>CANMKG010000002.1 GCA_947498505.1 uncultured Maribacter sp. | reverse complement strand
CTTGTAGTCCGTAGGGGAATCGAACCCCTGTTACCAGGATGAAAACCTGGCGTCCTAACCCCTAGACGAACGGACCAAAACCAATAAAATAAAAATTTACAATATTAAAATCATAAACTCTTGTAGTCCGTAGGGGAATCGAACCCCTGTTACCAGGATGAAAACCTGGCGTCCTAACCCCTAGACGAACGGACCATACTTTGCACAATTGCGGATGCAAAAATACAATTATTTTTTACTATCGCAAGAGCTACATATTTTTTTTTTAATTTTTAATATGCTTTTGCAAATAACACTCTTTTTGCAGAAGGTTTTCCTGAGATAATACAGGTACCAGATTCTTCCTTAGCATCAATAGGTATACAGCGAATTGTAGCTTTTGTTTCCTCTTTTATTTTATCCTCAGATATTGTAGTACCATCCCAGTGAGCCGCAACAAATCCTCCTTTGTTTTCTATTACATCTTTGAATTCTTCGTAAGAATCAACCTCTGTAATGTGCTCTTTCCTATAATCAGCGGCTTTTTTATAAATATTCGCCTGAATATCTTTCATTAAAAACTCTATCTTAGAAATTACCTCCTCAGCAGGAACAGTTTCCTTTTCTAAAGTATCTCTACGTGCTACTTCATAAGTTCCATTTTCTAAATCACGTTGGCCAATGGCTAAACGTACAGGAACACCTTTAAGCTCATATTCATTAAACTTAAACCCTGGTTTATGAGTATCTCTAGAGTCAAATTTTACCGAAATACCTTTAGCTCGCAATTCTTTCACCAAAGGGCTTACTTTTTCCGAAATAATATCTAACTGCTCTAAACCTTTATAAATAGGAACAATTACAACCTGTATTGGCGCCAATTTTGGAGGCAAAACTAATCCATTATCATCACTGTGCGTCATTACCAGCGCTCCCATTAAACGTGTAGAAACACCCCAAGAGGTTGCCCAAACGTGCTCTTTTTTTCCTTCTTTATTTGCGAATTTAACATCAAAAGCCTTGGCAAAATTTTGCCCTAAAAAGTGAGAGGTACCTGCTTGTAATGCCTTTCCATCCTGCATTAAGGCCTCAATGCAATAGGTTTCTACTGCCCCTGCAAATCTTTCGCTTTCTGTTTTCACTCCTTTTATTACGGGAACCGCCATATGATTTTCTGCAAAATCTGCATAAACATGCATCATTTGTTCCGCTTCTTCAACAGCCTCTTTTTCAGTTGCATGGGCCGTATGTCCTTCTTGCCATAAAAATTCAGCGGTACGAAGGAAAAGACGTGTACGCATTTCCCAGCGTACAACATTTGCCCACTGGTTAATTAACAAAGGTAAGTCTCTATATGACTGAATCCATTTTCTATATGTATCCCAGATAATAGTTTCAGATGTTGGTCTTACAATAAGCTCTTCTTCCAATTTAGCTTCCGGATCTACGATTACACCAGAACCATCTTCTGCATTTTTTAATCTATAGTGGGTTACAACTGCGCATTCTTTAGCAAAACCTTCAACGTGACTTGCTTCTTTACTCAGGTAAGATTTAGGTATAAAAAGTGGAAAATATGCATTTTCATGACCTGTTTCTTTAAACATTCTATCTAACTCAGCCTGCATTTTCTCCCAAATAGCATAGCCATATGGCTTAATAACCATTGACCCCCTCACTCCTGAATTTTCAGCCAAATCGGCTTTAACGACAAGTTCGTTATACCATTTAGAATAATCCTCGCTTCTCTTTGTTAATTTTTTACTCATTATATGTAGTTTGGCACAAAACTTGTGATTGTAACAGAAAAATAATTCGGTAAAACTAGTTATTTTTATATTGTTCAACAATTAATTTTACAAGGATGATACACTCTACACCTCACTCAAGAATTCGCGCAATTGCTATGTTGGCGTTTCTTGGCATTGTTATAGTTTCTTGTGGTACTTACCAACCAGCGTCGTATTATGACAATGATGGTATTTACTCAGGTAATAGTACTACGGTTGTTGAAAATAGACAAACCCAAGTAGCACCTAAAAAAAATAATAAAAACAGTACATATTCAGACTATTTTGGTCAAAAAGCTGACCAATACAACGAGATTTTGGATGACGAAATTTTTACTGATGTAGATTCTTATTCAAGTTCTGTTGAAAATGATAGTATTAATGAATCTCAACTAACAGATTATTATAGTCCTGATAACGATTATGACGGTTTTGGAGCTTGGGGTGACAACTCCACTCAGGTGACCATAAATGTTCATGATAATGGATGGAACAACTGGGGTTGGGGTGGCTTTGGCTGGAATAATTGGGGTTGGAATAACTGGGGCTGGGGTGGTCTTGGTTGGAACTATTATGGATGGAATAGATGGAACAGATGGAATTACCGGGGCTGGGGTGGATACGGATACGGTTGGGGCGGTTTTAATAGCCCGTTTTATTGCCCGCCTTATGGTTATGCCTACGGATACGGCAACTATAGCAGATATGGATACTATAACAATTATGCTCGTACTTATGGACGCAGAGGTTACACCAGAAGCAATTATCCTGTAGCCGGAAACTCAAGAAGTACGGTTCGTGGCAGATCAACATATAATACAAATTCTAGAAGTTCTCGTAGCTACAGAAACACTTCACGCTCCACAGCTTTAGCAAACCGAAACACAATTACAAGAAGAAGTACTCCATCTAGAAACTCTCGAAGTTATAGAAGTAATACAACTTCTAGACGAATTGTGGGAGTAGACCAAAATAGAGCTTACCGCGCGAGTAGAAGCACCAGAGCTACACCAAGAAGTAGTAGTTCTAGAACAAATCAATATTATAGAAGCACAACTCCTAGAAGAAGCAGTGCTTACCGTAGTAGTGGTACATCAAGAACATCTAGAGCAACATCACCTAGTCGTTCAACTTACAGAAGCTCAGGAAACAGAACATCTAGAAGCAGTAGTTACAGAAGCTCTTCTACCCCTTCAAGAAGTAGAAGCTATAGCCCTAGCAGAAGCAGTAGCAGCTCAAGAAGCAGTTATAGCTCTGGACGAAGCAGTAGTAGAAGTTCAGGAAGCAGTTATAGAAGTTCAGGAAGTAGCTCAAGAAGTTCTGGTGGCTCTAGATCTTCAGGAGGAAGAGGGCGTAGAAACTAAATGATATTTCAAAAACTTTACTAAAAAAATAAACCATGAAAAGCCTTTTAACTTTCATAATGGCATTGCTATGTACCGTTGTTACCGCGCAAGGAATTAATGATGTTCTTAGATTTGGAACAGATAACACGCAAGGAACAGCTCGTTTTCAAAGTATGTCTGGTGCTTTTGGTGCACTGGGTGGTGATTTATCTGCCACTACTATTAACCCTGCAGGAGCTGCCGTCTTTAACAACACGCTGTTAACTATTTCTGGCACACACTATATTAAAGACAATTCTGCAAGATACTTTAACAGTGTAAATAGCGAAATTAATCATGACATAGACATTAACCAAGTTGGAGGTGTTATGGTTTTTAAAAGTAACGGAAGAGATTCAGGTTGGCAAAAAATTGCAATAGCAGCAAATTATGATGTTGTCGAAAATTATGAAAACCAAGTGTTTATATCTGGAGCAAGCAATCAAGGAGTTGATAATTATTTTTTAGAAAATGCAAATGGAACTCCATTTGGAAATTTGCTATTACAAGAAAACGAAAATGTTGCAGATGCTTACCTAAACATTGGTTCTGATTTAGGTTTTTTAGACCAACAGGCATTTTTAGGCTTCTTTGGTGGAATTATTGACCCTACTGTGGATGATAACGCAACTACTACCTATATTAGAAATGCAGAATATAGCTCTGTAAACCAAAGACTATTAAGAACTTCTTCAGGTTTTAACAGCAAGTTTACATTGAATGTTGCTGGTCAATATGAGGATTTCTTATATATAGGAGCCGCTATAAACGTACAAAACATTGTATTTGAAAAGTATGACGAATTTACAGAAACTGGCTATAACTCTGGCTCGCCAATACAATCAACAGAGTTCGACAACCTCTTACAAACTGAAGGTTCTGGTTACTCTGCAAATATCGGTGCAATTGCAAAACTAAACGATATGGTTAGAGTTGGAGTAAGCTACCAAACACCAACTTGGTATAGATTGACCGATGATTTCTCCCAACGTGTTTTTTCCGATATCGCGGATGTTGATATTGAACAAATAGATTTTAATTTAGTTAATAGATATGACCCATATACCATTATAACTCCAAGCAAACTTACTGGAAGTTTGGCTTTAATATTTGGAAAAAATGGACTATTGAGTTTTGACTATGACTACCAAGATATGTCTCAGGCTAAGTTAAAAACAACAACTGACGTAGATTTTTCAATACCAAACGAAGATATTTCCAATCAACTTGGACAAGTTTCTACATATCGCTTGGGTGGAGAATATCGTGCTGGCAGAATTAGCCTTAGAGGTGGATATAAATTTAAAACCAGCCCTTTTAAAAACACAACTATTGGAGATTTACAAGGATATTCTGGTGGAATTGGTTTTAGCTTTGGAAGCAGTCGTTTAGATTTGGCTGTCAACCAAACAAAACAAGATGTAAATGATTTTTTATTTAACACTGGATTAAATACTCCAGCATTGATTAGTCATACAAATACAAACGCCACATTAAGCTATACCATTAATTTCTAATAAGAGAGCTTACCGACTTTATCGTTTAAGACTAAAATGTGTTTTTCTAAGCTTTGCTACTCTAACACCTGACTCGTCTTGACTGTATTCAAACCTAAACCAATAATCGGTTGAAGGCATTCGTCTACCGTTGTAAGTGCCATCCCAACCCAAAGCCCCAGGCTCTATTTGCGCAAGTAATTTGCCGTATCTATCATAAATATATGTTCTAGGGTTTACTAATTGCTCTACCCCTCTAATATTCCATGTATCATTAGCCGCATCACCATTTGGAGTAAAAAACTTATCGTAACCTATCACCAAAAACTCTATTGGGTTTGTTTCTCCACACCCATATCTATTGCGTACAATTACGGTATTTATTCCTGAAGGGATATCTCTAAAAATAGCTTCGTCTTGAAATTCACCACCGTTAATAGCGTATTCATAAACTTCTGGACTAGCTATAACAATTTCCACATCATTTCTATCAGGATCAATAGCTAAATTGGTATCTATAATTTCAACGGACACATCTGAATCATTAGGAGGATCATAAAACGTAACCATAATATCATCTAACACAGGAAAAGTTGGCCCTGCACTGGTTTCGATACGCACAAAATAATTTCCTGTAGTTGTAACTTCCAATTCTGCTCCAAAAAGACCACCGCCAGCTAAATTAACTTCTGGAACTCCATCACCATCGTAATCTGCACTCCATTGAATATTTACTATATCAGACCCTGCAGGAGAATTTAAAGCACTTAGTGTCACCATATCACCTGCACATGCACTAATATCTTGCCCTAAAAACTGGTCTCTAAAATCACAATCCAAAGCACTATCAGCATCCGCATCAACTGAACTTCCGGTGAATGTAATTTTAAAAGGCTCAGGATCTCCGTTTAAATTTGCTTCAAAATTATTTATAAATAAATAATATATTTCACCTTCTTGAACATCCAGCCACTCATCATAGGTATTTTCACTATCAGTATAATAAGGTTCTCCTTCTCTACTACTACCATCTAAATAACCATTATTTACTCCTAAGCCTGTAAAATCAGTTTCATTAGCTTCATAGTTACAACGTATAGGCTCAATACCTCCGCTTATATCAGCACAATCAACATCTGGACCGTATAAGGCAAAATCTATTTCAGCAGACGGACTATCATTTCCTGAAATTGGTAGAGCTTCTATATCAAAGCCTAATTGCCCATCTCTACCTGCTCTAAAAACAAACCAAGCACTATTAAACTCTATATTACCATCTGCATCAATACCCCCTTTTCCTAAACAACCGGTAAAACTAATCACATCAGGGTCAAAATCATCTACATCTCCCACTCCATCAACAGTATTATCAATAGAGGCATCTGCACATATTGGAATTGCGGTTCTACAATCCGCAGAACCAGGGTTTTGCGCGTTTACAGTTAAATAAGACAATATCAAGAAAGCTGCACAAACAAGTTTTCGCATAGTTTTGGGGCTAAACATTATACCTTTTTGGTCAATAGTATAACTACGGCTAAGCATTTTTAGTATAATGGACGAATAATTTTAGCACTTAATCGATGAAATACATAAAATGCAACGTTTTTAGCGCCTTAGCGCAAAATGACTATTTATATACTTAGCTTCTCTTTGCTGGCCAGTATTATCAGTATAAGAAAGCTTAAACCAGTAGTCGGTAGATGGCATTGGTTTGCCATTAAAAGTGCCATCCCAAGATGTTACATTTCCGTATAATTGATGCAAAAGTTTTCCGTACCTATCGTAAATGGAAACCATAGGATTCACCAATTCAGACATTCCATAAATAGTCCATTCATCATTTGGACCATCTCCGTTTGGCGTAAAAAACTTGTTATACCCTACAACTACAATATCTTCTGAAACAGTACCGCACCCATTTAAATCTATAATTTGCACGGTATGTTCTCCAGCTGAAACATTTGAAAATATGTTACTGTTTTGAGGTTCAGCATCATCTAATTGATATTCAAAATCTCCTTCAACATCAGTCATTACGGTTACTCTATTATTATCTTGTAAACCTTCAATATCAACATCAACTATAGATGGACTTCGCGAAATTACAACAGTAACCGTTCTTGTTGCAAGACAACTTTCACTGCCAACGGTATTTACCGTAGTAAGCATATAACTTCCAGCCTGATTAATTGTAATATTTGGTGTTGTTTCTCCAGTGCTCCAAGCATATGAATAAGCAGGATTCGGGACCGTTTCTCCAATAATAGTCGATGTGACTCCCTCACACAAAAAAACATTTTCTTCAAAGGTTAAATTAGGTGTTTCTAGTACTGTTATTTCAAATTGTTCAATATCAAAACAACTTGGGTTTTCTATTGACGATACACGCGTATAAACATCTTGAGTTACTGTTGGAGTATAATTAACAGGTAAAACGTTTTCTCCAAGAATTGCATCATTTTCAGTAGCAAAATAGTTAACCACAAACTCGTTTGATGTATCTCCATTTAAAACTTCATTGTTTTTTTGTGACAAATCATAACTACCATCTCCAGAACACATTACGGCATCAGCAATAGGAAAAGCGGTAACTGGAGGCGCAAAAGACACCTGTACTTCACTAGGAATTGAAGGTGCTCCGCTAATACCAACACGAACTCTATATAAAGCAGAAACAGCAACATCTAAAGTCGCATTCACTTCCGTAGGGAGTGGGGTATAAGTAACACCATTATCAAGAGACAAAAACCACTCATAGCTAATAGCTCCTGAAGTCGTAGCATCCAAAGTAACAGTATCAGAATCACATGCTGCAATTGGAGGACCCAGGAGGTTTGTTATAATAGAACAATCTAAAGCATCAACCGGATTGGTTACAAAAATATTTCCTGAAAACTGAATGGAAAAACCCGAATTTGTATTACTAAAATTATTAATCAATATATAATATTCCTCTCCTGGTTCTACCTGAAGCCAATCATCATACAAATCTGAATTCATAGCTCCTGTTGGATCTTCCCCAACGCCGGTAAAAGCAAAATCTCCATTATTCTCAAAGTAATTACAACGAACTGGTTCTCCAAGATTATTACAATCAGAACTTCTATAGAGCGCAAAGTCCCAATCCTCATTAATATCACTTCCAATATTAAACCCTAATTGACCACTTGCACCGGTTCTAAACCTATACCAGGCAGAATTTGTTTCAATAAAACCGCTAGTTGTTCTTTCTAAACAACCACTAGTTTGTCCTCCATTAAAATCATCCAAGCCAAATCCAGAAGTGCCTCCATTTATAGGTGTGTTACTACATATAGGAATTGCATTAGTACAATCAGACGCGATTTGCCCAAAAGCCATAACAATACCCTGCATAAACATGCAGTAAAAAACAACACTTAATTTATTCATTACTAGTAACCAATTTGGTATCTACGAAAATAATTGAAGTGTTTTCTTAACACTAATTTATGTTGTGTAACAGCCATTACGTGCTATTAAGTGGCATTTTATGTATATCTTTGCAGTTCGTTAAAGTCACATTTAAATGAAAATTGACAACACCTTGGAAGACCAATTTGAACAGATTGGAAACGATCATATTTCTTCATCTGAAGAGACCCCAATCCGCAAAGATGCTTTTGCATTGTCTGATGCAGAAAAAATAGCTAAGATTAAGGAAAATGTTAGAGAAATCATGGACACTTTAGGTCTTGATTTAACTGATGACAGCTTACAAGGCACCCCGAATAGGGTTGCTAAAATGTTTGTTAAGGAAATATTTGGAGGTTTAAATCCAGATAAAAAACCTTCGGCCTCAACATTTGACAATAAATACAAGTATGGCGAAATGCTTGTTGAAAAAAACATTACACTTTATTCTACTTGTGAGCATCATCTGTTACCAATAGTTGGTAGAGCTCATGTTGCATATATATCTAACGGAACGGTAGTTGGTCTAAGTAAAATGAATCGTATTGTGGATTATTATGCAAAACGACCACAAGTACAAGAACGTTTAAACATTCAAATTGTAAGAGAATTACAACGAGTTTTAGGTACTGAAGATGTTGCATGTGTCATTGATGCCAAGCACCTTTGTGTAAATTCTAGAGGAATAAGAGATATTGAAAGTAGTACGGTAACAGCTGAGTATGGAGGAAAATTTAAAGAAGAGGCTACTCGTCATGAATTTTTAGATTACATAAACCTTGATACCAACTTCTAATTGTTTCTAAATAATGCCATTGAAAAACTCTCAAACGTTAAAAATATACAATTCCCTTACTGGAAAAAAAGAAGTTTTTAAACCCATAAACGTAGGTCATATAGGCATGTATGTTTGTGGTCCAACGGTATATAGCAACGTTCATTTAGGAAATTGCCGTACGTTTATGTCTTTCGACATGATTTTCAGATACTTTAAACACCTAGGTTATAAAGTACGTTATGTTAGAAATATTACCGATGCTGGTCATTTGGTTGATGACGCCGAAGATGGCGAAGATAAAATTGCAAAAAAAGCACGTTTAGAACAATTGGAACCAATGGAGGTAGTTCAACGTTACACCTTGGACTTTCATAGTATCTTAGAAAAGTTTAATTTTTTACCTCCTAGCATTGAACCAACTGCTACAGGCCATATTATTGAACAAATTGAAATCATAAAGGAAATTCTTGAAAAAGGTTTTGCTTATGAAATTAATGGGTCGGTATATTTTAATGTAGCTAAATTTAATGAAACGCATGAGTATGGTAAATTAAGTGGCAGAAAGCTTGAAGATATGATTGCCAATACTCGTGAACTTGCAGCTCAAGATGAAAAGAAAAACCCTCAAGACTTTGCGCTTTGGAAAAAAGCCGAACCAGAGCATATTATGCGCTGGCCATCACCTTGGGGAGATGGTTTTCCTGGGTGGCATTTAGAATGTACCGCCATGAGCACCAAATATCTTGGAGAAACTTTTGATATTCACGGTGGCGGGATGGACTTGAAGTTTCCTCATCATGAGTGTGAAATAGCACAAGCGGAAGCTTGCAACGGACATTCACCTGTAAATTACTGGATGCATGCCAATATGCTTACCCTAAATGGTAAAAAAATGGCAAAATCTACCGGAAATAGTATTTTACCTAATGAAATTTTTTCTGGAGAAAATTCAATTTTAAGCAAAGCCTTTTCTCCTTCAGCTGTTCGTTTTTTTATGATGCAGGCACACTATACAAGTATTTTAGATATTAGTAATGATGCTCTTTTAGCTTCTGAAAAAGGCTTTCAAAAACTAATGGATGCTGTTGGTAATGCTGAAAAGTTACCTACTACAGATAAAACCTCTTCATTTGATGTTTCTGTTTGGCGACAACAATGTTATGATGCAATGAATGATGATTTTAATTCTCCCATTCTAGTTGCTAAACTTTTTGATGCAGTTAAACAAATTAACCTCATTAAAGAAGAAAAAGAAACCATATCTAAAACGGACAAAAAATTACTTTCACAAACGATAAATGATTTTGTTTTTGATGTTTTAGGACTTGAAAGTAAAAACAGCATTGACGAAACAGGGACAGATAAACTTTCTGGAGTTGTTGAACTCTTAATCCAACTTAGAAAAGAGGCTCGTGAAAATAAAGATTTTGCGACATCAGATAAAATAAGAGACCAATTAGCTGCACTTGGCATTCAATTGAAAGATGGAAAAGAAGGTACTACTTTTAGTATTTAATTACAGATAGCTCATGAAGGATTTAAAGTATGTTTTCAAATGAAAAAAATACTGATAACCCCTTTTATACTTTTAGTTAAATTTTATCAAATTGCAATATCTCCGTATACTCCTGCTACATGCAGATATTCGCCAACATGCTCTCAATATACCCTGGAGGCGTTACAAAAACACGGACTTTTTAAGGGAGGGTGGCTTTCTATCAAAAGAATATTTAGCTGCAACCCTTGGGGAGGAAGCGGGCACGACCCTGTACCTTAAAAACCAATAATTTCTCATTAAAAAAACAAGCATTTTAGTAAATAGTATTTACTTATCTTAGTCTTCCAAAAAATAACGCATATGTACTTTTTAGGATTTACCTGGAATCCCAACGAAACACTTTTCAACATTGGTTTTGTTCAGATAAAATATTACAACCTCCTTTGGATTATTTCTTTTGCATTGGGCTGGTACTTAATGAAAAAGATTTTTACCAATGAAAAAAAGACGGTAGAACAGTTAGATTCGCTTTTCATTTATACGGTTCTCGCCACAATGCTTGGAGCCAGACTTGGTCATGTATTTTTTTATGACTGGCCATATTATCAAAATCATTTATTAGAAATACTATTACCAGTAAAAGAGAGCACTGGAGACAGTTTACTTTTCGGACTGATTAAAAACTACACCTTCACAGGGTTTACTGGTTTAGCAAGTCATGGTGCCACAATAGGCGTTATTGTTGGGATGTACTTATATACTCGAAAATATCCAGAATTTAAAATACTTTGGATATTAGATCGCATGGTAGTCCCCTTTTCTATTGGTGCATTTTGTGTTAGATTAGGAAATTTTTTTAACTCTGAAATTAACGGTAAAGTTACCGACGAATCTTTCGCCTTTGCAACTCGATTTATTCGAGATTCTGATGATATGCATCCATCTAGAGCATTAGCTGTAACTAAAGAAAAAACGCTTAATGCTGCATATGACGCTATAGAGAACAATCCTAAGTTTTCTGAATTATTGTCTGAAATTCCTTTTCGCCATCCTGCACAATTGTATGAGGGCATCTGCTATATTTTTGTTTTTATACTGTTGTATTATTTGTATTGGAAAACAGACAAGAAAAACAAGTCTGGCTATTTACTTGGGTTATTCTTAATACTACTTTGGACAATTCGGTTTTTTGTTGAATTCGTTAAAAAGAGTCAAGGTGGTTTTGAAGAATCTTTAGGTCTTTTATCTACTGGTCAATGGCTTAGTATTCCTTTTATTTTGTTTGGTCTTTATCTTATGTTTAGACCACAGAATCAAAACGTAAAAAACTAAATAATGAGATTCTTTTTCGCCGTACTATGCTGCATTTTTATTGCGGTTAGCTGTAAAGAAAACTCGAAACCTGCTATTAAAACAACTCCTATAAGTTTTACAAAGGAAGGTAATCTCAGTATAAAAAAAGATTCTACAGATTCTGTTTTAATAAAATTAGATATCGAAATTGCGGAAACAGATTACGAAACACAAACAGGCCTCATGTATCGTAAAAGTATGGAGGTTAATCAAGGCATGCTTTTTATTTTTCCAGATGAGTCAATGCATTCGTTTTACATGAAAAACACTGAATTTCCATTAGACATTATATACATTAAAGAAGACAAAACAATAGCAAGTTTTCAAAAAAATGCCAAACCCTATAACGAAGAAAGTCTTCCCTCTGAAGTTCCGGTAAAGTATGTTTTAGAAATTAATGCAGGTTTGTCGGAGAAATGGCGACTTTCTGTTGGTGATAAAATTGAATTTGACAAAATATAAGTCTTATGAATTTACTTTTGGAAGGTGAACAAACTAGTCGTTTACTTTTTAGAAAAATAAATCAAACCGATTTTGACAGTTGGCTTCCTTTTTTTGAAAATCCGTTAAGTACACAATATTGGGAAGGTCCAAAAAAAATTCCAAAAACAGCATGCCAAGAGCAATTTGACACCATTTTTAAGCGCTACAACAACAATAGTGGTGGTATGAATGCTCTAATTCATAAAACCACTCAAAAGTTCATAGGTATTTGCGGATTACTTCCTCAGCAAGTTGACGGTGTAAATGAACTAGAAATTGGATATTCTATTCTTCCTGAATATTGGCGTAAAGGTTATGCTATCGAAGCTGCAGAAAAATGTAAACATTATGCAAAACAAATACGTGCCTCAAAATCACTAATCTCCATAATTCATGTTGATAATTTACCTTCTCAGAAAGTTGCTATAAAAAACGGAATGCTTCTGGAAAAAAGTACCGTTTACAAGTCAAACCCCGTTCACATTTTCAGAGTTGATATATGAATATTGAAAAACATTGGGGAATTTTCACGGACAATACTTCAAACAAAAGGCACCTAGTAAGTCAATTGTTAAAAGCTACTTCAACTTCTTTATTTAAAGATTTTCAACATAAAAAAGGAGTCCTGTTTTCCAAACTAGCCCTACTTAATTTTATTCTTGAAGAAGACAAGCATAATGATAGCGGAATTATTGCTAACAAAAAACAAAGCTTACAATCTATGTCCAGTGGAGAACAAAAAAAAGCTTTGTTTTCTCATTTACTGTCAGTGAAACCAGATTTCATTATACTAGACAATCCTTTTGATAATTTAGACATTGACTCTCAAAAGGAACTACACAAACTAATATGTAAAAAGGCTAATGAGATTGTATTTATACAACTTATAAGCAGGTCTATTGACCTCTTACCTTTTATTAAAAAACATGCTTTTTTAAATAAGAAAGAAATACAACATATTAGCAATCTAAAAGCATATTTAAACTCGAAGAAAGAAGTTCAATTTAACACTCTTATTCCTAAGCCAATTTCCCCTCTTCAATATGACGGAGACACTCTAGTACAACTGAAAAATATAACCGTTAACTATAAGGACAAAACAATCATTAAAAACATTAACTGGACTATTAAAAAAGGTGAATTCTGGCAACTTATTGGTAAAAACGGGAGTGGAAAAACAACGATACTCTCCATGATAACAGGAGAAAACCCAAAGGGGTACGGGCAAGAACTTTATCTTTTTGGTCAAAAAAAAGGGAGCGGGGAAAGCATCTGGGATATAAAAAAAAGAATTGGCTATTACACTCCTTCAATGACCGACAAATTTAAAGGATATCATACCATAGAAAACATGATTATCTCTGGCTACAATGATTCAATTGGTCTATACAAACAACCAACTGAAGCACAAAAAAGACTTGCAAAATGGTGGCTTGAACTTTTAGGTTTAAATGAAATTAAAAAAACACTTTTTCTAGATTTATCTCTTGGACTACAGCGGTTAGTAATGATTGCCAGAGCTATGGTAAAACAGCCTCTTTTGTTAATTCTTGATGAACCCACTGCTGGTTTAGATGACGCATCCGCTTTATTGTTTGTAACGCTGATAAACAAAATTGCAACTGAAAGTAATACCAGTATAATATTTGTTTCGCACCGAACCGAGAAAAATTTATCTCCCTCATTTATTTATAAATTAAAAATAACCTCGGAGGGATCACTTGGAAGCATAAAAAAAGCCACTTAAAAGTGGCTTTTTTAGAACTTAATTAGTTTTCTTACTTTATAATTTCATCAGCTTTACCTGAAACGATTTTCTTTTTTAAAGTATCAAACATAACTGGAGTTGCAATAAATACTGAAGAATATGTTCCAACTACAACACCAACTATCATTGCGAACATAAATCCACGTAGTGACTCCCCTCCAAAAATAAAGATTGCCAATAACACAACTAAAGTTGTTAACGACGTATTCAATGTTCTTCCTAATGTACTGTTTACAGCAGTATTAATATTTTTACCTGCATTCCAACCTCTTTCTCCAACTATCTCACGAATACGGTCAAAAACAACAACCGTATCATTTAGAGAGTAACCAATTACAGTTAATATTGCTGCAATAAAAGCTTGGTCAATTTCCATATTAAATGGCATAATTTTTCCAACTAACGAGAATATTCCCAATACAATTAAAACATCATGGAATACCGCAACAACCGCTCCAAGAGAAAACTGCCATCTACGGAAACGCAATAATATATATAAGAATACCACTGCTAAGGAACCTAATATTGCTAAGAACGCATTATTTTTAATATCATCAGCAATTGTAGGTCCAACTTTGTTAGACTGTAAAATTCCTATTGAACTATCATTACTTCCTCCTCCAACAAACGCTTTCTCAGAAATACCATCTGGTAAATATTTTTGAAGTGATGTATATAATTTATTTTGAATTTCATTATCTACCTCAATACCTTCTACATCTACCTTGTATGGCGTAGTAACTTTTATTTGGTTTGATTCCCCATACGTTTTCACATTAGTGCCACTACCAAATACTGTATTTAATTCTGAAGCAATTTCTGAAGGATTAACCTGATTCTCAAATCGGATTTGATACGAACGCCCTCCAACAAAGTCAACACCCTGCTGCAATCCAGCTCCAAAGAATAATGAGAACAACCCTATGCCAACTAAAATAAACGAAATCACATAAGCAATTTTACGCTTTCCTAAGAAATCTATATTAATATTCTTAAACAGGTTTTTAGTAACGGGTGTTGTAAAGTCTAGTGTACGCCCTTTACCAGAAAGATACCAATCAATTAACAATCTAGTTATAAAAATTGCTGTAAATAGCGATGTAACAATACCTATTAATAAAGTAGTTGCAAACCCTTTAATTGGTCCTGATCCGAATATAAAAAGTATTACAGCCGTAAGACCTGTTGTAATATTGGCATCTAAAATTGATGATAGTGCGTTACTAAAACCATCTGCTACAGCTTCACCTTTACCTTTACCTTTTGCTAACTCTTCTTTAATACGTTCAAATATAAGCACGTTAGCATCCACAGACATACCAATAGTCAATACAATACCAGCAATACCAGGTAAGGTTAAAACAGCATTTAAACTTGTTAAAACTCCAAATATCAACAAGATGTTTAACAACAATGCTATGTCAGCAAAAATTCCTGCTTTTCCATAATAAAATACCATCCATATTAAAACAATTAACATTGCTAATAAGAATGACATAAACCCACTATCAATTGCTTCTTGACCTAAAGATGGTCCAACAATTGTAGACTGAATAATTTCCGCTTTTGCCGGTAATTTACCAGCACGCAATACATTTGCTATATCTTTTGTTTCTGCAACCGTAAACGTACCTGTAATTTCGGTACCTCCACCAGAAATTCCACCAACTACTGAACAACCAGGAGCCGTATATACTTTATTATCTAAAACAACTGCAATTCCAGTACCATTAATATTAGCATCACTAGTAAGTTTCTGCCATTCTTTAGCTCCTTTAGAGTTCATACTCATGCTAATTGCTGGCTTACTGAACTGATCAAAAGTATCTCTAGCATCACTTACTACATCACCACTAATTCTAGGAACTCCATCACGATTAGATTTTAATGCAAAAAGTTGAATAACCTCTACATCATCCGTTGCTGGACGCTCCCAAAGGAACTTTGCAAACTGAATATCGTTTGGCAACAAACGTCTAATCTCTGGCATTCTTAAATAACTACCAACCTTAGCAGTATCCTTAATAGCTACTCTAAACATCCCATTAGAGCCTGGTTGCGCTGGTATTAACAAATCATAAAGCGGATTTACTTGACTTGCTATATCTAAAGAATCTTCAGCAACATCAGATAACAATGAATCTATTTCAGACTCTGGTTTTGCTTCCTCTTCTTTTACCTCAACAATGGATTTAAGCTTTTCGTTAGCTGCAATTAAAAACTGACTAAAACTTGGCTCACCTTGCTTGTGTGTCTCCCAAAATTCTAACTGAGCTGTACTAGATAATAACTCTTGAGCTCTTGCAATATCTCTAGCTCCAGGAAGTTCAACTAAAATTCTTCCCGAAGTACCTTCTCTTTGAATATTTGGTTGTGTAACTCCAAAACCATCAATACGTTCACGAAGAACCTCAAAAGCAGAAACGATAGATTCATCTATCTTTTTTCTTATAATAGGCTTAACCTCATCATCAGACATTTGAAAATTAATCTCATCGCTAAGCCCTTTATTTGCAAAAATTTCTGGAGAAGCTAATTTAGTATCACCTTTAACCTTATCAAAAGCTTCAAAAAATAATTCTATATAAGTGTCTCCACTATTTTTAGAGGCTGTATCAGCATCAGCAAGCGCCTTGTTAAATGCAGGGTTTTTAGATTCATTTGATAAACCTTTTAAAATATCTTTAATTGATATTTGAAGTGTTACATTAATTCCTCCTTTAAGGTCTAACCCTTTATTAAGCTCTTTCTTTTTAGCCTCGTTGTAATTGGTGTATCCAAAAACACTATTGTCTCCAATAGAATCTAAATACCTTGCTTCTATTCCTTCACGTTTGGTAATATAGTCATCCTCAGAAGCTGTAATTTTACTTGCAGCGAAAACTTCTGCCTCACCCTCTACTTTGTTAGTGATAAAAGTGTAGGATAGTTGGTAGACACTAACTAATCCAAATAATAAAGCAAAAAGCTTTATAAGTCCCTTGTTTTGCATTTTAATTATTTATTTAATTGTAATATTCTTTAGCTGATATGCTAAAAACATCATTTATGATTAATTTATGTTGATTGTAATTCAGTATGATTGAACGACTCTAAGTAAATTACGTTATAAAATCGTTAAGTCTTTCATGGATATTTTTCTGAAAATTATTCGTCTTCTGTACAAAGACTTACATAATTTTTTTTCAATATCCTTAAGCGCAAGGTCCAGCCCTTACTTCTGGAATTGCCTGTGAAGTATTGTCGATATCAATAGCCTTATTCGTCTTATAGGCTACATCTGCAATAAAATCTTCTTTAAAACCTATTGCATAATTAAACTGTATGATTATTGGATTAGGAAATCTGTTATAGTTTTGTTTTATTTCAAAAGCAAGTTTGCCATTTAAATTTAACCCACCATCAACTTGTTGTTGGAGATCAGAAACTATTAAACTATAGTTTTCAGGGAGCTGATCTTTTGGGAAATCAGTAGGAAGATGATCTACATCTCCATGGGTTAACAGAAATTCATTTTCCTGGGAAAGAAATTCTTTAACACTAAGAGCATCGATATCACTATAATAGCGAATACTTAGTTGTGCCTCGTCATTTTCAATTATCTCTATGGTTTCAACACCTAAGACCTTTAATTTTTTGGTGATTTGAGCCAAAACTTCCTCATGAGCAGTTTTCGAAGCCTTTTCTACATCTGTAAATTGTAATAAAATTTGCTGATTAGAAGCTTTTGTTTGCTCTTGACTTAGTCCTAAGACGGCTAGAATAATAATTAAAGTACTTACGCACCATTTCGCATTCATGCGGCAAATATAAAAAGAAAGATAATACTAGGTAGTATATTTTTTACAATATCTACTTAATGCTTATTAGCATAAAAAAAGAAACCTTTGTAGTTAACAAAGGTTTCTTTTTTTATATTGAGTTTGTTTACATATTATAACTCCAAAAGACCATTGGTTTTAGTAACACCAGCTGCACTTTCTTGCATTTTAGCTTTTTCAGCATCACTTAATGGAATATCCACTATCTTTTCAATTCCGTCTTTACCTAAAATAACAGGAACTCCAATACAAATATCATTTAATCCATACTCGCCCTCTAAATACGTAGAACATGGAAACATTTTCTTTTGATCACATGCAATGGACTGAACCAATGAAGAAACTGCCGCACCAGGCGCATACCAAGCACTTGTTCCTAGCAATTTTGTTAAGGTTGCTCCACCTACCTTAGTGTCTTCAGCAACTTGCTGTAAACGTTCTTCTGAAATAAATTCCGAAACTTTAATACTATTTCTGGTTGCATGAGAAGTTAAAGGCACCATTCCTTTATCACTATGCCCTCCAATAACCATTCCGTCAATATCAGAAATCGGAGCTTCTAATGCTTCAGCTAAACGATATTTAAAACGTGCACTATCTAAAGCTCCACCCATACCTATAATTTTATTTTTAGGTAAGTTTGTTGTTTTATGCACCAAATACGTCATAGTATCCATAGGGTTACTAACAACTATTAAAGTTACGTTCGGAGAATGCTCAATTAAACTAGCAGATACCGTTTTAACAATTCCAGCGTTTATTCCAATTAATTCTTCTCTAGTCATTCCTGGTTTTCTAGGAATACCAGAGGTAATTACAGCGATATCACTTCCTGCTGTTTTAGAATAATCATTTGTACTACCAACAATTCTGGTATCAAAACCATTTAAAGATGCTGTTTGCATAAGATCCATTGCTTTACCTTCTGCATAACCTTCTTTAATATCTAAGATAACCACCTCATCTGCAAAATTTTTCATTGCAATGTATTCTGCACAACTGGCACCAACTGCACCTGCTCCTACTACGGTAACTTTCATATGTATGTTTTTAATTTATTGAATTTTGAAAGCTCAAAAATACTCAATTATTGCCTATAATATGTGACCAAAATCAGTTTAATATTAAGTTAATAGCACCTAAAATTGTTAGATAATCTTCTCCATTTGTTAAAATAAATTGCCATTTAACGATTATAAAGGAAATAAGATACCATACATCGAATTTTAGCAATACCAAACTTAAAGCTCCCGTTAACAATAATACCCAAATTACTAAAACCTACACGATGAAAAAGGTCTTTTCATTTATTGCTATTCTCGCTATCATATTCTTGAGCAATTGTTCTAGAATAGAGGATAACAACGATCCTATTCTTGGTGTTTGGCATTATACTGATGTTAGTTCTAACACAAGTAAAAATGTTACATTAAGACAAGAATGGATATTTAACGACGCTTATTTAGGTAGATTTCATACCATCCAAAACGGAGCTATAGTAGAACGTTTTGATTTTAAATGGAAGAATGAAAATGAAGTTTACACTATTAATTATCCTGAAAAAGTAAACCGAACCACGGATAAAGTAATCTTAAAAGATTCTGCTTTAGTTCGTGTACATAACAACGACAATATGGCAATTAGAGATTAACTAATTGCCATATTACTATTATTATCTAAATCCAAAATTTATACCAACCGATGCTGTATTAAATTCAGCAATTGTATAATCAAAATTTAGTCTAAAAAATCCTAACTTAAGTTTAGTTCCGATTGTTCCTGTAACACCACTTACATCCTTTTTTATTGAAAAAGGGTCAATATAAGTCTGTGCAAAAGGACCAGATTGAACAACGTATTCTCCTTTTACATCTGTAGTTGAACTACCTCTAAGGTAACCTAAACCTCCATAAAAGTTTATAACGGGTAATTTAGTTGACACTAACGCCTGAAAGATCCATGTATTCATTGCTAACTCAATCTTTTGATCTGTACCAGATACTGCTCCAGTATTCGTTACATCATAAGTTCCATCCAAATGTGTATACCCAATTAAACCAGAAACGGCAATTGGCAATAATTTATCAGCAGGCAAATGCTTAGTAAACTCATGTTGAATAGCAAACCCGTACAGTCCTAAAGAAGCATCATCAGTATTAATTTTTGGCAAAAAACGTGCTTTTAACTCTGTTCCCTTTATAATACCAACGCTAGCTTGCAAAAAACCAGAAGGCACAAAATTAAGTCCTTCTGCGGATAAACCTGTTGGAAGTTCAAATTCTTCTCTAACAGGAACTCCAGCAACCTCTGCTTCCACAAAAACTCGCACCCCTTCTAAATCTCCTAACGCAGATGAAACATTTTTTGAAGTACTACCATCCACAAACTGTAAATTTTGATAGTCTGCAATATTTAATTGAAATTCTTTTTTATCCTCCTTATTCTTAAAAGAAGACATATTACCAATAATGGAAATTTCAAAACCTCCTAGTGGTTTTGCATCAGCAGTATTTGCCCATCCACTTGAAATACTATACAATACGCCTTCTGATAAAGGTGCAAAATAATCTTTAGAAAATCGTTCTGCATCTTCAAGACCAGCTGTTAAAAGTGCATTTACATCAGATTGCGCAGAAACTGTTAAGCCACAAACCGAAATCAATAGAAAAAATATCCTCTTCATGTTTTTAAGTTTTGGCTAAAACTAAAAAACTCGCACGGGCGGTGCGAGTTTTTGTTGTGTATGTACTATTTTTTATGCATCAATGTTCGCATATACAGCATTTTTCTCAATAAATTCTCTTCTTGGAGGCACTTCATCACCCATTAGCATTGAAAAAACACGATCAGATTCTGTGGCATTATCAATTGTTATCTGACGTAGCGTTCTAAAATCAGGATTCATGGTTGTATCCCATAACTGTTCTGCGTTCATTTCTCCCAGACCTTTGTAACGCTGAATACCTACGCTACCATTAAATGATGCCGCAATTTCATCGCGTTCATCATCCGTCCAAGCATAACGTTTTTTACTTCCTTTTTTAACCAAATATAAAGGTGGCGTTGCAATATATACGTGACCTTTTTCTATAAGCTCTCTCATATATCTAAAGAAAAACGTAAGAATTAACGTTTCAATGTGGCTACCATCAACATCGGCATCACACATAATTACTACTTTATGGTAACGTAATTTCTCGAGATTCAAGGCTTTGCTATCTTCCTCAGTACCAATAGTTACTCCTAAAGCTGTATATATATTTTTAATTTCTTCGTTTTCAAAAACTTTGTGTTGCATTGCTTTTTCAACATTCAAAATTTTACCACGAAGTGGAAGAATAGCTTGAAATTTTCTATCTCTTCCCATTTTAGCAGTACCTCCTGCAGAATCTCCCTCTACAAGGAACACTTCGCATTGCGCTGGGTCTTGCTCAGAACAATCTGATAATTTTCCAGGTAATCCACCAATACTCATTACGGTTTTACGCTGAACCATTTCACGCGCCTTAGTAGCAGCATGACGTGCTTGAGCAGCTAAAATCACCTTCTGAACAATTACTTTAGCATCATCTGGATTTTCTTCTAGATAGTTTGTTAACATTTCAGAAACCGATTGACTAACCGCAGAAGAAACTTCACGGTTACCTAGCTTGGTTTTTGTTTGCCCCTCAAATTGGGGTTCAGCAACTTTAACTGATACTATAGCCGTTAAACCTTCTCTAAAATCATCTCCCTGAACCTCAAACTTTAACTTATCCAGCATTCCAGAGGCATCTGCATATTTCTTAAGAGTACTTGTTAAACCTCTTCTAAATCCAGACAAATGCGTACCACCTTCATGCGTATTAATATTGTTTACATACGAATGTAAGTTTTCTGTATAAGAAGTATTATACACCATAGCAACCTCTACTGGGATACCATTTTTCTCCCCT
The DNA here is from genome assembly GCA_947498505.1 of uncultured Maribacter sp. Taxonomy (GTDB): domain Bacteria; phylum Bacteroidota; class Bacteroidia; order Flavobacteriales; family Flavobacteriaceae; genus Maribacter_B. Next base: position 711,529 of record CANMKG010000002.1, on the reverse strand, counting down.
TCCATAGAAATTACATTTTGAATAAGCTGTTCTCTGTTACCATCTAAGAACTTAACAAACTCTTTAAGTCCTTCATCAGAATAAAAAGTTTCTGCAACATACCCGGACTCACTTTCTTTATCTTTTTGACGCTTATCAGTTATTGTTATAGTAACACCTTTATTAAGATAAGCTAGTTCACGCATTCTATTCGAAAGCGTTTCATAATTATACTCAATCGTTTGCGTGAAAATAGAATCATCTGGTCTAAAAGTAACCTCTGTACCTCTATTTTCAGTATCTCCAACAGTTTTTACAGGATAAAGAGCCTTACCTTTTTCATACTCCTGCTCCCATATTTTACCATCTCTATAAACCGTAGCTTTTAAATGGTTAGATAAAGCATTTACACAAGAAACACCTACACCATGAAGTCCACCAGAAACTTTATAAGAGTCTTTATCAAACTTACCACCTGCTCCAATTTTAGTCATTACAACCTCAAGAGCAGAAACACCCTCTTTTTTATGAAGACCAACAGGTATTCCTCTACCATTATCTCTTGTGGTAATAGAATTATCCTCGTTAATGGTAACACTAATAGTATCACAGTGCCCGCCCATAGCTTCGTCAATAGAGTTATCTACAACCTCATAAACTAAGTGATGTAACCCCCTAACACCAACGTCACCAATATACATTGAAGGACGCATACGTACATGCTCCATACCTTCAAGAGCCTGAATACTATCTGCTGAATAATTATTTTTTTTTGCTTCTTCGCTCATATTTAAATTTACGTTGTTTTACTTACAATTTAGCAATCTCACAAATATATGGAATACCCATAGAAATACGACAAACACAAGCTTCCAAACCCTTTAAGTTATTAACAAAATGTGTAAAAAAATCTCTACTTAAACAAGTTAGTTTACACCCTAGCTATTGAGGACTGCAAATTGCCAAAATCACTCCTTTTAATGTATTGTTTTTAATAGCAAACAATGTAAATGCCGATATGACTATTGTTAGTTTTTAAACTAATTGTTCACACTAATTTTGTTTTTTTATTCTTAAACATTTTTCAACATGGGTGATTCAAGAGGAGTTTCATTAAGCTTAATGTCTCATATCCAAAAAGTGGTGGATATCCAAAGTAAAGTAATCTATTTTTTAGTTAGTATTATTGTTTCTTTTGGACTGTCCTATTTATTATATGACCCTCTTTTTAATGAGGCTCAAGTATACGTTCTTTTTTTACTTTTTTTTGCGGTTGGACTATGGGTTACAGAGGCTATACCTCCATTTGCTGTGGGTCTATTGGTTTTTGGGTTTCTAATTTTTGCCATGAACGCATATTATTCCAAAGTTGACCCAGAAAATGTAAAAATATACTACATGAAATATGTAAATGCATGGTCTAACAGTGTTATATGGCTCATGCTTGGAGGCTTTTTTATGGCAGAAGCAATGAAAAAAACTGAACTAGACAAACTTGTTTTCAAAATATCTGTCTCTAAGTTTGGCACATCGCCAAGGTTTATACTCCTTGGTTTGATGTTAACAACGGCAATATTTTCAATGATTATGTCCAACACGGCTACAACCGCAATGATGGTAGCATCTGTTTTACCTTTTTTAGATAAACCAGACAATGATCCGGCTTTTGTAAAGGCCATATTAATTGGAATTGCAGGAGCCGCTTCAATTGGCGGTATGGGCACCCTTATTGGCTCTCCACCAAATGCAATTGCTGTTGAAGCATTGAATCACCATGGTATTCAAGTTGGCTTTTTAGAATGGATGATTGTTGGTTTTCCCATATCTCTTATTCTTACAGGAATATTCTGGTTTTTGTTGACCAAAAAATATATCAAAAACAATACTCCAATAAAAGTTGAACTTGATGAAAATGATAAAACAAACATCTCTTCAATTGAAAATTCGGATAAAAAAACTTTTGAAATCACAGATAAAATAAAGGTACTGAAGAAAAGGGTTGTTTTAATTGTTTTGGTCATAACATTAATATTATGGCTCACCGAAAAACTGCATAACATACCTGCATCTGTAATATCATTACTTCCAATAATATTTTTAACCATGCTAGGCATTATAAAAGCAGCTGATGTTAGGAAATTACCTTGGGATACTTTGATGTTAGTAGCTGGAGGTCTTGCATTAGGGCTAGCTATAAAGGAGACCGGACTAGCACAGCACTATGTTGAAAAAATTCAACAATTTGATATTAACTTCTATGCCCTAGTGTTATTTTTCGCTTTTTTAACTGTAATTCTTTCAAACATCATGAGTAATACTGCGACCGCTACAATACTAATTCCAATAGGGATAATACTTACTTTTAATAATCCAGTTATATTACCATTTGTAATTGGCTTATGTGCTTCTACAGCTCTTTTTCTTCCAATATCCACCCCTCCAAACGCAATTGCTTACAGTACAGGAAAACTAGAACAAAAAGATTTCAGATTTGGAGGATTAGTTGTTGGACTTATTGGCCCTATACTAATCTCGCTTCTTGTTATTGGGGTTTTCATGTTTGTATACATCATCACATAACACGTTACAAACCTATATAAACAAAAGAAACACCAAACCAATGGTGTTTCTTAAGGACTAATTAAAATAAAAACTGCACTCTACGAAGTGTGTAGACAAACAGAATTACTGTTAACGGAATTTATCCGTATTTATTTTTCATATGCATCTTCATGCACTTTTGCAACTGCTCTTCCAGAAGGGTCATTCATATTCTTGAATGCTTCATCCCACTCTAAGGCTATTTTTGTACTACATGCAACTGACGGCTCCTGAGGAACACATAATGCAGCCGCATCAGAAGGGAAATGCTGTTCAAAAATAGAACGATAATAAAACTCTTCTTTAGTAGTAGGGGTTTGTAATGGGAATCTAAATTTTGCATTTTTTAATTGCTCATCAGAAACCACATCATCTACCAATTCTTTCAGTGTATCAATCCAACTATAACCAACACCGTCTGAGAATTGTTCTTTTTGTCTCCATGCTACACTCTCTGGCAACATATCTTCAAAAGCTTTACGAACAACCCATTTTTCCATGCGTTCGCCGTTAATCATTTTATCTTTAGGGTTTATGCGCATTGCAACATCCATAAACTCTTTATCTAAAAATGGCACACGACCTTCAATACCCCATGCTGCTAAAGATTTATTTGCTCTTAAGCAATCGTACATGTGTAACTTATCTAGCTTACGTACAGTTTCTTCATGAAAGTCTTTAGGGCTTGGTGCTTTGTGGAAATATAAATATCCTCCAAACAATTCATCAGCACCTTCACCAGACAATACCATTTTAATTCCCATAGATTTTATCACACGTGCCATTAAATACATTGGTGTGGAAGCTCTAATAGTCGTAATATCGTAAGTCTCAAGATTGTAAATTACATCCTTAATAGCATCTAATCCTTCTTGAATTGTAAATTTTATTTCGTGATGTACTGTTCCAATATGTTCAGCAACTTTTTGTGCTGCCGCCAAATCTGGTGAACCTTCTAATCCTACAGAAAAAGAATGCAACTGCGGCCACCAAGCATCTTTAGTATCTCCAGATTCAATTCTTTTCTGAGCATATTTTTTTGCTACTGCCGAAGTTACCGAAGAATCTAATCCTCCTGATAAAAGTACTCCATAAGGCACATCAGACATTAGTTGTCTATGAACAGCAGCTTCCAAAGCCTCCTTTACCTCTTGAATACTGGTTTCATTCTCTTTAACAGCATCGTACTCCATCCAATCGCGTGAGTACCACTTTTTCAGCTCTCCATCAGAACTATGCAAATAGTGTCCTGGAGGAAAAAGTTCAATTTTAGAGCACGTACCTTCTAAAGCCTTTAATTCAGAAGCCACGTAAAACGTTCCGTTTTGATCCCAACCAATGTATAAAGGAATAATCCCCATATGGTCTCGAGCAACAAAATATTCATCTTTTTCAGCATCATAAATTGCGAAACCAAAAATACCATTCATTTCATCAATAAAATCAACTCCTTTTTCTTGGTAAAGTGCTAAAATTACTTCACAATCAGATTCTGTTTGAAAGTTATACTTACCCTCAAACTGCTTACGTAACTCTCTATGATTATATATTTCACCGTTAGCTGCTAATACTAACTTTTTATCTTCACTATATAATGGTTGTTTTCCAGAAGCAGGATCTACAATTGCCAATCTTTCATGAGCAAGTATAGCCTTATCGTTAGAATATATTCCACTCCAATCTGGACCCCTATGTCTAATTTTTTTAGACATTTCAAGTAACTGAGGTCTTAACTCCTCAGTACTTTGTTTTACATCAAATGCACATACTATTCCGCACATATTCCTCTTATTATATCAATTATGACACAAAGATGCATTATAACTTTCAATTTAAAAACATAAAATTGAATAATGATTACATATTAAAACAAAAAACATGATTTTAAGAATAAAAAAATACATTTAGCTGTATAACCATGGAAAAGGCATTACATTTTGTAAGTCTTTGAAATTTTAACGACTTGTTATAAGTAATTAAAACAATAACTACTTAGCTTTGGGCTTCTAAAAAAATCACCATCATGAAAAAATTATTTACATTATCAACCTTAATTTTAGCTTTAGTATTTACAACCACTGCCTCTGCGCAAAAATTTGCAGGCTTAGACAAAAGTCCTTTAGATATCGCTGCGTACCCTTCTAGCTACAAAGTAGCCAATAAATTGGCAAGAGTGGTATATAGCCGACCTCAATTAAAAGGGCGGGCAGTATCGCAATTAGCACCTGCAGGAAGCGTATGGAGAACGGGGGCTAATGAAGCTGCGGAAATTACCTTTTACAAAGATGCCACTATAGGTGGAAAAAGTGTAAAAGCTGGAACATATTCACTATTTACAATACCTGGAGATAAAGAGTGGACTATAATATTAAATAGTAAACTTAACCAATGGGGCGCATATAGCTATGATGAATCTGCTGATGTTGTTCGTGTTAAAGGAGGAGTTAATACAGGAAAAGATTCTGTTGAAGCTTTTTCGGTTTCATTTGCTGAAAACGAAGAAGGAGCATCTTTAGTAATGGGATGGGGGAAAGTTAGAGTTTATACTCCTATAAAATTCTAAAGCTATTTCTTTTTAAAAACTAAAAAATCCGAAGCTAACAACTTCGGATTTTTTAGTTTATATCAATTTTCATCTTCAAACAAAGTCTCTGCATAAGCTCCTTTATCGATAAAAGGGTTTTTAGATATGGAAAACTCTGCCCTTCTATTTTTTTGCTTTCCATTCTCTGTATCATTTTGTGCAACAGGTTTGTTTCCGCCATGACCCTCCCAACGAATTCTTTTTTTATTCAAGCCCAAAGAAACTAAATACGCTGCTACTGATTTAGCACGTTTACGAGATAGTATTTTATTATAATCATGAGTTCCATCAGCATCAGTATGAGCATGTACCGTAATGTAAAATTCTGGATTACTTTTTAGTTCTTTATAAAGCTTATCCAGTTCAATTTTTGCTTTTGAGTTTAGCTTAAATTCATCTGTTGAAAAAAAAACTCGATCAAAAACATAGGTTTTATCTAACACCAAATCTTCATAATTGGTGTTTTCCGTTTTCTCCAATGTTACATTATCAATATAGTAATATGCAGCTCCTTTAACACCATGCATTTTATAATATACTGTACTTTTATTATTCTTAAAATTCCCTAAAACAATATAATTTTCATCTCCATTTGCGACTATTTCAGTGCTTACATACATCCATTTTTTCTTATTAGATAAAAACCTGTTTTTATCTATTTCCATGTAGTTAAACACATTTTTCTCCTTTTGAATTTCAGCAAAATTTAAGGGTTGATTAATTTCTTCTTCTATTTTATTTTTTGCAAAAAGAACTCCTATTTTTTTTATTGCATATGTTGATTTATCTGCAAGATTCAAGTAAAAACTAAGTTTATAATGCTGTCCTTTTTCTAGTGTTTGTGAAAGTTCTCCTTGTAAATATTCTCGGTAATCATTAGGTGCTAAAAAATAAAGTCCAGCGTAACCTTTTCCAAAATCAGCATTCTGACTTCCATTAAAATTTTTTGGAACCCCCATAAAAGAACTACACACATTAAAATAATCTGTTGTTCCTTCAGTAGCAGCTCCCCAATACAAAACATCTACACCAATGTTTCCCATTTTTTTAGGACATTCTTCAAACTCTTCAAAACTTGGGTTTTTAACAAGGTTTTGCCCCCGCAAGCAAATAGACAGGCATACAATTATTGTAAATATGCAATTCCTCTTTTTCATTTAAATCTGTAATTACCACTTTATCTACCTTACTAAAATATAAAAACCTAAACAAATAACTGTTCTTCTGAACTTATTGACAATAGGTATTTTACCAAGGTTTGTTACTTTATTCTAACGTTTTAATAAAATCTTCTATTAGCTTAACCCCTTCCTTATGTACTTTAGATGCCCCTATCAATGGCATTGAATATCCGTCGATTCTAGTCGCCATTCTACCATAAAGTCCGTCTTTTTGAGACTTAAATTTAGCATCACTAATTTCTATTTCATACCTAAAATCAAAACGCCCTCCAGAACTTCCTCCATGGAACCCTCCAGGTCTATGACAATGTGCACAGTTTACGTCTAAATACGCCTTTGTTCTTTCTTTCAAACTTACCGATGCATCTAACCAATGCGGCATTACCTCTATTTTTTTAACTTTAGGAGCTCCGGTTAACATTCCCTTTTTTATGAATTTTTTTAGCTGATTACTTTTTTCAAATTCAAAATTCATATTTCTTAATTTTGGCCCAATCGGCATGTTTTTTCCATAAAAACTATGACACTTTACACACTCCTTATTACTCGGTGTCTTATATCTAACAGATTGTTTTTTACCGCTCTCATTAATCCATTCAACATCAATATTTTCCGAATTAGCTTTTAAAAAAGCATCTGTTTGATTATCGTTCCAAATGTATTCTCCAACAATCCATTTTCCCTCTTTTTTTATTAGTACACGGGTTTCTATTATTTTCTTTCCTAGATCTGGTTTTCTTTCATCCTTGAAGTAATAAAAAGTTTTTGCTAGAATAGTGTTCTCTGGAAAAACCGGCAAACCAGAATCTTTGTATAGCATTTTTCCATTTTTAGGAAGGCTTATTAATCTTAATTTATGTGCATAATCAGTAAACAAAGGAGTATTCAACCTATACTCCATTACATTAGAAGCTGGTTTTAAATCTGCCAAAATCCCTTTAAACAATTTTAATTCAGATAGCTTGTTCAATAATTCTGGAACTGGGTATTCAATATTGTTAATGTTAGCAATTTGACACTTATTTTCCATAGCTAAAGCATCATAAGGTATGATTGAAAAAAAAACAATTATATATAACGGAAGTACCCTATAAAAAAAGAACTTAAAATTCTTATTCATATAGCCACTACCTACAAAAGCTTTTTTTAATAGTCTTGTAAAAACAAATAACATTGTAACAGATGTATTTATGCAATTTTGTGAAATGCAAAAATAGTGAACTCCTTTTCTCCCTGTAGTTTTAACTGTTAAAGACCAGAAAAAGTCGATTAACAAATAAATCACAAACACATAACTATCAACAACTTGCCAGAATGGTATTATAAATCAAATTTATATGTTGCTCCTCCTAATATTTGAAATCCCTGCACTGGATAATTTGCCCATCGTTTATAATTATTGTTTGCAATATTAGCCGCTTTTATAAAAAAAGATAACTGATTATTATACCTATATCCTACATGAGCATTTGCATCAAAATAACTGTCTAATTGCTCCATTGTTGCTAAATAATTTTCGGGCAAAACATTTGGATCAACAACTCTAGACACATCACTACGTTCTCCTACGAAAAATAAATTAACCCCAGCAAACCACTTTTCTCCAATTTGATAATCCATAAATAACGAACCTTCCACATCGGGTAAATTCCATGCCTCATTGCCTGTTTCTGTATTTCGGTCGTAAGCTGCTGCATTCACCCCTAAAGTAAAGTTCCGGTTTACATCAACATTTAATTCTGCAAAAATTCCTAAAGTTTTAATATCATCGTAGAACACCTCAAAGGAATTTCCGAAATAATATCCTTTTTCATCAGTTCTCGTATTGTTTTGATGATTAAGTATAAATAATGGACTTTTGTTTTCTGCTTTATAAGAACCTTTTATGTTATAGCTTAAATTAGGAAGTAGCTGCCCTTTTAATCCTATATAAGCATCATACTGACTATCTGTGGGGGCAACAGTTAAAGTGGGAGATACATATGGATTTTCCTCCACAAAATCGTAATAGGAATTCTGCTTTAGTTCTCCTTCAATTCCTCCATAAGCAATCACAGATTCATCTAACAATCGATATGATGCCGTAATAGCAGGATAAATATAAAAATTACTGTCACTATTTTCTCCATCCGAATTTATTCCGTAAACCAAGTTAATCCCCAGATTTAATGATAAATCATCTCGCAACATTGTTAAACTCGGATTTATGCCTATCTGAAAGTTATTATACTTAGTCTCAAGAATATTGGTTAAGCTAGCTACATTTTCATTCTTAAAAACTCCATTTACAAAATCAACTTTTGCGTTAATATTTAAAGTTTCATCATTTATTGGAAAATGAAATCCAGTGTTAAAAACAACTCTATTTTCGCCAGATTTTACAGCATCCCAAAAACGTCTATATTTTAAGTCGGCTTTTTTAAAAAAGGCATCTTCAACATTTACATGCCCCCCAAGTTCTGCCATGTAATAATTTTGACGTTCATCAATTCCATTGATAGTAGTTTCATCAAAAACCCCAACTGGCAAGCCATACCAGTTGTATAACTGGTGTTGAACTCCCACATTGGCTCCCCAATCTAAATCTCTATCTCTTTTTGAATAAGATGCATTTACTTTTGTATCCGAAAAAATATTATCTAGCTCCGCCCCATCAATGTCTCCTCGCGAAGAATTATGCGTAAAACCAACATCTAAACGTTCATCTCTATTGATTGTTCTACTAGTATAAAAATCGGCAGTAGCATTACCATAGTTACCAATTCCTGCTGAGGCATATGAATTAAACAAAGCAGGAGGTGCCACCTTTTTTACAGTCGAGGCCTTGCCCTTTGCTGGTGTGAACGTTGAAGCAACTGGAACGGAAAAAATGGTGTAACCAACCTTCTTTTTTTGTAAGACTATTGAGTCGTTCATATTGGGAGTTGACTTCAACTTAAAAGCATCGTTTACCGTTGGAGTATATGCCTTGGTAACCGTTACCGTTTCAGTACCTATATTGTCTTCCTCTTTTTCTTGAGCAATAACTAATTGATGCGTTACAAAAAAAAGTAGTGCTATAATTTTAACTTGTTTATGCATAATGTTCTTTTGTAGTAGGGTCTTAATTACCATTAGGATTCACGGAAGAATTGCTCTGCGCTTCTTTTGCTTTAATAATTGCTAATTCACTTTTTGCTTCATCTACCAAATCTTGATATTGACTAAAATTAGCGATTACACTTTCTAAAATATATGTTGCTTGATAAGCGTCACCTAGCGCATAAAAGTTTTTTGCCATTATTACTAACCCTTTTCCTCCCCACTCTTTATAACTTGAATAATCTTTAACTAAAGTTTTTATCACTGTATTAGAATCTTCATGATTACCGTCTTGATATTCAAAAAAGGCATTGTAGTACAACGCCTCAGCCGCTGTCTCACCTGAAGCAATTTTTACAACTTTTTTATACGCCGATTTAGCTCTTGCCATGTCATTTGTTTTAATAGCAGAACGAGCTATCATTATTTGGGCGTCACTTTTAATTCGATTATCAATAGAAGGTGTTGCTAAAACTTTTTCAGCATAATCTAGAGTTTTGGTATAATTGTTTTGCTCATAGTACCCCTTCATTAAATTAGATTGTGCAAATGTTTTGTTTTGTTGAATATTAGCCTGGTTTTCAAGTTGTGTTAAATACGGTATTGCCACCTCATAATTTTTTTCACCAACATAAATCTCACAAACTCTTGTTAATGCTTGTTCCGTATAATCGTTACCACCCGCTTTCGCAACAAATTGATAATATGGTAAAGCCTTTTTCTTATCTCCCTTTCCAAAATGTAGTTGTGCCAAATTAAAATTAGCTTTTACCGCATGTTGACCATTAGGAAATTGTTTTATATAACTTTCGTACCCCCGTATTGCGGCCTCTTTTTTACCTTCAATATATTGCTTATCGGCGGATTCAAAAGTTGCATTATCTAGTTCCGAATCTGTAACTTCAACAAAATCAATATCTTTTACCCAAGCGGCATACTCGTTGACCCTTCCTAAATCTACATATACCAATTTAGCACTAGAAACCGCTTGTACCGCATCTTGAGTATTTGGATAATCGCGAACCACAGTTTTATACTTTGCTAATGCATCATTATTACGTCCAGCATTATAATGTACCAAACCTTGACGTAAAAGAGCTTGTGGAACTAAAGAACTAGCTCTATACTCATTTATAAGACGGTCATAAAAGCCTAACCCCTTAGCTTCTTGTCCATTTGCTACGTATACATTTCCAAGTTCAAAAAACACATCGTCTCTCAAAGATGATTTAGAATATTTGGTTACGAAACTGTTAAGTTCTGCTATTTTTTGATTTGGCCTACCTACTAACCCATAACTCATTGCTTTCTGATAAGAAGCATAATCCTTTTCAGGACCACTCAATGCCAGGGATTTATTATAAGCTTCTAAAGCCGGCCAATATTTACTTGTTGCAAAATTACTGTCCCCTAACCTCAAATAAGCGTCATTGAGTTTGTTAACATCAGTTACTCCCGAGGAGGCATAACTTCCAAAATAAGAAAGTGCATTTCTATAATCTTTTGTTTTAAAATGTGCATACCCTAAATTATAATCTAAATCTTTAAATTCATCAGTAAGCCTTGCATTGGAATTTTGTTTGAAAGCATTATAATGGGCAATAGCCTCATCAAACCTATTTAATAAATAATCAGATTCCGCTTTCCAATAATCTGCTTTAGCTTTAAAAGTAAGATCTTCCGCACTATTCAACGATTTTTTAAAATTGTCTGAAGCTCCAGAATAATCAGACTCCATAAAAAGCTCTGCTCCTCTATAATATGCTACCTTTTGATAAGTTACCTTACTAGCATATCCTTTATTATTCTCCAGAAGTTCCAAAGCACCTTTAAAATTTTTGGACGTGATATATGAATCTACGAGCAACTCCTTCATCTCAGTAGCATGCTCATCATTAGGATACGTTTTTAAATAATCGGAAATCACCTGAGGAACAGGCTCGTAAGCATTACCTATTTCATAACTTAAACGGGCATAGTTTAAAAAAGCATCTTTTTGAATTTCAGGAGTAAAATCCATTTGCGAAGCATTTCTAAAAGCATTTAATGCCTCTTGTTTTTTATCCAATTTTAAATAGCATTCCGCCAAATGATAATATGCATTTTGAGAGACACTATTTGTTCCTCCTATTATTTTGTTGAATTGCTGAATGGCATTTGCAAAGTCTTCCTGCTTGTAATAACAATAGCCTAACAAATAATAATCTGTATTATTCCACTTTCCTCTTTTTCCTTTATAATCTTCTAAATACGGAATAGCATTATCATATTGTTTAAGATTAAAATAGCTTTCACCAATAATTTTATTTAATTCTGAAACCTCTTTTCTATCTGACTTTGGAAGTTGCTTTTTAGCTAAAGCAATAGCTTTTTCAAACTTGCCTAACTTAAAATTCATATCAGCTTGATAGTATGAAAGCTTTTCCTCTAAAAGTTCTTGATCCGTTATTTGGTCAAAACGTTGATTTGCCCCCTCATAATCATCTTGTTGGTATGCTATATAACCTAGATAATATTTAGCTTGTGAACCGTAAACTGGGGAATTAGTTACTTTATTTAAATAACGTTCCGCCTCTCTAGTTTTTTTTGAAGAGAAAAGAGAGTAGCCGTAGTTAAAATTAAATTTATCTTTTTCACCTCTTGAAAGCGAACTTTGCTCCACTTTATTGTACCATTTCAGAGCATAGGGATATTTTCCGGTTTCAAAATAATACTCCGCAACATCAGCAAAAGCCGAATTTTTTTTGGTCGAAGTTGGATACTTCTCCACAAAATCTTCCATCAACCTATCTGCTCCTAACTGATTTAATCTAACAGCAGCATTTGCAGCATAATAAGCACTATTAGCCTCAGTCTCCTCATCCTTTGTTGTTACCTTTACTTTCTCAAAAATGGTTTGTGCTGCCTGGTACTGCTCATTATTATACAGCGTAAGCGCATCTTGATATTCTTTTTCTTGGTGGGTGTAAATTTTAGTTTCCTGAGCATAGCTCATAAAAACAATCCCCAAAATCATGGGAATAGAAGCGGTTACTTTTTTAAACATAGCGTTCTCTAACTATTTATAATTACCGAGTATCATTAGGGATAACGGCAAATATTGTTTCTTGGTATACAAAACTAAAGACATCTTACTAAAACCTCATTAAACATTAGCAAGTGATATTCTCTGATAAAGAAAAAGTTTTTTTAAAAAGCTTTATTCGATATCAAACAGAACTTATTACTTTTATATCAACAATAATGCCATGACAGAAACTATTTTAGAGCTAACAGATGTTGCCATTTTTCAAAAGGAAAACTTAATTTTAAATGAGGTGAATTTAAATATTCAAAAAGGTGAATTTGTTTACCTCATAGGAAAAACAGGAAGTGGAAAAAGTAGTTTTATGAAAACACTTTACGGTGATTTACCACTTAGACAAGGTTCAGGCAATATAGTAGACTTCGATTTAAAAAAATTAAAAGAAAAGGACATTCCGTTTTTACGCAGAAAATTAGGCATTGTTTTTCAGGATTTTAAATTGTTACCAGATCGTACTATAAACAAAAATTTAGCATTTGTTTTAAAAGCGACGGGATGGAAGGATAGCGCAAAAGTTGAACAGCAAATTGAAAATGTCCTGGATAAGGTTGGAATGAAAACAAAGGGCTTTAAATTTCCTCATGAACTTTCAGGTGGAGAACAACAACGTATTGCTATTGCCAGGGCATTGCTTAATGACCCCGAGCTAATTATTGCAGACGAACCTACAGGAAACTTAGACCCTCAAACTAGCGTTGAAGTTATGAAGGTATTACAAGAAATCAATAAATCTGGTCGCACAATTTTAATGGCTACTCACGACTATGCTCTAATTTTAAAATACCCTTCAAAAACACTTAAATGTGACGCCAATAAGGTTTTTGAAGTTGTACAGCGAGCAGTTTAGGTTATCCGCATACTTATTGTAGATTATATTCGTTCTACGATGTATAGAAGTACTTTTTGTTTTAAACAAAACTATGATTATTAAAAAAAATAGTTCTTCAGCTAGAAAAAAAGTGAACCCATTGCTGGGCTTACTTCTATTTGCTATTTCTATTGTGTTGTTAGCCATTACAGGTCCTCTGGGTTTTATATATGGTATTTTTCATCAACTTTTTACTAAAGGACTGAATGGTTTAGGAGATTTTTTACTCAAAATCGCTATCTCCATAGATCAACTAGGCAACGTATTAATGCAACATTTGTTTAATACTCTATGGATAACAAAGGAAGGATACAAATTTGGAAATAGAGACGAAACTATTTCTAGTGCAATTGGCAAAAACAAACAACTAAATACTCTAACTACTTTTGGAAAAATAATTGACAAAATATTAGATTTCATTGAGCAAAACCATTCTTTAGATTCTATTGATTATTATATACATCCAGATGAAGAATAGCGTTAAATGTTATCGAATCTTTTTACTACTTTGCATTGCGCTTAAATAAAAAAACAAAAATGAACGTACTTGGAATTGACATTGGAGGGTCTGGAATGAAAGGAGCCATAGTAAACACAGCTACTGGAGAAATGCTTACTAAACGATTTAGAATACCAACTCCCGAAGGTAGAAAACCCAAAGATATGGCCAAAGTTGTCAATAAAATTGTAAAACATTTTGACCACAAAGGCCCCGTTGGTGTTGGCTTTCCTACCATTATTAAGCATGGTGTATGTAAATCTCCCGGAAATCTTCATAAAAAATGGCTGAATACTAATGTTCATGAGCTTTTTTCAGAGGCAACAGGTTTACCTGTAATTGTAATAAACGATGCTGATGCTGCAGGATATGCAACAATGAACTATGGCACTGGAAAAGGTAAAAAAGGTCTTGTTATTATGATTACCATTGGGACTGGTCTTGGCAGTGGAGCTTTTTTAGATGGTGAATTACTTCCCAATTTTGAAATGGGACAGATACCCTACAAAAAGTATGATAAAATAGAAATGTGGGCATCTAATGCAGCGATGGAAAGAGATAATTTATCCTACAAAAAATGGGGCAAACGTTTTAATAAGTTTTTGAAATATGTTGATACGCTTATATGTCCGGATTTAATTATTTTAGGCGGTGGTGCCTCCAAAGATTTTGAAGAATATAAAGATTGCATCACCATTGATACTCCTGTTGTTCCTGCCGAGTTACAAAATCATGCTGGAATTATTGGAGCTGCGGCTGCAGCTATACATCAGGCGCCGAAAGATTAACTAAGATATATTTTAAAAAAAGCAACCTTATTAATAGGCTCTCATCTTTTAATAAAAATTAGAATGAGAAAAATTGCGCATTTAAATATAATCGTCCTTGTTTTATTGGCTTTTGCATGTAACTCAACAGACAATGTTCAAGTTGACACTTCTAACCTTATTGGTGATTGGGAGCTAGATAGTTTTTTATATCAGGAAGATATTGTAGTACCTATTCCTAAATTAGTTTCCTTAAATTTCAGTGAAAAGGAAGAAAAAATCACCATAAATGGGCAATCTACCTGTAATGGATATGGCGGGCAAGTAGCATCAATAAGCGAGAAAAGCATTTTTATTACCGAGTTTCACTTTACAGAAATTGCTTGTACCGACCAAGCATTAAACACTTTCGAAGCTACATATTTCAATGTTTTATCTAGTGTAAAAAATTATTTGATAAATGACAATATGCTTACTTTATCCTACCAAGGCAGTTATTTGACCTTTAAAAGAGCCTCTAAGTAAAACCAAAAAACCCTGCTAAGAGATTATACTCAGCAGGGTTCATCATATTAAATTTGTATTCTAAGCTATTTTATTTCGCTTACGATCAACTTCTGTTAAATATATTTTACGTAAACGTAAGTGCGATGGTGTAACCTCAACATATTCATCTTTTTGAATATATTCCAATGCTTCTTCTAAAGAGAACTTAATTGCAGGTACAATCTTAGCTTTATCATCAGCTCCTGCAGAACGCACATTAGAAAGCTTTTTAGTTTTAGTGATATTGATAGTCATATCATCACCTCGAGAATTTTCTCCAATTACCTGACCTTCATATATATCTTCCCCTGGATCTACAAAAAACTTACCTCTATCTTGTAACTTATCAATAGAGTAAGGAATGGCTTTGCCAGTTTCCATAGAAACTAATGAACCATTTTGACGCTGTGGAATATCTCCTTTCATTGGTTGATACTCTAAAAACCTGTGCGCCATAATTGCCTCCCCTGCTGTTGCGGTCAATAGTTGATTACGTAACCCAATAATACCTCTAGAAGGAATAATAAATTCACATATCATACGGTCTCCTTTAGCCTCCATGCTCGTCATTTCACCTTTACGGATAGAAACCATTTCTACAGCTTTTCCAGAAACTTCTTCTGGCAAATCAATAGTTAAACTTTCAACAGGTTCACATTTAACACCGTCAACCTCTTTAATGATAACTTGAGGCTGGCCTATTTGCAATTCGTACCCTTCTCTACGCATAGTTTCTATTAAAACAGAAAGGTGTAACACCCCTCTACCAAAAACTAGAAACTTATCCGCACTATCGGTTTCATTAACACGTAAGGCTAAGTTTTTTTCTAACTCACGTTCTAAGCGCTCTTTTATATGTCTTGAAGTTACAAACTTACCATCTTGACCAAAGAAAGGACTATCATTAATCGTGAACAACATACTCATTGTTGGCTCATCAATAGCAATTGTTTTTAGTCCTTCTGGATTTTCAATATCCGCTACGGTATCTCCAATTTCAAAACCTTCAACACCTACTAAAGCACAGATATCTCCTGTAGCAACTTCCTTTACTTTTAACCTACCTAAACCTTCAAAAGTAAAGAGTTCCTTTATTTTAGATTTTACAATACTTCCATCTCTTTTTACCAAAGAAATTTGCTGACCTTCTTTCAAAGTTCCTCTTTGCAAACGTCCAATAGCAATACGACCAGTAAATGAAGAATAATCTAAAGATGTAATCAACATCTGCGTGCTTCCTTCCTCAGGTTCAAAACTTGGGATATGTTCAATAACCATATCAAGCAATGGCTCAATATTTTCGGTTTCATTCTTCCAATCATCACTCATCCAGTTATTCTTTGCAGAACCATAAACAGTTGGAAAATCTAACTGCCATTCTTCTGCACCAAGTTCAAACATTAAATCAAAAACCTTTTCATGAACTTCTTCAGGAGTACAATTTTCTTTATCAACTTTGTTGACAACAACACAAGGTTTTAAACCTAAATCAATAGCTTTTTGAAGAACAAAACGTGTTTGCGGCATAGGACCTTCAAAAGCATCTACCAATAATAAAACCCCATCTGCCATATTAAGCACACGTTCTACTTCGCCTCCAAAATCGGCGTGACCAGGAGTATCAATAATATTGATTTTAGTGTCTTTATATACAACAGAAACGTTTTTAGATGTAATCGTAATTCCACGTTCACGTTCCAAGTCATTATTATCTAAAATTAAATCTCCAGTATTCTCATTATCGCGAAATAATTGACAGTGATACATTATTTTATCAACCAATGTAGTTTTACCGTGGTCTACGTGAGCAATAATGGCGATGTTTTTTGTTGTCGGCATATCTTTAATTTAATTTGATAACAATTGTTTGCTATTTTAAGCGTGCAAAGATACTTCTATTTTACCTATGCGAACAAATAGTTCTGTTAATTTTATATTACTGATTATTAAGCTTTTAAATATTTTGAAGACAACTGGCATCGCAAAAGGCTCTTTAACTTACTTTTTCCCTTAATAAAAGCTTATTTATCCACACATCTTAAATTGTATCTTTGCAAAAAATATTTTCATGCAATTAGATAAAATTCCTCACCTAAAACATACCGAAAACGATAACTTTTTTTTACTATCTGGTCCATGCGCTATTGAGGGCGAGGATATGGCACTACGTATTGCGGAAAAAATCGTTGCTATTACCGATGAATTAAAAATTCCATACGTATTTAAAGGAAGTTTTAAAAAAGCAAACCGAAGTCGTGTTGATTCTTTTACTGGGATTGGAAATGAAAAGGCATTAAAAATATTGCGAAAAGTTTCTGAAACATTTAATGTCCCAACGGTAACTGATATTCATGAAGTATCTGATGCTGCTATGGCTGCTGAATATGTAGATGTTTTACAAATACCTGCTTTTTTAGTTCGTCAGACGGATTTAGTAGTAGCGGCTGCTAAAACAGGAAAAGTTGTAAACCTTAAAAAGGGACAGTTTATGAGCCCTGAAAGTATGCAGCACGCGGTTACAAAAGTTACCGATTCTGGTAGCGAGCAAGTAATGGTAACCGATAGAGGTACCATGTTTGGGTATCAAGATATGGTTGTTGATTTTAGAGGAATTCCAACCATGAAACAGTTTGCGCCCGTTGTTTTAGATGTTACACATTCACTACAACAACCCAACCAGTCTTCTGGAGTAACTGGTGGAAGACCTGATATGATTGAAACCATAGCCAGAGCAGGAATCGTAACTGGAGCTGATGGTATATTTATTGAAACTCACTTTGACCCGTCTAACGCAAAAAGTGATGGCGCAAATATGCTACATTTAGATTATCTTCGAAATTTATTAACTAACTTAGTTGCTATCAAAAAAACAGTTAACCAACTTCAGTAGCAAAACTTTTTGAATGATTCGATACTTACTAACTTGCGTTTTATTTACATTTCTATCTTCCAATTTATTTTCTCAAGCGTCAAAAAGGTCAAAAGGTCACCCCTTTGGAGAACTTTTGCTTGCTGAAAAAAATTTAACCACCTATGATAAAGATAGTACCGCCAACGCGGTAGTATTATATGAAAGAGGAGAAAATTACTTTGAAGTAATTAATGGGTATATAAGGCTAGTTAAAAAATATCACGCAAAAATTAAGATTTTAGATAAAAAAGGATTTGATGAAGGTACCATTTCTATCTACTACTATCATAATGATGATTCTAGTGAACATGTTAAGGATATTAAAGCTATAACGCATAATGAAGGCGAAAAAATGAACCTTCAACAATCTAAAATTTACACGAAAGACATAAACGAACGTTGGAATGAAAAAACCTTTACCTTTCCTAACATTAAGGAAGGAAGTATTTTAGAGTATCAATATAAAATTATTTCTCCATATCTTTTTAATTTAAATGGTTGGGAATTCCAGGGTAGTATTCCAAAAATCTATAGTGAATTTAATGCTAAAATACCTGGAAATTATATTTATAACAGAACACTAAAAGGAACTTTACCTTTAGCAACTAATGATGCTTCAATAGAAAAACAATGTTTTTATGTTCAAGGGTATCCTAATCCTGCGGATTGTGAAGTTTTAAAGTACGCAATGAAGGATGTTCCTGCTTTTAATGAGAAAGAAGAATTTATGTTAGCCCCTTCAAATTATATTTCTAAAATAGAATTTGAATTATCTGAACACAGGAGATTAGATGGTTTAAATAAAAAATATACTAAATCATGGGAAGCGGTTGATAGAGAGTTTAAATCTGACAAAGACTTTGGTCGTCAACTCACAAAGAAAAATTTCTTTGAAAAAAATGTTCCTGATAGCTTACTAAATAATGCAAAAGACAACCTTGAAAAAGCACAATCAATATATAAATTCATACAGAATCACTACACGTGGAATGGAAAATACTCTTCCTATGGAAAGGCAAGAGTAAAGGATGCTTTCAACACTAAAAAAGGTAATGCATGGGAAATAAACATGTCATTAATCAACCTTTTAAACGCTGCCGGAATAAAAACTAATATGATGCTGGTTTCTACTAGAAAAAATGGTCTACCCAAACAGAATCATCCGGTAATGACTGATTTTAATTACATTCTTGCAAAGACCACTATTAATGGGAAAGATTACTTGTTAGACGCAACAGAAAATTATCTAGCATTTGGAGCACTACCATATAGAGCTTTAAACTATTATGGTAGAGTTATGGATTTTAAAAAAGATAGCTATTGGCAAAACATTGTTCCTAGTTATGAAGGTGTACAAAGAGTGCGCGGTCAGGTAAAATTTGACATTGCAGAAAAAAGAGCTAAAGGTGCATTTAGGTTAATAAATTTGGGTTACAACGCATTTAATGTTCATCAAGAAAAAAAAGAACTTTCAGAAGAAGACTATCTAGATAAAATGGAAGAATCTGTAAAAGGAGATTTTTACATTACGGATTATACATTTAATGAGAAGAATAGCTCTTCAGAAAAAACTAGTGAACTAATTACTTTTGAAGTTGAAAATATTTTAGAAGGTAAAATGGTATATTTAAATCCTTTTTTTATCACTTTTTTTGAGAAAAATCCTTTCTTGAGCAAAGAGCGAAATTTTCCAGTAGATTTTGGATTTAAAAGAAGTTACTCCTACTCCGTAAACATGTTAATCCCTGAAGGTTATACTATTCATGATCTTCCTAAACAAAAAATGATACAACTCAGTGATAAGTCCGCTTCATTGAAATTTTTGGCAAATCAAAAAGGCAATGTAATAGATTTAAGCTTTAAACTTAATCTAAGTCAAACTCACATTCCCTCGGAAAACTATATTGGGATAAAAGAGCTATTTAAACATGTCACCGAAATACAAAATAACTCACTAATTGTTCTTAAAAAAGAATAGCATCGATTTAAGTTTTTTCCCACAATATAATCCCCAAAATGAGCGTTATAAAAATCATCCCAAGTGAATAACGTTTATGAAACCTACTTCGTTTAATATTAGCCCTAGTCATAGGCCCTTACTGCTGTTAACAGCATTGGGAGTAATAGTGTTAATATATAGAATGGTTACAACTCAAACTATATTTTTCACCTTTTTACTATGGAATTTATTTTTGGCTTTTTTACCCTTTGTAATCTCTAGGCTCATACGTTACAATGAAAAAATATCCTCGTCTAATGTAATATCATACATCCTTTTTGGATTATGGCTGGTTTTTCTTCCAAACAGCCCATACATCATTACCGATTTTATTCATTTAGAAACAGGTATCTCCACTATGTGGGTAGACCTATTTTTATTATTTGTTTTTGCTTTAAACGGTGTACTTTTAGGTGCTTTGTCAATGATAGACATGCATTATTCTATTACACAAAGATTCAATTCAAACATAGCACGAATCACATTATTAGTGGTATGTGTTTTAAGTGGATACGGAATTTTCATTGGGAGGTTTTTACGGTTTAACTCATGGGATATCGTTGCTCGACCCAAAACGTTAGTTTACTGTCTGTACAAATGTCTTTTTCTATGGGAGGCGTGGCTATGGACAATTGGATTTGGTTGCTTTATGTGGGTTTCTTTTTTAATATTACAACCTCTGCTACACCAACCAGACAAAACTTCCTAGAATATTACTCACTGTTATTTTCATTTTAGGAAAAAAATAACATTTCTGTATTGATTTTTTAATAACTTTGAATTTCAAAGTACTTTACTATGGAATCACAAAAATACCTTGAAGATTTATCAGAAATTAAAAATTTAATGAATCGTTCCTCTAGATTTATTTCTTTGAGTGGACTTTCAGGAATAATGGCTGGTATATACGCTACTCTAGGAGCATTTATCGCATATTTTTATCTTACACCAACTCAAGGTGAATATGTAACACTGCATAGTTGGAATTTTAAATTCATAGTTTTAACGCTTATAATAGTTGCGTCATTAAGTGTTATTACAGCTTTTATAATTACAACGAAAAAAGCTAAAAGAAATGGTGAAAAAATTTGGGATGCGACAACCAGAAAACTGTTAACAAGCTTTTTAGTGCCCTTAATTACTGGTGGTATATATATCATAATAAAATTAAGCAGTCAACATTATGGACTTACAGCATCGTTAATGCTTATTTTTTATGGCTTAGCATTAGTAAATGCCTCCAAATTCACCCTTGGAAACGTAAAGTATTTGGGTTACGTGGAAATCATTCTTGGGCTTGTTTGCGCCGCTTTACCTGGATATGGTATATGGTTTTGGATTATTGGTTTTGGTATATTGCATATTATTTACGGTAGTTTAATTTACTTTTCTGAAGAAAAAAAATAATGGGTCTTATAGACAACATAAATAAACTTTTTGACCATCGCATTCGTCTTGGCATCATGTCTATTCTTATGGTAAATGAGTTTGTTGATTTTAATGGATTAAAAGAACTCTTAGATGTCACAGATGGTAATCTGGCAAGTCATTCCAAGACGTTAGAAAAAGCTGATTATATTAAAATTGAAAAATCTTTTATCGGCAAAAAACCAAATACTAGGTATACGATAACTCCTTTAGGCAAAAATGCTTTTAAAAAACACATTGAGGCGCTAGAAAATCTAATTAAACAATAATATTTTTTTGTCAATTAACTTTGAAATACAAAGTACTTTAAAATCACAAATATGGAAACAAAAAAACAAAGAATAGGGAATTGGTTTAAAACATCTATTTCAGCAAAAATGCTCACAGTAGGGTTTATTTTTATTATCCTTTTAATGCCTCTCGGCCTTGTAAAAGACCTTATTAGAGAAAGAGGTTTCAGACAAACTGATGTAATTAATGAGATTAACAGTAAATGGGGAAATGAAGTATCTCTATATGGACCTATAATTAAAGTTCCGTACAAAACTTATGTAGAGGAAAAAACTGTGATTCCAAATACCACTACTGTACTTAGTAATTACAAAGA
This sequence comes from uncultured Maribacter sp., assembly GCA_947498505.1. Classification (GTDB taxonomy): domain Bacteria; phylum Bacteroidota; class Bacteroidia; order Flavobacteriales; family Flavobacteriaceae; genus Maribacter_B. The sequence continues at coordinate 689,393 of CANMKG010000002.1, read as the reverse complement.
AATAATGCACACTGCATATTTCTTTCCTGAAGACTTAAATATAAATGCCAACGTACAAACCAAGCCCTTAGAACGTGGCATTTACGAATCCGTGGTTTATTCAACCGATATTAATATCAACGGGAGTTTTTCTGAATTTGATTTTTCTTCTAAAGAAATTCCAGAGGAGGATATTCTTTGGAAAAAAGCTACTGTTATGTTTAAAACCACAAACCTTAAAGGGATTCAAAATCAAATTGCAATTGAGCTTAACAATAAAAAACATGTACTGAAACCCAAATTTAACTCCAATAATTCTTCTCAAATGAACACTTTAGAAACTGGTTTTGTTGAAAACATTTCTAGTAGTAACGAAAAGGACCAACCCTTCTCTATGCAGATAAAAATCAATGGAAGTAAAAGTTTACAGTTTATTCCAACTGGAAAAGAAACCATTGTTAAAATGAAATCTGACTGGCACTCCCCTAGCTTTAATGGAAACTACTTACCAGATACAGACACCAAAAAAATATCTAAAAATGGTTTCGAGGCGCAATGGAAAATACTTGAAACCAATCGTCAATTTGGTCAACAGTTTTTTGACCAGCTTCCAAATTTAAATGCGTACTCTTTTGGTACAGATTTAATTATACCTATTGATGACTATCAAAAAACTGAACGCACTAGCAAATACGGCATTTTAATTATAGGACTAACACTACTAATATTTTTACTAATCCAAATTATTAGTAAAATTAACATCCATCCTTTTCAATATTTAATGATAGGATTATCTCTTGTAATGTTTTATACTCTGTTAATTTCAATATCTGAACATCAAAACTTTCTACAAGCATACTTAATAGCCGGAATTTCTGTACTCACATTAATCACTTTATACTCCAAAACAATTTTAAAGAATCGAAAATTTACAGGTTTGATTTTCGGGTCAATGGCCGCCTTATACGCTTTTATTTTCGTAATAATCCAACTTGAAAGTTATGCTTTATTAGTAGGAAGCATTGGGTTATTTATAATTCTAGCCATAATAATGTTTACCACAAAAAAAATAGACTGGTCAAACGCTTAACTATTAACTATAAATCGGGCGCTTAATTATCATAGCGCCCGATTAAAACTTTAAAACATGAAAAAATATTTTAACTTATTAATTTCAATAGGGTTTGCTATTATTTTACTAATACTCCGCATTAAATTATCTGGCACAATCTTTTATACCTTTCTAATATGGAACCTATTTTTGGCAGGTCTTCCATACGTTATATCCCAAATAATGATAAAATCAGAATATATTCAATCCTCTAAATTAACGAGCATTCTAGGTTTCATTATTTGGTTGCTAATTTTACCAAATAGCCCATACATTATTACAGATTTAATTCACCTGCATGATAATGCTTCAAACATGGCTTGGTACGATTTATTTCTGGTATTTGTTTTCGCTATAAACGGATTAATACTTGGACTTTTATCTATGCAGGATATATTCAAAATGATTACCGAAAAATTCAATAAAAAAGTAGCTACATATACCTTATGCAAGGTGTGTTTTTTGGCGGGTTATGGAGTATATCTAGGTAGATTTTTAAGGTTTAACTCATGGGATGTTATAACCAATCCTACAAGTTTAATTCACCAAGTAGTTTATAGCGTTTACGACTCTAGAATTTTAATAACATTTGCCTTCGGAGGTCTGTTATGGATATTATTTAGGTTATTACAATCTATAAGGCTTGCTTAATTCAATACCCTTTTTGAATTCTAATCTTTTACATAGTCCTGCAAATAACTATAACGTTTGGTTAATTTTCCGTTTTTAGTCATTCTTGCACGCTCCAAAACACCATCTTTATCCCCATTAAAAAAGGCAGGGATAACATTTTTTGCAAAAGCCTCTCCAAAACCATCACTTGCATCACGTGGTAATTCACAAGGCAAATTATCCACCGCCATAACGGCGATTGCATTTTTATTTTTAAAGCTAACTTCCTTTTCGGTTTTAGCGTCATAACCATAAATAGGATCCGCAATTGTTGAGGGTCGTATTGTACAGGCAACAGGGCCATCTATATCACAGCTAACATCGGCAACTACTTTTATTTTAAAATCAGGGTGTTTGGCATCTTCTCTAGTAAACAAATACGGAGCACCATCTCCGTAAAAATGCCCTGCAATATAAAAATCCGTTACTTTAGTAAAACGTGTAAAATTTGTTTTATACTCTTGAGGGTTAGCAAAAAAGTCAGCTTTATTTCCTCGAACACCGTCCTTTCTTTTGTTATATTCAGAAGCATCTATCTGACAATACACAGGCTCCTTAAACGAATCTGACAAGTATTCTTTTACGTTAACTCGCTTAATTTTCATAGCATCCAACATCTCACGAGCTCCATTACCAACTCTACCTCTTCCGGTAAGCATAATTTTAATATTTGGCAATTGAACCTTTTTTAATTCAAGAATAAGCACCTCTTGATTGGGCAGCGTTTCTGCCTTTGGTAAGTTAAACGAATCATATTTTAAACCGTAAGCTCTAATCCCATTATAAGCCCCTACGATACCCGCGTATCTGCCAAACGCAACTAAACGTACTCCTTTATGATTGGTAATTACTTCATGGTCGTATAGCTCTATATTTTTTTTAAGAACAGCCTGTAACAATTTTTTATTATAAACTTGTTTCTTAATGGTGTGTGAAAAGAAAAAGTACTTTTTATTTGGTATTAAAGCATCAATAGGAACTTCTTTTACCCCAAGTAATACATCACACTCTTCCATTTTTTTGGTTATTTCAACCCCATTTTCCACATATTCATCATCTTTAAAAACCCTGATATCAGATGATTCCACAACAATTTGCAACTCTTTGTTCCGCGATAGTACTTTTTTACAAACTTCTGGAGAAAGCACCACTCTACGATCTGGCGGGTTCTTTCGTTCCTTTATAATTCCTAATTTCATTAATCAAATTTTATAACAATACCTTAAAGTATTGTGTTAAAAATAACTCATAGTATAGATAGCTACAAAACTTTTTTTGGAATACTTTTTGATTTACCTTTGACGGTTACTATCATTCAGTAAACTATTACCGATAGTGCAGTTCTTTGAATAAAGTGTTTCCAAGTTAACTTTTTACCTAAAAAGGTGTAAATATAAATGTTAATTTGTTCTGCTTTTGCAAATTATTTGGGGCCGACTGGTTTTGACAGCGAGACCAATTGTATTGTAAGCATGTCGAGCGTTGGAATGTTGCTCGTTAATATGATGTTCCACACTTTTAATTGGCGAAAATAATTACGCTCTTGCCGCTTAATCTGAATTATAGTAAGATTAGCCTCGTCGCTACTAGGTAGCGAAGCGAGATGTTCCTGGGTAGCCCTTGTTGACGGCGACCCGTTTTGGAGCACCACAAAAGTCAACATAGAGTAAGCAGGGTTCTGATGTTTACTTAAAACTAAATTAGAAATAAGTGTGTAGTGGGCGGTTTCTGGTCATCTGCATATCGAAAATTAAACAGATTCTAAACATGTAGAAAGCACTATTATTGCTTGTTTGGACGAGGGTTCGAATCCCTCCGGCTCCACTTTTAAGCATAAAAAATCCTGTAAACCATTAGTCTACAGGATTTTTTTATTCAAAACTATTCCGACTACTTACTTAACCCCTATAAGTTTAAATGTCCAAGCATAGTTGCATGGTGCTTCTGATGGACTTAACGATGGTACTTCAATAACTATATTTTTACCTTTTTGCTCCCATTTTAAGGGTTTGTTATATCCCAACATTTCAACTTTTCCAGTTGCTGTAAGTTTTATTCCTTTAACAACTAATTCTTTTTTAGGGAATATTGGGCATATCGCGTAAAGGGTATTTTCTTTTTTGGTAAAGAACATTTTTTTAGTTGCCATTCCTTTATCAGGAGTAACCGTTAACTTCATAACATCGTACTTAACCTTGTATCTACCTCTTTCGGCATCTTGAATTTTTCCCTTGGACCACTGACATGTTTTTTCGTTTAAAGTTGTACCGTAAATAGCTTCTCCGTTTACCTTTAACCAATCTCCAATTTCTATTAGACGCTCTTGCATAATAACTGGGATTCGACCATCTGCAGTAGGCCCTATATCTAAAAGAAAGTTTCCACCGCGACTTACAATATCCACCAACATATAAACAAGTTGTTGTGTTGAATTATAGTCTTCCAAGTTTTCTGTTCTACTAAAACCAAAAGAATGTGCCATTCCCCTATTTTCTTCCCAAGGAACATCGGCATTAGGCATTCCAGAGCCATATTCCGTAGTATAATACCCTCCATGATGATGACGTGTTTCTTTACCCCAACGATCATTAATCACCACATCATCTTTACTCGCCGATTTGTTATACAGCCAAGAAAGTAATTCTGTAGACCTCCATGTTGTATGAGGGTAATCCCATTCACCATCGGTAAAAATTAAGGAAGGTGAATAATTTTCTACCATATCTTTAAACTGTGGAATCATATGTTTATCCACATACAAATCAACATCAGAGGTATACAGTGGATTAAACCATTCATATAAAGAATAATAAAGTCCCATTTTTAAATCTGTTTTTCTAACTGCTTCAGTAAGTTCTCCAACTAAATCTCTACCTGGACCAGAGTTTGTAGAATTCCATGGTCTGCCCCACGATTTATCAGACTCTTTACTTGGCCAAAGGGTATAACCATCATGATGTTTTGAAGTTAACACAACATATTTAGCTCCAGACCTTTTAAAAATATCAGCCCATTGATTTGGGTCAAACATTTTACAATTAAACATGGGTACAAAGTCTGGGTAGGAAAATTTTTCTCCATACATTGCTTTATGAAACTCATTAGTTTCAAGATGACCATTTTTTGCCCTATTTGGGTTCACCAAATTCATCCAATACCATTCAGAATATTGTCCTACTTTTGAGAATGCTGGTACCGAATATGGGCCCCAGTGAATAAAAATTCCAAATTTAGCATCGGTATACCATGAAGGTATTGGTCTACTATCAATAGATTCCCAAGTTGCTTGATATTTGTTTTGCGAAAAAGCTTGGACAGATGTTATTAATACCAAGGCAAGAATGACATTTTTCATATATAATATTTTGATTTTTTCTTAAATTTCTTTTAAATGAATCGCTACTCCATTTTTCTTTTCAATGCTAAACTTTAAAACATCACTAGGCTTCACCTTCTTTTTCTTAATGTCTACTTTTGTAAGTGTCTTAAGGTTTTTATTGTCTGTATAAATAATAGCTTCATAGGTTTTTTCTGAATCTAAAAAATCTAAAGGAATTTCAACGTCCCTAGCGGTATTACCATTTAAACCTCCTATAAACCAATCTCTTCCAGTTCTTCTTGCGATTACAGCATACTCTCCTGGGTAGCCATTAATTACTTTAGTATTATCCCAAACCGTAGGAAGCGCATCATAAAATGCTAATTCTGGCACTTCTTTTATGAACATTTTGCTCCCTCCTGCTCCTTCTTCGTTAGCAACAGAACCTTCAGGTCTATCATACCAATAAAGAAATTGCCATGGACTATAAATACATACGGCTTTCGCTAATTGCGAAACATGAGAGCCCATTTTTTCAGTTACTCTAGAAGCAAAATAACAATTTGTTTGGTCACCCGCACCAGCTATCATTCTTGTAAAAATGGTATTAATAACCATAGCATTTTCTGGGGACTCCTCATCTCCCCTAATACCTTCTTGCGTCATTAAGTTTGGATATGTTCTTGAATATCCAGTTGGTCTATATTCATCGTGCACATCAACCATTAACTTATAATCAGCTGCCTTTCTAACAGCATCATGCAACCAACTTGTCCACTTTTGAGAACCTACGTTAACAAACCCATATTTTACCCCACCTACACCCCAAGAGCTTAACAAAGGCAGCACATCATCTAATTGTTTTTCTAATGACCTCCTGTTTACATATAGTATAACCCCTATATTTTTACTTTTAGCATATTCAATAACTCCTAATAAATCTAATGGTCCCTTGGATCTTTTTGGATCAATTGTAACAGTAGTTGCATCCGACGCATCATCATATTCATTACCATACCAGCCAGCATCAAATTCTATAAACTGTAAATTATGCTTTTCGGCAAAATCAACACAAGCCATTCCTCCTTGAGTTGTTAAAGTACTTTCTCTAATAATTTTACCTGGCTTTATCCATGAATTGGTCTCTAGCTTATTAGGCTCATTTAAATTCAAAAGAAGATAATTATGTTCTAATAATTCCCCAGGCCTTTCAGACGCCATTATAAAGCGCCATGGCGTTTTAAACGAAGAATTAAACTTTACCCTACCACTTAATTCAGAAACTAAAGTTTCCAGACTGTCTTGCTTTTTGGTAAACTTCATTCTAGAATAATCTACTAAAGCTGCCTCTCCAATCGCCACAAATGTAGAGTCTTGCAATTCAATCAATAACGGTCTTTCTACAGCTTTGGTAATATCCGCAATTGGCATTTTAATGATTTCTTTTTGTGCCCTTATCGAAGCCCATGCTGATGATTGTAGAGGTAATGAAAACTCGGTATTTTCTTTTTGAATGTAAATTAAATCATTCGAAGGGTTAGAAAACTCATACCTAAAGGCAACACCTTCGTTATATGCCCGTACTCTTAAGTTAAATACCTCTTCATTTTCTTGATTTCCAAACTTAAAAACGGATTCATTATATGTTTCTGAGTATTCATTTTTTTCTCCATAGACAGGTTTCCAGCTTGTGTCTACTTTATTTGTACTTACCTCAGTTACGTTGAAAGTTTCAGAAGGTTTTAGTTGTAAGGTGTCTATCCCCCATACAAAACCAAGTTTAGAATTATTAACGACTGTGTTATCTTTATAATCAACCGAATATATTGGTGTTGATATATCTTCCTGTATTTTTAAAGTAAATTCAAAGTTTGAATTTGGACTTTTTACTAATATCCCTTTATTTTCTTCTTTCGTACACGATTGCAGAAAAACAAATAATAGGCATGTTTTAAATATCAATATTTTGTTCATAATTTATTTTAGTATTAAAAGTGGTCGTTACTCTTATATCCAAATATGAGCAAACACCCCTACAGAAGAATAAGTTTTAACTTTTATAAGCCAAAACAACGTACTGGCAATATTATCATAACCCAATTAGCACCACCAAAAGTGAAGATTTGGAGGTTTATTAAATTGGGTTCTCAAATTTTTATCTTATAAACTACTTATCAAAGCTGAGTTCGTATTAGTCTATATCCCAAATATTTGTGTCTGCTTTAATTTCATTAATGGAGATAATCTTAGAGTTTAATTCCATTCTGTCAATCCCATTTACCTCAAAAAATATTTCATAATATTCCGGAATTTTTCCAAACTTTTTTTTCATTTCTAACTCCAAATCATAAATTAATTTTGAATCGGTAAAATTCTTTAGGCTTTGTGAAGTACCTGTGTCCCACAAACCTCCAAAAAGGTAGACCAAATTGTTATTTGGACCTGGTATTTTTACCATTACAGCATAATCTGTATGATACGAATCTGGATTTCCGTTCGCAGAATAGTTGATCCCTTTTTCTATTATTTTTTCAGAAGAGTTTAAGCTGTCTGAAGTTTCAAAAAGATAATTCGAATTTTTAAAATAGTTCTTAAAAACACCAAGGGTTTTAAGCATTCCAACAACTATTAAATTATTTTCAGATAACTCTTTGGTATTAAAACGAGACATTGTTCTTATGACATAATCTTTGTTTGTTGGATAAAACAATTTAACCAAATCATCAATCCACATTGAGCTGTTTTTAACCAAATAAGTATAGCTAATTGGGTTTAGTTCAAATTTTGTTTTATCATATGTTGAGGCCAACTTCTCATACATCTCCATAGAGTTTACTCTAGGGTCCCTAACGTTATATGTACGACCCGTTTCAGAATTTGTTTCGCTGAATACAAACAAATCTCCCAAAACAATCATCGCTGGTTTTTCGTTTAAAAAAAAATCGTTCCAAAGTTCACTTTGAGCTACATAATTTTCGTTTTCAGGCTTATTCTTAGAAGCAATCAAATAAATAAGAGCAACAACAAACAAGAAACCAGATAGCATCAACCATTTTTTTTGAACATTTTTTCTTTGCAATTTATCCAAAGTTTTTTCTTCAAAAAAAATCTCGTATCCTCCTTTAGGTATTTTTACTACTAGTTTATCTTCTTTGCCCTCCTTATTATAATAGGACGTAATCTTTTTTCTTAAGTTATATGCATAGACCCTTATTAATGTACTATTTGAAGGATCAAAATCAGATTTTCCAAATATTTCTTGAGCAATTGTAGTCTCTTTTGGCACCTCATTAGCCAAAGTACACTTTAATAAATACCGTAATAAATTAGCGTAAGTTTTGGAGTGACCAAACGATTTGCTTTCAATAATTTTTTCAACTACAGTATAATACTCCTCATTTTTCATGAATACAATTAACAAAAAATAGTATTAAAAAGTAATTCATTAACTGTTAATAAAACGGTTAAAGTCAAAAAATCACTTTGTTTAAAAAACTATTTTTGAATAAAACAATCAATAATGAAGAAATTTATTACTGTATTTTTTTTGGTGGTTTTTTTTGTTAGCTGCGATAACAATGTGCCAGAATCAATAGTTGAAGCTTATGAAAACATCCCTGAAAATGTTGATTACAACTATCATGTAAAACCCATTTTATCAGATAAGTGTTTTGCTTGCCACGGTCCTGATAAAGCCAACCAAAAAGCGGGTTTGAGGCTTGACATTGCTGAAAATGCCTATGCATCTCTTGAAGATAATGACAATTTACACGCTATAATTCCAAAGCATCCAAATAAAAGTGAATCCGTTAAGCGTATTTTTTCTTCAGATAAAGAATTAATTATGCCACCTCCAGAGAGTAACTTGGTTTTAAGCCCAAGAGAAAAGGCTATCTTGTATAAATGGATAGAGCAAGGCGCTCAATACAAATCACATTGGGCTTTTATACCACCAAAAAAAGAAGAGATTCCTGAAATAAAGAATTTTAAATGGGCAAAAAATGAAATCGATTTTTTTGTGGCTTCCAAATTAGAAATGGAAAAATTACTTCCCTCAAAAAAAGCAACTAAAGAAACGTTAATACGAAGATTGTATTTTGACCTCACTGGGTTGCCACCTACAATAAAAGAAATTGAAGCTTTCGTAAATGATAAATCTAACAACGCTTATGAAAAAATTGTAGACAAACTTTTGAATTCTCCAAAGTATGGAGAAAGAATGGCCGCTGAATGGCTTGATGTGGCAAGATATGCAGATAGCGATGGATACCTAGACGACAAACATCGTGATTTTAGCTCCTATAGAGATTGGGTAATAAAATCATTTAATAGTAATATGTCGTATGACGAATTCACCACTTTCCAACTTGCAGGAGATTTAATACCTAAACCAACTAAAGAAAGTACTCTAGCTACTGCTTTTAACAGGTTACATAAAAAAAACTCGGAAGCGGGTATTGTATTTGAAGAATACAGACAAGAATATGTTGCTGACAGAACTTTAACTGTCGGAAAAGCATTTATGGGGCTTAGTATAGAATGTGCTAGATGTCATGATCATAAATACGACCCAATTAGTCAAAAAAATTATTATCAAATAGCCGCTTTTTTTAACAGTACCAATGAACATGGCACTCCCGTTTACGGGCCTGATCAAACTCCAGGGCCATCTCTTTTACTAACCAACGATGAACAAGAAAAAGTTTTAGCCTACATTAATACTAACATTGAAAAGACAGAAGGTAAACTTTTAACGGTTGAAAAATCTAGCTCTAACGATATTCAATTATGGAAAAAGAATACTGAACAAGTAATAAAATCAATAAAAGAAAATCTTAAAAATGGTTTAATAGCATACTATCCTTTTGACAAATTTAAGGGTATCAATAAAAAAATATTTAACAGCCCTAATCTGGCACCAAAAGGTAAACCTGTAAAAATCAAGGAGCCGGAAATAAGAAATGGTTATAAAAATAATGGTGTTTTTTTAAATGATTTTACAACCATTACTTTGCCTAAAAATGTAGGTAAGTTTGAACATACTAATGCTTTTACTTTATCTCTTTCAATATTTCCTGACATTGTATATCCTGAGGCAGGTATTTTATATCATTGCGAAGACTTAAGGGTAGGTTTAAGAGGATATTCATTATATCTAGAACAAAATAAACCAAAATTTGTTATTGCTCACTCTTGGCCAACTAACGCAATACAGGTTAAAGCTAAAGCACCCATCCCGGAAAAAGAATGGTCTAATATAACAATATCATACGACGGTTTTGGAAAAGCATCGGGAGTACATTTATACCTCAACGGAAACGAAATAGCTACTGATATCGAAATTGACAATCTATACAAATCCATACTATACAAACCAAATATACACACCTATAGGTTTGATGGATTTACCTTAGGCGCACGTAGCAAGATGAAAACGTTCATTAAAGGAGGTATTGATGAACTAAAAATTTATGATAGAGAATTATCTGGATTAGAAATTAGTTATGACTTTGACAGCAAAAAAACAGTTGACTTACTAAAGAACGTATCAAAACCTGAAAACTCCAGATTAATATCTAACCACTATAATATTAACCATAATGATGAGGCTAAAGCTTTAAAAGAAAACCTGAAGGCACTCAAAATTAATTTAAATCAAAATATAGATACTATTCCGGAAATTATGGTAATGGGAGATTTACCAAGCCCTAGACCTACATTTATTTTAGATAGAGGTGCCTATGACGCACCTACCGAAGAGGTTTTTCCAAATGTTCCGGAAGCTATACTTCCTTTTAATGAAAACCTACCCAAAAACAGACTGGGTTTATCCAAGTGGTTGTTTGATAAAAATAATCCATTAACCGGTAGGGTTTTTGTTAACCGATTGTGGCAAATGCACTTTGGAAGAGGTTTAGTGGAATCTTCAGATGATTTTGGAAACCAAGGTTCTCTACCTACCCATCCAAAATTACTAAACTGGCTAGCCGTTACCTTTCGAGAAGGTAATTGGGATATAAAAAAAATACACAAATTAATAGTTACTTCAGCTACATACCAGCAAAGTTCTAAAATGCGAAAGGATTTATTGGAAATAGATACCAATAATGCTCTTTTGGCAAGAGGTCCAAATCTTAGAATGACCGCCGAAATGATTAGAGATAATGCACTTGCAATTAGTGGGTTATTATCTCCTAAAATAGGAGGAAAAAGTGTTTATCCATATCAACCAAAAGGCCTCTGGGAAGAACTCAGTAATAAACCATGGCGATATAAATATTTACAGGAGCCCGGAGAAGGTCTTTATAGAAGAAGTATTTATACTGTTTGGAAAAGAACTTCACCTCCACCCAGTATGCTAATTTTTGATGTTAATGAACGAGGTGTATGTAATGTAAAAAGAAGGCAAACAAGTACACCTTTACAAGCTTTAGTTTTATTAAATGACCCTCAATTTATTGAGGCCTCAAGAATACTATCTGAAAACTTAATACTGAAACATAAAGGAAATATAGAGTTACAACTAAAAGAGGCTTTTAAATTAAGTACTGGTAGATCTGCTGATAACAATGAAATATCTATTTTAAAGAAGTTTCATCAAGATGAGTTAAAAAGGTTTATCACCGAAAATGACGATGCCTTAGCCTATACTAACATTGGTAACACTCCAATTCACCCAAAATTAAATCCTACACACGTTGCCGCATTAGCTATAGTAATTAATGGTATAATGAATACCACTGATAGTTTTACCCTAAGATAAATTCTATGAAAAAGAAATTAAACAATAATGAGTTTTCAGAAAGTCGAAGAGGTTTTTTAAAAAACACTTCTTTAGGTTTTGGTTCTATTGCATTGGCAAGTTTATTGGGCCCTACTTCAGGTTTTGGAAATGATCTTCTTTTAGGAAAGAATAAAATTCAAAATTCATTGGGAGGAGGAATATTAAACGGAACTCATTTCCCGGCTAAAGCTAAAAGAGTCATTTATCTTTTTCAAAGCGGAGGTCCTTCTCAGATAGAAACTTTTGATTATAAACCAAGCTTGGCTAAATGGCACGGAAAAGAAATTCCAGACTCAATTAGAGGAACGCAAAGAAATTCTGGTATGGTTTCAGATCAATCAACTTTTCCTCTCGTAAAATCTATTTTTGATTTTAAACAACATGGTCAATCTGGTGCTTGGATAAGCGATTTATTTCCGCATACCGCAAAAATTGTTGACGACCTGTGTATTATTAAATCAATGCAGACAGATGCCATTAATCACGAACCTGCTGTTATGTTTCTACAAACTGGTTCTCAACAAAGTGGAAGACCATCTATTGGATCCTGGTTAAGTTATGGTTTGGGTACAGACAATAATGACCTACCTAATTTTGTAGTAATGCTTTCTAAAGGAGGTGGAGCACAACCTCTGAGTTCTTCGGCATGGGCAAATGGTTTTTTACCATCTCATCACCAAGGTCTTCAATTTAGGTCTGGCAAAGACCCTGTACTCTATTTAAACAATCCACACGGTGTTCATGATCACGATAGGAGAAGGGCTTTAGATTATATCCGTGATTTAAATAAAAATCAATATAACATATGGCAGGATCCTGAAATTCAATCAAAAATAAATCAATACGAAATGGCCTATAAAATGCAGAATTCTGTGCCAGATGCAGTTGATTTATCAGAAGAACCTGAACATGTATATAAGTTGTACGGTGAAGATGCGAAAACGCCTGGAACCTATGCAGCAAACTGTCTTCAAGCTAGGCGACTTGCGGAACGTGATGTAAAATTTATACAACTATATCATATGGGGTGGGATCAACATGGTGGACTACCAAGAGGAATAGCCCGACAAGCCAAAGATACTGATCAAGCCACAGCAGGACTCATTCAAGATTTAAAACAAAGAGGATTACTTGAGGACACTTTAGTTGTTTGGGGTGGAGAATTTGGACGTACTAGTTTTTCACAAGGAAGACTTACAGCAGATAATTATGGAAGAGATCATCATCCAGGATGTTTTACAATGTGGATGGCAGGAGCGGGTGTTAAATCAGGCTTAGTTTATGGCGAAACTGATGACTTCAGTTATAATGTGGTAAAAGCCCCGGTTCATGTACACGATTTTCAGGCTACATTGTTACACCTATTGGGAATAGATCATGAAAAACTAACATTTAAACACCAGGGCAGAAGATTTAGGTTGACAGACGTTCATGGCCATGTTGTAAAAGATATATTATCATAAATGATAACTCGTAGAAAATTTATTAAACAATCAACTTTATCAGCAAGTTCTGCGCTGGCGTCATCTGTCGTTCCTTTTTACATATTGCCTTCAAAACCCAAAACATATGAGACAATATTAGGTCACGGCGATTTTAAGTATCGACTTGAAAAAAGTTGGGGTCAACTGAATTCCAATAAATACCCTGTTAATAATTGTCATGAAATGGTAATTGACAAAAAAAAGCGCCTTTACCTACTTACTGATCATAAAAAAAATAACATTCTAGTTTATGACCTTTCAGGAAAACTATTGAACAGTTGGACATTAGACTTACCTACTGCTCATGGTCTAAGTATTCACGATGAAGGTGACAAGGAATACCTTTACATTACTGATTCCAGTTCTGGAAGAGTCTTAAAGTGTTCTTTAAACGGTCAAATAATCTTTGAACTAAAGCACCCTGAAAAAACAGGCATTTATAGTATTAAATCAAAATACCACCCTACAGAAACAGCAATAGCACCCAACGGCGATATTTACGTAGCAGATGGTTACGGGTCACAATTTATTCTGCAATATGACTATAAAGGCAATTTTATAAGAAAATTTGGAGGTGATAGTTTTCTTCAAGAAAATAAATTTAAACAAGCTCATGGCATAACCATTGACACTAGAGACCCTAATAACCCTACATTACTTTGTAGTGCAAGAATCAAAAATGCGTTTAAACGATTTACTTTAGATGGTAAGTATCTTGAAACTTACTATTTACCAGGTGCCTATGTTAGTAGACCTGTTATTGACGGTGAAAATGTATACTCTGGCGTTTGCTTTGGAATGAAAAAGAACAATTACAACATTCAAAAAAACCTAGGTTTTGTAACCATTTTAGACAAAAGCAACAAAGTAGTTTCCAATCCGGGAGGAACAAAACCAAAGTATAAAAAAGGCAAATTAAGGTTAATGTTACAAGATCAGCCTGTTTTCAAACATTGCCATGATGTCTGTATAGATAATGATAAAAATCTTTACGTATGTCAATGGAATTCTGGTGGTGTTTATCCATATAAATTGCATAGAATATAGCTTATGGAACATACAGTAGAAGTAGCAGACATCATCATTTTTATTGGAAGATTTCATCCTTTAATAGTTCATTTTCCTATTGGTTTCCTATTTATAGGGATGATTATGCATTTTGCTTCAAAAAACGAAAAACACGTTTATTTAAATAATGCCGTTCCTTTTGCGCTTGCATTGGGCGCCATTGGAGCCGTACTTTCATGTATTCTGGGATATATGCTTTCTCTTCAAGGAGGATATAATTTGGATACTTTAAATAACCACAAATGGATGGGGTTATTGGTGGCTTTAATTGCAATTTTAACTTTTGGTATCACAGTTTGGAAAAGGATAGAAAATTCATCCTACTTATATTCTGCAATCCTGCTTATTCTCTTCATGGGACTTGGTATCGCAGGACATTTGGGAGGTAACTTAACACATGGTTCAACATATTTAACCCAGTACGCTCCAGAACCTTTGAGAAAAATAGCCGGATTACCTCCAAAAGAAAAAGAAAGGCCTCCTGTAGCTATATTAGATTCTGCTGATATTTTTTTAGATGTAGTAAAACCAATTTTAAGAAAAAAATGCATCAGTTGTCATGGTCACGATAAACGAAAAGGAGATTTAATGCTGAACTCTTTTGATTTAATTCTAAAGGGTGGAAAAAACAAAAACACAGTAGTTGCTGGTAATTTAGAAAAAAGTGAATTGATTAATAGAATTACCTTACCAATTAATCATGAAGACTATATGCCTCCCGAAGGCAAAACTCCATTGTCTAAAGAAGAAATAAACGTTCTAAAAATATGGATTTTAAATGGGGCCAACCCTTCCGGAATTATTGCTGGTATGAATCTAATAAATGAGAACAAGTCTCAAATTGCAAACGTACTTGGGCTTAATCCAAAAAAGGAGTCTGAATTGCTTAAAAAGGTACCTCCAGGGAATACAGAAGCAATTAACTCTTTAATTGCGCAAGGGTTTATTATTAAAACGCTTAGTAATACCAGTAACCTATTGGATGTAAAATTAAATCCCGGTAAATCCATTACCAAAAAAAACTTGGAAGATTTGGTTAAATTAAGAGAACAGCTTGTATGGTTAGATGTTAGTGATGTAAATATAACAGACGAAGATTTAACTACTATTAGTAAACTAGAAAGTTTACAACTTCTTAATTTAAATTCTAACCCAATTACTGATGAAGGTTTAAAAAAAATTTCCACATTAAAAAACTTAACTACTATCAACCTTTATGGAACAAAGATTACTAACCAAGGTTTAAACACTTTAGAGGCATTGCCAAAACTTAAGAAAATTTATGCCTGGAAAACTTTAATTAGTCCGGACGAGGTTTTAGAAGTCAAAAAAAGAAAACCTTATCTGGTTATAAACATTGGATAAAAAAAATCAATTGGCACTATTCTAGGCACAAAATTTAAACCTAAGAAGGGCTAGAATCTTTTATATATTTTTTTGAAATTTTATTTTAAACGTATATGCAAATTCTCCTGTATTAGAATTTGGCATTGTAATCTTCAATCCATCTGGGTGTTGATTCCATTCAATTTTTTCATCACGTCCCAACATCGTAACACTTTCAACAGCTTCTATTCTGGTATTCATTAGTGTAATGTTTTCTATAAGAACCTCTTCTCCATTGCCTGGCCAATCTAAAACAATGGCATATAAGAATCCATTGTTCGTAGTGAAGCGAATGTCAGTACTTTTATAAGGAGAATTTATTATATGATGCGGTATTTGATTTGTTCTTCCTTCTCCAAATCTATACCAAGGACGTGACCCGTATATAGCCTCGCCGTTAACATCCATCCAACGCCCCATACCTTCTAAAACCTGTGTAGTTTCTTCATCAAGCGTACCGTCTGCTTTAATTGGCACATTTAATAACATGTTACCATTTTTACTTACTATATCAATAAATTTATCAATTACAGCATCGGCAGTCATATAGTCCGCCCCTTTACGGTAACCCCAAGGTCCAATGGAATCATCCGTTTGCCAAGGGTCTGGAAGAATACCAGATGCTTTTCCTCTCTCAAAATCTAAAGTAGCCATACCGTCAGCATATAGACCTTGCCAAGGGCGCTCCTTTATATTCATAACCGCTTCTTGTTTTCCGTTATGCTGCTTAATAGAATGGTTATATAAATGAGAAATAACCTCCATACCAGTATTTCCTTTATCGTCCCCTCTAAAAGGAACTGCACAATCAAAATAAAGTAAATCTGGGTGATAGTTATCTATCAAGTCAATCATTCTTTTTTTCCATAAATCACGCCATTCTTTAGGTGGATTATATGGCGCTCTATTATAAGTATCATCATGTTTTGGTGGATATAAGCCTTGTCCTAATCCTTGTGCTCCATCGTAAGGAACTCCTTTTTTAGGTCCTTTCGTGTCGCTAAAATTAGCTGTATTCATCCAACTATAGCTACGAGAAACATGGGTAGTAACTCCAAAACGCAGCCCTTGTTTTAAAGTTGCTTCTCTCCACATACCAACTATATCCTTTTTAGGTCCCATATTTACAGCGTTCCATTTTTGATGTTTAGAATTCCATAAATCAAAATTATCATGATGTACTGCACATGGTGTAAAATATTTTGCCCCCGCTTTTTTAAACAAGCCTACCAATTTATCAGGGTTAAAATTTTCCGCTTTCCACATAGGAATAAAATCTTTATACCCAAACTCCGAAGGATGCCCGTAGTTTTCTAAATGGTATTTATATTCCTTTTTATCTTCCATATAAAGTTTTCTAGCATACCATTCTCCTTGTTCCGCCACAGAATAAGCTCCCCAATGCATATAGATTCCTAATTTTGCATCTCTAAACCATTCTGGGCATTCATAATTTTGAAGAGATTTTATTGTAGGTTCAAAAGCTTGAATTGTAGTCTCTTTAATTTCTTGTTTCTTTTTTTGTTCAGTACAAGACGTTATTAGGACAAAAAATAATCCTCTTAGAAAAATATATTTCATTTTACCTTTAATTTACTTTGTTATTAATTTATCCTTTTCGAAATTAACTTCACATCATATTTTTTCAATATAAAGTGAAGCTCCTCCTCCTTTAGCTAATTGTAACTCAATGTTATCTCCTTTTTTTACCTCAAGCGTTCTTATTTTATAACTTTCTCTCTCCTCTAAAAAATGTGTAGTTTCTGTATCTTCATAAACTGTAATTTTATAATTCTCATTATCAGACAAAAAGTTTAAATCTAAATTCAACTCACGTTGGTCACGGTTTGTAAGAGCTCCAACAAACCAGTTTTCTCCAGCCCGTCTCGCGACAACTATGTACTCCCCAATTTCACCATCAATAACTTTAAAACTATCAAATTGCGCAGGCATTTTTCTAATGCAGTCAAATAAATCGTCTTTCCTCAGGTATTCTTCCGGTGCGTCGGGCATAATATTCATTCCCGTATATACCACAATGAGTTTAGCTACTTCCGCAGCTACTGTTCCTGGTATTTCTTGAAAAACTCTTACTCTTTCTATACTATTATTAAAATCAAACCAGCCATCGCAATTGTCAATTGCCCCGGTCATCATATTTACAAAAGTTGTAGTTACAATAGTTTCAGGATAATAAGAGCGTAATGCATCCGCTTGAGAGTGGCAAAATTCTTTTGTTATTAAATTAGGCCAAGTTCTATCATCTCCACTTGGCGGAATGGGTCCATCATGAAAGTTAACCATCAATTTATATTTAGCACATAGCTCTACTACATTTCTGGTATGGCGTACTTTGTTTTCTATAGAGCCTCTCATAAAGCCATATTTAACACCTACCGCGCCCCAATCAGAAAATTGCTTTAAAATACGTTCTAAACCATATTTTTTTGCCCCAACATCATTAAGGTACAACACCACACCTATGCCTTTTTTCTTGGCATATTCCATACAGCTTTCAATGTTGATTCCTTCTCGAGCTTTTGTAGGGTCTGAATTTTGTTCAAATTCAGGACCATACCAATCTGCATCTATTAATAAGTATTGAATATTGTTTTCCGCGGCAAAATCGATAAACCTATAATGCGATTTAGTATTTAAACCATACTCAAATCCATCGTCAGATTTGTAACCCCAAACTCTCCAGTCCCAAACTGCCCGACCAGACTTTATCCAAGAGGTATCATCAATTTTGCAAGGTTCATTAAGATTAACTAATAGATTAGAATTTACTAAATCTCCAGGAGTTTCTCCCAAAATAAAAGTTCTCCAAGAAGTTTTTACTGGCAGCTTATCCTCGGTTTCTTTTACATTTATGCCTGCCAAATTATCAGCGGTGTTCTTTATAATTTCAAAAGGAGCATACCTAATAATTTCGGCTTCATGTATGCCCACATATGTTTCTGCATTAAATTTGGTAACCAAAGGTATTTTATAAATGGTGTCTTTACTTTTAGCCCATTTTAATGGTCCTATATTGTGGTGTTCTCCATTATAACCCCAAAAAGTAAAATCTGATTTGAAATCTAACTTAGTTGATTCACTATTGATTTGAATAGAATCCTTATCCTCTTGTTTTGGAATATTATAACGATAAGCAAAACCATCATTATAACATCTTACAACAACGTTAAATTGAGTAGGGCTTTCGTCATTACTTACACCATAAAAGGTTAACTCGTTATAACTATTTTCAATTTCTTTTGATTTGCCTATTACTGGCTTCCATGTTTCTTTAAAATTTTGCTTTTCAGTTTTCGTTAGTTTGAAGTTTTTTAAAACATCTGAGTTATTTAGAACTAACCCCAAAGGAGATTTATGAATTATAGTATCACCTTTGAAAAGTTGTGTAATCGATAGAGATTTTTTCGATACGTCAAAATATATCTCCAAATTACCATCTGGGCTTTCCATTTGAAGTGGCTCTTCTTTACAAGCCACGAAAAGTGTAAAAAATGTAATAAACGAGAATATTTGTTTTATAAACTTCATTGCAATTACCTCTTATTTTAATTAAACTTTTTTGCTATTTGAATATCCTTTTTTCTATGCTCCGCCATGTTTCGTATATGGCGGTGATGTTTACAGGCTTCTCGTAATTAGTTTTAACATGAACAACTGGATTAAAAACGTCGACCCAAAGATTAACTTTTACGTTATTATCAGCACTAGTTGTTTCTATTGTAATATCACCAGTATGTAGATTTAGCTTTTGACTAAATGATTTAGCTCCAACAAAAGGATTGGGTTCCATTTTTATTCTAACTCTTCCATGTTTTTAGCATTTGATTGTTTTCATCAAGTGTTCCCGACTGGCCTATATAAAATAGTATTTCATTATTTTCAACCCAAACGTTTAGTCCTACATCACCACCTCCAAGAGGCATTGATTCAGACGCATTTTTACTCTGAGACTCCTAAACAACATCACAGTTTTCTGGCAGGTCTATTTCTTCAGACTCCTGAAACGATTGACATGAGCTAACATACATCACCAAAATGAATATAATAATGTGTCTCAAACTATTCATAAATCTCTACCTGTTTTGATTTAATTATACGTTTTGCCGGGTTCTCTTTAAAGTTCGGTCTTTTTCCAAATAGCAGGCACGGATTCATAAGCGAATGCATCTATCGTAACCTCTCCCATATATTCAGACTTAGATTTAACCAATTTCAAGATATGTTTTCCAGCATTTAACACACCTGTTTGATAAATAGGAGATTGAGACATTGGCCTCCAACCACACCTTATTTTCTCTATAAATTCACCATCGATATACACATCGTACGAGCCAACTTTACGCCCTAGTTTTCCATATACTTTTGCTCTTGTACCGGTAAAAATAAATTCTACCGTATCACCAATGGTATTGCTTATCATTTCGTTATTTAAAAAACAGGTTTTATCTTCTTTTTCTCTTTTTTTCCAATTTCCAGAAAACACAACTGCACTATTAGTTTCATCAACCTTTTTCCAAAATTCATCATAGTTTTTATCACCAAGAACTACCATCTCATATTCATAATTAGCGGAATCAGAATCATCAAGAGAAACACTTATCTTTTTGCTTTCATATGAAGAGAGAGGGGCAAAGTCAACCGTTTTTACAATTCGAAGTCCAGTTCTGCTGTATTCTCGAATTTCGACCTTAAAGTTTTTCGATTGTGAGAGTCCTGCGTTTTCAACTCCACTTTCAATTACTTTTCTACCATTTACATCATTTATTCTAATAGGAAGCAGAATAAGTGCTTCCTCTTTTATTGACCTACCAGGAAGAAGCGCATAACCATATATAAGATTTTTATCTTTCGTTTTTCCTATTAACTTAAAGTCGAAGTCTCGATGGTTAATTCCATTTTGTCCTTTAAAGGTGATAATTAAATCTTTTCCTTCATTTTTTACACTTGTTGCCTTACAACCCCCACCATAATTTACAAGTTGATCAGAGCCAAAACGTAATGATTTTATATCCAAATCTTCTTGAGGATTAAATCCATTTTCAGCCTTAATTTTAAGTCTGATTTTTTTTGTTTTATGGGTTATGAGTTCTTCATTTAGTATAGTAATAAGTTTCTCCAATACAAGTGGCATAATCATGTTTTTAGAACTATGATTGTCACCTCCTTTATCTTCACTTTTGGCCACGTCCATAATAGCCAAAGAAAGATGAGATGCTCTACCTAAAGAATCTTGAAGGACTTTTGGTCTTTCAAACTTATACCAACTGTTCTTTGTACCATCAGTATAAAAAGTAGTAGAAGCATCATAGGGCAAGCCAGCTTCGTTTTTCCAATGAATACCGTTAATAGAACGCATGTAACCACTTTTACGATCTTGCGCGTGATTGTATATTGCATGATACTGATGCCTACTTCTCCAAATTACCGGATCTTCAGGATAGCCCGTTGATCTAGTATAATTATTAATAGACATCATTTTGTAAGGTCCTAACATTCCATCTCTTGAAATTGTTACATCTCCATCTTTTTTCATCATTATTATGCTTCCATCAGGTCTAAACTCAGAAGTAAGGTTCGAACCAAACCTATCGTTTTGTCTAAACCCTCTTACATCAAGTTTTAATTTACCAAATGGCTCCCAAGGGCCTTCCATATTGTTAGCCTTAAAAACCCTTGAACCTAAAACATGTAATACAAAACTGCCATCGGGCATTTTAATAACTTCTGGGTTATGACCTTTTTGAACAATTGTATTTGTAATTTTATAAGGTCCTATTGGGTTATTAGAGACACAGTGTGCCACCTCAGAATTAAACCAACCATGATGCCCTTTATTTTCTGGCCATCTGCATATTGCAATATGGTATTTACCATCATTTCCAAGTATAGGGTTTCCTCCCCAATAGCACCACTCATTATCCTCAATGCCATTATCTTTATCACGAGGAACAACATTTTTATTTCCCCATATGCCTTCGGTTTCAAGGCCATTAATTATCGGCATTGGAAGAATTAAATCTTTAAACTGGCCACCAAAAACAAGGTCTTTTTTATTTTTAAATTGAATCTTATCTTCAGATTGCCCAAGACACATTATATTGATAAAAAACACCCCAAAAGCAGCTAAATTCACTACTTTTAGAAATTGCTTATTTAAATTACTAAATCTCATAAAGTTACTTTTCTTACAAACTACTCTACAGTTAAATTAATTACTTTTATATTTTCTAATCCTGATCCTACCATAACTTTAAAAGTACCAGGTTCAACTTCCCATTTTCCTTCATTCCAATATTCCAATTGTTGTTTTCCTATATTAAGCGTAACCGTTTTTATTTCGCCAGGTTTTAAGCTAACACGTTTAAAATTTCGTAATTCTTTTGCGGGCCTTACCCGTTCTGAAATTAAATCACGAATGTATAATTGGACAACTTCTTCACCTTCATATTTACCTGTGTTTTTAACAGATACTGACACAGTCGTATTTCCATTTACAGAAATAGTGCTTTTTTCTAATTTAGGTGCACCTATTTCAAAAGTTGTATAGCTCAATCCGTATCCAAAAGAATAAAGAGGTGTATAATCCGATTTATAAATATTTCTTGGACGACCTGTTTCTAATTTATTATAAAAAAGTGGTGCTTGACCAGCGTTTCTGGGGAAAGAAATAGGTAATTTACCAGATGGATTTACATCACCAAAAAGAACGTTAGCAACGGCTTTGCCTGTTTCCTGCCCTAAATACCATCCTTCTATAATAGCTGGTGCATTTTCTTTAGTATACTCAATAGAAAGTGGTCTTCCATTTAACAGTACAACCACATAAGGAATACCAGCTTCCTTTATAGCTTTTTCTAGTAATTGCTGATTTTCTGGAAGATGTAAATCGTCTACATCTTGATTTTCACGACAGGTCTCCTCTGAACCTCCAATAGCCAAAATAACGATATCTGATTGTTTTGCTAAAGCAACGGCTTCATCTATCTTATCTGTTGTGTCATTAAAATCGCAACCTTCAGCAAAATTCACAGTTGAAGCTCTTCCGACATAGTTTTTAATCCCCTCATAAATACTAATGTAATACCTAGGAATATCTGGTGAATACCCACCTAAGCGCATAGAATTTGCATTTGGACCTATAACGGCAATTTTCTTATACTTTTCTTTAGAAAGCGGTAATATTTGGTTTTCGTTCTTTAACAATACCATAGCCTTATGAGCAACTTCCAGAGCTAGGTCATTGTGTTGCTTATCAAAAACAGTTTTTTTCCAATTCTTTTTAGGAATACCTACATAAAGTGCCTTTTTAAACATCTCTGCATCATGTTGCGAAATTTTTTCAGGGTCTCCATTATTGGGATGTTTTATTACATCAAACTTTTCGTCTTTAAAAATATCATTATCAAATAATCCCATTTGAAATTTGGCCCTCAAAACATGTACAACAGCATTATCAACTAAATCCATAGCTATAGAGCCTTCATTTACAGCTTCAATAAGATGCTCTCCAAACATACGTTGCTCATTCCAATTTTGAAAAAGCGCTAATTCTTGATGGATACCAGCTTCTAAACCTTTTTTAGCGGCATCTTTCCAGCTTGGAGAATAATTAAATACGCGATGTAACGATCTCATGTCTCCATTATCTGAAACAACAAGACCGTCCCATTTAAATTCATCTCTAAGAATATCATTCATTATATATTTATTAGCATGACAAGGAATACCATTAAGCAAATGGTGTGCAGGCATAATAGCACCAACTCTAGCCTCTTCTATTGCTAATTTAAAAGGGTATAAATGAACATTGTGCAAGTTATAATCTGATATATCCATGGCTGCACCATTATCTCCTCCCATAGGCTCACCATCTGCTACAAAGTGTTTTGCTGTAGCAATAATATGATTTTCATCAAAACGTTGTACGCCCATTCCTTGAAGCCCTTTTATATAAGAAGCTCCAATTTTTCCAACTAAATAGGGGTCTTCTCCATAACTTTCTTCGGTACGTCCCCAGCGTACATCACGCACTACCGCTAACATAGGCGTATAACATTGGTGGATACCAAAAGCACGAGATTCTTCAGCAACCACATGCCCCATGCGTTCTATTAAACCTTGATCCCAAGTGGATGCCATAGCTATAGCCTGAGGAAAAACTGTAGCTTGATCCATTTTAATACCATGAAGACACTCATTAGCACTAATATTTGGAATTTGAAGCCTCATGTTAGCATTAGGGTATTGTGTAGCTAGTTGGTGTACTTTTTCTTCTAATGTCATTTTAGAAATGATTGTTTTTACTTTTACATCATTACTAATAGAAAATACATTATTCTTAGTTTGCCCATTAAGCCTTATGACTAAAAACATAATACCCAAACTAAAAACCACATACTTTTGAAGAAAATGGTTCTTTTTTAATGATAAATGTTTGTCATACACTCTGTTACCTCTCATCTACTTTTATTAGAAGTTTTATATTTAAAACAAAGAGCTACTAATAGCGCAGCTCTTTGTATGTCTATAAATCCTGCTTTTCATATATTAATAACCTGGGTTTTGTTTTAAATTAGGATTTGACGCAAGTTCATTTGGTGGATATGGAAACAACATGCGATGAGGTTCTGTAAGGTTGGTAATAGAATAATCCACTATGTAACCATCTCCCGCTCCCGGAGCAGATTCGTTTTGATTTGGCTGATAAAAACCATTTAGTCTTTGCTGGCAATATTCAAAACCTCGTCTTCTCATATCAAACAATAAATTTTGTTCGTATGCTAATTCTAATTCACGTTCTATAAAAACGGCATCTCTAAAATCATCTTGAGATAATCCTGACAAAGCAGGAAGCCCTGCTCTTTCTCTTGTGGCGTTAATCCCTGTATAGTCTGCCGCTCCAAGTTCATTAGTTACCTCAGAATGCATTAACAATATATCTGCATATCTAAGAACGGGGAAATTATTAGGGCAAAAGAACCTATCATCTAATTCAGCTCCCACTGCTCTATATTTACCTATATGGGCTTGCGCATCAGGCCCATCTTCCATGTAATATATCTCTCCTTCTTTAAATTTTTGATAATTTCCTTTCGCTACAAATTGAGTTATAATGGTCCACTCATATCTGGGTCCAGAATCATGCGCAGCATACCATTTAGCATATTCTGGCGGAACACCATCTAAACCAGCTCCTCTGGCAAAATTATTAACTCCTGTAGCCCAAATATCTTCAGATAGAACTGGAGGAGTCATATAACCAAACATCATCCTATAATTTTGTCCTGTGCTGCGACCAGGACTCTGTTTTTGAACATCAAACATACGTTCATCATTAAACTCGTTTTCCCAATTCCATAAATCTTTATATGGCGTATCAGACTGAACCAAACCCCATTCCCCTGAATTAATTATTTCTTCTAGTAAAGTTTTTGCTTCTTGAAGATTTGACGCATCACCCAACGGTTGTCCAGCCATAGTAAGGTAAACCTTTGCTAAAACTCCTTGTGCTCCTCCCTTGGTAATATGCCCTGGTTGTATTCCCTGTGTCGCATACTCACTTCTAGTTGGTAAATCTTGAATAGCTTCTTTAAGTCCCTGAACTACAAAATTATACGTTTCAGCAATAGACGCCCTGCTCGGAAAAAGGTCATCATCTAAGGTTTGAGCCTTATCAATTATTGGCATTCCTCCCCATAACCTTACCATATTAAAATATGCTAAAGATCTTAGAAATTTTGCTTCTGCCACTATTGCTGCCTTTCTTTCGGGGTTATCTGTTTCAAGCTCGGAAACTAAACCTATTACATCATTCGCCGTTCGAACTCCAGTATATATTGTCGTTAAAATTTCAAAATAAGCAGGATCACTAAATTGAGTTCCCCAAGTCCATGTAGATAGATGGTTTCTTACCAATGGTTTTGGTTGACGAAATCGATATTGCATGGCAGGAGTTGGCATTTCAATAGCCCATCCCATTCTATGATTATTATATGTCTGTCCATAATCGTGATAAGCCTCTGACAATAGAATTTCAGCTGTTTCAGTTGTTGGAAAATTTGATGACCCAAAGTTATTGAACAATTCTTCTTCTAACTTTTCTTCACAACCTGTTACAAGGAACAATGAAACTGTCAGAATTATTGAATATAAATATGTTTTCATTATTAATGTTTTAAAAGTTAAAGTTTAATCCTAATGTAATTTCTTTAGCTAGAGGATAAACCCCTGTATCAAAGCCTTCGCTAAAAGCACTTGACCCACCCGAACTTACATCTGGATTATATCCTCGATATTTTGTGAAAGTAGCTACGTTCGTAGCATTCAAATAAATATTAAGCCCTCCAAAAAGTCCTATATCATTGGGTAACGTATACCCTATCCTAATATTTTTAAGTCTTAGATAACCCCCATCTTGAACTCGTCTATCTGTTATCTGAAACCCATCCAAAACACCATTTTGACTTGCATTGATTGGGGTATCCGTAATTCTATTTTCTGGTGTCCAAAAATTAGATTCTCTAGGATCACCTGCATCACCTCCATAAAATGGAATTATTGAATTTCCTTCAACTCCTTGAAAAAATATGGATAAATCAAAAGCTTTATAACTAAAACGATTAGTAATCCCATAAAAATAATCTGGAGTTCCTTTACCTAACGCAACTTGATCTTCTGGACCAATAGAACCGTTTCCATCAATATCTTTATACCACACAAAGCCTTCTTGATTACCATTAATTTGCGTTGGAGCGGCATCAGCTTCCGCTTGATTAGCAAAAACACCTCCTCTTATATAACCATAAAATTGACCAGCGTCTTGACCAACATATAACCTTGGTCCATTTCTTCTTGGATAGTTAAAAACTTCTATGAACGATTCTTCAGTGCGAGGATCCAAATTTGTTCCTTCTTTAATATCAGTAGCATAGGCCTTCTGAAAACTAATATTTCCATTAATTTCCCATTTAAATTTTTTGTTTAAAATTGTAGCATCAGCAGAAAACTCAAGTCCTTCATTTCTTAATTCTCCTAGGTTTTGGATTGAACTTGTAAAGCCCGTGGTTTCTGGAATAACAACAGGTAAAATAAGATCTTCCGTATCTTTTACATAGTAATCAATAGAAAAACCATATCTATCTTTAAGAAATCTAGCATCTAAACCAAAATTATACTGTGTTGTGGTTTCCCATTTTAAATTTTCATTATTTATCCTAGATAAACCAACTCCATTAACTATTTGATTTCCAAAACTATACCTATTACTTAATATCGTCCAAAGACCTTGTGAGCTATACGGTGATAAATCTCCATTTCCAGTTTGTCCTATAGTCGCTCTTAATTTTAAATTAGAAACAATATCTTGTTTTTTAAAGAACTCTTCTTCACTAGGTCGCCAAGCCAATGCGGCAGATGGAAAAAATCCCCATTTATTTTTTGGACCAAACACTGATGACCCATCTTGTCTTGCATTTAAACTTAAATAATATTTGTTCTGATAATCATAATTTACCCTACCAAAAAAACCAACAATGTCTCTTTTAGATTTATTGTTACTAATTCTAAAAGTTTCAGAATTTCCTCCCGAAAAATTCTCCGTAAGTAAATCATCTGTAGCAAAACCTTCTGCGGAAAGATTTACATTGGAAATTGTTGTTGTGGTATTTTCTGCTCCTAACAAAGAATTAATATGATGATTTCCAAAATCGTGTTTCCATGAAAAATAACCGTTCACATTTGCACGTAGTAGCTTGTTAGAATTGATTCTGGCATCTCCTCCTTCATTTGGAGAACCACTTAATGTTAAACTACTTCTAGTGTATATTTTTCTAGTTCCATCTGAATAATCAATACCTGTACTACCCGTAAACTTAAAAGACTTAGTAAAATTCAAAGTTGCCACAACATTACCTAACAATCTATTTCTTGTTAACTTATCGTCAATTTCTTGTAACATTTTGAGTGGATTCGAAAAAGTGTTTCCACCTTGCCTTAACGGATCAGTATACCATAAGTCTGGATTAACTGGGTCACGCCATTCAGGATTAATCAACGGGTGTTCTCCCAATGTACTTCTTACCACATTATAACCAAATCCGGATCCGGATCCTGGCGCTTGTTGTCTTTCAGATGTGCTTAACAAAACATTAGTACCCAAAGAAAAGAAAGAGCCTATTTTTTGATCAAGGTTTATTCTTAACTGATAATCTTTAAAACCTGTCTCTCGCATTATACCCTCCTGATCAAAAGCTTTGCCAGATAATAGATATTTTGTATTCTCATCTCCACCACTAAAAGTTAATGAAACATTTTTAGTTATAGCTTGTCTATATATAATGTCTTGCCAATCATACGATTTTGCATTTCCAGGAAGTGGATGAAATTCATCTGCTCCATTCCATCTAACATCCGCTGGGTCGACGCCATCTCTAATTTCATTTTCATTATCTATCTGCCCTCTTAAATTACCGTCAATTCTTTTTATTTTATTTGCCAGTTTACTAACTCCAATAGAATAATTCATACTAAGTTTAGGCTTTCCAGACTTACCTCTTTTAGTCGTAATAATAATTACTCCATTAGCGCCCCTACTACCATATATCGCAGTAGCCGCTGCATCCTTTAAAACTTCGATATTGGCAATATCTGAAGGGTTTATCATTGATAATGCGTTAGGAAACACATTAAATTGTACGGAACCTTCTACCGGTGACTCGGAAATACCTCCTCC
The DNA here is from genome assembly GCA_947498505.1 of uncultured Maribacter sp. Classification (GTDB taxonomy): domain Bacteria; phylum Bacteroidota; class Bacteroidia; order Flavobacteriales; family Flavobacteriaceae; genus Maribacter_B. The sequence continues at coordinate 660,839 of CANMKG010000002.1, read as the reverse complement.
AATATTTTGATCGTTGTTTGCACTACTTACGGGAAAACCATCTATTATGTATAATGGTTCTGTAGACCCTGTAATAGTGGATGTTCCGCGAACTCTAATATTAATACCTCCACCTGGAGCTGCATCTCCAGTAGTTACCTGAATACCTGCCGCTTTACCTTGGAATAAATTACTAACAGTATTACTGGTTGATTCGGTAATATCCTCTGAAGTAATGGAAGTTACAGAACCTGTTAAATCGCTTCTTTTAACACTACCGTACCCAACAACCACAACCTCATCTAATTGAGCAGTATCTTCTTCCATGGTAATATTAATAACAGATTGATCAGAAATCGCTATTTCTTGGGTTTTTTGTCCTAGATAAGAAAACACAAGAATAGTTCCTCCTTTGGGAGCGTTAATCGAATAATTACCATCAAAGTCGGTTAGCGTTCCTACATTTGTTCCTTTTACAATAACATTTACACCTGCTAATGGTAAATTATTTTGGTCTAAAACGGTTCCGGATATTGAATTTTGAACTGATTTAAGATTTAAATACGCGGTGCTTATTCCTAACACTGTTTTATTGGATAAAACTCCTTTGCTTGATACTTTTTTAAGTTTTTCAAGCTTCTTCTTTACAAATACAATCTGCTTGTCACGTATTATATAAGAGATTTTCCTAGTATCAATTAAAACATCTAGAATATTACTAATTTTCGTGTTTTTAACGTTAATACTTACATTTTTATTTACGTTTATAAAATCGTGATTTATAAGAAAGTAAAAACTGCTATTCTCTTCAATAACGTCGAGAACCTTTCCTAATTTTACATTAGTCATATCTAAGGTTAGTCGCTTATTTTGTGAGTAGGAATCGTTTGCAAAAACACTTGAAACTAGAATAAAAAACAGGACCACCGATATTTTCATAATTCTAATAACGTTTATAACACGGTATGGTTCATATTCACACCGTTCTATTTTTTTTTTCATAATTTTGTTCTGTTTAGTGGTTTTTTTGAATTATTAACTCTGCTAAATTTTAATTCAGGAATGTGTTGCAACCACATTCCTGCTTTTTTTAAATAATATTATGTCATAAGCAAGTATTTTTTTAAGTTAGTTTTGGTTAATTATTATACTATGTAACTGAGATAATTACTTTTCTTTTTTGGAACTGGTTGTTGTTATCCTTTTGTCTTTGTTTTATTTTATAATCAATTGGTAAACTCATCTTTAATAAGCGTAAAACCTCTTCTATATCTTCGTCTACAAATGTGGCTCTTAGCTTTAAGGTTTTATTTTTCTCATTTTCAATTTCAACCTCTACATTGTACCATCTACTTAACCTTTCTGCTATTTCCGACAATGCTTCATTTCTAAAAACAAGTTTGCCATCTTTCCAACTGGAATATTTTTCAGTTTCTTGAAGTTTTGTTTTGTTTACTTTATTATTTCTGGTATTTACAACAACCCTATCTTTAGGCTCCATCTCGTATTCTTCATCGCTGTTTTCTTGGGTCAACTTTACTTTTCCTGTCTCCAAGACCACATCAACCTTTTCTCCATTATATGAAGACACATTAAATTGTGTTCCTAAAACAGAGATATTTATACTAGAGGCAACAACATTGAAAGGTCTATTTGAATCTTTTTTAACATCAAACCATGCTTCACCAATAAGATTTACATCTCTTGTTTCACCAAACTTAACAGGGTATTTTATAGATGACCCGCTATTTAGCCATCCTTCACTACCATCTGGTAACACAAATTTTACCCTAGACCCCAATGGAGCACTTACCTCCGCATATGAAGAATTATCGTGAAATTCTGTTTGTATTTTATCAAAAAAAACAAAATACAATAACCCTATAGGTAATAACACAACTGCAGCTATACGGACATAGGCTTTCCAAAAATTAGTTAGTAAAGTTTTAGGAGTTTTGTTTTTTCGTTTTTCTTGAATTTCCTCACTAATTCTATAAAAAATATGATCTAAATCATGCCCCATATTTTCCTTGGAAATTCTAAAATTGTCCCAATTCTCTTTAAGAATATTCTTTAATTCTTCTTCATCATTCTTACTTGAAAAAAAATTTTCGACGTATTCAATATCTTCCTTCGAATAATTTCCAGAAAAATAATTTTGAATTCTTTTCTTGTCAATGTTTGATTTCATCAAAAAAATATAGTTAACAGAATAAATTACCATGTCAAAGGTCTACAAACTAAAAACCCTTATTATTAATATAATATCAATAATAAAGGTATTACCCCTATTCTGTTAACTACATTATTAAGCTATTTCTATTTTTTTATCATCTGCTTCTTTAAAATCCCAGTTGGATTTGATAAATTTTAATGACGAAGTAATTTGATTTTCCACGGTTTTAGGGCTAATATTCATTTCTTTGGCAATTTCCTTAACCGAAAGACCATCGATACGACTTTTTATGAAAGTTTCTTTCCTTCGTGCGGGCATTTTCGAAACTATTTCCATAATACGATCCATCATAAAATTATAGTCAATTTGACTTAATGTTGATTGATCCAAATCAATAATTTCTACTTTTGAATTAAGGTAAGTTCTAATCTGAGCTCTTTTATTAAATACTTTTTTTATAAAATTAAAGGCTATAGTAAAAATATAAGACTTAAAGGAACACTCTGTTTTTAGCGAAGCTCTTTTTTCCCAAACTTTAGAAAAAACATCTTGCACGACGCCTTCTGCATCTACAGGGGATTTTAAGTATCCTAAAGAAAAACCGTACAGTTTTCTATTGTATAATTTAAAAAGGGATTCAAAAGCTTTTATATCTCCTTTTTTAAGACACTCTACAAGTGCCTTTTCCTTTTCAATACTTTGTGCTCCTCTTTTCATTAAAACCAGTTTATGGATATGTTAATGCGGTACTGATTATCGCTTGAATGCATGCTGAAACTTCAAAACAGATTTTTAAACTGTCATTCTCTCAATTCAATAATTACTATATCATTTCTACTACAAGATTAGAATTGATAAGCTAATTTCAAATAGACATTTTAATGACAATGATGGATTATTTTCTTATTTTTATTTTTAAATAGCTCCATGAGAAAAAAAGATAATTTTACAGGAGAAAAAATTTTAGTCATTCCTAAAAAGCAAACTAAAATTTTACATAAAAACAATCTTACCAAACAATTGTATGCAACGGACATTGGGTTTTTCCCAAAAGCCAAATATCATTACAGAGAAAGATTAAAAGGAAGTTCTGAATATATTCTTATTTTTTGCACCAAAGGTACTGGTTGGATAGAAATTAATGGATGTAAAGATTTTCTTTATGAAAACAACTACTATATCATACCTCCAAATGCACCTCACAAATATGCTTCTGACCATAACGACCCATGGAGTATTTACTGGGTTCATTTTAAAGGAAAAAGTGCGAATCACTTTGCGCTTCCTTACAATTACCCAAGGGTTCTAACTAACGATACTAATACAAGATTAGAAGATAGAATTCGTTTATTTGAAGAAATATATTATACACTAGAAGATGGATTTTCCATAAATAACTTAGAATATAGTGGTGTATTATTAATTAATTTACTTGGTTCTTTAAAATACCTATCGTTATACAAAAAATCAGGAAACATTTATAGAAAAGACCCTATATCAAAGGCTATTTTATATATGAAAGATAATTTAAATAAAAACATCACTGTTAAAGATTTAGCATCGGAATGTGGCTTATCTGTCTCACACTTTTGTTTACTTTTTAAAAAAAGAACTGAGCATTCACCAATAGAACACTTAACATTTTTGAGAATACAGAAAGCATGTAATTTATTGGATTTTAGTAATCTAAGAATAAACGAAATTGCAAGATCCATTGGTTATGATGACCCATATTATTTTACAAGGGTTTTCAAAAATGTAATTGGAAAGTCTCCATCTTCATACCGTTTTAAAAAAGAATAAAACTTGATTTACTTCTTTGCTAGAATTCTTCCAACTCTTTCTCAGTAAATTCGTTGCCTGAAATTGCTTTTACACTTCTAAGAGAATCAATTATTTTAGTACCTAGAATTTTAGGGCTATCTGAAAAAGCATTAGATACATACGAAATAATATCTACAATATTTTTATTAGAAATCTTATCATTTCTTATAAGTCCGGGCATTGCCAAATTATAATCGTAAAGCTTCCCATCAACTTCTACGGGCCCTTCTAAACCATGTAGTATTATTAATGCTAATACTTTAGGGTTTCTTACGTATTTTGAATTTATAAGCGGTGGCGCCAAACCTTCTATACCTTGCCCATTAATGCCATGACAAGATGCGCAAATGCTATAAAACATTTTTGCTCCAGCTGTACGTGTATCTTCATGTGCTGCGTTTCCTTTATAAATTGGGTTTGGTTTTTGTGCCTCTCTATTTTCTATTATCGCAAGCAATTCTTTTTTAAAGTCAGTATCTGTAAAAGATGGTAACTCCTCCAAATGCTCTATAAGTTTTTTCTCAGCACCTCCTAATCCACTTAAAAAAGCTTCCTTGACAACAGGTCTATTGCTATTTCTAACAAGTATTTTCGCAGCTAAATCATAAAATACTCCTTCATTTACTTTTAACCAGCCCCCCAAAGTATTACCTAAATACAAATCTACCAGAGCACTATTTCTCTCTTCTAAACCTTTAAAAAACTCCGCTGCCTTTTCTTCGTTTTCTTTACTTATAAACTGTTCTCCCAATACGAGTGCATGTGCTACTGTTTGATTTTTACTCTTTTTAGCAACATCAATTAAATATTCAAATGACAATGCGTTCCACCCATCCAATATTCTAAGCGCATGTATTTGTACAAACTCATTTTCAGCATCTAAGCCAAGTCTTTTTACTGCCTCAAGTTCATTTTGCATTTCTTTAAAAATCAGGTAATGCTGAGCTCTACCTCTAATCCATCCATTTTTGCTTGATAATAAGTCCACTAGTTCAGAACTATTCAACTTATCAAAATTTATATTCGGACTTGTTTTTTTATCGACAGGGCTTACTTTTAATATCCTTCCAAAATTTACAATTGTATCTAAACGGGTTTTTTCTACTTTTTTCTTTAAATAAGGGCTTAAATAAGCATGATGCCCAATCATACCTCTATGCATATCAACAACATACAAACTACCATCAGGACCGTTATTAAGACTTACTGGTCGAAAACCCTCATCAGTTGCTGCTAAAAACTCTTTGTTATCCCAAACTTGTTTTGCAATTGTTGAATCTCCCGAAAATGTTAAAACATTTCTTTTAACTAAATTACCTTCTGGAATACATACAAATACATTATTATTCATGTACGTTTTTGGAAAAACGTCTCCTAAATACACCAATGGACTACATGCTGATGTTGTATTAATTAAGATACTATCTTTATTTAAAACTCCTTTAGAATACCCTCTATTGACAGTTGTTGCATGCAATGGGTAAACACGTTGATTGTTCGTTAGCATCTTGTTAACACCAACTTTAGGAGTGTAATATTCGTTATGCACCATTGTATTGGGTAAAACATAATCTCCTAATAACTGTCTAGAATTGTCATTATAATATAATCTACCAAAATTATCTCTTGATATACCCCATTGCCCTCTGAAAGTCGTAGGTTCCTTTTTCCATACCCCATCTTTTCGTTGATACCTATAGTTTGATTTTGCATTATAAATCCAATTATCAATATTTAATAATAATCCATTAGGTTGGTGCTCCGGATTACCGACCTCAGCATATGACGAATCTACCAAAACGGGATTAACAGGTTTGTCGTTTTCAATATCAACAAACCATAAATTTGGTGGCTCAGCATATAAAAGTCCGCCATATACATGAGCCAATGCTCTTGGCATTATTAAACTGTCTAAAAATACTTTGGCGTGGTCTGCAATTCCATCGTCATCTCTATCCTCAAGTATCTGGATACTTCCTGTAGGTTTGTCCTCTCCAGAGCCCTGCATATCATTCATGTAGCCTGGCATTTGCACTACCCAAATTCTTCCTTGGGCATCAAAATCCATAGCAACAGGCGCTTCTAACAAAGGTTCTGCTGCAACCACCTCAAGCTTAAATCCTTCTTCTAATACATAAGGACTTAAATCTACTTTGGTTTCGGTATACGATGTTTGACAAGAAAATAAAATAAAGGCAAGCGAAAAAACAAATAAAAATTTCATAAAGGGTATATACAATGTTGTAACTTTTCTAAAATAACAAGTTAATCTATTAATCCAAAAAAGCGTGGTAACCACAAAGAAATTTCTGAAAAATAAGTTATCATAAAAAGAACAACTACCATAGCAATTAATAATGGTAATAAAGGTTTAATAACTTTTGTTACGGGAACTTTTGCAACTCCACTGCCAACAAACAATAATGTACCAACTGGTGGAGTACAGACTCCTATGCATAAATTTAAAACAATTATCATCCCGAACTGCACTGGATGCATACCAAGAGCCATTGCAACAGGTAAAAATATTGGTGTAAATATGAGCACTGCAGGAGTCATATCCATAAAAGTACCTACAACAAGTAGAATAAGGTTTATAATCAAAAATACCAATATTGGGTTATTTACAGAATCTACTAATAGACCTGTCAACATTTGCGGTATACCTTCAAAAGAAAAAAGCCAAGACATTGCCATTGAAGTAGCAATTAAAAACATTACAATTGCAGTGGTTTTTGCACTTTTCAATAAAATTTGCTTAATGTCAGCAATTTTTAATTCTTTATTCCAAAAACCAAGTATGGCTGCATATACCACGGCTATAGCGGCCGCCTCTGTAGCTGTAAAAATTCCTGCAACAATACCTCCAACAACAATAATCAATAAGGTTAAGCTTAAAATAGCATTTTTAAAATCGTTCCAAAGTTTTTTAAAACTTACTCGCTCTGCTCTTGGAAGTCCTTTCCGCTTTGCATAGATATAAACCATAAGCATTATGGCTAATCCAACTAGTATTCCTGGAATATAACCCGCAATAAATAATGCTGCCACTGAAGCAGAACCTCCACTTGCAAGAGCAAAAATTATAAGCACATTACTAGGTGGAATTAAAAGACCCGTTGTAGAGGAACTAATATTAACCGCAGCGCTAAACTCTCTTGGATAACCTTCAGACTCCATTTTATCAGTTAATGTACTTCCTATTGCGGATGCAGCTGCAATTGCAGAACCAGAAATTGCTCCAAAAAGCATCGCTGAAATAATATTAACATATGCTAACCCCCCTGGAAAGCTTCCTATAAGCGATTTAGCAAAATCAATTAACCGTCTGGCAACACCTCCTCTATTCATTATTTCTCCTGCCAGAATAAAAAACGGAATAGCTAACAATGCGAAATTATCAATCCCAGTAGTCATTCTTTGACATGCAGTTGTGATTGATGGTAAAAATGCAATGTTAATGATTAAAACAATAGTGGTTGAAATACCTATGGAATAAGCCACAGGAACCCCGTAAGCCAAAAGACACGCAAAGCTTAAAAAAAGAACTATTACACTTATTAATTCAATGCTCATCTACTAAAAATTTAATTTTTTGATATTGTATAATGAAAAGAAAATAATGATTACTCCGCATATTGGGACAATAGCATATACATAACCTAGCGGCACATGTAGTGCTGACGAAGTTTGACCTAAGCTTATTGTGGTATATACAAGATTACCCCCTCCAATTACCATTACAATTAATGAGAAAGCCGCCATAAGTATCTGAATAACTTTTTGCCTTCCTATTTTTTTTTCTTCACTTAATTTAGACAACAAAAAATCCATGGATAAATGCCCATCCTTTTGACCATTGATATACGCCGCTCCTAGCACCGTAAGCCATATTAGTGCAAATCGCGCGAACTCTTCTGTAAACGAGCTAGATTGTCCAATTATATATCTAGAGACTACTTGCCAAACAACATCTATTATTAACAAACCGAATATGATTACCAATAATGTTTCTATACCTTTATTAAGTATGTTGTATATTTTTTGCATTAGTTTGCTTGAATTTTTTTTATCACCTCGCGCATTTTAGGGTCCTTCTTCATTTTATCTAAAAGCGGTGTGGACTTTTTAGAAAACATTGTCTTATCAGGATAGAAAAATTTCACATTTTCCTTTTTTAATACCTTCATATTTTCCTCAACCGTTTCTTTCCAATATATCTTTTGTTGCTCAACACTTTCATTGGCGGCTTCTTGAAGCCAACCTTTCTCGGTTTCATTCAACTGATTCCAAAATTTAGTCCCAACCACAACCACATCGGGCACCATGGTATGTTCATCAAAAGTATAATATTTACATACTTCGTAATGATTAGATGTCACGAAGGAGGGTATATTATTTTCTGCTCCATCAACCACGTTTTGCTGTAAAGCAGTATAAAGTTCCCCATAAGCCATTGGAGTTGCTGACCCTCCCAAAGTATTTACCATATCTACAGACATTTGATCATTCATTGTTCTAATTTTCATCCCTTTTAAATCAGTAGGATTCTCAACAGGTTTTTTCTTTGCATAAAAGCTTCTCGCTCCAGCATCATAAAAACATAATCCTCTCAACAAATATTCAGATCCGCTTTCCAACAATTTCTTACCAACGGGTCCTTCCAAAGTACTAAACAAATGTTTTCTATCCCTAAACAAATATGGTATACTAGTTACTTGGTATTCTGGCGCAAAATTAGACATAGATGCAGCGCTAACTTTGGTTAAAGCAACACTACCTATTTGCAATAATTCTAATACCTCACGTTCAGTACCTAGTTGGCCATCAGGAAAAATTTTGATTTGCAACTTACCTTCAGACTTTTCTTCTAAGGATTGTTTCATTACCAAAATACCTTTGTGTACTGGGTGAGAGGTAGGAAGAGAATGCGCAAAATAAAGCGTTTTTTTACCCGAATACTCCGAACAAGAACTCCCCACTAATAAACATAGCATCAACAGTAGAATTATACTGTCTCTTTTAAAACTTATGTTTTTCTTCTCAACAAAAAATTTCATTTCCTTTTTTAATCTTTAGCTTATTCCAAAATGCAAAAAGTTACTTTTTAATTGAATAAACTTAACTAATTATGCATTACCAACAATTTTTTCACCTTAATTCAACAGCATCAAACCTACCATTTTTCCTTATCAAACTCCTGAAAAAGAGCTAAATCCACCATCAACATTAAACACACTACCAGTAACAAAACTTGAAGCATCGCTTAACAAATAGTGTACCATTCCATTAAGTTCAGATGCGTTACCAAAACGTGCCATAGGTGTATTCTCAATTATTTTTTTGCCACGGTTTGTATAAGTGCCATTCTCATTTGTTAATAGTTTTCTGTTTTGGTTTCCAATAAAAAACCCAGGAGCAATAGCATTAACTCTAATTTTATCTGTAAACTTTGATGCCATTTCGTTGGCCATCCACTGTGTAAAAATATCAACACCCGCTTTCGCCATGGAATAACCCAAAACTCTTGAAATTGCTTGCTTAGATGCCATGGAAGATATATTGATTATAGAACCGTAACTTTGACTAACCATAATATCACTTAAGACTATAGTAGGTACAACAGTACCATATAAATTTATGTCTAAAACTTTTTGCGTATCCGAAATTTTAATATCGTATATATTCTGATGAGCGGTTAAAGTAGCCCCGGGAATATTGCCTCCAGCAAGATTTACAAGACCGTCTAATTTACTGAAGTTTTTAACGATTTTTTCTTTTACCTCATGCAATGCTTCCTCATTTAGAACGTCTACTTTAAAAGTAAAAGTACTATCCTTAGAAATTAAATTTAACTGTTCCTTTTTGGCGAACAGCTTATCAGAAGAGCGTCCTAGTAAAATTACTTTTGCTCCCTCGCCTACCAAATAGCCAGCTATTGACCCTCCTAAGGTACCAGTCCCTCCAGAAAGGGCATATATCTTATCTTTTACAGAAAACGAGTCATTCATTCAATATTACTTTTTGCCATTTTATAACCCTCCATCGTAGTATAATACTTAGCAATAATATTGGGTTGTTCCCATTCTGGAAGTTCACCTTGTTTAAGGTATTTTAAGAAGTTTTCAGTTACTTGTCCAAAATGCGCCTCATGCCCTATTTTAAACTTTTGAGGAATATTAACTTTCCACACTCCGTCAGAAACCATTTCTACACTCCCACTTTTATAGATTTTATTAACTTCTGTAACCAATTCATCTTCTGTAAAATTGTTTCCTTTGGATTTCACGTACAACGTTGGTTTATAATCTTCAGCAGCTCCTTGTTTTATCTCCAGATTACTTTTTGTGCCTCTCATAATACTATAATGCGTATCACCTGTCCCCTCTGGAGCTTGATAATTCCATGTTACAGATACCTTAGCATGTTTTCCATTAATACTATAGTTCATTTCTCCGTTACAGTATACATGTAATTTCCCGTCAATAATATCTTTATCTAAAAAAGAAGGAAACGCCTCTAAACCCGTTACCTTGGAAAATTCAGGTAAACTCATTATGGTAGGCCACCTTTTGGCAGATATCATTTTAACATTATTGGTATCAATGACTTGATTCGGAAAAACTTCCCATTGCACCAAGTCAACTAAATGTGTAGTAACATCCACAATACCTTCACCTTCTTCGTTTACGTCGAAAAACCATGAAGGTCTTATTAATGGCTGCCCGCTTACATACTTAAAAAAGTGGTGCACGCTTTCTTTGCTAATTGCAGGTTCATCTACAGTACCCTCAACAATATCACCGAAGATATTAGATATTTTAGAAAGTTGTTTTTGTAATTTGGTTGTTGCCTCAAAACGTTCTGTCATGATATCATATATCAAAACGTTATTTTCTTTGGCAATTTCATAGGCTTTTTTTAATTTCTTTAGCCCGCTAGGCGAAATTACCAAAGGTTTATCCGCATAGACATTCAAACCAGATTTAACAGCTTCTAGAATGTAATCTATTTTTTTTGAGTTTTTTCCAGCCACAATCATAACATTCCCAGGCTTCTTAGCTATCATTTGTTCTAAATAATCATTGCTAAGTTCTGAATTCACCTCCCATTTTGATGGACTCTCTTCCCTTGTGTTATAAGAGTCGATTTTACTCAAAAAACTTTTTACTTCAGGGCCTTCCGGAGCAAATACATATATTGTAGAATCTACCTCAGCATACATTTTTTTGTGCACCAATGCAGCATGAAAATGACCAGGATCTAATGTTATTAGTTTTACTTTTTTATCTTCAGAAATCTCTTTCTCTACTTTTTTCTCTTGACCACAGGAGAAGCATAAGCAAAGAATTGGTAATACTATTTTAAATTTCATTTATTCATTTTTATTCAAAAAAACTACCTAAATACAGACTACCCTGCTACATAATTTGTTCCATAAGGCTTGCGTTGCTCACGAGCCAACATTGCATTTGCCTCATTGTCATTAACAAACACCTCGTTTATTGGATCCCATTCTAACTTTCTATCAAACTGCATAGCAATATCGCTTATCAAACATATAACACAAGCTTTATGTCCTTTCTCAATTGGGGATATTGGTTCTTTTCTAGATTTTATACAATCTAACCAATTACCATGTTGATCATCTATTTTATACAAGTGCGTCTCATTTTCACCAATAACAGATTCCAAAATTTTTGGATTAGAAGCATTTAATGCTCTACTACTTTTTTCCTTGCTAACAGGATCACTTGCCGATGCAGTATACGCTCCTCGAGAAACAAAAATCCAACCTTTGTCTCCAATATATTTAATACCGTTTGTATATCCACCACTGGTATAAACAGTTACATCATTATCATATTCATGTTTAACAAAAAAATCTCCATGAACATTCCATAACCCTGATTTTGGAAATTCAGCTAAAGCTTCAACCGATTTAGGTCCGCTCAATTCTGTATTCAATCCCCAAGCTGCAGAATCATAATGGTGTTGTCCCCAACCCGTAATCATTCCAGCTCCATAATTTCTTTGTCTTAACCATCCTGGTCTACTATATCCATCTTGAGGATGAACACCTATCTCAGTATAAGGCACATCTGGAGTTGAGCCTAACCACATATCAAAATTCAAATTAGAAGGTATAGGCATTTCTGGAGCTTCCGGACCAGCTGGATCTCCTGGTAAACCTATTTTTACCGTATGTACCTTTCCAATACGCCCATTTCTCACCAACTCAGCTGCAATACGAAATTGTGGCATAGCTCTTTGCTGCGTTCCTACTTGAAGTATTGCTCCTGTTTTTTTAACAACTGCTCTTAATTGTTGTCCTTCTTGGACAGTTAAAGAAGTAGGCTTTTGTAAATAGATATCCTTACCAGCCAAAGCTGCTTCCATTGCTGGTTGCGAATGCCAATGGTCTGGAGTACTAATTACGACAGCATCAATATCTTTATTTAAGAGCATTTCTCGATAATCCTCGTACACTTTTGCATTCACGTACTTTTTCTTACCCGTTTTTTCTTGGTAATATGAATCTACTAATTGCTTTGCATCTGCCGCTCTCTTAGAGTCAACATCACACACTCCAATAAACCTTGTTTGATCAAAACGAATGGTATCATGGATATCATGGCTACGAGCAATTCTACCACATCCAATTTGCCCAATATTTATTTTATTACTTGGCGCATTTTTTCCTAAAACATTGGCAGGCACTATGGATGGAAAACCAACGGTCGCAGCCGTTCCTAACAAAGTTTTGTTAATAAAATTTCTTCTTTTCATATTTTGTCAGATTATTTTTTTGAAAATATTAGAATTATTAAAGTTTTTATTCCCCACATATTCAATAGTTATTTTGCGCAATCGATTGCGTTATTTTATTATACAAAAAAACTAATTATAACATAAGAATGAGTAAAAATAAGTAAATAATTACTAAAATAACGAGTTTTTTTTTGATTAATATGTAATCTTACGTAATTTTGCAATGCAAAGTTGCACTGTCAATATGAAAAAAATTACTATTTATGATTTAGCAAAAAGTTTAAATATTTCTTCTGCTACCGTTAGTAGAAGTTTAAATAATCATCCTTCAATAAGCTCTAAAACAAAAAAAAAGGTTTTAGCTAAAGCAGAAGAAGTTGGTTACAGAACTAACAAGTTTGCCTCGAACCTTAGCAAACAAAAATCTAATACAATAGGTGTTATAGTCCCTAAACTAAACTCCTATTTTGTGTCTTCGGTTTTGTCAGGAATTGAAAAAATAGCCAATGATAATGGTTACAACCTTATTATAAGTCAGTCATTAGAATCAAAAGATAAAGAAATCCTAAATGCTAAAACGTTATATGATAGTGGTGTTGATGCGCTACTTGCGTCCATAGCATACGAAACGGATAACTATAATCACTTTATGCGATATATAGACCAAAAAATTCCACTCTTATTTTTTGACAGAATATTTGATATTCCAAATTGTCCTATAATAGCAATAGACAATGAATCGGCTGCATATGAAGCCACTAAACATTTAATAGATCAGGGTTGTAAAAATATAGTTCATGTAGGTGGCGATTTTAAACGAAATGTATACATTGACAGAAAAAATGGATACGAAAAAGCTTTGAAAGCTCATAAACATGTTTTTTATGAATCTAATTGCCTTGAGCATAATTTAAAGCCTGAAAATGTTGAAAAAGTCATTGAATTTGTTAAAAATGCCAAAAAAAAAGTTGATGGTATTTTTATTTCTGGTGACACCTTAGCAGCGCACTGTGTAAAAGCATTACAAAATATTGGCTATAAAATTCCTAAAGACATTAAAATTGTTGGATTTAACAACGATCCTATTTCCACTGTAGTAAACCCAACATTGTCAACAATAGAATACCCTGGTTACAAAATGGGGGTATTGGCGGGACAAAGTATTATTAATCATTTAAAAGGGAACATAAATATTGAATCCGCTAATTCCATTATTTTAAAACACAAACTAATAATTCGAGAATCTACTAAAAATTAAACCATAATTAAAATGAAAAATCCAGTATTTGCACTTTTTATTCTTTTAGCAACGTTCGTTCAAAGCCAAAGTACTGAACCTATAGAGATTACTAAAGAATGGTTATCCGAAATAGAAAAAAAGGCCCCATCAACTACAAGAATTAAAAAAACAGGAATTAAAAAAGTTTTAGTTTTTTCTAAAGCCACCGGATTTAAACATTGGACGATACCTCATAATGTTGAAATGCTTAAAATATTAGCAAAAAAAACAAAAGCGTTTGAAGTCCATATAGGATATGATATCTCTAATTTTGACAAAAAAAACCTCAAAAAATACGATGCTGTAGTTTTAAACAACTCCAATCCAAAAGGTCCTAAACGCGATATATTCTGGGATATTTTAAAAGAAAATACTTCATTTAATGATCAACAAATCACCGAAAAAGCTAAAAAATATGAACAGAATTTAATTAACTTTGTTGCTAAAGGTGGTGGATTAATGATTTTACATGGTGCCATCGTTGTTCAAAATAACTCTCCTGAGTTTAGTAAAATGACCGGAGGAAGTTTTGACTATCACCCAAAACAACAACAAATGCACATCAAAGAGGTTGATGTAAACCATCCAATGGTTAAAGCTTTTAAAGGCAAAGGACTTCATCATATTGATGAACCTTATTTTTTTAAAAATGCATATTTTAACTATAACTTCAGACCTTTGTTATATATGGAGGCCAATAAATTGGAAGGACTACGTAAAGAACCAAAAAACAACATAAATTACGTATCTTGGATTAAGAAGCATGGCAAAGGAAGAGTTTTTTATACCTCGCCTTCTCATAATGCACAAAGCTTAGCAAACCCTGAATTACTTCAGTATTTTCTTGATGGAATTCAATACGTAGTTGGAGATTTAAAATGTGACGATAGCCCTTTACCTTCCAACGAACATCCTAAAAACTAAAATCGATTGAAAAATACTACAATTTTACTTTTTTTAACTGGCTTAAAAAAGAAATTCACTAGTTTAACCGACCGATAATAAACCATTAAAATTAAAATGTTTAACGTATCAAACAAAGTTATTGTAATCACTGGCGGCGCTGGTGTTTTAGGTTCTAGCATCGCAAAAAATCTCTTAGAACAAGGTGGGAAAATTGTAATTCTAAGTAGAAACTCAGAACGAGTAGAAAATAAAGTTAATGAGCTAAAAAAAATTAGTGACACCATTATTGGTTTTTCTTGTGATGTTTTAAATCAGCAAGATTTAGAAAAAGTAAAAAAGCAAATACTGGATAAGTGGCATAAAATTGATGTGCTTATCAATGCTGCCGGAGGTAATATGTCTGGTGCAACTATTTCACCTGAAAACAATTTCTTCGACTTAAAGATTGAAGACTTTAGAAAAGTATCGCAACTAAATTTAGATGGTACTGTATTACCTTCTATGGTTTTCGGGCAAGAAATTATAAAACAAGGTAAAGGCAGTATTGTTAATATATCTTCAATGGCAGCTACCCAAGCAATTACAAGAGTGGTTGGATATTCTGCTTCAAAAGCGGCTATAGATAATTTCACAAAATGGTTGGCTACAGAGTTTGCATTAAAATTTGGAGATAAAATACGAGTTAACGCAATTGCTCCTGGTTTTTTTATAGGTGAACAAAATAGAAGTTTATTAACCAATAAAGATGGTAGCTTTACAGCTAGAGGAAATACTATAATTGCAAACACTCCAATGAAACGTTTTGGGGAGGCTGAAGAACTTAACGGTGCAGTACAATGGCTCATAAGTGATTCTGCCAGCTTTGTAACGGGAGTGGTAATTCCAATTGACGGTGGTTTTAGCGCATTTAGTGGCGTGTAATAATTTACTATGAAAGAAACATTTAGATGGTTTGGTCAAAACGACCCTGTTACTTTACCTCATATTAAGCAGTCTGGAGCTACGGGTATTGTAACCGCATTGCATCATATTCCAAATGGAGAAATTTGGAACATAGAGGAAATTCAAAAAGTTAAAAAAACAATTGAGGAAGCTGGTTTGGAGTGGGTTTTTGTAGAAAGCGTACCTATTCATGAAAATATTAAACTCAAAACTGGTGATTATACAAAACGAATAGAAAATTATAAGCAGAGTCTCATTAATCTAGCCGCTTGCGGTGTTAAAAATGTATGCTACAATTTTATGCCAGTATTAGATTGGACCAGAACCCATTTACATTGGCAATTGCAGAACGGAGGTACGGCTTTGCGTTTTGACAAAGTGGACATGGCTATTTTTGAATGTTTCATAATGAAGCGTAAAGGCGCTGAAAATGATTATTCTCAAGAAGTTTTAGACATTGCTAAAAAAAGATTTTCTGAAATGCCAGCTCTGGAACAGCAACGTCTGGAAGACAGCATTCTAAAAGGATTACCAGGTACTGTTGACGATTTAACAATAGCATCATTTTCAAAAATGATTGCTCAATATGATGGATATACGCATGAAGACCTTAAAAATAATTTGTCGTATTTCTTAAATGAAGTTATTCCAGTTGCAGAAGAAAATGGAATTAAAATGGCAATTCACCCAGACGACCCTCCTTTTGATATTATGGGTCTACCGAGAATTGTAAAGTCTGAAAAAGACCTGGAGGATTTAGTCAATTTTATTGATAGTCCAGCAAACGGAATTACATTTTGCACGGGATCATTGGGTGCAAACCCAAACAACGATTTGCCAAAAATGATTGAGAAATTTGGTGAAAAAATACATTTTTTTCATTTGCGAAATGTTAAACGAGAATTGGACGGAAGTTTTTATGAAGATTGTCACTTAGAGGGTTCTTCTGACATGTATGAAATTGTGAAGGCTGTTTTAAAGGTTGAACAAAAAAGAGGAATAGATATTCCAATGCGACCAGATCATGGACACCAAATATTAAACGACTTACTTGCCCAAAGTACTTATGCTGGATATACGGCGATTGGGAGATTAAAAGGGCTTGCAGAAATTAAAGGCTTATCATTAGGCATACAAAAAAGTTTATCGTTATGAGTACTATAAAAACAGATACATCATTTATTAATGATGATTTTTTATTGCAAAATAAAACGGCAAAAGTGCTTTACCATGACTATGCCAAAGCAATGCCCATTATTGACTATCATAACCATCTTTCTGCAAAGCAAATAGCCCTAAACGAGCCTTTTTCTGATATTACCGACGCGTGGTTGACTGAAGATCATTATAAATGGCGAGCCATGCGCGCTAATGGTATTGACGAAAAATATATTACAGGAGATTCCACAAATTTTCAAAAGTTTGAGCAATGGGCGGCAACAGTACCACATACCATAAAAAACCCTCTTTTTCATTGGACACATTTAGAGCTTAAACGATATTTCGGTATTTCAGAAATTTTACAACCTAGTACGGCAAAATCTATTTACGAAATGTCTTCAGAGGCCATAAAACAAACCTCTCCAAGACAATTACTAAGCAAAATGAATGTTACCGTAGTATGTACTACCGATGACCCCATTGATGACTTAAAATGGCATCAACAAATTGCCAAAAGTAATTTTTCTATTAAAGTTTTACCAACCTTTAGGGCGGACACTGTTATTGATATAGAAAACAACTCTTTTCTTGATTATCTTTCAAAATTAGAAAAAGCGGCAAATCAAAAAATTACAGATTACAATAGTCTTATCTCTGCTCTAAGAATCAGAGTTGATTATTTTCATGCTGAGGGCTGTCGCCTATCGGATTATGGTTTATCTGGGCCTTTAGCTAATGCTGATTTTTCAGAAAATCAAGTGGACACTATTATTAAAAAAAGAATACAAAACAAAAATATAAGTTCAGTAGAGCGTGAAGCTTACCAAGCATGTCTAATGTACGAGCTGGCGAAAATGTATCACAACAAAGGGTGGACACAACAATATCATTTAGGTGCCATTCGCAATAACAATAGTAGATTGTCCGCTATTTTCGGTTCTAATGCGGGTTGCGACTCTGTTGGAGACTATAATTTTTCTGAGTCGTTATCTAGTTTTTTAGACCGATTGGATAGCACTAATCAACTTGCAAAAACGATTACCTATAACATAAATCCAGCCCAAAGCGAAACATTTGCCACAATGATGGGGAACTTTAACACCAACGAAATTCCTTCAAAAATGCAATGGGGAGCAGCATGGTGGTTTATGGATCAAAAAGATGGTATAGAAAAACACCTCACTATTTTATCCAATTTAGGCTTGCTAAGTAGATTTGTAGGTATGTTAACAGATAGCCGTAGCTTTTTATCATTTACAAGACACGAATATTTTAGAAGAATTCTTTGCAATGCAATTGGTACCGATGTTGAAAACGGAGAACTCCCTAACGACATTTCTTTTCTAGGCAAAATTGTCCAAGATGTTTGCTACAATAATGCTAAAAACTATTTTGGTTTTGATAAGGTTTAAATAGCTTTTTTTCGATTTTTAATATATGCCCAAATAGCGATTACCATCATTAAAATTGCCAAAAAATACACAAACTTTGGCATTGGAACAGGGTCTCCAGCTGCATAACTATGTAATCCGGATAAATAGTAGTTTACTCCAAAAGATGTCATTATAATTGACCAAAAAGCAAACATACTTGCAACATTAAGCACATACTTGTTTTGCAGCCCTGGAATAAATCGTAAATGCAAAACTATAGCGTACACTATAATACTGATTAATGCCCAAGTTTCCTTTGGATCCCATGCCCAATAACGTCCCCAAGATTCATTTGCCCAAACTCCTCCTAAAAAAGTACCTATAGCCAAAACAAATAATCCAATAGTCATGGAAGATTCATTAATATAGGTAAGCTCCTTAATTTTTAAATCTATTTTATTTTTGGTTTTTGGTGTTTTAATAATCATTAAAATTAATGCCATTAACCCTAATACAGCAGATAGTGCTAATGGAGCGTAACTACTAACAATGGTTGCTACATGTACTTTTAACCAGTACGACTTTAACACTGGCATTAAATTGGTGATTTCTGGATTAATCCAATCTAAATAGCTTACAAAAAGTAATGCTCCAGAAAACAAGGTGGCTAGCGGTAGTGCAAAATCGGACTTTCTAAACGTTAAAAACCCACATAACATCAATACCCAAGCTACAAATATTAGCATTTCGTAACCATTACTCCAAGGAGCGTGCTGCGCAACATACCAGCGTAATATTATGTTTCCAGCAAAGACAACAAAACTTAAAAGTGTAATGAGTATAAGGGCATTCCAGATATATTCAATCGTTTTTTTCTCTACAAAAACTTTTACCATTGCCAAAACCAGAAGTAAAAGCCCTAAAACAAATAGCACCTGAAACAACCAAAAATTAAGATTCAGTTCATTATACCACAATTCTGCCGCCACACGCTTATCATTGGGAATAATATCGTTGGCTAATGTTTTTTGATACGTATCAATATAGCTTAGTTTTTCAGTGGCTAATTCCCAATTTTGAGCTGCCACATCAGAAAAATACGCTGGTACAATAGTTTTAGCAAAGCGTCCATCTTCCAAAGGAAAATCTTGAAAGTGGTGCGTATACGTAAACCATGTATTATTAGTGTCGTTGTCATTTGGAAAAATCTTCAGGTAGTTTCCAATAAACACATTGTATAAAATATTAAAACGCTCATCAACCTTTAAAACTTCTTTATCAAATTCGTTGCGTTCAGCTGGTTTTTTCTGATTTGCTTCTTCAACATCTTCCGATAACACGTATTTCCCAGAAGCATCTAACAAGTTTTGAAAAGAAATTAGGCCATTCTCACCCAACTCCAGGGACTTGTAGTCTGAACCTAGTTTCTTTACATCAATCTTTATTAATGGTATTTGTTTCCAATAATTACCAGAAACATGCATTGCCAAAAAGGTTTGATTAGCATCTAACTTTACACTACCTCCGTTCTGAATCAATTTAAAATAAGGTTTCCCAGATATTTTACGCAAAAACTCGGATGCAAGGGTGTTAATAGGTTTTATTCTTCCGTCTAAATCTTGCACCATTAAACGTCCAAAAAAAGCAGCATGATCAACATCTATTATTTGCTGTATTGGAATTACACCCTCTTCCTGTATCTCATTAGCAGATAATCCATTTACAGCAAGTACAAATGCCAAAACTAAAACGGTTTTATGCCTTTTTAAGTCATTTAACTTTTTATTGACTTGTTGAAATCGAGACGCTTTTCCAAAAAGTGTAAAAAACATTCCAATACCCATTAACAAATACCCCAAATAGGTTACCCATGTTCCTAAAGCATCATGATTTACTGATAACACAGTGCCTAATTCATCAGTATCATAACTTGCTTGAAAAAACCGATATCCTTTATAATCTAGCACGTTATTCATAAAAATGCGATAAGGTTCTTTTTGTTTTCCATCAATTACAGTTACTTCGCTTGCGTAAGATGAAGGACTTGTGGAACCCGGATAACGTTCCAATTGAAAATCATTAAGCTGAATAGCAAATGGTGTTTCTTGGGCTTCTGCTCCATAGGATAAAACCACCGATAAATCATCAATATCTGCCTTATGTTCTGTTGGTAAAAAGCCTTGTCGGTATAGCAAATTTGTTGTGGTAATTTGATTGTTAACCTCAACATCTACCAAAAGCGCATCATCTTTATTGGAATCAATATCTTTTAATTTATCTGATGTGCTAACGATATCTATTCTTGCATTAGGATGAAATGCTGTAGGAACAAATGAAGCATCTCCGTCTCGGTATAACGTTCTTAGCGTAATATTTTGCAAAGAGTCCTTTTTGATTTTACCTGCTTTTTGAGAAGACATTATGAAAAAGTCTAAATTTCGAGGTGATAGTATCTGAAATTGTCCATTTTTTTCTACAAGATTAATCACTCCTTTACCCTCAGCTTCAAAACCAATTAAATGATTATGTTCACCTATACGCTCTACTTCTCCTTTTTCTAAAAAAACCGTTTCTCTTCCTTTACCACTAGAAACTACCATTTCTAAAAGCGATATCCCACCGCTTACATTATCCTCAATTTTTGGTAATGCATCAGCAACAAATTTGTTATACGAAATTTTAATCGGCATGCCGTTAAAAGTAGTTTCAATACTAAAATCATTATTCGTTAATGGAGAAAAACTTAATTTTTTTCGAAGAATTTTGGTTGTTTTCCCATCAGTTATCTTTGCTTTTAAATAGTTAGCATCAGAAATAATAACGTTTGAAGTTTCACCTTCACGAATTCGCATTACGCCTCCGTAAGAATTATAGCGAGTTATACCAGCTCCAATAACCACAACAACAAAAGAAATATGAAAAAGCAGAATTGCCCATTTTTCTTTGCGCACCAATTTGTATTTGTAAATATTAGCAATAAAACAAAAGCTTAAACCTACCATCACCAACTCAAACCAAAGCGCATCGTAAATTAATTTCCAAGCTGTTGCCGTACCAAAATCGTTTTCAACAAATGTGGCTACCGCCATACCAATCCCATAAATTAATAACAGCAATACTGCTAACATTGGTGAGGCAAATATTTTATATATTTTTTGCATAATACATTCTCTTAAAAAAGATATCCTCAAACGTCATTACAACGATGAGGATATGTGTTGGACAATTCGTAATAATACACCTAGTTCATCGAAACAGATTTCTCATCCATTTTTGCTTCACGAGCTTTAGCGGATTCCATCCATTTTGGTAAAAGATTTTCTTTAAACGTTTCTTTTTGAGCTTCCAATTTTTCCATATCTAAGCCAATATATTCTTGCGCTTTTTCTTTGGATGAAATATCTGGCATATCAACAGGCATGTTATGACCTAGGTCTGCTAACAAACGTGCTAATTTAACTCTTGCTTCTGCTGCTTTATCAAGTCCACCTCCAATAACTCTAGCGGTTTCAACTGGCGAGTGAAATGATGCTCCGTGAGAAGCAGCAGAATAATCCCAACGCCATTGTGCATGACGGATATCGGTAAGTATTGCTTGCATTTGCTCTTCAGAAGCTCCTAACTCCCATGCCTTACCAGCTTCAACATGCGCTTTTACTAAAAGGTCTTCTAGTTTCAAACGGTTTTCTGTCGATTTGCGCTGACGCTCATACACATTTGCCATTAACTTGGTAGATTCTTCTCTATGACAAGCCTGACATGCGTTGGCTGTATTATTTAGTGGTGATTGTATGTGGTGGTCTGTAAATTTTTGTCCGCCTTCACTTTTATACGGCATATGACAATCTGCGCATGATACTCCCCTATCCGCATGAACACCTGTAACAAATGTTTCGTAGCCTGGGTGTTGTGCTTTTAGCATTGGAGCCTTACTTACTTTATGGGTCCAATCAGAAAACTCTAAGTTATCATAGTATTTTTCCATATCCTCAACAGCCATACCTTCTTTCCATGGAAAAACTAAATACGGTACTCCTTCTTTTCCAGGCAATTTTTTGTTGAAATAATATTCTACATGACATTGCGCACAAACTAACGAACGCATTTCTTGGTGGGTTGCCTGATTAATATCTTTTCCCATAGCATCAAACGCTTCAACTAACGCTGGACGCGTAATTCGTAGTTTCATATTACTGGGATCATGACAATCTGCACAACCAATTGGATTTACAACTTCTTCCCCTTTATCGGCCCATTTTCCAGAATAAAATTCAGCAATACCGTTTTCGCTCATTAATCTTGGTACATCAGGGCTTTTACATGTCCAACATGTCGCTGGCATAGGACCATCTCCTTTACCAGTAGGGCCACCAGTTCTTAATGAATTATGAATATCTTCAATAGCATATGCATGCCCCCTACCTTGATTATAATCCTTGGAGAATCCATATCCTGCAAAAAGCACAACCAACCTAGGGTCTTCTTCCAACATATCTCGCATTGCAGAACCGCCTTGTGCACTAGAAAATGTAGTGTCGGCAGTTTGTAACCATGACTGATATTCTTTAGGGTAATTTTCACCCCATACTTTATTGCGAGGTTCATTTTCTCCAATATCTACTTTTGGAACAAATTTATACTTAGCTTCACTTTTTCTATTTACAATACTAGATGCTAGTAATCCTAATAAAAAAACAGCAACAATCGTAACTACGAATAATACCTTGTTTTTCATATGCTTCGGCCTTATTTAATCTTTTTCTTTTTGTAACCAATCTGGAATAACCGCTTCTTCCTGATCTGTTGGTAATGGTGCTATATTATATTTTACGGTAGAAATACCATGAACTCTTCCATGAGGAATTTCTTTATGGCAACTCCAACATTGTCTTTCTGTTCTATTTTCTGCATGATTATCTATCCAACCATCATATTTAGTTTGTGTAACTTGTTGTACATGACAGCGAATACAATTGTCTTGTACTACTTTTTGTGAGGCTTCCTGCATTTTAATAACATCAGGCTCCGCCCTTAGCGTAAAAATGGAAGCATGATATAAACCATCTTTGGCTTTAAAAAAATATTTATTTACAATGTTATCGTGAGGTACGTGGCAATCGTTACAATTTGCCCACTCTCTATGCGAACTGTGCATCCATGCATTGTATACGGGTGTCATTACATGGCAATTAACACAAGCCTCTGGATTATCTGACATATAAGAAACTACTTCACCCTCTTTTGCTAAGAACAATCCAATACCTAAAAAAACCGCTATAAGAAAAACTGCGGTAGTTCTCCATCTTGAATTTTTGCTAGGTAATATTTCAGGTTTTTTCTTCAATTTTACATCTGATTTCCAAACAAAAATAAACATAAAATTTATTCATAATCAAGATGTTATGGTCTTTTTTTTAAGAAAAATTCAGTTTTAAAAATTCTTGTTTTTTTATGATTTTTATCATATTTTATTCAGTTAAAACAACAGTTCTGTAAATCATAAAAAATCTAAATAAATACTTCGCATTACAGACTGATTTTCAACAAAAAAACACAGCACTAAAATTAATTAACATCCTAAAAAAAATACCCAACTCCATTTTTATACTCAAATACTGGAAGAAATAGTTATTTCTTTTACGGAATTCGATAATTTGATTTTCAAAAAAACTAACCCAATATCCTATTCTAACTTTATAGTAATACATTTTGCTTAATTGTTTAATCCTTTTTTTATTTCCCCGATGTTCTTGTTACCTTTCAAAAAAGAACAGCAGTATTGTAGTAAATGGGAGATTCTAAACAGCGACAAATTTCTCTGACGGGAGATAAAAATTTTACAGGAATTAAATTAAAGCAACCAGCGCAATATGGTGTGGGTATTCTTGGGATAAAAGTAGCGCTTCAGCATACTTTTAAAGAAATGGGTATTGTAAAATCATTACGTACACTTTCTCATATGAATCAAAAAGAAGGCTTTGATTGTCCAGGTTGTGCTTGGCCAGACCCAGAAAAACCTTCGAAACTTGGAGAGTATTGCGAAAATGGTGCTAAAGCTCTTGCAGAAGAGGCAACGCACATGCGAGTAGATGAAGATTTTTTTGCAAAACATTCTGTTGAAGAAATCTCGCAATGGACCGATTATAAAATTGGAAAAAGTGGACGTTTAACGCAACCCATGGTTTTACATCCTGGTGAAGTACACTATAAACCTATTTCTTGGGAAGAAGCCTTTGAACTTACTGCGAAAGAATTGCAAAAATTAAATTCTCCTGATGACGGTATTTTTTATACTTCAGGAAGGTCTAGTAATGAAGCTGCATTTTTATACGGACTTTTTATACGGGCTTTTGGTACAAACAACATGCCTGACTGTTCCAACATGTGTCATGAATCCAGTGGAGTGGCTTTAAGCGAAACGCTTGGTATCGGAAAAGGATCCGTAAAATTAGAAGATTTTGATAAGGCTGAAGTTGTTATTGTTATGGGTCAAAACCCTGGAACAAATCACCCCAGAATGCTTTCTGCCCTTCAAAAATGTAAAGAAAATGGAGGAAAAGTAATTAGTATAAATCCTCTTGAAGAGGCTGGGTTATTAAAATTTAAAAACCCTCAAGAGGTTACAGGAATATTATCTGGCACTACTTTAACCGATATTTATTTACAAGTTAGATTAAATGAAGATGTAGCTCTTTTAAAGCTACTCATGAAAAAACTAGCTGCAATTGAAAAGAAACAAGGTGGCGTTTTTGATAACGATTTTATTAAGACTTACACCCAAGGGCATGAGCAGGTACTTGAAAGTTTAGAACAATATACCGAAGAAGAATTGTTACACCGTTCTGGAATCAGTGAAGAACTCATTAACCAAACTGTTGATTTGTTAGCTAAAAAAAACAAAATCATCATATGCTGGGCAATGGGCTTAACACAACATAAAAATGGCGTTGAAAACATAAAAGAGTGTGTTAACTTATTACTGTTAAAGGGTAGTTTAGGAAAACCCGGAGCTGGTACTTGCCCAGTGCGAGGTCATAGCAATGTGCAAGGGGATCGTACCGTAGGTATTATGCATCATGTATCCAAAGAACTAAATACCGCTATTGAATCTACTTTTGGTTTCTCGCCTCCGATAAAAGAAGGTTTAGATACTGTAAATGCTATAAAAGCAATGCATGATGAAAAAGGTAAAGTATTTATTGCCTTAGGAGGCAACTTTGTATCTGCTGCTTCAGACACCAATTACACCGCCAAAGCATTGCAAAATTGCTCACTAACCGTTCAAATAAGTACAAAACTTAACAGGTCTCATGTTGTTACTGGAAAAACTGCACTTATTTTACCGACGCTGGGGCGGTCCGAAAAAGATGTAAAAAATGGACGACAACGCTTTTTAACTGTAGAAAATAGCATGGGTAAGGTACACCGTACCAAAGGCATGCTTACGCCATCATCTAACCAATTAAAAAGTGAACCCGAAATTGTTGCCGGAATAGCAAATGCATATTTCAAAGAAAATCATTCTGTAAATTGGAAATCACTTGGAGCAGATTATGAGCTTATTAGAGAAAAAATCACAGCTGTTTTAAAAGGGTTTGCTGACTTAAGCACCAAATCTAAAGGTGCTGGTTTTTACTTACCTAATAACGTTCGCGACTTAGATTTTAGTAAACTACCGAATCAAAAAGCGCAATTTAGTGTTTGTGGTCTACCGCAACACAACTTAAAAGAAAACGAGTTTTTATTAATGACCATTCGCTCTCACGATCAATTCAACACTACAATTTATGGATTAAATGACCGGTACAGAGGCATTTACAATGAACGAAGGGTTGTTCTTATGAATAAAACGGACATGAAAAAGTTGGGCTTACAAAACCTTTCAGTGGTCGACATTATTAGTAATTATGATAATACAGAACGACGAGCGCAAAAGTTTTTAGTAATTCCATATAAAATACCTGAAGGAAATTTAGCTGCCTATTTTCCTGAGACTAACGTGCTGGTACCATATAACCATTACGCGGATAAGAGCCATACGCCTATTAGTAAATCGGTAATTGTAACTATTGAAAAGCAAGCTAACTAGTTACATGTATTGTATTGTTGATATAGAAACCACAGGAAATGGCATTAAAGGAAACAAAATAACCGAAATATCAATTTTTAAGTTCGATGGTAATGAGGTTGTGGAGGAGTTTACCTCGCTAGTGAATCCAGAATGTGAGATACCCTATTTTATTACAAGTTTAACGGGTATTGACGATGATATGGTTAGGAATGCTCCAACCATTGACGAAATAGCTTCAGAGATTTTAAAAATTACAAAGGATAGTGTTTTTGTTGCACACAGTGTAAATTTTGATTACAACGTAATTAAAAATGAATTTAAAAATATTGGATTAGATTTTATCAGAAAAAAACTGTGTACCGTTCGCTTATCCAGAAAACTAATTCCGGGTTACAACTCCTATAGTCTTGGTAAACTTTGTTCTGCTATTGGCATTCCTCTTTCTGATAGGCATCGTGCAAGAGGAGATGCCCATGCCACAATGCTTTTGTTTAAAAAGTTATTACGTATTGAAGGTGCTGAAGGTGTTTTTAAAACTTTTTTAAATGCAAGATCTCAGGAGGCTACTTTACCCCCGTCATTGCCCAAACAAGAATTTGAAAAATTACCAACCTCGGCAGGGGTTTACTACTTTAAAAATGCAAAAGGAGAAATTATTTATGTTGGAAAAGCCATAAATATTAAAAAACGGGTTTTAAGTCATTTTTACAATAAAAGCACCAAAGAGGTTCAGCTCTGTAACGAAACTGCCCACTTAGATTATGAGTTATCGGGAAGTGAATTGGTTGCTTTATTAATGGAATCGGCTGCTATAAAACAACATTACCCAAAATTCAATACTGCTCAAAAGAAAAACATTCAACAATACGCTATTTTTAGTTATGAAGACCGCAATGGAATATTACATTTGGCATACAACAAAATAAAAGTGGCACCTAACCCATTAAAAATATGCTACAGTGTGGCAGATTGCAGAAGCTTTTTAGAGCTTATCTGCGAACATTTTGTGCTATGCCCCAAGTTTTGTCATTTACAAGAAAATGTTCCTACATGCTCTCACTATAAAATCAAAAAATGTGAAGGTATTTGTAGTGGTTCAGAAGAAATTACTACATATAACCAAAAAGTACAATCCGCTATCTCTTTCTTAAAAACTAAAAAAGAAAGTCAGTTCATAAAAGAAAAAGGAAGAACAATTGATGAGTACGCCTTTGTGTTCATTGAAAATGAAAAATATAAGGGATATGGTTTTATTGATAAAGAAGCCAATATTATTTCGGAGAACGATTTAGAAGCTTTTCTTATTCCGCAAAAGAACACTTTAGAAACCGAACGGATTATAACTTCTTACCTTCAGAAAAAAACCTTAAAACACTAACTGCTGGAGTCTTTCCCTTTTCCTCCATTCATTAGCATAAACAAAGCTGCCACCAATCCAATAACAACAAGTGCGAAAGCTCCAATCATTACTATTCCGTTGTTCCAGTCTACTAAAGGTAATATTCGTAACATCTGATTATAATTTAGGTTATAAATTTAATCGCTGTTAGAAATATAAAACATGACTAATGTCATCTAGGGAAATATAATTATAAGGTGGAGGGGCAAATATAGTCCGTTACTGTAACGCCAGCTTTTTTAATAGCCGCATAGCCTCCAGCAACATCAATTAAATTATGTATTCCCCTGTTTTTTAATATTGAAGCTGCAATTACAGAACGATACCCCCCTGCGCAATGCACATAAAATGTTTCTTTTTCTGGAAATTCTGACAAATGATTGTTAAGTAAACTTAAGGGTGTATGGTGCGCATTTTCAACATGCTCTGATTGCCATTCTCCAACCTTGCGAACATCAAAAACTGGTTTAGTATTTAGTTCATCTTTTACTTCTTCTGCGGTTTTAGAAACAATAGTATCAATTTCTCTACCAGATGCTTCCCATGCCTCTACACCTCCATTTAAATACCCAATTGTTCCATCAAAACCTACACGAGATAAACGTGTAACTGCTTCCTCTTCTTTTCCTTCAGGAGCAATTAATAATATAGGTTGAGCAACATCTGCTACCAAGGCACCTACCCATGGAGCAAAATCACCATTTAACCCAATAAAAGTAGACCTCGGAATGTGTCTTTTAACAAACTCGTTTTGATGCCTAACATCTAGCACTACAGCACCCGTTTCGTTTGCGGCAGTTTCAAAAGCTTCAGGGGAAAGTGCTTGAGTTCCCCTATCTAAAACATTATCAATATCCTCGTAACCTTCTTTATTCATTTTTACATTTAACGGAAAATATACAGGAGGAGGTAACAAACCATCAGTAACTTCTTTTACGAACTCAGCTTTAGTCATGTCAGCGCGTAAAGCATAATTCATCTTTTTTTGATTCCCTAAGGTATCAACGGTCTCTTTCATCATGTTTTTTCCACAAGCGGACCCAGCCCCATGTGCAGGGTAAACGATAACCTCATCAGCCAAGGGCATAATCTTATTTCGAAGACTATCAAACAAAGTGCCTGCCAACTCTTCTTGTGTCATGCTAGCAGCTTTTTGCGCTAAATCTGGTCTACCTACATCACCTAAAAACAAAGTATCTCCAGAAAAAATAGCATAATCTTTTCCAGTTTCATCTTTCAATAAATAGGTTGTACTTTCCATAGTATGCCCAGGGGTATGCAATGCTATTATAGTAATATTACCAAGTTTAAATTCTTGTCCATCTTTAGCTATTATTGCATCAAAAGAAGGATTAGCAGTAGGTCCATAAACAATTGGGGCTCCTGTTTCTTTAGAAAGTGTTACATGTCCACTAACAAAATCTGCGTGAAAATGGGTTTCAAAAATATACTTTATGGTGGCTTTATCTTCTGCCGCTCTTTTTATGTAGGGTGTAGTTTCTCTCAAAGGGTCAATAATAGCTACTTCCCCATTACTTTCTATATAATATGCTCCTTGCGCTAAACAACCTGTGTATATCTGTTCTACTTTCATAACATTACCTTTTACATCCTCTAACAAAAATACAAAATACTAAACCTGTGTTTGTAACATTAGTTACCGTTTAAAGTGTTTTGATAAGCCACCTTAGAACCTAAAGCAGAAACCGCATCTGGATTATCAAAATAAGCTACTGCTTCTTTAGTTTTCACAAAAAGATGTTCATTATCCAATACATCAATAATTCCGCTACTAAAAATAATATCTCGCGTAGGCCCTATTGCCCCAGCGATATAAAATTGAAGTTTATTTTCTTGGGTTTCTTTAATTACTTTTATAAGCATATTGGCAGCCGTAGAATCTATATAATTAATAGCTTCTGCATTTAAAATTACCCCTTTAAGACTGCTTCCTTTTCCTTTTATTAACTTGTATAATTCTTTTTTAAAAAAGCCCGTATTTCCAAAATACAATTGTGCATCAAACCGCACAATTAACAAATCTTCTCTAAGAATAACCTCATCACCAAATCGATTCACGTTTTTGTAATAGTCTGAATTTTTAATATTACCTAATACCGCAAAATGTGGTTTAGATGTTCTATACACCATAAGTAATAATGAGAATAAAACACCAAGTAAAATGCCTTCTTTTATACCAACTAATAAGGTTATTAAAAAGGTTAGTAACAATACTATAAACTCATCTTTTCGGTATACCCAAAGGCTTTTTGCATAGGAAACATCAATAAGTCCAAAAACTGAAACCATAATGATACTTGCTAAAACAGCGTTGGGTAAATAATAAAAAATTGGCGTTAAAAAAAGTAAGGTAACAGCAACCATTATTACACTTACTACTGCTGCTAAATTAGTTTTAGCACCAGCTTCTGCATTAATAGCGGAACGCGAAAAACTTGCTGTAATCGGAAATGCCTGAAAAAAAGACCCTACAATATTAGAAGTTCCTAGCGCTATTAATTCTTTATTAGCATCAAGTGTTTCTTCTCCACTTTTTTCTTCTAGCGCTTTACCAATAGAAATTGCTTCTAGATAACCAACCAAAGCTAAAGTTAGGGCAATTGGCCAAATTTCTTTTACATTTTTCAGGTTTACTTCTGGCATCGAAAATGATGGTAATCCGGTTGCAATTTCACCTACCAACTTTACATTTTTATTTTCTAACCCTCCGAAATAAACTGCTATTATTCCTATAAAAACCACAATTAAAATTGATGGTATGCGTTTATCCCATTTTTTTAATAAGACAATTAAAACAATCCCTATTAAACCAATTCCTAAATCATAAGGATTAAAGTCTTTGATATGTTCAAAAACATTTATCAGCATTTGATGGAACTTATTACTACCAGGAATACTAACTCCCAGCAAATGTTTTAACTGACTAAACATTATTATTAAAGCTGCAGCTGATGTAAAACCACTTATAACTGGCCTGGAAAGGAAATTTACTAGAAACCCTACTCTAAAAATTCCTAAAACAATTTGTATAAACCCTACTGAAAAGGCTAATACAATTGCCATTAAAATATAATTTTCTATTCCCGATATGGCTAACGTACCTAAGCCTGCTGCTACTAAAAGTGAATCCATAGCAACGGGACCTACTGATACCTGACGAGAGGTTCCAAAAAAAACATACGTTAAAACGGGAAATAATGATGCATATAATCCGTATACCGGTGGAAGTCCAGCAATCATAGCATACGCCATTCCTTGAGGCACCAATATTATACCCACAATAATTCCTGCTAGTAAGTCCTTAGAAAAAAAAGATTTCTCGTAGGTAGACAACCATTGTAAAAAAGGAAATATTTTATGCATTGGTCAAATTTAAAACTAAATCCGCAAAACCAAGGCATTAGCGTTTAAAGTACATTTATTCCCGCAAGCAATTGACCAAAAAATTTTTATTGAATATCTCCCCCTACAGGTAATCCACTTGGTACTTTTTCTGGAATCTCTTTATCAAAATCATCATCATTAAGTGTATTTAAAAATGAGATAATCAATGAAATATCTTTTGCCGAAAAATCTAATTCCTTCACCAAAGGGTCAAATTCGTTAACAGCAATATTTTTGTTTCTGACTTTATCATTAGAAATATCTTCGTAAAACTCCATTACTTTTTTAAGGCTTACAAAACTTCCGTTGTGCATATATGGTGCAGTAAATCTTAAGTTACGAAGTGTAGGCGTTCTAAACTCAAACGTTCTACTTAAACCGCTATCTATCTGTTTTATTTTTTCGTTTTCAGGAACGCCAAGCAGATGAGTTTTATAATCAGTAAACATTGGACCACTATGACAACCAGCGCAGCCAATTTTTTTAAAAAGCGCGAACCCTTCTTTTTCAGATAATTGAATTGCGGTGGAATCTCCTTTCATGTATTGGTCAAATCTGGAATTATTGGTTACCAATGTTCTTTCAAATGCAGCTATTGCCTTTGCTATATTTTCTGCACTGATAGCATTATGAGTTCCAAAAACATTTTTAAACAACTTTTTATATTCTGGTATTTTACTTAAACGGTTTTCAAGTTCCCGTAATATTTCTTCTTCTGAATACGCTGCACCACGCATTTCTTCAAAAGATTTAATTGGTAATAGCGCCTGACTTTCTAGACTTTTTGCTCTTACATCCCAAAACATAGGGGCATCTTCAGGTGAATACTCATCACCTTTGATTAAGCCATTAAAAGCCGTATTTAATATGGTATGCGCATTTCGCTTAACAAAAGGAATATTATTAGGCTTTTTAAACCTTCTTTTTCCTCCAAAACCCTTTCCATTAGAACCTATGGAAACATCTAAAAATTCTGCGTATCCAGTTTTTGGATGATGACATGTTGCACAAGCCACATCTTTACCTCCAGATAAAATAGGATCATAAAACAGCAGTTTACCTAAAGCTATTTTTTCTTTAGTCTGTGGGTTGTTTGCTGGACTCAGAATGTTTGTGGGTAATGCGGTAAAACCAAAGGTGTCTTTTTGAACAGCTAATTCTACTAATTTTTCTGACCTACGCTCTTTACATGCAAAAACAATTAAAAGACAGCCGAGCACAAAAATATTTAATCGAATTCTATTCATTGGTATTCCCTAAACGTCCAAAAGTTTAATATAATTACGTTGTTGCGCTATTTTACCTTTGTTTTCTAACTTTTTAAGAAGACGTGAAATTACGACTCTAGACGAATTTAAATCTTGCGCTATTTCATGATGCGTGCTACGCACAACACTATTTTTATTAACCTTAGATTTATCTATAAGATATTTAAGCAAACGTTCATCCATTTTCATAAAAGCAAGAGAATCTACAGTTTCTAAAAGCTCTGTCATTCTTGAATGATAACTGTTTAAAACAAAGGCTCTCCAACTTTTATATTTTTGCATCCATAATTCCATTTGCGCAATGGGAATCATTAAAAGCTCTGCTTCCGTTTCGGCTACTGCTCGTATCTCACTTTTGCTTTGTCCCATACAACACGAAAACGTCATTGCACAGGTATCTCCTTTTTCCAAGAAATACAGTAATAATTCATCTCCGTTATCATCCTCTCGAAGTACTTTTACAGCACCAGAAAACAGTAAAGGCATTGCAGAAATAGTTTGTCCAAAATCGATTAAAAAATCACCTGGTTGTACTTTTTTAATCCTGCCGTATTGCTGAATTTCAAGCAATAGGTTTTCTTCAAAAGCACCTCCATAATTATTTATTAATTCGCTTTGCATTATTTAACTGCTATAAGTACCGAAAATTCCTTTGGTTTTTTTCCTAAAAACTGAAAACCTTCAGCTAAATTATTTTGAGAAACCGCATAAGGATAAAAAGTGATTGGTTCTATACATAACATATTATCAACCTCTGTCCATAACATAAAATGATTAAAACCAACTGTTTTAATATGAACTTCTTTTTCATCATTCAAAACAATACCTTCACAATTCTGAACGGGATAAGCGTTACTACCAGCTTCCTTTATTTCATCTAAAGTTATGCTTTTTTCATCACTGTTAATGACCGTTTTTTTACTATTTAACTTAAACGCAGGATGGTACCCCAGCATAAAAGGCATACCTTCTTCACCCTCTATAGTAAACGAAACTTTTAATCCTTCTTTAGTAATTTCAAACCGTTTACAAAAACTAAAATCATAAGGCCACGATAATAATTCTTGAGTTGATTTAGCAGGATATTTACTATTGAAAATTTTAGTATTCGCTTTATAGGTTTTCTCAAAAATTACTATTTGATTTTCTTGACTTACGAATTCATATGACAGTTCTCGCAATAAACCATGTTGGTCTTGTTTTGCCTCTCCTCTAAGAGTTTGCACCTTATAATTAGCAGTATTCACAGGCCCTATAATTGGGAACATTTCAGTATCCGAATTTCGCCAACCTGGACTCCCTTTTTGATGTATACATTCATAATCTTCAACGGTATAACTAATAAGTTCTCCCTTGTCAATTTTTACTTTTTGTTCTAGAAAATGTAGTTCAACCATGTACGTTAGTTCTTAATTACAGACTCCTTAATTTTTGCATCAAGATACAAAACCATTGTAAGATTCACCTTAAACAAAAGCATGTTTAATGTCTGAAAACTATTCAAACTTCATTGCTTTAACAGGGGTTATTTTTGTAATAATGTAAGATGGTAGCAATAACATTAATAAACATAAGAGCAATACACCTAAATTAAGCGCAATTACCGTTGTAAAATCTATATGCACCGGTATATAGTCAATGTAATATTCTTTTGGATTTGGAAACTTAAAAAGTCTAAATTTTTGTTGCATAAAAATAAACCCTAGACCAATAATATTTCCCCAGAACAATCCAATTCCTATCAAATACGAAGCATTATATAAAAACACTTTTCTTATGGTCCAATTGGAAGACCCAAGTGCTTTTAACACCCCTATCATTTGCGTCCTTTCCAAAATTAAAACCAAAAGTGCCGTTATCATATTAATACCGCCAACAATAATCATTATACCTATTATAATGGCAATATTAAAGTCAAACAAACCTATCCATTCAAATATTTTGCTGTACTTATCTTTAATTGTTTTAACATCAAGGGTAGAAACTACCTTACCGTATATTTCATTACTTTTTTCATCAATATTATCAAAACTATTCAGGAAGACTTCAAAATTTCCTACTTCGTTTTCTGACCATTTATTCATACGTTGAACATGTCTGATATCAACAAATACATACGTGCCATCAAACTCTTCAAAACCACTGTCGTAAATACCAGATATTACAAACTTTCTCTGATTAGGGGTTTTGGATACGTCTTGCTCTTTCAGAAAAAAAGCATAAAAATCATCACCAGTTTTCAATTGTAGTCTATTTGCCATTAAACTGGACATTAAAACTTGATTACCCAACTCATCAGAATAATCAGGCAAACTACCATCAACTACATATTCTTTAAAAACATCCCAATTATAATCGGTTCCTACTCCTTTAGCAATAATCCCTTCAAAAGTGTCTTCAGTACGTATAATACCACCTTTATTGGCAACAGCTTGCACATGTAAAATACCATCAATACTAGTAAACTTAGGGTAGAAATCTTGTTCAAGAGAAAGTGGTTTTACTGAAACTTCAGAAGAATTACTATCGTAATTAAAAATTTGAACATGCCCGTTAAAAGCAGTTACTTTTTCCCGAATTTTATGTTTTAAGCCCACACCAGTGGCAATAGCAACCAACATCATTATAATTCCAATAGCAATTGCGGTAATCGCTATTTTTATTATTGGTGCAGAAATACTAATTTTATGCTCCTTACCCTTAATGAGTCGTTTGGCTACAAAGTATTCAAAATTCAAATCATGATGTTTTTACCTAGTTTCAAAAGTACATTTTTATTATGGTTTTTTATATTAACTACCTGTGGAAACCAAGGAAAAGCGCACAAAAAAAATATTGTGGAAAACGCTTCCCCAAAAAACGACACTTTACAAATTAGCGCCAACCAAACGGAAGCTTATTTACCCAAACTTAAAAACAAACAAATTGCTATTAT
The DNA here is from genome assembly GCA_947498505.1 of uncultured Maribacter sp. Taxonomy (GTDB): domain Bacteria; phylum Bacteroidota; class Bacteroidia; order Flavobacteriales; family Flavobacteriaceae; genus Maribacter_B. The sequence continues at coordinate 625,349 of CANMKG010000002.1, read as the reverse complement.
TGCTAACCAAACTAGTGTGATTTTTAAAAAAAATGGTCGCACCCATTTGATTGATTCTTTATTAAGCCACGACATTAATATTGTAAAAGTTTTTGCCCCTGAACATGGTTTTAGAGGCCAAGTTGATGCGGGCGAGCATGTAAATGATGGTATGGACAAAAAAACAGGTCTCCCTATAATTTCGTTGTACGGAAAAAACAAAAAACCATCTGATGAACAATTAAAAGGTATTGATTTGGTTGTTTTTGATATTCAAGATGTGGGTGTTCGTTTTTACACCTACATAGCAACACTACAGTTGGCTATGGAAGCTTGTGCTAAAAATAATATCCCCATTTTGGTTCTTGACCGCCCAAATCCAAATATCCATTATGTTGACGGACCTACCATGCAAAAAGAGCATACTGGTTTTTTAGGTATGACTTTAATCCCCTTGGTATACGGAATGACAATTGGCGAGTATGCTACAATGATAAATGAAGAGGGTTGGTTAAAAAACAATAACAAAGCTTTGCTAACCGTGATACCGTTAAAAAGCTATTCTCGTAAAACTAACTACAGTTTAACTATTAGGCCCTCACCAAACTTACCCAATGATACTGCAATAAATTTGTACCCTAGTCTTGGGCTTTTTGAGGGAACAAATGTGAACGCGGGCAGAGGAACGGAGTATCAATTTCAACGTTATGGCGCTTCTTTTTTAGATAGTATTCAGTATAATTTTCATTATACTCCAAAATCTAATTTTGGTGCTAAATACCCCAAAGAAAAAGGCAAAAAATGTTTCGGAAAAGACCTGTCTAAAGTTTCTAGAATGAATGAGGTTTCCATGCAATGGATTATTGATGCCTACATGAATACCGTAGATAAAAAGAAATTTTTTATTACCAAAGGGTTTACTAAACATGCGGGAACTGAAAAACTTCAACAACAAATTGAGGCAGGACTTTCTAATAATGAAATAAAAAAAACATGGCAAGCTGATATTAATGCCTTTAAAAAAATAAGAGCTAAATATTTATTGTATCCCGAAAACTAGATTTAGGGTATTCTTTTTTTCATTTCCTCCACAATATTATAAGCAGCGGGGCATATTGCAACATTTTTTAAGGTTAGGTTACTTATTTGTTGAAACTTTTTACGATTAGTGTGTGGAAACTCTCGACATGCTTTTGGACGCACATCATAAATAGAACAATAATTATCGGCACCCAGAAAAGTACAAGGTACTTGTTGCAATACATAATCATTATCCTCATCAACTCTTAAATATTGATTTATAAATTGTTGAGGCTTTTGTCTAAAATGTTTTGCAATACGTTCAATATCAATATTTGTAAACAAAGGTCCCGTAGTTTTACAACAATTTGCACACGTTAAACAATCGGTTTTTTCAAACTCATCATCATGTAATTCTTGCATGATGTAATCCAAATTTTTGGGTGGTTTCTTTTTCAGTTTTTTAAAAAACTTTTGATTCTCTCCCTTCTTCTCTGCCGCCTTTTTGGGTAATTGTTGAAGTATATTGTTCATGGTCTAAATATGCAAGCAATAATTGAGTTCAATTTTTCTAAAACAAACAAAAACCTGAACTTTGTTACAAAGTACAAATATACGCATGAACGATATTTATGGTAATGCCTTACTAGATTATCAGCAAAATAACTATACCGAAGACATCATTACTTTTTCGTCTTTAGATGAGGAAGATGTTTTACCACTTCCCTATTTGTTTCGCTCGTTTAATGAAATGCCCATTCTTGAACAAAAAGCATTAAAATTATGTAAGGGTAATATTTTAGATATTGGTGCTGGAGCAGGCAGTCACAGCCTTTGGCTTGAACAACAAAACAAAAAAGTTACTGCCTTAGATGCTTCAAAAGGGGCTATTGAAACTTGCAGGCTAAGAGGCATAAAAAATACTATTAATGAGACCCTGTACCAACACCATAAAAAATATGATACCTTACTTTTACTAATGAACGGTACTGGTCTTGCTGGTACGCTGGCTAATATTGGCAACTTTTTTACACACCTAAAAAACATGCTTTCCACTGGAGGACAAATACTTATAGACTCTAGCGATATTATTTATATGTTTGAAAGTGATGATGATGGCGGTTATTGGATCCCCGATGATGGGAGTTATTATGGTGAGGTAACTTTTATGATGAAATATAAGGAAGAAAAAACGTCTGAATTCCCTTGGCTTTATATAGATTACAATACTTTACAACGCGCAGCTCTAGCAAATGGGCTGCAATGCGAGCTTATTTTTGAAGGCGAACATTATGATTATTTAGCAAGATTATCATAAAAAAGATAATGGAGGCATCATTTTTGCGTTACTCTTTATGTAACAAATTTGTACTATGAAAAAATCTGCTTCGTTTTTACTTGTTTTAGTTGTTTTGTTTTTTGGTTCATGTTCAAGTAGTTCTGATAGTCCAGACAGTGAAAACCCTAATCCAGGTGAAAATCCAGACCCAACTTCTATTGATAAAACTGCTAATTTAAAGGCAACAGGAAGTTCCGGCAACGATATTCTTTCTAACACCAACTTTGATAAATTGCTAATTGAAATTGATTACGTGCAGGGCTTTCGTCCCGAAGAAAGTGCTATTACAGGCTTCACCAATTATTTTTTAAAAAAACACACTTTTAAGGAGGATATTGAAGTTACTTATACGGAACTTGCATCGCCAAATGAAGAAACGTTAACATTACAAGAGGTTGCCGACCTAGAACAAGAACACCGAAATTCTTACAATTCAGGTAAAACCTTAGCCATATACATTTATTTTGCTGATGCTCCTGATGATACGGATGAGCCCGATAATGACATTGTAACACTAGGTGCTGTTTACAGAAACACATCAATGGTTATATATCAAAAAACAATAGATAACTTAGCTCAAGAAGGTGGTTTAAGCTCTACCGTTGATATAGAAACCGCGACTTTAAATCACGAATTTGGACACCTATTTGGTTTAGTAAATTTAGGAACAGATATGGTTAACCCTCATGAAGATGTTGTTAGAGATGAAAATGGAGATCCTGTTTTAACTGACGGAGAAGAAACTCCAAACAATCATTGTAACGCAGATATTTGTTTAATGCGTGCTGAACTACAATTTGGGCAAACCAACAAATCTGCTAAAGTTAACAACAATAAAGTGTACTCTAGCTGTGCATTAAATGGCAATACGCTATTAAGCAAAATGAAAAGTAATGCAGCAAAAGGCTTATTGGTTTTCCCAGGTTTGGATTCCGATTGTATTCTTGATATTCAAGCCATTGGAGGAAGGTAATTTTCCAGAAGATTACTTAGCAATATCGTTTTTCTTGTAGTCTCCAAAAAACTACGTTAAAACTATTTTCTTTGACGCTTTCCGATTATCGATTATAATCACAATTCAAAGATGTTTATGTAAACATTTTGGCTGTATACCGAATTACTTACACTACATACCGATATCCGTAATACTTACACCAAAACTCATTAATATAATTCCTACATTTGTAGGAAATTCGTAATTTACATGTAATAAATAATTATTAATTAAAAGCATGTTATTATGAAAGTTAAAAATTTAGTATTAATCGCGGTAGTATTTGTATTTATAGGGTTTTTGAGCTCTTGCGAAAAAAATGATACCGCAGAAACGGATAGCCTTTATGAGATTCATAACGTCGATAGAGAGAAAATTAGAATCGTTGGAGATCATAATAAATAAAAGAGTTCTTGGATCAATATTAATTGCCTTATCTGGATTATTATTATATCTAGATAAGGTATTATTGTTTTTAAAAATAGAAGGAGGTAACGACTATGGCTTCTACGATTATTATACATTTGTTTGGACACTAATGCAATCTGTTGTTCCCGTAATAATAATACTAGGAGTAGCCTTTAGACCATATTTATCCTCTTTCCTTGTCCCTATTTACTCCTATACTGTTCAGATTACTTGGATTTTCCAACCTGAGATTCGTTTTGATAATGTTTTGCTCCATTTGTACGCAATTGGATCATGTTCACTTTTCCTTATACTAACATTGCTAATAAACAAAATATCTATTTGGCATAAAAAACAAGAGATTTTAAAAGACGAATTTCAACAAGAAACTAAAGAGATTTTAAACATTTTAAAATCTAAAACCTTATCTGAAAGTTAAGCCTACTACCTATGCAAGATTTAATAAAAGAAATAAAAGAAGTGCGTCGAAGGACCACAGAGGGAGAATTATCTGTTAGCGAAACTATAGTTTTACTAAGCGATATTATGGATAAGTTTAACGCATCCAACGATGATTATTCCGACAGTGAAAAAGGGTACCTAAAAAGCCTATTCAAAAACAAAAAAATTAAAGAAATTGATGCTAAAAATGAAAAAGCTAAAAAGCGTGTGAAAAACCTAAAAATACTTGTACTTTTAAAAGATATTGGCTTTGATAAAATTACCGAGCAAGATATTGAAAAAACACTTAAAGGTATTTAATCCTCATTATCTGCTTCCTCCTCATTATCGTTTTTAAGCGTATTTTTTAAAAGTAACTGTTCTTGCAGTAGCTCTACCTTAGCTTGATTAATCACAGAGCTTTTATACACTGAAAAAATATCATTCTTTTCAAACTCTTCTATATGATTCAATACAAAAGTTGCGATTTCTTCAACCGTTATTCGTGATCTTCCTTTTGTAGTTAAACAAATACTTGCAGGCGCAATATCTTCATCATCAGTTAATCGTAATTGATTACTAGCACCTACTAAAAAAGAGTAGTTTAATTCTGGTTTTAAACCTATTATTCGTTGAGCAAGTTTTGGAGAAATACGTTTTGTATACCCTTTACTAATATTGCTAATTGTAGATTTATGTACATCTAAAATTGTAGCAAGACCAGCTTTATCGGTTTTGAATTCTGATAGTAAAATATTTATTATTTCGTCAGCTTTCATTCAATTCTTGTAAGTATTTATTTCAAAAAATGTACTTTTATGTACTACTTTGAACTAAATTTTTATTACTTTTGTTTAGTAATAGATAAGATAAGTAAATTATTTTAAGTTACAATCCATCATTTTGTCCATATCTCATATACATTACGTAAGTAAATGTTTATTAGATTTTTAACATGCAAAATAATTATTTAAAACTGAGTATGGACGTGATGGATAAATTGGACTAAGATTAAAACCACAGTTAAAACCGCAACATAGCATATGGAAAAAACGTTTAATGCAATTTCCTACATTAATACGCATAATCTTACATTTTATTTAGACAAAAACTCAAACCTTTATTTTAGTGAATGCACAGGGCCACTTTCTGCTATAGAAAAAATGCCTTGGAAATTTCAACTACCTTTTTATCTGACTTTTTTACGAGACGATACTTTAGCGGAACGTTTTAAGGATATGGAAATTCTAGGCGCTATTGACCTGTACATTAAATGGAAGTTTTGTTTACAAGAAGAACTTTGTCTGGTTGAAACAGCATCTTCTGAATGCGCTTAACGCTTAAGGAATATTTAAATACTTATGCGTTTGTAATGACACCTTCCATTTAGGATTTTTCATTACAAAATCAACAATCTCGGGAACCATTTTACCCCTTACACTCCATTCTGGTTGTAAATAAAGAATACAATTGTTATTTGTTTTTGCCGCTTGCTCTTCCGCAAAAACTAAATCGTGCTTATTATACACTATTACCTTTAACTCGTTCGCATTATCATATACCGCCTTTACTGGTAACTTATTTTTCTTTGGTGAAAGGCATATCCAATCCCAATCTCCCGTTAATTCATATGCCCCAGAAGTTTCTATATGCGTGGTTAAATTTTTAGCTTTTAATGCCTTGGTAAGCGGATTCATATTCCAAGTTAAAGGCTCACCGCCTGTAACCACAATAGTATCGGAATATTTGGCTGCGTTTTCTACAATACTGGATATTTCGGTAGGTGGATGCGTTTCCGCATTCCAGCTTTCCTTTACGTCGCACCAATGGCAACCTACATCGCAACCTCCTACTCTAATAAAATAAGCAGCAGTTCCCTTATAATACCCTTCTCCTTGAATCGTATAAAACTCCTCCATAAGGGGAAGCATTTCTCCTTTATTTACCTTCTCTAACATGTGAGCTTTAGACATTCTGCAAAGATACAGTTAATACTTAATACTCAAGATACGTACCCATACTTAAACCCCAACAAATTAAATATCATAAAACATTTGATTTTGAACTACTCATTAAAAATAATAGCTGATTATTTCGAAAATGTTAATAAAAAGCAGGCTTTGGTACAAATATTGATGCTAAAATGACTTCATAATTGACCAAAAATCAATTATTTTTATCAAAAAATAACCAATGGCCACTAAGGAAGATTTCTTTGCACATATTGAAAAAGGATATACTACTAAAGGTGATTTTATTACCATGGGTGCAGCAATGCATGAAAATGAAGCAGTTACCAACGCCTATGTAAAAATCCCCTTAAAAACACTTAACAGGCATGGTCTTATAGCAGGAGCTACAGGAACCGGAAAAACCAAAACATTGCAGGTACTGGCTGAAAATCTTTCTGAAAAAGGTATTCCTGTACTATTAATGGATTTAAAAGGCGATTTAAGTGGTTTAGCTAAACCAAGTCCTGGGCACGAAAAAATTGATGAACGCCATGCAAAAATTGGTTTACCTTTTGAAGCCAAAGGTTTTCCAGTTGAAATTCTTTCCCTGTCTGAACAAGATGGGGTAAAATTACGTGCAACGGTTTCTGAATTTGGTCCTGTGTTGCTCTCAAGAATTTTAGATTTAACTGAAACGCAAGAAGGTATTGTTGCTGTAGTATTTAAGTATTGTGATGATAACAAACTTCCATTACTAGATCTAAAAGATTTTAAAAAGGTGCTGCAATATGCTACGGGTGCTGGAAAACCTGAGTTCACAAAAGATTATGGACGTATCTCGACAAGTTCCACTGGTAGTATTCTTAGAAAGATTATTGAATTAGAACAACAAGGAGCGGATTTGTTTTTTGGCGAAAAATCCTTTGATGTTAATGACCTTACCAGAATAGATGATAGCGGTAGAGGTTATATAAATATTATAAGACTAACAGATATTCAAGACCGACCAAAACTTTTCTCCACCTTTATGTTAAGTCTGTTGGCTGAAATTTACGCCACTTTTCCAGAGCAAGGAGATGCTGATGCTCCAGAATTGGTGTTATTTATTGATGAGGCCCACCTTATTTTTAAGGAAGCTTCCAAAGCATTGCTAGATCAAATAGAAAGCATTGTTAAGCTAATACGCTCCAAGGGGATTGGATTGTATTTTGTAACACAAAACCCTACCGATGTGCCTGATGAGGTTTTAGCGCAATTAGGCTTAAAAGTACAACATGCTTTGCGTGCTTTTACTGCAAAAGATAGAAAAGCTATAAAACTTGCAGCCGAAAATTATCCAATTTCAGAATACTATGATACAAAAACGGTACTAACAACTTTGGGTACCGGAGAAGCTCTTATTTCTGCACTTGATGAAAAAGGCAGACCTACACCCCTTGCTGCAACATTGTTAAGAGCTCCAATGAGCCGAATGGATATTTTAACTAAGAGCGAATTAAGTACTGTAGTTAAAAGTTCAAACCTTGTTAAAAAGTACAACGACGATATTGACCGCGAAAGCGCCTATGAAATTTTGAATGAAAAAATTGAGGTTGCTGAAAAGGAAGCCGAAAAAGAAAAAAACAAACCTAAACCACGTTCTTCCTCAAGGAGAAGTACCAGACAAAACCCCATAGTTAAAGTGCTTACAAGTGCCACTTTTATAAGAGGTGTTCTTGGAGTTCTTAAAAAAGTAATACGATAAATGAAAAAATATTTCCTACTATTAGCCACTCCTTTGTTTTTCTTTTTAACACAATGTGAAAAAGAAAAAGACCCCCATTTTCTTATCACTCAAGAAAAAATTGGAAAATTAGAACGTAAAAGTTTAGCCCGCGACCTGGAATTAATTTATTCAAACGATTCTATTGTGCAAGATACTGTCAAATTAAACTTTGGTTCTGGTGCAAGTAAAATAAAGGTTTTTGAACGAGGCGGAAAGCACCTACTAACATTAACTCCGAATTCCGATAGTATTCCAACAATAGAAAACATTCAGATAAAAGATCCTAGATTTTCTACCTTAAATGGCATTGGGATTAATAGTACTTTTAAAGAAATTAGGAATAAATGTTCTATAAGTAAAATAATAACATCAATGAACAATGTTGTAATTCTACTTAAGGATAGTGACATTTATTTCACTATTGATAAAAAAGAACTTCCTGAAAGTTTACGGTACGTTTCAACAGCTTCCATTGAGGCAGTTCAAATTCCAGATGCAGCGAAAATTAAATATATGATGGTTTCTTGGGATTAGTTTAACCGCTAGTACACTTGAAATTTTTCCCTGTTAGCAATTATTTTAGGATGATTTTGCATCGTCCATTCCGTAAATTCAAGTAATTTTTCTACGTAAGATTTTCCAAAGTCCGTTAAACTGTATTCTACTCTTATAGGAACCTCAGCATACATCTTACGGTGAACGTAGCCATCAGCTTCTACAGCTTTTAATCGTTCACTCAATACTTTGTTTGATATACCGTATAAATACTTTTTTAGCTTGCTAAAACGTAAAACAGGAAAGTACCCTAAATACAGCAAAATTAACATAGTCCATTTATCGGAAGCAGGTGCTAAAACATCTCTAATTGGACACAATTCAGGCGGTTTTTTATAGTTAATATGCCCAAACATTTTTTTCATCTTTTTTTTATTCCTAACCTGCTGATTATCAATATTAGTTTCTTTTTCCATACCAAGTATTATTTTCGCAACTCATTAATAATTAAAGAGTAATGCTTAATTTAGTTTCACATATAGAGTAAGTTACCAAAAGTAACCGATATAAAAAATAAAGCGCTTTAAAATTTTGAAAAGCGTAAATTCGCCAAAAATAGAGTAGCTCAAAGACCTCACATCATTATGAAAAAAATACTTCAAAAAATAATCCCACTTGCTTACGGAAGTTATTTCAATAGTTTGGTTTATATATCTCCCGAAAAAACAGCCTTAAAGGCTTTTAATCTTTTTTGCACAAACAGAAAAGGTAATGTTTTACCTTTTCAAAAAGCATACTTAGATAATGCAAAAGATGAGTTGCACACTGTAGGTTCCCATAAAATTCAGTCGTACAAATGGCAAGGAAATAAAGAAACCGTATTACTTGTTCATGGATGGGAAAGCAACACATTTAGATGGCGAAATTTAGTTGAAAAACTAACTGCAGCTAATTATAATATTATTGCTTTTGATGCTCCAGGTCATGGATATTCTTCCGGTGATAAACTATATGTTCCATTGTACGCTGAAGTTTTACAATTCATGATTAAAAAATACAATCCTAAATCCATTGTAGCCCACTCCTTAGGAGGAATGACGGTTTTATATAATGAACATGTAAATAAGAACGGTAACCTTGAAAAAATTGTGACCATTGGCTCTCCTTCTGAGTTTCATGAAATTATGAGCGATTACCAAAACATACTAAAATTCAATGGTAAAGTTCACAAAAGCCTAAGTAATTATATTGAAAATAGATTTGGTTTTACCATCGATGATTTTAGTTCTCCAAAATATGTACAAAACATTTCTCAAAAAGGGTTGCTTTTTCATGATAAGCATGATAAAATAGCACCTTTCCACGGTTCAGAAAATGTTCATGTTAACTGGAAAAACAGTGAACTAGTTATGACTGAAGGCTTAGGACACTCAATGCATCAAGATGAGGTTAATGATAAAATTTTAGCATTTTTAAAATCTTAACGTATCATGAAAAACATAAGCCCATTTCACATTGCCATTCCCGTTCATAATTTAAATGAATGTAGGCAGTTTTATGGTGAAGTTTTAGGGTGTCAAGAAGGTCGTAGTAGCAAACAATGGGTAGATTTTAATCTTTTTGGGCATCAGTTGGTTATACATTACAAGCCAAAGCCTAAGGATAGTGCCTTACATTACAACCCCGTTGATGGTCATGATGTTCCAATACCACACTACGGAGTGGTGTTACCTTGGAACGAGTTTAAAAAATTCTCCGAAGATTTAATTCGTAAAAAAGTGAAATTCGTTATTGAACCTTATATTCGATTCAAGGGACAAATCGGTGAACAAGCTACCATGTTTTTTCTAGATCCCGCAGGAAATGCTTTAGAATTTAAAGCTTTTAAAAAACCAGAACAGTTATTTGCTAAGTAAACCGCTATGTTTTAGCAAATTTTGTTTAAGGCTGATGAAATGTATCCGATACAAACTGTAATACTTTTGGCAATGATTCTCGCCAATACCCCCAACTATGAGCGCCATCTCTAACGCGATATTCATGAGGAATATCTTTTTTCTTCATAGCAATATGCACCAAACTATTTCCTTCAAATAAAAAATCATCATCTCCACAATCTATATACCATTTTATGGACTTTACATCTTCTTCGGGAACAATTTTTAACAACTCTAAGGCATTATGGTTTTCATAAAATGCTTTAATTTCTTCTTCGGAATATTTATCAACGGTATTGCCCATTTGTTTTTTTAATTGTTCCAGACTTAAAGGGCCTACATAAGCACTTAGTGGACATGCTGATGAAAACAATTCAGGATGATGCAAAGCATACATAAAAGTTCCTCCGCCTCCCATCGAAAGCCCAGAAATGGCACGATACCTTTTTTCTTTTTTAATTCTGTATTTTTTTTCCACATATGGCATAAACTCTTCAAAAAAGAAATCTTCATAACGCCAATCACCAACATTAAAATATCCTCTTTTTTCTGTGTTTGCGTCTGGCATTACAATAATCATAGCGGTAGCCGAATTATTTTTAATAGCACTATCGGTTATGTTTAAAACCTCTCCAAACTGCACCCAACCTGTTTGGTCATCACCAGCTCCATGTAACAAATACAAAACAGGATAACTTCTATCAGATGTTTCATAATCTGGAGGCAGATATATTGCATATTTTCTTTCCCCTTTTAATATTTTACTAGACATCGTTAGGTTATCAAAAACCTTCCCTATTTGCGCAGAAAGTGTTAATGAGAAAAGCATACAAAAAGTAACAATACATCTTATTTTTTTCATGGTTCTAAATATTTATCAAAAAAGATACTGATTTTCATAAAACGTTTTACAACAATTTAATTTTTTATCCGTTGTTAATCACTTAATCCACAATACAAACCATTAATAATGAATAAAATACTACACTTTAGCCTAATTTTATTAGGTACTTCTACACTTTGTCAATGTAGTTCCCAAAACAACACAAAGCCTCCTAAAACAAAAAAAGTATATACCGCTAGTACAGAAACATATTCTCGAAAAAAAGCGCACTAAAAAAGCCTCATGTGAATGAGGCTTTTTATACTAATATTATTAATTTCTATTTCTGTGACGTTCTCGCGCCAATAATGTGTTTTTAAGTAACATGGCTATTGTCATAGGTCCAACGCCTCCTGGAACTGGAGTTATATAGGATGCCTTTTTACTTACATTTTCAAAATCTACATCACCAGTAATATAATATCCTCTTTCCTTTGTTTCATCCGGAACTCTGGTAATACCCACATCAATAATTACAGCATCATCTTTAACCATTTCAGCTTTTAAAAACTTTGGTACTCCTAATGCAGATATTACAATATCCGCCTGAGAAATTATTTGCGTAATATTTTTAGTGTGGCTATGCGTAAGGGTAACGGTTGAGTTACCAGGCCAGCCTTTTCTTCCCATTAATATACTCATGGGACGACCCACAATATGACTTCTTCCAATAACAACAGTATGTTTACCTTTAGTATCAACTTTATACCTTTCCAGTAACTCTAAAATTCCAAATGGAGTGGCTGGGATAAAAGTACTCATATCAAGCGCCATTTTTCCAAAATTCGTTGGATGAAAGCCATCCACATCTTTATCAGGGTCTACAGCTAACAATACCTTTTGCTCATTTATTTGGGGTGGAAGTGGTAGTTGAATTATAAAACCATCAATATCCTCATTTTGATTTAACTCTTCTATTTTTTTCAAAAGCTCTACTTCAGAAGTAGTGCTTGGCAACTGAATTAAAGTAGACTCAAACCCAATACGTTCACAAGAACGTACTTTACTACCAACGTATGTTAAACTCGCTCCATCGTTACCTACTAATACCGCAGCTAAATGAGGAACTTTTTCTCCCTTTTCCTTCATTTTAGCAACCTCGGCGGCAATCTCATCTTTTATTTGATTTGATATTTTTTTCCCGTCTAATAATTCCATGTTAAACTATAGTGTTCACTAGTAGCTTAAAGTTTACAGTGGTTAAACTCCAAGTATACTAGATTTGTTAATCATATTATTGCATCAATTGGATTGACTGATTTTCTTGGCTAATACAACCATAAACTTACCTCATCCCTTTCATACCACTCATCATCTGCATCATTTTTTTACCGCCACCACCTTGCATCATTTTCATCATTTTACTCATTTGGTCAAACTGTTTCATTAACTGATTAACTTCTTGAATTGTACGACCACTACCTTTTGCAATGCGTTTTTTACGACTTGCGTTAATTTTTGCTGGTGTTGAACGCTCCAATGGTGTCATAGAATGAATTATAGCTTCAATATGTTTAAAAGCGTCATCATCAATATCCAAACCTTTTAGTGCCTTTCCAGCACCAGGAATCATCCCCATTAAATCTTTGATGTTTCCCATTTTTTTGATTTGCTGAATTTGATTCAAGAAATCATCAAAACCAAACTTGTTTTTAGCAATTTTCTTCTGAATCTTACGAGCTTCTTCTTCATCAAACTGTTCCTGAGCTCTTTCAACAAGTGATATTACATCACCCATTCCCAAAATACGGTCTGCCATACGAGAAGGATGAAAAACATCTATTGCCTCCATTTTCTCTCCAGTACCAATAAACTTAATAGGTTTATCTACGACAGACTTAATAGATATTGCTGCTCCACCACGGGTATCACCATCTAACTTTGTAAGGATTACACCATCAAAATTAAGGATGTCGTTAAATGCTTTTGCAGTATTTACCGCATCTTGACCCGTCATAGAATCCACCACAAACAAAGTTTCTTGTGGTTTAATAGCCGAATGAATATTGGAAATTTCTTCCATCATTTTTTCATCGACTGCCAATCTACCAGCGGTATCAATAATTACAACGTTATTTCCGTTAGATTTTGCTTGGGCAATACCCGCTTTTGCTATAGCAACTGGGTCGTTATTTTCACGATTAGAGTATACCTCCACTCCTATTTGTTCTCCAACTACATGTAGCTGATCAATTGCAGCGGGACGATAAACATCACATGCTACTAATAATGGGGTTTTGCTTTTTTTAGTTTTTAAAAAATTTGCAAGTTTTCCCGAAAATGTAGTTTTACCCGAACCTTGTAAACCAGACATTAAAATTACTGAAGGTGTGCCAGAAAGGTTTATACCCTCGGTATCTCCACCCATTAGTTGTGTAAGCTCGTCCTTTACAATCTTAACCATTAATTGGCCCGGTTGTAGTGTTGTAAGTACGTCTTGACCTAATGCTTTTTCTTTTACCCTATTGGTAAACTCTTTCGCAATTTTAAAGTTAACATCGGCATCCAGTAAAGCTCTACGAACTTCTTTTGTGGTTTCTGCTACATTAATTTCTGTAATTTGACCATGTCCTTTAAGAACGTGTAATGCCTTGTCTAGTTTTTCACTTAAATTATCAAACATCTTCTTACTTTATTATCGGGAAATGCAAATTTAGCAATAAGGATGTGAAGTGCAGCAACCTAATTAAAAAATATATAAATGAAGAAAGCACCCGTTAAGGGTGCTCTCTACAATTGTGGGGCATTTTTTGATGCTTTTTAAAACTGAATTACTTAATAATTATACTAACGAGCGCCAACTCTATTTTTGTTAATACATGATTTAATTTCTTCAATTTTTTAAAGCATCAGGATTTATAGATGCGGATAAGTCATGAACATATCATCTATCTTTTTTACTATTGTTCTTTTTCTAAAACAATTTTAGTAAGTATTCCCTCTGCATCATAGCATTTAAATTCAATACGATTATCATCTAACGAAAGTAACTTCCATGGTTTAGTTAACTCTCCGAAAAGTTCGTGATTGCCAAGGTTTAAGTAAATTCTTAACTCTTGTTCGTAGTTTCTAAGAACTCTCCAAACACCATTCATAAATGGCTCTGTTGCTATACCTTCATATACTCCTAATGCATTTTCAACATCAAAGTCAAGGCTGTATCCTGCGTAGTTTTGAGTTAAATCTTCTTCTCCAATTGTATAACTAGCTATAGCCCAAGCACCGCCCATCATGATGTTTCTAATTTCTAAAACATCTCCGTCATCTGAATTATTATCACAAACACGTTGTAAAATAAGCTCGTAATCTGTTCCTGGGATTTCGAATTTTAATCTGTCATCTCTTAAGTCACTCAATGGCCACTCAAAACTAACACCTGGCTCATCGCCCATTGTAATCGCCATTACTAATCTTTCTTGCTCGTTCATAGTAATTTCCCATGAACCTGTTGATGTAACATCACCATTACTTAAAGTAACAACTCCTTCTGCTTCAAAATTAAACTCGTATCCTAAAAGTCTTTTAATTTCTTCGTCATCAACAAACACCTTTTTAATAACCCAGCTACACTCTCTTAATACTTCTCTTAACGTATTTGGGTCTTTTTCAACACAATGCTTTTTCATGATAATTCTATCACCTTCGCCAGCATATAGTTTAATTTTTCCGTGTTCAATTTCGTAGATAAACCACTCTAATGTAAAGTCTACCAATGAATCAAACTCTAATTTAAGCAACACTCTGTTTTCTCCTAATCTTGTAGACCATGTACCCTCAATAGCATTACCTTCTCTATCAAAAGCTTTAACAGTACCATCTTCTTTAAAGTTCATTGCGTACTCAAAATATTGGTCCGTAGAGTTTACACCTTGTCTGTTAACCTCATGTATTAACCAAGGACACATTACTAGGTAACTATCTAAACGCTCTTTGGTAAAATCATCATCGTTATGATCATTATCATCATCTTCATCACACATTTCTCTAGCGTTTTCAATTGTCATTACCAATTCACTCATGCTATTAATAGTGGTTTCAGAACCATCGTATAATTTTAACGATATTGGAAAATCTATACCCACAAGGTTATTACCTTCTAAAGATTTAAAGAAACGTCTTAATTCCTTATCACTGTTTATTGTAACTTTTGATGTTTGCTCTCTATTTATATTAAAAGTGAACATATCTATTGGGTACACAAAATCTATACACTCAATATCATCATCATCACCACCTTCTTTACAGTCAGCAGCTAAAGCTCTAAGCTCTTCTTTACTATTAATTACTTTTTCTTCATAATCAGCAGCAGAAATTGTAATTGGGAAAATAATATCAAGAATATCCTCATCAATCTCAACACTATCTAAAATTTCTTCGATAGTTTGTAAATCTTCACGAGAATCAACAGTTACTTCTAAACCATTTACATTTACTGTATATGGAAATTCAATTGCAAAACAACTAACACCATCAACAATATTGTCAAAAGACCCATCTTGAGCAGATGTGTTTTCGATTAATTTGGCAGTAGCAGAATTGGATACTATCGTTTCAGTTTCTCCCTCCGTAGAAACTTCTTCATACTCATCTTGACATGCGGTAAAAATAAGAGCTACAAAAAGCAGGCTTGTGTAAACTCTATTCTTTAAAAACTTTTTCATAACGATTTGGATTTTTTTGTTCGTATATCAGTAAAACAACTAACTTTAAAAATACCCTACCAAAATTTTTAATTTTTTTTAAAATATCTTTGAAAAAAACAATCCATTGAGTACAACCAACAAAACCAACGTTTGCGAAGAGGCTGTATATAGCGAAATTTTTAAAGCTAACTCTAAAACGGTTTTCAACTATATATATTACAAGTTTGGAAATGAAGAAAAAGCATATGATGCCGTTCAAGAAGCTTTTACCAAATTATGGGAGAATTGTGCTAAGGTAGCTCCCGAAAAAGCAAAATCATATGTATATACTATTGCAAACAATCTTTACTTAAATGTTATTAAGGCGGAAAAAGTTAAACTTAAATATACCAACTATAATGATGTCTCTAATGAATCTCCAGAATTTTTGTTGGAAGAAAAACAATTTCAAGAAAAATTAGACAAAGCATTAGATAGTTTACCTGAAAATCAACGCTCCACTTTTTTGTTAAATAGAATTGATGGGAAAAAATATAAGGAAATTGCGGAAATGGAAGGAGTAAGTATTAAGGCTGTAGAAAAAAGAATGCACTTAGCGTTAAAATCGCTTCGGGAACATATTGATGGAATTTAAATTATGATGTCTGAAAGTTGAAAAGGCAAAAGTCCAAAGGGTAGCATTAAAAAATATGTCTAAAAGTTGAAAAGACGAAAGCCCAAAGAACGAGACTTATTATTGGTTAGAAAAAAAATATCAATAAAAAACTGTTAACCATAAAATATTAAAGTAGGGTTTTTTTAAACCCAATTGTTATTAAAGTATAAAGGCGAAAAATGATGGAAGATAATTATTTAGCAAAATGGCTCAACAATGAGCTTTCGGAAGCCGAACTCGAAACGTTTAAAAAAACGGACGAGTACGCTACATATGTTAAAATTGCCAATGCTTCTAAAAAAATGGAAGCGCCTAATTTTAATGAAGAATTAGCTTGGAATTCAGTTAAAAATATAACCGAAAAGCCAAAAGTAATACAGCTTAAACCTTTTAAAAAGTTCTTAAGAGTGGCTGCTGTAATAGTATTTTTACTGGTAGGATCTTATTTTTATGTAAACACACTAGATAAAAATGTAGCAACAGAATATGCTCAAAATAAAGAGGTTGTACTTCCTGATAATTCTGAAATTGTTTTAAATGCAGAATCTAGAGTATCATTCAATGAAAAAAAATGGGATGAAAAAAGAAACATCTCATTACAAGGTGAAGCCTATTTTAAGGTAGCTAAAGGAAAGCGTTTTACGGTAAGTACTTCACAAGGAGAAGTTGCTGTTTTGGGTACTCAATTTAATGTTGAAAACCGAGACGATTATTTTGAAGTTACTTGTTTTGAAGGTTTAGTAAGTGTAACATTTAATGGCAAAGAAATTAAGCTACCTGCTGGAAATTCTTTTCTTGCTATGAATGGTACTGTTATAGCGAAAGAAACTACCAAAGAAATTTCGCCTGCTTGGTTAAACAATGAAAGTTCTTTTAAAAGTATTCCTCTTAAATATGTTTTGGATGAATTTCAAAGACAACACAATATTATCGTAGAAACTAAAAATATAGATTTAAATAAATTGTTTACAGGTACTTTTAGCAACACAAATACGGATTTGGCGTTACAGAGTATAAGTGTCCCTTCGCAAATTAAGTTTAAATTATATGGGAATAAAGTGCTGTTCTATGCCCAAAACGCGCCGCAGTAATTATATTTTTTTATCCTGTTTCTTCTTTTTTCTGCTTTTATGTTTTAATAGTGGAAAGGCACAGGACGCCGTTAACTTAATTAGTGTTATTCAGCAATTAGAGAAAACATTTAACGTAAAATTTTCTTATGCTGATAGCGATGTTTCTGAAATAGTTATTGTGCCAACGTCTGCCGAAGAATTAGATAGTATTCTAGAAGACATACAACAACAAACACAGCTTACTATTAAAAAATTAAATAAACGGTATTATACCATTTCTTACAATGACACAGTAACTATTTGCGGACAGGTATTGGATAACTATGGTAACAATACTATACCAGGGGCTACCATAGAATTACTAGGAACAAAAACTGCAGTTGTAACAGACGAATCGGGCATGTTTCAACTTCAAAACGTTCCAAAAAAAGCCACAATTCAAATCCGATTTTTAGGCTTTAAAACCCAATTTATTACTGCTAAAAATCTCAGTACAAAACCATGTTCGCGAATTTTAATGGCAGAAAATTTTCAACAGCTGAGTGGGGTTATTGTGTATCAATTTTTAACAACCGGTTTAGCAAAAAAAGCAGACGCTAGTATACTATTAAATACCAAAGACTTTGGAATTTTACCAGGACTTATTGAGCCTGATGTATTACAAACAGCACAGGCACTCCCGGGCATTAAAAGCGTAGATGAAAGTGTATCCAATATTAATATTAGAGGAGGAACTAATGACCAAAATCTAATACTATGGGATGGTATTAAAATGTATCAATCTGGTCACTTTTTTGGTTTAATGTCTGCTTTTAATCCATATTTGACCGATAAAATTACCATTACAAAAAACGGTACAAGTGCCCAATATGGAGATGGTGTAAGTGGTATTTTAGACATGCAAACAAAAAACGCGTTAACCAGTTCTTACTTTGGTGGAGCGGGTTTTAATCTAATTAACGGGGACGTTTTTGCACAATTTCCAATTGCGCAAAACTTAGCATTTCAGTTTTCTGCAAGACGCTCGGTAACCGATTTTTTTGATACACCTACCTACGAGCAGTTTTACAATAGGGTTTTTCAAGATAGCGAAGTTTTTGGAAGAATACCTGAAAATACGGAGCGAAAAAGTGATTTCTTTTTTCATGATTTCACTGCAAAAGTATTATACAATTTAAGCGATAATCATAAAGTACGATTCAGTTTTATTACAATAAATAACGATTTAAAATATGCTGAAACAGCAGAAGACCCAGACAATTCAACAAACAGTAATTTAAACCAATTTAACTTGTCTTTTGGAGGAAGTTTAGAAAGTACTTGGAATAACAATTTCTCTACATTTGTAAATGGATATTACACCAATTACGAATTAGATTCTGAAAACAGCACATTCAGTGATTCACAACAACTACAGCAAAATAACAAGGTTGTGGAAACTGCTCTTAAAGTTGTTACCAAATACAACTTTAGTAATCATTTAAACTGGCTAAACGGTTATCAATTTAACGAGGTAGGTATTGCTAATTTTACCAACGTAAGTCAACCTCCTTTTAAGAGCAATATAAAAGGCGTTAACAGAACACACTCTCTATTTTCAGAACTAAGTTATTTTTCGGAAAACGAAAAGCTTTTTGCTCGAGGTGGAGTTCGTTTTAATCGAATTGAAAATTTAGAAACCTTTCAGGAATTTTTGATAGAACCTCGCATTAATGTTAATTACGAATTGCTTGAAGATTTTAAAATAGAAGCGCTAGGCGAATTTAAAAGTCAATCCACCAACCAAATTATAGATCTAGAACAAAACTTTTTAGGAATAGAAAAAAGAAGATGGATTTTATCTGACGGTAATCAACTCCCAGTAACAAAAAGTAAACAAGGAGCAGTAGGTTTTAACATAGATAAACGAAAAATATATGTTGGAATCGAAGGTTTTTATAAAGAGGTAAAAGGAGTAAATACTTTAACACAAGGCTTTCAAAACCAAAACCAGTTTAATGGTGAAGTAGGTCAATACAACGTAAAAGGAGTTGAGTTTTTGGTAAATCAAAAAAACAACAATTATAGTGTATGGTTGAGCTACACCTATAATGTAAACAACTATACATTTAAAGACATTACCCCACCTACTTTTCCAAATAATTTGGATATACGACATACGGTAACTTTCGCAGGAACGTACACTTATAACAATATAAAGCTGGGTGTTGGCATAAACTATAGAACTGGCACACCATTTACTGAACCCTTAGAGGAACCTAACAGTATTAACACAAATGTATTCCCTAACACTATAAATTATAAGGAACCTAATAGTGGTAGACTTCCCCAATATTTACGAGCAGATGCATCGGCAATTTATAATTTTGAAATCAGTGAACGCATAAAAGCCTCTTTAGGTATATCCGTATTAAACGTTTTTGGGCGCGAAAATATATTGAATAAGTACTACCAGCTAAATGAAGCTAACGAGATTAAAATTGTAGAAAATGTTTCTCTTGGCTTAACTCCAAATGCAAGTTTTAGGGTAAGTTTTTAGGAGTAGAAGTTTTTACTAAAAATTAAAATTTAGCATCCGTTTTATTATTCGGTATAACTCTGGAAACTCTTTTTTAAACTGCTCTGGGGTTTCTATAAAATTTTCTACAGCTACTGAAAAAAACTCATGTAAATTAGTTTGCCCGTAAGCTCTAAAATAATCCGTATTATTCACTTTACTATAAAAATCTTCTTGAGTGAACATCTGCTTAATTTTTTTAAGTCCCACTTTAAACTTGCGAGCTTCCCAACTATTTTTACGCATCATTTCTGATGTTAGTGCATGAGCAAATTCATGAACAGACAAATTTCTATTGTCATTAGGCACCTTAAACCCTTCTTTAAGTTCTTCTGCTGAAAAAACTGCGGTTCTAAACCTCGGATTGTATTCTCCTAAATGGTGCTTTTTGCTTATTTTAGAATAGTATTGTGACGGATATACTACAATACGCAATAAAGAGTTCATCATTTTAAAATTTCGCATCCCTAAGGTTAGTAAAGCTATTGTTGCACTCAACATAAGTTTTACATCCTGCGAATTTGCAATGTTTCCTCTTAAAATAAACTTCTTTTTACTGCGATACCATGCAATTCGTTTATCGCACTTTTTTTTAGCATCAACCGGAAGGTTTCTGTAAATAGGAAAGCTTTGCCCTATTCTGTTTTTCTCTGTTATACTTAAAGGTTTAGATTTTACAAAGGGGTTTATTTGAAATAACCCTAGAGCATAGTAAATTATATATGAAAGGTATCCTAAAATAAAAGCTAAAGCCGCAAATCCAAATACATTTGTTCCTATATCCATAGTGTCAATTAAAACTAAATATACCTGTTCTTATTGTTGACTTCAGCAAAAACATTTTCAGTAGGTAATAACTATAGCATTACATACGTACTGGAACTTCTATTCCTAAAAGTTTAAAAGAAGACTTAATAACTTCTCCAACTTTTTTAGCCAATTGCACACGCAGTATTTTTTTCTGCATATTCTCCTCTCCTAAAATAGATACATTTTGATAGAATGAGTTGAACTCTTTTACCAAATCGTAGGTGTAATTTGCTATAAGTGCTGGACTATAATTGTCTGCGGATAACTGTATAGTTTCTGGGAATAACTGAATTTGCTTTAACAACTCCTTTTCTTTTTCATGAAAACCTTTAATGGATGCTAAATCAATATCCATGCTATAATCAAAATCAGCTTTGCGGATAATAGACTGTATTCTGGCATAGGTATACTGAATAAATGGACCTGTATTACCTTGAAAATCCACCGACTCTTCTGGGTTAAATAAAATGCGTTTTTTAGGGTCTACTTTTAAAATGTAATATTTTAGTGCCCCAAGGCCAATCATTTTATACAAATCGTTTTTCTCATCTTCAGAATAACCATCAAGCTTTCCTAAGTCTTCAGATATTTTTGCGGCCGTCTGCGCCATATCTTGCATTAAATCGTCAGCATCTACAACAGTTCCCTCTCTACTTTTCATTTTTCCGCTAGGTAAGTCTACCATACCATAACTTAAATGATACAAACGCTCAGCCCATGAAAAACCTAACTTTTTCAAGATTAAAAAGAGCACTTTAAAATGGTAATCTTGCTCGTTACCAACAGTGTATACCATACCTCCAACATCGGCATAATCTTTAACACGTTGTATTGCAGTACCAATATCTTGGGTCATATACACCGCTGTACCATCTGATCGCAATACTATTTTCTCATCTAAACCTTCATCAGTAAGGTCTATCCAAACACTACCATCCTCCTTTTTATAAAAAACACCTTTTTGCAATCCGTCTGCAACAACATCTTTACCCAATAAATAGGTATTGCTCTCGTAGTATAATTGGTCAAAATCTACCCCCATATTTTTGTAGGTGATATCAAAACCATCATAAACCCATTGGTTCATTGTTTTCCAAAGAGTCACTACCTCATCATCTCCTGATTCCCATTTACGTAGCATTTCTTGTGCAGCGATGAGTATTGGCGCCTCCTTTTCAGCTACAGCTTTATCCGTACCTTTAGTTATCATTTCAGCTACTTCAGCTTTATATGCCTTATCAAAAGCAACATAGTAGTTCCCTACTAATTTATCTCCTTTTAATCCTGTACTTTCCGGTGTTTCTCCATTACCAAATCGTTGCCATGCTAACATACTTTTACAAATATGTATTCCACGATCATTAATAATCTGAGTTTTATATACTTTTTTACCTGAGGCCTTTATAATTTCGGCAACGGCATACCCTAACAAGTTATTACGAATATGCCCCAAGTGAAGCGGCTTATTGGTATTAGGAGAAGAATACTCTACCATAACTGCATTGTCAGCCTCTGTCGAAACATACCCAAAATCTTCTATACTTTTAATTGCATTGAAAAAGTTTAAGTAATACGCATCGTCAATAACAATGTTTAAAAACCCCTTTACCACATTAAACTTGGCAACCTCATCCACATTGGCAACAAGATACTCCCCTATTTTAGTTCCTATTTCAACGGGATTACCTTTTACCACACGTAACATTGGAAACACTACTACAGTAATATCACCTTCAAAATCTTTGCGCGTAGGTTGAAATTCAACGGCAGGCAATTCTGCATTAAAAATAGATTGTACCGCCTCTTTAACTTTGTTTGTTAAAACATCTTGAATATTCATTACCAATAGGGTTTTAAGCCTGCAAAATTACACAAAATTTCTGCTTTACTACGCTATTAAATAAGATGCTATTTACCACCTATGACTATTTTCTACAATCTGTCTTACAAATATTAGTGGAATTTTACCCAGAATTGTATATTTAGCAAAAACATAGTTGTTTAGGTAATTATATATAATCACTATGTTCAATTAATAAATGACTAAAAAAATAAGAATTTGTATCCTTCCTTTCAAAAGCAAACATACTGTACATTAACTACTATTATGAAAAAAAATATTACACTTGTACTATTACTATTTATAACTCTAACAAGTTACGCTCAAAATGATAGCATATTTAACCGATTAAAAGCAATAGAAAATAATGGATTAACTTTTTACGATATTGATGGTGTTCAGATATCTTATCAAATTTTCAATGAAAACTTTTCTGAAAAAAATTTAAAAAAAATCTATCGGAAATATTCAATTAAAAAAAATAATCCTAAAGTCAAAGACTCAATAATTAGTTATAAAAACTTTAAAGTAACCAAGATTGATAAAATTTCAGAAACTACAACACAATATGATGTTTATTATTTCATTGAAAACTCAGTTAATTCAGTAAGCGTATTTTGGTTTGGAAGTTGTAATTCCGATACTAATGATTTAGAGCATCAAATAATTCCGTTAGTAGTTAATAACCAAATTCCTGAAACCTGCTTTGTCTCCACTGAAACCGATAAAATTGATTTTATTGGCAGGGAATTAGAATTAAAGGGAAATTGTTATTGGGCTAACATCAATAATATTCAATGCCCATATAATGGACAAATGAATTGGTCTATTCATAAAACTAAAGAAAGTGCAGACAAATCCAATCAACATCAATTAGACCTTATCAAAATAAAAAAAGGAGGAAAAGTAATTAATGAAGAGGATGTGGAAATATTATTCGAGGAAGTACCTACAAAAGCTAAGAAGGTTACCTATGACTTTAATGGTGTTGTTTCAGCAATTGCTGGAGGTGATAATTTGACAATTTATTACGTTTCTGAAAAAATTAGAAATAATTATGTGAGTTGTGTCTTGAGTTTTTGGAACAATGACAATATAACCACCAATGGTCTTACTCCACTACTTGAAGTGGTAATGAAAATACCAGAAAAATAGCAATCTAGGCTATAAAATATAGCTAAAACAAAAGGTTTGTGTTTATTTTGTTTTAAACACAAAATAGGAAAAAGGTCAGCTCCAAACCGAAAAGTTAGTGAACAAAAACCGCTACATGTTCATATACAGCTCCGTTAGTAAAAATTTTCAAAGCAATTTCCATGAAATTAGAGCGTTAAACTTCTAAACTGTAACAATCTAACATGAAACTAATTAAAATAAACGCTTTAATTTCAATAAAAATTTTACTATTATCTTTAATTCTTTTTTCTTGCAGTAAAGAAGATAAAGAAGATCAATCGGTTTACCTAAGCGATATCTCCAATATAGTATTAGATCTTTATAATTTAGGAACTACCAAAGTAAACACCAATATTAATTACCAATTTTCAGGACCGAATACAACCGAAGTTCTCAAAAAAGTCTCATATAAACTTAAAGGTGACGACAACTATACTGAGGCTAATGAAGGTATTATAACGGGATTAAAACCTGGTAAAAAATATTTAATTAAAGCCATAATCGAAATAGGAGGGAAACAAAAAACATCTGAAGAGATGACTTTCACAACTTTAGGCTTTGAATCCACGCTACTGGTTGGAAGAGTATTAGATTATGAGAATAGAGTGTATTCCATTTCGAATCAATCAGTTTCTTTTAATTATACAGAAGCTCCAGAGTTAAGAGGGTATCTAAAGGTTGGCCAAGATAGTTTAGAACTAGAAAAAATTGAACCTTTCAATTTTGGGGCATTTAAAATAACACTTCCCAAAAACACACAACACTTTTTTGAAAACGATTCTGAACATGTAATTAGAAAAGAATTTAGTATAGGTCTTTTCAGTGGCGATTATTATATAGAGGTAACCGAATCTGTTCTAGAAAATAATTCCAAGTTTATAATAAAAAATGATAAGCACTTTACCATTTACAATAAAACCCCGTTTATAGATAGAGTACTACTGCATAAACCGTTTTTACAAGAGTATACTTGCGAAGGTATACCTAAAATTAAATTTAGTATTCACGGAGGGTTTGGAAAACAAAGAGGTTCCTTATTAAGTGAGACTCAAAACATTCTATATGAACAAATCTCCATTTCGTTTAAAAGAAACGAATCTACAAACAGTGAACAATTGAGTATTCTTGATTATGATTCCTTAGCATCTGTATCTCAAAATGGTATAGACTGGCTTTGTAACTCAGAACAATACAATTCTAATGGAACCCTTTTTGATCCAACTGCTAGCATGGAACATTTGGTTAATTCAATCCAATTCTCTTTAAATAGAGACGTTTATCAAACTGGAAACTACCAAATTCAATTTAGCGGAGTTGATATCAATGGTGAGATTTGGCATTCTAATACCTTTGACTTCTTTCTTGAATAAAACATTTCATGGAATGAACCATAGACTTAATACAATATTTACTTTACAATATAAAAACGCAGGTAATAATACTTCTATTAAAAATTTTAGTGCTTTCAACTCCACAACCTAATTGCCATTCAATACATTTTGTCTTACAACTATTGGTTGAATTTTATTAAGAATTGTATATTTATAGAAATGTCTAGTATATCAAGGTAATGATATACCATTATTGTAAGCAGTCTTACTCCAGGCTAGTAAAACAACACATTAACAATAATTAGAAAATGAAAACAATCTATAAATTAATTTTATCCATCTGTATTTTAATTTTCGTTATCTCTTGTGGCGAAAAAGAAAAGCAAGTAGAAAAATTTACAATTTCAGGACAAGTTAGTGGGTTTCCAAATGGAACTAAATTTTATTTACGAAACTTGGCAACTGATGCTGTTTTTGATAGCACAACGGTGGAAAATAATAGTTTCAAATTTGAGGGAGAGTTATCATCCCCACCAGAACAAATTTGGTTAAATGCAATGGTAGATAAAAAATTCATCTACACGAATCTACTTATTGGAAATGAAGATATAAGTGTTCAAGGTGATATATCTGATTTTCCTTGGAATGTAGATATTAAAGGTTCAAAAACTCAAGAAGATTTTAACTACGCTCAGAGTTTAACAAAAAAACAAAATATTAAAAGGGATTCTCTGGTACAAGTTATTATGAAACTTACTCCGGAAAAACAACAGGAAATTGGAGGTGAAATATGGAAAAAAATTAGAAAATTGGATAGTATTTCCCAAATTATAAGAAAAGACTATGTTAAATCGCATCCAAATACTTACGCAAGTGTCGTGGACCTAATTTATTTAAAGAATGAATTGCCTAAAGACACTGTTCAAAAAATATATGATAACTACACTCCTGAAATTAAAGAGAGCAAATATGCTAAAGTAATTGAAGTATTTTTAAGAGAAAAAATAGCACAAATTGGTGATAAGTATCATGATTTTGAAGGGTTAAATCAGAAAGGAGAACATGTAAAACTTTCAAATATAAGAGGAGAATATACACTATTAGACTTTACAGCCGCCTATTGTGGACCTTGTATTCAAGCAGCAGACGAATTGGTTGAAATTAACAATAAATATTCTGATTCTTTAGCTATAGTAAGCGTAACTCAAGATCCTAAAAAGGAGGTTTGGTTAAAATCGTTAGAAAGAGATAAAGTAACCTGGAATAGCATTTGGGATGGAAAAGGAACATACAGCGAAACATCTATTAAATACGGAATTCAAGGCGTTCCAACTTTTGTATTGATAAACCCAAGTGGGATAATTATTGATAAATGGATGGGGTATTCTAAAAATAAAATTATTAATAAACTGGAAGAAAAAATAGGCACTGGTAACCAAGGTGACTCCGAAGAAAAACCTTAGTTCTCCTGACTTTACTATCTAGCTGAATAACAAAACCTCATAAATGTTTGGTAACAAACTGTAAAACTATTTTGATTGATTTTCAAGTGCAAAAACTCCCCACTCGGCAATAGACTGAATTAATGGAATTAATGTTTTCCCAAAATCAGTCAGTGAATATTCAACTTTTAAGGGTGCTTTGGTACTATAAACCTTTCTTTTTATTACGCCATCTTCCTCTAAGGTTTTTAACTGTAAACTTAAAGTTCTTTCAGTAACCGTTGGCATTTCTTTTCTTAATTCATTGTAACGCAATTTTCTCTCTATCAAATGAAACAAGATTACAGTCTTCCATTTGCCACCTATTATTCCCATAGTTAAACTTGTGCAACACGGGTATTCTTTTCCATTAAACTTATGCATAATTCTCATAAAAATTAAACTATCCTTTTTGACCGTTATTGCAAAAATAACAAACTATATTTAGTTTTGTAACTATAAAAAATATAGTAATAAATTAAATACAATATGGGTACACCAAATATTTCAAAAAAAGATGTTATCAGTGCGTTTGAATTTAGACACGCAACAAAAGAATTTGATTCAACTAAAAAATTATCAAATGATGATATAAATTTTATTCTAAAAACGGCTAATCTATCGCCAAGTTCATTTGGATTTGAGCCTTGGCATTTTATTGTGATTCAGAATCAAGAACTACGTGAATTATTAAAACCCGTAGCTTGGGGAGCTCCCTTAAAATTGGACACTGCTAGTCATTTTATTTTAGGTTTAAGTATGAAAGCGCCCATGACCAAATGGAATTCAGATTATATCATGCATATGATGAAAGAAGTAAAAAAATTCCCAGATGAGGTAATTGAAACTTATTCTAAATTTTACCGAGAATTTCAAGAAAGCGATTTTGAGTTAGATACCGATGAAAAACTTTTTGATTGGGCCTCAAAACAAACATATATTGCATTAGCCAATATGATGACATCAGCTGCGTTAATAGGAATTGATAGCTGCCCAATTGAAGGATTTCATCAGAAAAAAACAGAAATAGTATTGCGCGAAAAGTTTGATATTGACACCAAAAATTATGGACTGTCTTTTATGGTAGCTTTTGGTTATAGAAAAGAAGAATCAACTCATACTAAATCAAGAAGAAATATAAAAGATATCCTAACTTGGAAATAAATTTTACTACAAAAAAAGAGCAATCCAGAATTATATTTGTATTGCCTAAAAAACTTTCATAATTGTAATTGTATATTTACAAACACCTAGTTTCATATAAACCTGCTAAGCCCCAAAACAATATTAAAGTACATGAAAATACTGTGGAAACTAATTATTGTCATCAGCGTTTTTGCTTGTAAAAAAGAAGACATAATTAATACCAATGAACAAAAAGTTATAGAAAATCAAACTTTTAATTCAACATTTTTAATTGATGGCCACACTAATGACAATACCATCATCCGAAATTGCATTTTTGAAAATATCAAAGGCGACGGATTACAAATTAGAAATGTAGACAATTTAAGTATAGAAAACTGCACATTTAAAAATATCTCTAAAGACGCTATACGATTTCGAAATAGTGGCTCATCCAATGGGGTTAAAATAATTGATAACCAAATTTATGATATTCAAGAAAATGGAATACTAGCTCCTGAAAACCATATAAATACTATAATTAAAGGAAATACCATTTACAACGTTGCAACCAATAATACATCTAGCCAATTTGGAGCTCCGCATCACGGTATTTATTTTCAAGGGGTTAATGTTGTCATCACTGAAAACACAATTTACAACATCACTAATGATGATGGTAATTGCATTAGTATAAGAACCTTTGGAGAGATTTCTAAAAACCTACTTTATGGAGCTACCGACCATGGAATTAGTTACTTCTCTGATCACCCTGGAGAATCTGAACAATTGTTAATCGAAAACAATGTTATTTATGATAATGGAAAACGCGGGATTAACTTAGCTAGTAATGGTAACGTTTCTAATCATATTGGACAAGTGATTATTAGGTTTAATACAATCATTACCAATAATAAATCTCCTGTTGGAATTAATGATGCTTTAACAAAAGTTAACCTTGACATTTATGGAAATATAGCCATTAGGACTGATGGAGGTTCAACATATGTATATTCAAACTTGTCATATCATCAAAATAATAATGTTGTGGGCGCTGGTGATATAGGGTTTGTTGATTTTGCAAACCGAAAGCTACAGCTCTCCAAAACATCTATTGCAATTGATGCTGCGGTTGGGGTAACAGATTTTCCTCAAACCGACTTCGTAGGAAATTCTAGAAACGCATTGACTTTAGATGCAGGAGCATTTGAAAATTAAAAAAATAGAAGCACTAAAACACATATTAAACAAGGTACTACCCATTGAAGAAAATGATTGGGTAGCAATTAAGCCACATCTATCACTTCATAATCTTGAAGAAAATGAGCAGTTGCTTTGCCCTCCAGATGTTTGCAATTTTATTGCGTTTATTAAATCGGGTTCTGTGAGATCCTACTATGTTGATGATAAACTTAATGAAACTAATCTTTTGCTAAAATCAGAAAACGAGTTTATTACCGATTATGAAAGTTTCATAAGTCAAGAATCATCAACATTATGGATACAGGCTATTGAAAAAACAGAAATAATTTTATTAGATAAAGTTGGACTTCAAACACTGTATGACACCTCTTTTTATTGGAACAAATTTGGTAGAATCATTAGTGAGCAAATTTTTTTAAATAGTAAGCGAAGAACAGAGCAAATGTTATTTTTAACTCCTAAGGAAAGATATTTATTGCTTTTAAAAACTCAACCCCATTTTTTTCAAAAATATGCCTTAAAACATATTGCAAGCTATTTGGGTATAACTCCACAGTCTTTAAGCAGAATTAGAAATCAAATTTCTAATCATTAATTACCCAAAGTTAAGTGCTAATTATATTGTATTCGTAGAAATTTGTAGCAACTAAAAAACAATTTTCTATACCAAGAAACCTATGGCTTTAATTGCACTAACTTTATTTTTAATTTTTGTGGTTCTTGGTGGATTTCATTTCTACTGGCTTTTTGGTGGTTCGTGGGGGTTAAAAAAAGTTATTCCTACCAAAAATAATGACTCCTATGCTTTATCTACTCCTAAATTGGCAACACTTATGGTAGGTTTAGTATTAGTTTCTTTTGGGCTAATTTATTTGATAAAATCTGGACTTGTAAATATTCTCCTTCCAAGCTGGGTAACAAGCTATATGTACTGGATTGTACCCTCTATTTTTATTCTACGGGCTATTGGAGATTTTAATTATGTTGGTTTTTTTAAAAGAATAAAGCAAACCGAATTTTCGAAGGCAGATTCAAAAATATTTTCCCCACTTTGTTTAGTTATCGGAATACTAGGTTTGTTAATTCAACTAATTAGTAAATAACTATTTACGATATTAAGAAAATTGCTTAGTAAATACCCTTCATCTTTTTTCAATAAAAGCTTATTTTAAACAATTATTATAATATTTTTTATAATAAGTTGACTTTCCTTGTCAACAACTCTATATTTATCAGCGATTTACGCGCCAACAAGCATGTAAACATTAACAACGCTAAAACTGGAATTTTAAATTCCAACAATCTTAACAAATATGAAATACGTTTTATTAGCATTAATTGTTTTAGCCACCAACAATCTTTGTTCGCAAGAAATAGTAAAGCGCTATCACGAGTGTCTTAATACTATTAAATTAAAGTGAAATATTATGTCAATAACCAAAGAATCTGAACTTATTGGGATGCAAAAAATTAGTGAAGTAGTGGCAACTACACTAAAACTAATGAGAGAACATACCAAAATAGGTATGTCAACAAAAGAGCTGGATGAATTTGGGGGTGAAATTTTAAAAAGTTACGGCGCAAAATCGGCACCTTACGAAACATATGGGTTCCCTGGTTACACTTGCATAAGTGTAAACAAAGAAGCTGCTCATGGTATCCCATCTGAGAAAAAAATTCTTAAAGAAGGAGATTTAGTTAATATTGATGTTTCCGCTGAATTAAATGGGTTTTGGTCAGATAATGGAGGTTCTTTTGTACTCGGAAAGGATATTCATAATCACCAACCACTCGTAGATGCCTCTAAAAACATTCTACAAAAAGCCATTAACAATATAAAAGGTGGTGTAAAAATAGCCAACATAGGATATTTGATAGAAACCGAAGCCAAAAAGTCCGGATTTAAAGTAATCAAAAATTTAGCAGGACATGGTGTTGGTAGAAGTCTTCATGAAGAACCTGAAAATATTTTAAATTATAGAGTTAGAACCAATAGAGAGCGATTTAAAAAAAATACAACAGTTGCCATTGAAACTTTCATATCTACAAATTCTACTATGGCAGTTGAGCTAAATGATGGATGGACTTTGGTAGGCAATAAAGGTGGTTACGTAACGCAACATGAACAAACTATTTTGGTAACCGATAAAACTCCTATTGTTTTGACTGGTTCAAATGGAATTTGGAGCTAGTTTCGACGGATTGTTTATCCCTTTTTAAGTCATTCATTAAAACTTCATCATGTCAGGAGAAAAGAATATTGCCAAGTTAATTGGAGAAATGACCCCCATATTGCAAAAAGGGGAATACATATTTTCCACGGTAAAAGATGTAAGCACAATTGACCGTAACGATACCATATGCGAATTTAAAGAAGCAGAAGGCACTACTATTGTAATAGCAAAAACAAAAGCCGATAAATTAGGATTATCGTATGATTATGTTGCTTCATGGATTACACTCTCCATACATTCTTCATTGGAAGCTGTTGGGTTAACAGCAATATTTTCAGCCGCACTCGCAAAAAAAGGCATTAGTTGTAATGTTATTGCAGGATACTACCATGACCATGTTTTTACACATAAAAACGATGCAAACAAAGCACTTAACGTACTAAAGCAATTAGCTAAAAACGACACTTTATCTCGTAAATAATGATTGATTTTTGTTCTTAACAATTTAATTTATAAGCGAATTTATATAAGTATCTTAAATAATAAGACAACTTAAAATTTCTTCATAAATACGGCATATAACCCCGCTAACCACATTAGATTAAAAATTATAATTTAGGGTCTGTATTATCTCTCTTTGTCATATACAAGATGTTACTAAAGCATACGGTTTTAAATCAATTGTCAAGTTTTTATCCAGTTAACTAACACCTAAATATTAGTAATAAGCACAGCAAACAACTTTTTGCATACATTTTTTTTATAAGTTGCAAGTAATATTAACTAACAACTTTATTAACGACATTTTTTACAAAATTTATTATGAAAATTGATATTAGTAAGAGCAAAAAAGAAAACAAAACTGGTTCTAAACTTATTTTAAGATACTGTCTTCTGGCAATGTTTATCTTAGCGGGTACGAGCTATAGTTTTGCGCAAAAAGCAGATTCTAAAAGTAACACTGAAGCAAGAGTTACAGGTTTAAAGTACATTAGCGTACATGTATTACAACTAGAAAAAACCTTAAAACTTTATCGTGAGATTTTAGGATTTAAAATGGCCGATGCTGAAGTTCTTCACGGACCAGGACTTGAGGGAATGTTAGTGATGAAATTAAAAGCGGATGATTTAACAATTGGTTTATCACTTACCTCTCCAGAATTTTTAGATTCAATAGGGCCAATAGGGAATACCAACCACAACCACTTCATGCTTAAGGTAAATGATATTGTTCCAATTGGAGACAAATTAAAAGAAGAAGGTTATGAGCTGGAAAACGAACATTATGCACGTGACAAATACACGTTTTTTGTAGGACCAAATGGAGAGATTATTGGTCTTTCTGGTTGGGATTGATAAAAGCCGATTTCATCGCTATGATGTAAGCTCTGGTTCCTTTATCAACCAACTACAAATAAGATATAGCACTATTTTAATAAAAATCGTCAGTGAGAAGAATTCTTCCTGCTGACGATTTTTACATTTCTATAGTTTCCAGCAATCATAACTTTGGAAAGTTGTTTTTTATATAACACTTAAAGCAAGAAAACTCTAACTTTAAGCTGCACTTGTTTTAGAGTAAGTGGATACTAAATAACATCAAATGAAAATTGAACATATTGCTATTTGGACCCTAGATATAGAAAAAATGAAACGTTTTTATCTGCGTTTCTTTGATTTAAAATCAAATGAAAAATATTACAATCCCAAGAAAAAGTTCAGCTCTTACTTTTTAGCGTTTGACAATGGTGCCCGTATAGAGTTAATGCACAAACCAGAGATTACTGAGTTCATTGAGAAGTCAGATTCAAAATTAGGGCTAACACATTTTGCAATATCGGTTGGGTCAAAAGAAAAAGTAAACACTCTCACCGAATTAATTCGTGAAAACGGATATCCAATAATTGGAGAACCCAGAACAACAGGAGATGGATATTACGAAAGTGTAATAGCAGATCCTGAAGGAAACCAAATTGAAATTACTTCTTAGAATAAAATTCATCAGTTTTTTAAATCTATCCATATTTATTGGGCTTTTTTCTAGGCAAGCTCAATACTAAAGAAATGATTAGACAAGTCACAATATTCCTTAGTTAACTAAAACCACTTGCAGAATCAGTAGAAATTCCTGAAGCTAAAAAGGCGCAAATTGCAAAAAAAATAAAAACTATTACAGGTAATGAACGTCTTAAACTTACCTCCTTATTCATTATCTTAGTACTGATGGCTATACACTTATAACTAAAACTTAAAAAGGTGAATGAGAAAGAAAAAATGATAAAGGGGTTGCCCTATAATCCTAATGACTCTGAACTCGTAGCGGGTAGAAAAAATGCCAGAATACTTACTAGAAAACTTTTAAGTATACCCGAAGAAAAAGAGAAGGAAAGAAAGGTTATTTTCAGAAAGTTGTTTGCCAAAACTGGAAAGGACTTTTACATAGAAAATTCTTTTATCTGCGACTATGGTTTCAATATTTATTGGGGCGAAAACGCTTATGCCAATTTTAATTGTATCTTTTTAGACGCAGCCCCAATTCATATAGGAGAAAATGTTATGTTAGCTCCAGCTGTAAAAATTTTCACCGCTACCCACCCTATTAGCCACCAAGAACGAAATACAGGAATTGAATTTGCGCTTCCTGTTACAATTGGTAAAAATGTTTGGATTGGTGGAGGTGCAATAATTAATCCAGGAGTTACTATCGGTAAAAATACTGTAATTGGATCCGGAAGTGTAGTTACTAAAAATATCCCCGCAAACGTTGTTGCCGCTGGTAATCCCTGCAAGATAATCCGAACTATTGAAACATAAGGCTTAAAATTTTTCGACGGTATTATGGATATTGAATCCTACAGAAATTATTGTTTGTCAAAAAAAGGAGTAACGGAATCTATTCCCTTTTCAAAACTTCCTGACGTGCTAGTTTTTAAAGTTATGGGCAAAATGTTTACGGCTACAGATTTAACTACTTTTAATAGCTTTAGCATTAAATGCGTTCCGGAAACCATTGAGGATTTACGCGCAGAACACATGGCTATGCAAGAACCTTCGTATTTTAGTAAAAAGCATTGGAGTAACGTTATTGTAGACGGTAGCATACCAGATTCATTATTGTTTGAATGGTTAGATATTTCGTATAACTTAGTCGTTGCGAAACTTACTAAAAAAGAGCGATTAGCATTAGAACAAGAAATTAATTAAACAAAGTATCATTAAAATTTTTAAACAGCTACAAAAGCATTCACTCATCTCCATTTCTTTTGGAGTTTTTTTATTACTTTCTTTTTTTGCATTTTTTATAACAGAAAAGAGCTTTACCTATGTAGAAAAAGCATCTATCTGGGTTAGAAATTATTTTGGATATTTTTACTTATATCTAGGACTATCCTGTGTATTACTATTACTTATTGTTGCTTTTTCTCCTCTAGGAAAACTAAAACTAGGTAAAAAGAATAGTACGCCAGAACACTCACTTTGGGCATGGGTAGCTATGTTATATAGTGCAGGAATGGGTTCTGGTATTCTATTACGTGCGGTGCAAGAACCTGTTTATATGCAACAGCACCCACCTTTTGATTCAACATTAGACCCAAAAGTTTTGGCATTGGAGTTTACGTTTTACCAATGGGGATTTACAGCATGGGCTTTTTATGGTCTTTTTGCACTAATAATGGGATATACACTATTTGTATATAAAAAGAGAGTTCTTGTCAGTAATACTGTAAAAGGTTTAGTATCTCATAAAATTAGCCGCCACGGTATTGACGTAATTACTATTGTAACCACCGTTTTTGGATTAATTGCGGCTATTAGCTTGGGAACAACACAAATTCATGGTGGACTAGAACACGTTTACAATATTAATTTAGGGTTAGAAGTTACTTTACTATTGACTACGGTAATTTCAGTATTAGCATGCTATTCTGCTTGGAGAGGTGTTAATAAAGGGATAAAAATAATATCGAAATTCAATATTTTAATTACTTTATTATTATTGCTTTTTGTTTTCTTTTCCGGTAATGTGCTAGATATTGTTTCTATTTTCTTAAAGACCCTATGGTATTATATTATAGATTTTATTCCAATGAGTCTGGCTTTAGGAAATTATAATCCTGGCATTGATTTTTTAACTGATTGGACATTTTACTACTGGGCTTTTTGGTTGGCTTGGGCACCGTTTACTGGAATTTTTATTGCAAGAATATCAAAAGGAAGAAGTATTCGTCAGTTGATTTTAGGTGTACTAATTATCCCTTCTTTAGGTACTTTTTTTTGGTTTTCAGTTTTTGGAACATCAGCTTTTCAAATTATAGAAAATTGGGAAGCATATAATAATGAATTTGAAAATGTATTCTCCTCCATTTTTGTATTTTTTGAAAACTATCCAGCAGCATCAATTTTAAACAGTGTTACCATGTTACTTTTAATTAGCTTTTTAGTAACGTCTGTAGATTCTGCCATTTTTGTATTGAGTATGTTTACAGATAAAGGAAAAAAGAACCCTAGTAAAAAACATCGTATAATTTGGTCATTTATCGTTTTAATAAGCGCTCTTGCTTTACTTCTCTTAGGAAATGTAAATCCAGAAGTAAATGTTCTTACCGCAGTTCAAAAACTACTCATTGTTACATCATTACCTTTCGCTTTTCTGATTGTAATTATGTCCGTACTTTTTTTAAAAAAGGTGATTAAGAGAAAATAATATATCATTTTGTCCTTTAAGCCAGCTTTACTACGTCAATAGTACGAACATAATTAATTTAAACATGAAAAAAACAATTTTAGGAACACTCGCGTACACAGTATTTACCTTTATTTTAGCCGTATTATGGCATGTAATATTGTTTGAAGAACAATATAAAACCTTTGGGTATTTTGATGGTAAGCCTAACTTTTTAATGGGACTATTCTCTATTTTTATTCAGGGTTTAGTACTTACCTATTTGTTTAATTTTGTCCGGTTTTCAGGAAGTAGTTTAACCAAGTGCCTTAAGTACGCTGGCATCGTTGGTTTGTTTTTATGGACTTCGCATGTAATCGCCTTTGTAGCTAAACAAAATGTAACTAATGAAATTTCTTTTATTGCAATGGAAAGCTTTTATTTAATGCTTCAGTTTGGCGTATATGGCCTTATGCTACATTTAATTTATAGAAATAGCTCAGCGATAAAAGCTTAGTTTTTCTCATAACTCTTCCAATCCTTCCATGTTTGAAATGATGGTCTGGGCATACCCGAACCATTTAACAAACCGTTATCGCGCCAAACGCTAAGAATATCTGGAGGGTTTGGAGTTTTATCATATAAATAATCGTAATCTCTAAAAACAAACCATGCCAGAAATTCTGCATCTAAATCATTTGCCGAGTTCAATAATTTAATCATAAAATCATTTTGCCATTTTTCCGAAGCCTTTACGTTAACTCCAAGATTTGGTATAACCAAATCCTCCGCACAAAAACCAGTTTCAGAAATGGCGAAAGGTTTTGATATATCCAAGTTTCTAAAATCAGCCAACCAATTATCGTCAAACAACTCAGGATTAGCGTCTCTCTGTAAATTTTGATAATCTAAAAACGGATAGGTACTCATTGCAATGTAATCTGAATATTGTAACAAACTTTTTGAGGTAGCAAGTAACTCTTCATGCGTATTATCAAAAGATCTGTCTTGAAGTGTTAAAAAAATAGGAATGGCTGGATAATCTTTCTTTAGCCTTGTATAAACAGTATCTGCTAACTTTAAAAATTGCGTAAATGCTGCATCTTCTTTTTTAAAGGATGCATTTGTTTCTATTCCGTATGCAAAATAATCAGGATTTACCTCTTCAATTATGCGTTTGCAATAATTGATGTAGGCAGTAACAACTTCATCATCATCAAATTTTTTATTTTCCCAAAATGCTGGTAATGATTGATGACTTCCGTTATTGTTCCATATACCGCTTAAAGTATTGCGATTTTGACCAGCTGGCGTTGCAGTAAGTAATATTTTAGTATTAGGAGCAAGTCCTGTTTTTGTCCCTTCTAAGGTATTTTGTACTTCTGATGGAAAAGGTAAATTACTAAAAGCCTCTTCCCACGGAACACCGTGATCTAAATGCACCAAAAAAATATCGCTTTGTGCTGCTACTTGTTCGTAAGTATCCAACTGTGCTTCTATGGTTAAATCATAAGGAAAAGCGGTAAATCCCATATAAAAAGAACGAGACTCATCTTTCTTTTCTTCAGTTATTACTTCATCAGAAGAGCAAGAAAAAAAACATAATACTAACCCTAAAGCATACAAACATTTCATCAAATCGGCATTTCTAGTTTACAACGAAAAAAGCCTTCTAATATTGCTACTCTTTAATGGGCAAAAACACTTCTGCCATCATACAACGGGCACTTCCTCCCCCACAGGTTTCAATGGTTTCTAAAGAACTATGAATAATCTCGCAATGTTTTTGTATAGCTGTAATCTGATTCTTTTGTAAACTTTTATATGCCGCGCTGCTCATTACCAAATATGGTGTATTATTTGCTCCTAATACTTGCAACATATTCCCCGCAAAATGATGCATTTGCTCTTCTGTTATTTTTATGATTTCCTTCCCATCAGTCTTTAGATGCTCAATTACATTTTTCTTTTCCTTTTTATCATCAATTGCATCCAAACAAATAACCGCAAAAGTATCTGCCACACACATCATTACATTGGTATGATAAATAGGTTTACGTTTATTCTCTACGGTTTGATACGCAGTAAAAATTACGGGTAAATAATCAAAATCTTCACAAAACTCAATAACAAGTTCTTCATCTGCTCTTTTAGAAAGTGCGCAATAAGCCTTTTTATTAACTCTATCAAGCAACATACTCCCAGTACCTTCCAAAAACAAATCATCTTCCTCTGCAGAGGTATAATCCATCACGCTCTCAATAATAAACCCTTTAGACTCTAAAGTTTCAAAAACATCTTCTCGTCTTTCATTTCTTCTATTTTCAGCAAACATAGGATAAACGCCCACTGTACCATCTGCATGAAAAGAGACCCAATTATTAGGAAAAACAGAATCTGGAGTATCGGGATCTTTGGTATCTTGAATTACAACAACATTTACTCCTTTTGCACGAAGAACCTCAACAAAAGTATCAAACTCGTTTTGCGCCTTTTTGTTTATAATGTTGGCTTCAGCATCTATTTTTTCTTGAAAATAATTATTTACTGAAGTTTGTTCATTCATTCTAAAACTCACCGGACGTACCATGAGTATGGTATTCGTTATTTGTTTCATTACCTCGCTCACTTAAAATTATGCTGGGCTAAATTAAAACATTTGGGAACGATTTTTTTATAATTCTCACAAAAAAACGTCTACGAGTTATAAATAACAACTCGTAGACGTTTATGTCTAAACTTTAAGAAAGTCCTTTAAAAAAACTTAGCAATAGATAATCTAAAAAAGCTGTCTTCTTTAAAATTAGAAAGAATAAGTTCTTCTTCATCAATACTACTAAATACTCGGGCTTCAACTTCGGCTTTCCAACTATTTCCAATTCTTCGAGATGCTTCTAAACTAAATATTTTGCTGCTTGCATCAAGATCGAGAATTCCTCCAATTAAAATTGAAGTATCTTGAGTATCGTTGAAAGCGATTCTACTTCCAAAAAACACATCATTTTGTAACCCTGAAAGGGCTAATTCATCTCGTTCATCATATAAGTATTCTCCCAAAACACCTATATCAAGCCCATTACCGTCAATATTACCAAATGTATATTCCAATCCTGCCGCTAAGGCTAAAAAATGTTGTGCTTTGGCGTCTCTATAAATAGACTCTAACTTCCAAAGAAATGCGTCATGAGTCACTTGAACTTCTAACCCAGTTTGATTAATTGTGGGATAAAAAGCATTTATATTACCTAGATTATCAAAAAGGAAAAGTGGTTCTCTACCATTACCATAAAAATGTGAAAGTGCTACATCAAAAATTCCGAAATAGTGTTTCCAACGCACGGCAAAGTCTTGGCGCCATTCTTCTGCACCACTTTCATAATTAAGATCGTCTTTATCAATTACACTTCCAAATCGTAATCTGCCATCAACTCCTGGAAAAGTACGTTTACGATGATATGGAAGATAAAAAAAATCAAAAGTTCCAATGTTATTAGTAATCCAATTAAATTGTACCATTGGCTGCCCTAATTTTTCTTCTCCATCAAACGTTTCTACAGCATCAGTTTGGTTAATAATATCTACCAAGTGATTACTCTCAATAACACCCCAATATACTTTTTTTAAACCAACATTAATTTCCCAACTACCTTTAGCTTTTTGATAATACAATTCACGAATATCCCAATGTGTACGCTCCTTATCTCTATCTAATCTAAAAAAACCAGAAAAGTTAATCTGCTCTTTTCCTTTATTCCAATCTATGGAGTACTCTGGTTTTATAGCCAATGCAGGAAAATGAGTTTCCTGTCCAGGAAATTGAGCATCATTAAAAAAATATCGATACTCGGCTTCTAATTCTAATTCAAACTCATGATTAACCTTCTTTTTTTCATCACTTTGTGCGTACAAAGCAAAACTGAAAAAGATAAGAACAATGAGTACTAAGTTGTTATGTTTCACAGATGTGATTTTAAAAATTAAAGGCAATTCAAGTGTTATAGTCTCCACCTAAATTGCCTTTCCACTAATTAATTACCTGCTCTTTGAAGTGCTACTTGAGAAAAATCATCTTCAGACAGATCTGCATCAAAATTATAATCACTAAAATTTAAGATGGTTTCTTTACCACTTTGGTGGTTTACCATTTTAAAAACATTAGCTCTCCAAAATTTGTTCTTATACTGTTTATAATCTGAATAACTCAGTGTTTTTAACAATGCATTTTTTCTGTCATAAAACTCCACCTTTTCAATTCTATATCCTTTGTCTTTGTTATAAGAAACGATACGTCTTGTGTACCCAGATTTAGGATCAACTGGATCTTGTTCTACAACCAAAATACTACCCTTTTCCTCTAAAAATTTATAGCTATACTTTTCTACTTCTTGGGACGATAAATCTTCATATGCAAACTCACTTCCAACAAACGGACCTGACTTATTGTTAGAAGATATTCTTTTCACCCTTTTAATAGAAGGTAAATACAACCATTGGTCATCTGAACCAACCTTATGCGTGAACGTTAATGTCGACGTTCCTTTAACAT
Source organism: uncultured Maribacter sp. (assembly GCA_947498505.1). Lineage (GTDB taxonomy): Bacteria > Bacteroidota > Bacteroidia > Flavobacteriales > Flavobacteriaceae > Maribacter_B. The sequence goes on along the minus strand of CANMKG010000002.1, from coordinate 584,859 downwards.
CCTTTGGACTATTAAAAACAATCAATGACTTATCTCCATCTTCTGTTAATTCTAAAGTTCTTGTTGATAGTGAACGCTCACTGGTTTGACCATTTTTGTTTTTCAAAGTCATTTTAAGTTCTACAATTGAGCTTTTAAAACCTAAATCTGCTTTTTCCGCGGCTTTAGCAATTTGTAACCCTCTTTCTTCAGGCGACTGTCCAAAAGCTATGGACGCTACTAAAAATACTAGAATTGATATAATACTACTTTTCATTTTTTTGTGTTTATTGATGTTTATACTTATTCGTTTTCTACTAATTTTTCTGATTTTTTACTGGTAAGAATTAACAGCGCTGGTAATAAAAGAAAATCGATGATTAATGCTGACAAAATAATTATTACCGTGATTCTAGCCATATAACTATTTAATGCAAATGATGATGTTGATAAAACAGTGAAACCAGCCAACAAAACTAGGGTGGTTGTAACCAAAGCTTTCCCTACTGTTTCAAATGCATACACAACCGCTTCTTTGGCATTGTATCCCAGCTCTCTTCTTGCTCTTAAAAATTTACTCATAAAATGGACAGTATCGTCCACAATTATTCCAAGGGTCATTCCAAAAACTATTACCATTCCTGTATTAATCTGACCTTTATAAATTGCCCATACACCAAAACCTATAAGAACTGGTGTTACATTGGGAATAATACTTAAAAAACCAAGCTTAAGGCTTCTCAATGCTAGCATTAAAACTAAGGAAATTAAAATAAGTGCTATTATATTTCCTTTTAACATACTATCCGCTTGTCTGAATCCAAGTTTCGAAAACATCAACATTGGACTAACTGCTATTGCATGCATTTCAGAAGGCGTATTATCCTTTAACCATTTCTCCCCTCTTTCCGAAAATGCAATCATTTGTGGACTGTCTATATTCTTAAGAGTAACGGTTACCCTAGTTTCTGATTTATCTACATTTATTTGATTATTTAAATCTAATCCAAAAGGTAGTGACAATTCATATAGTAATAAATACTGTGCCGCCTCTTCTCTATTATCTGGTACACGGTAATATGCTGTATTATCTCCGTGCATAGAACGATTAACTCTTCTTGCAACTTCACTAAATGCATTTACATGAACCACCTCAGGTTGCTCATTCAGCCAATCTTCAAACGCATTAAGTTTGGACAAATATTTTGGATTATTAATTCCTCCACTTTCTCCACTTCCAACTGAGTATTCAACATTATAGATACCTGTAAGGTTTTCGCTTATGTAATCAGTATCCTGTCTAAAAGGAACAGTTTTATCAAAATAATTAATGAACTCATCATTAAATTCGTTTTGAGTGGCCAAATACGTTAACAAACCGATGATAATTGATGAAACAACGGTTATACGTATGGGCTGTCTTACAACGTAATTACCTAAAGAAGCATACCAATTTTTCTTGATTATTTTTTTCTCAGGAAGTTTTCCTTTTACCGGAAATATTGCCATAAGAGCTGGTAAGGTTGTGGTTGAATATAAAAACGCCATTAACATTCCAAATGCAACAATATTTCCTAAATCCCAAAACGGAGGAACATCTCCAAAATTCATTGTTAAGAATCCTATTATGGTGGTTAAACTTGTTATAAATACTGGCATGAAATTCAGGCGTAAAGATTCTCTAAGCGCATCTACTTTGTTTAAACCTGCGGTTCGCATTTTTTGAAGCATTGTAACCAAAATATGAATACTATCGGCCACTGCTAATGTTAAAATCATAGTTGGAAATACCGCTGAAGGAGGTGTTAACTTTATTCCCATGAGACCAACAAAACCAATTGCACTCATTATAGAAAATATTACCACTATAAAAGTAGATACGGTACTATATATGTTGCGTGTTAAAATAAAGGTAGTAAGTATTACTATTAGCAACATTATCATAGTAAGCATCATATCTCTCATTGACGCTTCAAAAAATGCCGTATTTAAAGGCACTAAACCAGAAGAGCGAACTTCAAAATTTGGATTTTTCTCTTTAAAATCCTCAATCATTTTTCGAACAAACGCGGTGACCTCAGGAATTTCCTCAGAGCTATTAACTCCTGGAAGCCTTACCGTAATATTTACGGCTGTTACACTTCCTTCTTCATTAATAATTCGGTTTACCAACAATGGCTCATTTAAAGCTTTTCTCCGTATTTCTTTAATTTCAGATTCGGTCTTAGTAGCCGACTCATATGATAAATCATCCACATACAAATCGTCTCCTTCAGCACTTGTATACTGAAAGTTAGTTATAGCATCTACCCTTGAGGAGTATGGTGTATTCCACGACTCAGCTGTTAAATCTTCAATAGCTACAAGATTATCTTTAGTAAATACGTTGCCATTTGTTGGCGATAATACCAAAATAACATTGTCATCTTTGGTGTATTTTTCCTGTAAGGCGTCAAAAGCCTCCAATTCTGGATTGGACTCACTAAAGAAAACATGGTAATCTCCATCAAATTCCATTTTTCCTTGTGAACCTAAACCTAAAGCAAGTACTGCCGTTAATAGTAGTACTATCCATTTTCGCTTCGTTACAAATTCGCTCCAACGTCCTACGAACTTGCTTGATACATTCTCAATTTTTTTAAGTGCATTCATTGTTTGTTATTTAGTTGACCAGTCGATTATATATTAAATTTAAACTGTTTGTTTTTAAGACGATTTCATTACTAAAAAAGGGACAATATTAGAAAATATTTTTAATAATTGACCAGTCGTCTAGTAATGATTTAAAAAAATTATCTCAATAATAATGTTTTAATAATATTTATAGTATTATCAATGGGTTGGGAGCTATTCATTTCTTTCATGGTTATCATGGCTCCTTTACCCACATCTTCAATAAAATCAGTAAGATGTTCTGCATCAACCATTTTGTTAATTTCATTATTTTCCTGAGCTTCAATCATGACTTTTAAAATATGCCCTCTTACTATACTACTTTTAAGTGCTACGGATTTTCTTATCTCTTCATTATGTTCTGCCATTTCGTTTGCTAAATTGCAACACATGCATCCCATTTTACAATGTAATTCCTCTCTTAAAGTATTGGCTCTGAATTCGTAAAAGTTTAATAATCTTTCTTTTGGTGTAAAACTTTCATCATTTAAAACCTTCATTGCCGGGCCAAAATGATTTTCAAAGTACTTATCAATTGCTTTAAGCGCAAAATCTTCTTTGCTATCAAAATAAAAATAAAAGGAGCCTTTAGGAATTCCGGCCGCCTTAACAATATCATTTACACTAGTAGCATTATAACCTTTACTCCACATAAGCTCCATACCAGTATTTAAAATGGCATCTGCTTTAAGATCATGTTTTAAAGTTTTAATCATCGTATAAAATAATCTAGGCAAAAATATGACCAGTCGTCTAGTAAAGCAAAAAAATAATGTTAATATTTACTAAACACATTTATTCACGAATCAAAGGAAGAGTGCTACAACGCAATAAACCTTCTTGTTTTGCTATTTCAGAATAGGGTATTTGTTCCACTAAAAAACCTTGTTTTTCTAACCAAACATTAAGTCTTGTAAAGTTTTTCTCAGAAACTATCACTTCAGGCGAAATGGAAAATACGTTGCTAAACATATGATACATTTCTTCTGCAGTAATTTCAAAAATATTATCCGTCCCAAAATAGTCCACTAACCATTGATATTCACTTTCATTTAAAAAACCATTCCTATGCAGAATTGCTTTTCCTTTTCCTAAAGGTTGAAAACAGCAATCTAAATGTAAAGCATTTTCCTTTGCATTGGTATTTGACTTACGAAGTTCAAATGCTTTTATTTTTTTATTTGGAAACTGTTCTTTGAGATAAGCTACGGCATCTTTATTTGTTCTAGCCGTAATGTAATCGGGATAATCACTTTTAGTATAGGTACCAACAAAAATATAGTCATTCCAAGGCATAACATCCCCCCCCTCTACATGAACATTTTCAGGCGGTACTAAAACATTTTCTGGAGCGATTTTATCTAGAACATGTAATATAGCATCAAACTCCCTATCCCTATCTGGGAGAATATTTGCTTTAATCAATTTATCTTCTATTACGAAAGCAATATCCCTTGAAAAAATTTGGTTACAATCTTGTATAACCTCTGGTCTAAAAACTTGTACATTGTGCTTTTTAAAAACTTCAGCGAAAGCATCCATTTCCGGAATCATATCTTCTTCTTTTGGATATGTTCCCGCCAAAATATGTTCTAATGACTTTGGGTCATATGCTTCATCTGGATTAGGAGTAGGCCCACAACTTTCTGCTGTTCCTAAAACTACAGCCTTTAACGGTGCAGTTTCATCTATAACATTTAAATGTAGCATTTGCAAATTTTGCAACAAATATAGAATTACTTTTTGGGTAAAAAAAAACCCTTTTAAAAATATAAAAGGGTTTCAAAAAATATTTTAAATGGCTACCTATTTTCTATCTTCAACAGCTTCAAAAGCTCTATGATTTTCACCAGTGTAAACCTGTCTAGGTCTACCAATTGGCTCTCCATTTAATCGCATTTCTCTCCATTGAGCAATCCAACCTGGTAATCTTCCTAATGCAAACATAACTGTGAACATTTCCGTTGGAATACCTAAAGCTCTATAAATTATTCCTGAATAAAAATCAACATTAGGATACAATTTACGATCAACAAAATATTGATCTTCCAAAGCTTCTTTTTCTAAACCTTTTGCGATATCTAAAATTGGATCATTGATACCTAAATTAGCAAGTACTTCATCCGCCGCTTTTTTAATAATTTTTGCCCTTGGATCAAAGTTTTTATATACTCTGTGTCCAAAGCCCATTAATCTAAAAGGGTCGCTTTTATCTTTTGCCTTAGCCATGTACTTTTTAGTATCACCACCATCAGCTTCTATTGCTTCAAGCATTTCCAAAACAGCCTGATTAGCACCTCCATGCAAAGGTCCCCATAACGCAGATATCCCAGCCGAAAGCGAAGCAAATAAACCTGCATGAGAAGAGCCTACAATACGTACTGTAGAGGTGGAACAATTTTGTTCATGATCAGCATGTAAAATAAGTAATTTATCTAATGCGTCTATTACTACCTTATTTTTAACATACTCATGCGTTGGTTTATTGAACATCATTTTGTGAATGTTCTCTACATAACCTAGGTTATCATCCCCATAATCAAGGGGTAATCCCTTTTTCTTGCGCATCGTCCAAGCAACTAATACAGGAAATTTAGCTAAAATTCTAACTATTGCATGGTACATTTCTTTCTCCGAACTAACATTTACAGAACTAGGATTAAAGGCTATAAGTGCACTTGTCAAAGATGATAATACTCCCATTGGGTGAGCAGATTTTGGAAAACCATGTAAAATTTTCTTCATCTCCTCATCTATATGAGACTCTTCTTTTATATCGGAATGAAATTGTTCTAATTGCTGTTTATTAGGTAATTCTCCAAAAATTAATAAATAAGCTACTTCTAAGAAGTCTGCCTTTTCAGCTAACTCTTCAATTGAATAACCTCTATACCTTAAAATTCCTTGTTCTCCATCTAAAAAGGTAATAGCACTTTCACATGATCCAGTATTTTTATACCCAGGGTCAATTGTAATTATTCCTCCCGTTGCCGAACGAAGAGATTTTATGTCAATTGCTAATTCATCCTCGGATCCCTTTATTACAGGAAATTCAAATTTTTGACCATTATATTCTAAAGTTGCTTTATCCGCCATTTTTGATATTTTTCTAAATTTTAGGTAGGTAGCGAATTTACAAAAACCAAGCCATTTTAACAATTAATATCGGGGGTTTAGAATCAAATGAACACTCATTTTAACTAAAAAAAAGATTGTAGTGAAATTTTAAAAAGCAAGTTTTTTTTGATTATAATGAATATAATAATTTATAGTACTTGTCTACAGATTTTTGCCAAGTAAATCGCTTCTTTTTTGCGTTATTTTGAATTTTGTTCCAAAGTTGCTTATTGTTTTGAAAAACGTCCAAAGCTTCATCAAAACACAAAATCATGTTTTTTATTTTGTCTTCATACTTATCTCCACTAAAACTAAAGCCTGTTTTTAAGTGTTCAACGGTATCTATAAGTCCACCTGTGGCATGAACTAAACAGGGATGACCATTTCGCATTGCTAACATTTGACTAATTCCACAAGGCTCAAACAAACTGGGCATAAAATATAAATCGCTTTCCAAGTATATTGAGTCAATAACATCTTCCGATTGCCCATTCGTGAAAACAAAATTCTTATGATTGTAACTTAATTCTCTAAACAGTTCTTCATATTCTGGAGCACCAGTACCTAAAAGCATAAAAATTCCACCAACTTTTTCCAGCTTTTTTAGAATCTCCACGAAAACCTCCGGAGACCTTTTAAAAAAATAAAACTTTTGTTCTGTTAAACGTGCAACACTGGAACAAATAAAGTTTGGAGGATTTTGTAACAACTCACTAACTTTTTCACCTGTATGAGCTAAAAAGTCCGCTTTATACTTTTTAGACTCCTGTTGCAGCCATTTAAATATTGCTTTTATGGTTGTATAATAAAGTTGACCTTTTTCGGCTTCTCTAATACTTTTATAATTACATCCGTTTAAAATACCAAAAAGCCTCCCCTCTTCATCAGCTTCTTTCAAATCTTTTTCCAACCCTTCTCCACCAATAAATTCTGGAGGGGAGCTTGACAAAAGAATATCTTTTTTATATGATGGGGAAACGGTGTGCACTGCATCAGATAGTCGTATTCCTACCGCCATTAGATTAATACAATCGTTATACCTATAGTCCATTAACCCCTTTTCATCTATAGGAATATTTGGAAACCAGTTTTTAACTGAAGAATAGTTGTAATCAAAAGGTCTGATACCTTGAATTGCCAAGTTATGAATGGTATAAACAAACCTTATATTTTGAAGTATTTTATATTTTCTATGATACTTTCTTAAAAAAACAAGTGTACTTGAATGCCAATCATGTAAATGTACGATATTAAGGTCGCCAAAAGCTCCTTTTTTTATAGCTTCAGCTACCGCGGTACAGAAAATAAAATATTTAATAGCATCTGTATAAAACGGTTCTTCTGGATCGTTATGATACATATGCGCTATATCACCCGGTTCAATTTCTGGATGATGAATTACATAATGTTGAATGTTCGGAAGTTCTTTCTTAGGAGTAACTTTATAAAGTTCAGCAACATAATCTTCGCCTCTAAGTTCAAAATGAAGACTCGTTTTTAAAACTCCATTTTTATGTAATCTTGAATATGCTGGTACAACTACATGGGCTTTATCTCCTTTTTCAGCTATTAAACGTGGTACATCTCTAACTACATCTCCCATTCCACCTGCTTTACAATTTGCTAACGCATCGTTTTCAGCAGCTACAAAAAGAAAATTATTCATATAAATATTCTGGTTAGTAAGTATTCGTACTTCAACAAATATCTATCACTTATTTTAAATTGATTAATATTCATTATGAACAAAAAGTTACGCAAAGTTTACGAGTACGCAAAGAAAATAATCACATGAAATTGTAATTTTTTAGCTAAAAAAGAAAAGGTCACCAAAAATAATTTGGTGACCTAACATTTTAACGTTGTACTTTGGAAATTTAACTTAATAAATCCCTAAATTATCTTTTTATCTTAAAAGCATTTGACTGCGGGTAATATGCTGTACTACCTAGTTCTTCTTCGATACGTAATAATTGATTGTATTTTGCCATACGATCCGAACGAGATGCAGAACCTGTTTTAATTTGACCGCAGTTTAAAGCAACAGCTAAATCTGCAATTGTATTATCCTCTGTTTCTCCTGAACGGTGAGACATTACTGATGTATATCCAGCATTTTTCGCCATATTAACGGCGGCAATTGTCTCAGTCAATGAACCAATTTGATTTACTTTAATTAAAATAGAATTTGCAATACCTTCTTTTATTCCTCTAGACAAACGCTCTACATTAGTAACATACAAGTCATCACCAACTAACTGAACTTTATCACCAACTAAATCGGTTAAAACTTTCCAACCTTCCCAGTCGTTTTCATCCATTCCATCTTCGATAGAAATAATTGGATATTTAGCACATAACTCTGCCAAATATTCCGCTTGCTCTTTAGAACTACGAACAGCTCCTTTATCTCCTTCAAATAATGTGTAATCGTATTTACCGTCTTTATAAAATTCGGCTGAAGCACAATCAAGAGCAATCATAATTTCATCTCCAAATTTATATCCAGCATTTTCCACGGCTTTAGCTATCGTATCCAAGGCATCTTCAGTACCACCAGCTAAGTTAGGAGCAAAACCCCCTTCATCACCTACTGCAGTACTTAAATTTCTGTCATGCAACACCTTTTTAAGGTTATGGAAAATTTCTGTTCCCATTTGCATGGCTTCTGAGAATGTTTTTGCCTTAACTGGCATTACCATAAACTCCTGAAAAGCAATTGGAGCATCAGAGTGAGATCCTCCATTAATTATATTCATCATTGGAACTGGAAGAGTATTAGCACTAACACCACCAACATATCTAAACAATGAAATACCTAGCTCATTAGCAGCTGCTTTAGCAACCGCTAAAGAAACCCCTAGAATTGCGTTAGCTCCTAGTTTTGACTTATTAGGAGTACCATCTAAGTCAATCATTGTTTGGTCAATCAAATTCTGCTCAAAAACAGACATTCCAAGAATTTCTTCTGCTATAAGCGTATTTACGTTAGAAACCGCTTTAGTAACACCTTTTCCCATGAAAGTATCTCCACCATCGCGAAGCTCAACAGCCTCATGTTCTCCAGTAGATGCTCCAGAAGGAACTGCGGCTCTACCCATTACTCCATTCTCAGTTATTACATCTACTTCAACTGTAGGATTTCCTCTTGAATCCAAGATTTGTCTTGCGTGAACATTTAAGATAATACTCATGTTTATTTATTTTATTATTCAATTTATTTTACTCCGGCAAAGATACAAAACCCCATTTTCCGCAAACTGTTTTAAGTCATATTCTAGCGAAAAATTGATGATAATTTAAACTTATGCAGAAGGTTTTGTTATTTTTTAATTAATTCAAAAAAATGGTCAAACAAATAGTCCGCATCGTTAGGTCCAGGACTCGCTTCTGGGTGATATTGTACTGAAAAAACATCTTTGTTTTTCATTTTTAATCCAGCTACTGTTTTGTCATTTAAATGTACATGCGTAATTTCCAATTCACCGTTGTTTTCAGCCTCTTCCCTATTAACAGCGAAACCATGGTTTTGAGAAGTTATTTCTCCTTTTCCAGTTTCTAGATTAATAATTGGGTGATTTATACCTCTGTGACCATTATGCATTTTGTAAGTAGACACTCCATTTGCCAAAGCTATAACTTGGTGACCTAAACAAATACCAAACAAAGGTTTATCTTGTTTAATTATACTTTGCGCAGTATTAATAGCGTCCTTTAGCGGTTCTGGATCCCCTGGTCCATTTGAAATAAAGTACCCATCAGGATTGAAAGATTTTAAATCTTCAAAACTTGAATTATAAGGATATACCTTTATATAGGCATCTCTTTTAGCAAGGTTTCGAAGTATGTTTCTCTTTATACCAATATCTAAAGCAGATATCTTGTATTTTGCGTTTTCATCCCCATAAAAATATGGCTCTTTAGTAGAAACTTTTGAAGCCAATTCCAAACCTTCCATGCTAGGCACCTCTGCCAGCTGCTTTTTTAGCTCTTCCACATTGTTTACATCTGTAGAAATAACCGCATTCATGGCTCCATTATCTCTTATGTAACTAACTAGAGCTCTGGTATCAACATCCGAAATGGCAAAAAGATTACTATCGTCTAAAAATTCCTGCAAACTTTTATCCGCATCTACTCTAGAATAATCATAACTAAAATTTTTACAAATTAATCCAGAAATTTTTACAGAATCAGACTCCACTTCTTCTGACTTAGTACCATAATTGCCAATATGAGCATTTGTGGTAACCATTAATTGGCCAAAGTACGATGGATCGGTAAATATTTCCTGATAACCAGTCATTCCGGTATTAAAACAAACTTCGCCAAAGGCAGTTCCTTCTTTATCCCCTACTGCTTTTCCATGAAAAATAGTTCCGTCGGCTAACAGCAACATTGCTTTTTTTCTTGTTTGATATTTCATGTGTTTATTTAAGAATTTTTAGTTTAACAAAAAAACATAAAAAAAGGATAAGCTTTTAGGCTTATCCTTTAATATTATTAAAATTTATTGACATCTTATTCTTCTGAATCATCAGTCTTTGTTTCAGCAGCTACAGGTGCAGTAGCAGCCTTTTTAGTTCTACCTCTTCGAGTTGATTTTTTCTTTGCTGGTTTGTCAGCATTATAAAGCTCGTTAAAATCAACTAACTCTATCATTGCCATATCAGCGTTATCTCCAAGACGGTTTCCTAATTTTATGATTCTAGTATATCCTCCTGGTCTGTCACCAACTTTTTCCGATACTTCGCTAAACAAAGTTGTAACAGCAAATTTATCTCTTAAGCTTTTAAAAACCACACGTCTATTATGTGTTCCTTTATCAGCTGAAACATTATTCTCAGCTTTTGCCTTTGTAATTAATGGTTCTACAAATTGCTTTAATGCTTTTGCTTTGGCAACAGTAGTATTAATTCTTTTATGCTCAATTAAGGAACAAGCCATATTAGCCAACATTGCTTTTCTGTGGGCTGTCTTTCTTCCTAAATGATTAATTTTTTTACCGTGTCTCATTACTTTTTACTATTTTCTTCCTTGTTTGGGTTTCTCCCTTCCAATAGAAGTAAAATTAATCTTTATCCAATTTATATTTTGACAAATCCATTCCGAAACTTAAACCTTTATTGATTACAAGCTCTTCTAACTCTGTTAAAGATTTTTTACCAAAGTTTCTGAATTTCATTAAGTCATTTTTGTTGAAAGAAACTAAGTCACCTAAAGTATCTACTTCAGCTGCTTTCAAACAGTTTAATGCACGAACAGATAAATCCATATCCACTAACTTAGTCTTTAACAGCTGACGCATGTGTAAAGATTCTTCATCGTATGTTTCAGTTTGTGCAATTTCATCTGCTTCAAGCGTTATACGCTCATCAGAGAATAACATGAAGTGATGTATAAGAACCTTAGCACCTTCAGTTAAAGCATCCTTTGGATGGATAGAACCATCTGTTACGATTTCAAAAACCAACTTCTCATAATCAGTTTTCTGCTCAACCCTAAAGTTTTCAATACTATATTTTACATTTTTTATAGGTGTAAATATAGAATCAATTGCAATAGTACCTAAAGCCATTCCAGACTTCTTATTTTCCTCAGCTGGAACATATCCTCTTCCTTTTTCAATAGCAATCTCCATATTAATGCTTACTCCAGCATCCATGTTGCAGATTACTAAATCTGGGTTCAATACTTGGTATCCAGAAATAAATTTCTGAAAATCACCAGCTGTTAATTGTGTTTTACCACTTACCGATATAGAAACTACTTCGGCTTCTGAATCTTCTATTTGTTTTTTGAAACGTACTTGTTTCAAATTAAGAATCATTTCGGTTACATCCTCAACAACTCCAGGAATTACTGAAAATTCATGCTCAACCTTATCTATGCGTACAGAAGTAATGGCATGTCCTTCTAATGAAGAAAGCAAAACCCTTCTTAGTGCATTCCCGACAGTTAATCCATAACCTGGTTCTAAAGGGCGAAATTCAAATTTCCCTTCAAAATCAGAGGAATCGATCATAATTACTTTATCGGGTTTCTGAAAATTAAATAATGCCATAATTGAATCGGTGTTGTTTATTTAGAGTATAACTCGACGATTAATTGTTCTTTAATGTTTTCTGGAATTTGCATTCTTTCAGGAATAGCAACAAAAGTTCCTTCCTTTTTCTCAGAATTCCATGTTATCCATTCGTAAACACTACTGCTTGCAGCAAGTGAATCTTGGATAGCCTGTATTGACTTTGATTTTTCTCTAACTCCAACAACATCTCCTGCTTTTAAAGAATATGATGGTATATTAACTAACTCACCATTTACAGTAATGTGACGGTGAGACACCAATTGTCTAGCTCCTCTTCTTGAAGTTGAAATACCCATTCTGTAAACTACGTTATCTAAACGTGATTCACATAACTGAAGTAAAACTTCACCAGTTACTCCTTTACTGGCATTAGCTTTTGCGAATATGTTTCTAAATTGACGTTCCAAAATACCATAAGTGTATTTTGCTTTTTGCTTTTCCATCAACTGAACTGCATATTCAGATTTTTTTCCACGACGTCTGTTATTTCCGTGTTGTCCTGGAGGGTAACTTTTCTTTTCAAAAGACTTATCGTCTCCAAAAATCGCTTCTCCAAATTTACGAGCGATTTTACTTTTAGGTCCTGTATATCTTGCCATTCTCTACAAATTTGAAAGTGTGATTATGAATTAAGGCTTATCCTTCGATAATCGTAACTACACTTTCTATGATATTAATAAATTATAATTAAACTCTTCTTCTTTTTGGAGGTCTACATCCATTGTGTGGCATTGGAGTAACATCAATAATCTCCGTTACTTCTATACCAGAATTATGGATTGCACGAATAGCAGACTCTCTTCCATTACCAGGTCCTTTTACATAAACCTTTACCTTTCTTAATCCTGCTTCATGTGCTACTTTTGAACAATCTTCAGCAGCTACCTGAGCAGCGTAAGGAGTGTTCTTTTTAGAGCCTCTAAATCCTTGCTTCCCAGCAGAAGACCAAGAAATTACGTCTCCTTTTTTGTTAGTCAAAGAAATAATAATGTTGTTAAAAGACGCTGTAACATGTGCTTCTCCTACAGACTCTATAATAACTTTACGCTTCTTAGCCGCTTTAGTACTTGACTTTGCCATATACCCTATTTATTATTTAGTTGCTTTCTTCTTGTTAGCAACTGTTTTTCTTTTTCCTTTTCTAGTTCTAGAGTTATTTTTAGTACGTTGACCTCTTAATGGCAAGCCAGATCTATGACGTATACCCCTATAACAACCAATATCCATTAAACGCTTAATGTTTAATTGGGTTTCTGAACGCAGTTCACCTTCAATTGTAAAAGATGCTACTGCCTCACGGATACGACCTATTTCGTCATCATTCCAATCAGATACTTTTGTATCCTCACTTACTTGAGCAGTTTCTAATATCTCTTTTGACCTGCTCTTTCCAATACCAAAAATATAGGTTAATGCAATAACCCCTCTCTTTTGTTTTGGTATATCTATACCTGCAATTCTTGCCATAATTATCCTTGTCTTTGTTTAAATCTAGGATTCTTTTTGTTGATTACGTACAACCTACCTTTTCTGCGAACTATTTTGCAGTCGGCACTTCTTTTCTTTATTGATGCTCTAACTTTCATCTTTCTATCTTAATATCTATAAGTGATTCTAGCCTTTGTTAGGTCATAAGGACTCATTTCTAATTTTACCTTATCACCAGGAAGCAACTTAATGTAATGCATTCTCATTTTTCCTGAGATATGCGCTGTTACTACATGTCCATTTTCCAATTCAACCCTAAACATTGCGTTTGACAATGCTTCTATTATTGAGCCATCTTGTTCTATTGCTGCTTGTTTAGCCATACTATTATTATGCTACTTTTCTATTCTTTCCTGATTTCATTAAGCCATCATAATGTCTATTTAACAAATATGAATTAACCTGTTGAACCGTATCTATTGCCACACCTACCATAATCAGTAGTGATGTACCTCCATAAAACAATGCCCATCCTGACTGAACATCCATCAATTTCACAACAATCGCTGGCAAAATAGCGAGCAAAGCTAAGAATATTGATCCAGGTAACGTAATTAATGACATAATTTTATCTAAGAAATCTCCAGTTTCCTTTCCAGGACGTATCCCAGGAATAAAACCACCGCTTCTTTTTAAGTCATCCGCCATTTTATTTGTTGGCACCGTTATAGCTGTATAGAAGTATGTAAATATTATAATTAGAAAAGCAAATAATAAATTGTATGCCAATCCAAAAATATCCGAGAATTGTGTTTGTATCCATGTCCCTACTTCACCTTCCATAGATCTTCCAATTAATCCAGGCACAAACATAATTGCCTGAGCAAATATTATAGGCATTACACCAGAAGCATTTAACTTTAATGGAATATATTGTCTAGAGCCCATTTCGTTTTTCTCATAACCCCCAGAAGCAGTTCTTCTGGCATACTGTACTGGTATTTGTCTTGTAGCCATAACCAATAATATACTAGCTAGTATAACCAAGAACCAAACAATAACCTCAATAAGAATGAACATTAAACCACCATTGTTATTAGTAGTTCTAGAAATAAATTCTTGAGCAAATGACTGTGGCATATTTGCTATGATACCAATCATAATTAAAAGAGAAATACCATTACCAATTCCTTTGTCAGTAATTTTTTCTCCCAACCACATTGCAAAAACACAACCTGTAACTAATATGATAACTGCTGGAACCATAAAGTCCAAACCTTTACCCATTACAAAAGCAGAATCTCTAACCCCAAAAGCTTCTAAACCATATAGATAAGCAGGAGCCTGAACAATACAAATACCAATAGTTAACCATCTTGTAATTTGGTTAATTGTTTTTCTACCACTTTCTCCTTCTTTCTGTAATTTCTGTAGATAAGGTATTGCTATACCCATCAACTGAACCACAATAGATGCAGAGATATAAGGCATAATACCCAATGCAAAAACTGAAGCATTAGCAAAAGCACCACCAGTAAAAGCATTTAGCAAACCAAAAATACCCTGATCAGTACCAGAAGCCAATTCTGCTAATTGTGTAGAATCAATACCAGGAAGAACAATTTGGCAACCAAAACGATATACCAATAAAAGACCTAAAGTAATTAATATTCTACTTCTTAGTTCTTCTATCTTCCAGATATTGGATATTGTATCAAAAAAATTCTTCATAGTAAGTTATGCTTATAAATTTATTGCTTCACCACCTGCAGCCTCTATAGCTGCCTTAGCTGTGGCAGTAAATTTATGTACAGAAACTTTCAGAGATGCTTTTAGCTCTCCTGTTCCTAAAATTTTAACTAAGTCACCCTTACGAACAACTCTATTTTCAACCAGTGCCTCAAAAGTTACAGAATCCTTGATAACTTTTTTGTCTACTAATTCTTGCAATTTGGCCAAACTTACACCTTTGTAATCTTTACGATTAATGTTGGTAAAACCAAACTTAGGCACACGTCTTTGAAGCGGCATTTGACCACCTTCAAAACCAATCTTTTTAGAATATCCAGATCTAGACTTAGCCCCTTTGTGACCTCTAGTTGCAGTTCCGCCTTTTCCAGAACCCTGACCTCTTCCCACACGCTTTCCGTCTCTTTGAATAGATCCTTCAGCTGGTTTTAGATTACTTAAATTCATTACACTAATATATATTAAGCTTCTTCTGTAGAAACTAAGTGTTTAACTTTATTTACCATTCCTAGAACACTAGGTGTTGCCTCATGCTCAACAACCTGACCAATTTTTTTTAAACCAAGAGCCTCTAGTGTTCTTTTTTGGTTTTGTGGCCTTTTAATACTGCTACGTAATTGCTTTACTTTAATCTTTGCCATAATATTCCTGAATTACCCTTTAAAAACTTTTTCTAAAGAAACTCCTCTTTGTTGCGCTATTGTACTAGCTCCTCTTAATTGCAATAAAGCATCAAAAGTAGCCTTTACCACATTGTGCGGGTTTGACGAACCTTGAGACTTAGAAAGTACATCATGCACACCAACTGCCTCTAATACCGCTCTAACAGCACCACCTGCAATTACCCCTGTACCATGTGATGCAGGTTGAATATAAACTCTAGCTCCACCAAATTTACCTTTTTGTTCGTGAGGTAAAGTTCCTTTATTTAAAGGTATTCTAATAAGATTCTTTTTACCATCCTCAATAGCCTTAGCAATTGCTGTTGCAACTTCTTTAGATTTACCTAAACCATGTCCAACAACTCCATTTTCGTCACCTACAACAACTATTGCAGAAAAGCCAAATGCTCTACCACCTTTAGTTACCTTAGTTACCCTTTGGACACCTACTAATCTATCTTTTAATTCTAAACCTCCCGGCTTAACAGTTTCTACGTTTTTGTATTTCTGATACATAATGCTTATTAGAATTTAAGTCCTGCTTCTCTTGCGCCTTCGGCCAAAGATTTTACTCTACCATGATAAAGATTTCCTCCCCTATCAAAAGCAACTTTTTCTATCCCTGCAGATTTAGCTTTTTCAGCAATTGCTTTACCAACTAAATTTGCTATTTCTGTTTTGTTACCTTTTTCGGCAGCAATACCTTTATCTCTAGAAGAAGCAGCAACAATAGTAACACCTTCATTGTCATCAACTACCTGTGCGTAAATTTCACTATTACTTCTAAAAATAGAAAGTCTTGGTCTTTCTGCTGTACCAAAAGATACTTTACGTATTCTTCTACGTATTCTATATTTTCTTTGAGTCTTTGATAATCCCATAATACTCTTAATTAAGCTGATTTACCTGCTTTTCTTCTTAACTCTTCACCTACAAACTTGATTCCTTTTCCTTTATAAGGTTCTGGCTTACGGAAGGATCTAATTTTAGCTGCCACTTGTCCAACTAATTGTTTATCATAAGAAGTAAGTTTTACGATAGGATTTTTTCCTTTCTCAGAAATTGTTTCCACTTTTACTTCGGGAGCCAAATCAATAACTATGTTGTGAGAAAAACCTAAAGCTAAATCTAATTTTTGACCTTGATTGCTTGCTCTATAACCAACACCAACCAATTCCAACTCCTTAGTCCATCCTTTAGAAACACCCTCAATCATATTAAACATAAGAGATCTATATAAACCGTGCTTTGCTTTATGATTAACAGAGTCAGAAGGTCTTGTTACTAATATATCACCTTCTTCAACCTTTATAGTAACCTCAGAGTACTCTTGAGTTAATTCTCCCAATTTACCTTTTACAGTAACTACGCCATCTTTAACGTCAACCGTAACTCCTTCTGGAATTGCTACTGGATTATTACCTATTCTAGACATTTTCTAAATCTTTATTATTAATATACGTAGCATAAAACTTCGCCACCTACATTTTCATTTTTTGCTTGCTTACTTGTCATAACTCCGTGAGAAGTTGATACAATCGCAATTCCAAGTCCGTTTAACACCCTAGGCAGTTCAACAGAACTAGCATACTTACGCAAACCAGGCTTACTAACTCGTTGTAACTTCTTTATCACAGGCTCCTTTGAAGCCTTATCATACTTCAAGGCGATTTTAATAGAACCTTGAACTTTATCTTCCTCAAACTTGTAACTTAAGATATAACCTTGATCAAAAAGAATCTTAGTTATTTCCTTTTTTACTTTTGACGCAGGAATTTCTACAATTCTGTGACCTGCTCTACTAGCATTTCTAACTCTCGTTAAATAATCTGCTATAGTATCTGTAACCATATTTATTAATTTCGGTAACGGTTTTTAGCTCATGCTAAACCTGAAACCAGTTTATATTTATCTTAATTACCAGCTAGCCTTTTTAACTCCTGGTATTAATCCCTTATTAGCCATTTCTCTAAACAACACCCTTGAAATACCAAAATTTCTCATGTATCCTTTAGGCCTTCCAGTTAATTTACAACGGTTATGCATACGAACTGGAGATGCATTTTTAGGTAATTTTTGCAAGCCCTCATAATCACCAGCTTCCTTTAATGCTTTTCTTTTATCAGCATATTTAGCTACAGTTTTAGCTCTTTTTACTTCACGAGCTTTCATTGATTCTTTAGCCATCCTAGTTCTTTTTAAAAGGTAAACCTAATTCTGTTAATAATGATTTTGCTTCTCTATCAGTTTGAGCTGAAGTAACAAATGTGATGTCCATTCCATTAATTCTATTGATTTTATCAATATTAATTTCTGGAAAGATTATTTGTTCTGTAACACCCAAGTTATAATTTCCTCTTCCATCAAAGCCAGTAGCTTTAATACCTTGAAAATCTCTAACTCTTGGCAATGCAGTAGTAACCAATCTGTCTAAAAACTCATACATTCTTTCTCCTCTCAAAGTTACCTTAGCACCGATAGGCATTCCTTTACGCAACTTAAATGAAGCAACATCCTTTTTTGACATTGTAGGAACAGCCTTTTGACCAGTAATCATTGTCATTTCATCAACAGCATGATCAATAAGCTTCTTATCAGCAACCGCAGCACCGATACCTCTACTTACCACAATTTTTTCCAACTTAGGAACCTGCATTACATTCTTGTAACCAAACTCCTCTTTAAGAGCAGCTACAATACGCTCTTTATACTCTCCTTTTAATCTTGCAACGTAAGCCATAACTAAATTACTTCATTGGATTTCTTAGAAAATCTAACCTTTTTTCCATCTCTAACCTCGTAACCTACTCTAGTAGCTTCACCAGACTTAGCATCAATCAATGCCAAATTAGAAATATGTATAGGCGCTTCCTTTTTTACAATTCCACCTTGTGGATTCTTAGCACTAGGCTTTTCATGTTTAGACACCATATTAGCACCCTCAACAATTGCCTTGTTCTTTTCAATATTAACCTGTACCACTTTACCTTCAGTCCCTTTATGGTCCCCTGCGGTAATCCTAACAGTATCTCCGGTTTTTATTTTTAACTTTTTCATCTTACTGAATATATTAAAGTACCTCTGGGGCTAATGAAACAATTTTCATGAACTGCTTATCACGCAACTCTCTAGCAACAGGTCCAAAAACTCTGGTACCTCTCATCTCTCCAGTTGGATTTAATAATACACATGCATTATCATCAAAACGGATATAAGAACCATCAGGTCTTCTAACTTCCTTTTTAGTACGCACCACAACCGCAGTAGATACTGTTCCTTTTTTTATTCCTCCATTCGGAGTAGCTTCTTTAACAGTAACAACAATTTTATCACCAATAGAAGCATATCTTCTTTTAGTACCACCAAGCACACGGATAGTTAAAACTTCCTTAGCACCTGTATTGTCCGCTACCTTTAGTCTAGATTCTTGCTGTAACATATTATTTAGCTCTTTCTAAGATTTCTACTAATCTCCAACACTTGGTTTTACTCAAAGGACGTGTTTCCATGATTTTAACAGTGTCACCAATGTTACAATCATTTTTCTCATCGTGAGCAACATACTTTTTCGTTTTTAAAACGAATTTACCGTACATAGGGTGCTTAACTCTTTTTACTTCAGCAACAACAATAGATTTCTCCATTTTGTCGCTAGTAACAACCCCTATTCTCTCTTTTCTTAAGTTTCTTTTTTCCATAAAGCAGAACCAATTATTGGTTTTCCCTATTAGTTAATTCTGTAGCCAATCTTGCTACTGTTCTTCTAACCTTTCGTATTTGTAATGGGTTTTCAAGAGGAGTAACAAAGTGTGCTATTTTTAAATCAGCATGCTGTTTTTTAATCTCAGCCAACTTAGACGTAAGTTCTTCAACTGACAACTCTTTAATTTCTTGTTTTTTCATGATTCCTTACGATTAATTTCCTTCTGAATAGTCTCTAGCAACTACAAATTTAGTTTTCACTGGCAATTTTTGAGCTGCCAATCTAAGCGCCTCCTTAGCGATATCTATAGGAACTCCACCAATTTCAAACATAACTCTTCCTGGCTTAACCACAGCTACAAAATACTCAGGAGCACCTTTACCTTTACCCATACGTACTTCTAAAGGCTTTTTTGTAATAGGCTTGTCTGGAAATATTTTTATCCATAACTGACCTTCTCTTTTCATATATCTAGTTGCCGCAATACGAGCAGCTTCTATCTGACGTGATGTAATAAAATGAGCATCTAAGGATTTGATACCAAACATACCATTTGAAAGCTGATGACCCCTACCGGAATTACCCTTCATCCGGCCTTTTTGCATCTTACGAAACTTGGTTCTTTTCGGTTGTAACATTCTTTACTTCTTTAAAAAATTACTTTCTACGACGTTGTTTTCTTCCTCCGTCTTGCTTTCCTTTACCTCCTTGGCTTTTTTGCATACCTACTAAAGGAGAAAGCTCTCTTTTACCATAAACTTCACCTTTCATAATCCACACTTTAATACCTAAACGACCATAAGTTGTATGCGCTTCATGTAAAGCATAATCAATATCCGCTCTAAACGTAGATAATGGTATACGTCCATCTTTATAAGATTCCGAACGAGCCATTTCCGCCCCATTCAAACGTCCTGAAATTTGAATTTTAATCCCTTCAGCATTCATTCTCATCGCTGCTGCGATAGCCATTTTTATAGCCCTTCTAAAAGAAATTCTACTTTCAATTTGTCTAGCAACACTTGCTGCTACCAAATTAGCATCTAATTCAGGTCTTTTGATTTCATATATATTAATCTGAACCTCTTTACCTGTAATTTTCTTAAGCTCTTCTTTAAGCTTATCTACTTCTTGACCACCTTTACCAATAATGATACCAGGTCTAGCCGTAGTAACTGTAATAGTTATTAACTTAAGAGTACGCTCTATAATTACTCTAGAAACACTTGCCTTAGATAAACGAGCATGAATATACTTTCTAATCTTATCATCTTCAGCTAGCTTATCTCCATAATCATTACCACCATACCAGTTAGACTCCCAACCTCTGATGATTCCAAGACGATTTCCTATTGGATTTGTTTTCTGTCCCATTTCTAGCTTTGTGTATTATTGTTAGACCCCAAAACCAATGTTACATGGTTTGAACGTTTTCTAATTCTGTGCGCTCTTCCCTGAGGAGCAGGACGCAATCTTTTTAACATTGTTCCGCTATCTACTCTAATCTCACTAACTATTAGGTTAGCATCTTCAATACTAGCATCCTCATTTTTAGCTTGCCAATTCGCAATAGCAGAAAGCAATAACTTCTCCAGCTTTCTAGAAGCCTCTTTAGGATTAAACCTTAAAGTAGCTAAAGCCATTTCCACTTTCATTCCCCTTACCAAATCCGCAACTAAACGCATTTTTCTAGGTGATGTTGGGCAGTTATTAAGCTTTGCAAAAGCAACTTTTTGTTTTTCAGCCTTTATTCTTTCGGCCATTTGTTTTTTTCGAACTCCCATAGCTTACTTTTTTCCTTTATTCTTAGCCCCTGCGTGACCCCTAAAAGATCTTGTAGGAGAAAATTCGCCTAATTTATGACCAACCATGTTTTCCGTAACAAATACCGGTACAAATTGTCTTCCATTATGAACTGCAATCGTTAAACCAACAAAATCAGGTGTAATCATTGAAGCTCTTGACCAAGTCTTAATAACAGTTTTCTTTCCAGATGCTGCATTATCTTGGATCTTTTTTTCCAAGCTATAGTGAACGTAAGGTCCTTTTTTTAGTGAACGTGCCATTTCTTTCTACTTTTTATTTCTTTCTACGTTCTATTATATATCTATTGGTACTCTTAGTTTTAGAACGAGTTCTAAATCCTTTTGCTGGTATTCCATTCTTAGATCTTGGATGACCACCAGAAGCTCTACCTTCACCACCACCCATTGGATGATCAACGGGGTTCATAGCCACCGGTCTAGTTCTTGGTCTTCTACCTAACCATCTACTTCTACCCGCCTTACCAGATACTAACAACTGATGATCCGAGTTAGACACCGCACCAATTGTTGCTAAACAACCAGAAAGAATTAATCTAGTTTCTCCTGAAGGCAACTTAACCGTAACAAACTTACCGTCTTTTGCCATTAACTGAGCAAACGTACCAGCACTACGAGCCATAACAGCTCCTTGACCTGGCCTAAGCTCTATACAAGAAATTATTGTCCCTAATGGTATATCATTTAATGGAAGTGCATTTCCAATTTCAGGAGCAGAAGAAGCACCAGAAGATACTTTCTGACCCACCTCTAAACCATTTTGAGCAATAACATATCTTTTTTCTCCGTCAGTATATTCCAACAAAGCTACAAAAGCTGTTCTATTCGGATCATATTGAATTGATTTCACAACAGCAGCAACATCTTGCTTATCTCTTTTAAAATCAACTATACGATACCTTCTCTTATGACCTCCACCTCTATGGCGCATGGTCATTTTTCCATGACTGTTTCTACCTCCAGACTTTTTTAACGGAGCAAGCAAGCTTTTTTCCGGCTTATCAGTAGTAATCGCGTCAAATCCGTTTACTACTCTAAAACGCTGCCCTGGAGTGATTGGTTTTAATTTTCTAACTGACATTTCTTGTCTTTATAGATTACTGTAAAAATCAATAATATCACCTTCAACAACATCAACTATAGCTTTTTTAATAGCATTAGTTTTTCCATGCTGAACACCTGTTTTGGTGTAACGTGATTTTCTTGTTGGAGCATAATTCATTGTACGCACTTTCTTAACAGAAACTCCATACGTAGATTCAACTGCATCCTTAATTTGAATCTTATTTGCTTTTGGATTAACAACAAAACCATAACGATTATGCAACTCGCTATCGGCGGTCATTTTTTCCGTAATAATAGGCTTAATTAACACACTCATGGTTTTCTTATTTATTTAGATTTGCCTCAATACCAGCTAATGAACCTTCCAGCAAAACAATATTATTAGCGTTAAGTATTTTGTAAGTATTTAATTCTGAGTTAGTTATAACTTCAGAACCCTTCAAATTACGCGAAGACAAATATACACTATTATTCGAATCACCCAACACAAATAAAGATTTTTTACTTTCAAGCCCTAAAGACTTTAAAACTTGTACAAAATCCTTTGTTTTTGGAGCTTCAAAATTAAAGTCCTCAACTACCAAAATAGCGTTCTCCTTCGATTTAATACTTAGTGCAGATTTTCTAGCTAAACGTTTTACGTTCTTATTCAATTTTTGCGTATAATCTTTTGGTCTAGGACCAAAAATACGACCTCCACCTCTAAAAATAGGAGACTTAATACTACCTGCACGTGCTGTACCTGTACCTTTTTGTTTCTTTATCTTTCTGGTACTTCCTGCAATCTCAGCTCTCTCTTTAGACTTATGAGTTCCTTGTCTTTGGTGTGCTAAATATTGCTTAACATCCAAATAAACCGCATGATTATTTGGCTCTATTGCGAAAACAGCATCCGAAAGGTCTGCCTTTCTTCCTGTTTCTTTTCCTTTAATATCTAAAACTGCTACCTTCATTACTTCTGAATCGTTACGTAAGCGTTTTTATGACCCGGAACACAACCTTTTACAACTAAAAGATTTTTTTCCGCTACTACTTTCAATACTTTAAGATTTTGAACAGTAACTCGATCGCCGCCCATTCTTCCAGCCATCTTCATACCTTTAAAAACTCTTGCAGGATATGAAGCCGCACCAATAGAACCAGGAGCTCTCAATCTGTTATGCTGACCATGTGTAGCTTGACCTACACCTCCAAAACCGTGTCTTTTTACAACACCAGCAAAACCTTTTCCCTTTGATGTTCCAATAACATCAACAAACTCTCCTTCAATAAAAAGATCAACACCTACGGTGTCACCTAATTTGAACTCACCTTCAAAATCTTGAAACTCAACGACTTTTTTCTTTGGAGAAGCACCTGCCTTTTTAAAATGACCTAATTCAGCCTTATTAGCACGTTTTTCTGCCTTGTCATCGAAACCAAGCTGAAGGGCACTGTACCCGTCTACCTCTTCGGTTCTGACTTGGGTAACTACACATGGCCCAGCTTCAATGACAGTACATGGAATATTCTTTCCATTTTCATCAAAAATGCTGGTCATGCCTACTTTCTTTCCTATTAACCCAGACATATTTATTTATATTAATTATTCAATTACTTAATTATCTCACAAAAAAACAGGGTCAAAAATAATTCAACCCTGAATTTATTTTTTTCCGTTTTTCCCTCGCACGCAGCTCAGGACATGTAATAGAATTGTTTTTCAACAACCCTTAATCACTTATACCTTAATCTCCACCTCTACTCCACTCGGAAGCTCCAATTTCATTAAAGCATCGATAGTCTTTGATGAAGAACTATAAATATCCAACAGTCTTTTATATGAACTTAATTGGAATTGCTCTCTAGACTTTTTATTCACGTGTGGCGAACGCAACACAGTAAATATTTTTTTATGCGTAGGCAAAGGAATAGGTCCAGTAACAACAGCACCTGTAGTCTTTACCGTCTTTACAATCTTCTCAGCAGATTTATCTACTAAATTGTGATCGTAAGATTTTAGTTTTATTCTAATTTTTTGACTCATTTTCTACAATTTATGCTGTTACACCTTTTGCTGCCTTAATAACCTCTTCAGAAATATTAGATGGAGTTTCCGCATAATGCGAGAATTCCATTGTTGAAGTTGCTCTACCAGAAGACAATGTTCTTAAAGAAGTTACATATCCAAACATCTCAGATAATGGAACTACACCTTTAACAACCTTAGAACCAGCTCTATCACTCATATCACTAATAGTACCTCTTCTTCTATTTAAATCTCCAACAATATCACCCATGTTTTCCTCAGGAGTTAACACCTCCAATTTCATCATAGGCTCCATTACCACAGCTCCAGCAGCTTTACCAGCAGCTTTATAACCAAGCTTAGCAGCAAGCTCAAAAGACAATGCATCAGAATCCACAGGGTGGAACGAACCATCTTTAAGAACCACTTTCATAGTATCCATTTCGTAACCAGCCAAAGGACCATTCTTCATAGCTTCTTTAAACCCTTTTTCAACAGCTGGAATAAATTCCTTAGGTATACGACCACCTTTTATTTCATCAACAAACTGAAGCCCTGTTCCTTCAAAATCCTCATCAGCTGGCCCCATTTCAAATACAATGTCACCAAACTTACCACGACCACCAGACTGCTTTTTGTATGTTTCTCTATGCTGAGCAACCTTTGTTAAAGCTTCTTTATATTCAACCTGAGGCTCACCTTCATTAACCTCAACTTTAAATTCACGCTTTAAACGATCCACAATAATATCCAAGTGAAGTTCACCCATACCAGATATAATAGTTTGACCTGAAGCTTCATCCGTCTTAACTTGAAAAGTAGGATCTTCTTCTGCCAATTTAGCTAAAGACATACCCAACTTATCAACATCAGCTTTCGTTTTAGGCTCAACTGCAATACCTATCACTGGATCAGGAAAGTCCATACTCTCCAATACTATAGGATGCTTTTCAGCAGACATAGTATCACCTGTTTTTATATCCTTAAAACCTACCGCAGCCCCAATATCTCCTGCCTCGATATAATCAATAGCATTTTGCTTATTTGAGTGCATTTGATAGATACGCGAAATACGTTCTTTTTTTCCCGAACGATTGTTCAATATATAAGAACCCGCATCCAATCTACCAGAATACGTTCTAAAGAAAGCTAAACGACCAACAAACGGATCTGTAGCAATCTTAAATGCTAAAGCTGAAAACGGTTCCTTTACATCTGGCTTACGAGAAATCTCTTCACCGGTATCAGGATTTGTTCCAACAATATCATCTTTATCAATCGGAGAAGGCAAGTATCTACATACAGCATCTAATAAAAACTGCACTCCTTTATTTTTAAACGAAGAACCACATACCATAGGTATAATAGCCCTATCCATAACCGCAGCTCTTAATGCAGCATGAACCTCTTCTTCTGTAATAGAATCCTCATCTTCAAAGAATTTTTCCATCAAATTCTCATCATACTCAGCAACAGCCTCAATCAAAGCAGCTCTATACTCCTTAACCTCAGCCTTCATCTCTTCTGGAATATCAATAACATCAAAAGTAGAACCAAAGTTTTCATCATGCCAAACAATAGCTCTATTCTTCGCCAAATCAACAATACCCTTAAAATCAGCTTCCTCTCCAATAGGTAATACAATAGGAACCGCATTAGAACCTAACATATCTTTAACCTGATTACAAACCATTAAAAAGTTAGACCCTTGACGATCCATCTTATTAACAAAACCGATTCTCGGCACCTTATAGTTATCCGCCAATCTCCAGTTAGTCTCTGATTGAGGCTCAACACCATCAACTGCACTAAACAAAAACACCAACCCATCAAGAACCCTTAACGAGCGATTCACCTCAACAGTAAAATCAACGTGTCCTGGAGTATCAATAATATTAAAATGATAACCTTTAGCATCCGCTGTTGGTTGACCATTTTCAGTTGGGAAATTCCATTCACATGTAGTAGCCGCAGAAGTAATTGTAATACCTCTTTCTTGCTCTTGCTCCATCCAATCCATAGTAGCAGCACCATCATGAACTTCACCTATCTTATGACTTACACCTGTGTAAAATAATATACGCTCAGTAGTAGTAGTTTTACCAGCATCAATATGCGCAGCAATACCTATATTTCTTGTGTATTTTAAATCTCTTGCCATTTCTGATTAAAATCTAAAGTGAGAAAATGCTTTATTTGCTTCTGCCATCTTATGCGTATCTACTCTTTTCTTAACAGCAGCACCTTCTTCTTTTGAAGCAGCCAATATCTCTGCAGCTAATTTTTGAGCCATTCCTTTCTCATTACGCTTTCTCGAAAAACTAATCAACCACTTCATTGCTGTTGAAATTTTACGATCTGGACGTATTTGCATAGGAATCTGAAACGTTGCACCACCTACACGTCTACTTCTAACCTCAACATGAGGCATAACATTTGACAATGCATCTTTCCACAACTCTAAAGCCGTTTTTTCTTCATCTGTTTTTTTCTCTTCAACAATATCTATTGCATCGTAAAAAACACTAAAAGCAACTGATTTCTTTCCGTCCCACATCATCATGTTAACGAAACGAGTTACCAGCTGATCATTAAATCTTGGATCCGGTAATAATGGCCTTTTTTTAGCCTGTCTTTTTCTCATTACTTCTCTTTAAAAAGTTTTAATTACTTCTTAGGGCGCTTTGCACCATACTTAGACCTACGTTGAGTTCTCCCAGCAACACCAGCTGTATCCAGAGCACCTCTAACAATATGATATCTAACTCCTGGCAAATCTTTTACCCTTCCGCCTCTTACTAATACTATCGAGTGCTCTTGCAAATTGTGCCCCTCTCCAGGTATGTAAGCATTCACTTCCTTACCATTGGTTAGCCTAACCCTAGCAACTTTTCGCATTGCAGAATTTGGTTTCTTTGGCGTAGTCGTATAAACACGCGTACAAACACCTCTTCTTTGAGGACACGAATCCAAAGCAGCCGATTTACTCTTCTTAGTAATCGTGACTCTTCCTTTTCGTACTAATTGTGAAATTGTTGGCATACTATATATGTATATATAAATAACCCTTGTTTAAGGGCTGGCAAATGTAATACTATTTTACAATAATTCAAACCCATTGACACTTATTTTAAAAAATTATTACACCACACCTTCCAAAACTAAATTGATTTTAGTTTTGGAAATAAAAAAAACATAACCCTAATTTGATTTTTGAAAGAAAAACCCTAATAAAACTGTATTATGTTATCATTTTAATAAAATCACCCCTTTTTCAATAAAATATCAACAAAATAAGCCGCAGACATTGATATATAACAAAATAAGCTATGCAAGCATAATTAAAAGTTAAAAAAACTTGCATTATTAACATGAATTTGTGATTTTTGCCACAGCTAATTCAAATAAATATAAAATGAAAACAAAACGAAACGGATTGTTAACGCTGTTATTGGCGTTTATTGTGCATGTTTCATTTGCGCAAGAAAAAACGATTACCGGTGTTGTTACTGACCAAAGCGGCCTCCCACTTCCCGGAGTAAACATCGTCGTGCAAGGCACTACAAATGGTACTCAAACAGATTTTGATGGAAACTACGCCATCAAAGCAAGTGAAGGACAAACTTTACTTTTTAGTTACATCGGGCAGAAAAACACTTCTGCAGATGTAGGTTCTTCAAACACTATCAACGTCAAAATGGAAGAAGATGCACAAGCTCTCGAAGAGGTTGTCGTTACTGCTTTAGGTATAAAAAGAGAGAAAAAGTCTCTGGGTTATGCTGTAAGTAAGGTTGGAAATGAAGAAATACAACAAAAAGCGGAGGGTGATTTAGGTCGCTTACTACAAGGTAAAGCGGCAGGTGTTAATATCACTGCAGCTAATGGTTTAACTGGTTCGGCATCTAATATTGTCATTAGAGGTAACACTTCAATTACTGGTAACAACCAAGCACTTTTTGTAATTGATGGTATTCCTTTTGATAGTGGTGCTAATCAGGATGGAATTTTCCGTGATGGACGTACCGCGTCGAATCGCTTCTTGGATATTGACCCGAACAACATTGAAGACATTAGTATTCTTAAAGGTTTAAGTGCAACTGCACTTTATGGAAATAGAGGTAGAAATGGGGTAATCTTAATTACTACAAAATCAGGATCTGGAAAAAATGAGGACGGAGCCGTGAAATTATCGATTACGTCGTCTGTTTTTACAAGTTCTCCTCACCTTCCAAATTATCAAGATGAGTATGCTGGTGGTTTCAACAATACCTTTGGTTGGTTTTTTAGTAACTGGGGGCCTCGATTTAAAGACCCTACAGCTAATTATCAAGCCTACCAAACAAGCACAGGAGCTGACGGAACTGTTTTTGTAACACATCCTTTTGCCACTAATGTTAATCAAGCATTTATAGAAGGCTATGAAGATTTAGCTGCTTCAGAATATGAACTTAAGCCCTATAATAGTGTTGAAAATTTCTTTAGAAAGGGTCTTAACGTTACCACTAGTATTAACTTAACTGGAGGTAATAGTAAATTTGGGTATAATGTTGGTTATACAAAACTGAACGATGAAGGTTTTACACCTGGCAACGAGTTAGCAAGAGATAATTTTACAATAGGTGCTAATGGTACCATTGGTAAACTTAAAGTCAATGCTTCTGTTAATGTTGCAAGAACAGATTATAAATCGCCTCCTATTGCAGCTTCACGAGGTAGTGGAGTTATTGGTGACGGTGCATCTATCTTTAGTGATATATTTTACACTCCCCGTAATGTTGATTTAATAAACATTCCTTTTCAAAGAGCTGATGGTGGATCTTTATATTATAGAGAGACTAACGGTATT
This sequence comes from uncultured Maribacter sp., assembly GCA_947498505.1. GTDB lineage: Bacteria > Bacteroidota > Bacteroidia > Flavobacteriales > Flavobacteriaceae > Maribacter_B. The sequence goes on along the minus strand of CANMKG010000002.1, from coordinate 555,718 downwards.
CAACACCCGTTATGGACAGTTGAAAACGTGAAAACTGGACAGAAGACAACTAACATCTTTTCTAGTTTTAGTACTGTTTATTCTGTAAATGACAATTTATCACTTGCATACAGATTTGGTTTCAATACATATACTGAAAATGGTTTTTATGCTCAAAACAGGGGTGGTATCGACGGAAATCCATTAGGTCTTTTAAGAACAACAAGTATTGTTAATACTATTCTGGACCATAACTTCTCTATCAATTACGACAAAGATTTATCTGATAAATTCAATTTTAAAGGTATTCTTGGTTTTAACTCTAACCGTATAGAATTTGACAGAGATGGGGTGGAAAGTACAAACCAAGTAGTATTTGGAATCTTAAGACATTTCAACTTTACACAACAATCAACAACAAACTCTTTTTCGAATCTTCCCCTCCAATCACAATCACGTGAAAGCACTTATGGAGTTTTTGGAGACTTAACTTTAGGGTATGAAGATTATTTATACTTAAACGTTCAAGGACGTAATGACTGGACTTCAACCTTAGAAACTGATAACAACACCGTCTTTTATCCTTCAGCAAGTTTATCGTTTATACCAACTTCCGCAATAGATGGTTTACAATCCAAGGCTTTGAATTATTTAAAACTTAGATTAGGTTATGGATCATCTGCTGGTTTCCCTCCTACATATTCAACGCGAACTACCTTATCACTTAATGGTAATTTATTTGTTGATGGAGATGGTAATAACCTTTCTGGTAACGATACTAGTTTCCAATTAGGAAATGCAGATTTAGTACCTGAACTTGTTACTGAATTTGAAGCTGGAATAGACGCAAAACTTTGGGACAATAGAATAGGCTTAAATACTAGTGTATTTAAAAGAAAAACTACAGACTTAATTACACTTAGGGAATTGCCTCCAAGTGAAGGTTTTACTCAACAGTATATAAATGCAGGTACCTTAGAAAATGAAGGGATTGAAGTAGGTTTAACCTATGACATGTTCAGAAACCCTGATGGTTTCAATTTAGACTTTGGTTTAACCTTTTACGCAGACGAACCTGTTATTACTGAACTACCTGATGGTGTTAACAACATTACTATTGGTGGACCAACAACAGTTGCGGATGCACGAAACGCTGCAGTTGAAGGGCAACCTTATGGTGTATTCTTAGGGTCTAAAGTTGAAACAGATGACGCTGGCAACCTATTAGTTGGGGACGATGGTATCTATATTGCATCTGCTAGCATTGATAATGTTATAGGTGACCCTAATGCGGATTACACAGCTAACCTTAGAACTAATATTGGTTACAAAAACCTTAGATTAAGTGTAGATTTAGCATATAGACAAGGGGGAGATATTTACTCCCGTACGGTTTCTACGCTTCAAAATAGAGGGGTAATCGAATTTCCATTTTCTAGGGAAGGTACTTATATATTACCTGGTGTGAACCAAAATTCTGGGCAACCAAATAATGTTCAGGTCAATGCCACAGATATTGCTTTCGATGCCTGGTTATTTGGTCCTGCAAACTTTAAAATCTATGATGGTACCATGTTACGCTTAAATGAAGTAAGCTTATCATATGACTTTAGTGACAAAATGTTGAATGGAACACCATTCTCAAACATAAACGTCACACTATTAGGATCTAACCTTTGGTACAGAGCATTTAATACCCCTAAGGATGCGAACTTTGATCCAAATGTAAACAGTGCTGGGGTAAGTAATGCTCAAGGTTTAGATTTCTTTTCAGGTCCTAGTGCAGCTAGGTATGGATTTAGCTTGAAATTTGAATTTTAAAAAAAAATAATATGAAAACTATATATCAAAAATTAATATATAAATTAATTTTCTTAGGATTATTCTTTGTGATCTCATCTTGTGAGACCACACAATTAGAATTATTAGATGATCCAGATGAAGTCTCACAGACACAGGCCAATTTAGACTTTTTCTTAAATTCAAATGAAGTTGCGCTAGCGGATATTTTTCAGGGAAGAATAGGTAGAGATGACCGCGATGGAGTATCTGGAGCTGGAATGGAGACCACTAGAATGATACGTATGACAGGTCCAACATATCAGAATGCTTATACTTCAGACAAGTTTAATATTGTTTGGGAATACACCTATTCTAGAATTATATCAAATAATAGAACACTAGAACCCTTAGCCACTGAGCAGGAAGCCTTTCAGCATTTAGGAATAGCACAATTGATTGAAGCTTACGTTGTAACCACTTTAGTGGATTACTTAGGAGATATTCCTTATAGCGAAGCAGTTGCTGGTATCTCCAATCCAAAAAGAGATTCAGGTGCCGAAATCTATGCTGCAATGTTTACCTTAATAGATACTGCTATTGAAAACCTTAACAAGACCTCTGCAGTATCTTACTCGTCTGATTTGTATTATGGAGGTGATAGCGAAAAGTGGATTAAATTTGCCAACACCTTGAAATTAAAGCTTTATTTACAGTCTAGGCTGGTGAATAGTGCTGAATCTACAGCAGGAATCAATGCAATTATTGCTTCAGGTAATTATATTACAACTGCTGATGATGATTTTCAGTTTAATTGGACAACAAATGACAATAACCCGGACAGTAGACATCCAGATTTTGCTAAGAACTTTGATTCACCTGGTATTGTTCTAGACTATATGTCGAATCATTTTATGAATGAGTTGTTAGCAGGTCCTGGAAGCGAAAAGACAGTACAAGATCCGCGATTACGCTACTATTTTTACCGACAGTTAGATAGGAATGCAATGGATACTAACGAGCAAGATTGTTTTGGATCATTACCTCCTACGCATTACGGGTTTACCATTCCTTTCTGTACTACTGACTTTCCAGGATACTGGGGTAGAGATCACGGCGATGATGCCGGTATTCCACCAGATACTGGGTCTAGAGCGACTTGGGGTGTATATCCTGTTGGTGGTGTTTTCGATAGCGATTCCTTTGAACCAATCGTAAGTAGAAGTGTAGGAACCCAAGGAGCAGGTATCTCTCCGATTATGCTTTCTTCTTTTGTTAATTTTATGCTCGCAGAATCTGCCTTGACTTTAGGCACAACTGGTGACGCAGCGACATATTTAAGAGAAGGGGTTACACAATCCATATCAAAGGTTATGACATTTGGTAGTGGTCAGGCAGCAGGTTCTCCTTTTGAACCGGCCCAAACCGACATTGATGCTTATATTGATGAAGTAATGGCCAAATATACGGCCGCGGATGCTGATGAAAAACTAAATACCATCATGACGGAATACCATATCGCGTTATTTGGAAATGGAGTTGAAGCATATAACTCCTATAGAAGAACAGGTATGCCAAATGACCTACAGCCAATAAGAGCAGGAGATGTGGATAATTTCTTAAGATCTTTCTTCTATCCAACATCTAGTGTTTCCAATAATTCCAATTCAGAGCAAAAGGCTAATGTTACGGAACAGGTATTTTGGGATACCAACCCAGCAACTGGATTTATTAACTAAAAAAAAAATTAAAATGAAAACTTTAAGAAAAACATTTCTTTATAGCTTTTTGTGCATATTCTTACTGACCACTTCATGTGAGTATGATAAGTCTCCCTTGGATGAGGATACTGTAGCACAAAATGAAGGTGCCGTATTGACAACAGTATCTACCGTTGGCGGAACAATAAATAAATTAAATCCTTCCGAATCGTTACTGGAAAACACAGTATTATTTAATGATTTTGACGAAAATGATACTATTGAATCTATAGATTTATACGTTTTGTTTGCGGATACTACGCCAGTAAACAACGAAGTTTTAGATATCGATGAAGTATTCATTGAAAACGTACCTGGTTCTGCTTTCACTGTAGGTGATTCTGGATTCCCGGAACACACATATAGCATTAATGCCGAAACTATGCTAGATGCCGTTGGATTAACTGCTGATCAAATAGATGGTGGTGATTTATTTATATTGAGATACGTTTTAAATCTTACAGATGGTAGATCTTTTTCAGCTGATGATACAGGGACTAACGTAAGAACCACATCTCATGTTACACCTTTTAGATATTCTTCAGTAGTTGTTTGCTTTAAAATTCCTGAGCCAGGAGATTGGACGCTAGAAATGAATGATCTTTTTGGAGACGGATGGCAAGGTGGTTTTATAACTGTTTCAATTGACGGGGAAGAAACTGATTATTCTCCAACAGGTTTTTCAACGACAGAAACTATTACAATTCCTGCAGGTACAACAAGATTATTGTTTTCTTATACTTCAGGCGATTGGGAAGGTGAAAATACCTACACTTTTACTGACCCTAATGACGTAGTAATACTTGAAGACGGTATTGGTGATGGAAACAGAGATGTTGGACCAGCTACTGGCGAACAGTTTAACACTTGTGACTAATTAGACACTTACTTTAGATAATATTAAAAAGGTTGCCCTTGAAAGGCAGCCTTTTTTAATGTATTAACTTTAAAACTTAATACAATTTTTAGGCGAAAACCATATTTTCAACAATTTTATGATTAGTATAGTTTATAATTTTGTTTACCCTAAATTTACCCCATGCAAAAAACAACTCAAATCTACGGCATAAGAGCCATTTTAGAAGCTATAGCTTCCAATGAAACCATCGATAAAGTTTTTATACAAAATGGTTTAAAAAGTGATTTAATTAAAGAATTAGAAAATACCTTAAGACGTAATAGCATTTCTTTGGTATATGTACCAGTGGAAAAACTAAATAGATTAACAAAAAACAATCATCAAGGTGCTGTTGCTCAAATTTCTCCTATTGAATTTTTAAGTATTGAAGAGTTGGTTGAACAAACTCAAAATAAAAAATCTCCAGCATTGTTTCTTTTGCTAGATCAACTATCCGATGTTCGTAATTTTGGTGCTATCATACGTACTGCGGAATGCACAGGTGTAGATGGAATTATCATTCAGAAAAAAGGAGCCGCTCCCGTAACTGCAGACACGATTAAGACATCTGCGGGAGCTGCTTTTAAAGTTCCAATTGCAAAGGTGAATCATATTAAAGATGCTGTTTTCTATCTACAGGCATCTGGAATTCAAATAATTGCCGCCACTGAAAAAACTAACAGTGCTATCTATGATGTTTCGTTCACAAAACCAACTGGTATTGTAATGGGAGCAGAAGATAAGGGTATTTCACCCTCTATTTTAAAAGCTGCGGATTATAAAGCTAAACTTCCCCTGCTGGGAGAAATACAATCTTTAAATGTATCTGTTGCTTGCGCTGTTTTTTTATATGAAGCTGTTAGACAAAGACTATAATTTATGGAGTTGAGCTTTCATCATTTTTCTTAAAATGATATTTAATTTCAATATCACTCGTCCCTTCATCTACATACGCTTCAGAACTTTCAATAAAATTTCCATTTTCATCGAACTGTCTTAAAAAAGGGTCTTCTTCTTCATTGTAATCCTCACTTTCCCAAACATACTTCTGCGGTTTAGGCAACTCTCCTTTAATAAAAATTGCCAAACACAAACCAGAGATAAAACCTCCTAAATGTCCTTCCCAGGAAATTCCCTTTTCAATTGGAAATACATACCAAAGCAAACTTCCGTACATAAATACAACCAGTAAAGACAACGCAACAAGTCTATAGTATTTAGAAAATATACCTTTAAAAAATATGAAGCTCGCCAAAACATATATCATTCCACTAGCTCCGATATGAAAAGAAGGACGTCCGATTAGCCATGTAATTAATCCCGATAATATCATTCCATAAATTAGAACTCTCATACCAATACCATTATAAAAATAAAACAAGGCAGCCATTAGCACAGTAACTGGAATGGTATTGTTATACAAATGTTGAAGAGAACCATGTATAAAAGGGCTAAAAACAATTCCCTTTAATCCACTAATGGTTCTAGGGTATATTCCATAAACATTGAGGTTTATTCCATATTTTAATTCCATCCAATAAACTGCCCAAATTATTATCACAAACAATATCGGCGCGAATAAAACGGAATTGGAAAACCTAAAATAATTAGAATCTAACATACTTAAATTTAAGCTATTTCTTCAAAAAACACTCCAAAAAGTAGCATCATGATAATTTGTCAGTTTTTAAAATTCAAACTGAATTTTGAAATTAAAGTTTTGTCTTAACCGTGCTAAAAAAAGTTATATTATTTTTATAGTATGAATGAACCTTTAGCTGAAAGAGTACGGCCTAAAACGCTTGATGAATACATTAGTCAACACCATTTAGTTGGAGAAAAAGGATCCCTTACCCATCAAATAAAAAGAGGTATAATTCCATCTTTGATTTTATGGGGACCTCCTGGAACAGGAAAAACTACTTTAGCAAATATTATAGCTCAAGAAAGTAAACGCCCCTTTTATATCTTAAGTGCAATAAATAGTGGTGTAAAAGATATTAGAGAGGTTATTGATAAGGCAAAACAAAGCGGGGGATTATTTACTTCTAAAAATCCTATTTTGTTTATTGATGAGATTCACCGTTTTAGTAAATCACAGCAGGACTCGTTATTAGGTGCGGTTGAAAAAGGATGGGTTACTCTTATAGGTGCTACTACCGAAAATCCAAGTTTTGAAGTGATACCCGCCTTATTATCTAGATGCCAGGTATACATTTTAAACTCATTTGACAAAAATGATTTAGAATCTCTTATTCACAGAGCAATTAAAAAAGACACCTTATTAAAATCCAAAACAATTGAGTTAAAAGAAACAGAGGCTCTTTTACGATTATCAGGTGGTGATGGCAGAAAACTATTGAACATTTTTGAACTTGTTGTAAACTCAGAGGTTACCGACAATGTGGTTATCACTGATGATTTAGTAATGAGCAAGGTTCAAAAAAACACTGCGCTCTATGATAAAACTGGTGAACAACACTATGATATTATTTCAGCTTTTATAAAATCTATTCGGGGTAGTGACCCTAATGGCACTGTATATTGGTTAGCCAGAATGATTGAAGGTGGTGAAGATGTTAAATTTATAGCAAGAAGAATGTTAATATCAGCATCTGAAGACATTGGATTAGCCAACCCTACTGCTTTGGTAATGGCAAACACTACTTTTCAGGCTGTTACAACGATTGGTTATCCTGAAGCTCGCATTATTTTAAGCCAATGCGCAATATATTTGGCAACCTCACCAAAAAGTAACGCTAGTTATATGGCAATTGGAAAAGCCCAACAATTAGTAAAACAAACTGGAGACTTGTCGGTTCCTCTCCCCCTACGAAATGCTCCTACCAAATTGATGAAGGATATTGGTTATGGTAAGGACTACAAATACGCCCATAACTACGAAAACAATTTTATTGCAGAAGAATTTTTACCTGAAGAAATTATTGGGACATCAATTTATCAAGCGGGCAACAACACTAGAGAAAAAGCAATTAAAGACTTTTTAACAAATCGTTGGAAAACCAAATACGAATTTTAAAACTTTATTAGAATTACTTTTGTTTCCGTTTTTCCATCAGTCTCATATTCGTACACCCATTGCTCATCTTTCTTATGAACAATAGCATTAGAACCTTGTACCATAAAAACATTATCTATTGTAGTTTTATACAACTTCATTACCACTTTAGGTGTACTATCTACAAGTTGATAACCATAAGGCATTTCTTGAGAGTATAGTATTCCAGTAGGAACCACAACTGCTTTTTTTATGTTAGAAGGTTTAGGAGATAAATCTTTAAAAGATTGATTTTCTTTAGTGGCTACTTGCTCTATATGTCCTTCTTTTTTCATTTCTGCCTTCTCCTGTACTTCTTCTTTAGTCTTGTCAAGTTCTTTTACATCGTTTTTAAAACTAATAGCTATTGGTTTTTCATCTACCTTGGCAGTATATTCGTATGTAAAACCATTTAAAGAACTTAGTGCTTTTTTAATGGCATCACCATAAGCTTCATTATACTCCTTTATTTTTGATTTTCCCTCTTGAGTAGTATATACGGTTTTCGAAAAACAATCTATAAATTTCAACCCAACTTTAGTGCTAAACATACTAGATTTATTGTCCATTTTAACAGCTACTCCAAGACATCTGTTTTTTACTAAATCCTCTGGAAGAGCATCATCATACACCGCATGAAACCCTTTCTGAGAAAGTAAATGTTTTACCTTAGTACTTGTATTATATTGATTAGTTTTTTTAAAATCATCAAAATGTTTTGGAACAATTACATATTTGTAATTGTTTAACTCAGCCTGACTAAAACCTATAAAACTAAATATGCCAAAAAAGGCTAACAACAAATATTTCATACAGTATTAAGATATCAATTCTTTCCCCAAGATATGATATTTAATCCTAATTGAAAAGAAGCATAATTAGTATCTGCAATATTTTGATAAGCCAATAGGTTATCTGCCATGATATAGAAGTTTACTGGGCCCGCTTGAAATACCATTCCTAAACCTATATTCGTTTTAGTGAATTTATCCGCTGTATAGGTAGCTTTTAAAGCCAAATTATTAAATCGTTTTTGATAAAATGCTGTTATTGCAGCCTGTAAACCTCTTGGTCTGGTTATAAAATACAACTGCCCTCCAACGCTATTAGCATATCTTGTTGCTCTTAATTTAGATGTTGTGTTTACGCCACAAGCACAATCTTCTTTTGGCTCCAATTCCTTTCCAAAGTCATGACGAATAGAACCATTTACTTTTATTGGCCTTAGTGTTAAATAATTTTCATTAGCATCCTCAAAAGGAATTTGTTCTTCTACATCATCAATTATATCTTGCCAATAATCCGAATCAATGTTACTTATCCTGATTGATTCTGTGATTTCGACTCCTTCAACTGTGCTTGCTCCTTTTAACGTAAAACCTCTTACGTCATCATTTTGATATATAAAACCAAAATCAAGCACGCTACCTGTAACTCGGGTACGCTCATTGAGTCTATAAGTAAATCCAAAATCAGCTCCAACTCCTATACTTCCTCCAAAAAACGCCCTTTTTAACAAAAGGCTGGTTAAGTTAGAATTAGAAACGGCATCGTCACCTACAATATCCTTTATTCCAACTAAACCTGAAGTTCTAAACTCCATATCAGCCACAAGAGTATTTGCTAAAATGTTATTCTCGCCTTCTCTAGTCACAAAAAAACCTGAGTTTTTTGTAGACCTAAAATTAAATATGCTTGAATACAATTTAGCTCTTGCGCCAATAGTAAATTTTTTATTTATACGTTTATTAACTCCAAAGTGAAATGTATTTACCAATTCTCCGGTAGTTTTCAAGTGATCCAACCTAAACTTTCTGTTTAATTGACCTGCATTTCCATAGTATGCTAAGTTTGCTAAATCTTTAAACCAATATCCTATTGCATTGCCCTCTAAGTACATTCCAAAAGAGTAAAAATTATTGGGGTTCTTTTTGCTTTTGAATCCTACATTAATAAACTCTATTTGAAAAAATCCGCTGAGCTCATCCCTCTTACTCATACCGTCAATGGCTTTCGTTCTTATTTTATCATCAATAGGAATGCCATCATTTGCAAAGATATCATGCACCGATATACCGCTTGAACCAAATTGAAAATATGGTGCAGAAAGTAATGGAATGCCAGCATACCATTTATAATCCACATCAATACCCGGGTTTGTTAGCAAACTTTGCGGTATTTCATTAAAATCGTAAAGAATTTGTTTGTTCTGACCTTGTAAACCCAAAAAGCTTCCAATAAGAACTATAATACTTATTATGCGTATTTTCATTTTACTCTTACTCTAAATTCTCCTGCCAGCTTAAATGCTAGTATTGCATTTACTATTGATGATGTACTTGTATTATCACCTTGATTATTTATGGTAACTCTAACTTTTTCCGTATTAATTAAATATTCAAGGCTTTTACCTCCTCCACCATAAGCCACAGTTCTTTGCAAATCTGCGGTTGGTTCTGGGTCAATTTGGAAAATTTCAGTGTCCAAAACAATATCTCCAGCACCTAAAAATTCAAGTGTTATCTCTAATTGCTTACTAGTAGTATTTTCTATTTCATAAATTAAAGCTCCTTCGATAACCCTATCTGAAAAAACCCCTTCAGAAAAAGCATCAAATTCAAACTCATCCCTAACAACATCACTCATTGCAGGAATTAAGTTTATTTTTTCCTCATTGGTTTCCACATATAAAATACTACTAGCTAAAGTTGGCGTCAATGAAATATCATCAAACTGATCAAAATTTTGTTCTTCACTACATGACAAAAAGAACACATAACAAACTAAGGGTAAAATTCTACCTATTAACTTTTTCATCGTTTAAAATATTTTTTTTGGATAGTATTGATATACGACATCAATATTTATGCCCTAATTGTATAACTCTACAAAAACGTTTTTATTTCGCCAAGATGATTTATAATTGGACAGAAATTATGTTCAGGATTTTTGTGTGAATTAAAATGTATGGCTTGTATACCTAGTGCTTGAGCCCCTAAAATATCGGCTTCTAGATTATCCCCAATCATTACAGATTCTTCTGCAGTCACCTTAGCTTTTTCTAAAGCGGCACTGAAAATGATAGGATTAGGTTTTTTTACTCCTGCGGTTTCAGAATCGATTATTTCAATAAAAAAACCTTCAATTCCTGAATTCTTAAGCTTTTTTATCTGAACTTCTTTGAAGCCGTTTGTAATGATATGTAGATTGTACTTTGGTTTTAAATACTTCAAAACTTCAATTGCACCAGAAAATAAATGGTTAAAAGATGAAAGGTGTTTTATATATTCCTCCGACAACAGTTTAATGTTTTCGTCAGAAATTGCATAACTAATCTGATCAAAAACAACTCTTAACCTAAGATACCTAAGCTCTTCCTTTGTAATTTCATTGCTGCCATAGAGTTTCCATAACTCCAAATTCTTAGGAACATACACTCTTAAAAACTCTTTAAGATTTACATCTACATTATGGCTTTGAAATATTTTTTCGAAAGTTAACGCGGAATTTTTTTCAAAGTCCCATAGTGTATGGTCTAAGTCAAAAAAAACATCAGTTACCTTACTTTTAAACATTATATTTTTTTAAAACCATTTCGTAAAGTTTTTTCCAATTTACGCTATGTTCTTCGCCAATCAATTCGTTTGAAAATATACTCACAAACTCTCCATTCACCATTTTCACCGCTGCATAAACCTGTTCTATTTTTTCAATAATTTTGCCCTCATTCCCTAACATCATAAGTGCATAATCATGCATTACAAACGGATGAACTCTTATTGGTTGTTGAAGCTCTAACAATATATCATAAAAATAGAAAGGAGTACACGTACCTGCCCTAAAACCCATTTCATGGGTATATCCCATAGTAAAATCATCTGTAAATTCAGCTTCAACCAAATTTCGATATGAAATAGGTACATCTACCCTATTATACCGCATTCTTGAAAATTTTACTTTTCTATTAATTACATCTGAAAGGTCGTTTTTTTCTTTCTTTAAAAGTAAAATATTATTAAATGAACTATACGAAGCTGCTAAAGCAACCCGACTATAGTCCGCGATGGATTTTATTAAGTACTTAAACTTGTTGTTGTATATTGATACATTTTTGTCGTACGTAGAATACGCCGCGTACTGAAAAAAGAAAATACTCTTTACACTATACTTTTTATGAAGTGCTATTAAATAATTGAAATTGTTATAGGGATCTTTTGCCGCGTTGAACCACACAGCAATTCGCTTTATTACTCTTTTCAATTTAAACGTCCCTAAATCAATTATAAAACCAAAAAAACTTCGAACCAAACCACGATGTGCATAACAATGCGAAGTAGTAACATCAATAATAGACGTAAACTTAAATTTTCGTTTTTTATATTCTATTTCCGGAAATTTCTCCTCCAAAGCCGCTAACAATTTAAAAGCCCATATATCAATAACTGGTTGTTTTAAAAAGTTCTTCTCGTAGGCTATACTATCTTTTGGTGAAAACCTACCATGCATATCCTTAACATGTGGTAAATACTCTTCATACCTACTAAGCAGGTAAAAACTCGCTGAAAAAATATCAAAAGGAATATTACTGCGTTCACCAGCTATAAAAAAACAAGGTACACCTTCCCAATTACCAATATTTATGTTTAAGTCATTTATGCCTTGTTCAAAAAGTAAATCGTTACTTCTGACAAAAAACTCATTTTGCAGCGGTTGTTTAGTATAAGTAATTTTAGGCCCAGTATGCTTTATAAAGTCCTCTACCTTAGTAGTGAAACTAACCTCTACCCCCAAAATATTGGTAAATATATGTCGCATTACATAGCTAAAACGAGATGTTATTTTATGTGTGTAAATTAGCAACATATACTTTCATTTTTATCAATACCGTATCCTAAAGAATACCTTCATCTGCAAAGCTAAAATAATCCTTATCAGTAATTATTAAATGATCCAAAACTTTTATATCTAAGGCATTTGCTGCTGTAATAAGTTTCTTGGTAATTTCTTTATCAGCAGCACTCGGTCTTAGCGTTCCGGAGGGATGATTATGTGCCAAAATTAAGGCTAAAGCTCCAATTTCTAAAGCTTGTTTTAGGACTAAACGTACATCCACTAAAGTACCTGTAATACCTCCCTTGCTAAGTTGCGATTTTCGAATTACTTTATTTGCATTATTTAGATAAACAATCCAAAATTCTTCGTGCGGCAAGTCTCCCAATATTGGTTGCAACAATTCAAAACCGGTTTTACTGCTACTTATTTTGGTAATTAAGGGAGTTTCTTCAGCCCGTCTTCTTCTTCCCAATTCCATCGCAGCGACTATTGATATTGCTTTAGCTTCACCTATTCCTTTAAATTTCAGTAGTTGATTTATGGATACTTTGCCAAGGTCGTTTAGATTGTTTTTTGTGGAAGACAGTATACGTTTAGATAATTCTACCGCACTTTCATCCCTATTACCTGAGCCTATTAATATTGCTATTAGCTCGGCATCAGAAAGGGCAGATTTTCCTTTGGAAAGGAGTTTTTCGCGAGGTTTATCATCATTGGACCAATGTTTTATGGAAAAAGATGTTGATTTTTCTTGCATTCTCTAAAGATATATAAACTAAAAAAAACTATCTTTAAAACTACAGAATATATCTAAAAATGAAGTCTCTCTTTAATAATCAAGATTTTAAAGAAATCATGGAAAGATTAAACAACCTTAAACATGATTCTAAAAGACAATGGGGGAAAATGAGCGTTGGGCAAATGGTATGGCATTGTCAACATCCGTTAATAGTTGCTATTAAAAATAGAGATAAGGGAAACGGGAATATATTTGCCCGACTCTTTTTTAAAAAGATTTTATTTAATGATAGACCATTCAAAAAAAATATGCCAACTCCATCACAATTGAAAACTAATGAAACTAAAGATTTTTCCGTTGAACTTGAAAAACTAATTCTCCTAACCAAAGAAATGCATGAACTTAAAAACAGAAAAAGCTGGAATCCACATCCTTTATTTGGAAGGTTTACTCATGAAGAATGGGGTAAAATGCAATATAAACACCTTAATCACCATTTAAATCAATTTGGTGTTTAATCTTCTTGGTCTTTAAAGTCATATTCTTTTTGAACAAGTTCTATATTAGCTTTCGTATCATTTATCATTCTATCCTCATCTAGGATGATATTAGAAACTCCAAGCATATACGCAATCATAAACATAGATACTTTACGTCTAAAAAAAGAATACAATTGTTTGCGTTTCATACGAACAACATATCAAAATGTATTCCTATTAAAAATTCATGACATAGTGTCTTTCCACCTATTTAATTTACAATTAACGATTTAACCTCATTCAAGTTTAATCCACCATAATTACCAGAGCTCATTAAAAGTAAAACTGAGTTGTTATATTCTTGATTAAACACATAGTTTTTAAACGCATCAGCGTTGGTGTATATTTTTAAATCGTTGCGTTGAAATGCTTCTGAAATTTGTTCTGAAGTGACTTCTGCCAACTTTTTAATTTTAACCGACTCTGGCAAATAAAAAACTATAGCTTCATCTGCTTCATCTAGTGCGCCTCTATATTCCTTTAAAAATTCCGGATTAAAACTACTATATGTATGTAACTCTAAACAGGCAATTAATTTTCTTTCTGGATATTGTTCTTTAACGGCTTTAGTAGTAGCCGCTACTTTACTTGGTGAATGTGCAAAGTCCTTATACGCCACGTTAGTCTTGCTTTCCGCCAGTTTTTCTAACCTTTTTGATGCTCCTTTAAAGGTAGCTATTGCCTCATAAAAATCGTCCTCATCTATACCTATATTTTGGCAAATCCATTTAGCGCCGGCCAAATTGCTCAAATTATGTTTTCCGAAAACTTCAATTGGCATAGGACCTTCGGAAGTTTCTAACAAAGTCTGTCCATTTTCAACAGCGTAATCTGGAGTTGAATACGCTAACTTTCTGATTGGATTCTCTGATGCTTCTACCACATTTTTAACAGCAATATCTTCTTCATTATATGTAATGCTACCTCCTTTTACAATACTATCTACAAATATTTGAAATTGCTCAACATAATTGTCAAAAGTTGGAAATACATTAATATGATCCCAAGCAATACCACTTAGGAGCGCTATATTTGGTTTATATAAATGAAATTTAGGTCTACGGTCTATAGGAGACGATAAATATTCATCCCCTTCAAGAATAATAAAATCATTCTTATCCGTTAAATGCACCATACGTTCAAACCCTTCTAATTGAGCCCCTACCATATAATCAACATCAAAATCATGATAATTTAGTACATGCAATATCATTGAGGTGATCGTAGTTTTTCCATGACTCCCTCCTATTACTACTCTGGTTTTGTTTTTAGATTGTTCATACAAAAACTCAGGGTAAGAATAAATAGTTAGCTCAAGCTCTTTAGCTTTAATAAGTTCTGGATTATCAGCTTTAGCATGCATCCCTAAAATTACAGCATCAAGTTCTGAGTGAATTTTTTCAGGAAACCAACCAAACTCATTTGGCAAAAGTCCTTTTTGCTCTAATCTGGTCTTGGATGGTTCAAAAATAACATCATCACTTCCCGTAACTATGTACCCTTTGTGATTAAGAGCCAAGGCTAAATTATGCATTGCGCTCCCCCCAATTGCTATAAAATGTATTTGCATTTAGTATAAATTAAGCTTCAAAGATAATGATACCAAAGCGCATTTTAAAGACATCGTAACATCAATATTTACTACTATTTATCGACAAAATGCATTTTTTACATGCCCTTTAACACACTAAATATTTCATTTAACACATAAGTCTATAGGATTTCACAACAATGTTTTCTTCAAATTAAATAGCTCCAATATTTTTAATTTTCTGTTAAAACATACATTAACCAATTACACATGAGTTTTTTTAAAACATTATCCATTTTTAATTTAAAATGGTTTTTTTTCATACTTGTTTTTTCCAATGTTGTTTTCTTATCTGCTCAATGCGCAGGAAATGATGTTACCATTACTATTTGCGATAAATTTTCTGATGTTGACAATCAACAGTACGACCTTTTTTCTGTACCTGGATTCAATGGAACTCCCGGAGGTATATGGAGTACTACTAACCCTGCTAACTTTTTTGCTTTAAACAGAGTCACAGGAGAACTAGATTTATGGCGTGTAAATAGTGCAGGAACTCATGAATTTACGTACACCAATGCTTCCTGCGGTCAGTCAGCTGTAATTACTATTGATTTAGGAGGATATGCTGGAATTGATAATATAGATGGTAGTGCTAATGCATGTAGTAGCAATGCATTTGTAGATATGAACGGATTTATTGGAGATGATTTAGATGGAAAAGTACCTGATGTAAACGGTTTGTGGGAAGAAGACCCTTCTACCGCAACAGGTTTTTTAAATGGCGACACTTTTGACGCTTCAGAGGCAGGCCCTGGTGAATATATTTTTACTTATACCGTTGGTCAGGTTGGTAGTTGTTTGGAAACTTCTGTTACCGTTAAACTAGAAGTTCACCCAAGAGCTCAATCAGGTACAGGTTCCGATTTAACCTTATGTAACTATGAAGATTTATCTGGGTATACCCATTTTAACTTAAACTCTTTATTGGTTGATGAAGATATACAAGGCACCTGGTCAGAGGCAAGTACAAATCAATTAAGTGACCTCTCAGATAATATAGTTGACATTCAAGATATATACAACACTCATGGTGTTGGAAATTACTCATTTACTTATAGTGTATTTCCTTCACCGTATCACCCTGTTTGTGAAGAACAGCATACCACGGTTAGAGTTGTGATTCTTCCTACCCTTGAAGGCACAATGGAGGCGGAAAATTATTGCGTTTCACAAGATGATTATATTGTAGAGCTAGCATACAACCAAATATTATTACCAGATGGTGTTTACAACATTTCATACGGCTATGCAGGAACATCTGCAGAACCAGCCCCTGCATCGGCAACCTTTAGTAATGGAACTGCATCATTCATTTTAGACAAAAACAATACTCCAACAAATCAAAATTTAACCTTAAGTATCAGCAGCATTAGAGGAACATCTCCAACACGGGACGTATGTGCCACTATACTAGTACCTAGTGTTTCATTTTTTGTTTCAAATCCTTCCGCCTCTGCTCCAGACACATGCGTAGATACTGATGTTGTTGTTAGTTTAAGTAACATTTTTAACTCATCACTGGTTTTATCCAACTTAACACATACTATAAATTATGCAATCACAAATCCAGACAATAACAACACCTTACTTTCTGGCGATGTAAATTTCACCAATGGAACAGGAAACTTAATCATACCTGGATCAAATTTTACCAACGGTGGAGACTACGATATTACTTTTGATATTGAAGACGGTATAGATTTAAGTTGTCAACTAAGTACATCAGTAACTATAATACCTACTCCATCAGAAATTGATTTAGACCTACTGGTTGATAACAATTGTAATGCATCGCAAATTGATGTAATTATTGATGCTCCGATACTAGGAGATGGCACGTATAGCATAGAATATGACGTTATAGAACAGGCTACAAATAATATTTTAACTGAAAATAGTATAAACTTTACAGGCGGAACAGCAAATTATCAAATTGATGCATCAGCTTTACCTGAAGGTAATTACACGGTAAGAGTCCGAAGTTCGCAAAACGATACTACACCATGTAGAGTAGTTTTTGATTTTGAACTTACAGAAAACTTTGCACGAATGGGAACACCAGCAGCTCCAACTGCTGATGCGTTACAAACTTTTTGTTTAAATAATTATCCCTCTGGACCAACGCTTGAAGATATAAATGTAAGTGCCAATGGTACTATTTTGTTCTATGACACAGCTACAGACTTAAACATTCTTCCCATTACAACACTTTTAGTTGATGGTGAAGACTATTTTATTTCGAATACCGATTTAAGCAATAACTGCGAAGGTTCTGATAGGGTTCAGGTAATAGTTACTCTTTCTAATCCTTCAGCACCAACCGCTGCAAATATAACTCCAGAATTTTGTGAGGCTGAAAACGCCACTTTAACGGATCTTGTTATTAATGTAAGTAACGGTGAAAATGTAGTGTGGTATGATACTTCTTCTGGAGGAAACCTTTTAGATAATACTACTATTTTAAGTAATGGTGTTAGTTATTTTGCAAGTACTGAAACTACAGATAGCTGCCATAGTACCGCTCGGCTTGAAGTTATTCCAACCGTACATACTCTAGAACCAGCCTCTATAGCATTTACAACTTTAGAGATTTGTGGTTTAGATAATCCTACAGTCGAAGATTTAAGAGCGCTAGAGTCTATGAATAGTTATGACATTTTTTGGTACGACGAACCAGATAATGGTACACCGTTAGATTTCAACACACCTTTGGTTACAGAAATGACCTACTATGCAGAAAGTTTTAACCCTATTACGGGATGTAGAAACCCTCAAAGAGTAGCCGTAACTGTAGACCTCAGCAGTTGTAATCCAGAGGATTATAATTTCTTTATACCAGAGGCCTTTTCTCCTAATGGAGATGGAGATAATGATACTTTTCACGTACCAAACATAGGTACTATTTTTCCTGAATTTACACTTGAAATTGTTAATAGATATGGTAACCAAATGTTTATCGGAAATATCTCTAAACCTAAATGGGATGGTACCGCAACTGGTGGTAAAATTGCTCCAAACGGAGTTTACTTTTATATCATAAATTATAATAAAGAAGGTTTTAAACCAACTCAAGGAAGACTTTACCTAAACAGATAAAACAACGCTAGCCATTTAATTAAAATACAATGAAGAAAACACTTGTATATATATTCTTCTTTTGCCTTATTCAGTATACTCTGAAAGGTCAACAGGACCCTCAATATTCTCAATACATGTATAATATGAGCATTATTAACCCTGCTTACACTACAAACGATATTGGGCTTTTAAACCTAGGAACTCTTTATCGGTCGCAATGGGTTTCCGCTGTTGGTGGACCAAAAACCATGACCTTTTTTGCACATGCTGCTCTAACTGAAAAAGTCGAAGCAGGTATTTCATTCGTTAGTGATAATATAGGCGACGGTGTAGTAAAAGAAAATAACATCTTCGCAGATTTCGCGTACAACTTAAAATTAGATGATAAAAATAGTATTGCATTAGGTCTAAAAGCTGGTATTACCAACTTCACGACCAACTTTACTAATTTAATTCTACCCGAATTACAAGATGATGTTGCCTTTAGAAATGATAATAATACCATTTTCCCTAACATTGGTATCGGTGCTTTTTATCATAGAGAAGAACTTTATATTGGGTTATCTATACCTAATCTTTTATCAACAAAACATTTAAGTGACAAAGATGGGGTTACTCGTCTAGGTTCTGAGGAAATGCACGTATTTTTAACCGCTGGCTATGTTTATCAATTAAATCCAAATCTTAAATTAAAGCCTTCCATTTTGGCAAAAGCTGTAAAAGGTTCACCAATTTCCTTTGATGCTGGACTAAACGTGCTCTTAAATGATAAGTTTGAAGCTGGTATAGCTTACCGTCTTGATGACTCGGTAAATGCCATGTTTAACATTAAAGTGCTTCCTGCTATTAGAATTGGTTATGCCTACGATTATACACTTTCTAATTTAGGGGAGTTTAGCTCTGGTTCACACGAAATTTTTGCACTTTTTGATTTAGACCTTTTAGGTCTTCGAAAAGGGTATGATAAATCTCCTAGATTCTACTAAAACAATATACGTTATGAAAAAAACAGTTTTATTTATATGTTTTGTAGGGTTACTACAAATCTCAGCGATAGGCCAACAAGATGTACAACGTGCGCACAATTACTTTAACAGAGCATTTTACGGTGATGCAATTCCTCTTTACGAAGAAATTGCAAAATCAAACAAAAGTTCAGCTGTGGTAAAAAATCTAGCTGATAGTTATTACAACACTTATCAACTTTCTAAAGCAGCAAAATGGTTTTCGTACCTGACCACTGTTTACAGTGAAAACATAGACGAAAGTTACTTCTTTAAATACAGTCAAACACTTAAAGCAATTGGTGAATATGAAGAGGCTACGCAAATATTAATGGACTATTATGGGTCAAAAAACGATACTGTTAAAGTTGAAAAATTAAAAGCCGAACTTAAACATTTAGAAAACGTAGATGCTATTGGTAACCGTTTTAAAATTGAAAATTTACCCTTAAATACTAAATATTCAGAATTTGGAGCAGCAAAAGTAGATAGCACAATTGTATACGCGGCTTCCAAAAAAAATGCAAAACCTATTTTAAGTAAAGTATATAGATGGAACAGTGAGAACTATTTAGATATGTATGCTCATTCGGTTGATAAGTTAGCTTTAGGTGATAGTGTTAGTATCCCTTTTTCTAAAAACATTAACACCAAAATGCATGAGGCTACTTTTGCTATAACCAACGATAGAAAAACCATTTATTTTACTCGTAATAATTTTACAAAGGGGAAGAAAAAAACTGATGGAAATAAAATTTCTAACTTAAAAATATACAAGGCAGAATGGATTGAAAATGAATGGAAAAACATTACCGAATTACACTTTAATAGTGACGATTTTTCTAATGAACATCCTACTTTAAATGCCAGTAATACTAAAATGTATTTTGCTTCCGACAGACCAGATGGTTATGGTTCTTTTGATATTTATGAAGTCTCAATTGATACAAGTGGAAAATTTGGTTTACCAAAAAATTTAGGTAAAACTATCAATACTCCAAAAAAAGAACAGTTCCCTTTTATTGATAAAGACAATAACTTATACTTTTCATCAAACGGACATGCAGGCTTTGGTTTACTAGACATTTTTGTTTCAGAATCTAAAAATAATACATTTCAAAAACCCAATAATGCAGGAAAACCTTTAAATGGTGGTTATGACGATTTTGCATTTAGCGTTGATACTGAACAAAATGGCTTTTTCGCCTCAAACCGACCTGGCGGAATGGGTGGTGACGATATTTATGAGTTTAAAATAACTAAACCATTGATTATTGAAGATTGCGGTCAATTTATTGCTGGAACAATTACAGACAAAACAACAAATTTACCTATACCCTTTTCTATCGTAGATATATACAATGCAGATGCTAAACTAGTATCTTCTGTAAAAACAAATAACGATGCTTCATTTAAATTTAATGTTGACTGCGAAAATCAATATACCATTAAGGCTAGAAAAAATGGATATAACGACAATTCTAAAAATGTTCTAACCGATAAAGTAAGAAATAGTATAAAAGATGGTTCTTTACATTTGATTTCTATCGCCGAAATTGAAAAGAAAAAAGCAGAAGAACAAAAACGTATTGAGGCAGAAAAACAACGTAAAGCTCAATTAGCCGAGGACGAAAGAATTGCTGAAGAAAAACGCCTTAAAGAAAAAGCGCAAAAAGAAAAAGAACAAGAACTTGTTCGAATTGAAAGAGAAAATCAACAAAAAGAGCAGGAACGCCTTAAGCGCATTGAAAACGTAATTAAAAAAGAGCCGTTAATAGAAAAAACTAATAACGCTATTATAATTAAATCAGAATCAAAAGTTAGGTTTGATTATGACCTATGGTACATAAGACTAGAATCTAAAGAAAAATTAGACGAAATTGTCACACTACTAAAAAACAACCCAGGTATACATCTAGAAATCGGAACACATACTGATATTCGAGGTAATAATCGTTATAACCGTGATTTATCCCAAAAAAGGTCAAATTCGGTTCTAGAATATCTGGTTTCACAAGGCATTTCAGAAAAACGTATTACCGCAAAAGGTTATGGAGAATCAAAACCTCTAGTTAAGTGCGAAACCGAAGATTCTTGTTCAGAACAGCAACATGAACTTAATCGTAGATGCGAATTTACTATTATCAAATGGGATTAAATTTTAAACACAACCAATAACCATTAATCAAAGGCTCCTAATTTTCGTTAGGAGTTTTTTTGTCCTGATTACGAATTAATATGACCACTTTACTCATTATTAATTGTAATATTATTCTTCTGGTGGCATATTTGTTGCGTAGTTTTATAATAATGAAAAACTTCATCCCGATGAAAAAATTTGTCACCATATTCATGATAGTACTTTTTGCTCAAACGATACACTCTCAAAAACCTAACAATTCATACGATTCGTTGTGGAAAAGCGTTGAGCAATTTGAAAATCAATCTTTAACTAAATCGGCTTTCAAAACCGTATCTGGTATTATCAGTAAAGCAAAAAAAGATAAAAACAATCCACAATTAGTTAAGGCGTTAATATACGCTTCAAAATACGCCTTAATATTAGAGGAAGACGCTCAATTACATATTATAAATAATTTTAAGTCTGAAATAAAAAAAGCTGAGTTCCCTACTAAAAACATTTTAGAAAGCTACTTAGCCTCAATGTATTACCAATACTTTAATCAAAACCAATATCAATTTTTAAATAGAACAAAAACTGAAACCAAGGTAGATAATGTTGATTTTAGAACTTGGGATTTAACTACGTTATTTCATGAGATAAACCTTCATTTTGAAAACTCGCTTACAAATAGTTCAGAACTCAAAAAAGTAAAAATTTCTGATTACAATTCCATTTTACACCAACAAAAAAATTCCATATTATACCGACCTACGCTTTTTGATTTGCTATCGCATACAGCTTTGGCCTACTATAAAAACCCCGTAAATGGTATAACTAGACCTGCAGACAAGTTTGAAATTGAAAATACTAATTTACTAGCCGATGCAAATACTTTTTCCAAAGTAAACATTTTTACAAAAGATAAAACTTCATCACAAGCAAGAGCTCTTTTAACTTATCAAGAGCTTACAAAGTTTCATATAAATAATAGTGATAAGTCGGCATTAGTTGAAATAGATATTGAACGTTTAAAGTATGTTTATCAAAATGCTATTTTCAACACCAAAAAAGAACATTATTTAGATGCACTACAAAATGCTGAAAGCACATTTAAAGGAAATGAATTATCAGCATTATATAGTTATGAAATTGGACTGTTTTATCAACAACTTGGAAATACCTACTCTCCTAAAAAAAACACGGAACACAGAAATAAAATCAAAGAAGCTTTAGAAATATGTAAAAAAGTTAATTCTCTTTTTCCAAAAAGTATTGGAGCTAAAAAATGTAACGTTTTAGCAGAAGATATTAAAACCAAAGACTTAAACATTTCAGCTGAAAAAAATATTCCTGTAAATAAACCTTCCCGATTACTGGTAGAATATAAAAATATAAACAAACTTAATCTTGTAGTATATTCTGTATCTCAAAAAGAGATTAACAAATTGCATCACCTATATGAACAGGATAAAATTCTGAATTTCATTAAAAAACTCCCTTCGGTTAAAAGTTGGTCCACATCGGTAACAAACGAAAACGATTTTCAACAGCATAAGACCGAAATACTATTGCCAAAACTTGCAAATGGCTCTTATGTAATTTTAGCAAGCCCTAACGAAAACCAAAAAAGTTCATTCGGTTTTGCAATAATTCAGGTTACTAGTTTTGCATTAGTAAAAACCAGAACGCAAACGCATCAAAATTTTCAAATAATACATAGAAATAATGGTAACCCTATAACAAATGCTAAAGTAAAAATTCGTTACAAAAAAGACTATAATGCTCCATTTGTCTCATCTACTTATAATACCAATGAAAAAGGAATCGTAAAAATACCTTTACCAAAAACAAGGTGGCAAGACGTAGATATTGAAGTTCATAAAAATAACGAACTGGCACATTTTAACAATTTATATATATATCAACATCATCAAAACAACGAAGACAGTAAAATAGATTACCAGGCTTTTTTATTCACTGACAGAAGTATCTACAGGCCTGGTCAACCATTACATTTTAAAGGAATTTTACTAGAGAAAAATGATAACCGCTCTAAGGTTCTGGAAAAAGAAAAAGTAACAGTTACCTTGTATGATGCCAACCGACAAGTGGCTAAAGAAGCGCAATTTATCTCCAATGACTATGGTTCTTTTTCTGGAGAATTTATAATTCCTAATAACGGGCTCACTGGATTATATTCTATGAGAATTAGGTCTGAAAAAATAACAAACCATTACGGAGACTATATTAACGTTGAAGAGTATAAAAGACCGAAATTTGAGACCTTATTTAACCCTGTTACTGAAAGCTATAAAGTTAACGATAGCATCACTGTTACGGGAATGGCAAAGGCTTATGCGGGAAGCAATATTACTGATGCTAAAGTAACTTATACCGTACAAAGAAATACACAATACCCGCGATGGTACTATTGGAGCCATTACTATCCGCCTACTACAACTCAGGTAATTACTAATGGAGAAACCAAAACAGACGACGCTGGTAATTACAGTATAAATTTTAAAGCAATTCCAGATAACACATCTGACAGAAATAATTTACCCACATTTCAATATATCATTACTGCCGCGGTAACTGATATTAATGGAGAAACGCATGAAACAACTACAACTGTTTACGTTGGTTACCATGCGATTAATGCAAACATTTATGTTAAGAACCCTGTTAACAAGCGTGAAAAGGAACAGTATATTACGGTAACTACAGTTAACTTAAACAGTCAACCAATACCAGCAAAAGGAAACCTAAAAATATACAAGTTACAAGCTCCAGAAAGCGTATTAAGACAACGTCCCTGGGCTGCTCCTGATTATAAAGGGTGGAGTAAACAAGAGTTTAAAAAATTATTTCCAAACGATGCGTACGAAGATGAGCATTTACCTAAGAATTGGAAAAAAGGAAAACTTGTACAAGAGTCTGCTTTTAATACTGAAGAAACAACACAAATTGAGTTAAAAAATATTAAAAAATGGGAATCGGGAATTTATACAGCCGAACTTAAAACGAAAGACAAGTTTGGAAACCAGGTTAAAGATATTATACAATTTACTGTGCAAAGTGATAAGGATAAAAAGCTTGCAGACAATCAATTATTTCATATTCAATTAGACAAAGACACGTATAATGTTGGAGATAACGCAGAAGTAACTTTTTTTAGTAACTCCAACAATCTTACAGTAACCCTTTTTATAGAAAAAAACAATCAAAAAGTAGAGTCTCGTATATTACATTTAAACGAAAACTGCCAATCTATTAACATTCCGATTACGGAAACTGATTTAGGCGGAATTGCTCTTAGCTACAGCTATGCTGCGTACAACTCATATGCGTCTGGCAAAGAAAGATTAAACATTCCTTTTCCCAGCACACAACTACAAATTGAGACATCTACATTCAGAAACAAAATGCAACCAGGTACAGATGAAACATGGGCGTTTAAAATAAAAGGACCACAGGGTGATAAAGTTACTGCTGAAATTTTAGCAAGTATGTACGATACTTCTCTAGACCAGTTTACATCGCATCATTGGGGTTTTCAACCAATTTCGCAGCCTTATTTTTATGGAACAATTTCAACGGATGCACATAACAGTTTTGGAATAGAGTCCTTTAGAATGCATACTCAATTCAATAATAGACTGTACTATGAAAATCAATCTTTTGACTCATTCAACTGGTTTGGGTTATACTTTGGACAAAATAGACATAGAGGATTGTATAGTAAAAAGGTAATGCGAACAGCTGCAGTAACATCAGTTCCTGAAGAAGCCATGGAAATGGAGGCAGATATGGGTAGTTTAGATGAAATTGTAACTGTTGAAAGTGGTGAAGCGCAAAAGGAAGGTGTTCCAGGTTCAATTGAAACATCAAAAAACGTATCGACCTCTTATAACGTTCAAATTCGTAAAAACCTTCAAGAAACTGCTTTTTTCTTTCCGCATTTACAAACCGATAAAGAAGGTAATGTATCCTTTAGTTTTACAACTCCAGAAGCTTTAACTAAATGGAAACTACAATTATTAGCCTACACTAAAAACTTAGAAAGCGCAACTACAACATTAGAAAGTATCACCCAAAAAGAACTAATGGTAACACCAAATGTTCCTCGATTTCTAAGAGAGGGTGATGCAATAACTATTAGTACAAAAATTGCAAACCTTACCAATAACGTTTTAAGTGGAAAAGCGACTTTAAAACTAACCGATGTTTTAAGTAATAAAGATGTTACATCTTCAATTATTACTTCTGAAATAAACCAAACCTTTAAGGTGGATTCCGCGGGCAACACCCAAGTTTCATGGAAACTAGAAATACCTGAAGGTTTACAGGCCGTTCAATACACTATTATTGCCAAAGCTGGGGATTATAGTGATGGAGAACAAAATGTACTACCCGTGCTCACAAACCGTATGTTAGTTACCGAAACTTTACCCATGTGGATTCGCGGTAACCAGACCAAAACATTTCGTTTAAACAAACTAAAAAATAATAAATCAACAACACTTACACATCATAAATTAAGTCTAGAAATTACTAGTAATCCTGCTTGGTATGCAATACAAGCACTTCCTTATTTAATGGAATATCCGTATGACTGTAACGAACAAATTTTCTCCAAATATTACGCAAACACATTAGCTAGTTATATAGCAAATGCTAACCCCAGAATTCAAAACGTATTTAACCAATGGGCTTCTTCTACAGGCTCAGTAACCGCTTTGATTAGTAACCTGGAGAAAAACCAAGAGTTAAAATCAATCTTAATCCAAGAAACACCTTGGCTCCGAGATGCCCAATCTGAAACCGAACAAAAGAAGCGTATAGCGTTATTGTTTAATCTTAATAAAATGAAGAATGAGCAAATGCATGCAATTCATAAGCTCGAAAAAAATCAGCTTTCCTCAGGTGCATGGAGTTGGTTTAAAGGTGGACGCGAAAACAGATTTATAACTCAGCATATTGCAATTGGTTTCGGACATTTAAATAAGATTTCAACTTCGCACAATCTTGTTTCTTCATCTATAAACGGTAAGATCAAGGACAATCAAATGCTGAAAAAGGCAATTGCTTATTTAGATGAACAATTTATTTCTGAATACGAACGTATGAAGAAATACTCTTCTGATATTAATAAGGATCATTTGAGTCATACGCAATTACATTATTTATACATGCGTAGCTTTTTTACAGAAATTCCAACAAGCAAGAAAGTTGAAAAAATTTCAAATTATTATCTAGGTCAAGCTCAAAAATATTGGACATCACGAAATTTATATTCTAAAGGTTTAATCGCATTGACGCTTTTTAGAAATAATAATACAAAAACCGCATTTAAAGTTATAAGAGCTTTAAAAGAAAATAGTATTACAAGTCAAGAATTAGGAATGTACTGGAAAGAAAACGAAAATTCCTGGTATTGGCACCAAGCACCTATTGAAACACAATCTCTTTTAATTGAAGCCTTTTCGGAAATTGAAAATGACCCTAAAACCATTGACAACCTTAAAATATGGTTGCTAAAAAATAAACAAACTAATCAATGGAAAACAACTAAAGCAACAACAAATGCTATATATGCCTTACTCTTAAAGGGAAGTGATTGGCTATCGGTTTCTGATGCTGTAGATGTACAAATAGGAGGAAAAACAATTGACAGTTCTATACTTGAAGATGTGAAAATTGAAGCTGGAACAGGATACTATAAAACTTCTTGGAAGAAAACTGAAATAAAGCCCGAAATGGCTGAAGTTACATTAACCAAAAAAGGTAAAGGTATTGCCTGGGGTGCATTATACTGGCAATATTTTGAGAATCTTGATAAAATAACTTCCGCAGAAACGCCTTTACGACTAAGCAAAAAATTATTCATCAAAAGGAATACAGCTACTGGTGAAGTACTTTCCGAAATTTCAGAAGAAACTACCGTAAAAGTTGGTGATTTGGTTAGAATAAGAATTGAACTAAAAGCAGATAGGCCTATGGAATTTGTTCATATGAAAGATATGCGGGCTGCCGGATTTGAACCTACTAGTGTACTTTCTAAATATAAGTGGCAAGATGGTTTAGGTTACTATGAAAGTACAAAAGATGCCAGTACTAACTTCTTTTTTGATTACCTACCTAAAGGAATATTTGTTTTTGAATATGATTTAAGAGTAAATAATGCTGGAAACTTTAGCAATGGTATTACTACAATTCAAAGCATGTACGCTCCAGAGTTTAGTAGTCATAGTGAAGGCATAACGGTTAGCATAAAAAACTAATTATATGCTAACTACGGGCCATATTAGTTGATAAATTAACCTTCCTATTATGAAACCGACACCTAATCCTATAATTACAACAAAAAATAAAATGAATTTGGAATCATTAGACAAGAAGTTTACTAACGAAATAGGCTGGCCGTTTTTCTTTATTCTAGACTCGTATGGCCTAAAAAACCGAAGCTTTTCGTGATGTTCAATTTTATATTGAATATCCCCGATACTAAACTTATGAGTAACTCCACCCTTATTTCTTTTTTCAGAAACCTTTCTACCGTTTAAAAATATTTTTTCGCTTCCTAAAGGGTTATTAAATACTTCTATTTTACAATTTTCAATATAATACTCAGCGCACTTAAGCATGTTAAGATAATAATAGGTTAATATTTTGTTGTGGGGGAACATAATAGTAACCTGTAATTAAATACAGGGCGGTTTTAGCTTGAGGACTTAAACGTCGCCGAAAGTATTACTTTTTGATTTTAAAATCAAAAAACTACTCTGAATTTTACAATTTTTAACATATTATTTTCTCAATACAAAAATCACCAAATTTTAGAGACCCTCTAAATAAACAAAAGAACCCCATACTACACAAACAACTGTAAATAAACATATTACAAATTATTAAATAAGAAAAATTTAGTAACTTATAGACTTAATAACCAAAACCAACTATTATGAATTCAAAAGTGTTTTTAGTTTTACGCATACTTTTTGGGCTTTTTCTTCTGTTCTTTGGACTGAATAAATTTTTTCATTTTATGGAATATGGAGAAATGAGCGAAGCAACTGGTAATTATTTTGGTGCTTTAATGAGCACTAAAACCATTGTGGTGGTAGCTATTGTTGAAATAGTTTCTGGTTTAGCACTTCTCATAAATAAGTATGGCGCATTAATGATGCTAATTTTAATGAGTGTATCAATAAACGCTGTTTTATTTCATGTTAATCTAGAACCAGATAGTATTGCGGGTGCGCTAATCTTATTAGTACTTAATATAGTAATGTTGTATTGCTATAAGGATAAATATAAAGATTTACTGAGCGCTTAAAGCTATATAACGGTTTCAATTTTTTGAAGCCGTTTATTTTTTTACTCTTGGTGGATATTTTTCAAAAATCTTATTTGCAATATCTTGAAACTTAGCCTCCTTAATTTCAGGAGTGTTTCCCTCCTTGAAAGAACTTATTGCCTTAGCTTGCCAAAACATTATATCTCTATTAACGGCAACAAAATCAATAACTATTTCCCTTTTTATGGATTTTTTCCCAATAGGAATACCAACACTTACTCCACCTCCAATATTATTTCCGCCACCTCCAACTCCAACACCAACTGTATTGTTAGAGGCTGGCAAAATTTCAACACTTGTAACATTTATTAAAAAATCTGGCTCCTCTGAAAACATAAGTCCTTTTTCTTGAAGCGCAATATCCATTGCTTTTAAAAACCTTTTGGTATCTAAAGAACTTAATCCAGTCTCTAAATCAGAATAATAGTTATAAGTTGAGAAACTGGAAAAATCGATTTTTTTATCGTAGTCATAATTCACTTTAACCGAACTACATGACACAAAAAACAAAATAACGAGTATGTACAAAACATTCTTCATACAATTTACTTTGTATAAAAGTACTTAAAAAACAGATAGATAGACCGTAATTACACTTTTATTCGACTAAGCGTTAAGCATTTTCCAAAGCCTATCTTTTAGCTCTTGAATACCCATTTGAGCCACGGAAGAGATAAACATGTAGGGTATTCCATTAAAATCTTTATCCAATTCTAATTTCATTTCATCCATTAGCTCATCATCCAGCATATCACTTTTAGATATTACAACCAAGCGTTCCTTATCAATAAGTTCTGGATTATACCTTCTAAGCTCATCAAGCAATATTTCATACTCTTTGCTAATATCTTTACTATCCGCAGGAATTAAAAAAAGTAATGTTGAATTACGCTCAATATGTCTTAAAAAATAGTGACCAAGTCCTCTGCCTTCTGCTGCTCCCTCAATAATACCCGGAATATCAGCCATAACAAAACTCTGAAAGTCTCTATATTGAACAATTCCTAGATTTGGCTTTAAAGTGGTAAACTCATAATCAGCAATTTTAGGTTTTGCGGATGTAATTACTGATAGTAATGTTGATTTTCCAGCATTAGGAAACCCAACAAGACCAACATCGGCAAGTACTTTCAACTCCAAAATAACATCCCTTTCTTCAGATGGAATTCCAGGTTGAGCATATCGTGGTGTTTGATTGGTTGGCGATTTAAAGTGCCAATTTCCACGACCACCCATTCCTCCTGTAGCAATGATTTTCTCCTCTTGGTCTTTTGTGATTTCAAACAATATTTCGCCTGTTTCAGAATCTCGAATTATTGTTCCTAAGGGAACCTTAAGGTATACATCGGCACCATCTGCACCGGTGCTACGACCTTTACTCCCATTCCCACCATGCTCTGCTTTAAAGTGACGTTTAAACTTGTAGTTAATCAGTGTCCAAAGGTTTTTGTTTCCTCTAACAATTATATGTCCACCGCGTCCACCATCGCCTCCATCAGGACCTCCCTTGGTAATATATTTTTCTCTATGCAAATGCACAGAGCCTTTACCTCCTTTTCCTGAAGTCACATGTATTTTTACATAATCTACAAAATTGCCTTCAGTCATTTAAGTTGATTTTCTATTTTAAAAAATTAAAGCATATCAATTACCAATGATAGCCTTTCGGTAATTTCAATAATTTCTCCAATACCATTAACCGCATGATATTTTTCTTGCCCTTCATAATACTTCTGTAGAGGAGCTGTTTTTAAATTGTATTCTTCAAAGCGATTTCTAATTTTATTTTCATCTTGATCATCAGATCGCCCACTAACTTTACCTCTTTCTAATAAACGTTTAATTAAAACTTCATCATCTGCGTCTAATGCAATAGTAGCGCTAATCTCCATGTTTTTAGACGACAAAAAGTTATCTAACGCTTCTGCTTGTGCTGTTGTTCTTGGAAAACCATCAAAAATAAACCCACTAGCATCAGGATTTTTTTCAACCTCATCTTGCAACATATTAATAGTTACTTCATCAGGCACTAAATCTCCCCTATCTATGTACGATTTTGCTAAAATTCCTAATTCTGTACCATTTTTAATATTATAACGAAAAACATCTCCTGTAGAAATATGCTTTAAATTATATTTTTCTTTTAAAAATTCCGCCTGTGTGCCTTTTCCAGCTCCAGGTTTTCCAAATAGTACTAAGTTAATCATTCGATCTTGGTTTAATTGGTAAACTTTTTTTAGGTTTCGTCCCAGTTCATTATAATCTAGCCCATATCCCACAATAAATTTATCAGGAATCTCTAGCCCAACATAATCTATCTTATATTCCCCATTGTAGATATCTGGCTTGTAAAATAGAGTTGCTATTTTAAACTCCTTCACTTTGGTATTCGCAAACAAGTCTATTAACTCTTTTAAAGTTCTTCCCGTATCAATAATATCTTCAAGAATTATAACACTTCTACCATCAATATTATCAGGAAGATCTAGTAATGTTTCTACAATACCAGTAGAGGTAAGCCCTTGATACGAACTTAATTTTACAAACGACACCTCACAAGGGTGAGAATAGGCTTTTAAAAAATCTGAAACAAACATAAAAGAGCCATTTAAAACCCCAACAAAAATTGGTGTTTTATCCTTATAATCCTTAGCTATTTCCTGAGCAATTTTACTCACAGCAGCTAGAATTTCCTCTTCATTTAAAAAAGGTTTAAAATATTTATCCTTTAATTTTATCAAGTTTCAGTTTTTATTAGGGCGCAAAGATAACATTTTGCTAGTGGAAAATATGTTTTAACGAATTGGTTTATAAGATTTAGCTGTATTTTTGTTTTTTGTAGTTTAAGTGATTAAAAAACACCTGTAGTTAATGAACTATTTTTCTTCAAATTTTAAGCTTGGAATACTTGGTGGAGGGCAACTAGGAAAGATGATGTTGTACGAAACAAGAAAATTAGATATTCATACAAAAGTTTTGGAAGCATCAAACGATGCCCCCTGTAAAATTGCTTGCGATGAGTTTATCTTAGGGGATTTATTAGATTTTGATGCCGTATATAACTTTGGAAAAAAGGTTGATGTACTCACCATTGAAATCGAAAATGTTAATGTTGATGCTCTTGAAAAACTAGAGAAAGAGGGAATAAAAGTATATCCTCCAACAATAGCCTTACGTACCATTCAAAATAAAGCAAAACAGAAACTTTTTTATGTAGACAATAACATTCCTACCGCAGATTTCTCTCGTTTTGCTTACACCAGTGAAATTAAAGACAGTATTAATCATGGAGGGCTTAAACTGCCCTTTGTTTGGAAATCGGCTCAGTTTGGTTATGACGGACAAGGCGTAAAAGTAGTTCGCAAAATCGAAGATTTAGAAAACCTCCCTAATGTAGAATGTATAGCCGAGGAAATGATTCCTTTTAAAAATGAGTTATCCGTTATTGTTGCCAGAAGTGCCTCTGGTAAAGTTGTAACGTACCCTGTAGTGGAAATGGAATTTCATCCAGAAGCCAATCAGGTAGAATATGTAATATGTCCTGCTAGAATTGACAATGATGTTGCTAAAAAAGCTCAAGAAGTTGCTTTACAAGTTTCAAACAAAATTCAGCATGTTGGCCTTTTAGCAGTAGAAATGTTTCAAACAGCTAATGACCAAATTTTAGTTAACGAAGTTGCTCCAAGACCGCACAACAGTGGGCATCAAACTATAGAGGCTAGTTACACAAATCAATTTGAACAACATATACGAGCAATTTTAGACTTGCCATTAGGAAGCACTAAAAACAAAGTTGCAGGCATAATGGTTAATTTAGTAGGAGCCGAAGGTTATACCGGAGATGTTGTTTATGAGAATCTTGACGAGATTTTAGAATTAAATGGTGTTACCCCACATATCTACGGAAAAAAACAAACCCGTCCGTTTCGAAAAATGGGACATGTAACCATAGTAAATGAAGATATTACCAAGGCAAGAGAAATTGCGCAATTGGTAAAAGAACGTATTAAAGTAATAAGTAAATAAGTTATGAGCAAAGTAGCTGTAGTAATGGGAAGCACGAGCGACCTACACATAATGCAAGAAGCAATAGATATTTTAGAAGGTTTTGATATTGAGGTAGATGTAGATATTGTTTCTGCACACCGTACTCCTGAAAAACTATTTTACTTCAGTAAAAATGCACACACAAACGGATATTCTGTAATAATAGCTGGTGCCGGTGGAGCTGCACATTTACCTGGTATGGTTGCTTCAATGTCTCCTTTACCTGTTATTGGTGTTCCTGTAAAAAGTAGAAACTCTATAGATGGTTGGGATTCTGTTTTATCAATTCTTCAAATGCCAGGAGGTGTACCTGTAGCCACGGTTGCCTTAGACGGTGCAAAAAACGCTGGTATTCTGGCAGCGCAAATTATTGGAAGTTCAGATAAATGTGTATTAGACAAAATTATACTTTATAAAGAAGGTTTAAAACAAAAGGTTATTGATGGTGCTAAATCGATAAATAATAAGCCATAAGCTTTATATGTTTTAAAACATCTGCAATTATTACACTTCTTTTGACTTTTGACTTTTGACTTTTGACAAATAAAAATATGAATCCATTACTTTCTCCATTTGATACCGCTCCGTTTTCTAAGATAAAAAACGAACACTTTAAGCCTGCATTTTTGCAAGCTATGGAAGATGCAAGAACTGAAATTGATGCTATAACAGAAAACCAAGAAGCTCCAAGTTTTAAAAACACAATAGAGGCCTTAGAATTTTCTGGTCAACAACTTGACCGTATTTCAAGTATTTTTTTCAATCTTAATTCAGCAGAGACTAATGAAGAGATTCAAAAAATTGCACAAGAAGTTTCTCCGTTACTTTCAGAATTCGGAAATGACATTACACTTAATAAAGATTTATTTATACGAGTTAAGGCAGTATACGAACAAAAAGAACATCTTAATCTTACCGTAGAACAAAACACCTTACTTGATAAAAAATATAAGAGCTTTAGTCGTAACGGGGCCAATCTTCCTGAAAATAAAAAAACCAGGCTAAGAGAAATTGATGCCTCTTTGGCTAAATTAAAGCTACAATTTGGAGAAAATGTTTTAGCCGAAACCAATAAATACCAAAAGCACCTTACCAATGAGCAAGACTTAGAAGGCCTCCCTGACGGAGCTAAAGAAGCAGCAGCTCAATTGGCTAAATCAAAAAAACTAGATGGTTGGTTAATTACATTAGACTATCCTAGCTATATTCCTTTTATGAAATACGCCAAGAATCGAGAGCTCAGAAAAGAACTTTCCCTGGCATTTGGTAGTAAAGGTTTTAAAGATGACGATTTAGATAATCAAGAAAATGTACTACAAATAGCAAAACTTAGACATGAGAGAGCAAATTTACTAGGCTATGCCACTCATGCTAATTTTGTCTTAGAAGAACGTATGGCAGAAACGCCTGAAAAAGTGCATGGTTTTTTAAATGAAATATTAGATAAGGCAAAACCTGCTGCACAAAGAGAATTTAAACAACTAGAAGATTTTGCCAAAGATTTAGATGATATAGATCAATTGCAAAAGTGGGATAGTGCCTACTATTCAGAAAAATTAAAGCAAAAACTTTTTAGTTTAGATGATGAAAAACTAAAACCATACTTTAAACTGGAAAATGTTATTTCTGGTGTTTTTAAAGTAGCTGAAAAGCTTTTTGGTTTACAATTTGAAGAAGTTTTTGATATAGATAAATATCATGACGAAGTAAAAACTTATCGTGTATATGATTTAGAGAAAAAATTTGTTTCTCTATTTTATGCAGATTTTCATCCAAGAGCAGGAAAACGTGGCGGAGCATGGATGACATCGTACAAATCACAATACAGAAAAGACAAAGAAAACATTCGCCCTCACATTTCCAATGTATGTAATTTTACCAAACCAACAGAGAGTAAGCCGTCTCTTTTAACTTTTAACGAAGTTACTACACTGTTCCATGAATTCGGACATGGGCTTCACGGTATGCTGGCAAATACCATTTACCCTAGTCTTTCGGGGACGTCTGTTTATTGGGATTTTGTGGAATTACCAAGTCAGGTCTTAGAAAATTGGTGCTACGAAAAAGAGGCCTTGGAACTTTTTGCTACGCATTATGAAACTGGAGAATTAATTCCGATGGAATTGGTCGAAAAAATTAAAGAATCTGCTACTTTTCAAGAGGGCATGGCTACTTTACGTCAATTGAGTTTTGGTCTTTTAGATATGTCTTGGCATGGTATAAACCCCTCTGAAATTACCGATGTTAAAGCACATGAAACAAAAGCCTTTGAAGGAACTAATTTATACCCTGAAACTATTGAAACTTGTATGAGCACCGCTTTTTCTCATATTTTTCAAGGAGGTTACTCTTCAGGATACTACAGTTATAAATGGGCTGAAGTTTTAGATGCAGATGCATTCGCATACTTTAAAGAAAAAGGAATTTTCAACCTCGAAGTTGCTACAAAATTTAAAGATAACGTGTTATCTCAAGGAGGTACAGAAAACCCGATGATTTTATACAAACGCTTTAGAGGTGCTGAACCTAAAGTTGAGGCTTTACTAGAAAGAGCCGGACTATTATAAATTAAAAAGCTCTATTATTAAATTAATGGAGCTTTTTAATTTCTACTCTAAATCTATAGGATAAGTGTATTCTATTTTAGAATCTAATTTATATAAGTGATTCAATCGCATTCCTTTTTCTACTTTTTCGAAAGCCTTATACTCTAGTCCTTCTTCATTATATTTTTCTATAGCAAAAGTAGAATCTGTTCTTATTAAAAAGAAATAGCCAGGTGATGCACCATATGACTGTGCCTTTATTTTTACTTTACCAGCAACCAATTTACCATTTTCAAATTCCGCTGTTCTTTCTATATTCCCATCTTTATCATATGCAATAACCTTACCCTCTAATATTTCGTTCTTTAAGTTATAGGATAATGTTTTATTATCATTTAAATCATATTTAACAACCTCTTTTAAAATTTTGCTAGAATGGGTAGTGATTATTTTTCCATTTTTTTGAGAATCCAAAGATTTTACGAGATTACCTTTTTCATATATTTCTTCGCTGTACGTTTTAGCGTAATTATCGTAATGGGTCTTTTTACCATCATAAGGCTTTCCGTCTTTATACGTTATTTTACTAGCCACCTTTTTTCCGTTGTAGTAAATAGCATCACCTTCCGGCTGACCTTTAACAAAGTTTACCGAAGATACTTTTGCTCCAGAGGCGTTGTAGTTTACAAAAAGACCTTCTTTTAAATCGTTTTTATAACTTCCTTTTTCTATAATACTTTTATCATAATCATATCTTTCATATTTACCATTTTTCTTTCCATCTTTTATTTGATATAAAATTCTGTCCTTTCTATCATAAACAGTACCATTGTAAGGTTCCCCATTTTTAAAAGTTGCCTTGGCGATTAACTTTCCTTTTTTATCATAAAACTTTGCGTCTTTCGAGCTATCTATGTCTTGCATCAGTATGTAATCATAGTCTTTTTTATCATAACTATATACTCTCTCATAACTTAGACTACGTACCAACTTACCATTCTTTATTTCTTCAAGTTCCTTTATTTGGTCTGTCTCATTGAAAAATTCATAACGTTTTCCTTCTTTTACTTTAAAATCGTACTTACCAATTTCTTCTCCATTTTTATTAAAATAAGTACCAAAAACTGGATTATACTTTTTATAATCAACGTTACTTTGCACTTTTCCGTTACTGTAAAATTTTATTTCTTTTATTTTATTGTAACCACTATCATCAAACACTTCTATGGTTTTATAATAGTCACCACTACTCCCTTTTCTTAAAGCAGTAACTTTTACTAAATTTCCGCTTTTGTATTCTTCAATTCTTTCATAAACCCCCTTGTAGTATTTATACCTGGTTCCATCTTCAGGAGAGCCATATACTCCTTCTGTAAGTTTTAGTGTTCCTAGAACTTCTCCTTCTTTATCATAGTAGGTTTCTAAATTCTCCTTTGCAACCATAAACTTTGTTTTGGTTTCAGGATAGTATTTTATCTCTTCAACTAAATCTCCTTCTTTATAAATTCTTTTAATATCTCTTCCATGCTCTATTCCTTCAAAAGGTTTATAGTTCTTGTAGCTTAAACGGGATATTTCAGCACCACTTTCATTATAATAAACATCCAACAACTTGTAACCGTCTTTATACGTAAACAGAGATTTTGTTTTTCCATTTTCATATTTCTGAATAGATTTTACAACTTTCTCATTCTCATAAGTGGTTATTTCGGAAATCCTATCTTCTGTTTTCTTCTCCTCATTTTTATTATTATAATTAGAAAAAAAATGATACTTAGTACCATTTTGAGGACGTAAATAAGAATTTACCATACTATATGTTATGGCCCCTATTTCTTTTCCATCTACATTATAATAAATTGTTTTATAGTTTGGTTTTTCAATAAACTTTTCTCTTAAATTTCCATTTTTGTAATAAATCGTATTCCCTAAGAACTCTCCTCTTTTAGAATAATAATGCATGCTAGAGATAGAAAAAGGCTTGTAGCTATATAAAACCTCAACACCAGCAATGCTTCCATTACCCAATACTTTAGACTCTCCTATGAACTCGCCGTTTTTATCATAATACTTAGTATATTTTTTTCTTTTATCCTTATCTAAATATTGCTCATACCGTAATCCCCCTAAATCTCCATTATGATAAATTCTTCTGTAACCTTCTGTTGTTTCTTCTAAATAAATAAAATAAGTGCCACAATTGGTATTAGTTTCTCCACTAACATAAACTCCTTTTTCATAAGTTGAAACTATTTCTTTTCCTTGTATAAAGCTTTTGTAAACACCATCCAACTTATTATTTTTATAATTACCCTCTTGATAAGCTTTCCCGTTTTCGGTATACCAAGTAACTTTTCCTTCCCAATAATCTTTATCTATATATTTAGAAATCGCATTCATTTGTAATACCCCTGAAATGTAATAATCCTTTACACGATACATATTTCCTTCACTTTTTACCGGAGGTCTATAGAAACTAGCATTTTCTTTTGTGGTTTTTTTCCACTTTATGTCGTACCATAAAGTATCTTGTTGCCCAAAAGCATTAGTAATACCATACAACACCACACCAATAACTGTTATTATTTGTTTTAGTTCTTTAACTACTATCATCTTCTAATTTATTTTCAACAAAAATATGTTTACCAAATACATTGTGCATCCCTGTATTTAGGGATTTAAATTACCATAACAACAAAACTGCAATTCTATTTTAAAAAGTATAGGTTAATTGATAAACTAAATTTTAATATATCTGATAGACCTATTTTTCAGATAGACTTATGAACTTTTTAAACTGTGACCTATTACTATAATTTTTAAAGGCAGTGCTATTAATTTTTTGAGGACAAATAAGCATCATAACCTCCTTCTAAATTCATAACATTTTTATACCCCATAGACAAAAGCTTTTTCAGCGCTTTTTTACTTCGTCCTCCTGCTTTGCAATAAATATACAAAGTATCATTTTTATCAATTTCATTAAAATAATCTTCAAAATCTTCATCAAACCAATTAATATTAATCGCATTATTTAAGTGCCCCACGCTAAACTCTTTAGGTGTTCTAACATCAATTAAAATAACATTTTTGAGTTCTTTTTGTGAAACCTCTGTGATACTTTTTGAGTTTATTTGCTTACAAGAAATACTAAAAACCAAAACTAAAATGGCGAAAAGTGATAATCTCATATTTATGTTAAATTGATTTTATCAAAAATAAACATATTCGCCAAAATTGATTAACTTTTCAAACTCATAAACAAAAGTATGACAAGGCATACATTAAATCCGGACATATGGGTAGATCAATACGCCGATTACCTATTTAACTTTACGGTATCTAGAGTTACGGATGCTGAAATAGCAAAGGACTTAGTACAAGAAACGTTTCTTGCGGGTTTAAAATCTGCTAAAAACTATAAGGGAGACGCGGCTGAACGCACATGGCTAGTTGCTATTCTAAAAAGAAAAATAATTGATTACTACCGCAAAATAAATTCTAAGAAGGGAAAAGCGGAAGTACGAATTAATTATAATTCTAATCATGATTCCGACGGAGATTGGCTAGAAGAACAAGTTGCAGACCCTTATAGCACCGTCAATAGTAGTGATATGGAAAACAAGGAGCTGGCGCTTGCTTTAGAGGAATGTATTTCAAAATTACCTAAAAAACAATCAATGGTTTTTAAAATGAAAACCATTCAAGGTATAGAAACCGAAGTTATTTGTAATGAGCTGGGTATTAATCCGTCTAACCTGTGGGTAATGATACATAGAGCCAGAACGGCCTTAATGAGTTGCCTTAACCAAAATTGGTTTTAAATTATGATTTCTTGTGATGAAGCAGCTATACTCTGCTGTAAAACCCAGTATAAAGAAGCTTCTTTAATTGAAAAAATTAAATTGAAGTTTCATCTATTTTTTTGCAAAGCCTGCTCTGGCTTTTCGGATAAAAACACAAAATTGACGTCTATTTGTGATGAGTCTAATTTGAAAAGTTTATCTGAAAAGGATAAAAATGAGCTTAAAGAATGTTTAGAAGCGGAAAAAATTAAAAGTTCGTAACTAAAGACTATGGCAAGACTTTAATAAATAGTCCAGCCAGCAATTAGTATATACCAAAATATTGGTATTGCTTCTACCCAAAAGGAGGCAAAATACTTTTTTTGGTTACGTTTTGTAATAAAAAGAACAATCCATAATAGTAAAAATAGCACCCCTTTACTTATTACATCTACAAACCATATATTTTCTTTTACATACGTTATAAAAAAAAAGAGGACGGCTGCAAATGCTCCTATTAGTTTACTATTTGTCACTCCGTAGCGCTGGGGCATTGTTCCTAATTCTGGTGAATCAAATTTAAGATCCCTAATCTCAAAGGGAATCAGGAGTATAATAACCAATAAAATTCTTTGAAAAGATTCTACTAGAACATTTACATTAATGTCATATCCTGCTTCAACAACTGGCAAAATCACTGTAACTCCTGTCCAAACTAACGCTACCATGAAAATTTTAAATCCGCTTAAACTTCTAAAATTTGTAGCTTTTGGTAAAATTGGCAAGGCATATAATCCTGTTAAAAATGCACACAAAATTAACACTAGTAATGTACTTTTAGTAAGAAAAAACACGTGATAAAGCGAACCACATAAAGCCAAAATGCTAAAAAACTGGATTCTTTTTTGGTAAGTACCAGATACTATAAAATACTTTTTTGCTTCAACACCATACTTCACAAAATTGTAGCACGATATTGTTCCGAAAAAAGAAAAATACATTACATGATTATTTACTGGAATACTAAAGAAAATTTCGGTAATCTTTACCAAACACACAACCGAAAGTGCAATATGAACACTGGCATCTAAGTAAAAATTAAATATACGTTTAGGCAGATTCATTAAACAAAAATAACCAAAGTGTTTATAACCTTGCATTTTCGTTAAAAACTTTATCATTCTTAAGCTTTTTGTTAGAATATTACTAAAATATAATTCCTAATTTTACCCACATTTTATGAAAATTCATTGAACAATATATGAGAACAGACGTGTTTACATTGCGCCACACAGGAATAGGAGAAAATGACATTCAGCCAATGTTAAGTAAAATAGGAGTATCCAGTATAGATGAACTTATTAATGAAACCATCCCTGATGATATTCGTCTTACAGAAAACCTACAATTACCTGAGCCTTTAAGTGAGCATGCCTTCTTGAATCATATTAAAATATTATCCAAAAACAATACAGTTTTTAAATCTTACATTGGATTAGGGTATCATGAATCTGTATTACCTTCCGTAATTCAAAGAAATATATTAGAAAATCCAGGATGGTATACTGCCTACACTCCGTATCAAGCTGAAATTGCCCAAGGTCGTTTAGAGGCTCTTCTAAACTTTCAAACCATGATATGCGACCTTACCGGTATGGAACTTGCCAACGCATCATTATTGGACGAAGGTACTGCAGCGGCTGAAGCAATGACAATGTTATATGATGTTAGAAGCAGGCAGCAAAAAAAGACAAACACGAAAAAATTTTTTGTATCCGAAGAAATTTTACCACAAACTCTGGCACTGCTTCAAACAAGATCCACTCCACTTGGGATTGAGCTTGTTATCGGAAACCACCAAAGTTTTGATTTCTCCGATGACTTTTTTGGAGCCATTTTACAATATCCTGGAAAACATGGCCAAGTTCATGATTACGAAGCGTTTGTTTCCAAAGCAAACGAGGCTGAAATTAAAGTAGCAGTTGCAGCAGATATTTTAAGTTTGGTTTCTCTTAAAGCACCGGGAGAATTTGGTGCTCATGTAGTTGTTGGAACTACTCAACGATTTGGAATTCCTTTAGGTTATGGTGGACCACATGCTGCCTATTTTGCAACAAAAGAAGCCTACAAAAGAAGTGTTCCTGGACGTATAATTGGCCAAACCAAAGATGTAGATGGCAAACCTGCACTGCGTATGGCATTACAAACTCGCGAACAACATATTAAAAGAGACAAAGCTACATCTAATATTTGTACAGCTCAAGTTCTTTTAGCGGTTATGGCTGGCATGTATGCCGTATATCATGGCCCAAAAGGATTAAAATATATTGCTGACCAAGTCCATTCAAAAGCGCAAACATTAAGTAACACTCTTTCCAAACTTGGGTTCACTCAATTAAACACTTGTTTTTTTGACACTATACAAGTGAGGGTTTCCGATGCAAAAAAGCTTAAAACCATAGCTGAATCCAAAGAAATTAACTTCAATTACATTGACCAAACCACAGTTTCTATTTCTTTAAATGAAGCTGTTACTCATAACGATATAAAAGAGATTGTTTCTTGCTTTACTGCGTTAAATAAAGGGACTGATGTTCATGAGTTAACAGAAATTCAGAAAAACATAATCACAAAAAACGTTGAAAGAAATACTTCGTTCTTGACAAGTGCTGCGTTTAACTCTTACCATTCGGAAACGGAAATTATGCGCTATATCAAGAAACTTGAACGCAAAGATTTGGCGTTAAATCATTCTATGATTTCGCTAGGTTCATGTACAATGAAGTTAAATGCTGCCACACAAATGCTACCACTAAGTTGGGCAGAATGGGGAAACATTCATCCTTTTGTCCCTATAAATCAAGCCAAAGGATACCAAACCATTCTTACCGAACTAGAAGATTATTTAAGCATCATTACTGGTTTTCATGCTACATCTTTACAACCAAACTCTGGAGCACAAGGAGAATATGCCGGACTTATGACAATAAAGGCTTACCACGAATCTAGAGGTGAAAACAATCGCAATATTTGTATAATTCCTGCATCAGCACATGGTACAAATCCAGCTTCAGCAGTAATGGCAGGCATGAAAGTGGTAGTAACCAAAACAGACGAAAAAGGAAACATTGATTTAATAGATTTAGAAGAAAAGGTAAATCTACACGCTGCAAACCTTGCCGCTCTAATGATTACCTACCCTTCTACTCATGGTGTTTTTGAATCTTCAATAAAAAGTATTACAAAATTAATTCATGACCATGGTGGTCAAGTGTACATGGATGGTGCAAACATGAACGCACAGGTAGGCTTAACTAATCCTGCAACTATTGGTGCTGATGTTTGCCACCTTAATCTTCACAAAACTTTCGCAATACCTCATGGAGGCGGCGGACCTGGAGTTGGACCAATATGTGTTGCGGAACAACTAACTCCATTTTTACCTACCAATCCTGTCATAAAAACGGGAGGCAAAAATGGAATTTCAGCAATTTCTGCGGCTCCATGGGGAAGCTCTTTAGTTTGCCTTATTTCTTATAGCTATATAAAAATGTTAGGCGAAAATGGTTTAACCCATTCTACAAAAATGGCCATTCTTAATGCCAATTATATTAAAGAGCGTTTAAGTAGCAAGTACGACGTACTTTATACAGGAGAAAAAGGAAGAGCTGCTCACGAAATGATTATTGACTGCAGACCTTTTAAACAAAATGGAATAGAGGTTAGTGATATTGCGAAACGACTAATGGATTATGGTTTTCACGCTCCAACAGTTTCTTTCCCGGTTGCTGGAACATTAATGATTGAACCGACGGAAAGTGAAAGTCTTTCTGAGTTAGATAGGTTCTGTGATGCTATGCTTTCCATCCGTGCAGAAATCGATGAAACAAACTCGGAAAATACTAATAACCCACTCAAAAATGCACCGCATACGCTGGCTATGCTTACCACTGACAAATGGGATTTCCCCTATTCAAGACAGCAAGCTGCATATCCACTTTCTTATGTTGCGGAAAACAAATTTTGGCCATCGGTTAGAAGGGTTGATGACGCTTATGGAGATCGTAATTTAATTTGTACCTGTACACCTATTGAAACTTACGCAGAGGTCTAAAAAAAATCACAAACCGCAATAAACATAAGGCTTTTAACAAAAAACGAATTCGAGGTTGATTTTTACTTTTTTCAAAATTACGTACTGACCATCGTAACATTTTGTTATGCATGCATATAAATACGGTTTCATTTCTGTACTTTGTATTTATACAAAAAATGAAGTATGGGAGTTACTATTACGGGAACAGGCAGTTATGTGCCTTCTCAAATTGCGAAGAATGAGGATTTTGTAAATCATAAATTTTTAAATGATGACGGTTCTGACATAAAATCAGACACTAAAACAATTATAAGAAAGTTTAAAGCTAT
Source organism: uncultured Maribacter sp. (assembly GCA_947498505.1). GTDB lineage: Bacteria > Bacteroidota > Bacteroidia > Flavobacteriales > Flavobacteriaceae > Maribacter_B. The sequence continues at coordinate 512,169 of CANMKG010000002.1, read as the reverse complement.
AACCGGTATTGACGAAAGAAGGTATGTAAAACCAGAATTTACAACTTCGGATATTGGTTTTCTTGCCGCTGAAAAAGCAATTGAAGATGCTGGCATTTCTAAAGAAGAAATAGATTATATAATTGTTGCTCATAATTTCGGAGATGTTGTTAGTGGTTCTAACCAATCAGACGTTATTCCAAGTATAGCAACCCGAATAAAACATCACCTTAGAATTAAAAACCCAAAATGTGTAGCATATGATTTAATTTTTGGCTGCCCTGGTTGGGTTGAAGGCGTAATTCAGGCAAATGCTTTTATTAAAAGTGGCATTGCTAAAAAATGTCTAGTAATTGGAGCGGAAACGCTTTCAAGAGTGGTAGACAAATATGATCGCGATTCAATGATTTTTGCTGATGGAGCTGGAGCCACAGTAATTGAAGAAAAGAAAAACGCAGGAGAAATTTTGTTTCACGAAAGCGCAACTTATGCGAATGAAGAGGCAAACTACCTGTATTATGGAAAAACATACAAACCAGAAAGTGACGACCCTAATAGTTACATAAAAATGTTAGGGCGAAAAATATATGAATTTGCTTTAACACATGTTCCTGCAGCCATGAAAAGTTGTTTAGACAACAGTAATATTCCAATTAGTGACGTTAAAAAAGTTTTTCTTCATCAAGCTAACGAAAAAATGGATGAAGCAATTATACAGCGTTTTTATCAGTTGTACGGTATCAACACCTTGCCTAATGGAATAATGCCTATGTGCATTAAAAAACTAGGAAATAGTTCCGTTGCCACTATACCCACCCTTCTTGATATGGTTAAGCATGGAGAATTGGAAAACCAAGAAATTAAAAAAGGTGATATCGTAATTTTCGCAAGTGTTGGAGCTGGAATGAATGTCAATGCAATAGTTTATAAAGTATAAAATGTTTCTGCTACGTTCCTAGAGGTTATTTTTATACCTTCGTCGGTATTAATTTTAGCTATTGATGTACGAAAAAACGTTTCCAAACAAGAGGTTTAAAAACACCATAAATTTTCTCGAAAAATATGTTTCAAAAGACCAGTCTATTTTAGATTTAGGTGTTGAAAATCCTTTCTCTAAAATTATGATAGAAAGAGGTTATCAGGTAACCAATACTCAAGGAGAAGATTTAGATATTGATTTCAAAAATATACAATCATCCACAACAGACGTTGTAACGGCTTTTGAAATTTTTGAACACCTGATAGCTCCCTTCAATGTTTTAAGGGAAATTAAAGGTAACAAACTTGTAGCTAGCATACCCCTACGTTTATGGTTCTCGTCAGCCTACCAAAGTAAAACAGACCCATGGGATAGACATTATCATGAGTTTGAGGATTGGCAATTTAACTGGCTATTAGAAAAATCTGGTTGGGAAATTAAAGCCTCAGAAAAATGGACTAACCCTGTGAAAAAAATTGGTTTTAGACCTTTATTACGTAGCATAACTCCAAGATATTACATTGTTTACGCGGAACGTAAAAAAATATGAAATACTGTATAGTTATACCAGCTCATAACGAGCAAGATTTTATAGCACTTACGTTAGATTCCATTCTATCTCAAACTTTACTGCCTCAAAAAGTAATCATTGTAAATGATAACTCAACGGACGATACGGAAAATATAATTGATAGTTATATTTCGAAAAACGATTTTTTCCAAAAACTAAACACAGTCTCATCAACTGCTCATATGCCAGGAAGCAAAGTAATAAACGCGTTTAACAAAGGCTTTGATGTACTGGATGTGGACTACAATTTTATCGTAAAACTGGATGCGGATATAATTCTACCTAATAATTATTTTGAATCAATATCTCAAATTTTTGTAAAAAACTCAAAGGTGGGTATTGCCGGTGGATTTGCATATGAAAAAAACGATTCGCAAGAATGGCTGCTTAACCACCCAATGAACAAAGACCACGTTAGAGGAGCCTTTAAGGCATACTCTAAAGATTGTTTTAAAGCCATAGGCGGATTAAAATCCGCTATGGGTTGGGATACCATAGATGAACTTTTAGCTCAATTTCACGGCTTTAAAATAACTACAGACGAAACCCTAAAAGTAAAACACCTTAGACCCACAGGAAATGCTTATAACAAAAAGGCAAGAATACTTCAAGGCAAGGCCATGTACACTATGAATTATGGCCTTTTAATAACAACCATAGCTTCTTTAAAAATGGCTTTAAAACATAAAAACCTGCGTGTGTTTTTCAATAACATGGAAGGCTTTTATAAAGCAAAAAAGGATAATACTCCTTTTTTAGTAACTAGAGAAGAAAGTACTTTTATACGAAAATTACGTTGGCAAGGGATTCGAAAAAAATTATTCTAAACAAAAAGCCATTCAGAAATCTGAATGGCTTTTTGTTATTCTATGTAATGTTCCTTTTAGAACCCTAACTCTTTTTTAACCTCTGCTAAAAGATCTTTTCCTTTTGCAACTATTAATCCACCACCAACTTGAGCATCAATTACATAATCAATACCTTGTGCAGCAGCAACTTTTTCAATAGCCGCTTTTGCTTTCTCTGAAATAGGAGCAAAAAGTTCTTGCTGTTTTTTCTGCAGTTCTTGTTGAGCAGACTGCTGCGCTTCACCAATACTTTTCTCATACCCTTGAAGCTCTACCGCTCTTTTTTCATTTTCTTCTTTTGATTTAGAAGGCGCCTCATTTTGGTACTGCGTATATTTATTTTTTAACTCCGTCATTGAAGCTTGTATATCTGCACCATATGTTTCTTGCAACTTTTTAAGTTCCGCTTCAGCAGCTTTCATTGCAGGCATATCTGCTAATAATTTTGTAACATCTATATGAGCAATTTTACTTTGTGCATTTACAAAACTTGCAGCTGAAATAAACAAAACTAATGCTACAACTATCTTTCTTACATTTTTCATGATTTTCAATTCTATTTTGAGTGTTAATATATGTTAGTGATTATTACTTATCGTTATCCTCTTCAGACTCGTCTTCAGTTTTTTTTCTTTCTTCTTGTTTAGCTTTTCTTTTTGCTTCTCGCTCTTCTAATAATTTTTTTCTGCGCGCTTCATAAGCTTTTTTACGCTCTTCTCTTAACTTCAACTGTTCAGCTCTTTTAGCTTCTGCTGTTTTGGCTCTAGTTTCACTAGCCTCTTTAGAACGCTCTTGCCTTGCCTTTAATTCTTCGCTTATTTCCTTCTCCGTTTCCTCTCTATCAAACTCTTCTAATCTTGTCTTAGCTTTTTTCTTTGGCTTACTAATTTTCCTAGTTCTTGCTATAGCTCTCAAAACTAAATCACTAATATCGTGCCGTTTTTGAGAATACAACATTACAACATCCGCAGATTTATCAAAAATAAAATCATATTTTTTATTTGTTCCTATTTTTTGAACCTCATTAAAAACCTGATCTTGAATAGGTTGTATTAACCTTCTTTTTTGCAAAACCAAATCCCCTTGCGGGCCAAACCTATCTTGCTGATATTCCAACATTTCTTTTTCCAACAACAAAATCTCTTCTTCTCTCTCAGCAATAAGCTCATTGGTTAATAAAACCTTTTCCGCCATAAGATCTTTTTTCATCTGCTCAACAACACTTTGTTTTTGCTCAATCTCAACCTTCCACTTTTGAACCTTTGTTGCCAACTGCTCTGTTGCATCTCTATACTCCTCAACATTTTCAAGAATATATTCCATATCAACATAAGCCATTCTAACCCCTCTTTGAGCATATGTAAATACCGAAAAGAGTACTGTTGAAACTAAAAAAAGAACCTTTGTTTTTGCTTTCATTTTTGATATTGTTTAATCTAATAGAAAATATCGTGCCAAAAATACTAAAACTATATAAATGAACTAATTAGCATTGGACATATTTTCGAACCATAAATAAATCAAAACTGTTGGCCAATAATGAAGTGTGTTTGCCAGCCACTAGGCCCTGCACCTTGAGATTGAATTCGAAGATCTTCATCAAACCCATATCCAAAATCAATTCCCAATAAACCAAATGCTGGCATAAAAATTCGTAACCCCACTCCCGCCGAACGTTTTAATTGAAACGGATTAAACTCTTGAAAATTGCCAAAAGCATTTCCACCTTCTAAAAAAGCAAGACCATATATTGAAGCTGAAGGTTTTAAAGTTAAAGGATACCTAAGTTCCATTGAAAACTTATTATAAGCTAAACCACCTTGTGATTGCCCACTTGAATTAACAGGTGTTAGGGATTGATTTTCGTATCCCCTTAATTGAACAACATCTCTACCATCCAATGTAAAGTTTCCTAAACCATCTCCTCCAACATAAAAACGTTCAAAAGGAACATCACCAACATCACTGTTATAGTTGCCTAACATTCCAAATTCTGCATTAGCTCTAAGTACCAAAGATTTGTCAGCAGAACCTGCTAAAGTAGTATACCAATCTCCTTTAAACTTAAGTTTGTAATATTCTAACCAACGAAAGCGCTCTTGATCTGATTCTTCTAAAGCCGTTAATTCATCAGTGGTTAAAGCTCTAACAAGTCTCTGCTTATTAAGCTCATCACTAGTTTCCTTAAACGATTTAAAGTCTTTGTTAGAAAAAAGAGAATACGGTGGCGTAAACTTAGCGGTGATTTCAAAATTAGACCCTCCTCTAGGGAAAATTCGCCCACCTAAAATTGCATTTCTTGAAATTCCTAAAGTATATGTTAATGCATTAGATTTTCCATTTCCAAAATTAAAAAGGCCAATATTATAATTTTTAAAGTTATAAATCTGGTATCCTATTGAGTGTGAAATTGTAAAATAATCATCTGGCCATTGCACTCGTTTTGCTAAACCAGCGTTTATCCCAGTAATTGAAAATTGTCTATTCTTATCAACCTCTACCCTTCCTCTAGATCCAAAATTGGCTCCAAATTGCTGAGTTCTAGAAAATGATAAATTAAAACGTACAGGTTTTTTACCTCCTAGCCAAGGTTCTGAAAAATTAAGACTATATACTCTAAAAGTTCTACTCGCCTGCAAGCGCAATGCAAACGTTTGACCATCACCCATGGGAACTGGCTTGTAAGCTTTTTTATTAAATAAATTTCTTGCAGAAAAATTATTAAACGAAAGCCCTAGAGTACCAATAAATCCTCCACCGCCATAACCACCTTGCAATTCTATTTGACTGGAACCAGATTCAACAAGGCTAAATCCTAAATCTACTGTACCTGCATTTGGATTTGGATTTACAATATCTGGCTTTATTTGTTCAGCATCAAAAAATCCTAATTGCCCAAGTTCTCTAATACTTCTAATAATATCAGATTTATTATAACGTTGACCTGGACGTGTTCGCAGCTCTCTAAAAATTACATGATCATTAGTTTTATCATTACCAGTGACAGTAACATGATCCAGAAAGGTTTCTTTTCCTTCAACAATTCTAATCTCAAAATTAATAGTATCATTCTGCGCGGAAACTTCTACTGGATTAATGTTAGAAAATAAATATCCATTATTTTGATACAAACTAGTAACATCATTAGGCTCCGGCTTAGAATCATCTGCAATCCGTTCTCTTAACAAGACCCCATTATAGGTTTCTCCTTTTTTAAGTCCAAGAACCGCATGTAATTGCCTGTCTGTATATACCGTATTTCCAACAAAATCTATATCTCCAAAATAATATTTATTCCCCTCTTCTACCTTAAATTTCAAGAGAATGTGTTTATTATCTACCTTGATTATGGAATCTGAAATAATTCTAGCATCACGATATCCGTTTTCAGCATACTTATCAACTAGAAGGGACTTATCCTTAACATACTCTTCTTCAATATATTTTGAAGCTTTCCAAAAACGCCCAAATACTTTTCTTTTAGTTTTCTTAAGGGCTTTGCGTAACTTTTTAGATTTAAGCTCACTATTACCTTCAAAAACGATGTCTTTAATTTTAACCTTTTTTCCCTTGTCTATGGTAACAAGCATTTTTTGCCCATTAACTTCCGAGGTGTCATTTTTAACCGCAATGTTAACTTTGGTATTAAAAAAACCTTTCTTTTTATATTTATTTTGTAGGTAATTTTTTGTGTTCGCAATTAAACTCTTAGTAATTTTTTTCCCTTTTTTAAGATCAGTATCCTTAAGAATTTCGTCTGTTTTACGTTTTTTCACTCCAATAACCGTAACATCGGAAAGTGTTGGACGCTCTATAATGTTAAGTTCTAAAAAGGCTTTTTCTCCTTCAACATTTGTGATGTAAAAATCTATTTTACTAAAAAGTTCTAGCCCCCAAAGTTTATTGATTACTTCGCTAATTTGATCGCCTGGTAAGGTTATGGGTTGACCAACTCTTAAACCTGTATAGGTTTTAACGGTTTGCTCATTATAACTTTGTAATCCCGTTACTTCTAGTCCTCCTAAGATATACTTTTTACCATTCTCATAAGAAGTCTCCTGAGCAATAGTTAAAGTGGTAATAAATAATAAAAGGGTAGTTAATAATTGTCTAAGTAATGCCACTCTAGTAGCATTATTAGCTAAGTTGTTCGCTAGTTTTTCCAAATCGTCGTTCTCTATTCTGATAATCTTTTATAGCCCCTACCAAATGGTGCTCTTTAAAATCGGGCCAAAATACATCAATAAAATATAATTCAGCGTACGCTATTTGCCAAAGTAAAAAATTACTTATTCTATGCTCCCCACTAGTTCTCACTAGTAAATCTACATCTGGTAAATTTTGCGTGTAAAGATGGCTATTAATAATGGTTTCATCAATATTTTCAGGAGAAATTATATTATTTTTAACTTTGATACTTATCTCTTTTATGGCATTTTTGAGTTCCTCTCGAGACCCATAACTTAACGCCAGAGTAAGTGTCATTCCTGTATTTTCTCCTGTTTTACGCATTACTTCCTTTAACTCATCTGAGGCTTTTTTAGGCAATGCATTTATGTCACCAATAGTGTTTAAACGAACGTTATTTTTGTTAAAAGTTTTAAGTTCTTTTTTAAGCGAAGACACTAATAATCGCATTAAAGTGTCTATTTCTAGTTTAGGTCTATTCCAATTTTCGGTGGAAAAAGTATAAAGTGTAAGGTATTCTACACCTAATTTAACGCAATTTTCAACTGTAGCGCGAACGGTTTTTACTCCATTTTCATGTCCAAAAACTCGTAATTTACCTCTTTGTTTTGCCCACCTTCCATTACCATCCATAATAATAGCAAGGTGTTTAGGAAGTTTGGTTTTGTCAATATCTTCTATAGTGTTCATTCTATATTTTACTCAAAGCAGTCAGTGCATGATTTTCGCCCAAAGGTATAGGTTATTGTAATACCAGAAAAGACATACCAATCATCGCTAAAAATATTTCCAAATTTAGAGTTCTCAAAATTTGACCCCACAGGATTACTTGCATCCAAATTATCAGTAAATGTGTATCGTGCTCCTATTTCTCCCCCTAAAATTAAAAATTGATTTATTCTTGCTTTAAAACCTACAGTCATTGGAATAGCAAATGAACCGTCGGTTTGAGATAAATCTTGAAAATTACCAAGGTTATCAAAATAATTAAAATCATACCTAAAATAGGTTACTCCTGTATACAAGTAAGGCGTGAACGCTGGTCCTAATTGATGCAAGTTGTATTCAACAAAATTAAGCTCTAATCCTGCTGAAGCTTCAAAAATTGAACCTTTTGCAACATACCCTCTTGCTTTTCTTGAACTAATGTTAGACTTGGAATCGTCAGCTGTATATTTTCCTCTAATTATACTAGCCCTCCATGCATAACGTTTACTTTTATTCCATTTAAAAAGTCCTCCAACCGCTAATCCAGAAGGCGCTATATACGTTGTTCTTCCAACATCACCAATATTATTTGCTCCACCAGCAAAAAGCCCCACTTCATACGTCTGAGCCTTTATTTGTGCGCAAAAAATTACAAAGACTAATAGAATTACTCTTTTCATAAAATCTAAAAAGTTTGCAAATATACCAATTCTAGTAGCTTAAACTACTCAAATTATATGTTCTTGTTCTGTGAAGATAAACAGCTTTTGACAGCATTTATTGTTCGAGAGAAGACTCAATTACGACGATCTTCTCCCCAAAGCAGTTTATTACGTAAGGTTTTTAAAAAGCTTTCAGAGGTATACTCAATCATTTTTACTGTGAAATCTGCCTTTTTTATAACTATTTCTGTTCCGTTTTCTATCGAAGCAATTCTAGAATCCAGAGATATTAAATGATTTTCTTCTCTACCAGAAACTTTTAACCTTATAACAGTAGTATCTGAAATCACTAAAGGCCTTGCATTAAGATTATGTGGAGCTATTGGTGTTAACACTAAAGATTTTGCTGTTGGAACAATTACGGGTCCACCACAACTTAAAGAATACCCTGTAGACCCTGTTGGAGTAGAAATTATTAAACCGTCCGCCCAGTATGATGTCAAGTACTCATCATTAAGATAGGTTTCTACAGTAATCATTGAAGTTGTATCTTTTCTGCTCACCGTAATTTCATTTAATGCAAAATTAAGAGCACCAAACTCTGAAGAAACAATATCAGAAGCTACCTCAACTAAACTACGTTCAACAATATGATATGCCCCAGAAACAAATTCCTGTATTACCTTACGAACATCTTCTTTAGCAAAAGTAGACAAGAAACCTAATCTGCCGGTATTAACTCCAACAATTGGAATTCCAAAATCTTTAACATAAGTTGTAGCCCTAAGTATTGTTCCATCTCCGCCAAAACTAACCAACATATCAAAGGTATCATCTAAGCCGGAGGTGGTTGTAAAAACACCATACGATTTGTTTTTATTTTGATTTGGTATAAGTGAATAAAAGTCCTCCTCTATTGCGACTTGAGCATTTTCTTTCTGAAGTTCATCTAATAATTCAACTACATACGCAATTGCATCATCTTGGTATGTTTGACCGTATATAGCTACTTTCATTAAGCTAAACGTTTAAATATTTATCTAAATAATCAGAACGTTGTTTTAAGTCTTCCAAAAATTGATCATCACTATTACCAAATAGTACATTGTAGTTATATCTTCTGAAACTTTGCACAACTTCATTAAAATTTGAAGTACTTATTTTTATAGTAATCTGAACAACATCATTTTCACTGTCACTTATAAAGGAACCTATGATTTTAGAATTATTACTTTCCACAATTTGCGCAATCTCACTAAACGAATAATCTTTAATCCCTTTAGCTACAATTACAATATTCCCTGGCTCAGTAAAAAAAGGAGTATCTATAAAAATTTTCATCACATCCGCCAAATCATAATAACCTAGAACATCTTCATTTTCCCCAAGAACAGGAACTACATTCGCTTCATTTCTTGCAAAAACTTCTAAAATATCCAACCAATTAACTTCCTTTCTAGTAAAAAAAGCTTCAAAATTATACCTGTAATTCTCAATTTTATCTTCAGGATTAAAATCCTCTAAATCGTTTTCATTAAACACGCCCAAAAAACGTTTCTCACTCACAATGGCAACATGAGAATATGTACTCTCATTGAAAAAATGTTTTAGATTCTCAAGAGTATCTTCCGCTTCAAAAATTGGAATATCAGTGTTTATTTGAGTTTGAATATACATAGGCTAAAATATAATGCAAAATAACAATTAAATAGATCAAAAAGCATGCCTTATTTGTATTTTTGTCAGAGTGTCAAATAAAATCGACAATATGACCAAGTTAAGTGTTAATGTAAATAAAATAGCTACTTTAAGAAACTCTAGAGGAGGAAATACACCTGATCTTTTAAAAGTTTCAGCAGATATTGAACGCTTTGGAGCGCAAGGGATAACAATACACCCTAGACCCGATGAAAGACATATTCGCTACAATGATGCTAGAGAATTAAAAGAAATAGTTACTACCGAATATAATATTGAAGGCAACCCAATTAAAAAGTTTATGGAGCTAGTATTAGCTGTAAAACCTACTCAGGTTACTTTGGTTCCAGATGCTGTTGATGCCATTACTTCAAATGCTGGTTGGGATACTATTACACATAAAACTTTCTTGAGTGAGGTTATTTCAAAATTTAAAAACAATGGTATTCGAACATCCATTTTTGTTGACCCTGATTTAAAAATGATAGAAGGTGCTGCCGACACTGGGGCAGACAGAATTGAGCTATATACTGAAAGTTATGCTAAAGCTTATAGCAAAGGTCAAAAAGAACATGTTAAAGTATTTACCCAAGCAGCAGAGCTAGCTCATGAATTAAAACTTGGAATTAATGCGGGGCACGATTTAAGCTTAGACAACATTGCCTTTTTTAAAGAAAACATTCCTCATTTAGCCGAAGTATCTATTGGACATGCTTTAATAAGCGAATCTCTATATATGGGTCTAGACAATGTTATTAACATGTACCTCAACAAACTTAAATGAATCAACTACACGCAAACATATTAGGTGAAGGCAAACCACTTTGTATTTTACATGGTTTTCTTGGAATGTCTGACAATTGGAAAACATTAGGAGTTAAATATGCCTCTCTAGGCTTTGAAGTTCATTTAATAGACCAACGAAATCACGGAAGAAGTTTTCATTCTTCTGAATTTGACTACGACCTGCTTGCCGAAGATTTGCATCAATATTTAAAGCAAAAAAAAATTAACAAAACTTCACTGATTGGACACTCAATGGGAGGAAAAACTGCGATGCAATTTGCTTGTTCTTACCCTGAAATGTTAGACAAGCTGATTATTGCGGATATAGCCCCAAGACATTACCCTCCACATCATCATGATATTGTTGAAGGAATGCTTTCCTTAGACTTTACTATAATCAAAAGCCGAAAAGATGCGAATAATCAATTGGAAAAGTATATCTCCAATGTAGGTGTAAGGCAGTTTATACTTAAAAACCTATACAGAACGGACGATAATAGTTTTGCCTTTAGGTGCAATATTAATGTGCTTGCCAACAAAATGGAAGAAGTTGGTGAAAACATATCTGGAACAGATTCCTTTAACGGAGATACTTTGTTTTTAGCAGGAGATAAATCAGAATATATCCTACCGACTGATAGCTCTTCAATTCAAAATCATTTCCCTAAAGCTGTTATTGAAACCGTTAAAAATGCTGGACATTGGCTACACGCTGAAAACCCAGTTGATTTTTTTGCCATATCAGAAGCCTTTTTAACAAAATAAAAGACTGCTAAATACTATGCATGCATAATTTTATTGTGTAAATCATTGCATATTTCTTAAAAATAACTACTTTTGAGAATGGCATTTTTATGTTTCAGTGTGTTTTATTAAATAAATCTAAAAATAGATGAAAAAATATTTTGCTTTATTGTTGGCATCTAGCCTTATCATAATTTCATGTACTGACGATGAATCATTAACCACTCCCACACCAGAACCAAAAGTTTATACTAGCGGAACTGCAGATTTTTCTAATTATGTGGCGGTAGGAAACTCCTTAACTGCTGGATTTTCTGATGGAGCTCTATTTAAGGATGGACAAGAAGCTTCAATGCCAAATATGCTTGCCAGTCAATTTGCTCTGGCTGGTGGCGGAGAATTTAACATACCTTATATGGCAGACAATTTAGGAGGACTAATAATTCCTGGTGTGCCAGCTCTTCCAAATAGACTTTTTCTTTCTTTTGCATCAGGGAAACCTAGCCCAACAAGGGTTGAAGGCTCACCAATAACTGATGTTACTCAAACACTTTCTGGAAGTTATAATAACATGGGGGTTCCTGGAGCAAAAAGTTATCACATAGGGCTTGAAGGATATGGTAGCCTAACCAATTTAGCAATAGGCAGAGCCAATCCATATTTTGTAAGATTCGCTTCCTCTCCTGATGCAAGTATCATTGGAGATGCATTAATCCAAAACCCTTCATTTTTTTCACTTTGGATAGGTAGCAACGATGTACTTGGGTATGCCGTAGGAGGTGGTGTTGGTGAGGATCATAACATTACAATGAATATTGACCCAACGCAATATGGTTCGGAGGACATTACTAATGAAAATGTTTTTGCAAGTGTATATTCCGGATTGCTAGCTGGTTTATCCGCAAATGGGACTAAACAGGGCATTGTTGCAAATATTCCAAACATTGCTCAGTTACCATATTTTACGACTGTTCCTCATAACCCAGTACCTTTAGACCAAGCTACTGTTGATCTATTAAATTTTAATTATTCGGCATACAATAATGCGCTTATTGGATTAAATCTACAAAACGTAATAAATGACGAGGAATTATCAAAAAGAACAATATCATTTACCGCTGGAGAAGGTAATGCAGTAGTAATCATCGACGAAAGTTTAACTGATTTAACTACACTTTCTATTGAAGGTGCCAGTTCTTTAATTAATATGAGACAGGCAACAGCCGAAGACCTTGTAGTTCTACCGGCGCGGCAATTAATTGGCACCACAGTCAACAACAACCCAACACTTATTAATGGTGTTTCAGTTCCTTTAAGTGACAAATGGGTTTTAACTCCAGAAGAACAAGCAAGTATAGCATCCGGAACAGACAAAATAAATGCGCAAATTGATGCTATTGCAGCTTTATATAACATACCAGTGGTTGATATAAAAGCCTTATTGATAAGAGCGGACACTGGAATCCCGTTAACAGATGGTAGCACCGTAACAACAACTTTTGGTACAGGTGGAGGTTTTTCTTTAGACGGTGTTCATTTATCACCAAGAGGATACGCCATAGTAGCAAACGAATTCATAAAAAAAATTAACGAAACTTATGGCTCTAACCTAGACCAAGTAAATCCTCTTGATTATACTGGACTATACATAAACTAGTTTACGTAATAATAATTCATTATATTAAAGGTACCTAAACGGTACCTTTTTTTATTAAACACTTAACCATGAATCTAATTTTACGCTTACTTTTATCTGCTGCTGCAGTAATTATTTTAGGAAATATTCTTCCAGGAGTTGCTATTGACACTTATGTTACTGCCATAACTGTTGCAGTCGTTCTAGGGTTATTAAACTTTATTGTACGTCCTATTTTAGTACTTTTAACACTCCCTGTAACCATAATTACATTTGGATTTTTCCTTTTAATAATCAATGCAATTATTGTACTGCTAGCAAACGCACTAATTAACGGTTTTAGTGTTAGCAATATCTGGTGGGCATTACTATTTAGCTTGCTCCTCTCTTTTCTTCAATCTATATTATTCTCCTTATTAAAGAAAGATAAATGAGTTCAACTTAACATTTGAAATTCAGTATTTTAAAAACTTGTCCTACTTCAGAAAATATAGTACTTTTGCATCCCATTTTACATTTCAATAAATTAAACAGAGGAATGAACATTACAAAAGAGCAGATTGACGAGTTAAATGCTGTAGTAAAAGTAGCCATCACCAAAGATGACTATAAAGACAAAGTAGAAACTATACTTAAAGACTATAAAAAGCAGGCTAATATCCCGGGATTCAGAAAAGGTCAAGTACCTATGGGGCTTATTAAAAAGCAATATGGCAAAGCAGTATTGGTTGATGAGGTAAACAAGTTAATTCAAGACAACTTAAACAAATTTCTGACCGAAGAAAAATTAGATGTTCTTGGTAATCCTTTGCCAAAACAACAGGATAATTTTGATTGGGATCAAGAAGATTTTGACTTCGAGTTTGAACTAGGTTTAGCTCCGAATTTTGATATTGCTCTTAAAACAAAAAAAGCTATTACTCATTATAACATAGTCGCTGACGATAAAATGATTAATGAGCAAGTGGAACGTATTCAAAAACAATACGGAAAACTAGTTAGTAAGTCTGAAGTTGAAAAAACAAGTGAAATCAACGGTGTTTTCAAAAACGAAGCTGAAGAAATTGAAAACAAAACTACTTTAGAAGTTAGTAAACTTAAATCAAAAAAAGCTATTGACAGCCTTTTAGGTAAAAAAGCGGGAGATACCGTAACTCTAAAAACTAAAGGACTTTTAAAAGAAGACCACCTTCTATTTAGTCTTTTAGGTATTGAAAAAGAAAAAGCAGAAAAATTAGATATAGAAGTTTCTTTAACAATCGAAGAAATTAACGAAACCGAGCCTGCAGAGTTGAACCAAGAGCTTTTTGACAAGTTATTTGGTAAAGACACGGTTTCTTCTGAAAAAGAATTAAAAGCTAAGATAAAAGAAGATTCAGAAAAGCAGTTTGAGCAACAATCAGATCAAAAGCTTTTAAATGATGTTACTGAATACTTTATAGATAATACAAAATTTGAACTTCCTACGGCGTTTTTAACCAAGTGGATTAAAACCACAGGAGAAAAGCCATTAACAGAGGAAGAAGCTGTTGAAGAATTTGAAAAATCTGAAAAAGGTTTACGCTACCAACTAATAGAAGGTAAAATTATTAAAGACAACGATATTCAAATTCAATTTGATGAGTTAAAGGAATTTGCCAAAGGTTTTATTAAATCTCAAATGGCTCAATTTGGTCAATTAAACCCTCAGGAAGAAGAATTAGACAACATTGCTACAAGAGTAATGAGCAACCAAGACGAAGTAAAACGTTTGTCTGAACAACTTATGAGTCAAAAGCTACTAACACTTTACAAGGAAAAGGTAAATTTGAAGACTAAAGAAGTTACTTACGAAAACTTTGTCAAAGAAGTTTATGGGTAGTTTTCCAAAAAATATTTAAGTATCTTTACGGTGCCGAAAATAATATTTTCGGCACCATTTTTTTATCCTTTAAATTGATTATACCAACATGGATTACGGAAAAGAATTCAAAAATTACGCTATAAAAGACCAAGGCATTAACAGCATGTACTACGATAAAATAGTAAGTAGTATGTATCCTGTAAACATGACCCCCAATATAATTGAGGAAAGACAACTAAATGCAATTGCCATGGATGTGTTTTCCAGATTAATGATGGATAGAATTATTTTTTTAGGAACAGGAATTAATGATCAGGTTGCAAATATCGTTCAAGCGCAATTGTTGTTTTTAGAAAGTGCAGATGCAACAAAAGATATTCAAATATATATTAACTCTCCGGGAGGAAGTGTTTACGCTGGTTTAGGAATTTATGACACCATGCAGTTTATTAAGCCAGATGTGGCTACAATTTGTACTGGTATGGCAGCTTCAATGGCAGCAGTATTATTGTGTGCTGGTGAAAAAGGTAAACGAAGTGGTCTTACCCATTCAAGAGTCATGATTCATCAACCAATGGGTGGAGCTCAAGGTCAAGCTAGTGATATTGAAATTACAGCAAGAGAAATTTTGAAACTCAAAGATGAGCTTTACCAAATAATAGGACAACACTCAGGGCAATCTATAGATAAGGTTCGTGAAAATAGCGATAGAGATTACTGGATGAAGGCAGATGAAGCGAAAGAATATGGAATGATTGACGAAATTCTAGTTAGGGAAAAGGAATAATATCGACTAATTAACTCAAAATAGATGTTACTCATCTATTTTTAAACCAATTTGTAATTTCTTTCGTTATATTTTAAGAATATAACAATTATGGTGTTATGGCAAAGGAAAATTTAGAATGTTCGTTTTGTGGTAGAAAAAAACCAGAAACAAATTTGTTAATAGCAGGATTAGATGCTCATATCTGTGATCGCTGTATTGAACAAGCGCACGGTATTGTTGCTGAAGAATCCAAGCAAAGTAAAACAAACGATTTATCTTCTGAATTGGTTTTAAAAAAACCAATTGAAATTAAAGATTTTTTAGACACTTTTATAATTGGCCAGGAACGCACCAAAAAGGTAATGTCTGTTGCCGTTTATAATCACTATAAAAGACTACTTCAACCGTCTCCAAAAGAAGACGATATTGAAATTCAAAAAAGTAACATTATTATGGTCGGGCAAACGGGAACAGGAAAAACCCTAATTGCTAAGACCATAGCTAAAATGCTTAATGTTCCTTTGGCTATTGTTGATGCAACAGTTTTAACTGAAGCTGGATACGTTGGAGAAGATGTGGAAAGTATACTTACACGATTACTTCAAGCGGCGGATTATAATTTAGAAAAAGCTGAAAGAGGAATTGTATTTATTGACGAAATAGATAAAATTGCTCGTAAAAGCGATAACCCTTCTATTACCAGAGATGTTTCAGGAGAAGGTGTTCAACAAGGTCTACTTAAACTTCTTGAAGGCACCGTAGTAAACGTACCACCAAAAGGAGGCAGAAAGCATCCTGACCAGAAATTTATTGAGGTAAATACCGAAAATATCTTATTTATTGCAGGTGGCGCTTTTGATGGAATAGAAAGAGCTATTACCAAAAGGCTTAATATGCAAGCTGTTGGTTATAGTGCATCTAAGGCTGAAGAGCATTTAGACAACGATAACATTTTACAATATATAATCCCAAGAGATTTAAAAGAGTTTGGATTAATTCCTGAAATTATAGGAAGACTTCCGGTATTAACTCATATGAATCCTTTAGATGCTAAAACACTTAGAGCCATTTTAACAGAACCCAAAAATGCTATTATAAAACAATATGAAAAGCTTTTTGGTATGGATGGAATAAAATTCTCTATTACTGAACAAGCGTTAGATTACATTGTAGACAAAGCAATTGAGTACAAATTAGGAGCTAGAGGTTTAAGATCCTTATGCGAAGCTATTTTCACAGATGCAATGTTTGAATTGCCGAGTAGCGAAGAAAAAGAATTTAAGGTTACAAAACCTTATGCCGAAAATAAGCTGTCTCACGAAACAGTAAAAAAATTAAAAGCGGTTTCTTAATTAAACCGCTTTTTTATATTTAGGAGCACTGTGTGTTACTTTTCCAAGTAAATCTTTACAAATACTCTTTATCATTTTTTCATCGGTATACAGGGTGTGTCCAAAATTTTGAATAATATCTGCATTAATTTTCATTTTACCGAACCAATCACCAGCAGGCCTAAATTCATCCTTTTCACCATAAACCAGTGTTACCTCTGTTTTTGGTTTTACAGTCTCATACCTAACTCTAGTAGCTGAAACCGCATAGATAGACTTTACAGGCAACCCCATAGCTGCAGCTTTCCACAATACAGTCCCTCCAGTACTAAATGCTAAATAATGAGAAGGTTGAGTTTCTCTTTTTAATAGGTGTGCAACTGCAGTGTCAATTCCTCCACCCACAAAAGCCTCATGAATATTTTTTTCAGAATTAATTTTAATATCGAGATTTGCTAATTGTTGAACATCATAAAAGACAATGTCATAATATTGCTGTAAGTATCCAAGATACGATGTTATCCAAAGCCCTTTTTTAGCCCCCCACATATCCGAGATAATTACTAGTCGTTCTGCTTTCATAATACCGTTAGTTTAGTTTGTTAAGTACAATGTGATCATAAAACGACAAAATCTCATATTTATTTGTTTATCTGAAGTAATTCTTCGATGTAGTCTCGCTTATTAGATAATCTTGGTATTTTGTGCTGCCCTCCGAGCTTATCATTTGCCTTTAGCCAATCATAAAATAAATTTTCTCTTGCTACATGAATTACCGGCATTTTTAAAGTTATATTATTATAACGTTTAGCCTCATAATCAGAATTTAATGACTTTAACGCATTATCTAAAAGTTCAGTAAAATATTTTAACTCCTTTGGAGATTTTCTAAACTCAATTATCCACTCATGAGCTCCTTTCTCCTTACCTGACATGAAGATTGGTGCAACTGTATAATCCTTAATTTCTGTATTTGTTTTTTTACAAACATTTTTTAAAGCGTCTTCAGCATTTTCAATAATTAATTCTTCGCCAAAAACATTAATATGATGCTTAGTTCGTCCTGTAACTTTTATTCTAAACGGACTTAAAGAAGTAAACCTAACCGTATCTCCTATTTTATATCTCCACAATCCTGAATTTGTGGTAATTACAATAGCATAATTCACATTACGTTTTACCTGCCATAGGGGGATAGCTTTTTCATTAGCAGTTCCACAATTTTCAACAGGAATAAATTCGTAAAAAATTCCATAATCTAGCATTAGCAAAAGCTCTTTGGAATTGTTTCTATCTTGAATGGCAAAAAAACCTTCCGATGCATTATATATTTCGTAGTACTGGAATGATTTACTAGGAAGCAGATTTTTGTACTGTTCCATATAAGGGTTAAAACTTACCCCTCCATGAAAATATACTTCTAGATTTTCCCACACTTCAAATAAATTACCTTTACCTGTTTCTTCAAGAACATTATTCATTAATACCAACATCCATGAAGGAACTCCCGCTAAACTAGTAACATTCTCCTGAGTACTTTCGTGAATAATAGCTTTAAGCTTGCTCTCCCACTCACTCATTAAAGAAACCTTATTGCTAGGTGTGCTGCTGAACTCTGCCCAAAGCGGCATGTTATCAATTAAAATGGCCGATAAATCTCCAAAAAAAGAGCCATTTTGTTCATATAACTGTTTACTCCCTCCTAACCTAAGACTCTTCCCAGTGAATAATTGAGAATTTTCATTGTTATTTAGGTACAAACAAAGTAAATCCTTTCCTGATTTATAATGACAATCCTCAAGGGCTTCAGAACTTACTGGAATAAATTTACTTTTAGCATTGGTTGTTCCGCTACTTTTAGCAAACCATTTAATAGATGTAGGCCAAAAAACATTTTGCTCACCTCTTCTAGTACGCTCTATGTCGGGTTCAATTTGCTCATATGAAACTATAGGTACCCGTTCATTAAAAGCATCATAATTAGTAATAGACTCAAAACCAAACTTTTTACCAATCTCCGTATCTTCAGCTATTTCCAAAAGTTGTTTCAAAACTTCTTCCTGCACCTCTTCAGGATATTTCAAAAAAAGCTCTATTTGATGATATCGCTTTTTCAAAAGCCAAGATGCTATGGAATTAAATAAAGGTATTGGCATTTTAGGTTATCTTTATCCTTTGTTTTTGAATTATCTGCAAAATTATTCAATAGCTAAAAATAACTTTATTAGTTCTCATTTCAAATTGATTTACCATAAGATTTACAACAATGCAATACGAAGGCGTCTTACAAAAAATGCAAACCGAAATAGGTAGCCCCATTCAATATTACTTAGTGTTTTTTAATGATTTTTTAAACGTAAATCAGATTTTAAACAAAACACTTTCGCTTGAATACATAAAAACGCAATGTTTAAATTGTAGTAAAAACAAACCTATTTACAGACAAGGTTTTTGTAAAAGTTGTTTTTTTGAAACCCCTTCTGCAGGTGATTGGATAATGAGACCTGAATTAAGTACTGCACATTTAGGTATTGAAGACCGTGATTTAGAATTTGAAAAAAAAGCGCAACTCCAACCTCATATTGTATACCTAGCAAACTCAAGTAACATAAAAGTTGGTGTTACTCGAAAAGGTCAAGTTCCCACCAGGTGGATAGATCAAGGCGCTCATGAAGCAATTGAAATTGTTGAAGTACCAAACCGATATTTAGCAGGAATTACTGAGGTTGCTTTAAAAAACCATGTAGCGGATAAAACCAATTGGCGAAAAATGCTAACCAATACCGTAACCGAAGAAAATCTTGTTGATTGGAGAGATAACTTAAAAAAATACCTTCCTGAAGAAGTTATAGAATATTACATTGTCAACAATCAAGAAACACACCTTGAATTTCCTGTTTTACAATACCCCGAAAAGGTAAAAAGTCTAAACCTTACCAAGACACCAAATTATGCAGGTAAGTTAGTTGGAATAAAAGGACAATATTTAATTTTTGAAGACAATACTGTTTTCAATATAAGAGCAAACGAAGGTTTATATGTAGGACTTAGTATTAGTTAACTGAGTCCTTCTTTTTCTTTTTAGCTCCTAAAAGCCCACCTAAAACCTCAACAGCTTTTGTAACATTATCTTGTTTAGAGGTGTCATTTTTTACAGTGTCATCTTTCTTTTTTCCAATAGATGAAAGCACATCATTAATGACCCCTTCGGTTGTTTTTGAATCAGCACTATCTCCCTCTTTTTTGTTTCCTCCTAAAGTTTCTCCCAACAAATCGGAAAGCTTATTTTTTCCTTTATTGAGTAATTTTTGCTTTTGAATTTCTACCAGTTTATTGGTTAAAGAAGTAGTAGCCGATTTTAAATCTGTACTAACGTTAGGTGACTTTATATTGCCTGAAAATAACGCATTTACTGGAACCGTTACATTTGAACTTTCTTTATCTCCAATTTGCTGTAACAAATTATTAACTTCTTTTCCTAAATACTTCGCTGGTACATCTAAAGTAAGTTTATAGTCCATTTCAGAATCAATAGCGTGATTCCCTGATAACGTCAACGGAATATCTTTATAATTAAAAGTAACTGGTTTTAAAGCAACTTTACCATTATTAAAAGAGAAGTTGGTTTTTAAGTCCTTTACATTAAGTTGTTCAAAATTTACAAAACCCAGCTGTCCATCTAAAGAATTTAGCAGATTAGATTTTTCTGAGTTAACCTTAACTCCTAAAATTTGACCAATTACATCTCCTGACACCTTACTTAAATTTGGTGTAAGGTCATTATTCAAAAGTCCTTTAAGGGTAATTGTTGAGTTTAAAGAACCTACGAACGATTTTGCAATAGGAGCTATAGCCTTAAACATTTTCATCTCGGCAAAGGTGTCTCCCAAGTTAAATCCGTTCATTTTTAAATCCATATTAAACGAAGGTGTTTTTTCTTTTGTAGAAACTGTTCCTCCAAATGACAGGTCACCTCCAAACAGTGACGATTTTACATTTGACAAAATTGCCTTTTGGTCTTTAACAACCATTATTGCCGAAACATTTTTCAAATTTAAATTATCGTACACCACAGTATTTGCACTGGCATTAATTGTACAATCTAAAAATGCAGGTATTTTAATTGCTTCTCCCTTATCAACAATATTCTCATTTGTACCAGATTCGTTTTCATCCGTGGTCATAAAATCAGACACTTTAATAGATTCTGCCTTTAAGGTGAAATCTCCTTGAACATTTTCATCATTAAACGCAAACCCTAAAAAATTTGAGAGTTTACCATTTACTTTAAAATCAGAATCACCTGTTGTCCCTTCTAACTCATCTAAAAACACATTCTCTTTATCAAAACGCACGGCTGTTTTTTGAATAAGAATTGGGTTATTAATATCGGATGACTTATACTCAAAATTCTTTAGAGAAAACTGCCCTTCCGCTTTTGTTTTTTGATACTCTTTTTTATCCAAAGAAGCCATATCAAAATTTGCAGCTAAATCAGCCTTTAAAAATCCTTTTAAATTGTAATTTTCAGGTACAGGATACGCTTGAGAAATTTTAGATAAATCCATATCCGCGTTTACTTTTACTTTTACTTTAGGATTACCTGAAACATCAGAAATCTGAGAATTCAAAGAAAATACATCCTCATCAATACCAAACGACAACCTTTTAATATCAACAAAAGTATCTTCAATTACGCCTGATGCATTTGAAACATGAGTATCTATAAATATGTTTTTGACCGCTTTGGGCAAATCAGGGTAATTTAGACTAGCGTTTTCAGAGTTAACATGTATTGCAAACTTTGGTATATGCGTTTCATCAACTACTCCACTTACGTTCCCCGATACTTCAAAATTACCTGATGTTTTTACCTTAGAGATATCCTTGGTATACTCATTAGGAACTAAATCTATAAAATTTGAGAAGTCCGTTGATGGTGTTTTAAATGTAATATCAACTTCCTGATTGTTTTCGTTTAACTTAATAAAACCATCAAAAATTAACTCCAAGTTATTTATAAATGCTTGGTTTTCTAAAAACGAATATTTACTGTTTTCTAAATCTAAATTTAGAAGTGCATCTAACTGTAATTTCACATTAGTTAAATACTCTTTTCCTTCACTTGCATAGGTAACATTAGATGTTGTCTTGGTATTTAGCTGCGTAACTTCTGCAGACAAATCTCCACTTCCTGAGTGTTGAAAATCTTCAATATTTAATTCTATTTTTGATGCATCGTCTATGTAATTAAATCTGGAATCACTTATTTGGTAGGATTGCAGAGACAATACGAAACCAGAGCTTCCTGATTTTTCGTCGTTAGAAACATCTGAATTACTTTCTACAACAATATCATAATTAGCATTTTCAGATTCATCCACCTTTATATTAACTAAAGCTTTGGCTATATCTAAAGAACTTATATTTATTGGCTCACTTGCATCTTTAAATAACTCACTTACCGATAAGCTTAACTCCAAAGCATCCGCTGCAAAAAGTGTATCACCCAAAAAAGGTGCTTTATTAATTATGGTAGTTTCCTTCATTTTCAAAGTTGCCTTTGGAAAGTTAGAAAACAAACTCAAATCTGCATCAACAAAATTAAACTCAGCATTAATGCTATTGTTAACCTTATTTTTAATTACTTCCCCTATTTTACCTTTAAGTAAAAATGGCACTGCAATTATGATAAGTAGAAAAGCAAGAATAAAAACTCCTACTATTTTAAAAATCTTTTTTTTCATCTATTTATACTATTGTCCTTAGTTAACGAGAGGATATTTATCCAAAAAATACACTTTTGAGCTTAACACAACTATTACACTTATTTTAAAAGAGATGTATATTTCTTAGAACTAAAAAAGTAAGTTGATATTATACACCCAACTCTATTTCTTGAGTTATATTTAAGTTAAATCGTTTTCTCAGTATATATACGAAGAAATACAGCAAAGGGGTGTCGAGGAATGCAATTAAAATTTTAAAAAGAAATCCACTAATTAATAATCCATAAAACATTTCCCAAGGAAGCACTTTAAACATACATAAAAGCAGTACCACGGTGAAAGTATCTACAAATTGAGAAGCAAAAGTTGAAAAATTGTTTCTAAGCCATAAATGTTTACCGTTAGTAATTTTTTTCCAAAAATGATATAACGCTATGTCTATGTATTGTGCAAATAAATATGCTATCATTGAAGCCAAAACTGCAATAGGTGAAAGTGCAAAAACACTACTGAAAACCTCATTATTAATAGGCGAAGCTTTTATTGCAGGAACATAATCTGCAAGTAACACTATTCCCATTGAAAAAAACGAGGCAAAAATCCCCGCAGTTACAACCTGATTTGCTTTCTTTTTTCCATAAATCTCAGAAATAAGGTCGGTTATCAAAAATGTAATGGGATAAGGCAATATACCTACCGAAAGCTCAAATAATGGAGCTCCAAAAACGGTGATATCGCCAAAAGGTTTCCAAAAAAAGAACTTTTGAAAAATTAAATTAGAAACCACCAGTGAGGTTATAAAAAGTGCTCCTAAATAAAAGTATATTTTAAACGCTAGCTTTTTATCTTTTTCGGTCATCATTAGATTCTATTTCCTAAAAAAGATACTATTTTATATTTAAATGATACGGCATTCTAGCTTGTACACCTTGTTTTTCCGAGGAAAGCTTTTTAACTTCTTCCAAGACGCTATAAACCTCATCCCCTACTTCTTGCTTTATTACTGATTGCACAAGTTCTGTCTTAGCACTACTCATATCTTCGATAAAACGTTCAAAACCACTTTTAAATTTTGGATATTTTCTTATTCTATACGAGCTAATTTCCGCCAATTCCGCAGCCCCCTTAATTGCATCTCCTAAGGTTCCTAATTCATCCACCAAACCTATCTTTTCAGCTTCAACACCACTCCAGACTCTACCTTGTGCAATAGAGTCTACCTCTTTCGCCGTAATACCACGACCTTTTGAAACTCTATCTAAAAAGGTATTATATGTTTGCTCCACCCCTTCTTGCACGACAACTCTAAATTGTTCTGACATAGGTTCAAAAAATGAGTAATCCACAGAGTTGGCATTAGTTCCCACCTGTTCTGCATTAATTCCAATATCTCCGGCAAGTTTATTTCCATTAGGAATAACTCCAAAAACACCAATTGAGCCCGTTACTGTTGTTGGCTCTGCATAAATTTTATCCGCACCAGCTGCAATATAATACCCACCTGAAGCGGCTACATTACCCATTGAAACCACAACCGGTTTATTTGCTTTGGCCAATTCTAATTCTCTCCAAATAATATCAGAAGCTAAAGCGCTACCTCCAGGTGAATCAACCCTAAGAACAATTGCCTTAATCTTATCATCTTCACTAGCCTTTAAAACTGCTCCATTAATCATACCCTGACCAATAGTCTCTTGGGTTCCTTCTCCGTAAAATATTTCGCCTTGCGCATAAATAACTGCTATTTTATCTTTTCCAGAACCTCTCATTCTTCCTTTGGAATATTTAATATAATCTTCTAGTCCAATAACCGGAACC
This sequence comes from uncultured Maribacter sp., assembly GCA_947498505.1. Taxonomy (GTDB): domain Bacteria; phylum Bacteroidota; class Bacteroidia; order Flavobacteriales; family Flavobacteriaceae; genus Maribacter_B. The sequence continues at coordinate 487,880 of CANMKG010000002.1, read as the reverse complement.
TTCTCTTCTTCATCAGAATTAACAGCGTATCGTAACTTTCTTTTATACTCATCAAAAAAGGCCAATTCATCAATCAAACCAGATTTTTTAGCATATTCAGGCGATCTTCCTCCTAGAGTATCTGCAATTACATTCAAATCTTTTGCGGAAATGTTTCTTCCGTCAGAAATATCATCAACAATGGAACCCCATAAAGAGGTTAACAACTCCTTAATTTGAGTTCTATTGGCATCACTCATTTCATTAGACAAATATGGCTCAACCGCACTTTTATACTTTCCATGGCGTATAACCTCCATTTGCAAACCCGTTTTCTCTTGTAAATCTTTATAAAATAAGACTTCGCTGGCCAAACCTTTAAAGTCTAAAATCCCAACTGGATTCAAAAAAACAGAATCAGAAACACTTGCCAAATAATAATCTTTCTGCGTATAAAAATCAGAAAATGCATATATAAACTTTCCACTTTCTTTAAAATCTTCCAAAGCTTTTCTAATAGATTGGGTTTGCGCCAAACCTGCCATTAAAAAGTTTTTTTCTATACTTATTCCCTTTATTTTTTTATCTGTTTTAGCTACTTGAATTGCTTCCACAATATTATCTAAACCTATAGCTTTTGTAAACAAACCTCCAAAAGGATCTTCGGTTTCACCAACATAATCTTTTACAGGTTCTTCTAATTGAAATACTAAAACCGAATTATTCCTAACGGTGACCGTATCTTCTCCACTACCCACTAGGCTAGCGAAAACAATAAACATTACAAATAATATCCCAAATGCAATAATACACCCAAGTATAGCGGCTAAAAGATTTCTTAAAAATTTCATTAAATACGATAATTATTATTGGTTTCAAAGATAACCAAATGGAATTGTTTTACTTATTTTGTTAGAACATTATGAGCGAAACAAAAAAAGCATATTTATCTATTGGTAGCAATCTGGGCAAAAAGTTACAAAACCTACAACGAGCTATATTTTTAATTGAAGAAAAAATTGGTATTGTTTCCGCAGTATCAAAAGTATACCAAAGTGAATCGTGGGGCTTTAAAGCGGATGACTTTTTAAACGCTTGTTTAATTGTTGAATCTCCTATTACACCTCTTGAGCTACTTGACAAAATCTTGTTAATTGAAAAAGAATTAGGAAGAGAGCGCTCCAACAAAAATGGTTACCAGTCCAGAAGTATAGATATAGATATTATTTATTTTGAAAAGGAAATCATTGAAAACGAACAATTAACACTTCCTCATCCTAAACTACAGGAAAGGTTGTTTGTATTGCGCCCCCTGGCAGACGTTGCTCCACAATTTTACCACCCTATTTTAAATAAAGATAGTCGCAATCTAATACAACAATGCAGGGATAAAAGTGCTTTAAAAAAAACAGGATTAAAACTTTTTAAAAACAAAGCTTCGCTTTTATCAAGTGTCCAATTCATGGCGATAGAAGGAAACATTGGCTCTGGAAAAACTACGCTTGCAAATAAAATAGCTAAAGATTATAATGCCAAATTGGTGTTAGAGCGTTTTGCGGAAAATCCTTTTTTACCAAACTTTTATAAAGATCAAGGCAGATACGCTTTTCCACTAGAAATGTCTTTTTTAGCAGACCGTTATCAGCAATATTCAGATGACACTACGCAGTACGATCTTTTTAAAAATTTCATGGTTAGTGATTACGACATCTACAAATCTCTAATCTTTGCCAAGATAACATTGCAAAAAGATGAGTATGATTTGTATAAAAAGATTTTCAACTTCATGTATAAGGAGGTACAAAAACCTCAGATATACATTTACCTATACCAAACTACTGAACGCTTGCTGGCTAATATAAAAAAGAGAGGAAGAAGCTACGAACAAGACATTGCTCCTGAATACTTGGAAAATATAAACACAAGTTATTTTGATTTTATAAAAAGCAACCCGCAACAAAAAAGTTTAATTATTAATATTAGTGATATGGATTTTGAAGCTAATAAAGAAGACTATAGGACAATTTTAAGAAGAATTCAGAATTTTGTTATAGAAATGCAATCTTAACATAATTTTGGCAATTTTCTTGCATAGAACAAATCTATTTACGTTATTGCATAAGCAAATAAGCAACTAACTAACTCAAACTTTATGTTAAAAACCCAACCATTAGGTTGGGTTTTTACTTTTTAAGTTTTGACCAAAAGTCCCATATTACTACTCCTGCGCAGACTGATATGTTTAAAGAATGTTTAGTTCCAGATTGCGGAATTTCAATCACTCCATCACAAATATCAACCGCTTCTTGAGAAACTCCTTTTACCTCGTTTCCAAAAATTAACACATATTTATTGTTTGAATTAACTTCAAATAAATTTAACATAGTGGATTTTTCTGTCTGTTCTATTGCTAAAGTTTTAAATCCATCCTGTTTTAATTTTTCTACCAGAGCAACTGTACTTTCATGATACTCCCAATCCACACTTTCAGTCGCTCCAAGTGCCGTTTTATGAATATCTTTATGAGGAGGAACTGCTGTAATTCCACACAAATAAACTTTTTCTATCAAAAAAGCATCAGCAGTTCTAAAAACAGAACCTATATTATTTAAGCTTCTAACATTATCTAAAACAATTATAATGGGTGTTTTTTTTGCCTGTTTATAACCATCAACATCTAAACGATCTAGTTCTTCGTTTTTTAACTTGCGCATATATTAGTATTAGCTATGGAGTTATCCCCAAATATCAACAATGGTTTAAAATCTTCTTGGAAAATCTTATTTTCGTTTGTGTACAAAAATAAGTGAATAATATCTTTTGGCAGCTAAAGAAAAAACAAAGAAGGTAACACCTTTAATGAAGCAGTATAATACCATCAAGACTAAATACCCTGATGCCTTATTGCTTTTTAGAGTAGGTGATTTTTACGAGACTTTTGGAGACGATGCAGTAAAAACCTCTAAAATTTTAGGTATTATTTTAACGCACAGAAATAATGGAGGAGAAAAAACTGAACTTGCTGGTTTTCCTCATCACTCATTAAATACCTATTTGCCAAAATTGGTGAAAGCGGGTCAACGTGTTGCTATTTGTGACCAATTGGAAGACCCAAAACAAACTAAAACTATTGTTAAACGGGGTGTAACTGAGCTTGTAACTCCTGGAGTAGCCTTAAATGATGATATTCTAAGCGCCAAGACAAATAACTTTTTATGTGCAGTTCATTTTGGACGAAAAAGATTGGGTATTGCGTTTGTTGATATTTCTACTGGAGAATTTTTAACCGCAGAAGGAGACGAAGAACAAATAGATAAGCTTTTACAGAACTTTGCTCCCAATGAAATTCTAATTTCAAAAAACCACAAAAAAGATTTTTCAGAAACATTCGGAAATAATCATCATACATTTTTATTAGAGGACTGGGTTTTTCAAGAAGACTATACTATTGAAAATTTAACCGGACATTTTAAGACAGCTACCCTTAAGGGTTTTGGTGTTGACCATCTAAAACATGGAATTATTGCCTCTGGTGTTGTTCTTCATTATTTATCAGAAACACAACACAAGCAATTACAACATATTAATAAATTACAACGTATTGCGGAAGATGAATATATATGGATGGACCGCTTTACCATAAAAAACCTTGAGCTTTATCACTCTACTAACCTAAATGCTGTTACGCTTTTAGATGTAATTGATAAAACCATTTCGCCAATGGGCGGAAGAATGATTAAGCGTTGGCTTGCGCTTCCTCTGAAAAACATCGACAAAATTCAGCGAAGACATAAAGTAGTTTCTCACTTAATTTCAAAAGAAAATGTTTTAGAGAAGTTGCAACACGCTATAAAACAAATGGGCGATTTAGAAAGACTCATTTCCAAGGTATCAACTGGAAAAGTTAGCCCAAAAGAGGTGATTCAACTTAAAAATTCCCTCGAAGCTATTGTTCCCATAAAACAACAAACATCACAATCAAATAATGAAGCTTTAAATTTAATCGGAGATCAATTGCAATCCTGCGATATGCTAAGAACAAAGATTAAAGAAATGATTAGCGAGGATGCTCCTGTAAACATCCTTAAAGGAAGCACTATAGCAAAGGGGTATTCTGAAGAGTTAGATGAATTAAGAAATCTTGCAACTTCTGGTAAAGAATATTTAAATAATATGCTTGCCAGAGAAACAGAAAGAACAGGAATCACTTCACTTAAAATAGCATCAAATAACGTATTTGGGTATTATATTGAAGTTAGAAATACACATAAAGATAAGGTACCTGAAGAGTGGATTCGAAAACAAACCTTAGTTAATGCCGAAAGATATATTACAGAGGAACTCAAGGAATACGAAAATAAAATTTTAGGCGCTGAAGAACGTATTTTATCACTTGAACAACAGCTATTCTCGCAATTGGTTGTTTGGATGCAAGAATATATTGCTCCTGTCCAAAACAACGCTCACCTAGTTGCACAATTAGATTGTTTATGCGGATTTGCAGTTCTTGCTAAAGAAAATAATTATATTGAACCTCTTTTAGATGACTCCACGGATATTGACATCAAAAACGGTAGACACCCTGTAATTGAAAAACAGTTACCTCTAGGAGAAACGTACATTGCAAATGATGTTCTTTTAAACAGAAATGAGCAACAAATTATTATGATTACCGGTCCAAATATGAGCGGTAAATCAGCCATTTTGAGACAAACAGCTTTAATTGTTTTATTAGCTCAAATGGGAAGTTTTGTTCCAGCTGAATCTGCTAAAATTGGCTTTGTAGACAAAATATTTACACGTGTTGGAGCCAGTGACAATATTTCAATGGGTGAATCAACTTTTATGGTTGAAATGAATGAAACCGCTTCTATACTTAATAATTTATCAGACAGAAGCTTGGTGCTTCTTGATGAAATAGGCAGAGGAACCAGCACATATGATGGTATTTCCATTGCCTGGGCGATTTCCGAATATCTCCATGAACACCCTGCTAAGGCTAAAACACTTTTTGCTACGCATTATCATGAGTTAAATGAAATGACTTCTACCTTTGAGCGTATTAAAAATTACAATGTCTCTGTTAAGGAGTTAAAAGACAATGTACTTTTTCTTCGAAAATTAACCCCAGGAGGTAGCGAACATAGTTTTGGAATTCATGTTGCGAAAATGGCAGGAATGCCACAACAAGTAATTAGAAAGGCAAATAAAATTCTTCAAAAATTAGAAAAATCACATTCCAGTGAAGAATTAACAGATAAATTGCAGTCAGCCCAAGATGAAATGCAATTGAGCTTTTTTAATTTAGATGACCCACTCTTAGAACAAATAAAAGAGGAAATCACTCATTTAGATATAGATACGCTTACTCCAGTTGAGGCTTTAATGAAGTTAAATGAAATTAAACGACTTCTCACAAACAAAAAGAAAGCTACTTCATAATTTTTTATTCTTTTTTTCATAAAAATTACTTTGCAATTTCTATAATTATATTAAATTTGCACCCGCATCTGGAAACAGATACATGTTCTTTAAATAACTGCGAAAGTAGCTCAGGGGTAGAGCATCACCTTGCCAAGGTGGAGGTCGAGGGTTCGAATCCCTTTTTTCGCTCATAAATATACCAATTGGCTGCTAGTCTAGCAGTACAGGCTCGAGTGGTGGAATTGGTAGACACGTTGGACTTAAAATCCAATGGACATTAGTCCGTATGGGTTCAAGTCCCATCTCGAGTACAAAACCCTTCTTAATCTTATATTGATTTTGAAGGGTTTTTTCTTTTTCATTCAATTTACACTCCTGTTCATTTATATCCTGATTTTGACCAAAATTTCACCCCTTTATATTCAAATTTAGTTATACCTTTCAGGCTGTTTGTCAAAATTTTGCACTCATGAAAAAAAACAACTTATCCTCTGCACTAATTTTTTTATTATGCTTTTTTATTCTAACCTCATGCAAAGAAAATGTAAAAAAAGAGGCTGCAACCCCAGTAGTAAGTACCACTCAACCAAATATCGTTTTTATATATGCAGATGATTTGGGTTATGGTGAACTAGGTGCATATGGGGCAACAGAAATAAAAACCCCCAATCTAGATAAATTAGCAAATAACGGAGTTAAATTTACGAATGGTTATGCCACTTCCGCCACATGTACACCTAGTAGATATGCTTTACTGACTGGCAAATATCCATGGCGCAACAAAAACGCAAAAATTTTACCTGGCACTGCTCCTTTAATTATAGATACTGCTCAAGCTACAATTCCAAAAATGCTTAAAGCTAAAGGATATCACACCGGTATTGTTGGAAAATGGCATTTAGGACTAGGTAGCGGCAATGTAAATTGGAACCAAAGAATTAGTCCAGGTCCTAATGAAGTTGGTTTTGATTATAGCAATATATTGGCAGCAACTCAAGATAGGGTTCCAACGGTATATATAAAAAACGGATATGTAGAAAATCTTGACCCAAATGACCCTATTGAAGTTAACTATCAGCAAAATTTTGAGGGAGAACCTACAGGAAAAGAAAATCCCGAAATATTAAACATGAAATGGCATCATGGGCATAACAACAGTATTGTTAATGGAATTCCAAGAATTGGATTTATGAAAGGTGGAGAATCTGCAAAGTGGACAGACATAGACATGGCGGATTACTTTTTAAAAGACGCTCAACAATACGTGAAATCGCATAAAAATGAACCCTTCTTTTTGTACTATGCCTTACAACAACCTCACGTTCCAAGAACCCCTCACCCAAGGTTTGTTGGTTCCTCTGGAATGGGACCAAGAGGAGATGTAATTGTTGAAGCCGATTGGTGTATTGGCGAATTTATAAAAACTTTAGAATCCGAAGGTTTACTGGAAAACACTTTAATTGTATTTTCTAGTGATAATGGTCCAGTATTAAACGATGGTTACTTTGATGATGCAGTAGAAAAAATTGGAAAACACAAACCCGCTGGAGTATTACGAGGAGGTAAATACAGTCTATTTGAAGCAGGTACCAGAGTTCCCTTTTTCACCTACTGGAAAGGTCATATTACACCTCATGTATCAGATGCCATGATATCTCAATTAGATTTATTCAACTCTATAGCTTCTTTGGTTGGCAGTAAGGAACAAACGCAAGACAGCAAGGCTCTGTTAGATGTATTTCTGGGAAAAACTGATAATGGCCGTAAAGAATTAGTCTTAGAGGCAACCACCAGAACCGCATTACGTCATGAAAACTGGGTTATGATTCCTCCTTATGAAGGACCGCAAATAGCAAAAGAAACCCAAATAGAACTTGCGAACGATTCAATATACCAATTATTCAACCTAGCTGATGATATTGCTCAAAAAAATAATTTGGCGCAATCAAATCCCGAAAAATTACAAGAAATGATTACTCGTTTTGAAGCTATTAGAGGGAAAGATTTTAACAATATCCAACAACTAGAATTAAAATAACACACTTTACTTCAGTGTAAAATACCTTTTTAACAATTCAATACCTAAAAGCAATTTACTTTTTGGGTACTAATAACTTTATTCACAACAAAGTGCATAGTCTTTTTTCGTCTAAAACTCAAAAAAGGTTAAGACAAAATTAACACCCCGCAACCAAAAAACACACTCTAAACAACTGATTTAGTGACAACTAAATGGAATGTTATAATAAACTAAAAATCAAAAAAAATAGTTTTAGAATTACTAACTTGCAGCCGAAAAAAAATTAAGCATCCATTGTAGGATACTTAGAGGTTTTAAGTGCCTCATTTTTTTGAAAATAAATTATATTATATGAAAAAAATAATGTGGCTGTTATGCCCTTTATTCTTAACACTAGTAGCTTCTTGCGGTAGTGACGATGTAAACGATTCTGAGTTTATAGCGGGAGAGGAATTTACTGATAATCAAATTAGAGTATTAAAAACTGAAGATTTAATTGTGGATACTTCTACAATTAAATTAGACTCAGTGGTAACAAATTTTGCCCAGAGCATGCTTGTTGGAAAGGTTAACGATGATTTTTTTGGAGACACATACGCATCTACATTTTTCGAAATTTCACCCGACACGTACAATATTCCAAACGATGCTGAATTTCAAAGCGCTACTTTAAAGTTAGCACATCAAGGCTACTTTTTCAAAGACACCACCACAAACAACACCTTAAATATCAAATCCTTAGTTGGAGAAATTAAAAGGACTAATGCAGCTGGAGATACTCTCATTCCTTATTATAATATTAATGATATTGAAACTGAAACTGAGATTTTAGGCACTCTCACTTATCAACCAACTCCATTAACTAGAGATACTCTTGACATATCTTTGGCAAATGAATTATTCATGGAGATGTTTGACAAAATAAAAGATGCTGAGGTTACTAATCTAGCGGATTTCAAAGAAAAGTTTAATGGTCTAACAATTACACCCGGTGAAAGTAGCAATGCCGTAATCGGTTATGGCTTAACCAATTCATATGTTGAAATAGCTTATACGGAAGCTGATGGAACAGACAACACTTTACGATTATCGATAGATTTGTTTCGTTTAGCTCCAGATTCTGAAACAGCACCAATTCCTTTTTTCAATAGAATTATTGCTGAAAACCAAAATACACTTCTAACTCAATTAACTTCTCAAAAAGAAAGTGTTCTGCCAAGCTCAGATGCTGACCATAAAAGTTTTATTCAGGCTGGAATTGGAATTACTACATTAATAAAATTTCCTAACCTACAAAGTCTTAATGACATTGAAGGCACGGGCACAATTCTAAATGCAGTTCTAAGATTACACCCTGTAGATGGCACTTATGATAACATTACTGACCTACCTGCAACTTTAGATGTTATCGTTGTTAATCAAGATAATGACCTTGTAATTGTCGCTGGTGTAGCTCCAATACAAGCAGTTTTAAATGAAACTGATAAAGTATATGAAGTACCACTTGGGAATTATATAAACAGCTTATTTCTAGCTGACGAGGACAATGACCAAGGCATTGTATTATTACCCTCCAATAATAACTCTACTGTGAACTCTGTTCAACTACATGGAGGACAAAGTGCCGTAAATAAAACTACTTTAGAACTGACTTATGCAATTTATGAGAATTAATTATACCCTTTTATTTACTATAGGCAGTTTACTGTTTTTTACTAGTTCTGGACAGGCACAATCTGAAGGTTTAACAAGCTCTCCATATTCTTTATATGGTATTGGAGTTTTTAATCAAAATACTATAGGTGTTTCAAGCGGTTTGGGACACACAGGTATTGGATATAAAAGTGCAAGAGAAATTAACAACCTAAATCCCGCAAACTTTGCATTAATCCCGCAAAACTCTTTCTTGTATGATGTGGGGGTATCTGGTCAATACAATAAGTACCAGAATAATGCTAATGAAGAATCTAAAAAAACAGGAAACTTCTCCAACATTGCCTTAGCTTTTAGACTAATGAACAATCTTGGTATTGGAGTGTCTATGTCTCCCTATACTGATGTTGGATATTCTTTAATTGGTGTTAGAAAAGCCATTGAAAATACGGAAAACGAAGAATTCGAGAGCGTATTAAGAGGTATAGGTGGATTAAATGATATAAAAATTAATTTAGGATACGGCATTACGAAAAAAATAAGGGTAGGTATTAGTGCTTCTATACTTTTTGGAGGTATTGAAAAAACAGAAGCTTTTGCTGTTGAAACAAGTTCTTTTTTACTTGACAAAAAAACCAATTATAGTGGAGTACGCTTTGGTGGTGGATTACAATATGATATTACAAAAAACATAACCGCCGGAGCTACACTTTTACTTCCCACTGACGTCAAAGGAAAATTAAAACGTAACATCACTAAATCTATTAATGGATCAAATGTAATTATTGAGGATGACATTACAAGTACTGTAGAAGACTTTAAACTTCCTTTAGAAATTGGTTTTGGTATTGGAGCTCAATTAAACAAAAACTTTTTGATAACAGCTGACTATAAAAGAAGTAGCTGGGACGACACTGATCAAACAGAAAGCATTGCGCGCTTTTCCAATCAAGATATTTATGGTTTGGGAGTTCAATACATAAAAGACCCTTTAGGCTTTAAATACATTGACCGCATTAGACTTAGAGCCGGAGTTAATCATGATAGCGGTTATTTATCTATCAACGATACAAAGGTAGATGGTACTGCTTTTACGCTGGGAATAGGGCTTCCTTTAAGTGGAAAATCCCACTCATTACTTAATATATCATACAGTTACGGAAGCAAAGGTCAAATGAATGATGTTCTTATTAAAGAAACTTTTCATTCTTTTAAAATTAATTTAAGCTTGGAAGATTTTTGGTTTAAAAAGCGAGTAGTTTTCTAGTATAAGACGATACCTTTACCTTCTAGTAAAAAAATCTATTAACTGATAAAGTTGTATATTTTACCTCTTTATTATCGCAATGGATAAACTTAAGCAGTTTTTTAAAAGTTTAGGCCCTGGTTTATTGTTTGCCAGTATGGCAATTGGTACGTCGCATTTAGTCCTTTCTACAAAGGCGGGTGCACAATATGGTTGGATAATGATTCTTCCTATTGTTCTTGCTAATGTTCTTAAATATCCTTTTTTTGAATTTGGTGTTCGTTACACCAATGTCACCAACAATACTTTAATTGAAGGGTATTTAAATAAAAGTAAAAACTACCTATTGTTTTATACTTTTATTACTCTGGTAAGTACCTTTACTATCTTAGCTGCCCTATACACTGTAACTTCTGGTTTGTTTATCAATCTTTTTAATTTAAATGGTCTTTCCATACCCTTTGTAGCCTTATGCTTGTTTATATTGATTAGTGCTCTTTTAATTATCGGAAAATATGGTTTTCTTGAAAAGTCGCTAAAACTAATTGTATCTATTCTTTTTATTGCGTTATTGGTAACTACTGGTCTTGTAATCCACGGAGGACCAGCGCAAAAAGTTGCTGATTTTTCATCACCTTCTATATTCAACGAAGCTGGCATTTTATTTTTGATAGGGTTGATGGGTTGGATGCCTACTACCGTTGAAGCTTCTAGTTGGGTGAGCTTATGGAGTGTTGAAAAATGGAAAAAAAACTCAAACAAACCTTCTTTAAAAAGCGCACTTAAAGAATTTAACATAGGCTATGTATTAACATCCGTTCTAGCTATTTTCTTTTTAATTATTGGAAGCATGACATTATATGGCACCAATACCGAGCTAAGTGCAAGCGCCGTAACCTTCGCGGACCAGGTTGTTCAACTATTTACTGTCCATATTGGAACCTGGGCTTATTTATTTATAGCGCTGGCAGCGTTTGCAACCATGTTCAGTACTTGCATGACAGCTCATGATGCCATAGCAAGAGTTAGTGTTGATATTATAAAACTGCTATCTACTTCAAGAAAAATAAATCAGCGGCTTTATTTCAATCTGGTAATTGTTTTACTGGCTTCAATAAACTTGGGTGTTATTTGGTTTTTCTCTGGAAGTATGAGCAAACTAGTTGCCTTGGCAACCTTTGTTTCATTTGTAATAGCTCCCATTATTGGATATATGAATTTAAAAATAGTTACCGGAGTTGAAATACCAAAACAAAACAAACCTAGAAGGCCATTACTTGTTTTGACCTATTTAGGAATTCTATTTTTAAGCTTTTTTTCTATTTACTATTTATGGATTGTTTTGCTTAAATAATAATTATTCCTCATAATTAAGAAGCACAAAATAAGTCCGCTCATTTTGCTTATGTAAAAAATCCAAACAATAAGCCCCGTTAGTACAACTATTTGTTATTTGTTCTTCTCCATAACCCACCGCACTTATAATATTCTTAGATGTTAACCCATTTTTAAACAAATACATTTCTATAGCTTTGGAGCGTTTTTCAGATAATCTTTTGTTCGTAAGACTACCACCACGACTGTCTGTATGAGATTCAATGCTAAATTGAATATCTGGGAACCTATTTACTACTTCAATTACCTTTTTTAACTCGGAAATTATAGCTGATGTTAGCGTGCTTTTACCTCTGTTAAAATAAAACTTCTTCAGCTTTAATACGTTTTTATTTTCCTTTTCCTGAACTAAATCCCCTAGATAAGAAATCCCCATGTTAAATTTTTTTTTCTGTATCTCCTTTAGCTCTTTACCAGAATACGCTGCAGAAAAAATTGAATAATTATCCTTAGTAGATTGTATTGTAATTACGTCTTCTGCTGCTATTTCAATTCTATAATCGCCATTAGGTCTGGTATACATTTCTTTAATAACATCACCATTATTATTCAAAAGTTTTATCTGAGCTTTATCTACACCCAAATTGGTAGTCAGATTTACTACTTTTCCTTTTAAAGCAAAAGTCTCCAAACCTGGACTTTTTTTAATGTGATAACTGTAAATATCGTCATTACCTTTTCCTCCAACTCTATTAGATGAAAAATACCCCATTAACCCTTGATTATGTTTCCTTACAATAAAACCAAAGTCATCACCCTCAGAATTAATACCTTTTCCAACATTTACAGGTATATTATAGTCTCCATCAATTCCAATATTAGCCTTATAAATATCCATACCTCCTAAACCATAAAAAATATCCGAAGAATAATACAAACTCCCTCCAAAAATATACGGGGCAATTTCATTGCCAGGAGAATTTATTCTTGGCCCTAAATTTTTAGGTTCTGACATTACCATACCATTATTAGTATGAACAAAATAAAGGTCGGTTCCTCCGTAACTATCATCAAAATTTGCAGAAAAATAGAGCTTCCCTGTTTCTTCGTCAAAAAATGGGTAATAAAAAGAAGTGCTTAAATCTTTAAGTAAATTTCTAAAATTTCCGTTGTTATGAACCGATGCTATAGCTAAGGAATTTTTACCATTTTCATCATATGCTAATTCACCTCCATTTTCATTTGATAAAATATAAAACAGGGTTTCTTCTTTTTCTGAATAAAAAGGTGTTGCTTTATGATATTTAGATTCAGGAACTCGAGTAAAGGGGTTTACATGAACTATGTTTCCGTCCTGCCCAATACGGGCAATAAACAAATCGAGAAACGATTCCCCGGCGAGTTTATATTTTTTCCTTGTTTTTTGACTTCTTCCGCTTGTAAAAACAATTCGGTCCTTATAAAATGTAGGAGAAAAATCGGCCTGGGGACTATTTCCATCCACATTAAAAACTTCACCTTCAAAAGACTTGTCTTTATCTTTTGCCAAAAGCTCTAAATTAAACTCGGCGTTTTCAAATAATTCTTTTGACAACAAATAAGACCTAGACTTTAAAAACGCTTCAACACGATGTTTTTCGCCAGTTCTAGAAAGACTCTGTAGCATCTTATTAAATCTATTATTGGACATAATAGTGTCATTCTTATTAACTTTTAAGTAAAGTTTTGACGCCTCTTTATAATTGGAAATTTTGAAATAAGCATCAGCCAAATTTAACAGCTGGTTATTTTTTAATATCCCAGAAGCCATTTCTTTTTGATATTCCTTTATCGCATTTTGATAATCCAATTCATAAAAATATACATCAGCCTTTGACATTTTATCTTGTGCAAAAACAGATACTGAGATAATACAAAATAATATAGTAAATATGTTATTCTTCATCTTATCTTGTTTAGAAAAATCTTGGTGTATCAACTTGTTTTGGTTTGCCTTTGGCATTTTTCTTATTCGCTTTGTTCGCCTTATTTCCACTTCTGGATGCTCCTAATTTAAATTTCATAATAAATTCTGGTGTACCATTATTATACTTCCCTAACGAATTAGTAACATAATCATAAGATAGACCTGCAAAAACTGCATCAGAAATTTGAACCCCCAATAAACCACTAAAAGCATTATCAAATCTATACGAAACCCCAGCTGTTATTGTGTTTTTAATTAAAAAATTTGCGGATGCATTAACATTTAAGGGAGCACCTTTTAACATATTAATTAAAAATGCGGGCTTAAATCTTAAATTATCAGACAAATTAAATACGTAGCCACCAATAAAATTATACTGTATTTTATCTTCCACTATTCCTGCTATTTCATCATCGTAAACCCCATCATTTAAAAAGTTAGGAACAGACGCTCCAAGATACCAGTTATTACCATATAAAAAAGCACCAGCGCCAACTGTAAAATAAAATTTGCTCACTGATTGCTTATCCAATATAGGTTCTCCCGGGTTTTCAAAAGTACCTTTTGAAAAATCTAAATTTAAAAAAGAGCCTCCAGCGTCAACACCAAAAGATAGTTTAGCTCCATCGGAAACTCTAAATTGAAAAGAATAAGCACCATCAACATATGTCTGCGTTACTGGACCTAGCTGATCATTAACAATATTTAAACCAAGTCCGTTCACCTCATTACCCAACGGAAAGTTAGCTCCTGCTCTTATGGTTCTTGGCGCACCTTCAATGTCTAACCACTGAGCTCTATATAATCCTGTTATTTCAACGGTTTCAGTGGTACCAACATAAGCTGGGTTAAAACTCCCTATGTTATACATATACTGCGTATATTGAGGTTCTTTTTGAGCACTAGAACTTAATACACAACCAAAAATCACAAGCAGAGAAAGTGCTATTTTTTTTATCGATTTAATCATTTTATAATTCATAAATTTTTATCTAAATAATTGAATCCACCCTTTCCTAACTTCAGTACCATTCCCTAAGTCTAACACATAAAAATAGGTTCCTGCTGGGGATTCCTCTCCCTCTCTTGTTCCATCCCAAACTTCATCTTCTTGCATATTAGCTGCTTCATATACTATATTACCATAGCGGTCAAAAATTTGAATTGAGGTATTTAAAAAAGTTCGAATATCTCTTATTTTTAAAAAATCGTTGGTTCCATCCGCATTTGGAGAAAACTGATTAAATACAAAACCTGGATCTGCCTGAGTAGGTAAATGCACTGTTACATCCACTCTTGCGCTATTATTATCTGGATTACTGTCTATTGGTGATGAACTTAAAATTTCCGCCGTGTTAGAAAAAACACCATCACTTAACACAACTGTAATAATTTCAATTACCGCAAATTCATCTTTTTGCAGCTGCGGAATTAACCATATTCCCGAATTCACATCGTAAGAATCATCATTTCCTCCTATCACAGTATGATTTCTATATTCAAATCCACCATTATTTCCCACCCCTATTAAGTCACGGACCATAATTTGAGAAACAGTATCTTCCACAGAAGCATTTGTAACCTTAATAGTGAAAACAACTTCATCTCCAATCAATGGGTTTTGACTCACTGCGCTTTTTTCAATTATAAGATCTACACCTTCGGGAACATCAACATTTAAATCAACCGTTGCACTGTTGTTTTCAGCTGTGTTATCAATAGGGAATGAATCAAACAGTTCTGCTGTATTCGTATAAATGCCGCCTTCAAGTACCGTTGCGGTAATTTCTAAAGTTGCCTGACCCAAGGCATCCATTTGCCCTACATTCCACATACCAGCTGGCTCATTATATTCGCCGTCAGAGGCTAAATGAGAAACGTATTCAAAACCAGATTCTATAATTTCACTTACCTCAGCACTTAAAATTGGACTGTTGGACAAATTATTAATGGTGATTGTAAAGACAACATTTTCGCCAATCGCGGCATTAGCATTTTCGACTGTTTTAAGAATACCTAAATCCACTGGATTAGGATTACAATCTATAGTCAAATTTGGTATGCAGGCATCAGAATTTGCGATATCTTGTTGATCAAATATTCCATCTCCATCCTCATCATTTACATTGGAATCTAAAGCATCTATAAACTCATCATTATCTTCATTCAACGGATTTTGGATATCATCCCCTACCTCATCTCCATCATTTACTCCATCACCATCTGTATCTGCCTCGTTAGGGTTTGTTCCCAAGATAGCTTCTTCTCCGCCTAAAAGGCCATCTCCATCTTCATCTGTTTCACAATCGGTAACCACAATGGTAACCACTACTGATTCATTAACACAAGGAGCTTGTGCGCCAGTTGTTGTATAGGTAAATTGATAATCTCCATCCGTTAGACCAGTAAAATCTACCTCATTATTAAAATCTATAGAAACACCTCCTCCACTTGGATCAGAGGTTATTGACCAAAAACCATTGCTTACTGTCCCTGATAATCTTTCATCTAAGTCAACCGAAACAGGACCATTTCCTTCAACACTACACACAGAACCATCTAAAGGAGAACCTGCAAAAACCTGAGGTATTACCGTTGCTATTACTTCAACTCTTGGCGAAAAACAACCATTAAATTCTGCCTCCACAAAAAAGGAAGTTGTAGCAGCAATGTTTCGTTCAAAACTTGTTCCTCCTGGTTCTAAGTCAACGGTGGCATCTATACTTGCATACCAGTTTAAGGAGGCCCCTGGACTTGCTGTAGCCGTAAGAACCACATCACCAGGTCCACATCGTTCAGCCCCAGAAGTGCTTAATACACTTGGCATTTCATTAGAAGAAAGTACTACTTCTACAGTTGAACTTGCACAACTACGTCCTGAATCATAAAAGAAAGCGTAATAAGCTCCTGAAGAGCCTACATTAATATCAACTTGAGCTCCTGGAATATGCGCCCCTAAATTCAAAGGGTTTGAAGACTGACTCCATACCAAACTGGTACCTGAAGGAGGATTATTGGTCACAAAATCATTTAAATTTACAGTAGTATCTCCACAAAACATTGTTGGCATGCCCAAATCAATACTTGGTACTTCAGCAATACAATTATCATCATCAGTAATTGTTCCCCTTGCTGAACCTGTATCTCTTAAAGTTACTCCCGCTACAGAGGGCGTACCTAATAGTATTGTAAAATCTTCTGAACTTTCTAAGAGAGCATCATCGATTATAGGAACTGATATTGTTTCTTCTTCATTAAAAGTACCATCAAAAATTACACTACCTGGAGTTCCAGTATAATCCTGACCTCCACCAGTGGCTGTACCATCAGTAAAGGTATACGGAACTTCTACCCCTCCAGCAACTGCATTATTAAGGGTTACCGTAAAATCTAAAGTGCCACTTGCCACATCTTCCGTAACGGTAACATCTGAAATACTTACCTCTGCGGTATCATTATCAGTAATAGTCCCTGTTCCACTATCCGAATCGGTCACATTAACATTATCAGCGTCAATGTTTACCGTAAACGTTTCTATTCCCTCTAAAACATTGTCATTAAATGTAGCAATTGAAAGTTGTTGTGTTTCTCCTGCATTCCCAGAAAAATTAATAGTCTGAGAAGCGTTGTTGTAATCTTCTGGATCTGCTAATGGCAATCCTCCTCCAGTTGCAGAAACATCCGTATAACTAGTATTAACATCAAATCCACCTGGTACTTCATTATCTAAAGTTATATCAAATTGTAAAGTTCCTCCTTCTTCAATGGTAGCATTTCCTATGGTAACTTCAGCTGCATCATTGTCAGCTATAGTTACTGTAGCTTCATTAGGGGTTCCTATTGTAAATTCAGGCAAATTTGTACTATCTAAGGTAAGAACAACATCCTCAGCACCTTCTAATAAGGCATCATCAATTGGAGTTATTGTAATATTTCTAGCAAGTTGAGATGGATTAAAAGTAGCAACACCAGAAACTGTATAATCCTGATTAGGGTTATTTTCATTAGCGGACCCTGATAAGGTATAATTAACCGTTAATGTAGTACCTGTATTATTGTTGTCACTAATTTCAATTCTAAACCTACCTATGTTTGCCCCTTGTTCATTTGCATTATCGTCTGTGGCTGTTACGGATACCGTTCCCGTATCATTATCTGAAATACTAATTGTAGCCTCATCCGTAGCCCCAATAATAAAATCAGGAATATTTGTACTATCAAGTGTAAGCACCACATCTTCTGCTCCTTCTATTAAATCATCATCAATTGCGATAACATTAATATTTCTGTTTAATTGAAGCTCACTAAACGTTGCGGCTCCAGTAATTGTAAAATCTTCTCCAACACCTTGAGTTGCTGATCCAGAAAGTGTATACGCGACAGTTAGATTACCTCCTGTAGCATTTCTTTCACTTATATTAACTCTAAATTGCCCGTTAACTGGACCTTCTTCATCTGAGTTTGTAATTGTGGTAACTGAAACCGTACCAGTATCGTCGTTATTTATCGTAATTTCGGCTTCATCAGAGGTATCAACAAAAAATAACCCTGCAGGGGTGAAATTCCGCATTCTAACAAGTAAATTCTCATCAAGTTCAACATCGGTATCTGATACTGGCAAAACCTGAAAGTCAATTGTTTCTCCATCATTTCCAAAAAAACTCAACTGCTGATTTAAAATAGGAGTATAATCATTATCCCCCTCTGTAGCCGCATCATCAATAGTGTAAACATCTAAAGTAAATGAACCTGTTGTAAATGGTGTATTATAAGTTGCAGTAAGTGTAATAGCTCCATCATCTTCATCACCACTGACATTTTCTATTGTTACCGTCTGAGAGTAACTCTTAAAAACAACAAAAAGTGTTACTAATAATGGCAATACCTTTTTAAACACACTTAACCCAATAGAAATTTGTTCAAGTGTATTACTCTTTCTTTTCAATTTCATAACTGTTTTTTGAATTAATTCTAATTCAATACACAGCATAATACTAGGTTGCTATTGTAAAATTTGGGAAACAATATTACTAAAAAAAACACCTAATACCCTACATAACAGGTTAAAACAATGTTTTTTGGATGAAATACTGATTTAATGGGTTAAGCTTCTCCTGAAGTAGTTTCCGCCTCTCTATGTATTTTTTTAACCAAACCCTGCAATACTTTCCCCGGGCCAACCTCAGTAAACAATGTTGCTCCATCAGCCACCATGTTCTGGACACTTTGCGTCCATTTCACTGGGGCTGTTAATTGTGATATTAAATTCTTTTTAATTTCATCGGCATTGCTTACTGCAACCGTTGTTACATTCTGATAAATTGGACAAGTAACAGTATTAAATTTGGTGTTTTCAATTGCAGCAGCAAGTTCTTCACGAGCAGGTTCCATAAGTGGAGAATGAAAAGCTCCTCCAACGGGTAATACCAATGCCCTACGAGCACCTGCTTCTTTCATTGCTTCGCAAGCTTCATTTATTGCCACAACTTCTCCTGAAATTACTAACTGTCCTGGACAATTATAATTAGCAGCTACAACAACCCCCTGTATTTCTTCACAAACTTTTTCTACAACTTCATCTTCTAACCCCAAAACAGCAGCCATTGTACTTGGCTTTATTTCACAAGCTTTTTGCATGGCTAAAGCTCTTTGAGAAACCAACTTTAAACCATCTTCAAAATTCAATGAACCATTTGCAACTAAAGCAGAAAATTCTCCTAAAGAATGACCCGCAACCATATCTGGTTTAAAACTATCTCCCATTACTTTACTCAAAATCACAGAGTGTAAAAAAATTGCAGGTTGCGTGACTTTAGTTTCTTTAAGTTCTTCTGGAGTACCTTCAAACATAATATCAGTTATTGAAAAACCTAATATTTTATTTGCTTGCTCAAAAAGTTCTTGAGCTTGTGGATAGTTTTCGTATAAATCTCTACCCATTCCTACGAATTGAGCTCCTTGTCCTGGAAATATATATGCGTTCATTTTTTTGCTATTTTGAATTTGCAAAAATAGCGAATATTTAAAGTTGTCATGTAAAAAAGAAATATTATTGCTCTACTCCTCCTTAAACCAGCTGGAATACTTTACATAGTTATTAGCTATTCGGTCTATTTCTCCTTGACTTAATTCTGGACTAATGTCTTTTATTTTTTTCGCAGGCATCCCAGCATACACCGTTCCCGATGGAACATGTGTTCCTTTGGTAAGTACCGCTCCTGCAGCAATAATACTATTACTCTCCACAACACAATCGTCCATGACAATGCTTCCCATTCCTATTAAAACATTGTCCTTAATTGTACACCCATGCACCAAAGCGTTATGACCAATTGAAACGTTATTTCCAATTGTTGTTGGTGACTTTTGATAAGTACAATGTACTACAGCTCCATCTTGCACATTAACTTTATCTCCCATTTTAATGTAATGTACATCTCCTCGTAAAACAGCATTGTACCAAACACTACATTGCTTCCCCATAGTTACCTCTCCAAGAATTGTTGCATTTTCCGCAATGAAACAATCTTCTCCTATTTCAGGAGTCTTTCCTCTAACTGTTTTTATAATCATCTAATACATTTTTGTATATCAAAAATAAGAAAGTAATTCTTTCTTTTTTGAAGCAGAAACGAGTAATTCCTTACCATTAGAAACCACAACACTCCCTCCTTTACCTTTCTTATATTTCACCACTTCGTTTACGTTTACCAAAAATGACTTATGAATTCTGGCAAAAGAGAAATTCTGCAAAGCCTCTTCAAAATACTTAAGTGTTTTACTTACCACTATTTTTCTTTTATCTAAATAGATTTCAGTATAATTATCATCTGCCTTACAATATAAAATATCTGAAATATTGAGTACTTGAAAACCATCTTGCTGAGGAATGGTAATTTTACCTTCAACACTTTTTAGCTTAGGTTGTATCACCTTATTATCTAATAAAGACTCTTTCTCTTTAATTTCTTTAATATAATCAACAGCCTTGACTAATTCGTCAATACTTATAGGTTTCATTAGATAGTAAGCTGCATGATTATTAAGCGCATCAATCGCATAGTGATTATAGGCTGTTACAAAAATGGTTTCAAAATCGCGTTCTGGTATTTGTTCTAATAAATCAATACCAGTACCAAACGGCATTTCAACATCTAAAAAAACAACATCTAAATCGTGTTTATTTATAAGGCTTATACCTTCTTTAATTGTAGCAGCTTCTCCCAAAATTTGAACCTCTGGGCAGTATTTTGATAAATAATTTTGAAGAATTTCTCTACTACTAGCTTCATCTTCTATTAAAACAGCATTTAATTTCATGCATCTTTTTTTAGTGTGAACTGAACTTTTGTACCGGTGCCATTATTTTCTAAATCGGTAATATAAACGTCCAATTTATTTTTATACATATCATTTAAAATAGCAACTCGTTTTTTAATGTTACCCATTCCTTTAGACTTTTGTTGTTTTTGGTTTTGAGTTTTCAAGGCTGCCGATTTTTTTCTTCCAATACCATTATCCGTTATAACGATGCCAATTTCATGATTGTTTTTATAATCTAAATCAATATGTAAAAACCCTTTTTCCTTTTTATATCTAAGTCCATGCCAAATGGCATTTTCTATATACGGCTGTAATAACATCGGTGGAATTTGAAATGCCGCAACATCTATACGCTCATCTACCTTTATCTTATAGTCAAACTTATCGGGAAAACGCGAATGTTCTAATTTCACGTAAAGACTTAATAGTTCCAGCTCTTTTGTTAAGGGTATGAAATCCTCCTCGGAGTTTTCCAAAACCGACCGCATCAAGGTTGAAAACTCTGTTAAATATCTATTTGCACTACGCTCATCACTTTTAGCTATAAAATTATTTACCGAGTTAAGTGCATTAAAAATAAAATGCGGATTCATTTGTGAGCGAAGTGACTTTAACGCTAGCAAATTATTAGCCAACTTTTGTTGCTTGTTACTTCTGAAATAGAAAAACGCCGTTAAAGCAGTCAAAACCATACCAAAAACCAACGTATATATAATCCATTTTTGACGTTTATTACTTTCTATGACCAATTCTTGTTCCGTTACTGCCAAATCGTACTTACTTTGCGAGAGCTCACGTTCTTGTTCCAAACCAGTAATTCTACTTTGTTTAGAAGCAATTTCTCTATTATACCTTGCTGCTCTCGAAATCTCCTGTTCTTTTCTAATGTACAAAGTGTCTACCAACGCCACATAATCTTGATAACTTTTGAGTGCTTTACTATAATCGCCCTTAAAATTATACACTTCAGATAATTTTCTCGTTGCATCTTTTTGCACTACCAAATCATCATCTTTATCAGCTTCAACAATACTGCGCTCTAAAAAGGGAATTGCTTCTTCATATTTGTTTTGCGATATGTACGCGTTGGCTATTTTATAATTTATACGTTGTGTTGTAACAGAGTCATTACTTTTAACTCCTACAACTTTTTTAGCAACCGGTTCTGGCAAACTTTTAAGCTCTTTAAGGGTTTTTTTTCGCAATTTAATTTCGTCATCATATAAGCTTTGCTTATTGTAGAAATCCGCTACTTTTTCTTCTTCTATAATTACCCTTTGCGGTGCTTGATTTCTGGAAAGTTTTAAAGAATTTTGATAAAACCCGTCAGCCTCAACCAACCTATTTTCACTTGCATAAGTATCCGCAATTTTAGAGTTAAGATCGGTCATCTTTGACGAAATTTGATTTTTCTGTGCAATTTTAAGTCCCTCGTTATAAAACACTACAGCTTTGTCAATAAGAGACATTTCCTTATAAGCATCTCCTAAGGTTTCATACAACTCGACTTTGCGAAAAGGAACCATTTTTGTAATTTTTGTTAACGGGGTTAACACCTTTTCCGCCTCACTATATTCTTTATTAAAAATATAAGCTTTACCCAACATAAGTGCCGTTAAAGAACTTTTATATGACTCCTGTGCTTCCTTAAAGTTAGCAATAGCCAAATCGTACTGCTTATCATATAAATAAATTTCGCCTAAGGTAGATAATGATTTTGCAAGCTCTTTTTTATTTCCTCTGCTTCCTAATTGCGAAATAGACTTTGCAACAAAATCTATACTTTTAGCAATATTTTTTTCTTTATAAAAATTAGCAGAATCTAGATAAAACTGATGTTTTTGAATACTATTTCTTTCCCTTTTAAATGAACTTCCTTTAGAAGGATATTTAGCATCACTAACTAGAACTTCAATATCCTCATCGCTTTGTATAGTATATATTACGGTTTCAAATTCAAAGCTTTGTATGGTTAGCTCGTCTCCCCTGCTTGCTCGAATTTCAAATTCACCAATATTGTTAGTTGTTGTACTAAATCCACTATCTGTATATACATTAACTCCAGAAATTGGTTCTAAAGTTTCTCTTTCTTTTACAGAGCCTTTTATCAAAAAAACCGGCTTATTTACTTCTTCTTGAGAAAAAGAAACCACTCCTGTTAAAAAAAACAATATTACAGTTATATAAACCTTCATTTCATCTCTAATTTCAGCAACACTTTAAACAAGTTTGTGAATACCTATGAAGTAAACTTAGCTGATTTTATTGGTTTTAAAAAATGCCTATTGCCTAAAAAACCGGTTAAAAAAAGCACTTTGAATAGCTTTACTCACCCAAATGCTACTTTCCCTAAGTAAACAAATTAAATTACTCATTATTGGTTTTTTAAGAAATACCTTGCTAATACTTTTACTACATAAAACTAAAAGTTATGAAAAAGATAAAACACATGCTCGGACTAGTAATTATGATGCTATCCGTATCAACAGTTTTTGGCTGCAAACCAGAAACAAAAAAGTTAGCCACTAATTACACAACATCTCCTGAACCTATTATAGAAGAAACAAAAAAAAGTAACAACATCGTAAAAATTGCTCTCTTGTTAGATACTAGCAACAGCATGGACGGACTTATAAATCAGGCAAAATCTCAACTTTGGGATATTGTAAACGAATTTTCTAATGCAAAGTGTGGTAATTCTTCAAGACCAGATTTGCAAATAGCTTTGTATCAATATGGGAATGATGATTTATCATCCAGAGAGGGTTACGTACAACAAGTACTAAACTTTAGCAATGATTTGGATGAGATTTCGGAAAAACTTTTTTCACTGACCACAAATGGTGGTGAAGAATATTGTGGAGAGGTAATTAGTACTTCATTAAAACAACTTGATTGGGGGAAAAATCCGGATAATTTAAAAATGATATTTATTGCTGGAAATGAGCCATTTACACAAGGAAAACTAAATTACAAAGATGCTGTTACAAATGCCAAAGAAAAAGATATTGTTGTAAACACCATTTTTTGCGGAAATTACAACCAAGGTATTACTACGAAGTGGAAAAATGGAGCAACATTAACTGGAGGAGAATATATGGCCATTGACCATAATAAAAAAGTGGTACATATTGACACACCTTTTGATGAAGTAATTATTAAACTTAACTCTAAGCTTAATAAAACCTATATTTCATACGGTAGCTTAGGCAGACAAAAATACGCCGCTCAAGAGGTGCAAGATGTAAATGCTATGGGGTTAGAAGAAAGCGTTGCTATAAAAAGAACTGTTAGCAAAAGTTCAAGGTTTTATAATAATAAAAGTTGGGATTTAGTTGATGCTTCGGAAGATAATGATTTTGAAATTTCAAAAATTAAATCGGAAGATTTACCTAAAGAATTAAAAGGAAAATCTACTACCGAGATAGATAACTACATTCAAGAAAAAAAAGCAGAACGCAAAAAAATACAGGAAGAAATTAAATCGTTAAACAAAAAAAGAGAAGCTTACATTACCAAAAATCAAAGTGATAACACAAAAGGAGAACTGGAAAACGCAATGCTCAAAGCTTTAAAAAAGCAAGCAGCCAAAAAAAATTACTCTTGGGATTAATCAATTAATTTGTTGAACATTATTGATTATAGTTTGTTAAAGGGCCTA
This sequence comes from uncultured Maribacter sp., assembly GCA_947498505.1. Lineage (GTDB taxonomy): Bacteria > Bacteroidota > Bacteroidia > Flavobacteriales > Flavobacteriaceae > Maribacter_B. Next base: position 463,273 of record CANMKG010000002.1, on the reverse strand, counting down.
TTCTTATGTTTAGGCTCTTTTTTAGTTTGCAGCAGGACAATAACAATCGTATCTTCTTTCCGTTTGTCCAAAATCGTATCCTAAAGTAATTTGATGAAACCCACCATTATCAAAACGAATATCTCCAAATTGATAAGAATAATTATATGAGACCATGAAGTTTTTAAAATTTACGCCAACAATTGGTGTTAACAATTGTAATGTTTGTTGCCTTACCTCTGTTCCATTACTAATAAAAGTACCGTCAAAACTTCTGCGATATGAAAGACCGCCCCAAATTCTACCAAAACTTACATCTTTATAAACTTTAGCATTTGCATCAATGGTTTTTTCCTTTGTAAAATCTGTCATCTGAAACAATAAAGAAGGTTCGACTTGAACCTCATTTCTTCCAAAAACATACCCCGCAGATATTAAATATCTCCTTAAGTTATCAATTAAAGTTTCACTGGGGTCCCCAGCTCTATTTCTTGAATACAAATTTCTGTCAGTTGGAATTAAATTTAAAATTGTTAAGTGTCCATAGAACTCCTTAAAATTGTATGATACACCAACATCTGCATTAAAATATGCAGCCTTTATATCTCCACCATTATTAATAGCGTTATCCACGCCATTGTATCTAAATTCTGATTGATCCAGCCTACTTTGAAGCATTGTTGCACTTAAACCAAAAGACAATTGATTTAACATTCGAACATCTTCACCTCCCATATTTAAGTGGTAGGCATATGTTAATTTTACACCTGTTTGTGAATGATAACCATTGGCGTCATTAAATATGATTCCCCCAACACCACTTTTACTCTCTCCAATTCTAAAATGCGCATTTAAGGTTTGTAAATTAGGAGCATCTTCAACATCAAACCATTGTTTTCTCGCGGTAGCTCTAATCTTGCCTCCTTGACTAATACCAGCCATAGCAGGATGAACTAAGTAATAGTTATCCGATAAATAATCAAAATAAACTGGAATTCCCTCCTGCGCTTCAGCTTGAAAAGCCATCACAATAAAAGAAAATAGTAGTAGTAAACGACTTTTCATTTATGATTTGGTGTAAGATTGAGTTTCTGTTCCTATGAACATTAGGTATAACGAGATAAATACAACATTATTATGTTGTTCATTCCTTTGAATTAGTTCGTATTTTTGTAAAAAATATGAATGTATGAAAGAGTACAATATTACCGTAGTAGAAACCAACAACCCAGCTATATTAAAATTTGACACTAATCACCTGTTAACCAATGGTAACAATTATGAATTCAAAAATATTGATGAAGCTAAGAATTCTCCATTAGCAAAACAACTGTTTTACTTACCGTTCATAAAAACCGTTTATGTTTCGGGTAATTTTATAGGGCTAGAACGTTTTGATATTGTAGAATGGGCTGATGTAAAGGATGAGGTTGCTCAGCAATTAGTTGAATACTTAAATAGCGGAGAGCCTGTGGTTATAGAAGAAGATACTAAAAAAGTTCCTGTAACGGTTTATGCTGAAGTTACTCCAAATCCTTCAACTATGAAGTATGTGGTAAGTAAAAAAATTGTAGCCCAAAGTTTTGAATTTAAGAACATTGACGAAGCAAAAGATGCTCCCTTAGCATTAGCTCTTTTTCAACTACCTTTTGTAAAACAAGTTTTTATTGATGAAAATTATGTTTCCGTTTCAAAATATGATGTTGCGGAATGGAATGACGTAAGTATGGAACTGCGTGAGCTTATTCGTAATTTTATTATGGATGGCAAACAACTTGTCTCCGATAAAATTGTACCAAAAGTTCAAACTGTAAGCCCCGTTTCCAAAGGTTCGGAAGAATCAGAACCTATTAATTTAGATGATACTTCTAAAAAAATTATAGACATCTTAGAAGAATACGTTAAGCCCGCAGTTGCCAGTGACGGTGGCAACATTTTGTTTCAATCTTACGAAAAAGAAAGCAAAACGGTAAATGTAATTTTGCAAGGTGCCTGTAGTGGTTGCCCGTCTTCAACATTTACACTGAAAAATGGAATAGAAACCATGTTAAAAAACATGTTAGGAGACCAAGTTAATGAGGTTGTAGCTGTTAATGGTTAATTCATCCTGTCATTTTTTTACTTTAAATTGGTTATTTTAGTGAAAACATATAAAAACACGTAATTATGGCCATTTTAAAAGTAATTGAAGTATTAGCAAATTCAGAAAAAAGCTGGGAAGATGCAACAAAAAAAGCTGTTGCTCAAGCGGCTAAAAGTGTAAAAAACATTCGTTCTGCTTATGTTCAAGAACAAAGCGTTAGTGTTAAAGATAACGAAGTAAGTGAATTCAGAGTAAACGTAAAAATCACTTTTGAGGTAAAATAAACCTTTTTAAATCTATATAAAACGCCTTTTAAAAGGCGTTTTATTTTAACCCAAATTATGTTTAGAAAAAATCTTCTCTTCCTTTTTTGTTTCATTCTATTTTTTAGTTGCTCCCAAAAAACACAAAAAATGAACCATAAGTATACTAATAGCTTAATAAACGAAACTAGTCCTTACCTACTACAACATGCTCATAACCCTGTAAATTGGGAAGCATGGAGTCCTAAAGTTTTAAAAAGAGCTCAAGAAGAAGACAAATTGTTACTAATAAGTATTGGTTATGCAGCTTGCCATTGGTGCCATGTTATGGAACATGAGTGTTTTGAAAATGAAGAGGTTGCTAAACTAATGAACGATAATTTCATAAATATTAAAATTGATAGAGAAGAGCGCCCAGATATTGACCATATTTATATGGATGCACTTCAAATGATGACAGGCAGTGGCGGATGGCCATTAAACATTGTTGCATTACCAGACGGTAAACCCTTTTGGGGCGCCACCTACGTTGAAAAAGAACAATGGACTGAAGCCTTAGAAAAACTATCTAAACTTTATAAAGACGATAAAGCAAAAATTACAGAATATGCTGATAAATTAGCACAGGGAATTAAAGAAATAAACTTAGTTGAAAAAACTACAGACACTAGTCTGTATTCTCTCATGCAAATAGACACTACCGTCCAAAGTTGGTCTAAGCAGTTTGACACTTTTTTAGGAGGTTATAAACGTGCTCCTAAATTTATGATGCCGGTTAACCTTGAGTTTTTACTACATTATAGCATGGCTACTGATAACAAGGAAACCTTAGACTATGTAAATACTTCGCTTACGAGAATGGCTTGGGGTGGTATTTTTGATCATGTTGGTGGTGGATTCTCAAGATATTCGGTAGATACTAAATGGCATGTTCCACATTTCGAAAAAATGCTTTACGACAACGGGCAATTAGTTAGTTTATATTCGAAAGCTTATGCTCACACAAATAACCCTTTGTACAAAGATGTTGTTGAGAGAACAATTGGTTTTGTTCAAGATGAATTGCTAGATAAAAGTAATGGGTTTTATTCTTCGTTAGATGCTGATAGTTTAGATGAAAATGGAGAATTAGAAGAAGGTGCTTACTATGTTTGGAAAGAAGAAGAGCTAAAAGTGCTACTAGGAGACAAACTCGATGTATTTAAAGATTACTACAACATCAACAGCTACGGATTATGGGAAAATAAAAATTATGTTCTAATAAGGGATGCCAATAATGATGAAATTGCAAAAAAACACAACATTAATACTACCGAACTTAAAAAAATATTAGCATCATCTATTTCCATTTTAGATACAGAAAGAAATAAGAGAAATAAACCTCGGCTAGATGACAAAATACTCACATCTTGGAATGGGTTAATGCTTAAAGGTTTGATAGATGCTTACCGGTATATTGGAAATGAAGAATACTTAAATCTGGCCCTTAAGAACGCTAACTTTATTACTCAAAATCTAAAAACTACAGATGGCGGATTATATCATAATTACAAAGAAGGAAAAAGTTCTATAAATGGGTACCTAGAAGATTATGCTTCGGTAATTGATGCATATATTGGTTTATATGAAGTCACCTTTGACATAAAATGGTTAGATGAAGCCAAAGCTTTAGTAAGCTATTGTAAAGACAATTTTATTGATTCTGAAAGTGGTTTGTTTTTCTTTACTTCTGTTAAAGACGAATTTGTTATACGCAGAACTCTTGAAACTACAGATAATGTAGTTCCTGCTTCCAATTCTATAATGGCTAAAAATCTTTATAAGTTATCTAAGTTATTTCCAGAAGAAAAATATGAAGATTTAGTTGAACCAATGATGAAAAGTATTCAACCTAATTTTGTAAACAGCGCTCCCAATCATGCAAACTGGTTGCAACTAAGCCTTTTTATGAACCAACCTTTTTATGAAATTGCTATCGTGGGCGATGACTTCAAGGCAAAAGCAAAAGCACTTTATTCTCACTATCAGCCTAACACCATAATGGCTGGGACACAAAAAGATAGTAAAATTGATATGTTAAAAGAGCGATATGATGAAGCATACACTCTTGTTTATGTTTGCCAACATGGATTGTGCAATTTACCTACACCAGAACCTAAAGAGGTTGTAAATCAAATAAGTTACTAAAATGGAAGATTTTTTTAATCTAGAAAGCTTAACAAAAGAGGCATTAGACTGGTTTTGGGACTTTATGCCTAATGTACTTATATCAATTGTTATTTTCTTTGTTGGAAAGTGGTTTGCAAGACTAATTAATAAAGTAATCCGTAATCTTTTTGAGAAAAAAGATTACGACCCAAGTTTAGAAACCTTTTTACAAAGTTTAATAAACATTAGTACTAAGGTTATTGTTTTTGTTTTAATTATAACTCAACTTGGTGTTAAATCATCTTCATTGGTCGCTATGGTTGGTGCTGCTGGACTTGCAATTGGTTTAGCCTTACAAGGTTCATTGGCAAACTTTGCTGGAGGCGTTCTTATATTGCTTTTTAGACCTTTTAGAGTTGGCGACTATATTTCAGCCCAAGGTGTACAGGGTACCGTTAAAGAAATTACCATTTTATCCACTAAGGTAAATACCTTTGGAAATCAATTAGCTATTTTACCCAACGGACAATTGGCTAATAATAATGTTATTAATTACAGTGTGGAAAAAACGAGGAGAGATAATATTAAAGTTGGTATAGGATATTCGTCAGACATAAAAAAAGCTAAGGATATTCTTCTTAATATCTGTGATAGTCACGACACCATTTTAAAAGAACCTCCAGCTGAAGTATTTGTAGAGGCTCTTGGAGAAAGCTCAGTTGATTTAACTTTGCGTTTTTGGACAAATAACGACGATTTTATGCCAACGCATTTTGCTGTACTTGAAGAATTAAAAAATAGATTTGATAACAAAGGAATTGAAATTCCATTTCCACAAAGAGTGCTACACCAAGTTTAAATTTATAGATTCTTTTTCTTTTTTTGAATCAGAAACTCCTTTAAATAATACGGTTCAAAATACGCGACATCTTCAAAATTGTCATCAACATATTTTTGATGTGACAAAACGGACATTTCCCGTGCAGAGGGAACCGCCAAAACATCAAAATTAAAATTAGAATTCGTTAGTTCCGTCTCGCACTTAAGCGCACCACTTCCAATTAAAAGCACCTTTCCCTTTGAGGCATATGGCAGAAACGATTCTCCATCAATAATTTCGGCATCCGTAGTCCGGAGTTCATCAATGTTAGTAGAATACACTGCAGAATATACTTCCATTCTGCGCGCGTCTAAAACCGGAATTATAAAATCATAAGAAGCACCTTTTTTTTGCTGTGCCAAACTTTGAAGTGTTGGAATTGAAATTAGTGGTATATCTAATGAAAAACATAACCCTTTTGCAGCAGAAACACCTATTCTAAGACCTGTATAAGAACCTGGTCCTTTACTTACCGCAATTGCGTCAATTTGATTCATTGAAATAGATGCTTCCTTTACAACATTTTCAATAAAAACATGTAATTGTTCAGCATGTGAATAATTAGGCGTATCATGCTCTTTAATTGCTAGTAGTTCGCCATCTTTAGCAATACTAACAGAACAATTAGTTGTTGCCGTCTCTATGTTTAATATAATTGCCATAAAAGGGCAAATATACGGTGATTGTTTACACAAAAAAAGACCCGAATTGTAATAGACAATACGGGTCTTTTTTAAAATTTAGAAAAACTAATTTAAAGAAATAGGTATTCCAAAGTAGAACTCTAGAATTTTAAGTCTAAAAATGTAGTCATATTTTGTTCTAATAACCTCAGCCTCTGCATTATCTACTCTAGATTGCGCTTGACTAAAATCAAAAGCATTCATTAAACCAACATTAAACCGTTCTTTTGAATATTCATAAGCCAAACGCCGAGCTTCCAAAGTTTTCTCAGCAGCTTCGTATGCTTTTAAAAAGCTAGTAACATCTACATATGCTTGATTAATATCTGTTTCTAAATCAAGCTTATCTTGCTCAAATTGAAGTCTGGCCTTTTCAACACCAATTCTGGCTCTAGCAATATTATTCTTAACACTAAACCCATTAAAAATAGGGACATTAATTTGCGCTCCATAAGATATTCCATCAAATTTATAGAGCTGATCCGTAAATCCTCCAAAAAAATTATTTTGGTCAGACCAACGTGTATTGTAATTAAAAAAGCCCGCTACTGTTGGATATCTAGCCCCTTTAGAAATGCCTAAATCTTTTTCTGCTAATTCTACATTAGCTTTTGAAAATTTAATGTCATTTCTAAATGTCAATGCTTTATTAAAAATCTCTTTAGATGAGTTTGTAAGAATATTTGAAGGAGGAATATTAAACTTCTCTTCAGCGATATCAAAACTATCATAATCTGTTATCTGCAATAACTGAGCTAAGTTAATTTTAGAAATAAGCACCAAACTTTCTCCATTAACAATTTGTTGTTGTTGATTTGCAGCCGTTGCTTCTATCTCTAATAAATCTCCTTTTGGCACCACTCCCGATTCAACAAGTTCCTTTGTTCTTTTCAAATCTTGCTCTGTAACCGCATATTGAGCCTTAAACACAATCAAAGACTCCTTATTAGATATCACTTGTAAATACGCATTAGCAACCATTAAACGAATATCATCCTTTATGTCATCCAATCTATATTGACTAGCTATCACATTTAATTTAGCTCTGTTAATTCTTCTATAATTTCTAAGTCCATCAAAAAGTAAAACGTTTGAAGTAAGATTAGCCCCCACATTAGATGTAGATGTTGTAACAGGATCTTGACTTGCAGTGTTAAATGATAAACCTGAATTACCCGAAACAGTTGTAGATGCATTTAAATCAGGCAAAAGAGCTCCATAAGCATCTGACCTATCTAAAAGAATATTTTGCATATCTTGCTCATATTGGGCTACGGTTAAGTTGTTTTCAACGGCATAGGTAACACATTCTTCAAGTGTCCATTTTTTTTGTTGAGCGTTTATTAAACCCACAACAAAGACGAGTGCTATTACTATTATTTTTTTCATTACATGTAGCATATTAGTCCGCGGAATTATCTTTTTTATTATTTTCAAGCTTGTTCCATATTTTTATTTTATCGTCTTCTGACAAACCTGAAACAATTTCAACATCAATTCCGTCACTAACACCAAGTTCAAGCTCTTTTTTCTCAAATTTATTCTCTGACACTTCAATTTCTACAAATGGTTTTTCAGTTTCTTTATCAAACTGTAAAAGCGCCTCTTTTATAGATAAAACATCCTTTTTCTCCTCTAAAACAATTGCTGCATTTGCACTATAACCAGCTCTTACATACACACTATCGTTTACAACCAAATCTCCTTCAATCTTAAATTGTACAGCTCCCTCAGTTTCTACTCCTTTGGGTGCTATAAATTTTAGTTTTGCATTAAAGTCTGCTTTTTCCAAAGCACCAAGACTAATCTCCAAAGGCATTCCAAGTTTTAACTTGCCAACCTCAGCTTCATCAACCTCTCCTTCAAAAATCATTTTAGCCATATCAGCTATCGTTGCAATAGTAGTTCCATCGTTAAAATTGTTACTTTCAATAACCTGATCTCCTTCCTTTACAGGTATTTCCAAAATAGTACCTGTAACTGTAGATCTAATATTCGTATTTGCACTAGAAGAGCCTCCCGCAGAACCTACACGTATAATTTGATAGTCGTTTCTAGCATTTTCCAATTCTAATTTAGCTTGATCATAAGTAAGTTTTATTGTATTAAAATCTTGACTAGAAATCACTCCTTTATCAAAAATACTTTTGTTTCTATCATACTCAATCTTAGCGTTAGCTAAACTAACTTCGGCATTTTTAACTCTCCCTCTAGCACTTGCAAGAGATTGTTCATTGGGCACTACTTTTATTGTTGCTATTAAATCTCCTTCTTTAACTTTTTCACCTTCTTCAAGATAAATTTTATCAATAATTCCTGAAATTTGAGGTTTTACGTTAATTTCATCCTCAGGAATTACTTTACCAGTAACAATTACTTTATTAACAATATCTTTCTTGACTAAAGATTCTGTTTGATATAACTTTTTAGGTGTACTGTTCTTTTTTAGAAAAACCACAATTGCCCCTAAAATACCTAAGGTAACCAGTCCTATTAATGTATACTTTACATACTTATTCATTATTCGTAATTTGATTGTTTAATAATTTTTCACTCCTCTCTGAGTGCTTCTATTGGTTTTATTTTAATTGCTCTATTAGCGGGTAAAAGTCCTATTAAAACGCTTAAAAATATCATTAACAAAAATGATGCTCCAAACTGTACAATACTCACCATTGGGTTAACAAATGGAGCTTCTGACCCCTCTGCTAAGGCTCCGATACCCACTAAAGCTCCTACTGAAATGGCAAACCCTATTAACCCAGCAAAAGTTGTCAATACTATTGCCTCCAGCAATATTTGCCTTTTTACAATTCTTGGTGTAGCACCTAACGCTCTACGCACCCCAATTTCTTTTGTGCGTTCTTTTACTGTTATTAATAAAATATTAGATATGGCTATTACTCCCGCCAAAAGGGTAAAAATTCCAACAAAAAAGGACACCCCTTTTAAAACCATTGTAAATGACGAAATATTGTTGAAAATTTCAGACATATCAAAGCTTCCAATAGCCCTGGGATCATTTGGGTGAATATCGTATTTAGCCTTTAATATTTTTTTAATTTTTTCCTCTACTACTGGTACTTTAACATCTTCTTTAACGGCAATTGCCATCCAGCCTAAGCGGTCACCAGAATTAAATGCTTTTTGAAACGTGGTAAAAGGAATAAAAACTGCATTTTTACCATCAATATTTATATTATTATTAGGCTTATAAACACCAACAACAGTAAAAAAAACTCCATTTATTCTAATATCTTCTCCAATAGCACTTTCTCCTTTATCAAAAAGAAACTTAACAGTTTCCTCGCCTATGACACATACTTTTTTTGAACTTTCAATATCGTTGTTATTTAAAAAGCGACCAGCAATCAATTTTTTCTTGGTGATATTGTCTATTTCAGGATAATCACCATAAACCGATGACCCACTTTTTCTTCCTTTTCTATATACAGTTACCACATTTCTGTGACTACCTAACTCTATTCTTGGTGCCAAAACTTCTATTTCTGACACTTGCTTTTTTATAATTCCCGCATCTTCCAGTTTAAAACTTATTCTTCTTCCTCGTTCAAAACCTTTATATGGCTCTGATGTTCTTTGACTCCAAACAAACAAACTATTAGAAGCTGTACCAGCAAAAAGTTTATCAAAACCATTACTCATCCCATTCGCTGAACCTAGTAACAACATCAAAATAATCATTGCAAATATTACCCCTAACATGGTTAAAATAGTACGTAACATATTTTTACCAAGGGTATTAAAAATTTCGCTCCACAAATCTCTATCAAATATCCACATACTATTTATCGCTTAATGCTACAATTGGTTTAACATTTGCAGCTTTTACAGCTGGTATTAGACCCGCAAGAACTCCTGCAATTACTAATATAACGGTTGCGGTAACTACAGTTGAAAAACTTACAGATGGGTCCGCAAAAGCATCAGTTTTTATATTTGGTCCTATAGCTGCTAAAATTCCTGTTGCAAATAAAAGGCCTATAAATCCTGACAATCCAGTAATAAAAATAGACTCAAACAACACTAGTTTTATAATTTGCCATGGCTCTGCACCCAATGCTTTCCTTACCCCTATTTCCTTTGTTCTTTCTTTTATAATGAATATCATTATGTTTCCGATACCTACAATACCAGCTATTAAAATAAGTATCACCACAAAAATGCTTCCCTTATTCAAAAGTCCTGTAAAACTGCTAATATTATCAAAAGCTTCTGCGTAATTCCAAACAAAAATACCTGCTTGATCTTCGGGAGATATTTTATGCCTTCTTTTCATGATATCTTCCAATCGTCTAGAAAACTCCAAAGCTTTGGTTAAATCATATGATGTATTATAAGTAAGTGCTATCTGATCAATATTCTCAGTATTACCGTAAATACGTTGATAAGTAGAGATAGGAGCAAATATTCCCCGTTCGGCATTATCGTCTCCATCATCAGTAAAAACCCCAATTACTCTAAAAGGCAATCCGTTGAACTCTACAAACTTACCTATTGGGTCTTCTTTTTTAAACAGGTCTTCTGCTACTTTTCTACCAATCACCGCTACTTTTGAACTGGACAATAAATCGTTAGTATTAATGAATCTGCCGTCCATTATGATGGTTTTTTCAATAACTTGAAAATCTGGATGTACAGCTTGAACTTGATATGTTCCAGTTTCACTTTTATAGCGTGCAGTAGTTCCCCTACGCATTCTACCACTAATTTGCTCAAAATCGCCTCCGAAACTTTTCTTGATATACTCTATATCATCATTCTTAAACTGAATTCTACGTTCAGCTTCAAAACCTGCATAAGCTTTAGAAGTTTTTCCTGGACTAACAAAAATGGTGTTAGTAGCATCATCATTAAATTGATTGTGAAACCCATTTTGCATACCATTAACAGATCCCAAAAGCATTACCAAAATAAAAATACCCCAACCTACAGAAAACCCAGTCAAGAAAGTTCTTAACTTATTGTTTTTAATACTATGGAAAATTTCCTGCCAAATATCCCTATCAAACATATTGGTCTGCTCTTACTTGTTCTATTTTTTTATCTTCAACAATTACCCCATCTTTTAAATGAACAATGCGCTTACACATATCCGCAATATCAGGTTCATGAGTAACCACTAATATGGTATTACCAGCATCATTAATTTTCTGAATAAGATCCATTACCTCATACGAAGTTGTACTATCCAAGGCTCCAGTTGGCTCATCTGCTAATAACACTTTTGGCTCTGCAGCCAGCGCTCTGGCAATAGCAACTCGTTGTTTTTGTCCACCTGAAAGTTCACTAGGCAAGTGAGATGCCCAATCTCTTAAACCAACCTGTTCTAAATACTTTAATGCTTTTTCTTGACGCTCTTTTCTTCCTACTTTTTGATAATACAATGGAAGGGCAACATTTTCTGCTGCACTTTTATAATTTATCAGATTGAATGACTGAAAGACAAATCCTAAAAATTTATTTCGATACCTGGCTGCTTTGGTCTCATTTAAATCTTTAATGGGAACACCATCTAAGTTATATTCCCCAGAATCTGAATTATCAAGCATTCCTAAAATATTCAACAAGGTAGATTTACCAGAACCCGAAGATCCCATAATTGCAACCAACTCTCCTTCTTCAACATTAAAATTAATTCCTTTAAGTACGTGAAGGGAATTACTTCCCATTTTGTATGATTTGTGAAGATTTTTTATTTCAATCATAATATAATATCAAGTTTAACAGGAATTTTACAATAAGACTTAGAACCGTTAGAAATGTTACAAACTAAAACAAAATATTTTGTTAAAGTTATTTTGACTGTTCATCTGGAACTACTTCGTTCCATACTTTTATTTTATCTGAATTAGACACCCCAGACTTTACCTCTACAAAAATGCCATCGCTGATTCCTAATTCAACATCTTTTCTTTCGAACTGCTGTTCTCCTTTTTCTATTTCTACAAAAGGTTTTTTTGTTTTGACATCATATTGAATTAAGCCTTCTTTTAAAGCTAATACACTATCCGCTCTAGCCAAAATAATGGAAGCATTTGCACTCAAACCAGCTCTAATAAACACGCTATCTTGTTTTTTAAGTGTGCCTTTAATTTCAAATTGGATTGCTCCATTTTCTTCTTTTCCTTTAGGAGCAATGTAATCAAGAACTGCCTGAAACACTTTATTTTCAATTGCGCCTACCGTGATTTCCAAAGGAAGGTTTTCTTTTATTTTACCAACTTCTGACTCATCCACTTTTCCTTCAAAAATCATTTTTTCAACATCAGCAATTGCAGCAATGGTTGTCCCCTCGTTAAAGGTATTACTCTCAATAACCTGATTACCTACCTCTACCGGCACTTCCAGCACCATTCCACTAACGGTTGCTCTTATCTGTGTATTTGCAGCATTACCATAACCTTTAGCAGTACCCGTCTTAATGATATCATACCTTTTAGTAGCTGCACCATATGATTGTTTTGCTTGGTCGAAAGAAACCTCCGCTCGTTCTAAATCAACCTTTGAAATAACACCTTTTTCAAACAATTTTTTCTGTCGTTCTAGATTTCTTCTTTGATCATTCAATGAAATTTTAGCCTCATCTATACCATTTCTGGCATCATTAAGGGCATTTAAATTCGGTACAACTTTTATTTTACATAACAAATCACCAGACTTTACAAAATCGCCTCCCTCAACATAAACCTCTTCTATAACTCCAGAAATATTAGGTTTTATTAATACCTCCTCTAAGGGAAGAATACTTCCTGTTGCCACAGTTTTTTTAATTATGGTTTGTTTAGAAGCCTCCTGAGTTTCGTAAACAATTGGATCCTCATTATTTTTTTGAAATAAATAATACATGGATCCTCCGAAAGCTATTACAATGAGAAATAAAATAATTCTAGTAACCGATTTTTTCATTTTTACTATTTTGATATTTTGCTGTACTTAATTGATAATCTTATTCTGTTCTTAAAGCATCTATTGGTCTTACCTTTATGGCACTTTGCGCTGGAATGAACCCTGCTAACAAACCAGATATTATTAATATAAAAAGTGCTCCTATTACAACACCTATACTTACACTTGGGTTTAAAAACATGTCTACGGGTCCATTCATTTCAAGTAGCTTATTCACTCCATATATGAATAAAGCTCCAAATGTTATTCCTCCCATACCCGATATTATCGTCAGGAAAATAGATTCCATTAATATTTGAAGTTTAATTGACCATGGATCTTCCCCTAGTGCTCTTCGAATACCTATTTCTTTAGTACGTTCTTTCACCACTATTAACATAATGTTGCTAACTCCAATAACTCCGGAAAGGAGCACCAATATTCCAACGAAATATGCTATAAACCCCATTGCACCAAAAAGACTTTCTACTCTATTATATTGTTCATATAAATCAAAATATCCAATTGCTCTTTTATCATCTGGATGAACTTTATGATTATTCTTAAGCAAGTCAACTATATTTTCCTTAACATTGGTTATAGAGGTTCCGTCGTTTGCGGTAATTGCCATCCATCCCACATTATCAGCCCTATTAAAAGCTTGAGAAAAAGCAGTAAAAGGCACAAATATTTCGTTTTGCCCTTCTTCTCCATCTCCATTATTGCTTTTCTTTTTATAGGTACCTACAACCATAAAATTAACGCCCTGAATTTTCACATAACTGCCAATTACTTTCTCTCCCTTATCATAAAGGCTTTTTTTAACGCCTTCTCCGATTATCGCTATTTTTCGTTTTTCATTAATATCAGAATGATTTATAAACCGCCCAGAAGTTATTGTCATTGGGTCTTGATTAATAAACTCTGGATAATCTCCATAAACATTAAAAGCTCCAGTCTTTAACCCTTTTACAACGTTATTGGCTCCCCTAAATCCACCTAATTGATTTCTAGGAGATATAAACCTTAAATTGGGAATATTGTCATTTATTGATTGAACATCTTGAATTTTAAAATTAAAACGCCTCCCTTTAGGCAACCCTTTATGCGCTTTTGATGTATTACGCGTCCAAATAAACATCGTATTCGTAGCGATATCTCCAAAATCAGCTTTTACGCCATTTTCAAACCCTTTTCCTGCGGCTAACAAAATAATTAATATGAGTATTCCCCAAAAAACACCAAAGGCAGTTAGAATAGACCTAAACAAATTACTTGTTAGTACCTCTAAAATTTCTTTCCAACGGTCTTTATTAAACATATCCTTTTTATTCGTCTCTTAGTGCTTCAATAGTTTGAATATTTGCCGCCCTCCATGCAGGAAAAAAACCAGCTACTGCTCCTGCAAAAATTAAAACAAAAACTGTGGTAACTGCCACCTTAAAATTCACTGACGGATTTAAAATATAATCTACCTCTATATGAGGACCAAGTAATTCTAACAATCCCATACTAAATATTAGCCCCGTAAAACCAGATATTGCGGTAACAAAAATTGCTTCGTGTAAAATCATTCCAATTATAGACCAGGGCTTTGCTCCCAATGCTTTTCTAATACCTATTTCGCGAGTTCGTTCCTTTACAACAATCAACATAATATTGCTAACACCCACAACTCCGGCAATAATTGTGCAGATTCCTACAAACCAAAAAAACAATTTAATACTATTGGTTAGCGTATAGTATCTTTTAGCTTCTTCCAAAGTATTAAAAACGTTTATTGCGCTTTGATCATCTGGCGCTACAGTATGAGATTCTTGTAGATATTTTTTAAGATTACTTGAAAATTTAATAGAGGCCAATACAGCGTCATCGAAAGACTCTGAAGGTTGCAAGGTATACGAAACATTATTTACAATATCTGACCCTCCAAATACCCGTTGAGCTGTAGTTATTGGAATAAAAATGCGATTCTCCTCTCTCTCACCCCCTCTATCGCCATATACTCCAATTACCTTAAACTGAATTCCAGAAATTTCCAAATACTCCCCTAGAGGGCTTTCGTCTTCTTTAAAATATTCTCGTTTTATTTTGTTGCTTATTATAGTAACCTTAGCACCTACCTTTTCGTCGCTTACGTTCAGATATCTTCCTTCTGAAATAAAATGGTTTTCTATAAATTGATAATCGGAAGTTACTCCCTGAACTCCATAACCAATAGATTCGTTTTTATAGCTAACAACAGCATTCCGAACCCTATATACTCCAGACTTATGTTGCAAATCTTCACTAAATCTTGAGGAAACATATTCATGGTTTTCGTTTCGCAACCGAATTACACGCCCTGGATTAAGCCCTTTATGTTCTTTAGTTGTTACTCGCGTCCAAACCCATACACGGTTACTGGCATCAGCTTCAAACTCTTTGGCAATACCATTCTGCATACCTTGTCCAAAACCTAATAAAATTACGAGTATAAAAATTCCTGAAGCTACAGAAAGTCCCGTGAGAAATGTCCGTAATTTATTTTTACGGATAGTATCAAATATCTCTTGCCATCTTTCGATGTCTAACATTTAGTCACTTTTTGATTGATGAAAACAATAACAAACTATTGTACAATTAAATAGACAACAATTTAAACGTATTGTTACACCACAAGTTAACTAATATATCTTAAAGTTTGAATTTGTTTTTAGGATCTCATTTTTCTGTACACAAAATAGAAAAGCCCTCCAACCAATATGTACGGAATAGCCATTAAATACACTATGCCATTATTGATACCCTCTGCCGTTTTTACACTTCCTTCGCTTTCTAAAACAGCTCTACACATGGCGCACTGCGCCTCTAATAGCTGTGGAGTTATTAGACATAATATAAAAACAATTAAAAAAGAAGTTTGTTTCATTTTTACCGCTTTAGTATACATAATACGGAGAAATCATTACATAAACCACGACACCACTTACGGCAACGTATAACCAGATAGGAAATGTAATTTTTGCTAGCTTTTTATGCCCCTCAAAATCCTTTAAATAGGCCTTGGCGTATGTTCTTAGTACCAAAGGAACTATTAATATAGAAAGTATAATATGGGTTATTAAAATAAACAAGTAAACATATTTTACAACTCCGTCTCCACCATAAGAAGTAGAGTCAGACGTCATATGATATGCCACATACAGTACCAAAAACAATATGGAGCACCCAACACAAACATTAATTAAATTTTGATGTAGTTTTCTATTCCCCTTTTTAATGGCGAATACTGCACAAATTAGCAATACAGCCGTCAATCCGTTTATTGAGGCATAAATGGGAGGCAAAAAAGATAACGGTTTAGCATTTGGTAACTTAACTCCAAACAAAGCGGCTACCACAACAGGAATTATTATAGAAACTATAGTAATAAATTTGTTAAAACGTTTTTCCTTTTCCGTCTGAATATTGTCCATACTACTTCTCCTCCAATAATTTTTTAATGTCCTCCTTTAATATTGAGATTTGCTCCTTTTCACCCTCTTCGTTTTGCCCTTCCTTCTCTCCGACAGTACCACGATAATATATTATAGGATTATTAGAAGCATCTAAGCGAGATCTTAAAAAGCCATTTTTATCTACCAATGCAAACATTCCCGAATGCTCAAAGCCACCGGGAGCGTCTTCCTGTTCTTTAGCATATATATAAAACCCTTTATTTGCTAGTTCATAAATAGCATCCATATCACCTGTTAACAGATGCCAATCCAAGTTCACAATACCGTATTTTTCTGCATAAGCTTTTAAAACCGAAGGAGTATCATACTCAGGGTTAATGGTAAAAGAAGCTACTCCAAAATCTTCAAATTCCTTGAATTCATTTTGAATAGAAACTAAATTTTGATTCATCAAAGGGCAAATTGTGGGGCAGGTTGTAAAAAAGAATTCTACCACATACACTTTACCTTTATAATCGTTATTTGTAATTAACAGGCTATCTTGGTTAAAAAAAGAAAAATCTGGCACTTTTCTTTTTTCTCCATTCACTTCTAGAAAAGCAAGACCACTCATTCTATCACGCTCCACAACGGTTCCACTTTTAACACGATCTACAATTCTTGGAATAAAAATTATACCAAAAACTAGTATTACAAAAGAAACCCAAACGTAAGTATATTTGTTTTTCATTATTTAGTTCTGTTAGACGTATTTTTTTTAAGGGCTAGACGATATTCTGCCAAAATAATTTTAACATCGTCCTCCATTTTATTATTTAATTCCGCCACCGAGGTTGTATTATACCCATATTTTATTCCCTCATCTTCATCGTCGTTACGCCCTCTTAAATTTACTTTTTTATCTATGATGAATACGTTTGACGTAGCTAAATTTTCGTCTAGAGTGTAACTCGTTTTTAAAGACGAAAATATTTGTTTTACAACATTTTCTTCTTCAAAAACAAACAACCATTTTGTATTATCACCTAGACTACCCAATTCCTTTTTCAATTCTTTTACTTTTTCTTCGGTTCCTTTGGGAACTACCATTACAAACTGAAAATCTTTAAACTGATAAAAGGGCTTATATATTTTTTGATTTAGGTTAAATGCGTTTCCTTTTTTTTCCAGAACCTTTTTTCCTAAAAAACCAAGAATTGTAATTCTATCTTCAAAATTGACTTTAGAATTGGCTGTATTTACATTTACAACCTGCTTGGTTAAAATAGGTAGTTTACCAAAATTGTTTACTCCTGAAGCAAAAAAAAGATATGCCACAATGGGCAACACAAAAAGCACAACTAATACAAAAGTTTTTTTCATCTATCACTTTTTATTTCTAACCGTAGATTAGGAGTAATCCAATGGTTATTTCATTACTTAATTGAAACAACCTCGTGTTTTTAACCAACTTATGCGTCTTGATAAAAGGTTTAGGCAAAAATAAAAAAAGACGGTGTTTAAACCGCCTTTAAATATTGTTAAATATATGATATTAGAAGTTCCAAGTAACGAATCCTTCTTTGTATACCTCATAAATATAGTCCGCTTCTACCAAAAGAATAAACGATAAGTACGCTATTAAGAATACAGGTGTCCAAACAATAACTCTTCGCAAACCACTTTTTTCATCCCTTAGGTGCATAAAATCCCAAGCAATATAATATGCTTTTACTAAAGTTAGCACAATAAAAATAAGATTAAGAGCTTTCATTGAAATGAAAGGAGCTAAAATTATATTTAAAAAAGTAGCAAACCAACCACCTTCAAATTTTGACAAAAATGGGGACATTAAAAATTCTGGTTTAACAATACCTAAACCAACTTCAACAGCAGTAACTAAGGTTAGGAAAGCAAGTACTCCCCAAATTTTTTGAGTGTTAGACTTAAACTTTAATAACCCTCTAAAGATTTCTAATTTATGTTCGTGTGCCATTATTATAGCTTTATTTTATTATTAATGAATTAAACTAAGTAGAAGAATGTAAATACAAATACCCAAACCAAATCTACAAAGTGCCAGTATAGACCAACTTTTTCAACCATTTCGTAATGACCTCTACGCTCATAAGTCCCTATAATAACATTAAAGAAAATGATTATATTAATTATTACACCTGAGAATACGTGAAATCCGTGAAACCCTGTGATAAAGAAGAAAAAGTCTGCAAAAAGCCTACTCCCGTATTCGTTATGAATAAGGTTAGCTCCTTCAACTACCATAGTTGCACTACCTAATTTCTTTAATGAATCCTCTCTTGATAATACTGTTTTTTCTCCTTCTTCATTAATAGTTTCAGTTCTTATTAACACATTAGAATGTGCCTTAAAGCCCTCAACTACTTCGTTAACTGTATACGTTGGTAATGTTCCTTCACTAAAAAACCAAACTCCATTTTTTCGTTCATGTTCAACACGTTCTCCATGACCCGCTTTAGCAAAATCATCTAGAGCAACACGTTTACCAGTATTGGCATCTACAAATTGTAAAATTCTACCACCTTTAGTTTCTAATGCTCCATAATCTCCTTGAATAAAAGTAGCCCATTCCCATGCTTGAGAACCAACAAATATAGCTCCTCCTATAACGGTTAAGAACATATACCAGATAACACTATTCTTTTTCATTTTATGACCAGCATCTACAGCCAATACCATTGTAACTGAAGACATAATCAAAATAAATGTCATAAAAGCCACATAATACATTGGGTAGTTACCGTGAAAAAACGGAACGTGAGTAAAAACTTCGTCAGCTATTGGCCAAGTTTCAATGAATTTAAATCTAGAAAAACCATAAGCTGCTAAAAAGCCAGAAAAAGTTAATGCATCTGAGACAAGGAAAAACCACATCATCATTTTGCCATAACTAGCTTTAAGTGGCTCATTTCCACCATCCCATACTTTACCCTGGGTTTCCGTTGTTACCGTAGTATCCATATAATTTTAAATATTGTTTCAATAAAATTTCTGCAAATTTACATTTTTTTCGACCATAGAAAAGCCAGAATGTATTGAAAACAGAATTTCTCTTCAATTATTATCTGACAAAAGTCATAAAAAGAATTAAATATACCCAAAGAATACCTAAAAAATGCCAAAAAGTTGACCCCAATGACATACCTAAAAACTCTTTGCTAGTATACTTTTCTTTATATTGATTGTACATTACCACTAACAACGATATCATACCTGCCAAGACATGAACAATATGCACCATTGCTATTAAAAAAACATAAGACATTTTAATATTACTGGTTGGTCCTGTGAAATAATACCCCTGACTCACCATTTGAGAAAAACCGTTAAATTGAAAAACAATAAAAGCTATTCCTAATATTAATGTAACCAACAGCCAATTCATGGCTATTTTATTTTTATCCGATTTAACCGCATTTTGCGCAAAAATATACGTTATACTACTTATTAAAATTATCACCGTGCTAATGTAAAAATATGATGGAAGCTCTAACTCCTTAATCCAATCTTCACGACTGCTACTTACGATATAAGCACTTGTCCAACCCGCAAATCCCATAATAAGACTTGCTATACCAAACCAGAGCATCATTTTTTTTGCTCTAGTGTTTTTTTCTTTTGAAGTACCTTGTGTTAAATCCATTTACGGTAATCTTTTATTTTTTTCTATTTATGACTTTATAAGAGCGCTCTTACGAACTTATCACCGACATATAACAGCTGCACCATAGTTATATAGGTTACACTCGCTAACATTAGTTTTCTTGCCGTTACATTATCCTTCTTCTCGTAAAGTCGAAATGCAAAAAATAGCATAAACAACCCCAAAAGAAAAATAATTATCGCCCCAGGAATTGATAATTGTAATCTTCCTGTAATTCCAAACACGGGTACCACAGAAATAACCATCATCCAAATGGTATACATAATTATTTGCAAAATAGTTCCCTTGTCTTTTTTTCCAGTTGGAAGCATTTTAAATCCTCCTTTTTTATAGTCATCATCCAGCATCCAAGCAAGTGCCCAAAAATGTGGAAACTGCCAAAAAAATTGAATCATAAATAATGTTCCAGGTTCTATTCCAAACTCATTTGTCGCGGCAACCCAACCTAACATAAATGGTATTGCACCAGGAAATGCTCCAACAAATACTGAAAGTGGTGTTTTTGTTTTTAAGGGAGTATAAACACTTGTATACAAAAATATAGAGATAGCCCCAAACATAGCTGTTTTTGGGTTTAAAAAGTAAAGCGAAACTACTCCTAAGGTGGTTAATAAAACTGCAATTATTAATGCTTTATTTACAGAAATTCTTCCAGCGGGTATTGGCCTGTTTCTAGTACGATTCATTAATGCATCCAAATCCTTTTCTATGATTTGATTAAAAGCATTAGAAGCTCCTACCATGCAATAGCCCCCAAACGCTAATAACAACACAGGATACAGCTCTATTTCATATGCACCCAAAAAATACCCTGCAATGGACGAGAAAACCACACTCACCGCTAGTCTTGCTTTGGTAATTTCTTTAAAATCAGCAAAAACCGTAGCAAAGCCTATTTTATTCTCCGTCTTAATAGCAGTCTTCATCTCCTTTGTTATAATGGGAGCGCAAATATAACTTGCTCTTTATTTTCTCGCAACCAATTAAGCATGTTTATATTTTACCCCAGAACCATAATCCGTTAAAAAACAACAAAATGAAAAAGCAAAAAACACAAATACATGCATAAAAAAATCCTCAGCAAATTGCTGAGGATTTCAAGTATATTTTAAAATATTATTCTACTGCAACTTAAATGTAATTGGAATACTAAAAGGTACTCTTACAGCTCTACCTCTTTGCTTACCTGGTGTCATTTTAGGTAGTTTAGAAATAATTCTTGCAGCTTCTTTTTCCAAATTTTTATCCGGACCACGCATTCTAACACCTCCGATGCTACCATCCTTTTGAATTACAAACATTACATTAACACGACCCTGAACACCCATTTCTTGAGCAATTTCTGGGTAGCGGAAGTTTTTGCTGATGTGTTTTTGCATCATTTTATTAAAACATGCTCTTTTATTACTTTGTTTTTCACAACCAGGAAAAACAGGTACATCTTCAATAACGGAGAATGGTACATCTATATCTTCTTCCATCTCCTCAACTTCAACATCCTCAACTTCAATTACCTCTTCTTCTTGACTAGTTTCAGTAGACTCAATAACAGTTTCTTCAACCTCTTCCTCATCCTCAACTACCTCAATTATTTCTGGCGCAGCTGGCGGTGGTGGTGGCGGTGGAGTTTTTATTTGCTCAGTCATTGGAACCTCCTCATCTAAATCATCATCTACGTTCATTGAAATGTCATAATTGACATCATCTTCATAGGTCTTCCACTCTAAACCTCTCCATATTAAAAACATTACCAAAGCAAGTCCTATTACAAAATACAGACTGCTATTTCTTGTCAAATCCGCTTTTGGATTCTTCTTTAATTCCATAACTGTTACAATTTAGTGTTCGCTAATTTAATTAATAATTTTAAACATTTGCAACTAAAGTTTTTATTTTAACGACAAATACTTAGAAAAAAATCGTTTAAAAACCCAAGCAGCAACTATAGCTCCTAAAGAATTTGCTACTACATCATAAATATCTCCATGTCTAGCAACAGTAAACTTATATTGAATAGCCTCAATAATTATACCAAACAAAATGGAAAAACCTACCGCAATAAACAACCCCTTTTTCATAGGAATGCTTGTTGTTTTTTCTTGAATTGCAAGTATCCCTAATACACTTGCCCCAAAATAGAAGACAAAATGCACCATTTTATCTAGGTAAGGAATGTTTATACCCGAAGTATCTACATCTGAAAAAGAATATAAGCTGGAAAATGTTACAAACACCATCCAGCTTATAAATACAATTGTAAATTTATTTTTTTTAAGCACCGATTATTTCTCTATAACCTTCATCAGAAAGTAAATCCTGAATTTCATCAGCATTGCTAATTTTTATTCTCACCATCCAGCCTTCACCATATGGATCTGAATTTACCTTTTCTGGTTCATCTTCTAAGGCTTCGTTAAATTCAATAATTTCTCCGCTTAAAGGAAGAAACAAATCCGAAACTGTTTTTACAGCTTCCACGGTTCCAAAAATTTCTTCTCTATCTAAAGTTTCATCAACCGTTTCAACCTCAACATAAACAATATCTCCTAACTCACCTTGTGCAAAATCTGTAATCCCTACAGTCGCCACATCACCTTCAATCTTTACCCACTCGTGGTCTTTAGTATATTTTAATTCTGATGGTAAATTCATTTTTCTGTTTTTAATTAGCTAAGCAAATGTAACAGATTCTGAATCGGAATTCAAATAAATTCCTTACAACAAAATAGCTTTATTTTTTAATTACCAAAATTGTATCGTAATGTAAAACCTGCGTTAATTGTTGTTTGCGGAAATGCCGTTGAGACTTTAAATTTTGAAAAAGAATGATCATAAAAGAATAGGGCATTTAAACTTTTACTTAGCGCATAATCTGCGGTAAATTTAATTGACATTAAATCTTGCCCAGAGGTAATTTGATTATTGTCGATTTCAAGGTTTCGAATAATAGTAATATTATCACGTAAAGTTACGTCTGCCTTTAAGTTTAAATCTCCTTTAAATCTTGTTTTGTTACCTCCTATATTCGTTACAAATTTTAAATCTTTAACACGATATCCTAAACCAAATGTGTATTCTTTTCCGTTAATTTCGGTCATAAGGTTATTATCAAAACTCAACGACAAAGCTCTATCTCTTCTAACTTCCGCAAGAAAACTCCAAGAGTTTTTCATTTCAAAATCTATTCGAACCAACGGGTTAAACTCATCGGTTAACACTACATTGTTTAAAATTTGCTCAGGAAGAATATCTCCGTTTTCAGAAGTTGGATTAGGTACAGATGGAGTATCTTTAATCAACTGTACGCGCTCCAGATTTGTTTGAAAAGAGTTAATACTATATGCTGCACGATATCCATGACTTAAAGAAAATCTTTTAAACTTCTTTTTAAACCATTTATTACGCATTAACCCTGTGTACTTAACATTCCAATTAGGAATAGGTATATTTCTAAATGCTCCTAACTTTACACCATCTTCACTTTGCCCTGTATAAGCGGCAAAAAACGCTGGAAGTAGTACATCTTGACTTGTTTTTCCATAACCTGAAGGAAAGCCTTCCTCGCCACCCCCTAATGGTAAACCTTTTTCTGTTGCTATTCTGTTTGCTATGGTAATTCTATTTTGTTTGAATTTTTCAAAAGTTGAAGAGTCAAACTCATTACTTTTTCCAAAGGCGGTTCTAATCATATTGGTAGATATACTAAAACTACCTAACTCGTTACCCAATTGAACTTGATATGGGTTATCGGGATTGGTTAAATCTATACTAAAGCTCTCTTGGTAACTACTAGAGTATTGTCTATCCGCTGAAAAATCTATAGTTAAATCTTTTGAAAGTTGTGCCGTTGCAGTTACATTAAATTGTTTATTGGTCCGCTCTATGTACTGCTCATTAAATTCATCGAAACTTGTTAACCACCCATTACGTGCTGCATTAAAACGAACATCAGCCTGACTACCAAAGATAAACCCTACAGAAGGTTTTAAAGTCCCTACCGTTCCTATAGATCGGGTATACCCAGGCAATACCTTACCATTATTCTCATTATAACTAACATTTACTCTTTTGATAATCGTTAAAATATCAACTAAGGTATTAAACGATTTGCTTGTTTTTTTAGGGGTATCATCTTTTTTAGCAAGGTTGCCAGCTTTGTCTCTTCTAGGTGACTTACTGGATCTTGACCCTTTACCTCCTCGTTTTTTTAATCCTATTAAGTCATAGAACCTTTGCATACTAAGTGTAGATGTAATATTATGCGTATTAGCATTCTGAACGGTATTAATATCTTCATTTGCTATCTCTCGTAAAGCATCTCCACCGCGCTGCCAATCAAAATTACCAGTATATGAATATTGAGCACTAATAAAATCTAAAGCAGGAATTTTGCTTAAGGGTAAGTCATAATTAATTTGCATTTGTTGTGAATGTCTATTTGGCTCTCCTAAATCAAAGAAACCATCCCAAAGACCTAATGCTTGATCAATTTGAGAATTAGGGTCGTTTTCATCTTCAAAGTAATTTCTAATTATGCTGTTATTTGATGCCGTAAGATTTAAACCAAGTGACTTGGTAATATTATAATTTACCGCATATTGCCAATTAAACAAATAGTTTCTTTGCTGAAGTTCTGGCAACTCCAACCTATCTTCTCCCTCAACAAAAACATCTCTAAAACGCTGTTGATTAAATTGCCTATTAAAATTGGTATTTAATGATATTGTGTTTGGCAATAAATTAAGATTAAGATCTTTTAACCACTTCCAATATTTACCTGTAAACAAGGAGTCTTTTTTAGCAAAAGGAGCAATTTCTACTGGGTCAAAACTATGATTATAAACAAAACCTGTATTTACACTTTGATCACGTAAAGATTCTATTTCAAAATCTCTATGCTCCGTTTCATTGTATGAATAGTTAAATGTAAAATTTTCAATATCATAAAAATTAGCATCAGCCTCTTCGCCTCTATCCTTGCGCAAGCCTATTACATTAATACTAGTACGTTTTGTATAATCTTCAGCTTGTTTTTTTACGTTTTCAGCACTCTCATCAGAGGCAGCAGCATCAATACGATCTTCTAATTTAAGATCATCATATACCGGATCAAACTCTGGAGTAATTAATTCTTCTGAAATTCCATAATTAAAAGGTATTTGTATACCCCACTTTTCCGGAAACAACTGCCCAACATTAACATTAGTTACTAAGTCATAAGAGATAGCATCCTCTCGAGCACGCTCATTGGGCATTTGATCTATAGACCCAAAACCAGATGTGCTTCGATTTCCTGTAGCGGAAATATTAGCAAAGTCTGCAACATTAGCATCTATGGCAGCTACCGCTGCCCAACCACCGTTATTATCTAACCCAGCCAAACGCAATTCATTAAACCACACCTCTCCATCAATATTTGCAGAACCTCCATTTTTTATACCAACCATCATGGTTCTAATACTACCTAAAGATGGATTACCTTTTATTCCAATACGAATTGCTCCAGATGTTCTCCCATCAAATTCTCCAACAGGAGTAACGGTTCCATTATTTACTTCAAAAAAACGAACTGCACTTAAATCACCACCTTCTATCCAAGCTGCTTTAACCTTATTTAAGTCTGCCAGCAAAACATCTAATTCATTATTATCTGGCCATACATCCTCTTCAGATGTTGACCCATGCGCCGTAAAGGATAATGGTATTTCTACTTGGTAAAAATTTTCCGCAAAATCTGTACCTAACCTAAGAAAACCTACCAAAGGAAACTCTTCACTACCTGCATAATTTCCTTCAAGAATTTCTTCGGCATGCATAAACATTTTAAGTTTTTTATACTGCCTTAAATCTACATTGAGATTTTTGTAAACACCACGTGAATCTTCTGGCTGAAGGCCTTCAAATCGTATAGAAAGGGATTGCTCATTTTGACTTACAATAGTATTATTATTATTCAATTGTTCTCTTTGCACGCCAGGTGGCAATACGTAAGGTATTGGGTCTCTTTGCTCATTTTCTTGAACATTTACAGTATTCACGTCAAAAGATGAAATTCCTGTAATTTGTTCTTCTCCTAAATTATCGGATTGAAGCGATTTTGTATATGTTCTCCAATCTCCTCGAACTAGATCCAATGTAGCAAATCGTAACACAATATCACTTTCAAAACCTGTAAGATACATACGCATGAAACTAATGGATCTAAAATCTGTAATTCCACCAACAGCATCTGAAAAATCACTCAACGGTACCTTATACTGAATCCATCTATAATTTACGGTGGAACCATTTTCTAATTCTGCGCTATTTCCTTCTCTAATATCGGTAACATATTTATCATTAATAGCCGTATTTGCTCCAATAGGTATTCTATATTCGTAATAACTGTTTACCGTGTTCATTGTTAAGTCACGATCAACGTCTTCTACATCTGGCAATGTTGTTGAACCTCTGTTTGTATCAGAAACACCTACTGGTGAATTCCCATCAGGGTTATTAAAATCTAAATAGCGCTCTAAAATACTACCTTCTCTATTTAGATAATATTGGTAGTTATCTAATGCCGGATCCTCAGTGGGACCGTTATATATATTTGCTTCAGCTGAATCGTCTAATCCATCAAAACCAACATCTTGTAAAACTCTATTACTTTCGTCAGCATCAAAAGCATATACCAATGATTGCGTTTGTGGTACTAGCCCCCAAGACGTTTCTGCTGACACCTCAGTTGTTTGTGTACCAGGAAGTCCGTTTTCATATTGTTTTTTGCCATCACGCAGCACATCTTCCGAAATGTTACCAAGATTAAGGACTAATTCCCCTGGTGCTGTAGCAACTCCATCAACATAGGGATCCAGAACCCAAAATTGAACAAACTCCACATTGGCTTGTTCAAAATTAGTACTACTCAATGAACGCATTATCCCTCCCCATTTTTCATTTCCAGTTTTGGAATCAAAATCATCACTTGCATTATATGGCCCCTTAGCATTTGGGTAATATGCAATGTCTAAAGTACTCTGCACTCTGGTTTGGCCTGCAGCGATATTTTCTTCTGGAAATACCTCATTGATGAAAACTCGTCGTGTTGCATTAGTAGATACATCATTATCAGAAATAGAAGAAGGTCTTTGGTTACTATAAAATATAGGATCAATGGAATACCAAGCCATTTTTGCTCTACCATGACCATTATTTAAATTTAATGGATCATCCACCCCCGACCCTTCAAGAATGCCTCCTGGAGCAAACTCAAGTGGTGTACTTGCCAGAGTCCAACCTAATGAAGCTCTAATATCTATAAGCGCCTGAGCTCCCTCAAAATCATCAAGATATGTGGTAGTTTCTCCATTGAAATCTGCATTTTTTGGTGACCCAGGTTTTAACCAAGCAACCTCTGCTCTCACAGAAACTTGTGAAGGAACGTCAGTATCAATGTTTGGTAGTTTATTTACCATTCTAGTTAAAAAAGGTACCTCCGTAGAAAAATTACCATTAAAACCAAAAACTGTATTATTAACGGGTTCAACACCAAAATTTGATTTCTGCGTTAACGGTCTTTCGTTCAATTTTAAAAGTGTTCCTCCTAACATAAAATTATCATTAATTTTATGTTCTACATTGATTCCCGTAAACCTTCTTGTCTGCTGACCAAAAACAGCATTATTTTCTACCGATATGTTTATTGGCGTATTTGAAGCTTCCAAACTGGGATCCAAAATTTGAACCGTTCCTGCCTGATAATTTACAGTATAATCTATCCCCTCTTGCAATTGTCTTCCTCCAGCAGTTACTCTTACCGAACCTCTAGGAACATTAAATGCTCCAATGGGTATACCATTGTTACCCTCAGATTTATAACGTCCTTTTAAGATAAATTTATTTTTTTCGGGAGATTCCAATGAAGCAGCTTTTGTAAGACGGTACATATCGTCAAAAACATATTTTTGTCTGTTTTGGTTATATGTAGCTTCATTACCATAATTACCATCTTCGTCACCCATTAAATTATACAAATGTTCACCAAAAGGTTCTTTTTTAGTAAAAATGATTCTACCATTTTCCTGGTCTACTGTAATCCCCGAAATAAAATCGAAAAAACCGTCACCCCCTGGCTGAATATCATTGTATACATTTAAACGATCAAGATTAAATACTTCGAGGAGAATACGCTCTTCCAATGGTTTTTCTCCATTAGTGGGAGCAGGAAAAGCATCTACCGGTGTAATATAATTTCGAGGTGTTGGATCAGAATACAAAATATTTAACTTAAAATCTTCTCTACTTAGTCTAAATGCACCAGTAGCATAAATATTTTTCATCATTAAATCCCAAATTGGATCATCTACATTGGTAATGTTACTTTTTAACAACTTAAGAATTAAAGTATTGTTTTCTATTACTGGATTCGCACCAGAAGAAATAGTAGTAGCGTCTATGCCACCATTTGCAAATTCCCCCACCTGATACACCTCTCCGTTGTAGGTGTATTGAAAGGCAACAGCTAAAACTTCGTCGTTACTCAATCTTTGATTTAACGACACATATCCTAACTGTGTATTATAAGAATAATCTCTTCCGTTTTCTAATTTTCTGGCATTTTCTAAAATTGCGTAGTCAAAACCTTGATTTACCTGATACCCCGTACCAAATGGAGAAAAACCAGCCTCAACTGTTGCTATTTCACGAATAGATTCTGTTAATACAGAGCCTGACCCTATTTCATTTGGGTCAAAATCATTCGCACTGTTACGAGGTAAATTGTTTGTAGTATTATTAAAAAAACCTGTTGGCTCACCATTCATTCGCCCAACCCTAGTTTTATCTTTTTGACTTTCACCTAAATCCTGAATGGCAACAACATTTCTAACATTTAAGGTTTCTTGTCTTCTATTGGTTACCCATACTTCCAAGCGTGTAATTTGAACTTGAGAACGTATGTATGGATAACTAGCCAAGGCTTCGTCGTATTGATCTCTAAAAAAATGTGATAAGAAAAAGTGCTTATCCTCATCATAGTCTAGAGCTGTAATAGAAAACTCATTGATTGTTCCACCACCCTGCGCCACCACAGTATTATTTTGGGATCGTTGCTCCGAAAACACCCCTGTAATAGTAGTTTTCCCAAACTGCAATTCCGTTTTAACACCAAATAAACTTTGAGCACCAGTAATGAGTGAGCTATTTAGGGGCATGCTAACATTACCAACTTCTATTTTTCTGATAATATCATCCTCGGTTGGTGTATAATCTAATTTTACAATATTTTGAAAATCGAAAGTTGCTTCGGTGTCATAATTTGCAGTTACTTGGAGACGCTCTCCTATTTTACCCAACATACTTAAACTTATACGCTGATCAAAATCAAATGCTAAATTTGAGCGGTTTCTTGGGGACAAAGATGGGTTATCATTTTTTTGCCAAATAACACCTAAGTCCATAGCGACAGAACCTTGTGGAATTACCTCAATGGTATTACCACCAAATATGCTCTCAAAAAAGCTACTTTTTACATAAAAATTCGGCAGTAGATTTTTTCGTGCTTCTTCACTACCTTCTTTTTTTCCAGCAAACGCATCCGCTTTCTCTTTAAAATAGTCCTTTATTCCTTGTCTTCTAACTAATTCGTAGTATTGTGCTGGTGTTAAAATTATTGGATATCCAATATCAAAATCACCTACACTTTCATTATAAATATACCTATCTAATTTGGCGTCATAAATATATTTAGAGACTATACTATCAGGGTTTTCTAACTTTATTTTACCTAAAGAAAAACCAGTTTTAACTGAATCTATTTCTTGAGAAGTATTTGATTGATCATTTGTTTCTTGCGCTAAGGAAATTCCTGTTGCTAGAAAAAAAAGTGCCAATAGCAGTATTGACTTAAATGATAATTTAAGAATTTTAAATGCCCCGTTTTTCAAACTTATTACAAATTTTTAAGCGAGAGTTTTATAATATCCTCTACGCTAAGTGTTGGGTCTTGGCTAATAACTTTGTCCACCACCTTTTCGGCTTGTCGGCGAGCAAATCCAAGAACCTCTAAAGCAGATAACGCTTCATCTTTATTTGTATTGTTTGAATTAACGGAAACTTCATCAATATTATATACTTTCAAAATCTTATCTCTAAGATCAAGAATAACCCTTTGTGCAGTTTTAGCCCCAATCCCCTTAATTGCCTGAATTGCTGGAACATCACCTCCCGCAATTGCATCACGAATTTGTCCTGGAGACATTGATGACAACATTGTTCTTGCAGTACTGGATCCAATACCTGAAACTGACAATAATAGCCTAAAAATTTCTCTTTCGGATTTTTCTGCAAAACCAAACAAAGTATGCGAGTCTTCTTTTATCTGAAGGTGCGTATATATTTGGATATTTTCGGAATCACTTATTTTGGAAAATGTATGTAATGATATATTTACAAAATATCCAACGCCAGAACATTCTACAATTATGTGTGTTGGATTTTTTTCAACTAATTTTCCAGTTAAGTGTGTTATCATTTTAAATATATAAGTTGTTCCTTACTTAGTTTAGCCTTTTTGCGTTTTTCCCTTTCCTGAGCATCAATTACAGCAATTGCAGTCATATTAACAACTTCATCTACACTAGCTCCCATTTGTAAGATATGAACCGATTTACTTAAGCCTACGGTAATAGGTCCAATCGATTCCGTCTTATTAAGCTCTTTCAACAGCTTATAGGTAATGTTAGCAGACTCTAAATTCGGAAATATTAGTGTATTTACTTTTTTACCCGCTAGTTTGGAAAAAGGAAAATTACTTTGATGTAAATCTTTATTTAATGCAAAGTCTGTTTGAATTTCACCATCGACAATTAAATCAGGATTTCTTTCGTGTAAAATTCGAACTGCTTCTCTTACTTTTTTAGCATTCGGATGCGAAGACGAACCAAAATTAGCATATGACAGCATTGCCAATACCGGCTCAAAACCAAAAGTAGATACTACATTTGCCGTCATTTGAGCAATTTCGGCAAGTTCCTCTCCATTTGGATCAATATTCATAGAAGTATCCGCTAAAAACAATGGACCTCTTTCAGTTATCATAATATTTACCGTAGAAACTTTTTGAACATCTTTAGCTCTTCCAATAACTTCCAAAATTGGCTTAACCACAGTCGAATACGCCCTAGAATAACCTGAAATCATTCCGTCAGCATCTCCTTCTAACACCATCATGGATCCATAGTAATTACGTTCACGCATTTTTACCTTAGCGCTATATTGAGTAACTCCATTTCTTTTACGACGTTCCCAATATTTATTGGCGTACTTTAGATATTTATCATTAAACGCTTTATCTAAAGGATCTACAATTGGCACTTCTGCATCAAACTCTAATTCTTTTTTTAATTCTAGAATGATTTCTTTTCTACCCAAAAGTATTGGCGTAGCGATACCTTCTTCATAAACAATTTGAGCCGCTTTAAGAACTCCAATATGATCCGCCTCGGTAAAAACTATTCGCTTAGGATTCATTTTTGCACGATCATGAAGTAATCGCACCACTTTATTATCGTTCCCAGAACGTTGTCTAAGTTCTTCTTTATACTGTTCCCAATCTTCGATTGGATGTTTAGCTACTCCACTTTCCATTGCAGCTTTTGCAACCGCTGGTGGAATTTCAGAAATTAATCTTGGATCAAAAGGCTTGGGAATTATATAATCTTTACCAAAAGTAAGTCTGGTTTCTCCGTAGGCAATATTAACTTGCTCTGGAACTGGCTCTCTGGTAAGTTCGGCAAGCGCCTTTACCGCTGCCATTTTCATTTCCTCATTAATTGCTGTTGCTCTAACATCTAGAGCTCCTCGAAAAATAAAAGGAAAACCTAAAACATTGTTAACTTGATTAGGATGATCAGAACGACCAGTTGCCATAATAATATCATCACGAGTATCTACAGCCAAATCGTAATTAATCTCTGGATTAGGATTTGCCATTGCAAAAACTATGGGATCTTTTGCCATAGTTTTTAGCATTTCTGGAGTAAGTATATCTGCAATTGAAAGCCCCACGAAAACATCGGAATCAATTACAGCTTCTGCTAAAGTGTCTATTTTTCTATCTGTGGCAAACTCCTTTTTAGCCTTGGACAAATTTTCCGCATCTTTACGAATAACCCCCTTACTATCAAGCATCACAATATTTTCTGCTTTTGCTCCAAATGCTTTGTAAAGTTTTGTACAAGAAACGGCAGCAGCACCCGCACCCGAAACCACAATTTTTACTTCTTCAATTTTCTTTTTGGTAATCTCTAAAGCATTTAACAAAGCGGCAGCAGAAATTATTGCAGTTCCGTGCTGATCGTCATGCATTACCGGAATATCTAATTCCTCTTTTAACCTTCTCTCAATCTCAAAAGCTTCAGGAGCCTTTATATCTTCCAAATTAATACCTCCAAAAGTAGGCGCTATTGTTTTTACGGTTTCTACAAACTTATCTACATCTTTAGTATCTAGCTCTATATCAATCCCATCAATATCAGCGAATATTTTAAACAGCAAGCCTTTTCCCTCCATTACAGGTTTCGAAGCTTCAGGACCAATATCACCAAGCCCTAAAACAGCTGTTCCGTTAGAAATTATAGCCACTAAATTACCTTTAGCGGTATATTTATAAACGTTCTCTTTATTCTTTTCAATCTCTAAACAAGGTTCAGCAACTCCTGGAGAATAAGCCAATGCCAAATCTCGTTGTGTAGAATATGGCTTAGTAGGTACTATTTTTATTTTACCAGGTTGTGGTTTTGCGTGATAAACCAGTGCCTCTCTTCTTTGCTTTTGCTCACTCATATCGTGGTTTTAAGAGGAACAAATTTAAGGGTATTCCAATGAAAAACACCCAGTTTGTTTGTAATTATTGTTTTGAAAAACAATTTCACTAGACTGATTACTTCAAAAAATCTATGTTTCGTTTAAGGCCTGAGTACTTAGTTCTTTTAACCGCAGATTTTTGAAACACCTTCCTAAAAACATCTTCTGTGATTTCTTCCCAATCTTGTTTTGTCATTGAAAGTAGTTCAGGGTTGGGGTTAAACAAGGGTTCATTATGTGGTTTAGAAAATCTATTCCACGGGCAAACATCTTGACAAACATCACAACCAAACATCCAATCATCAAATTTACCATGAACATCTTGGGGTATTTCATTTTTTAATTCAATTGTAAAATATGAAATACATTTACTACCATCTACCACATATGGATCCACTATAGCACCTGTGGGGCAGGCATCTATGCAAGCGGTGCAGCTCCCACAATGGTCTGTCACTGGGCTATCGTACTCCAACTCAATATCTACTATTAGTTCTGCTATAAAGTAAAACGAGCCTACTTTTTGGGTTATTAAATTACTATTTTTACCAATCCACCCTAATCCACTTTTTGCTGCCCAAGCTTTATCCAAAACCGGAGCAGAATCCACAAAAGCACGACCATTTACTTCTCCTATTTCCTGAGAAATAAACTCTTGTAATTCTCTAAGTTTTGATTTTATAATATGATGATAGTCCTGTCCGTATGCATATTTAGATACTTTGTAGGTGTCTTGATTCTGGTGTTCTGAAGGAAAATAATTTAGGAGTAAAGAAATTACCGATTTTGAACCTTCAACTAGTTTTGTAGGGTCTAAACGTTTATCAAAATGGTTTTCCATATATCCCATTTCCCCATTTCGATTATTATTTAACCATTTTTCAAGTCTTGGAGCCTCTTCTTCTAAAAAACCTGCTTTTGATATTCCACACGATAAAAAACCTAGCCGTTTAGCTTCAGTTTTAATCAATTGCGTATATTTCTCGATACTCTTCACTATACCGTAAAAATACATATACGCAAAACATTTAACACTAGATGCCTCTTGAAAAAGACACGAAATTGTAACAAACCTCAAAAAATATAGTCTTAATAAATAGTTATCCATCAAAAAAAGAAAATCCAATGTCACAAATTAAAATTACCCATCTTGCCGTTTTACCTGTTTTAATTTTCATGTCCATTTTTGGTATTGCTCAAGATAATCCTCAAAAAAAAGGAATTACTATTGGCCACATTATTAAAACCTTAGACTCTGAAATTAACTCTAAAAACTACAAGCTATATGTTAATTTACCTGGTAATTACGATAAAAACAAAGACAAAACATATCCTGTACTTTACGTTTTAGATGGACAATGGGATTTCGCCAACGTTGTTACCACATACAACAATATTCAATATGATGGTTCAATCCCCGAATTATTAATAATTGGGATATCCTATGGTGGTGAAAATCCCGACTATATGAGTTTAAGGGCCAATGATATGACACCAACGGTATTACCACATATTAAAAACAGTGGTGATGCAAAAATATTTACTGAGGTTTTACGAAAAGAAATCATTCCTTTTATAGATAAAGAATACAGAACCTCGAAGGAAAATAGAACGTTAATGGGCAACTCGTTTGGAGGATTATTTACGCACTACACCTTGTTCAATGCCAATGATTTGTTCAGTAATTATATTATCTGTAATCCATCTTTATGGTACGATAACGAATTGGCTTTTACTTATGAAAAAGAATTTGCCAACAACAATACGGATTTAAGAGCCAATGCTTTTTTTGTTTGGGGATCATTAGATGATGTAAAAAGACATGAAAAAATGGCTAAACAAATAGAATCTCATCAATACAACTTGTTTGATTTTAAATCCAACGCAGAAGAAGGTTATGGCCATACAGGAGCCAAATCAGGTGGTTATGCTGATGGTCTTTTACATAGCTTTAAAAGAAAAAATATAAATATTCCCGAAAAAGAACTTCAGAAATACACAGGAAACTATGAAATGGGTCCCAGGCAAGAAATATCGATAATTATTCATGATGGACATTTGGCAGTAAAAGAATTTAATGGTGTAACCAATATTCCAATTTATACTATTTCAAAAGATGAATTTTCGCTACAAGGTTCTTACAACACTTTTGAATTCAACAAAGATGAAAATGAAAAAGTTATAAGTCTTACCGTTCAACCCAACAAGGAAAACACTATAACTTTAAAAAAGACAAAATAGCATATTAAGAAGCAATTAGAAGTCTACAACAGGCTTCTAAGTGTTGCTAAAACAACTCTCCTTGCGAGTTTCCTTTTTTTCTTCCTAAATGGTTATATGCTTGTTCCGTTACTTCTCTACCTCTCGGAGTACGCATGATAAAACCTTGTTGAATTAAAAAGGGTTCATATACCTCTTCAATGGTTTCTGGGCTTTCAGAAACGGCAGTGGCAATAGTTGTGAGACCTACAGGACCTCCCTTAAATTTATCAATTATTGTTGTTAGTATTTTATTATCCATTTCATCCAACCCATGCGCATCAACATTCAGTGCCTTTAATCCGAATTTAGAAATTCCAAGGTCAATACTTCCGTTACCTTTTATTTGGGCAAAATCTCTTACTCTACGCAACAAAGCATTACAAATTCTAGGTGTGCCTCTACTCCGTCCTGCTATTTCAATTGCCGCTTCATTTGTAATATTTGTTTGCAAAATTTCAGCACTGCGAATTACTATAGTAGAAAGCAATTCAGTAGAATAATATTGAAGCCTACTTTGTATACCAAATCTGGCACGCATTGGCGCCGTTAGTAATCCTGACCTTGTGGTAGCTCCAATAAGTGTAAAAGGACTTAAGTTTATTTGAACAGAACGCGCATTAGGCCCAGATTCTATCATAATATCAATCTTATAATCCTCCATTGCTGAGTACAAATATTCTTCTACAATTGGGCTCAATCTATGTATTTCATCAATAAATAAAACATCTCTTTCTTCAAGGTTAGTTAATAAACCTGCTAAATCCCCTGGTTTATCTAAAACAGGCCCAGATGTGATTTTTATACCAACTCCTAACTCATTGGCCAATATATGCGCTAAAGTAGTTTTCCCAAGCCCAGGAGGACCATGAAAAAGTGTATGATCTAATGCCTCTCCTCGAAGATTTGCCGCCTGAACAAATACCTTTAAATTTTCCAGAACCTGCTCTTGTCCCGTAAAATCTTCAAAGGATATTGGCCGTAAAGCTCTTTCGATATCAAACTCCTCATTAGAGAAATTTTCGGTAGTAGGATCTAAATTATCATTCATACCTAACAAAGATACTAAAAAGAAAAAGCCGATAAAATCAAGGGTTCAAAACCCCTGTATAAACAACATGATTTTAGTCATAACTCAAATGGAAAAAAATGACATCCTTTGTATAGCGTTTTCGGAAACATAGTTTTTAACAATAATAAAAAA
Source organism: uncultured Maribacter sp. (assembly GCA_947498505.1). Classification (GTDB taxonomy): domain Bacteria; phylum Bacteroidota; class Bacteroidia; order Flavobacteriales; family Flavobacteriaceae; genus Maribacter_B. Next base: position 426,897 of record CANMKG010000002.1, on the reverse strand, counting down.
TGTAACCAATGGCAGCATTTAATCTTAACAAGTACGGAATTGAAACTGAAAAAATTTACAGAAATAGTAGTGTTCCTGTTTTATATGAATTAGGACTGCGCCTTGAAAAAGGAACAGCCATTTCAGATGTTGGAGCACTAATGACCTACTCAGGAGAAAAAACTGGACGTAGTCCAAAGGACAAACGAATAGTTAGACATCCTGATTCTCAAGAAAATATTGACTGGGGGAACGTAAATATTGGATTGGACGAACACACTTTCATGGTAAATCATGAGCGTGCATTAGATTACTTAAATACATGTGACCACCTTTTTGTAGTAGATGCCTATGCTGGGTGGGATCCAAAATACAGAATAAAAACAAGAATTATATGTACTAGAGCATATCACGCACTATTCATGCAAAACATGCTTATAATGCCTTCAGAAGAAGAACTTGCAAATTTTGGAGAACCTGACTACGTAGTTATGAATGCTGGTGGATTTCCTGCCAACAGGTACACCTCTGAAATGACCTCTAAAACCAGTGTTGACCTTAACTTAGAGCGTAAAGAGATTGTTATTTTAGGAACAGAGTATGCTGGTGAAATGAAAAAAGGTATTTTCTCCGTAATGAATTATCTAATGCCTTTACAAGATGTTCTACCAATGCATTGTTCTGCAAATGTAGGAGAAAAAGGAGATGTATCAATATTATTTGGTTTATCCGGAACTGGAAAAACCACTTTAAGCGCCGACCCTAAACGTAAACTTATTGGTGATGATGAACATTGCTGGACCGATGACGGAACATTTAATATAGAAGGCGGATGTTATGCAAAAGCAATTGACCTATCAGCAGAAAATGAACCAGATATATTTAACGCAATTAAGTTTGGAACTGTTTTAGAAAATGTAGTTTATAACAAAGATTCTAGAAAAGTAGACTATAGCGATGTTTCTATAACTCAAAACACCAGAGCATCATACCCTATTGAGTATATTGACAATGTTCAAATGCCATGTGTTGCTGGACATCCAGAAAATATCATTTTTTTAACCTGTGACGCCTTTGGAGTTTTACCTCCTGTTAGCAGATTAACTCCAGAGCAAGCCAGTTACCACTTTATTTCTGGATATACAGCTAAGGTAGCAGGGACCGAAATGGGAGTTACAGAACCGCAGGCAACCTTTAGTGCATGTTTTGGCGCGGCATTCATGATGTGGCATCCAAACAAATACGCAGAGTTATTAGCTAAGAAAATTAAATCGCACAAAGCTAAAGCTTGGTTGGTAAATACTGGATGGAACGGTACTGGAAATCGTATGAAATTAAAACATACAAGAGCTATGATTGACGCAATTCATAATGGCAGTTTTGATAATGTAGAATTTGTTGAAGACAAAGAATTTGGTTTTCAAATCCCTACTACTTGTCCAAATGTACCAAGTGAAGTTCTTGTACCAATTAACACCTGGGACGACAAAGAAAAATATGAGATTACCAAGGCTAAACTAGTGACCCTGTTTACAGAAAACTTTAAACAGTTTGAAGTCGATGTTAATCCGAACATTATACAAGCGGGTCCAAAATTACCCGAAATGGCTTAGACATATTTTTTCATAACCTTTGCTCTAAAAGCCTTCCCAGTTTTTTTCTGGGAGGGTTTTTACAATTAAAAGGCTATTATTTGCGCTCTTTATGTAATTGAGACGTGTCTAAAAACTCTACAATCTCAATCTTAGGATTTCCGTACAAATATGTTTTAGCAGAACCTCTAGACTCTAATCGTAAATGAGATAATACATTTACCCTAGCCTTTGTTGACAACTGTACATAAACATTTGCTTTATCTGCTTCCAACCGCTCTGCTTTTAAATTGGTGTTATCATATAAATTAACGTCAAAAACATCAGCAGTCCCTTCAAAAAAACCAGAAGCATTATTATACATACTAACCGTGTTTCGCGCTCCTACCGAATATAAACGCACATCTATCCGATCTTTCAAAGTAATATTAAGGGAGTCACTAACAAAGTTAAAATCGCCTGAGCTAATCTCATTCATATTCAAATTAATAATATCAGCGGTAGCATTTACTTCAAGCCTAGAAGTACCTTTCGTAAGAATATCCAATTCATCTGTAGTTAAAACATCTTTCATATACATTTTACCTGACAACATCTTTATTTTAGACAATTCTGTGTAATAAACCGTAATATTTAATTTTTTCTTTGAGACTATTTTATAAAACGAACGGATAACTAAAGCGCTATCCTTTACCTTAAATCGTAAAACATCAACAAGATTATCATCTAGTTCTAACCTATAGCCCTCAGATGTAGATTTCTCTAAATTTACCTCTAGGTCATCATTTAGCTCAATAGCATTAAAATAAGGTAGTGTTTCATTAATCTCTATAACACTTTTATTACCCTTAATCTTTGGCTTCCTTTGCCCAAATGCAATGACTCCACTCAACAAAGTAATTAAAATAAAAATACGTTTAAACATGGTCATAGTTTTATAGTGTTCTTAATATAGTATACTCAAATATATTACAAAAATGAGCATTCCTATTTTTAGAGGCAGCAAAAAAAATGCCCAACTTGTTTAAGTTGGGCATTTTTTAAAATATTTTATATGCTAATGATTAAGTTCTTCTTCGTCTTCCTGCAATGGAACATCTTGAGGAACAAAATCCTGTCCTGGAATAATATACTCCCCATTTTCGCGAACTTTACTATAATCATAAGCCCAACGATGTACATGAGGAATTTCTCCATACCAGTTTCCATGAAAATGCTCCTGAGGAGTTGTCCATTCAAGAGTGTTAGACTTCCAAGGGTTAACTGGCCCCTTTTTACCGTAAAAAATACTGTATATAAAATTAGCAGCAAACACTAACTGTGCTAAACCAGCTATTAAGGCAAATACTGTCATTAACACCTGTACGTTAGTTAGCTCATCAAACATAGGGAAAGCTGTATTTTCATAATACCTTCTTGGTACACCTGCCATTCCCACAAAGTGCATTGGAAAAAACACTCCATAAGCACAAACTGCGGTTACCCAGAAATGTACATATCCTAAGTTTTTGTTTAGCATTTTTCCTTCAAACATTTTAGGGAACCAGTGATATACACCAGCAAACAATCCGTACAGTGCCGATATACCCATTACCAAGTGGAAGTGAGCCACAACAAAATAAGTATCATGTACATTAATATCCAATGTACTATCCCCTAAAATAATTCCAGTTAATCCACCAGTAATAAATGTTGATACCAAACCAATGGAAAACAACATAGCTGGATTCATTTGCAAATTACCCTTCCATAATGTAGTTATGTAGTTAAAGGACTTTACAGCTGAAGGAATTGCAATTAATAACGTAGTAAAGGTGAATACAGACCCCAAGAATGGGTTCATTCCAGAGATGAACATATGGTGTCCCCAAACAATTGTAGATAAAAATGCAATTGCCAATATAGAAGCTACCATTGCACGATATCCAAAAATAGGCTTACGTGCGTTTGTTGACATTACCTCAGAAGTAATACCTAACGCAGGTAATAAAACAATATACACCTCAGGGTGACCTAGGAACCAAAATAAGTGCTCAAAAAGAACAGGAGAACCTCCTTGATAGTGCAATACTTCTCCTTGAATAAAAATATCAGACAAGAAGAATGAAGTTCCAAAGCTTCTATCCATAATTAACAATAAGGCAGCAGACAACAACACTGGGAAAGATATAATCCCCACGATTGCAGTTACAAAAAACGCCCATATTGTTAAAGGCAATCTTGTCATAGACATACCCTTTGTTCTTAGATTTAAAACGGTTACAACATAGTTTAGAGAACCTAATAAGGAAGAAGCAATAAATATTGCCATTGATACCAACCATAAAGTCATTCCCATGCCAGAACCAGGTTGCGCCATTGGCAAAGCACTAAGCGGAGGATAAATTGTCCATCCAGCTGCTGCCGGTCCTGCCTCAACAAAAAGAGAAATCACCATGATTACAGCTGAAAGGAAAAATAACCAATATGAAACCATGTTCAGAAACCCAGAAGCCATATCACGTGCTCCAATCTGTAATGGAATTAAAAGGTTACTAAAAGTACCACTAAGTCCCGCTGTTAGCACAAAGAATACCATTATAGTACCATGAATGGTCACTAATGCCAAATAAACATCTGCGTCCATAACACCGTCCGGCGCCCATTTTCCTAATACTGCTTCAAAAATTGGAAAAGACTGTCCTGGCCATGCTAATTGCATACGGAATAATAAAGACATTGCTATACCTATGAATCCCATTATAAGACCCGTAATAAGGTACTGCTTTGAAATCATCTTATGATCTGTACTAAAAATATATTTAGTTACAAATGTTTCTTTATGATGATGATGTCCATGATCTTCTGCGTGACCATCAAGTTGTACTTGTCCTGCTGACATAATCTAATTCGTATTTTAAATTATAATTTGTTTGTTTCTACCTTGCTATTGAACAGCCGCAACTGTTTGACTAAATTTTTGCTGACTCTTCATCCAAGCATCATACTCCTCTTGAGTTTCAACAATTATCTTCATTTGCATATTGTAATGTGACGTACCACAAATTTTATTACACAACAAGATATAATCAAACTCCCAAGGATCCATATTTTCAACACCATCAGCAGCCTTTTTTGCTCTAATAGCATTTGTTCTTTTAACCTTATCAACAACATCTGGATTTTGTCTCATCTCTGCTGTTGTTTTAGTTGGTGTAAAAGAAAACTTAGTAATCATTCCAGGAACACAATTCATCTGCGCCCTAAAGTGTGGCATATAAGCTGAATGCAAAACATCTTGTGAACGCATTTCAAAATTAACCTTTCTACCTACTGGTAAATGCAGTTCCTTAACAATAACATCATCAGCTCCATTAACATCAGATTCATCTAATCCTAAAACGTTTGCTCGGTCAATATCAATCATTCTAACATTCGCACCACCTAATACATTATCTTCACCTGCATATCTAGCTGTCCAGTTAAACTGCTGCGCATATAGTTCAATAACCATTGGGTCATCTTCATCATTAATATCCATGATATTCGTCCAAGTATACAAGCCCCATAAAATTAAACCAGCTAAAACAATTACCGGTATAATTGTCCATATTGCTTCCAACTTATCATTATCTGCAAAGAACAAGGCTTTTTTACCCTCTTCTCCTCTATATTTAAAACTGAAATAATGAAGCAATGCCTGTGTAAGTGTTTGCACTATGAAAATAATAACAAACGATACAAACATTAAATAATCGTACTCAGCACCATGCTCAGAAGCAGATTCTGGCAATAATACTTTAGAATATTTCCAAAAGCTAAAAATGGTTATACCATAAATAAAAATTAAAAACCCAAACATTAAATACCCATTGTATTTGTTGTCCGTATCATTCGCCACTTGGGCATTGTTGTTCGAAGTTGCTAGCTGTGAGAATTCAAACATTTTAGTCATTTGCCAAATAGCAATTGCCACTAAAATTAATACAGCTAAAGTCAATAATGTAGTCATTGTATGATTTGATATTAAATCTTAAAACTAAATTTCTTTTTTAATAATGAAAATGCTTACTCTCCTCAATAAAAGGGTTTCGTTTTGGTTGCAAAGGTGCTTTAGTTAATGCTCTAAACACCCAGAAAATGAACAATCCTGCAAAAAACAATACTGACCCTATTTCTGCAATACCTATATACCATTGGTCACCAACAGTGGCGGGCATAATCATATTAAAAATATCTAAGTAATGACCCGCTAGTATAACAATACCTGTCATAATAACAAACCAATTAACACGCTTGTAATCACTATTCATAAGCAACAACACTGGGAACAAAAAGTTCATAGCCACCATTCCAAAAAACGGAAGTCTATAATCTTGTATTCTTGTTATATAATATGTTACCTCCTCTGGAATATTTGAATACCATATTAGCATAAATTGAGAGAACCATAAGTAAGTCCAAAAAATACTAATACCAAACATAAATTTTGCCAAATCGTGTATATGACTATCATTTACGTCTTCTAAGTATCCTTTTGATTTCAAGTAAACAGTTACCATAGCAATAACAGTAATACCAGATACAAACATACTAGCAAATACATACCATCCAAACAATGTACTAAACCAGTGTGGATCAACACTCATAATCCAATCCCAAGACATCATAGACTCAGATACTAAATAGAATACAAGAAAAGCCGCTGATATTCTGAAATTAAGTTTAAAACTAGCATTATCGTCAGACTCATCCTGCTTTAATGATAGCTTTCTAGAATACTCTCTATATAAAATCCATCCTCCTAAAAATATAACAGCTCTAATCAGAAAGAATGTTGGATTTAAAAATCCTTTTTTACCTTGTAATAAAGCATCATGGGCCACAACATCAGCATCCATCCAAACGAATAAATGATTCATATGAAGTACTGAAAGCACTAGAATAACAAAAACAATTATTCCGCCAGGCACTAAATACGCAGTTATAGCTTCCATAACCCTAAACAATAAGGGAGACCAACCAGCTTGAGCTGCCCTTTGTATTGCATAAAACGCCAATACGCCAAGAGCAATCATCATAAAGAAAAAAGCTGCTACATATAATGCAGACCATGGCTTATTTTGTAATTGGTGCAACACATGTAAATCATGCTCTGCACTATGCGCATCTCCATGACCAGCTTCGGCACCGTGATTATTTGAAGTGTCATGAGAACCATGACCATCGTCATGACTTGCAACTATTGCTTTAGCTTCTTCAACTGTACTAGGTGCTGATAAAAAACCAGCTCCAATACCCAATACACCAACAGCCATCAATATAAATGAAGCAATCTTAAGTCTATTTGAAAACGTGTACATAATTATATTTACGTATTATTTTATTAAGTCTTGTTTTAATGTCATAACATATTCAGAAACCTGCCACATTTCCTCAGTATTCATCTGTGTTGCATATGAACCCATTGAATTTAAACCATATTGGATGGTATGAAATGCAGTTCCAACAGTTATATTTCTAGCAGGGTCCGCGTATGTAGGTACACCAAGTATTTTTTCTCTTTTCACAAGATTTCCTTGACCATTACCTTTAGCACCATGACATATAGCACAGTATATTGTATATAGCTCTTTTCCCTTAGCCAAATTTGCAGTACTCTGTAAAGAATCTAATGGACTTGGATTAACTCTAGCCAACTCTTTCCCTTCTATTGTGTTCTCAAAACCGTAAGGCATCCACCCACGAGAAATTGTATTCTCTACTGGTTTCATAGCCTCTGAAACTCCTCCAAAGAGCTTTACACGTGTAGCTTCACTTTCTCTATCAAAACCTTGATACGTTTCATACCCAACAGACTCATACATATTAGGCATGTACTGATAATTAGGCTTATTTTTATCTGCACAGGATGCTAGGGCAATAACTAACCCAAAGACCATCCCTATTTTTTTAAAACTGTTCATATTTTAATGACTGTTTTTATCTACTATATTAATTTCTACCGCACCTGTATCTGCTAATAAAGTTTTAAGCTCATCTTCATTACCGTGAAGTTCAAACTCCATTACAAAATGGTCATCCGTTGTTCTTACATCCGGGTTTTCAGCTTTTTTAAATGGCCATAATCTACTTCTCATATAAAAAGTAATCACCATTAAGTGAGCTGCAAAAAACACGGTTAACTCAAACATAATCGGTACAAAAGCAGGCATATTCTCTAAATAACTAAAGCTAGGCTTACCACCAATATCTTGAGGCCAATCTTCAATCATTATAAAATTCATCATTGTAATGGCTACCGTAAGACCAACACATCCATATAAAAAAGATGTAATTGCTAATCTAGTTGGCGCCAACCCCATAGCCTTATCCAAACCATGAACCGGAAAAGGACAGTATACCTCCTCAATATGATGCTTTGCTGCTTTAACCTTTTTAACAGCGTGCATTAGCACGTCATCATCGTTATAATAAGCATGTAAAACTTTAGATGCCATATTTATTTTTTTGAATTTAATTTTTTAGCCTGACCAGCCCAATCATCGCGTTGCGCTCTCCCTGGGAAAGATTCTGTAATAGAATCCAACAAATCATACTCTTTTTCGGTCATTTTACTAACCTGAGCAAATGTGAAAATTCCGATTTGATTCAACGTTTTCTCCATTTGAGGACCAATACCCTTTACAAGTTTTAAATCGTCTGCCGTTTCGTTCTCTGCGTCAAATACGCCTATGGTATCCAACAAAGAAGAAACCTTCTCTTCAGAATCAGCTCTAGGCTCTTCTTCAACAACTTCATTAACTACAGCTGCTTTTCCACTTATTTCATATAAAGGCTTACCTGCATCTCTAAGTGTTTTATACTTTTCTCCAGAAGATTTTAAAATAGATTTCACTTCCGCTTGAGCAATTACAGGGAATGTTCTAGAGTATAATAAGAATAACACAAAGAAGAAACCTATAGTTCCAATAAATATTCCGATATCTACAAAGGTCGGTGAAAACATTGTCCAAGAAGATGGAAGGTAATCTCTGTGTAATGAAGTAACAATAATTACAAAACGCTCAAACCACATTCCTATGTTAACCACAATAGAGATAAAGAAAGAGAACATAATGCTTGTACGCAATTTTTTAAACCACATAAACTGAGGTGAAAATACGTTACAAGTCATCATCGCCCAATATGCCCATGCATAAGGACCTGTAGCTCTATTTAAAAATGCATATTGCTCATATTCTACTCCTGAATACCATGCTATAAAAAGCTCAGTAATGTATGCACATCCAACTATAGAACCTGTAATCATAATTACAATATTCATCAGTTCTATATGTTGAATTGTAATATACGCTTCAAGGTGACATACCTTTCTCATAATAATAAGCAGTGTATTCACCATTGCAAATCCAGAAAAAATGGCCCCAGCAACAAAGTACGGAGGAAATATTGTTGTATGCCATCCTGGTATTACTGAAGTAGCAAAGTCAAAAGATACAATGGTGTGTACTGACAATACTAAAGGAGTTGCTAATCCCGCAAGAACAAGTGAAACCTCTTCAAAACGTTGCCAATCTTTTGCACGACCACTCCATCCAAAACTTAATAAACTATATATTTTTTTCTGGAAAGGTAAAATTGCTCTATCACGCAACATTGCAAAATCTGGTAATAAACCAGTCCACCAGAACACTAATGAAACTGACAGATATGTTGATATTGCAAATACATCCCAAAGTAAGGGAGAATTAAAGTTAACCCACAATGACCCAAATTGGTTAGGAATTGGTAATACCCAATACGCTAACCATGGACGACCCATGTGAATAATTGGAAACAATCCTGCTTGTATTACAGAAAAAATTGTCATTGCCTCAGCAGAACGGTTAATTGCCATTCTCCATTTTTGTCTGAATAACAATAATACCGCTGAGATAAGGGTTCCTGCGTGACCAATACCTACCCACCATACAAAGTTGGTAATATCCCAAGCCCAGTTAACTGTTTTATTTAATCCCCAAGTACCAATACCTGTAGATACCGTATAAATTATACATCCAACTCCCCACAAAAATGCTACTAATGCAATGGAAAAAACAATCCACCAGTGCTTGTTAGCTCTTCCTTCAACAGGAGCTGCAATATCGACTGTTACATCGTGATAGCCTTTGTCTCCAACAACTAAAGGTTTTCTTATAGGTGCTTCGTAATGCGACGCCATAGACTTTTATTATAGTTACTTTCTTATATTTTAATTATGCCTCGTTTGTATTTCTAACCTGAACCTGATAGAATACGTTTGGTTTTGTTCCCACATGCTCCAACAAATGATACATACGGTCACTTTCCTTTAACTCAGCAATTTTACTTTCCTCATCATTAACATCTCCAAAAACAATTGCTCCGTTTCCACAAGCAGAAGAACAAGCGGTTTGGAATTCCCCATCTTTAATAACACGCCCGTCACGTTTAGCATCTAAAATGGTCTTTTGTGTTTTTTGAATACACATAGAACATTTTTCGATAACACCTCTTGAACGAACATTTACATCTGGATTCAATACCATTTTACCCAAATCGTTATTCATATGGAAATCAAACTCGTCGTTATTGTTGTATAAGAACCAGTTAAAACGACGAACTTTATATGGACAGTTGTTTGCACAATATCTTGTACCAACACATCTGTTATATGCCATTTGATTTTGACCTTGACGACCATGAGAAGTAGCAGCAACTGGACAAACAGTTTCACATGGAGCATGATTACAGTGCTGACACATTACTGGCTGAAAAGCCACTTGAGGATTTGCTGACGGATCTTCTAATTCGCCAAATCCACCAAGAGAACCGCTATCTCCAAATAATCCATCAAAATTATCCTTTTTAGCATCATCCGCCTCAAAGCTTTCTTCTGAAGAATAATATCTATCTATACGCAACCAATGCATATCTCTAGAAACTCGTACTTCAGCCTTACCAACAACAGGGACGTTATTCTCGGCATGACATGCAATCACACATGAACCACATCCTGTACAAGCATTTAAATCTATTGACATATTGAAATGATGCCCAATTGAGCGATCAAAACTATCCCATAAATCAACCTCTGTAGCCGGTTTTTCCTGATGATCTAAAGACACTACTGGAATCTCATTCCACTCTGAGTGATCCTTAGTATTAAATATTTCAAGGGTAGTTTCCTTAATAATATCTCCCCTACCCATTAATGTTTTATGTAATTGCACACACGCAAACTCATGATTACCTGCTACTTTTTCTACACTCGCAGACTGCACATTATCAAACTCATGATACAAAGTATATGCATTAACACCTGTTTGCATTTCTTCTTTTAGACCTGCCTTTTTACCATATCCAAAAGAAAGCCCTACAGAACCATTTGCCTGACCTGGCTGCACAACAACAGGAACATTATTCAAAACAGCACCATTTACAGTAATTTTCACATAACTACCGTCCATACCACCATTTGCAACGTTTACATTTTCAACACCTAAACGCTCTGCATCAGCTTTTGAAATTGTAACATAATTATCCCAAGAAACTCTAGTAATTGGGTCAGGAAACTCTTGCAACCATGGATTGCTCGCCTGTTGACCGTCACCCATACCCGTTTTAGGATATAAAGTCAATTCAAAAGGAGCATCTCCGCTTGTAGCATTTGATAAGCTACGAACAGCAGAAGCCAAAGACGCTTTAGCAGCGTTTTCCACTTCCTCATCAACTTCAACCTCATTCGTCGCCACTACCTCTTCGCTTTCTAAGACTGGAGCAACAAAAACCCCATCATGCAAAGCCTTATTCCAATCAGCCGCTCCCAAAACAGAAGTAGCCCATGTTTCCTTTATATAATCATAGTAAGTTGCATCACTACCCATCCATTTCAGAATAGAAGACTGAAGTTGTCTTGTATCAAACAACTCCTTAATTGTAGGCTGCATTAAACTAAAATATCCTTTTTTGATTTCAACATCACCCCAAGATTCTAGGTAATGATTAGCAGCACCAACATATGTAACTGCTTCAGCAGTTTCATTCCAATTGGTTGAAAAAGCTACAGATACATCAACATTACCTAAGCCTTCTTTAAAATCAGCTGCATTTGCCAACGAATATAACGGATTAACACCATCCATAATTAAAGCTCCCACCTTACCTGCTTTCATATCAGCAATTAAAGCATTCACAGCTTTTGTATTTCCCTGACGAATCATTTTTGGAGCATCAACATCTACAACATTCCCTCCAAATTTCTCATTGATAGCAAGTGCTACAGTTTGTGCATTTACATCTTGTAATCCTGTAACAACTACAGCATTTCCTTTGTGTTTTTTAATATAAGCCGCCACACTCTCAACTGCTTTTGCTGCTGATTCTGGAATCTCACCACTTACTGCACCTCCATTTAACCTAGCAAACAACTGAGCCAAAGCTACTTTTTGCTGCATTGGGGTTAAAGGAATACGTTTATCAGCGTTAGCCCCAGAAAGCGTCATATTAGCCTCAAACTGCACATGCTTGGACATTTTTCCATTTTTAGGAACGCGCCCCTTAGAATAGCCGCTATCATATCCTCCACCTTGCCAATCTCCTAGAAAATCAGCTCCAAAAGAAACAATAACATCAGCTTTCTCAAAATTATAATCCGCTAAAGCTCTAACACCATATTTATTCTCGAATGCCACAACCGCAGCCTCTTCTGAAATCGCATCGTATACTACATGCTTAACATTGACATTTGCCTCAGAAAACTGAGATATTAATCTAGTTGTTGAAGGACTGGCATATGTTTGTGTCAACAATACAACCTGCTTTCCTGAACCCAACTTAGCTTTTACAGCAGAGTCTATCGCACTCCACTCCACAGCTTCTTTACCTTGCATTGGACCCTGAAGCCTAGTACTATCATAAAGCGACAATACAGAACCTTGAATTCTTGCGTTTGCATTACCAGCAACCTTAGCATCTGTATTATTCTCAATTTTAATTGGTCTACCCTCACGTGTCTTCACTAAAACACTTGCAAAATCAAAACCATTTGCAACAGCAGTAGCATAATAGTTAGCCACTCCAGGAACAATGTTCTCTGGCTGAACTACGTACGGAATAGATTTAACAACAGGCCCCTCACAAGCCGCCATTGTTGCAGCAGCAGTACTAAAACCTACATACTTTAAAAAATCTCTTCTATTTGTACTACTAGCAGATAAACTTTCTTTATCACCTAAAAACTCATCAACAGGAATTTCCTCAACAAATTCATTCTGTTTTAGCGTCTCAACAATGGAATCGTTAGGATTTAACTCCGCTTCGTTTTTCCAATATTTTTTGTTTGATGCCATATATCTGTAATTAGCTTCTTTTATCGTTTATTAATAGTGGCATTTTCCACATTCCAAACCACCCATTTGCGCAGCTGTCAATTGATCCACACCGTACTTCTTAGAAAGTTCTGCATGAATTTTTTCGTAGTAAGCGTTTCCTTCCACTTTTACATTAGTTTCTCTATGACAATTAACACACCAACCCATTGTCAACGGAGAATATTGATACATTACTTCCATTTCCTCAACAGGACCATGACATGTTTGACACTCAACTCCAGCAACAGAAACATGCTGAGAGTGATTAAAATATGCAAAATCAGGCAAGTTGTGAATTCTAACCCATTCTACCGGTTCACTTTTACCAGTATAACTTTGGTTTTCTTCATCCCAGCCTACAGCTTTATAAAGCTTTTTAATTTCTTTAGTATAAAATTCATTAGTATACCCATTAGCCAAATCTTCTTTACTTGGTCCTTCAGGATTACCCTGATATTCATAAATAGATTTATGACAATTCATACATACATTCAATGAAGGTATTCCAGAAGTTTTTGAAACTCTAGCTGAAGAGTGACAAAATTTACACTCAATCTTATTATCACCTGCATGCACCTTATGAGAAAAATGAATTGGCTGAACCGGAGCATAACCCTGATCAACACCAACCTGCATCATCCACCCATAAGCAAAGTAAGCACTACCCAATAACAAGAAAATTACAGTAACCAAAACCAAAAATTGATTTTGAATAAACGCCTTCCAAATGGGTGTTCTGTTTACAGCTTTTTCACGCTCAACATCTAAACCATTAGCAGCAGCAATTCTCAACAATGTTTTGTTAACCAAAATCAGCATCACCACCAACAAGCCAAAAACAATTGCTAAAGCCCCTAATATTAATTCATTAGAAATTCCAGAAGAACCCGCAGAAGCAGTAGCAACTTCTCCAGCTGGAGCAGCAACTGGCGTTGGAGGCGGAGCAGCAGTATACGCTAAAATATTATCTATATCTTCATTTGATAAAGTTGGAAAAGCCGTCATCGCCGCTTTATTAAAGTCATTATAAACTTTATTAGCATAAGCATCACCAGACTTAATCATCCCTGGACTATTTTTAATCCAAGCATATAGCCACTCCCTATCTAAACCCTCATCTTCTGACAAACGACTTTCCACATTTGCTAACGCAGGACCAGTCATTTTACGAGTCAATGAGTGACAAGCAGCACAATTCTGATTAAACAACGATTTTCCTTTTGCAGCATCAGCTTCTTGAGCCAAAAGAGAAACAGAAAGAGACATAAAAAGCACAAGACTTAAGCCCAGCACTTTAAAAATCTGATTGCGGTATATAACCTTTTTCATATATAATATATTTCAATCAAAATTCTGGCACGGTATTAGAGTAATACAAGTCTTACAACCCTTAGACCTTACCTAAATCGAACGCAAAAATAAGGATTACACTTTATTTCGAAACTGTTAATTTATTTATAATTTATAATTTATAACAATTCTAAATAGTTGATTTATGTCATGTTTAAAATCGAAAAAATTACCTTTGCTCAGTCATTACAAAATCTAACTTATTCATAATGAAAACAACAGTATTCTTAGTTGCCTGTATTTTTTTCACCATAATCGCTTCTGCTCAAGAAGGTACGGTTACCATTGAGCAGGACCAAAAAATTGTTGAATTACTTGATATATATAAGTCATCATTTGAAAGCTCCGAATACTATAGAATTCAAGTAGGATTTGGTTCTTACGCCAAGGCGCAAAGAATAAAAGCTGACGTAGATCAAGACTTTCCGAATCTACCTTCAAAAATAGATTTTGACTCACCAACATACAGAGTCAGAATAGGCAGGTTTTCATCAAAACTTGAAGCCGAAAGAAAATTTATTGAGGTAAGAGAAAAATATCCGAACGCGATGATATTAAAACCAAAAAAATCGACCAAATAGGTCGATTTTTTTATTTATCTAAAGTATCTAAATTATTACTTTAACTTCTTTTTCACAGCCACTTCTTGAAAAGCCTCTACAATATCACCCTCTTTTATATCATTGTAGTTTTTAATCTGCAATCCACAGTCATAACCTTTAGAAACTTCTTTAGCATCATCTTTAAATCGTTTTAAAGAAGCTAATTCACCAGTATAGATAACAACCCCATCTCTAATTAAACGTATACCAGAATTACGGAATATTTTACCATTTGTTACCATACATCCAGCAATAGTTCCAATTTTAGAAATCTTAAACGTTTCTCTAATCTCAGCAGTACCACTAATCTCCTCTTTCATCTCTGGAGAAAGCATACCTTCCATTGCATCTTTAAGATCATTAATAGCGTCATAAATAATAGAATACATTCTAATATCTATTTCCTCTTTTTCAGCAACAGATCTAGCATTACCCATTGGCCTAACATTAAATCCAATTATGATAGCATCAGAAGCCGAAGCCAATAACACGTCAGATTCTGTAATAGGTCCAACTGCCTTATGAATAATATTTATTTGAATCTCATCTGTAGATAATTTTTGGAAAGAATCTGTTAACACCTCAACTGAACCATCAACATCTCCTTTAAGAATGATATTAAGTTCTTTAAAGTCACCTAAAGCAATACGTCTTCCGATTTCATCTAAAGTAATATGTCTTTGCGTTCTAACCGACTGCTCACGTTGTAACTGAGACCTGCGCGTTGCAATCTGTTTAGCTTCACGCTCATCCTCTAACACATTAAATTTATCACCCGCCTGTGGCGCTCCGTCTAAACCTAATATAGATATTGGTGTTGAAGGACCTGCCTCTTTAATAATTTTACCACGCTCATCCTGCATAGCTTTTACCTTACCACTGCAAGTACCAGCCAAGACATAATCTCCAATTTTAAGCGTCCCCGCCTGAACTAAAATTGTAGACACGTAACCCTTTCCTTTATCCAAAAATGCTTCAACAACAGTACCTGTTGCCAACTTTTTAGGATTTGCCTTTAATTCTAGAAGCTCTGCCTCTAATAACACCTTCTCTAAAAGTTCTTTAACTCCTTCTCCAGTTTTAGCAGAGATATCGTGAGATTGTATTTTACCTCCCCAATCTTCTACTAATAAATTCATTTGAGCTAAACCTTCCTTAATTTTATCAGGATTTGCGGTTGGTCTATCTATTTTATTAATCGCAAAAACAATTGGCACACCAGCCGCCTGAGCATGACTAATAGCTTCTTTTGTTTGTGGCATAATATCATCATCAGCAGCTACCACAATAATTGCAATATCAGTAACCTGAGCACCCCTTGCACGCATCGCCGTAAAGGCTTCGTGACCAGGTGTATCTAAGAATGATATTTTTTGACCATCTGAAAGTGTTACTCCATACGCACCAATATGCTGCGTAATTCCGCCACTTTCACCTGCGATTACATTTTCCTCTCTAATATAATCCAGCAATGATGTTTTACCATGATCCACATGCCCCATCACCGTAACAATTGGAGCTCTAGGCGCTAAATCTTCAGGCCTATCTTCTTCTTCAACAATACTCTCCTCAATATCAGCAGTAACAAACTCCACTTCATATCCAAACTCACCTGCAACAATTGACAAAGTCTCAGCATCTAAACGTTGGTTCATGGTAACCATGATCCCAAGAGACATACAAGCAGAAATAATCTCAGTGGTTCCAACATCCATCATTGTTGCCACCTCGCTAGCAGTAACAAACTCTGTTACTTTTAGTATTTTACTTTCTAATTCTTGTTGTTCAAGATCTTTTTCTGTCTGCTGACGGTGCTGATCTCTTTTATCTCTTCTATACTTAGCTCCTTTACCTTTTTTAGATTTTCCTTGGAGTTTTTCAAGAGTTTCACGAACCTGCTTTTGAACATCTTCTTCTGTAGGCTCCACCTTAGCAACAACAGGTCTTTTAACCCCTCTTTTACCAGGCCCATTTCCTCTAGAACCAGGTCCAGAGTTACCTCTTTGGTTTCCTCCTCCAGAGTTATTACTAACTATACGTCTTCTACGTTTTTTCTTATCTGCCCCATCACCAGAACCAGTTTTTGGTTCTTCTTTTTTCTTCTTAGGCTTTTGAAATTTGGTAAGATCTATTTTATCTCCCGTTATTTTTGGCCCACTAAGCTTTTGATATTGTGTTGTAATTTTTTCATTAACAACTTCCTCAGTAGACTCCTCAGCTTTAGGAGCATCCGCTTTTTCTACAGGCTTTTCTTTAACCTCTTCAGCTTTCTTCTTAACAGCAACCTCTTTAACCTTTTCCTTCTTCTTAGGAGCTAAATCAATCTTACCAACCGGCTTGAGACCAGCCAACTCAACTTTTGCAGTAACAACTTCTTCTGGTTTTTCCTCAACAATTTTCTTTTCTTCCTCAACTACAGGCACCTCCTCTACCGGCGGCTTAACTTCTTCTTCCTTTTTGGGATTTAAATCAATTTTACCAACCGTTTTAGGACCTGCTAATTCTGCTTTTGCCTTAATCACCTTTTCAGAAGCTGCTCTTTTCTCTCTTGCAACCCTTCTTTCTTCCTGCTCCTGCTCCAGCTGAACTCTTATGGCTTCTTTTTCTTTTCTTTTTTCCTCACCAACTTCTTTAGATGCAACTTTTTTGCTCATATCCGTCTGGAACTCATCGAGCAGCACCTGATAAACTTCATTGGAGATTTTAGTGGTAGGTCTAGCCTCCACCTCATGTCCTTTAGAGGATAAAAAATCTATCGCTCTATCCAACGAAATGTTAAGTTCACGAAGAACTTTATTAAGTCTTATTGTTGCACTATCTGCCATAAATACTGATTCCTATTCATTAAATTGTCGCTAATATATAGCTAATCTTCTAATTCTTCTTTTAGTATACGAACAACTTCAACAATTGTTTCTTCCTCCAAGTCTGTTCGTTTAACTAAATCACTTACATCTTGTTCTAAAACACTTCTTGCCGTATCCATACCAATTTTCTTGAATTCTTCAATAATCCAAGCATCGATTTCATCAGAAAATTCAGTAAGCTCAACATCTTCCTCAACACCTTCTCTAAACACATCTATTTCATAACCAGTTAATTGCCCAGCTAATCTAATATTATGCCCACCTCTACCAATTGCCTTAGAAACCTCCTCTGGTCTAAGATATACTTGAGCCGTCATTTTTTCATCATTTAATTTAACTGATGATACTCTTGCCGGACTCAACGCTCTTGTTACTAATAATTGCGGATTATTCGTCCAATTAATAACATCTATATTTTCATTACCTAATTCTCTAACTATACCATGAATTCTAGACCCTTTCATTCCAACACATGCCCCAACAGGATCTATACGATCATCATAAGAATCTACTGCCACCTTTGCTTTTTCCCCAGGAATACGCACAGCCTTTTTGATATTAATTAAACCATCAAAAACCTCTGGAATTTCTTGGAAGAACAATTGCTCTAAAAACTTAGGAGCAGTTCTAGACATAATTATGGTAGGCTTACTTCCTTTCAACTCTACACTTTCAATAATTCCACGAACATTATCACCTTTTCTAAAAAAGTCCGAAGGTATTTGCCTGTCTTTTGGCAAAATAATCTCATTCCCTTCATCATCCAACAAAATTATTGCTTTATGTCTAATATGATGAACTTCAGCTGTATAAATTTCTCCTTCAAGATCCTTAAACTGCTTATAAATTGTCGTGTTATCGTGTTCATGAATTTTAGAAATAAGATTTTGACGTAATGCCAATATTGCTCTTCTCCCTAAATCAATTAATTTAACTTCCTCTGAAACGTCTTCTCCAACCTCAAAATCTGGCTCAATTTTACGCGCTTCAGCCAACGAAATTTCCTCATTAGGCTCCTCTACTTCACCATCCTCAACAACAATACGATTTCTCCAAATCTCCAAATCCCCTTTATCTGGATTAATAATAATATCGAAGTTATCATCTGAACCAAATTTCTTCTTTAACGCATTTCTAAACACGTCTTCTAAAATCGCCATTAGCGTAACTCTATCTATGAATTTGTCATCCTTAAATTCTGAGAAAGATTCTATTAACGCAATATTTTCCATTTGTGGCTACAATTAAAATTTTAATACAACTTTTGCTTTCTTAATATCAGAAAAAGAAATTTCTTCTTTTTTCTGCACGGTAACTTTTCCTTTACCAACTGGTTTTGGCTCTCTAGCCTTCCATTCTAATGTTATAAACTCATTAGTTGCAGCGGTAAGATTACCTTCAAAAGTAGCCTGCTCTGTAACAACCTCTAACTTTCTTCCAATATTCTTCACATACTGCCTAGGCATTGTCATTGGCGAAGCAGCTCCTGCTGAAGCAACTTCCAAAGAAAAATCCTCTTCTTCTCTGTCCAGATTATGCTCAATTGCTCTACTAACTCTCATACAATCTTGTAAAGTAACTCCATGATCACCATCCAAAATCACATTAATTTTATTATCAGTAGAAATAGAAAAATCAATCAAAAAAATTGATTCATCTTCTTTCAAAGCACCTTCTAAAAGTGTTTTTACCTTATCCTTAAACATAGTTTTAAGTAATAAAAGAGGGGACAATATGTCCCCTCATGAATACTTTTATATCCTTTCAGTGGCGCAAATATATAAAAAAATATGTTTACAATAAGGCTTTTACAGCTAATATTTTAGTGATTTTCAACGGATTTAATTTCAACAAAACTCACATTAAAAACGTCTGTAAAAAACATTCATTTGCATATTAAATATTAAGCTTTATTTTGCCCACTCAAATTTGCAAACATTTTTAAATAACATGGCTAACTCTATAGAACCAAACAACTTTTCTACTTCCTTTTTTGGCATTGGAATTCAAAATGGAAAAACACCAGAAAACTTAGGCGTTTTATGGCGAACAGCTCAAAATTTAGGAGCAAGCTTTATTTTTACCATCGGAAAAAGATATGCCACTCAAGCTTCTGACACTCATAATGCCGTAAAATCCATTCCATATTACCATTACAAAAACTTTAACGACTTCTATGAGCATTTACCAAAAGGGGTTCGCGTTGTCGCCATTGAAAAAACCGATTCCGCCCATGACCTAGAAACCTTTTCTCATCCAAAACGTTGTGTATACCTTTTAGGCGCGGAAGACAACGGTTTAACTAACGAAGCAATGGAGCGCTCTCACTTTTTAGTGAAATTTAATTCTCAGTTTAGCTTAAATGTAGCAGTAGCAGGAAGTATAGTATTGTATGACAGAAGCAGAAACAAACCAATGCAATAAAATGAAATAAAAAATCCCAGTATTAAAATACTGGGATTTAATCTTAAATTAGTTGGCCCACAAGGACTCGAACCTTGAATGACGGTACCAAAAACCGGAGTGTTGCCAATTACACCATGGGCCAATAATCATTAAGAGCGTGCAAATTTAAAACAAAGTTTCATTTACACAAACATTTTCTGAAACAATAATTAAAAAAATGATTTCAAAAGCTGTTAAAGGTTTATAAAAATACTGTACAGGTATGTATATAAATTAGTAAATTCGCCCAACTGGTTAAACCAAAATTTACATGTTTTCAAAGAATTTCGAAAAATGGGACACCATCCTAGGATGGGTAGTTTTTTTTATAGCTCTTGTTACTTACTTTATAACAGTAGAACCTACTAGCAGTTTTTGGGATGCAGGAGAGTATATCGCCACTTCGGCAAAATTACAAGTTGGCCACCCTCCAGGAGCCCCCCTACTTCAAATGATTGGTGCATTTTTCGCCATGTTTGCTTTTGGTCCTGAACAGGTTGCGCGAATGGTAAATTTTGTATCCGGCGCATCTAGTGCATTTACAATATTGTTTATGTTTTGGACAATAACCAACATAACTCAAAAACTCATAACCAAAGGACAGCCTTTAACAAATAGCAACGCTATTGCTATTTTAGGAAGTGGATTAGTAGGTTGTTTAGCCTTTACATTTTCAGACAGCTTTTGGTTTAACGCTGTTGAAACAGAGGTTTATGCCACTGCTAGTTTAATAATGGCGCTACTACTTTGGCTTGGTCTTAAGTGGACTGATAATTTAGACAACCCAAGAGGAAACAAATGGTTAA
This sequence comes from uncultured Maribacter sp., assembly GCA_947498505.1. GTDB lineage: Bacteria > Bacteroidota > Bacteroidia > Flavobacteriales > Flavobacteriaceae > Maribacter_B. The sequence goes on along the minus strand of CANMKG010000002.1, from coordinate 405,884 downwards.
TTTTAATTTCTTTCGTAGTGGGTCTTACCTTTGGCGTTCAATTTATGGGATTCTTAGCTATTCCATCCATAGGACTGCTTTTCTACTTTAAAAAGTACAAAACCACTACAATTAAAAATTTCTTTTTAGCCAATGTAGCCTCTATTGGTATTTTAATGCTAGTGTACAAATTCTCATTAACCTACATTTTAAAGGTTTTTGGATGGAGCGAGGTGTTTTTTATCAATAGCATTGGACTCCCTTTCAATTCAGGAACGCTGATAATGGGAATTGTTTTCATAACCCTGTTTTATTTTGGATTAAACTACACCAGAAAAAACGATTACAAAACAGCTAACACCATAGTGCTTTGCTTAATGTTTTTGTTCTTAGGGTTTTCTTCATGGATTATGCTTCCTATTAGAGCTAACGCCAATGTTGTTATTAACGAAAATAACCCATCAGACGCCAGAGCACTTCTTGCTTATTATAATAGAGAACAATACCCAGGAGTAGACAGCCCAATATATGGAGCGTATTATTCTGATACTTTCGCAGAGGCTGGCGACAACAAAGATGACAAACCTAAATACGAAAAAGACGAAACGCTTGGGAAATATGTTATAGTGAATCACTATAAAGACGCCCTTCAAGAGTCCAACAAAAAACACATGGGCTTACTCCCTAGAATGTGGAGCACTCAACACGCAGAAAACTACATGCGTTATTTTGGCCCGTTGGATTTTAAAATGACAAAGTCTAACGACGAATTACGAGAGGCTGTACAACAAGTAAAAGCTGGTTTTGCCAATGGTGAAATCGATGCTGAACAATACATTGGTTTTCTAAAAAGATTTGGCGACTATATCGAAGTAAAACCTCCGAGTGTTTGGGACAACATTAAATATATGGTTGAATTTCAATTTAACTATATGTACTTCCGCTATTTCATGTGGAATTTTACTGGAAAACAAAATGATGTTCAAGGTAGATACAATGATAATGGAAATTGGATAAGCGGCATTAATTTTATTGACAGCTGGCGCTTGGGCAGTCAAGACAACTTACCTAGTGAAATTAAAAACAATAAAGGTAGAAACACCTATTTTTTCTTACCGCTACTTTTAGGTATTATCGGATTGGTTTTTCAAATTTCTAAAAACCCGAAACAGTTTTGGGTTCTGTTTATGTTCTTTTTATTTACAGGATTAGCAATTCAGTTTTATACAAATCCATATATTTTTCAACCCAGAGAACGAGACTATTCATTAGTAGGTTCTTTTTACGTGTTTGCGCTTTGGATAGGATTAGGTGTCTATGGTCTATATGACGAGTTTAGAAAACTTCTTAACCCTAAAGTTTTAGCTCCGATATTAGTTATTGGATGCTTACTTGCTGTTCCCTCTGTAATGGCATATCAAAACTGGGATGACCATGACCGTTCGGGGAAATTTACCGCAAGCGCATCAGCAAAAGCCTATTTAGATTCTTGCCAAAAAGATGTCGGGGCCATTTTATTTACAATTGGAGATAACGATACTTTTCCATTATGGTATGCACAAGAAATTGAAGGCTACAGAACAGACATTCGAATTGTTTGCACCAGTTTATTTGAAACAGATTGGTATGTTGATCAAATGAAGAAAAAAGCGTATGAAAGTGACCCCATTCCGTCACAAATCACGCATGACAAATATCGTTGGGGATCAAGAGACGTTTTGTATTATCAAAAACTTACAGATAAAAGATGGCCAATAAAAGATTTTATTAATTGGATTGATAGTGACAAACCAAGAACAAAACTAAAGCACCTTTTTGAACAACAAGGAGCAGATTTAGATGCGTATGCGGAAAATACCTTAAATATAGTGTATTACCCAACTAATAAAATTAGAGTTCCGGTAAACAAAAAGAATGTTTTAGAAAGTGGACTTGTAAAACAAAAGGATGCTGACTCCATCGTAGATTATATAGATATTGACCTACCCTCAAGTGCTATCACAAAAAAAAGCATGATGATGCTTGATATTTTAGCCAACAATGATTGGAAAAGACCTTTATACTTTTCAGGAGGTAGTTATGATAATGCTGAATTCTTATGGATGAAAAACTATCTTCAATTAGATGGTATGGCTTACAAGTTGGTACCTATAAAAACCGAAAGAAGAAGTTCTTTTGAAATGGGTAGAATTGACTCTGATTTAATGTATGATATTGTCAATAATTGGGATTGGGGTAATTCAGGAGACCCAGACATGTATCATGATACCCAAACCCGTATACAAGGACTTTCATACCGAAGTAATTTGGCCCGACTTATGGAAACCTTAATTAATGAGGACAAAATTGAAAAGGCGAAAAAAATAATAGACCTATCCATTAAAAAAATGCCCGTAGACATCTTTGGGTATTATACTATTATTGAGCCTTTTGTAGATGGATATTATAAGGTAGGAGAAACTTCTAAAGCTCGCGATTTATTTAAGCAACTAGCCACTGTTTACCAAGAACGTTTAGATTATTATGCTACAACAACAATTGATGAACAGTATGGCAAAATAGACGACATCATTGCCGATATGGAAGCATATAGAAGAAATATTGATATTTTAATAAGTAATGATGATCGTGAAATGGCAGAAAAAGAAACCCTAATATTTAATGAATATATTGATAGGTTTGAACATTTCTACAAAAGCCAAATACTGGAAGAAGAACAAGAAAATCAATCAAATGTTAATCCAGACATCAATGATTCAGTCCAAATGACTGATTCTGTTACTACCAAAAAAGATTCTTTAAGCAACTAACACCATGAATAAAAACAACCCTTTTTCTATTATTTTGAGAAAGGGTTTTACAAATACTCGTTAAGTATACCAATAAGAGTATTTGCATCTTGCTCACCACTTTGGCGCCAGACCATCTCTCCTTTTTTATATATCATTAGTGTAGGTAATCCTTTGACTCTTAATGCCTGAGCCAATTCTTTGTTTTTATCTACATCAATCTTAATAACTTTCCCCTTATCACCAAGGGCTGCTGCCACATCCCTTAAAACAGGATGCATTGCAGTAGATTGATCATTCCATTCTGCGTAAAAGTCAAGTAGCACAGGAATATGTAAATCTATAAGTTCTCCAAATTTAGACATACTAATAGCTATTGTTATACGCCAAATGTAGTGAAAATTGTTAAAAAATTAATACCTCAAGATCTTTATAGTCAAACAATTTGGTTAAATTCATGTTAATGATTTACTCCTAAGGGTTATGACCGTAATTTCTGGCCAAATTCCAACGCGTCCAGGATATCCTATATAACCAAAACCTCTATTCACATTAATGTATTGACCCATTTCTTTATAAATTCCTGCCCAATATTTATAACGCCACTTTACCGGACTCCATTTAAACCATCCGGGAATTTCAATTCCAAATTGCATTCCATGAGTATGTCCGCTCAATGTAAGGTGATAATGATAATCATCATGTATCACTTTTTGTTCCCAGTGGGACGGATCATGACTCATTAAAATTTTAAAGTCACTTTTAGCAACATTTGAAGCCGCTTTTTTTAGATTACCTGCTTTTTTAAAACCTCCTTTACCCCAATTTTCTACACCAACAAGAGCTATCTTATTTTCTCCTCTTTTTAGATATCGACTTTCATTTAACAACAAATCAAAGCCCATTTCTTTTTGCAAATTTTTTAAATCCTCTAAATTTTCTTTCTTCAATTTTTCAGTATCCCATTGCACGTAATCTCCATAATCATGATTTCCTAAAACCGAAAATTTACCATCTTTAGCAGAAAGCTTTCCGAACAAATCTTTCCACGGATACATTTCTTCAGCCTTGTTATTAACCATATCTCCAGTAAAAAGCAAAACATCACTTTGTTGCTCATTTATTAAATCAATAGCATATGATATTTTCTCCCTATTATCAAAACTCCCACTGTGGATATCCGATATTTGGGTAATTTTATATCCTTCAAAATTTTTTGGCAAATCATCAAACTCCAAATCATACTTAAGCACCTTAAAATTGTATTTACCACGGTACATCCCGTACAACAAAGCCCCAAAAGGTAATGATGCAATGCCTAAAGCAATTAAACTCAAAAATCTTCTTCTTTCGGGAAGATTAAACACCTTTTTTTCACCTGTTAGCCTAAAGTAAACACCCGTAATTAACCTAACTATATCCTCTGAAAAAACGAATATTACAGCCACTAAATTAAAAACCAACATAGCCAACGAAAAGCCAACTGCGTAACTTTTAGCAACGGTAAACCCAGTATGAGCCCCCTCTCCAAAATTAAACTTGTAGATAAAATTACCTAGAATAACCACTGTCAGCAATATATATGCATATTGCAACCAAGAACTTTTTGTTACTGTTTTAAAAATTTGAAAGGCATAAACACTAGCCACTACATAAATCACCGAAAATATAATCAAACGTAACATTGCTTTTTTTTCGTAAAGATATTCGTTTCGGTCACTAGAGTATTCATATTACATTTTATTTAACGGAATAAGATTCCTTTTTAAATTTGAAATTACCCCTCAATCTAATTTATAAGTTTCGTAGATTTATCCATTAAACTTACAATTACCGATGTCAGCACAAAAAAGACTTTTTCTACTCGATGCCTTTGCTTTAATTTTCAGAGGATACTATGCCCTAATTAAAAACCCTAGAATAAATTCTAAAGGAATGGATACTTCCGCAATAATGGGGTTTATGAATTCACTTTTAGATGTTATTCGAAGAGAAAAACCTGACTATCTAGCAGTTTGTTTTGACAAAGGAGGTAGTGTTGAGCGCACAGAATTGTTTCCTGAGTACAAAGCTAATCGAGACGAAACCCCTGATGCTATTAAAATTGCAGTTCCGTATATTCAAAAAATTCTTAAAGCTATGGAAATTCCTGTTGTGGTTTTAGAAGGTTATGAAGCTGACGACCTTATCGGAACACTTGCAAAACAGGCAGAAAAAGAAGATTACCAGGTATACATGGTTACTCCTGACAAAGACTTTGGTCAACTAGTTTCAGAAAACATTTTTATGTATCGCCCAGCTCGTATGGGTAATGGAATTGAAATATGGGGAATTCCAGAAATTCAGAAAAGATTTGGTGTTAAACGCCCTGAACAAGTGATAGATTATCTAGGTATGATGGGAGACGCCAGTGATAATATTCCAGGATTACCAGGTGTTGGAGACAAAACTGCAAAAAAATTCATAGAGCAGTTCGATTCTATGGAAGGTCTTTTGGCAAATACCGATCAACTTAAAGGTAAAATGAAAGAGAAGGTAGAAGCCAATGGCGAACTTGGTCTGCTCTCTAAAAAACTTGCCACAATAGACATCAATTGTGATGTTACTTTTAAAGCCGAGGACTACAAAATGTCAACCCCTAATGGTGACGAAGTTCAAGAAATTTTTGAAGAACTCGAATTCAGAAGACTTAGAGATCAGTTTTTAAAATTATTTTCAACTGAGGCTAATACTGAAGATGAATCCAAAGCAGAAAATAACAACATCACTTCTTCTCCTAAAAAACAAACAACAGCAGGACAAGGTCAGTTTTCTCTTTTTGGAGGAGATCCCAACACTCCAGCTACAGTTGAAGCAGTTTCTAGCAGGAAAACCATTAAAGATGTTCCGCATGTATACCAAAGTGTTGGCTCAGGCATGGCGATGAAACTCTTTGTTCAAAACCTTCTTAAACAAACTTCAGTATGTTTTGACACGGAAACAACAGGACTAAATCCGTTGTCAGCAGAATTGGTTGGAATTGCTTTTTCATGGGAAGCCACAAAAGGATTTTACATCCCTTTTCCTGAAGATAAAAGCCAAGCTCAAGAAATTATAGAGCTACTTAGACCCTTTTTCGAATCAGAAAGTATTGAAAAAATAGGCCAGAATTTAAAGTACGACATTAAGGTATTACATAAGTATAATGTAAAAGTAATGGGAAAATGTTTTGACACTATGTTAGCGCATTATCTCATTAACCCAGATATGCGTCACAACATGGATGTGCTTTCAGAAACCTACCTTAACTACACACCTGTTTCTATTACTGAGCTTATTGGGAAAAAAGGGAAAAATCAACTTTCCATGCGTGACGTACCGCTGGAAAAACAAACCGAATATGCTGTAGAAGATGCCGATATTACTTTTCAGTTAGCCAAACACTTTAGACCAGAATTAGAAGCTGCAAAAACTAACAACCTCTTTAATGATATTGAAATTCCCCTTTTACATGTTTTAGCTGATATGGAATTGGAGGGTATTAATCTAGACAAAACCTTTTTAAATTCGCTTTCGCAAGATTTAGATAACGATATCAAAAGCTTAGAAACAAAAATATATGAGGTCACTGGAGAAGAATTCAATATTGCTTCTCCAAAACAATTAGGAGAAATTCTTTTTGAAAAATTAAAATTAGTAGACAAACCAAAAAAGACAAAAACAGGTCAGTATTCCACAGCAGAAGATGTTTTATCATATCTAGCCAAAGACCATGAAATTATCCAAAATGTATTGGACTTCAGAGGGCTTTCGAAGTTAAAAAGCACTTATGTTGATGCATTACCCGAAGTTGTGGACGAAACCACAAACCGAATACATACCGATTATATGCAAACAGTTGCTGCCACCGGAAGGTTAAGTAGCAACAATCCAAACCTGCAAAACATTCCAATACGTACGGAACGTGGTCGTCAAGTACGTAAAGCTTTTGTTCCTAGAGATGAGAATCATACTCTTTTAGCCGCTGACTACTCCCAAATTGAACTCCGAATTATTGCGGCATTAAGCAAAGAAACCACAATGATTGAAGCATTTAAAAACGGAGAAGATATTCACACTTCAACAGCTGCCAAAGTTTTTAATGTCCCTTTAAGCGAAGTCACAAGAGAACAGCGAAGTAATGCTAAAACAGTAAATTTTGGTATTATATATGGTGTTTCCGCTTTTGGGCTCAGCAATCAAACAGATTTATCCAGATCAGAAGCCAAAGAACTTATCGACACATACTACAAAACCTATCCTAAATTACGAAACTACATGAGTGAATTAGTAGATTTCGCTAGAGACAATGGATATGTTCAAACTGTCTTAGGTCGTCGTAGATATTTAAAGGACATCAACGGAAGTAATGCTATTGTAAGAGGTGCTGCAGAACGTAATGCGGTTAATGCTCCAATTCAAGGTAGTGCGGCCGATATTATTAAAATTGCTATGATTAATATTCACAAAAAGCTAGATCAAGGTAATTTTAAATCTAAAATGCTTCTTCAAGTACATGATGAATTGGTTTTTGATGTTTACAAGCCAGAATTAGAAACATTAAAAACGCTGATAAAAACCGAAATGGAAAATGCCTATGAACTTGCAGTTCCTCTAGATGTAGAAATAGGCTTAGGAGATAATTGGCTTGAAGCTCATTAAAAGGTATTGAAAATCAAAATTTTAACTGATTTTAATCTAAAATACTATTAACAAAAGAATATCGTTAATAGTCTAATGTTGTGCTATGTGAAAGATTTTCTATTATTTAAATACCAACTAAAAACCAAACCATGAAAAAACCCTTTTCTCTAATTATTTTACTTTTTGTTGCGTTTTCACTCTGGTCACAAAGCACCGACTTAGACAAAGAGTACATTGACGTTAGTTATGTAAAACTTCCAACCAAACCAATATTAAATGATGCCGACCGCACCTTTTCTGTTTTAAGTCTAAATTCGCCCATACTTACCCAATCACTACCAGAACTTTACTTTGAAAGTGAAATTAAATTATCTGGATTTACAAAGCTTAATAGAGATGCCTTTCTTAAAGTTGAAAGCAAACTTATTGATGTAACATTAATTAGTAGCGAAACCAAAAGTCAACAAAAAAGTAGCACCGATGAGGACGGCAAAGTAACTAGATGGACCGAATACACTGGAATTGTAAAGTACAGAACCGAGGGTAGCGTCACCATTACTTCTGTAGATAATACAGTTAATGAAACGTTTACTTTCAACAGAGAAAAAACTATTAATAGCAAAACTTCCAAAAGCTACAAAGACGCCGAATACTTTAGAAAAAGTAATACAACCAAAACATTAAGAATTAATTTTGTTAAACATGTTATTAATGTCATTAACAATAGAATGGCAATTCTTTTTGGCTACACTATTGAAACTAAAAAATCAATTTTATGGATTTTAGATTCCAAAAAACACCCTGAAATTGAAAACCACAAGAGCAATTACAATCTTATTAAAGAAGCTTTTAGCAATATGCAAAGCCATAAGCCAATTGATGATTTAAAAACAAAGATTGAGCCAGCTATTACATACTTTAAAAGCGTTTTATCCAATTATCCAGGGAAAGACAGAAAATCCAGAAAATTAAGATACGCTTCTCTATACAATATTGCTTGGCTAAATTACTATTTGGACAATCCTGATGCAGCATTAGATTATGCAAATCAACTTATTGAAAATGACTACGACAAATCAGACGGAAAAGCCTTAATCAAAAAAGCTAATCAACTAAAAAATAGTTTTCAAGTTAACAATACTAAAACACGACATTTTGAGATTATTACCGAAGACAAAACAGACTATTATGGCATTAATAACAATGTAACTTTTGAGCAAGGTCCAAATAAGCCCTTCAATCCGAAAGAAGATCCAGACTATTCTTTGTCATTCGTAATAACCAATGCTGGTGATACAATTCCTAGTTACGTAAACGTTCCTAAAATTAATACTGTTGGGGGCATCTTAAAAGCTTATGTGAAAGATTTTGAAGGAAAAGTAGTACCAAGAAGTTTTGGGGCGCATGAAGTAGAAGTTCTTCTTTTAGGTAATGGCGAAAAAAGATACACAGTTCCATTTAAACAGGCAGATGATGCTATTTCTGCTTCAACATTTGATCGGGCTAGTTATAAATATGCAAAACGTATTTATCATTCTAAAAAAATTAGTCTTTACGAATACCAAGGCAATGAATTGGTAATTAAAAAATCAAAAGATAAAAAAGGCTTCTCCACATCAAGCGCGGGATGGTTAATGGCTTTTAGAAAAAAATTAAATGGTCTGGTGGAGGAAAGCTGTATTGAATTAAAAGAAAGAGTTAAAGCGAAGGAATTTGACAATAATGCGAGAAGCATCATAGAATTCATGAAAGCTTATAACGAATGTAACTAAGGTTCACCTCTTCATTATAACGTTAAAATATACCCAAAAAGGCTTTTAGAAACACTAAAAGCCTTTTTTATGCCGTTTTATCATAAAGTTTCTATGAGAAATTTATATTTTTTTCTTCTCTGTATTTTTCTGCTTGGTTTAAAATCACAAGCGCAAGAAAATAACTCACATGCAGAAAATCCGTTTGCACAAGAAACCATCAAAAAAAAAGTTAAAGTATTTCCAAATCCAGCAGTGAATGTTGTTAATATTCTTGGGTTAACAAATACCGAAAAAGCTACAATAGCAGTTATTGATGTTTACGGAAACATTTTATTACAACATAGCTGGGCTATTAAAAATAATGCCCTGAACATTCCTGTTTCATCTCTAACAAGTGGAATGTACATGGTAGACATTCAATCTAAAAAAGAACATGTCAGAACCAAATTTTACAAAAAATAAAAGCCGTTTTGATGTCTCAAAACGGCTTAATTAAATAATAATATTTTACTATTCTTTCTTCACAAAAATTAAATCTCCGTCGTAATTAAAATTCTCATTAAGATCTAGGTCAGAAGCATCAGCAGTTAACTCGTCTCCATCTACAGTAGCTTTTACTACAACATCTGCTCCATCCGCATCCTTAAAGGTTAAAACACCATCCTCATAAGTATAAGTAGTTGTTTCTTCATCTTTTTGTGTTGGACATGGAACCTGCAAACCTGTGGGTGTTGCATTTATTTCTAAATAATTCATTCCACTCTCAATCATTAGACTTCCATCTTCTTTAAAATCGAAAGTAACTACAACACAATTCTCTTCTTTAAATTTATTCAAAATATCTTCCGCTAGATTTACATTAGTTCCTCCAGCCTGAGTATCATACTTAAATTCAGATAACTCCCAAACACCTACAAGGGCATTAGCTTCTTCATCTCCAATAAGTCCATCTGTCAACTCTTCAACTATCTTATCTTTTGAACATGATACTGCGATAGTTGCTCCTGCAATTAGTGTTAAAATTAGTTTTTTCATTTAGATTATAAATATGGTTATTTCCTATCCATAACGAAAAACACTTAACTATATTGCAAAAATCATTACCTCATAAACCTATAGGTAGCTTTTATTAAAAATATATTCTGAGGTTTTTCTCCATTAAATATGTTATCACCCAAACTACTTAAAAGTTCTTCTTGAGGGTTTCCTGTTTGAGAAATGTCTTGCGACCAAACCAAAAATATTTCAGAACCAGGGGTATACTCCCAGCGCAGTACAAGATTAGACCTAAACTGAACAAACGAAAAATCAGGATCATCAAAACTAAAATCTATGGTGTCGTCCAAATCCAAATCTATATTATAAGTGTCATCTTCTAGGGATATTTGATTAGAATTATATGTCAATATTCTTTCATTGAATGTTTTTGCTAAAGGACTAACAACCTCTTTAAAACTAGAATACCTCCCCCTAGATATAAATGGTTGCCCCCAATACTGTATAGTTAAATTTGGATTTATATTATAATTTAAACGCAAAGACATACTAAGTGTTCGCTGATCAACGGTTCCATTTATATAACGGGTGTCAGAATCAACATCTATATTTTCTATAAACTGTAGCTTATTATAAAACCTACTATACTCTGGTGAAGCCGAGATACTCAGAGCATTAAAAGGTTGATATGTTATCTCAAACTCTGCACCATAAGAATAATAAGAATCATCTGCTCCCTTACTTCCATTATGAAAAAGACTTAATTGCACTTTTTTTCTGTTATCAGTACTAATTCCATTCCAAAAACTAATTTCTGTTGGCAATCTCAACCTTGGTCCACCACGTAATGCGGAATTGGAATACTGAACGGGTTGATAGTTAAAACCTGCCCGGGTGAACCAATTATTTTTCCAATTTTGCCAGCTATTCACATTAAATTGCAAGCTATTATGATTTCCTCCAAAATCCCAAACGCTCCAATGATTATAATTCAAACCTACACTTCTAAAAGTTTTATCAGGTTTTAGGGTTCGGTAACCAATCCATGTATAATGACGAATATCATCTGCCTTTCTTTGAAATCCAATATCATTAAGTTCCAATTCAGGAGAACGCCATGTTGCTCCAGATTCAAACTTCCAGCGGCCATTACCAATTTTACCTATTTGAAAATTCCCTCCTGTACCTGTTAACGATGTTTTTTCAGAATCTACTCCTAAATAACTAGCGTCTTCTCTTTGAAATAAATGTGCAATAGATTTTTGGGTATTTTCAATTGCATCAACACTGCCATTAACATGACTCCACAGTACATTACCACCGATATACCAATCGCGATCATTCCATTGGTGTTTAAAGTCAAAGCCTCCAGAATATGCCGATTCATGAATACCCTCAGCAAGTTCATCAGTTAAATTTTCTCTGTTAGTTGCCGTAAAAATCCCTCCAACATAGGTATCTCCGTTATTAAAGTCTTTTTGCAACCTTCCTACAAAGTAATTGGTCAAAGGCTCCACAACTTCTTTTCTAGAATCTCCGTTACCTGATATTTCAGCAGTTCTTCTCGCTGTAACACTTTCAAGCACACCAATGGACCATCCTTTCTTTGTTTTTCCACTGAACTTTGCTGCACCAAGAATAGGTGTATTTTCAGGTTGATTTACGAATTCCCCATCTTCGGTATCGGGATATCCTTGAGGACTTCTTCCTATACGTCTTGAATAAAAAACATTATCAAAATTAAAAGTATTCCCAGCTTCTGAACGAGACACTCTATAATCAAAAATGTTTTTATTCTCAACGAAGAAAGGACGTTGTTCTCTAAAAAATATTTGAAATCCATCCAATGCTATTGCAGAAGGATCTGCCTCTACTTGCCCAAAATCTGGATTCACCGTTAGATCCAAAGTTAAATCATTAGTCACACCAATTTTAGCATCTGCCCCTACAGTTAATTTACCTTCACTTCCATCCTCAAAAGGATTCCCTTCTTCAGCTTCAAAAGTTTTTAAACTAGCTACAGCATAAGGTTGAATTTCTAACTGTCGCTGAGGCACTAAGTTCTTCAACCCATGTAACTCCCCAAATTCACTTACCCAGCCAGGAGTGTCTACTGGTTTTCTTTGCCATAAAGAACGTTCCTCTTCCCTAAAAAATCGTCTTGTCGATTGCAATCCCCAAATTTGATTTTCAGAATTCCCAAACTTAAACTGACTTAATGGAATTTTTAATTCCGCTGTCCATCCTTCATCATCAATCTGAGTTTTGGTATACCAAATAGGATTCCAACTGGAGTCCCAATTACTTCCATTATTTGAAACAAATTCATCTCCCTTTACACCAGACGCCGATATGGTAAAAGAAAATGCAGAACGCGCATCGTGATAACTATCTAGATTAAATTCTACCCAATCACCATCAAAACCATCCCTTCTCGATAATCGTTTTACAATTTTATCAGGCTCATCATCATAACAACGTACTCCTATATATAAATACTTGTCGTCATAAACTATTCTAAATTTTGTTTGATATGTTGGAGGAGTATTCTCATCTGGTCGATTTTCAATATAATCACTAGCCCAATCTACAATTTCCCAAGCAGGATCATTTAAATACCCATCAATCGTCGGTGGCTCAATACTTTTAAGTGCTTTAGTATGATATATTTTTTTAGGTACACTTGTAATGGAATCTTGTCCAAACGCCCAAAATATCTCAAAAAAAACAAAGAGTATTACGGTAAAAAAAACTTTTAAATTAGCTATACATGGCATTTTCATGCCTAAAAGACCTTTAAAATTTTCTACCGTTACAGTATATGAAAAAATTAAGTTTTATTTAACACTTTAAAAAACACAATATTCTGATTATAAAAGCCTAATTTAGCTGACTTGTAAAAAAATAAATAAAATACGAAACAACGATTTGTATTTCAACTTAATAGTTGTACATTTGCAGCCCGTTTATCGGGAGTAGAGTGTATAATTGAAAAATATAGTTATAGTGGACACATTAAGTTATAAAACTATTTCAGCTAATAAAGCAACTGTTAACAAACAGTGGTTATTAGTTGATGCTGAAGGAGAAACATTAGGACGCCTTGCTTCTAAAGTAGCAAAATTACTAAGAGGAAAGCATAAGCCTAGTTATACTCCACATGTAGATTGCGGAGACAATGTTGTTATAATCAACGCTGAAAAAATAACGCTTTCTGGAAACAAATGGGACTCTAAAACATATAGCCGTTATACTGGTTACCCAGGTGGTCAGCGTTATACTTCTGCTAAAGAATTATTAGAAAAAAATCCAGGACGCATTGTTGAAAAAGCGGTAAAAGGAATGCTTCCTAAAAACAGACTTGGTTCTGAGCTATTCAGAAATCTTAAAGTTTATGTTGGACCAACTCACCAACAAGAAGCTCAAAAACCAACTGCTATAAATTTAAACGAACTTAAGTAATGGAGACAATTCATAAAATTGGTAGAAGAAAAACAGCTGTAGCTCGTGTTTATTTATCTGAAGGAAAAGGAGACATCACTGTAAACAACAGAGATTTAGAAAACTATTTCCCAACAGCTACTCTACAATATAAAGTTAAGCAAGCATTTTTATTAACTGAAACTAATGATAGTTACGATGTTAAAGTAAATGTTTACGGAGGTGGAATTACTGGACAAGCAGAAGCTATTCGCTTAGCCTTATCAAGAGCGCTTTGCGAAATTGATGCGGAAAACAGATTAACTTTAAAGCCAGAAGGTCTATTAACTAGAGACCCAAGAATGGTGGAACGTAAGAAATTCGGTCAGAAGAAAGCCCGTAAAAAATTCCAGTTCTCAAAACGTTAATACAAAATTATCAGGGGTACTTTCGAGTACCCTATTTTTTATATTTTTTAACTTGTTCATTGAAAGTTCTCTAGTGAGAACACTTAAAAAAACCTTAGCATTAAAAACAAATGCTTTTTATAACCTAAGGACAAATTAGTTTAGCATCTAAATGTTGTAGGCTCGCTCGCGCGTACCACTATAACATTGCTATTTCAAAAGAACGTAAACTAAACAAAAATGGCGAAAGTCGAAGTAAAACAATTATTAGAAGCTGGTGTACATTTCGGACACCTTACCAGAAAGTGGAATCCTAACATGGCTCCTTACATCTACATGGAGCGTAACGGTATTCACGTAATCAACCTTTACAAAACATCTGCAAAATTAGACGAAGCTAACGAAGCTCTTAAAAAAATTGCAGCATCAGGAAGAAAAATACTTTTCGTAGCTACAAAAAAGCAGGCAAAGGATATTGTCGCTGATAAAGTATCTAAAGTAAACATGCCTTACATCACTGAAAGATGGCCAGGTGGAATGTTAACTAACTTTGTTACTATCAGAAAAGCGGTTAAAAAAATGGCCTCCATTGATAGAATGAAGAAAGATGGTACTTTTTTAACTTTATCTAAAAAAGAACGCCTTCAAGTAGATCGTTTACGCGCAAAATTAGAAAAGAACTTAGGTTCAATTTCTGAAATGACACGTTTACCTGGAGCACTTTTTATCGTAGATACTATGCGTGAGCATATTGCTGTTAAAGAAGCTCAAAAACTGAACATTCCTATTTTTGCAATGATTGATACGAATTGTGACCCTAGAGAAGTTGACTATGTAATACCTTCAAATGACGATGCTTCTAAGTCTATTGACATTATCATGTCTCAAGTTACTGATGCAATTGCTGAAGGATTAAGCGAGCGTAAATCAGAAAAGCAAAATGCTGCTGATGCTAAAAAAGATGCTCCTGCTCCTAAGAAAGAAGAAAAAGCTACAGAAGCTAAAGTTGAAGCACCTGCACCTGTAAAAGAGGCTGCTGCTCCAGCTGCTGCCGAATCAACTAATGACGACTTAACTAAAGTTGAAGGCATAGGCCCTAAAGCTGCTGAAGCATTAGTTGCCGCAGGTATCGCAACTTATAGCAAACTAGCCGAAGCTAACCCAGAGAAAGTTAAAGAAATTTTAACTGAAGCTAGCTCTAGAATGGCTCACCTTGATCCAACATCTTGGCCAAAGCAAGCTAAAATGGCTGCTGATGGAAAGTGGGATGAATTAAAAGAGTGGCAAGATAACGTTAAAGGTGGAGTAGAATAATTAACGTTACCCTAAACCAAAACACAATAAATGTGTTTTACTTTACATAAATTATAAAAAAATATACAAATGGCTAAAATTACCGCCGCAGAAGTAAATAAATTAAGAAAAAGCACAGGAGCAGGAATGATGGACTGCAAAAATGCTTTGGTAGAAGCTGAAGGAGATTTTGACAAAGCAATTGAAGTTCTTCGTAAAAAAGGACAAAAAGTTGCTGCAAAAAGAGCCGACAGAGAGTCTTCTGAAGGAGCTGCAATCGCAAAAGTTAACGATGATAACACTGTAGGTGTTGCTATTGTTTTAGGATGTGAAACTGACTTTGTTGGAAAAAACGAAAAGTTTGTTGCCCTTGCTAAAGAATTAGCTGATTTAGCAATTAACTTCAACAACAAAGAAGAATTCTTGGCTGCTGATTTTGGAGGAATTACTGTAGCTGACAAGTTAACAGAACAAACAGGTGTTATTGGTGAAAAACTAGATATCAATGCTTTTGAAAGACTTGAAGCGCCATATGTTGGTTCATATGTACACATTAACAAAATTGCTGCCTTAGTTGGTTTAACTTCTAAACCAGATAACGCTGAAGAACTTGTTAAAGATGTTGCAATGCAGGTTGCTTCAATGGGAGCAACAACATTATCTTATAAAGATTTTGACCCTGCTTATATTGCTTCTGAAACAGAGGCAAGAATTGCTGTTATTGAAAAAGATAATATTGAATTAGGGCGCTTAGGAAAAACACTTAAAAACGTTCCTCAATACATATCTAGAGCCCAATTAACAGACGAGGCTTTAGCGCAAGCTGAAGAGAAATTCAAAGCTGAACTTCAGGCAGAAGGCAAGCCTGAAAAAATATGGGATAAAATTCTTCCTGGAAAAATAGAAAGATTCATTTCTGATAACACAACATTAGATCAAGAACAATGTCTTCTAGATCAAAACTTTATCAAGAATGAAAAAATTAACGTTGCTGAATACGTATCATCTTTTGGAGATGTTGCTGTAGCAAGCTTTAAGCGTGTATCTCTTGGATAAACTAAAATTGCTAACAACAAAAAACCGCTAGAATAATTTTCTAGCGGTTTTTTTATACTCTGTTGTTCCTAAAACTTTAAATTCCTTTTAACCATGAATTACGTAATTCAAGTTGTTTTTTACTTGCTTTAGTATCAGGAGAAATCACATCTACTTTAAGCATAGGCAGAACAGTTTTTCCTTCTAAGGTAATCTCCTCTTCTCCTCTTTTTACCACAATAGTTATAGTATCTTCCGGACTCCACTTAAAACTTGCCATAATAACCTCACGCATACTTTCAAGCGTAATATCTTTTCCATTGACACTTTTTAACACATCACCTCCCTTTACCCCCAGTTCATTAAAAAAACTATTTAGGTTTATTCCTTTTCTAACAAATATTACGTTTTGATCCGTTGGCTTTACATCAATAAAAGGAACATCGCCGTCTAAAAAATATCCAGATTGTTTTTCTACTGTAGAAAAACTTAACCCAGCTTTAGCGAAATATTTATTGTAATTAATTGGTGTTTTTCCAATTACATGGGTTTCGAAAAAGGTCCCAATTTCAGGATATGTCAATGCCACTATCTCTTCAAACAATTTGTCATCATCAAAAGGGATTGTTTTACCATACTTTTGCGAAAGTTGTTTCATTAGCCAAAGCACGCCTTTTTCACCATTACTTAATTCACGTAAGGTAATATCCAAAGCCATGTTAATTAATGCTCCCTTTTCATAAACGTTGGCATAGCTGTTTTTAAATGGTTCCTCCAATATGTTTTTACTCATCTCAGTAAAAGACATTGTATCATCATAACCTTTAGCATTATTTATTTTACCCACCATCCTTTCGTAAAATTCTTCTTCAGAAATGAGTCCTTGTTGAATTTGAAAAAGGTTTGCGAAATATTCAGTCGTACCCTCGTACATCCATAAATGCTGAGACATTTTAGGATCATTAAAATCAAAATACTGTACTTCTTTGGAATGCACTGTCAAAGGTGTTACAATGTGAAAAAACTCATGTGAAACAACATCCACCATCGCCTTTTCAATAGCGTCTTGATCCATCATTTCTGGCAAAACAACTACGGTTGAAGTATGATGTTCTAAAGCTCCAAATCCACCAGCATCAGTATCTCCCATCTGAGATAAATACAACAGAATATTATACTTTTTAGTTCCATCAATTTCAGCCAAAAAAGCCTTTTGCGCAGTCATCATTTTTTTCATGCGCTCTTTTAACAATGCAGCTGTATACTTTCCGGTTGGAGAATACACACTTAATGTAACTGAAATATCATTAATCTGAAACGTTTCCGAATTAGACTTTGCATATAAAATAGGGTTATCAATCACATCAAAATACCTTGTCGCGATAAAAACATCTTCATCTTCCTTTGCTTTCTTTTGTTCTTTTTTCACCAAAGAAGTTGTAGCCTGTAGTTCCGAAGGTTTAGCAATTGCAATTTCATAAGGGCGCTCTTTTAACTTATCAAAATACCCTACAAAACCATGTAAATTAAGCATGAAATTTTTCCCCTTTAGAATATTAGTTCCCGCTGGAGAGAACACTGCTTTTTTCTGATGCCCCTCATTGTCATAAGTATCGTTAACCAAATAACTAACCTTATCTAGCTTTGTTGCGCTAGATATTTGCCAAGTATTATTGTCCGTTTTAACAAATTTCAACTCATTTCCATTATAATCCAACGCTTTAAAACCCTCTATATACTTTCCGTAATTATCAGAAGAATACGTACCTGGAACCGTTTTTGGGATATAAAAAGATACGTTTGCGGCGGTAAAGGTTCCTGGATTTACTATAACCTTAACTTTATCATTTTCAACATCAATCAAATCTATTTCTACTGCAATTGCCGATTTCTCTGCCAGTGTAACAACTTTTCCGGATCCACATCCAAAAAGCAGCATTCCAAAAACGAATGCAAAACAAACTCTTTTCATTTTACTATTTTACCGACACCAAGTGTCATATTTTTATGTAGCACAAGAATATAAAATAAAATCTCTAAAGCCAACTGAATACGATTAATTAGCATATATATGCGACCAAGAATAAAGGAAATGCTAATTTTTTTTGATTATTTTTGCCCCAATTAATACAACAACATGCAATACAAAAGAATACTTTTAAAACTTAGTGGTGAAGCGCTAATGGGAGAACGACAATATGGGATTGACCCTAAAAGACTAGCAGAATATGCTGAGGAAATTAAACTTGTCGTAGAAAAAGGTATTGAAGTGGCTATTGTAATAGGTGGTGGAAATATTTTTAGAGGACTTTCTGGAGCAAGTAATGGAATGGACAGAGTTCAAGGAGACCACATGGGAATGCTTGCAACTGTAATAAATGGACTAGCCTTACAAAGTGCACTTGAAAACACAGGAGTACAAACAAGATTACAATCTGCTATAAAAATTAATGAAGTTGCTGAACCTTTTATTCGCAGAAGAGCTATGCGACATCTGGAAAAAGGTCGTGTAGTTATTTTTGGAGGAGGAACTGGAAACCCTTATTTTACCACGGATTCAGCTGCTGTTTTAAGAGCTATTGAAATTGAAGCTGATGTTATCTTAAAAGGAACCAGAGTAGATGGTATTTATACCGCGGACCCAGAAAAAGATAAAGATGCTACCAAATTTGATAACATTTCATTTAACGAAGTGCTATCAAAAGGTCTAAAGGTTATGGATACAACAGCCTTTACACTTAGTCAAGAAAACGAGCTTCCGATAATTGTTTTTGACATGAATAAACAAGGCAACCTTCTTAAAGTAATGCAAGGAGAAAACATAGGTACCGTCGTAGACCTATAACTTTTATATTTGGAATAATTTTTGTTTAATACTTTTACTAAATTTAAATATAATTTGATAACTCATTTTTTAATGAGACATTTTCAAAATTTGGACTATGAACGAAGAAATTGAATTTATATTAGACAGCGCAAAAGAAAGTATGAATGCTGCAATTACTCACTTAGAAAAAGCATTTTTAAAAATTCGGGCAGGTAAAGCATCTCCGGCAATGTTATCTTCAGTAAAAGTAGACTACTACGGTTCTCAAACTCCATTGTCGCAAGTCGCAAACATTAATACTCCAGACGCCAGAACAATCACGGTACAACCTTGGGAGAAAAATATGTTGGCTGAAATAGAAAAAGCTATCATGAACTCTAATCTTGGTTTTAACCCTATGAACAACGGAGACAATGTTATTATTAATGTTCCTCCATTAACCGAAGAACGCAGAAGAGATTTAGCCAAACAAGCAAAAGGTGAAGCTGAAGATGCAAAGGTTAGTGTAAGAAGTGCAAGACAAGATGCCAACAAAGAAATTAAAGGCCTTGATGATGCTTCTGATGATTTAAAGAAAAATACTGAAGCAGATGTTCAAGAACTTACCAATGCTTTTACTAAAAAAATTGATGACTTCTTAGCTGTTAAAGAAGCGGAAATTATGAAAGTATAAATTCATTCATTTGTATTTAAAAAGCGACCTTAAATTAGGTCGCTTTTTTGTTTTAAAGCTTTGATTATTTACAGAATATAAATCGATTTAACATTTAGGAAAGAGCTAATCATTTTCTACCTTTGTAGCTGGTTAATATGAAGATGGCAAACAAACATAAAACAGATTTTTGGGCGAAAGTAGCGCGCATAATTCTTAGGAATCGTATTTTAATACTAACGTTAATCGTTGCTTTCACTGTGTTTATGTCACTTCAGTGGGAGAATATGCGGTTCTCCAATACTCAAGCAAACCTTTTACCAGATGACCATCCCGTTAATTTAGAATACAAGTCTTTTTTAAATCAGTTTGGCGAAGAAGGTAACGCCATGGTTTTTGCCATTAAAGACAGCTTACTCTTTACTCCCGAAAACTTTAAACGCTGGAACAAACTTAGCAAACAACTTGAGGCATTTCCAGAGTCCGATTTTGTGTTATCCACTGATAATCTACAGGAGCTAATAAAAGACAATGAAAAACAAGAATTTGTACTTTCTCCTTTACTTAAAAAACAACCTGAAACTTTAGCTGAAGTAGACAGCTTAGTACATCACCTTTTTAACAATATTCCTTTTTACGAAAACATTTTATATAATAAAGAAAGTGGCACTGTTCGTACCGTATTATATGTCGACAAAGAGATTATTAACACTGCTGTTAGGAAGGATTTTATTTTAAAAGATATTAATAATCTTGTTGAAGATTTTGAAAAGGAAACTGGATTAGATGTTCGTATTTCGGGCATGCCCTATATCCGAACTATGAATTCTCAGAACATCATTGATGAAATTGGCAAGTTCATTCTTGCCGCTTTGGGAGTTACTTCTTTAATTTTCTTTTTCTTTTTTAGAAGTGTAAGAGCCACTTTTATATCAATGAGCATTGTTATTGTTGGTGTAATGTGGTCTTTTGGTGTTTTAGGCTTATTACAATACGAAATTACCGTTCTTACTGCGTTAATACCACCTTTGATTATTGTTATTGGAATTCCTAACTGCATTTTCTTAATAAATAAATATCAGCAAGAAATTAAAAAGCATGGAAACCAAGCGCTTTCATTACAACGTGTAATTTCTAAAATTGGAAATGCAACTTTAATGACCAACATTACAACCGCTTCTGGTTTCGCAACATTTATCATTACAGATAGTAAACTCCTAAAAGAATTTGGTATAGTTGCCTCCATAAATATCATTGGAATTTTTGTGCTATCGCTTTTGGTTATTCCAATCGTTTATAGCTTTATGAAATTACCAAAGACAAAACACCTTAAACATTTAAACAAGAAATGGATTGACACTTTTGTAAATTGGATGGAACGTATTGTTCGTGAGCAAAGAATATCCGTTTACATTGCCTCAATTCTACTGCTTGTATTGAGTATTATTGGTATTTATCAAATAAACATTTCCGGTAGCCCAATAGAAGATATGCCTAAGGGTGAACAATTTTTTAAAGATATTCGCTTCTTTGAAAAAGAATTTGATGGTATTATGCCTGTCGAAATTGTTGTAGACACCAAAAGACCAAAGGGTATTTTAAAACCAAGTACCCTAAAAAAAATGGACCAGCTTGGAACAATAATCGACGATATTCCTGAGCTCTCGAAACCAGTATCTGTAGTTAACCTAGTAAAATACTCTAAACAAGCTTTTTACAATGGAATCCCCAAATACTATCAATTACCTACAAGTCAAGAAAACACCTTTATAATGGATGTTGCCAGAAAATCTGCAGACAACGGAAATCTATTAAAAAGTTTTGTAGATAGCACGGGCCAAACGGCTAGAATAACCACCTTTATGAAAGATGTAAAAACTAGTCGTATGGAAGAAATTGAAATGCGATTAGATGAACATATAAGCAAAATATTCCCCTCAGAGCGTTATAATGTTTATATGACAGGTAGCGCGCTACTATTTTTAAAAGGCACCAAATACCTTGTAAAAAACCTCATACTCTCACTAGCGTTGGCAATTGGATTAATAGCTTTATTCATGGCGTATTTATTTCGTTCCTTTAAGATGATTATTATCTCATTAATACCCAACCTACTTCCACTAATCATTACAGCTGGAGCCATGGGATTCTTTGGAGTTCCCATAAAACCGTCTACAATTCTTGTTTTTAGTATAGCTTTTGGAATTTCGGTGGACGACACTATTCACTTTTTAGCAAAGTACAGGCAAGAACTAATAGCCAATAAATGGCGTATTGAAAAATCCGTTTATGCGGCGTTAAAGGAAACTGGAGTAAGTATGTTTTACACTTCTATCGTTCTTTTCTTTGGATTCTCCGTATTTATAATATCCAATTTTGGAGGCACTGTAGCTCTAGGAGCTTTAGTATCAGCAACGTTGCTTTTTGCAATGCTCGCCAATCTAATTTTACTTCCGTCGTTACTAATATCGCTAGAACGTAGTATTTCAAACAAAACAGTATTAAAAAAGCCTCAAATTAATATTCTTCCCAAAGATGAAGACGATATTAAGGACGCTAAGAAATAATCTTTTAGAACTGCTTCATTTAACCTAATTATAATTTACTTGTTTTTTACCAAAAGGCTATCTTTGGTCAATTAATAACAAGTAATTTATAATGCAATCATCAAACGTAAAAGAACTACTTTCTGCAAAACAATTATTGCAAGAGGTATCAGTGAATGGATGGGTAAAAACCTTTAGAAGTAATCGCTTTATAGCTCTTAATGATGGATCTACAATTAACAACATTCAATGTGTTGTAGATTTTGAACAATTTGATGAGAATTTACTTAAAAAAGTTACTACGGGAGCAGCTATTAAAGTATCGGGTACTTTAGTTGAAAGTCAAGGAAAAGGACAAGCTGTAGAGATTCAAGTAAATGAAATTACTATTCATGGTGAAGCTGACCCTGAAGAAGTAAAACTTACAATATTATCTCCTAAAAGACACTCGTTAGAAACCTTAAGAGAACAAGCTCATTTACGTATTAGAACCAATACGTTTGGTGCTATAATGCGAGTTCGTTCTGCATTATCATTCGCAATTCATCAATATTTTAGACAAAACGAATTTCAATATTTTCATGCTCCAATAATTACAGGTTCAGACGCTGAGGGAGCTGGAGAAATGTTTAGAGTAACTACTCTGGATGAAAAAAAACCGCCATTAGATGAAAATGGAGAAGTTGACTATAAAGAAGATTTTTTCGGAAAAGAAACCAATCTTACAGTATCTGGTCAATTAGAAGCAGAAGCCTATGCAATGGCTTTGGGAAAAGTATATACATTTGGACCAACATTTAGAGCCGAAAATTCAAACACTTCAAGACACCTTGCCGAATTTTGGATGATTGAGCCCGAAATGGCTTTTTATGACCTTGATGCTAACATGGATTTGGCGGAAGACTTTATTAAAAATGTTATCACCTATGTTTTAGATAACTGCGAAGAGGATTTAAAATTCTTAGAAAAAAGGTTGTTGGACGAGGAAAAAACTAAGCCGCAAGCTGAACGTTCTGAAATGGCTTTAATCGAAAAATTAAAATTTGTAGCTGACAATAATTTCAAAAGAGTAAGCTATACAGAAGCTATTGATATTCTAAGAAACAGCAAGCCAAACAAGAAGAAAAAATTCAAATACCCTATCAATGAATGGGGAGCAGATTTGCAAAGTGAGCATGAACGCTTCTTGGTTGAAAAACATTTTAAATGCCCCGTTATTTTATTTGACTACCCTGCTAAAATTAAAGCATTTTATATGCGTTTAAATGATGACGGCAAAACAGTTAGAGCAATGGACATTTTATTCCCAGGAATAGGTGAAATTGTCGGTGGTTCTCAAAGAGAAGAACGTTTAGATGTTTTAAAACAAAAAGTTGCTGAACTAGGCATTGATGAAAAAGAACTATGGTGGTATTTAGACCTTAGAAAATTTGGCACAGCCACACATAGTGGATTTGGATTAGGTTTTGAACGATTAGTGCTTTTTGCAACAGGAATGGGTAATATTAGAGACGTTATTCCGTTTCCAAGAACACCACAAAGTGCCGATTTTTAAAAATTAAACAATATTGCATAGACGTAGAACATGCTAAAACAACATCTACAATTTAAACTTTCGCAGAAATTATCTCCTCAACAAATACAGTTGATGAAGTTAATTCAGCTGCCTACGCAAGCTTTTGAACAACGTTTAAAACAAGAGCTTGAAGAAAACCCTGCTCTTGAAGGAGGTAAAGAAAAAAGTGAAATTGAAGACGAATTTGGAGACACCTACGATGATAACACTGACAATGAAAGTATCAATGCAGAAGACATAAACATTGATGAATACTTAAGCGATGATGAAATTCCGGATTATAGAACTAAAGCCAACAACTACAGTTCTGATGACGATGAAAAAAGTGTACCATATGCAGCTGGAATTTCGTTCAACCAATATTTAATAGGGCAATTAAACACAACTTACCTTAATGAGGAAGAATGGAGTATTGCTGAATTTCTTGTAGGCAGTATAGACGAAAGTGGCTACATAAGAAGACCTATTGCCGACATTCTTGATGATTTAGCTTTTACCCAAAACATATATACAGAAGAAGAAACTATTGAAAAAGTACTTCAGGTAGTTCAAGAGTTAGACCCACCTGGAGTTGGCGCAAGATCATTAGAAGAGTGCTTAATTATTCAACTAAAGCGAAAAGAAGTTACACCAAGTATAGAGCTAGCTATTTCTGTTTTAGAAAAATCCTTTGAACAAT
Source organism: uncultured Maribacter sp. (assembly GCA_947498505.1). Taxonomy (GTDB): domain Bacteria; phylum Bacteroidota; class Bacteroidia; order Flavobacteriales; family Flavobacteriaceae; genus Maribacter_B. The sequence goes on along the minus strand of CANMKG010000002.1, from coordinate 381,269 downwards.
TTACCAAAAAGCATTATAAAAAATTAATTCAAAAACACGGTGTTACTCAAGAGGAACTAAAGACTGCCATTTCTGAAATAGAAAAACTTAATCCGAAACCAGGTGGCTCTTATTCAGGAAACAACCGAATAGTAGAACATGTGGTTCCCGATTTTTCTATAAAAATTGTGGAAGGAGAATTAGAATTAAATCTAAACGGAAGAAATGCCCCAGAGCTGCATGTTTCAAAAGAATATAGCAACATGCTTAAGGGGTATAAGGATGCCAAAGACAAATCTAAATCGCAAAAAGATACCGTTTTATTTATCAAACAAAAGCTGGACGCCGCTAAATGGTTTATTGATGCTATTAGACAAAGACAACAAACTCTTTTTATAACCATGAATGCTATAATGCATTATCAAAAAGAATACTTTTTAACCGGAGATGAACGCAATCTCAGACCTATGATTCTGAAAGATATTGCTGATCAAATACAAATGGATGTGTCCACGGTTTCAAGGGTTGCTAACAGTAAGTATGTAGATACACCCTATGGCACCAAGTTAATTAAAGAATACTTCTCCGAGTCGATGAAAAATGAACAAGGAGAAGATGTTTCTACAAGAGAAATAAAGAAAATTTTAGAAACGGTTATTTCAGAAGAGGAAAAGAAAAAACCACTTACCGATGATAAGTTAGCGGCAATTTTAAAAGAAAAAGGATATCCCATAGCAAGAAGAACAGTTGCAAAATACAGAGAGCAACTAGGCATACCTGTTGCCCGATTGCGAAAGCAAATCTAATGAAACAATTTTCTAAAATAATTTCTTATTTGTTTCACCCCTTGCTAGTCCCAATAGCCGGAACTATCACATATTATATTTTAACTCCAAAATACAACACCTTAGCTACGCTTAGTGCTAACATTATCCCTATTTTTATTTTAACGGTTGTAATTCCTATTATTGCCTTTTTTATTCTAAAAAACATTGGTTTAATTAACTCTATCTTTATTCCAAATGTAAAGGACAGAAGGTATCCGCTAATAATAAACATTACGCTATTAGCTATGGTAGTTTTAAAAATAATACCACGTTATTATTCTGCAGAACTGTACTACTTTTTTTTAGGTCTTATTGCAGCTTCTTTGGCGATTTTAGTGCTTTCTTTTTTAAATTTTAAAGGAAGCTTACACTTAATGGGAGCAGGAAGTTTTTGTATGTTTTTGATAAACCTTAGTGTCCATTTTGAAATAAATATTACTTTAATTTTAAGTCTTTTTATATTAGCTACCGGCGTAATAGCTTCTGCAAGATTATACTTAAAAGCCCACAACAAGGCGGAACTTATTATAGGCTTTTTTATTGGTCTTATTTCTCAGCTATTAACTATAAAGTTTTGGATTTAATTTGTTTCCTCTATTAACTTTAAAGGAAACATCTCCCTAATTTTTTTAATTCTAGCTTTTAACTCTGTTTTTCTTTTAGCTAGCGTTTTAGGATTATCATATTCCCCTTCCATCTGTATATAACTCTCACCATACAACAACCTAGATTCTCTATTTCTTAAGTCATTATAAGCTCCCACAAGCTCATTTTGAACAGCTATGTAGTGTTCGTACTTAGTCTCTCTGTCATTTTTTAAGGTTATTACTGCCTTGTCTGGATTATCAGAAGAAAAACTACTTCTTTCACCTCTGCAATAACCACAATAGCCTTCAGAACCCTTTGCTGCCCCTCCATTATCCAGAAAAGCAATTACCAAAGTCCTTAATGTTTTTAATTCAACTACGTCATCGTCCACAAATAATTGACCATTTTTATCAATTAAAATTGGCAAAACATTCCTATCATTTTGCTTGACTGGAGGAGACGTTTCTTTACTTGGTAACAATCGATTCATTCCTGCATCAGTTTCGATAACTGTTGTTACCAAAAAAAATATTAACAACAAAAACGCGATGTCAGCCATTGAACCCGCATTTACTTCAGGCATTTTTACTCTACTCATAATTTATGTATTTAAGGTTAATATGCAAACACAACAATTACCAGAAGTAGGTTACTATAACAGGGGCAGTTAATAAGCCTTGCTAACCATTAACTACCCTAGTCAGGTTACAAGTTTTATGCCAGAAAATATCTACGAAAGTTTGTGAAGTGTAAAGAAACTATAGAATATAAAATATAAAACCCACCCGAATAGGCTTTATATCAATTGACTGATTATTTAACAAAGCTTCGTCTTTAAAAAGCCTGTTCAGACCATAATAAACATGCATGTTTAACATATTATAACCGAAGCTTAATGTTAAACCATACTGCAACTTATTTATATGAGTATTTTGAAAAACCATTTTTTCATCTCCAGAAACGTACTTAGAATTTCCTCTGAAAACATAACCAAATTTCACACCTGGATAAACCCGGAGAAACTTATACTCACTTTGGGTGGAATTTCTCCACCTAAGCTCCAAAGGAACCTCTAAAGTATGAAGATTAACATTATTCTTTTTTAACGAAACATCATCAGGAATAACTTGATAAGAAATAGAATTTGCATTTTTTATAGACTGAAGGTTACTGTTATACACGTTAAAACTATAACCAAGACCTAATCCAATTGCAAATTTCCTATTATAACTAAGCGGAATATCCTTTATAAAACCTCCGTAAAAACCAACAGATATGTTACGTCTATTAACCCCACTAGGCTTATTCATTAATTCATTATATGAAATTCCGAGGTAAAACTGATCCTCAAAGTACTTATCGTAATTAACATTCTGAGTTTGCTCCGTTTGAGCAAAAAGAATAGACGAAGCACAGAGAAGAAAAAAGAAAAAGAAAACCCTCATAGTTCCGTAAAGTTAAGGAAATAAAAAACGCTCCAAATAGGTATTTGAAGCGTTTTTAATAAGTTTGAAATACTTAATTAATTCTTATTGAATATTTCTAAAAGCATCTCCCTCATAAGTGGTATAATTCACTTTTAAGGCATTAACTTTTCTAAGCTCATGTTTAATATCAGATATCAATCCCATATTGGCATTTTTATCTACTTTTAAAGCCGTTGTTAAAACATTTTGTAATTCTTGAGCCTTCTTTGCTCTTTCACCCAAAATATAATCCCCAACTTCTGCTGGCTTAGCAAATTTATCATTCAGTTGAATCTTAGGTTCTGTACCAAATACCTTCTCATATTCCTGAGTTGGCTTTCCAACGTAAATATAAATTACTCTATCCTTCTTCTCTAATTTTTTAATTTCACTAGCATTTGGAAGAACATTTTCAACTTTTAAAGAGCTATCCTTCATAACCGTAACAGTCATAAAGAAAAACAAAAGCATAAATACAATATCAGGTAATGAGGCTGTTGACACCGCAGGCAAATCACCGTCTTTTTTCTTTGCAAATTTTGACATAATTTTTCCTTTTGCTATTAATTAGTAGAAGTTTCAGCTTCAGAAAGCTTTTGAGGAAACAACTCTTGAATCCTTTTAACCTTTTCTTTTAAATCCTCTTTAGCACTTGCTGCAGTCTCCGGATTTAAATATTCTGCCTCCATATCGGTAAAATCTCTACCGTACAAACGCTTAGCTTCTCTATTTCTTAACTCATTATATGCACCAACCAATTCGTTCTGAACCGTAATATAAGTAGCATACTTAGTTTCTCTATCGTTTTTAAGCGATATAATGGCTTTTGCCGGACTATCCGATGAACTTGCATCTCTTTTGCCTTTACAATAACTGCAGTAGTCTGGACTACCTGAAGGAGCTCCTCCGTTATCTAAAAAGGCCATTGCCTTAGTTCTTAAATCTTTTAGATTTACTAATTCATCATCAGCCAACAATTGCCCATTCTTGTTAATATTAACCTGAAAAATATTCTTCTGCTTAATAATAACATCTGTTTCTGGCGGCTCAATAGGTGGCAACATACGATCTAAACCAGCATCAGTTTCAATAGTTGTAGTAACTAAGAAAAAGATAAGTAACAAGAAAGCTATGTCTGCCATAGAACCTGCATTAACCTCTGGTGCTCCTGCTCTTCTTGGCATAATTTTATTTTATTTAGTAAACATTTTTTTTACACTAGGCACTACCATTGCACCAACTGCAATTATAGTAAGAATGAAGAACACATTAAGTCCCATTCCAATTTTCTTAACCGTACTTTCATCGGTCATCTCTAAATAAGATGCATCGACATCTGACCCAGATGCTAAACCGTATGATAAAGCTACGACTAGTAAAAATCCTCCAACAACAAATAATGTTTTCTTTAGATTTTTAGGATTAGAAAAAAGGTTTTTTAATGTAAAAACCAAACTAAAAATTACTGCTGCTCCTAATAATAGATAAGTGATAATGAACATAGCATTCATCGCTCCACTTTTAGCAGCTTCTGATGCAGGCATATCCCCATCAGGCAGCATAAACCAAAGCACCGCTCCGATTAAGCCAATCGCTATTAAAGCTATTTTTAATATTTTATGCATGATACGATGTATTAAGTCTTAATTATTTTTTGTGGTCTACCAACATATCAATCAAAGAGATTGATGAATCTTCCATATCATTAACAATACTATCAATTTTTGCAATAATATAGTTATAGAAGATTTGAAGTATGATAGCCGTAATAAGACCAAATACAGTAGTTAATAATGCAACCTGAATATCACCTGCAATAAGCGATGCACTTAAGTTACCAACAGCACTAATTTTCTGGAAGGCCTGAATCATACCGATTACCGTACCCATGAAACCAAGCATTGGCGCAATCGCGATAAATAATGATAACCATGAAACATTTTTCTCTAATTGTCCCATTTGCACTCCACCGTAGGAAACAACAGCTTTTTCAGCAGACTCAATACTTTCACCTGCTCTGTCTAATCCTTGATAGTATATAGAAGCAACAGGTCCTTTTGTATTTCTACAAACCTCCTTAGCAGCTTCAACACCTCCAGAAGCTAAAGCATCTTCTACTTGTTGCTTTAATTTTCCAGTGTTAGTACTAGCAAGATTTAAATAAATAATTCTTTCAATAGCAACCGCTAATCCTAAGATTAAACACAATAATACAATACCCATAAAACCAGCACCACCTTGGATAAACTGCTCTTTTAACACTTGTGTAAAACCTTTCTTTGCTGCAGGAGCATCGTCTTGTAACATTAATGCTGTTGCAGTAATTGTATTCGACAAATTAGATGCCATAGTTACCGCTGCTGCCTTCGCATTTACTGTATTTGTACTTAGCACAAACAACCCAGCTAATGCTAGGATAGAGAATAATCTTTTCATTTCTTTCAAACTTAAATTTAGTTAGTAATAGGGTTAAAGATAAAAAAAAAAACAATATTTATATTAAAACTTTGTTGCAGAGAGGAAGGGATTCGAACCCTCGATACACTTTTGGTGTATACACACTTTCCAGGCGTGCGCCTTCGACCACTCGGCCACCTCTCTAAATTTAGCCTTAAAGGTGGGGCAAATAACAAAAAAAATATTAGTTGAGAAAATTATATCCGTTATTTTTAATGCATTTCTCCACGCATCGAAGATTCAAAATATTTTTTGAACTCTCCATGATATTTATCATGACCAAGAATGTACATTGCTTTGGTAATTGCCGCTTCAGTTGTAATATCCTTACCGTTAATTACTTGCATTTCCTGAAGTTCTTGACTGGTTTCGTATTTCCCCATGCTAACACTACCTCCAGAGCATTGCGTTACATTAATAATATGAATTCCTTTTTTTATTGCTTTTTTTACATCATTAACAAACCATTCTTCTGTAGAAGCATTTCCTGCACCATATGTCTCCAAAATTATGGCTTTCAACCCCGGTATTTCCAAAATCCCTTTTAATACATTATGATTTAATCCTGGAAATATTTTCAAAATCGCCACATTATCATCTAATTTTTTGTGAACGTTAAAAGAATCACCATGAAATATTCTAAAAACATCATCTTTATTTATTTTTAAATGCACCCCCGATTCTGCCAATTCAGGATAATTTAATGACGTAAAAGCCTCAAAGTGTTCTGCACTTATTTTGGTTGTTCGATTTGCGCGGTACAATTTATACTCAAAATACAAGCCTACTTCTTGAATTGCAGGTTCATCTCCTTCTTTTAATGTTGCAATTTCAATAGCAGTTATTAAATTTTCTTTGGCATCAGTACGCAAATCACCTATTGGTAATTGTGACCCTGTTAAAATTACCGGTTTCCTTAAATTCTCCAGCATATAACTCAGTGCAGACCCAGTATAACTCATAGTATCACTACCATGCAGAATAACAAAACCATCATACTTATCATAATGCTCTTCAATTACCTCTGCAATGCTAACCCAATGCGAAGGATTCATATTTGAAGAATCAATTGGTTTTTCAAAGGAGAACGTATCTATTTTACATTTTAACTGCCTTAATTCAGGAATGTTTTTTAATAATTCGTCAAAGTTAAATGCCACTAGGGCTCCCGACTTATAGTCCTTAACCATTCCTATGGTTCCTCCAGTATATATTAAAAGGATGTTTGTTTTACACTCCATATAAATAGATATCTTAATTGTTACACACCAAATACGTGCTTAGAGTTTTCAGTTGTTATGGTTGCAACTTCCTCAATACTTAATTCGTAAATTGAAGCCACTTTTTCTAAAACGTTACAAACATATGCACTTTCGTTTCGTTTTCCTCTAAAAGGAGTTGGTGCCAAATATGGCGCGTCCGTTTCCAAAACAATATGTTTTATATCTATTTGATTTAAAAAAGTATCAATCTTTCCATTTTTAAAGGTAACCACTCCACCAATTCCTAATTTCATATTATAAGACAATGCTTTTTGAGCTTGTTCTAAAGTCCCTGTAAAACAATGAAAAACACCATACAGATTATCTCCTTTTTCAGTTTCCAAGACTTCAAAAACCTCATCAAAAGCTTCTCTGCAATGAATTACAATAGGCAAACTATGTTTTTTTGCAAACTGAATTTGAGTTTTAAAAGCTTCCTTTTGCTGTTCTAAGTAACTTTTATCCCAATACAAGTCTATTCCTATTTCACCAACAGCATAATACTTCCTATTATCAAGCTCCTTTTCCACATGCTGCAATTCTTCTTTATAATTCACTTTTACATGAGTTGGATGTAAACCAGACATTAAAAACATATAATCCGGATAGTCCTCTTTAAGCTTCCACATTGCCTGTGTATAATCTGAATCTATTGCCGGAATAAAAAACCGCTTCACTCCTTTGTCTATAGCATTTTGTATTATCTGCTCACGATCATCATCAAACGCCTCGCTATATAAATGTGTATGTGTATCTGTAATTATCATAGCGCAAAAATAGTTCTATCTTTGTCAAAAAACATACATGAACTCACTCAAAAGGTTTTTAAACAAAAAAAAATACACTCGTATACCTTTGGTGTTTACAGCTACCAATCATTTTGAAATTACCGCAAAAATCAATGGAGTTACCGGAAGGTTTATTCTTGATACTGGAGCTTCTAACACTTGCGTTGGACTAGATAAAATTGATTTTTTCAAGTTAATCTCTCAAGAATCTAAAATAAAAGCTGCTGGAGCGGGAGCTACAAATATGGAAACGTTAATTTCTAAACGAAACAAAATAACTATCGGTGACTGGAAGCTAAAAAGGCTTAAAATTGTTTTGTTTGATTTAACGCATGTTAACGAAGCTCTTACCTCTCACAAGGCTTTACCCGTAGACGGTATTATTGGAGCTGATATTCTAAAAAAAGGGAAAGCCATTATTGACTACGAAAAAAAACAACTTTACTTAAAAATAAAAAACCCAAAGTAACAATACTTTGGGTTTTTTTATCTCTAATTAAATAGACTACATTTCTAAAGCCTTTTTAACATTACCATCCATCAGTATTTCTTGAGGGTTTTCCAAAGCTTCTTTAACCGCTACAAGAAAACCAACAGACTCTTTACCATCTATGATTCTGTGGTCATACGATAATGCTACATACATTATTGGCGCAACTACTATTGCTCCATTTTTAACTACAGGTCTTTCAACAATATTATGCATTCCTAGAATTGCACTTTGTGGAGGGTTAATTATTGGAGTTGATAACATTGAGCCAAACACACCTCCATTAGTGATTGTAAAAGTACCACCCGTCATTTCATCAACAGTAATTTCACCTTCTCTTGCTCGTATTGCCAAACGTTTTACTTCTGATTCAACACCTCTAAAAGTAAGATTCTCCGCATTTCTAATTACAGGCACCATCAATCCTTTAGGACCAGATACTGCAATACTTATATCACAAAAATCATATGAAATCATTTCCTTACCGTCAATCATAGAATTCACAGCAGGATACATTTTCAATGCTCTTACAACAGCTAGCGTGAAAAACGACATAAACCCAAGACCAACACCATGCTTTTCTTTAAAGGCTTCTTTATATTCTTTTCGAAGTTCAAAAATTGGAGACATATCCACCTCATTAAAGGTGGTTAACATTGCTGTTTCATTTTTAGCTGCCACTAATCTTTCCGCAACTTTACGACGCAACATTGAAAGCTTAGAACGACTTTCGCCTCTATTTCCACCTGTAGGAGTTCCCATGGAAGGAACCGCTTTCACAGCATCTTCTTTAGTAATTCTACCGTCTTTTCCTGTACCTTTTATTGCAGAAGGCTCTATTCCTTTCTCGTTTAAAATCTTTTTTGCAGCTGGTGACGCTGTACCGGTAGCATAACTTTCTTTAACAGGAGTTTCTACTACTTCTTTTTTAGGTTCTGCTTTCGGAGCTTCCTCTTTTTTCTCTTCAGAAGCTGCGCCTCCTTCAGGTTTTGCCGCACTAGTATCTATTAAACAAACTACAGCCCCAACAGCCACTGCATCTCCTTCTTCAGCTTTCAAAGTAATAATACCACTCTGTTCAGCTGGTAATTCTAATGTAGCTTTATCCGAATCAACCTCGGCAATAGCTTGGTCTTTTTCAACATAATCACCATCTTGAACCAACCATTCCGCTATCTCAACCTCTGTTATAGACTCCCCTGGCGAAGGGACTTTCATTTCTAGAATCATTGTTTATATAATTTGTTATCTTATTTTTTTGTTTTAGGTCTTCTTGTTAGATTATCCTTTGTTTTATCAAAAACATAATCTATCACTTGTTGATGTCTTGCTTTTGAACGCACAGCACTACCAGCTGCTGGAGCTGCATAAAATCTTCGAGATGCTACTCTAAATTTATGTGCTTCACTAAAATGCATCATCATATGACTCCATGCTCCCATATTTCTAGGTTCTTCTTGAGCCCAAACAACATCATCAGCATTTTTATACTTATTAATTATGGCTATCATTTGCTCTTCTGGCAACGGAAACAACTGCTCCACCCTTACTAAAGCAACATCGTTTCTTTCCAACTTTTCTCTTTCTGATAATAAATCATAATAAAATTTACCTGTACAGAAAACTAAAGTCTTTGCTTTACTAGCTGCAATAATGTTATCATCAATCACATCTTGAAAACCTCCAGATGTAAAATCTTCTACAGAAGAAACGGCTCTAGGGTTACGCAACAAACTTTTTGGCGTGAAAATTATTAAAGGTTTTCTAAAATTAACCTTCATTTGTCTTCTCAGAATATGAAACATTTGAGCTGGTGTACTTACGTCCGCTACATACATATTGTCACGTGCACAAAGTTGCAGGTAACGCTCCATTCTTGCGGACGAATGCTCTGCCCCTTGCCCCTCGTAACCATGAGGAAGCAACATTACTAATCCGTTTTGCAGTTTCCATTTATCTTCAGCTGCAGATATATATTGGTCTAACATAATCTGAGCTCCATTACTGAAATCACCAAATTGAGCTTCCCAAATTGTTAAAGTATTTGGATTTGCCATTGCATACCCATAGTCAAAACCAACAACACCATATTCAGACAACAATGAGTTATATATCTGAAATCCGTTTTTCTTTTTTGTTAGGTTACTTAAGAGCAACACCTCTTCTTCACTTTCTTCTACTTTTAAAACAGCATGTCTATGCGAAAAAGTCCCTCTTTCTACATCTTGACCAGAAATTCTAACATTAAAGCCTTCATTCAACAACGTACCATAAGCAAGGAGTTCTCCCATTGCCCAATCTAGCTTGTTTGTTTCAAAAAACATCTTCTTTCTGTCTTTGATAAGCTTTTCAGCTTTTCTAAGAAACTTTTTATCTGAAGGTAACTCAGTTATAACTTCAGCAACCTTTTCAAGGTCTTTTTTATTGACGGTGGTATCAATAGCCTCCATCATCTCCCATTCACGAACAGAAATAAAGCCTTTCCACTCATCTGCCATAAAAGGAGTTATAATTGTTTTATCCTCTTTACGAGAATCTTCCAATTCTTCTTCCAACGAAGCTTTATACTCTTTTTCCAGCTCTTTTATATATCCATCATCGATAATACCCTGAGCTATTAATTTTTCAGCATAAATATCTCTAGGGTTTTTATGCTTGGCTATTGCCTTATATAATTTTGGTTGTGTAAAACGAGGCTCATCTCCCTCGTTATGCCCATATTTTCTATATCCTAATAAATCAATAAATACATCACTACTAAAACGCATTCTGTATTCTAAAGCGAATAATGAAGCATGTACAACCGCCTCCGGATCATCCGCATTTACATGTAAAACTGGACTTAAAGTAACTTTACCTACATCAGTACAATACGTGGAGGATCTAGCATCTAAATAATTGGTAGTAAAACCTATTTGGTTGTTAACTACCATATGTATAGTTCCTCCATTTTTGTAACCATCCAACTTAGACATTTGAACCACCTCGTAAACCAGACCTTGACCTGCAACAGCAGCATCACCATGTACTACAATTGGCAATACTTTCGAAAAATCATCAGGGTAATGACCATCTTGTTTTGCTCTTGTAATTCCGCAAACCACCGCTCCAACTGTTTCCAGGTGTGAAGGGTTTGGAGCAATATTCATTTTTATTTTATTCCCGTTATCGGTAATACGATCGGAAGTCCATCCTAAGTGATATTTAACATCACCATCAAAAATTTCTTGTTCGTAATCTTTACCATCAAATTCGCTGAAAATATCCTTTGCAGATTTTCCGAATATATTGGTAAGCACATTTAAACGCCCTCTATGCGCCATACCCATAACAAATTGTTTAACTCCCATTTCAGCCGCCCTTTCAACAACAGCATCTAATGCAGGAATTAACGATTCATTACCTTCTAAAGAAAAACGCTTTTGACCAACATATTTTGTATGTAAAAAAGATTCAAACGATACCGCTTGATTTAATTTACGTAAAATATGTTTTTTTCTGTCTGCGTCAAAATTAGGGTGATTATCATTAACATTTACCCAATCTTGTATCCATGATACCTTATCTGGCTGCCTGATATACATATATTCCACACCAATAGCATCGCAGTATATGCTCTGTAAATGACGTAAAATATTACGCAACGGACTTGCTCCTATTCCAATAATTTCTCCCGCGGTAAACACCGTATCTAAATCCGATTCCGCTAAACCAAAGTTTTCGATATCTAAAGTTGGCAAATACTTTCTTCTCGCTCTCACCGGATTAGTCTTGGTAAACAAATGTCCACGAGTCCTGTAACCGTCAATTAAACGAATAACCTGAAACTCTTTTTTCAAAGATTGAGGTACTTCAGCAGCTAAATTACCAATAGCTTCATCATCTATTTCATCAAGTAAACTCTCTTTACCAAAATCAAATCCCTGAAAAAATGCACGCCAACTAGGCTCAACACTATCTGGGTTAACTAAATACTTGTCATATAACGTTGCAAAAAAAGAAGTATGCGCAGCGTTTAAAAAGGAATATTTATCCATGAATCTCTCTCTATATCTTTAAGAATAAAGTTCATCAAAAATACAACTTTTAGCATATTTAGGCGTATTATGAGATGTAATTATAGAATAAATACATATTTAAAGAAAAATGTGCATTTATTTTATATAATTGGGAAAATGATATGCTAAGAATATTTCTTTTTTAGCCGCACCTTTTGTAATTCTCTTTTTAAAATAAGAAAAGTAACCTGTTCGGAAATTTCAACCACATCGGTTACCTCAATTTTTTTAAAAGCGTGTTCAGGTACATCCACTATGTACATTAGATTTAAATATTCAGAAAACTTCTCCAGAATAAGAACATATATTTTTTCAATAAGCAACGTCTGGAGCTCATGCTTTTTCATGTTTTTTGGAAAATCAATAACAATATTCGCAAGAGTAAAGTCTTTTTTAAGTTGATCAACCAATTTTTCATACAACTCTTCCTCTATTGCATTTTGCAATAACTCACTACTATTTCCAAAGTTAATCTGCATTGAATTACTCTTGGTTTTTATAAACAACGCCTTCCTTCATCACAAAGGTTACGTTTTCAAGTGTTTTCACTTCTTTTAAAGGATTCCCACTTATTGCTATAATATCTGCAATAAATTCTTTTTTTAATTGACCTAACTCTTCTCCTACCCCTAATAAATCCGCATTGGTAATTGTTGCCGATTTAATAGCTTCGTCAGCAGGCATTCCTGCTTCTACCATATAACCAAATTCTTTAGCATTAAGACCATGGGGAAAAACTCCGGCATCTGTTCCAAAAGCAATAGGCACTCCTTTTTTATAAGCTCGTTTAAACATTTCATGAATTAATGGTCCAATTTCAGCCGCTTTTTTCGCAACCACTTCTGGGAAGTACCCCTTAATTTCCGCTTTTTCGGCAACTTGCTTCCCTGCTGTAATTGTAGGCACTAAATAGGCATTATGCTTTTTCATTAACTCCATAGTAGCATCGCTCATTTTGGATCCATGTTCTATAGTTTTAATCCCTCCCAAAATTGCTCGTTGCATACCTTCATCACCATGAGCATGTGCTGCGGTTAACATACCATAATCTTTAGCTGTTTCTGTAATAGCCTTTATTTCTTCTATAGTGAATTGTGGATTCTGTCCGTTTTTTGCTACACTAAGCACACCGCCAGTAGCAGTGATTTTGATTACATCGGACCCATCTTTATATCGCTGTCTTACTGCTTTTCTTCCTTCTTCTGGAGAATTAACAACTCCTTCTTTAGGTCCTGGGTCGCCCATTAAGACCTTTTTCATTCCATTTGTTGGGTCTGCATGCCCTCCGGTACTTGCAATAGATTTTCCGGCTGTAAAAATCCGAGGTCCAACTATTATCCCTTTGTTTATAGCATCTCTTAATGCAATATTTACCCCCGTACCTCCTAAATCTCTAACAGTGGTAAAACCCGCCATTAAAGTTTTTTTCGCATACACTGTAGATTCAAAAGCAATATCGGCTTCGTTATTTGTGTACCTTTTAATATAGGTTTTAGGGTTTGATTCACTCTCAATATGCACATGCATATCTATTAACCCTGGAAGAACTGTTTTATTTTTTAAATCAATAACAATATCTGAGGTTCCTCCTGAAACATATCCGTTTTGTATTTCCTTTATTGTATTTCCTGAAATAACAATCGTTTTCTCAGAAAGTAATTTACCTTTTTCAACATCAAGAATACTCCCACATTGCAGATATGTTTCCTGAGCAATTGCTGAAAAAGCAAACAAAAACGAGAAACACAACATTACTTTTTTCATAACGGATAGGTTTTAAAATTAATCAGGGGAAATATACACATATTTCCCCTGATTAATTTTCTATAAGCAAGTATTACAAAAATTTAGCTTCTAATTTTTTGCTCCCAATCCCAAGCGGACTTCATGGCTTCATCTAATGAATATTGAGATTTCCAACCTAAAACTTCATTTGCTTTTGTGGTATCTGCATACGCTGTTGTAATATCGCCTGCTCTACGAGGAACAATTTTATAATTTAATTTTTTACCAGAAACACGTTCAAAGCTCTGGATTACTTCTAATACAGAACTTCCTTTACCCGTTCCTACATTAAACACTTCGTAGTTCTCTTCGTTTTTGCCCTCAATCAAACGTTTTAAAGCTAAAACATGTGCTTTTGCTAAATCTACAACATAGATATAATCCCGAACAGCAGTACCATCTGGGGTAGGATAATCGTCTCCAAAAACAGACAATTCATTTCGTAAGCCCATTCCAGTTTGTGTAATAAAAGGAACCAAATTTTGTGGTACACCTACAGGCAACTCACCTATTTCTACACTTGGATGCGCACCCATTGGATTAAAATAACGCAGTGCTATTGCATTTAAACTTGGTGTCACTTTGCAGGTATCAAATATGATTTCTTCTCCCATTTGCTTTGTGTTACCATAGGGTGATTCAGCTGTTTTAACAGGAGCACTTTCAGTAATCGGCATTTCGTCAGCCTGACCATAAACGGTACATGATGAACTGAAAATAACACTTGCTTTATTCTTTTTGGCCAACTCTTTTAAAAGATATACAAGTGTTCCAATATTGTTCTCATAATAAAGTAATGGTTTCACAACACTTTCTCCAACTGCTTTTGAAGCCGCAAAATGTATTACACCTTCAACATCTTGATAACGTTTAAAAAAGTCTTCTACTTTTGCTTTTTCCTTTAAGTCAATTTTTTCAAAAAGTGGACGTTTTCCTGTAATTGTCTCAATACCATCTAATACTTTTTCGTCTGCATTAGAACAATCATCAATTATTACAACCTCGTATCCTTCGTTTTGTAATTCCACAACGGTATGAGAGCCTATAAAACCCAATCCGCCTGTAACAAGTATTTTCATTTAACTTCTTTTTATAGCATTATATATAAAGTGCAAATCAACCATTTTTTCAGGCTAATTATTCACAAATTCGATAATCGTATTAGTAATAAAGTCTATCTGTTCATCATCCAACTCGGTGTGCATTGGCAACGAAATAACCTCTTTAACTAACTGATTGGTTACCACAAAGTCTAATTCATTATATCTAGAATCAGCATAAGCTTTTTGGTTGTGTAATGGTATTGGATAATACACACCACATGGAATTCCGTTTTCATTTAAATGCTTCACCAAAGCATCACGCTTACCATTTGTAATTTTTAAGGTGTATTGATGAAATACATGATTTTTGTATACATCCTCACCTTTGCTGTTTATAGTTTCAGGAACAATAATATGTTGTTGACCTTTAAACGCCGCAGTATATTTTTTCGCCGCAACTCTTCGTTTCTCACAATATTCATCCAACTTAGGCAACTTTGCGCTTAAAACTGCCGCTTGAATAGAATCTAATCGAGAATTTACACCAACAACATCATGATGGTATCTTTCATACATTCCGTGATTCACTATTCCTCTTAATGTATGAGCTAACTTATCATCATTCGTAAAAATTGCTCCTCCATCTCCATAACAACCTAAATTTTTTGATGGAAAAAAACTAGTTGACCCTACATGCCCTATAGTTCCTGCTTTTTTTATTTCTCCATTCGCAAAGGTATAATCTGCCCCTATCGCTTGAGCATTATCTTCTATCACGAAAAGATTATGCTTTTCAGCAATTCGCATAACTTCATCCATATTAGCACATTGCCCAAACAAATGTACTGGCACAATAGCTTTTGTTTTTGGAGTAATAGCCTTTTCTATGGCTTCAATATTAATATTAAAATCATCTGGATTAACATCAACCAAAACGGGCGTGAGTCTAAGTAAGGCTATTACCTCAACTGTAGCAGCAAACGTAAAATCAGCAGTTATTACCTCATCACCTGGCTGTAACCCCAATCCCATCATTGCTATCTGCAAAGCATCTGTACCATTAGCACAAGGAATTACATGTTTTACATTAAGATATGTTTCTAACTCTTTTTGAAAGGCGTGAACTTGAGGACCGTTAATGTATGTAGAACTATCTAAAATTTGAGAAATTGAGGAATTAACTTGCTCTTTAATGGATTGATATTGACCATTAAGGTCAACCATTTGAATTTTTCGCATTTGCTCTCAGTTAAGTACACAAAATTACAAAATTAAGAAGGTGTAACCAATGAAATTATAGAAAGAAACGTATTTTAGCCACAAACCTTTTTTGTAGTGTATTTTATTTACAATTGTGTTGTTTACATTGCTCAATTCTTCCTTCGAATTGCTGCTATTTTTTCATCCAAACTTAAATTATTTGTAGTTGGAAGAACACATGTTTTTGAACATCTAAAGCAAAACATTTCCAATACAGATAATGTTGTTTGGGTACATGTTGCCTCATTAGGAGAATTTGAGCAAGGTTTACCTATACTTGAAAAAATAAAACAAGAATATCCAAATTACAAACTACTTGTAACCTTCTTTTCACCTTCAGGGTATGAGGTGAAAAAAAACACCTCCGCTGCAGACGTAGTAACATACCTTCCGCTGGACACTAAAAAAAACGCTACAGCTTTTATAAAATACGCCAACCCTAAACTAGTACTATTTGTAAAATATGAAATATGGCCAAATTACCTTAAAGTATTAGCAAACCAGAAAATTCCGACCGTACTTATTTCAGCACTTTTTAAGGAAAACCATATCTACTTTAAGTGGTATGGCGGATTTATGAAAAACACGTTGAATACTTTTGAGCATTTTTTTATTCAAGACGAAAAATCAAAACAACTTTTATCAAAAATCAATTTTCAGAACGCAACAGTAAGTGGCGACACAAGATTTGATCGTGTTTCAGAAATTTTAAAAAGAGATAACACTCTTGATTTTATGACCCAATTCTTAGGAAAAAGTAAATGTTTGGTTGCTGGTAGTACTTGGCCTGAAGATGAAAAAATATTGGTTAGTTATATTAACAATAATCAAAAAGATAAATTAAAATACGTTATTGCTCCTCATAATATTAAGGAAGACCGCATTAAAAATTTAAAAAATACAATATCTGATAAAACTCTATTGTATTCTGAAATTAATAATAAGGATTTAAGTAAGTATGATGTTTTAATTATCGACACCATAGGTATTCTCACCAAAGTTTATAGCTACGCTTATATATCATATGTTGGCGGAGCTTTTGCCACCGGGCTACACAACACTCTTGAACCTGCCGTTTTTGGTATCCCCGTTATTATTGGTTCTAGATATAATGGATTCAAAGAAGCTGAAGATTTAGTTAAATTAAAGGGGATAATCTCGGTAAATAACGAGATAGAATTTTCTGGTGTTTTGAACAGACTTTTATCTGATACTGAATTTCATAAGGTTACTGGACAAATTAACTCCAACTACATTACAAAAAGTACAGGGGCGAGCATCCAAATCATGGATTACCTCCGTAAGTTATTGTAGAACAACCCCAATTTATGAAAACTTACAAAAGACTTGCCGCTTTATTGGCTATACTTGGATGCCTATATTTGTCTACGTGCAAAAATTTATCTAATGAAACTGAGCAACTAGTTGTACCCGAAAAAGAATCAATCATTAAAAAAGATTCTGTTGAAAAAAAGACCTCTCCTCCCCTAAAAGAGAACGAGCCAACAAAATCAAAAATTAAAGGTATTGACAGTTTAAAGCCTATTTCCGCTACCCCGTGATGTTCTTTTAATCGAATATTTTAACAGTACACCGACTCAAAATACTAGTTTTAAAGTAGTTAATCGAAAAAATTGCTTAAAAATTAGTATCTTAAAGGGGAATATCTACATTTAGAACAAATAAAACACAATTATGGAAGAGGAAATTACATTCGGCGCAAAGTTGCTGAACGGCTTTCTAAGTGTAACTGTTGTAACCCTAGTAGGAGTATTATTAGGAGTAGTAGCGTGTCTTATACTTGCAGCCTTTGGTGCTTTTTAGCTTTAAAAAGCTAGTTTCCCCAAATTTACTTCCTATTTAATGTTTAAAAATTAATCTTTAAAATATTTGCCCTTCGAAAGAAGGGTTTTTATTTTTAAGACCTTCCTGCTAGCGTCAAATAATTTTACCAGATATCTTTATATATTCCTATTTTTGATAAACTTCAAACCTCATGAAAATCGTTTTTGCTCCTCTTAGAATACTCTTGCTAATTTTTTCTATTATACTTGTATTCTCTTGCAAGCAGAAAAAGGCAGAAAAAAAGCCAGATATAGAAACTAAAGAACACTCTTCCATTGCATATAAATGTCCTATGGATTGTGAGGATGGGAAAACCTATCATAAAAAAGGAAGTTGCCCTGTATGTAAAATGGATTTAGTTGCAGAAGGGCACACAATGTTTTGCAGCTGTACAGATGAAGGCAAATGCCATTGTGGTGAAGAAGACTGTTTATGTACGAGTTGCAAAGAACATAGCAAAAAAACTACTTGTACTGTACATGAGGACGGAAAATGCGAATGCGAAGGAGAAAAATGCTCTTGTAAAAATTGCCCGGTGCATTCATAATTGTAAGTATACATCACAAGCCTTAGTTAATTTCGGAATAAGTGCGCTCTAAAAAAATAGTGCTAAAACCGAAGAAGTTAAGAAACCTGTTAGCGCCAATAAAGAAGTCATTACTGTCCAGCTTTTAAAGGTTTGTTTTTCAGAAAGACCAAGGTATTTACTAACTAGCCAAAAACCACTATCATTAACATGTGACAGTATTGTTGCCCCTGATGCAATTGCAATTACAATTAAGGCTTTTTTAGGCTCTGAAATAGTTTCCGCTAAAAGAGGAGAGGTAAGCCCTGCAGCTGTTATCATTGCTACTGTAGCAGAACCTTGCAAAATTCTGATTAAAGCGGCTGCTATAAACGCAAAAAGAAGAATGCTAACACCTGCATTTGAAAAGTAATTTGCCAGCATTTCTCCAGCCCCAGTGTTTACCAACATTTGCTTAAACACTCCTCCTGCTCCAGTTAATAATATTATTATTCCTGCCGGACCCATAGATTGCGTTGTAATGTTTAGCAATTTATCCTTGGTAAATCCTCTTCTAATTCCTAAAGTATACCATGCAATAATATTTGCAATTATTAAAGCTGAAAATGGATGTCCAATCATTCCTAACCATTCCAAAATCTTCTTAGAGACCATTTTTTCTCCAATTAGAGGGCTATTAAGCAAAGTATTCAGAATTATTAAAAGTATAGGTATTGCTATAATACTTATAATAATTACCACCGAAGGAAATGTTTTTTGTTCATCAGTGCTAACTTGTAATTCTGGTGCATCAATATGTATTTTTTTTGCGATATATTTTGCAAATAACGGACCACATACTATTGCAGTTGGTATTCCTGTTAAAAAACCAAAAAAGATTACCCATCCTAAATCTGCCTTTACAATATCCGCGACTGCTACGGGGCCAGGTGTTGGTGGAATAAAAGAATGTGTTATTGCTAACCCTGCCAACAATGGAATTCCGTATAGCAACAATGATTTTTTGGTTTTTCTCTGCAAAGCGTAAATCATGGGGACCAAAATAATAAACGCCACATCAAAAAAAACTGGAATAGCCACGATAAAACCTGTTAACATTAATGCCCAAGAAGACCGTTTTTCTCCAAACTTGGATAACAAAAATGTAGCCAGAGACTCTGCTCCTCCCGAATGCTCTAAAATTGCTCCAAACATTGCTCCTAAACCAACTACTACGGCAACAAAGCCAAGCGTACTCCCCATACCTTCTTGCATAGTTTTGATGATAACTTGAGGTTCCATCCCCGCTAAAACCCCTACCAAAATGCTTCCAATAAGTAACGCGATAAACGCCTGTATCTTAAATCGGAGTATTAATATTAACAGAACAACTATACCGAATAATACGGCGAACAACAATGTAAAATCTATCATGATTAGTACCAGTTAGTATGAAAATATTGATCATCAGACGCATCAATTCTTTGATAAGTATGAGCTCCAAAATAATCGCGTTGTGCTTGAATTATATTTGCGGATAATCTTTCTGTGGTAATGGAAATCCAATATGTATTTGCCTCAGCAAACAATGGAAGGGGAATTCTATGCTTTAGTCCATAAATTAAAACTGATTTAACAGCATCTTCATTTGCATTCAAATAATCAACAATTTCTGGCAACTCAAACAAATCATTATTTGTTTTAAAATGAGTAATACAATCCGTCATTAACGCTGACCTAATTATACATCCGTTTGTCCATATTCTAGAAAGGTCGGATAATGATATGTTCCAATTATATGTTTCAGAGGCTAGGCGTATTACCTCAAACCCCTGTTGGTGATTTATAATTCGAGCAAATTTATACGCATTTTTAATGTCCGCTACGGACAAACTATCTCTAACATCATCGGCTTTGCTAATTCTTTTTGCCAAGCTTTTTCTTTTTTCTTTAAAAGCAGAAACATATCTCGCAAAAACAGCAGAAGACATCATAGTATTTACTGTTCCTAAATCAAAAGCCGCTTTTGTTGACCATGAACCCGTTCCTTTATTTCCTGCTTTATCTAAGATTAAATCAATTACATATTCCCCATCCTCTTTCTTTGTCATGATATCCGCCGTAATCTCTAAAAGATAACTAGCAAGTTCACCTGAATTCCATTCTAGAAAAATTTCTTTTATTTCTTCATTGGTTTTTGTTGGAGATAATAAATTATATATCTCAGCGAGCAACTGCATCTCTGCATACTCAATGCCATTGTGAATCATTTTAACAAAGTGTCCAGCTCCTTCAGGTCCAATATATGTACAGCATTTTGTCCCCCCTTTATCTACAGCTGCAATTGACTCCAACACTGGGGCTATTACATTATAACTTGTTTTGTTACCTCCTGGCATAATGGAAGGTCCTTTGCGTGCTCCTTCTTCTCCTCCAGATACACCAACACCAACAAAACTCAACCCCTTATTTTCTAAATAAACCGCTCTTCTTTTTGTATCGGTAAAGTGAGAATTCCCTCCATCAATAATAATATCTCCCTCAGAAAGTAATGGAATTAATGCTTCAATTACAGCATCAATAGCATTACCGGCTTTTATCATTATTAAAATTTTTCTTGGTCGTTCTAAAGAATATACAAACTCCTCCAAAGCTGTATACCCTTTAATTTTCATGCCTACTTCTTTAACTTTTAAAAAATCCTCTACAACATTTTCCTCACCTGCTGTATTTCTATTATAGACCGATAGAGAATATCCTTTTTCAGCAATATTTAAGCTTAAGCTTTTTCCCATAACTCCTAAGCCAATTACCCCAAAAAAAGATTTATCCATAAATTTCAATTTTAACATTAACTCATTTATAATTTCCTCGGGTGACTGAGAAATAGCAACGTGTATTCCGTAGTTTGGAACCTCTAAATCAGTAAACTGAGAAGTTAACATTTCCGCTTTCATAAAATGATTTTGTCTTCTCTCCATTCTGTCTTGAATTAAACTTTGACTACCATCTAAGTATATCCAAACAATATCTTTGTTTTTAGAAGACAAAATTTCTCTATAGCTCTCTTTTAATGCTGAGCAAGCAACTATTGCTCCTTCATCATCTTGCCATTTTTTAATGCTATCTGCAATTATATTTAGCCAAGGAAAACGGTCCTCATTATTCAGAGGAATTCCTTTTTTCATTTTATCGAAATTTGATTTTGGATGAAAATCATCAGCGTCGTAAAATGGAAGTTCTAGTTTTTTGGATAGCTTTTTTCCAATCGTGGTTTTTCCGCAACCACTTACTCCCATAACTATTACTACAGTTTTTTTCATATTAATCTCTTAATTGAAATGATTTAGAGGTTCCAAACTACGAGAATACATATTTTAATTAAAAAAACTCAACGCTTCTTATATTTTTTTAAAGTTTATGTAATGTTTTAACCGAATAAAATATAATTTAACCATACTCTCATTAGTATTTTGTGTAAATTATATTTTCAACAAGTTTTTAATACGCTTTTCAAAACCCCCATATATTTCTCCATTTCAGAAAAAGTAAGCGAAGCAAAACCTAAACGCGTTGCATTGTGCGATGGCGCATAATAAGGAGTTAAAATTATATTGAGATTTTTAGCTAAAGTTCGCTCATAAACTTCCATCAAATTAATAGATTCATTAAACTTAGCCCAAACGGCTAATCCCCCTTCGGGTATTTTAAAATCAATCTCTTCAGAAAAAAGCGTATTCAATATCTCACATAAATAATCTCTACGTTGCATATAAATATTTCTTGACCGTCTAAGCATTCTATCAATTTCTCCTTGTTGTAACAAAACGCCCATTGCTCTTTCCATAATTGGATTTCCCTGAACATCAATTACTCCACGTATTTTAACTGCTTTCTCTATTATTTTTTTATCTGCCAGTAAATAGCCTATTCTTAACCCGGGGCCTATAGTTTTAGAAAAAGAGCCTGTGTAAATCGTATTTGTAAGACCGTCTAAGCTTGATAGCGGTAGCAAAGGGGCATTATCGTAGTGAAAATCGTAGTTGTAATCATCTTCTAAGATATAAAACCCATAAATCTCCGCCAATTTTAATAAACTCATTCTTCTCGACGGACTTAAACTTACTGTGGTTGGATGATGGTGATGAGAAGTTACATATATGACCTTTACTTTATTTTTTTTGCATATATCTTCTATTTCATCAACAACCAATCCTTCCTCATCTACCGAAACCGTTAACACATTAGCTCCTATATATTCCAAAACATGAGTTGTTCCAAAATAACCAGGATTACTAACAATGGCAATTTCATTGTTTTTAAGCAGAATTCTCATTCCTAAAAAAATAGCCATTTGACTTCCTCTCGTTATAAGTATATTTTCCTCATCACAAGGTATTCCTCGTGTATCGTTTAAATGTTTTACCAATTCTTTACGAAGCATTGTATCGCCGTAGGCATTGGTATATGAAAACAAGGTTGTATAACGGTCTGCTTTTAAAACGTTTCTATGAGTCCTTGCAATAGCTTGATTATCTATTATTCTATGATCGGGCAATCCTCCATCAAAAATTACTACTTTTTTACTTTTTGTTGCGAATACGGAAGTTGAATTTTCGGAATAGTTCTTACTACTTTTTTCAACCGTTCTTTCACGCTGATTGTTCCAATTTTTGGGTTTAAAATCTGGCAATTTTTCAGAAACAAAGGTTCCTTTTCGTGGAATACGTTTTATCCATTGTTGCAATTCTAATTCCGTGTAAACCTTTTCGATAGTATTTTTATTAACATTTAGCAAGGTAGCCAATGACTTTACTCCCATCATTTTAGTTCCTGGTCGCAACCTACCAGATTGTATTTCTTTTATTAGGGTATTGACAATTTGCAGATACACAGGTATCCCTCTTTCCCTTTCAATTTTAATAGTATTATACAATGAAATCTGACCCATTCAAATTATTCATTCTGACCCATATTAACAGGTTAAATATACATTATTTTTGTTTCAAATAAACTAATCTTCTTAAAGAAACAATATCTTATGAAACATTCAACCATTCAGTTTGTCATTCTACTATTTATAGCATTTAATTCAACCGCTCAAGCACAAAAGAAATCTACTATGGCTAAAATGCCAAGCACAAAAATCATCTCAGCGGTAGATGTCGAGGAAGAAATAGATGGCCAACCAGCACGTGTTTCGACGGTTGAAGTAACTCTTCAGCCTAAAGCAGAATCTATGCCACATCGTCATCCGGGGCCTGTATATGGTTATGTTTTGGAAGGTACTTACGAATTCAAGGTTGAAGGTCAACCCCTTAGAACGCTTCAACCTGGCGATACATTTTATGAACCCTTGATGGCATTACACGAAGTTGGAAGTAACCCAAGTAGTAATTCTATTACGAGAGTACTGGCTATTGTGACACATCCAAGAAGTGCAAAAAATCTTGTAATTCTCGAAAAGGCTATGGAAATGGCTGAATAAATTAAATCATAAAATTAGTTTTAAGGTTCGGTATTGGATTTGATTTTTTGTCTGTCGTTTAGGGCAGACTAGGGCTATGGACTACGGAAATATCTGCTTGGGGCAATTGGGAAAACTTTTTAGAAAATACCAAAATAATTAACCCATTAATTCCAGAAATAGGTATTCCAGCGGTTGGAGTTGTCGCCACGGGTGCTGAAGCATTATTTGGAATTTGCCTCATTCTAGGGTTAAAAACAGAATTGTTACAAAACTGAGTGGTTACCTTATTTTAATCTAAATTGCTAGATTTTATCTAATAATCAAACATACGAGCTAAACCGTTGCCCACATAAAGAGAAAAACAGAACAAAATGACAAAATATATAGTTTTAACAATAATGATTTTCGCAACTATTCTGATAAGTTGCAACTCTGAAAAATCGAAAAATAATCTCGAAAAAGAGAACATAAATCAAATCGAAATAGCTTCGGATACTCTAACAAAACACCTGAAACCATTCAAATCGGAATTACCAACAATCGGACTTTTGATGTATAACGGAGTTTTACAAAGCGAAGTAATTGCAACTTCAGATGTTTTCGCTAAACCAACCGAAAGCGGAAAACAAATTTTTAACGTAATCACGATTGCAGATTCTGAAAAACCAATCACAACCGAAGAAGGAATTAAAATTGTACCTGATTTTACGTTTGAGAATTGCCCAAAATTAACAGCTCTTTTTGTGCCAAGTGCTTATGATATGTATGCACAAGTTCACAACGAAAAATTAGTAAACTTTATAAAAGAGAAAAATAAAGAAACTGAATATGTTGTGAGTAATTGTGCTGGAGCTCAATTAATCGGAAAATCTGGAATTGCAGATGGATATAAAATCGTCACTTTTATTGGTGGCGGAGAACAACTACAAAAAGACTATCCGGAATTAAAAGTACAGAATGATAGTTTGATAACTTTTGTTGAGGACGGAAAATTCAGTTCGTCAAATGGAAATTTAGCAAGTTATATTTCAGCCTTGAATTTATTGGAGAAAATGACCAATTCTGAACATAAAAAATTCGTGGAAAATTATTTATATCTAGACCGACTTCAAAATTGGAAAAACTAAAGTACTGTGGGCAACAAAGTAGCCAATGACTTTATGCCCATCATTTTGGTTCCAGGACGTAACTTGCCCAATTGTACCTCTTTTATTAGAGCATTGACAATTTGCAAATACACAGGTGTCCCTCTTTCCCTTTCAATTCTAATAGTATTATACAACGAAAACTGACCCATACAATATATTAGTTCTATCCTATTATACAGGGTCAAATATAAACTATTTTTGCTTTGAAACAATCAAATGTTTAAATATCAAGGTTTTATGAAATTCATTTTATTTATCACATTATTAATAGCTTGTTCCTTTCAATTAGCAGGTCAATCTTCTTCTATAAAAGGGCAGTTATTGGATGAGTCAAAACAAGCGATAGTTTTTGCCAACGTTGCTTTATATAAAACCAAAGATAGTAGCATAGTAAAAGGTGTAATTAGCGACGAAAATGGAATTTTTCAATTGAAAGATGTAGTTCAAGGGTCATACTATTTAATAGCATCCTATCTTGGTTTCTCTGATTTTAAAAAAGAAAACATTCAGTTATCTGCACAAGAGCATATAGATTTAGGTATATTAACAATTAAAAACGCTGCTATAACACTTCAAGAAACCATTGTTATGGGTAGTAGACCAATGGTGGAAACCAAGCCAGACCGAACCATTTTTAATGTAGAAAAGACAATTAACAGCGTGGGGTCAGATGCTATTAACTTACTAAGAAAAGCGCCTGGAATTACGATTGACAACAATAACAATATTAATGTTTTAGGAAGATCTGGAGTACTTGTGTATATTA
Organism: uncultured Maribacter sp.; assembly: GCA_947498505.1. GTDB lineage: Bacteria > Bacteroidota > Bacteroidia > Flavobacteriales > Flavobacteriaceae > Maribacter_B. The sequence continues at coordinate 355,532 of CANMKG010000002.1, read as the reverse complement.
ATGGTAAACGATTACCGCTAAAAGGACAAGATTTAAGTAACTATTTACAAAACCTAACCTCAGAACAAATAGACCGTATTGAAATTATTACGAACCCCGGTGCACAATACGAAGCAGAAGGAAATGCTGGTATTATTGATATTCGCATTAAAAAAGATAAAAAGTTAGGAGCCAATGCGACTGTAAACAGTGGTTTTAGCCCAGGCAGATACCCGCAAAGCAATTTAAGTGTAAACGGAAACTATAGAAACAAAAAAATCAATGCTTTTGGTTCTTTTGGAGGATTTAATAGAGAATCTTTTGATCATGAATATTTTAATAGTTTTCAAAACAGCTTAAACTTAAAGGAAGCTAATCAACAAAGTTCAGAGAACAAAGGCTACGACTATAGACTTGGCTCTGATATTCACTTATCAGAAAAACATTCGCTAGGTTTTTTAGTAAATGGACAAATTAGCAACAATGACGAAAACGTATTAAACACCATTGAAATTTATAACACCGCAACAAATGAATTGGATAGCACTTTGATTGCTGATAGCTATACTAAAAAAAAAATGCAGCAACAGTCTTATAGCATTAGTTATGGATTTAACAATAAAAAAGGGCGTAGCTTAAATTTAGATTTAGATTATGGCCGTTATAAAAATGAAAGTATTCGGTTTCTACCTAATAAGTATTATAATCAAAACGGTGAATTATTATCAGAATTAATCAACCAATTTGATACACCAACTGATATTGAAATTTATACGCTCACCTTAGACACTAAGGATAGTATTTTTGGGGGCCAAATTAGCGTAGGAACGAAATTAAATCTGATAAATTCAGATAATTCCTTTCTTTTTTTTGATGAAATTGATGGAGTATTTACACAAAACAATCGTCAATCTAACCAATTCAATTATAAAGAAAATGTATATGCAGGTTACCTTAATTTTACAAAACCTTTAGGCTCACAATTAAACGTTTCCTTAGGATTACGAACCGAAAAAACTGAGGCAAAAGGAGTTTTGCAAGTTTTTTCTCAAGATTTAGAGGAACCCACTGTAGATTTAAACTATTTAGATTGGTTTCCAAGTATGGGACTAACCTGGCAAGCCAACTCTCAAAATTTGATTGCCTTTAATTTCGGTCGCCGAATTAACCGTCCAGATTATAAAGTATTAAATCCTTTTAATTTTCAGTTAAGTCAATTGTCTTTTCAAAATGGGAATCCAAGCTTACGTCCAGAGGTTGTTAATAATATAGAAATCGGTTACACATACAACTACAAATACAACCTAAAATTAGCATACAGTGAAACCAAAAACCGAATTGTACAGTTCATTGGCCCAGATGATATTGATCCAAGAATAAAAGTGTACTCTTGGCAAAATCTAGGTAAACAAAAAGTATTTAATATTAACTTTAATACTCACATTACCATAAACAACTGGTGGGATGCTTACTTTAATTTAAATGGAGGTCACTCTCGGAATCAAGCGGATTATGGAAATGGTATTAGTGTTGATATCGAAAGCTTTTCTTATAACATTTACTATCAAAATACTTTAAAACTGCCTTATGAAATTTCAGGTGAAATCTCAGGATATTTTAATGGTCCTGGTATTTGGGAAGGCGTGTTTTTATACGAACCAACATATAGCTTGAATTTAGGTTTGCAGCGAAAATTTTTAAAGGAAAGAATGAATGTAAAGTTAAGTGTCTCCGATATTTTTTACAAGAGTGGATGGAGCGGTTACTTTGACTTCAATGGATTGTATTCTAGAAGTCATGGTAATTGGGATAGTAGAAGAGCAAGTCTAAGTATTTCATACAAATTAGGCAATCAAAATATAAAATCTATATAAACGATAGAAAGGCAGTTAGTTCGTTATTTACGATTAAAGGCTCATAACCACCATGTTTATGGGCCTTTATAAAAACAACAAAAGATTTTTTTCTTATCCTCTTAGAATATTTTGACCATTGCTTTTAAAGTAGTTTTAATGGTTTAATTTAGTTTTCTGATTTATAAATTTGATGTTTTATTTTCTATCCTGTAATGTTAGTAAAACGCAACGACTAAATTTTTAATTAGATAATTAAAACACTATTAAACTGACAACTCCCTTCCAAAATAATACAGTATTGCTTGTATTTGCACTTTCTCCTTTGGAAGAAGTAAATCGTAAAACATTTTTAAACCACGGTGATTTAGCAAAATCGTTAAGTAAACATATTAGAAAAGTTGCTACCAATAGTGGACTTCCAGTTTTATATTTTGATGAATCTAAACAACAAGGCAGCGACTTTGGCTCACGATTTACAAATGCATTACAGAGTGCTTACGACAAAGGGTACGATTCGGTTATTACCATAGGTAGTGACAGCCCTCAGTTAAATAAAGACCATATTGTTCAAGCCCAAAAAGCTTTAGAAAATAATGGGACTGTTCTTGGACCTACTCATGATGGAGGTTTTTATTTGTTAGGCCTATCAAAAGAACATTTTAAATCAGATTCTTTTCTTAATTTTTCTTGGAATACCGAAGCTGTTTTTGAAGATGTATACAACAACTTCTTAAATAATAATTACCAATGTACTATCCTCCAAAAACTACAAGACATTGACTACTTTTCTGATTTTGAAAAACTTCCCCTTCAATGCCTTACAAATGTTGAATTACGAGAAATCATTCGGGTCTTAATCAGTAAACCTCTCAAAAAATATTATAATTCAGGCATTAAAAACCTTGAGGTTATACAATCTGTATTCTACAATAAAGGCTCTCCTTTTTTATCCGCTCTTTAGTTATTCCATTTGGCATTCTACTTACGTATGTCATTTAATTATTTCAATATTTTTTTGACACTTATAAACGTGCACATCCCGAAACATAGTTTTGGTGGTTTTGCGTTTTACAACTATTTATTCTAGAGAATGAAAAAAAAGTTAACAGCATTAATTGCATTAATGTTAAGTATATTTGGTTTTGCTCAGGAAACCACCGGCAGGCTACAAGGAACGCTTAAAGATAATAATGACAATCCCATACCTTTTGCCAATATTATTTTAATAGATACTGAAACAAACTTTACGTATGGGGCTATATCCAAAGAAAATGGTTTTTACAGATTAACTAACATTCCTCCAGGAGTTAGCTATACTATCTCAATTTCCTTTTTAGGATATAAAACCATTAGTCAAACTAACTTAGTAATTAACCTAGGAAGCACAACTGTAAAAAACTTTGTTCTTCAAGAAGAAAGCACAACACTCCAAGAAGTCGTTGTTACAGCTGAAACTGTCCCCAAAAAAAATGGAAACGAAACCTTACTTAGCCGTAAAACTATAAAAGCAACTCCTACCATAAATAGAAGTATTCAAGACCTAACCAAAAATCTTCCAGAAAACAACTTAAACTCTTTTGGTGGCGCCAGTAACCGATTTAATAACCTTAATATTGATGGCATTGCAAACAACGATATCATAGGTTTTCAGGAACCTGCGAGTGGTGCTTCTGGATCATCAGCAAATGGAACACCAGGTAGCTTATCTAGGAGTCAACCTATTGGACTTGGCGCTGTAAAACAGGTAAGTGTAAAACTATCTCCATTTGATGTGAGTATTGGAAATTTTAATGGCGCTAGTATTAATTTGGTAACCAAAAATGGAACTAACACAACCAAAGGAGCAATTTACGGATACGGAAATAACCAAAACTTAATTGGGCGTTATGCCAACGGAACAAAGCAAGAAGTACAATCTTTTTATGATGTACAGCTTGGCGGTGACGTAGGTGGAGCTTTAATTAAAAATAAACTGTTTTATTACGTAAATTTTGAGCAAGCATTATCAAACACTCCTGTTTTAAATGCTCCAGGAAGTACCTCATCGGATATTTTGATTGAAGATGTTACTGCTATTCGAGATAAATTACTAAATGAACACAATTATGACCCAGGAGCTTTTCAAAGTGCAGACCTACAAACTGCTAGCTCCAAACTATTTGCCAGACTAGATTACAATCTTTCTGACATTCACAAACTCACACTTCGTAACAACTACGTTAACAGTTACGCGGATAACCTAGAGTGGAATAGTACTTTTTTTAATTTTGGAAATCAGGGCTATAGACACAATAGTATAGCCAATAGTCTTGCTTTAGAACTAAAATCAAATTTTAAAAATGGTAATACTAATAAACTTTCTCTTGGTTATAATACTGTAAAAGAAAATCGAGATTTTAATGGACGCGTATTTCCACATATACAAATAGCTACATCATCGGCAGGAAGAATATTTGCGGGAACTTACAGAGAAGCATCAGTTTACAACACCAATTTTTCCACATTACAAATTGCGGATACCTTTACTTTTGATAGCAACAAACACCATTTTACCGCTGGAGTGTTTGGACAACTTCACGATGTGGATTACGGATTTCTTTCCGCCTGGAACGGAAGGTGGGAATACCGATCTGTTGACAATTTTATAAATGACAGACCTGCACGAATAAGAGGTGTCTATAATGTAAATAATAACAATTTTGATTTTGTAAACAGCCGCCCGTCGGCTACTATTGGTGTTTTTGAAACTGCTGCATTTTTTCAAGATAATTTTCGTATTAATGACAAACTAGAAATTGCAGCAGGTATCCGTCTGGATGGTCAATATTTAACTCAACAACTACCTATTAGTCAAGAAGTACGCAACACTCCTGAATTTGCACAATATGATAATACCATATCTAAAACCCCACAACTAAACCCACGTCTTGGGTTTAATTATAAAATTGATGATGAAGGTAAATTTAGTGTAAGAGGCGGAACTGGACTTTTCTCTGGACGTATTCCGTATTTATGGTTCGCTTATGCAGAATACATTTCGGGAACAGATTATTTCAATATTGATTTAAGACCTACCAATACCACGGTGCTTACCGAAAATTTAGATGACCTCCGAAGCACACAATCTAATTTAACCGAAATTAACCTTCTAGATCCTAATTTTAGTTTACCAAGAGATTGGAAAACTAATATTGCTTTTAAGGCAAAATTACCCCATAGATGGACCATTGATTTAGAAGGTACTTATACTGAAGTTCAGAATGGGTTATTGTTTCAATCCATAAACCGCAGGAATAATATTAGCAACTTTAGCGGAGCAAATAATCGCCCGTATTTTCAAGAAACTGGGGACGCTATAAAAATAAACCCCAATTTCACTAATGTTTTTTTGTTGACTAATACTGACAAAGGGTTTAGATACAACCTCACTTTAGGGATAACCAAACAAGCTGGAAATTACAGTGGATATTTAGGATATACCTACGGAATGAGCAAAGATATCTCTAGTACAGTGCGTAGCTCTCCAGCAGCAAACTTTGAATGGAATCAAGCTTTAATAGCGAATAACCCATCACTTTCGTTTTCTAATTTTGACCTAAGACATAAGTTTGTCAGCAGTCATTCTTACAATTTTAACATCAGTAAAAACAGTTCAGGATTTATTTCATTTTTATATAACGGAAGAGCTGGAAGTCCCTTTTCTTATGTATATCAAGGTGATTTAAACCGCGATGGATCCTCTAGAAACGATATTATTTATGTGCCTAGAGATGCTACAGAAATCAATTTAATTAACATTACTGATGGAGCAGGAAATGTAACCGTAACTGCAGCTGAACAATGGGAAAATTTAAATGCGTTTATAGAGCAGGATTCTTATTTAAGAAAAAGAAGAGGGCAAATTGCCGAACGTAATGGTGCACGAACACCTTGGAATCATGAATTAGATATGAAGCTAGAATATGCGCTAAAACTAAAAAATGGTGATGGAATCTCACTTTCTTTTGACATGCTAAATGTTTTCAACTTTATAAATAAAGATTGGGGACGCCTTGTTTTTGTACCTAATGTGGTGAATTCTAGCTTTAGTTTACTAAATTTTAGAGGAATTGAAAACAACGAACCTCAATTCCAATTTAATATCCCTGAAGGTACTGACCCTTATGTAACCGACTTGTTTAATTCAAGATGGAGAGCTCAACTGGGAATGAAATATAATTTTTAACAGAAGTTCTATTCTTTTGAAGAAAACACCAAAACAAAAAACCTTTCAGTTTCCTGAAAGGTTTTTACTGTACAGGCGGAGAGACTCGAACTCTCACACCTCGCGGCACTAGATTCTTTATCTGGTATATTTTACACCAAAGAAATACAAAACAAAACGAAATCACATTAACTTTCCATACAAAGAAGTTAACTTTAAGGGATTAATAATTTATTTTTTACAATGATAAACTAATTCAGATTTCATTAACCCATATTCAAAAATTTCTTCATTAGAAAATGTATTAACATAATTATTCTCGTCAACTGTGAATCCAAGATTTTCTAGTTTTATTTTATAATCTCTTCCATACCACCTTACATGATCAAATTGACCAAATGCCTTTTCCCTTTCTTTAGGGTCTGTAATAGACCAATCTTCGAATGTAGTTTCTCTATCATAGTCAATTGGCACTTGAAAGATTCCACTTCCGCCTTTTTTCATGACGCGATATAATTCCAACATTGCTAATTTATCGTTCGGAATATGTTCTAGCACATGACTACATAGAATGAAATCGAAATAATTATCTTGAAATGGAATATTAGTAATATCCACTTTTATCACCTTAGAAGTTGAAAGTCTTTTATTGTAATGTTCATTAAATAGATCACATGGAACATATTCTATATCATCTATATTTAAAAACGCATTAAACAATGGCCGTGATGGGGCAAAATGAAGGATTTTAAGTGGTTTAAAATGATTTACTGGAAATTCAATCTTGTTATTTATATACAAAAACATTAGCCTATGTCGTTCTAAGGAACCACATTGATAGCATTGGGCATTTGTTCTTTTTTTTAAACCAAAAGAGCCAAATATTTCGAATTTAGAACCGCAAATGGGACATTTTACTTTACTCTTTTTTAACTGCTTTTGTTTTTCCATATTAAAACATTATTTTGAAATCATTAATTTGATGTTTTTACACACGAATCTGGGTAATAGTGGTCAAGGTTTAGCCTCTTTTTATTATGGTCGTTAGACATTAAAAAGAAAAATAAAGGCTCAATCAAAAAAACATTTGCTCTCTTATATATGACAGAAAATTAGTATTCTCGATATATTCTTTTTTAATGTGAATTTCTTCATCGTCAATTGATTCAATATAAATTAACAAATAATTCAAACTTTTTTCTGACATAATAGGAGACTCCTTATAATATCGAAGGTTTTTTTTTAGCTTTTCATTTTCTTTATCAGTTTCCGAAACCAATAAGAACGTTTTAAAACATCTTGATAAGCAAAACACTAAAAACCGAATGGTTAGCAGGGATTTGTATTTATTTATAATATTTTCCCCATTAACAAAATTTATTAATTCTTTGTATGCTTTTAATAAATCTTCTATCTTTTTTTTTGATGCGCTTTGAGTTATTGAATCATGCTGTTCCCTATTATGAAAATATAATGGTAAAGGTAAAACTTTATGCTTTTTAGAATAATAATTCGTTTTTGCAACAAATATTATGTCTTCATAATAGACATCCGTAGAAAACAAAATACGATTCTCAATAAGAAATTTCCTGGAATACAAGTATAACCAAGGCATGCTATAAAAACCTTTAGTTATTTTTAAAAAATTCTCGAAGTTATTCCCACCACTTATAGAATTAGGAGGTAGCTTTCTAATTTGCAAATTTCCCTTTTCAGAATAATAATGTTCAACGAATCCGAAGAGAATAAAGTCCAATTCAAAAGGCGATTCCTGAATCTTATTAGTCAGCTGAGATATAGAATCTGCTTCTATCCAATCATCTGCATCAACGAACCAAACAAACTCACCTCTTGCTTTTTTTAATCCCCTATTACGACTAAATCCCGCAAGCGATTTTTTTTTATTTCTAAAAACTCTAATCCGAATATCCTGTTTTCGGAGCTCCTCTACAATACTTAAAGAATCATCAGTAGAGCAATCATCAATAATGATTACTTCTATATTAGTATAACTCTGTTGGGTAATTGAGTGCAAACATCTTTCTATATATTTAGATGCGTTGTAAATAGGAATTATTAAACTTATCAACATAGTTTCAAATTGTCATTTTTATATTATTTACAACAATAGTTGTTATTAATTAATGTGTATTTTTTGTTTTCGACTATTTAAATTCATTTTCCAATTTCTTGTATTTCAGGATTAAATTATATTTGAGAACAATGACTCAAAGTAATTATCAATTTCTAATAACGCAGTATTTCTTTTTTTAGAATATTCCTTGCCCATATTGTCATTCATTTTTTGAAATTCGTAAAAATTAATTTTAAAAATGCTAGCATAATATTCTTTTAATCTATTAATCTCTATTTTCTCGCTATTAAGCAATTGTTTCGCTGAAAAATATTGAAAGGGAAATGATTTTTTTAACCTTTTCTCAATTTCAATTCTAATTGCATCTGGAAAAATAGTTTCAGCAATAAATAGTTTATTATAAATAGCATCTAGTAAATCAATTCTTTTGGCAGCTTTTTTTCTATCTACATGTCCAAAAACAATATTCTTTATTATTTTACACGACCCTCCAGATAACCATGCTTTTAGACTTATATAGACGTTATCATTAAAATCATAACTTTTCAACCCGGAGAGCCCTTTTAAATTCCGCCAGGTTTTTTTGGAAACAGCGTATGAAATACCAATAACACACGGAATATCATGTATAATTTGATTTGGAAAAACATCAATTTTAGACCTAATAGGTTCCAAAATTTGATTAAACTTATCGCCAACTAGTTGTAATTTGACTATAAAATCTATTTTATCTAGAATAAATTTTCCATTATCATCCAAACTTTTATATTTAAAACTAAATAAAGTATTTTCTTCCTTTTTTAGGTTTTTTACAATCTCTATCCACCAGTTATCGTTGTAAAATCGTAAATCTGAATTCCCAAATAAAACATATTCCGTTTTTGAGTTATCCACTCCAATGTCCCTTGACTTAGCTACACCAAGTTTTGTCACATTTTTGATATATTTTACATTGTGTTTTTTAGAAATAATTTCATAGTCAAAATAGTCATCAGAAGAATCATTGATGAGTAATATAGCAACGGAGTTCTTAGCAGATTCCCTTATGGATTTAATTGTTTTTTCCGTATTAAAACCCTCATTACAAGCATATAGAATAACAGTTAATTCAATTTTATTTTTCATAAACTTTATATAGTAAATAAGTACCGATTGTGGTAATTTTTAGATATTCTACCATATAGTAAATATCTCAATAAGTAATCCGATTCTCCTTTTTAAATACTTTTATCTATGTTACATATTTTTATTAGGTGTTTTTTTAATTCATCACGGTGTATATTTTACTGTGAAATTATATGATACGATAAAAAGTAATCTCATTCATTAGAGTTCCACTTATAACCGTTTGATTCTATACTTTCAATATTAAATTTATAATCTATTTTTTCTTTGGTTGAAATATCGACAAGGGTTAGTTTTTGTAGCATATAATAGTTAATCCAGTATTTTTTTAAACTATCTAAGTATTTAATTCTAGCCTGATCCTTATCTAAAATTGCAGCATGTAACTCCAAAATGCTTATAGTACCAGAAATATACTTTCTAATAACAAGTTCATGTGACTTAATGGCAATGTTGTTAGCCCTAAGAGCCATTTCAATAAGGCGTTTTTGATTGTTAAAATTATTTGTATGTGTTTTAACCAGTTGCAGGAACATTTGTTCAGATTGTTTATTTTCTGCCAAAATCAATTCATGATTATCACTAGCAACTCTCAGGTTTCTTTTTCTTCGTCCCCAATCAATGATTGGTAAAGACAACTGAATATTGAATTGGTGTTGTGCTAAAGGTTCTGAATACGAATCAACATAATTTTCTGCACTTTTATTTAGCCCATAACTACCAGAAATTTCTGGCTTGATATTAGCTTCAAATTTAGCCTTGTTTATTTTACTTAATGACTGTATCTCTTTTAATTTTAAATTTAACATCTCTGGATTGTTACTCCTAGCTTGTTCTAAAGCAAAGTTTAAAGGCATTTTGAGTTGAGGAATATATTCATCTATAATGGGAGTAATCTTAATGCCCTTATCTATCTTAAGAAACAAACACATTTCATTTTTTTTGTTAAGTAAATTGACCAATGACTCATCTAACGCTACTTCAGTATTTATTACATTTAGTTCAAGGCTCAACAGCTCTTTTTGGTCAATTATAGATAAATCGTATTTTTTTTCCCCATGTTCGTATAGCATCTTGGCATTTTCATAATTATTCAAACTTATTTCATAATAAAGTTGTGTAGAAGCTAAAGAGAAAAAAATCTCAGTAGCTTTGATATTTGTTGTTTGTAGTGACTCAATGAATTCTTTTTCGGCTTTTTCAAAAATAAGCGGAGCTGTTTTTTTTTCCCACTTGTATTTATTATAAGTGAACAGGGGTTGTGTAAAACCAAATCTAACAATATTATTGTTAAAATTTATAAACCTAGAATCTCCGATATTCTCTAATCGATTTAAATTTGAATTTAGAAAAAGGGTGCCACCAGTGACCATTAATTTTTGGGAAAAATTAATTCCTAATGAGGAATTCAATGTTTTTGCTTCTCTAAATTCATCTCTATTATCTATGAAATTATAACGCTGGGTTACACTTCTAACATAATTTAGTGGATTTAAGTTTAAACTAATTGTTGGGAGTTTTTGAGCTTCAAAATTCTTGTAATCAAAATACTTTGTCAAATACTTATTTCTTGCTCTGAATGCTTCTAATGATTTTTGTTCCGCTATTTTTAGCACACCATCAAGATTGAGCTCCAGTTGTTTTTTTTCTTGCGCTATTACCCCTCTGTATATAAATAGTGTAATGAATGTAACATAAAAAAAGGTTGCTTTTTTTCTCATATTGTATATTCCCTTACCTTATCTTCTCCTAAATCTTTAATATGTTCAGAGTTAGGTAGCATTTCAACAATTTTTAGTCTCTTATCTATTTTTAAAGTTAGTTTCATGAACAACTTGACAAAAACAGGGCTTTTAAAATTGATATATTGAGGCTTATGGCTGTCATCTTTAGGCTTTAAAGATTGTTTCGAGATAGTAACAAAAACTTCAGATGGGATACTGTGCTTTTTTATGAATTCGTTGACATTTATAAAGTATTCCCATTCATCTTTGGTAATTTTGGGAAGATCTATCTTGTTTACGAGCCATGTTTTTCGTTGCATTACAATATGCGTTCCATAGTAAATTCTTGGTAAAACCATTATATCAGATTCTTTTTGACGTTGTAGATAAATTTGGTTAACAGCTTCATTTATTATATCCTTCTGATTAAAAATGATAGCGGGAGATAAACTATTTAAAAGCTGAAATAATTCTGATTTATATTGAATATTTTCAAGGGAAAAATTAAAGGTATTTACAAGCTTTTTTTCTTCATTAATAATACAGAGCATATTATTTTCAACTTTAAAGAACAAGTCGTTTAAAAGAATCTCTTTGCTTTCTATACCAGAATTCTGATTATTAGGAGTTTTTATATAATATGGAGTCAAATTCGGAAAAATATTTACGTTAAAAGCAGAAGCATCCGTTATACTAGCATTCATTCCATCAGGGAATAAATCAATAATAAGAGTCTTTAGTTTTTCTGTAACTTCTTTGGGGTACATGTGCAAAAAACGAGAAGCTGTCATGGCCATACTATTTTTGATGTCATTGATGACAATCAAAGGCTGTTCCCCTTTTTTAACAATCTGAAAATAAATAGATAGAGCGGAATTTTTGCGAGTTATTTTTTTTTCTTTTATGTGTGCTTTATCAAATGCAAAAGTATTATTTCCATCTTGTAATATTCGGGTAATATTCTTCCTTAATAATTCCGTTTTTTTCAGGCTATTTGATTTTGAAAATGCACCGAAAAATGGACTGGTAAATACTCTCGTTCCATTTTCTTCCATTAGCAAAAGCTCTTTTTTGTATTCCGAATAATAATCTTTATAAAATTGCAATACGGGTATTGCGTCTTCTTTGATATATTTGAACTTGAAATATTCCGTTACCTCCAAAGTATTTAACTTCCTTGCCTCTTCCTTAGAAAAACTGTTAGAAAAACCATTTAATTCGCTCTTAATTTTATTAATAAATTCAATTGGAAGAATATTTGAAGGGGTATGTGCATAATCTTCATAATAAAGGTTCTTTTCAGAAATAACTGATTTTGAATCCTTATTGTTTCTTGAAAAAAAATCATTCCACAATTCATAGTTTTCTTTAATGAGCCTTAAACGCTCAAAAGAGTTTGATAGTGCTATTTTTTTCCTACGATTATTTAATCTGTCAATTATGTCTATCAACTCTATAGTGATTGATGAAGACTTTAAATCTCTTATATAACTTATTAATTTGGTAGGCCATGATATGTCAGATGCATATACAGGGATATCCCATTCTAATATTCCTTCGTTAATAAGGCTTAGTAAATATATTGTTAGCGTTTTTTTATCCGTATCAACAACTTTTATTCCCCTATTCACAATGTCGCTCAACCCACCACGGGTTCTGGAAATATCAGTAATTAAAAAGGAAAGAAATTCCGTAGCAGTTATTTTTTTAAAATATTCATTATTCTTTTTGTTCTGGAGATAATGGTAGTTTCCCTCTTTTTTTACAAGGTTTGAGTTTAGTTTTATTTCAATACAATTCCGAGTTAGTTTACAATTACTAAGTATTTGTTTTACATAATACAATATGGTTGCATTAATTTGCACTGAGCCTTTTCTTAAAGGAGAATATGGAGTGTAATCCGTAGCATCTTTTTTGTAACAAGTTATTGCGTTAAAAGTACTGAAAGGAGAGGTTTTGGTAAGACAGCGGCTTACATATTGGGTTAACCCCAACTCGGTTTGATGAGCTTTTTTATTATAGTCTCTGTACTTTAACCGTTTTCTGAATTGCAATCTATTTAATAATGTAGGTGAAGAAAAAGAGAGGCCTTTCAATAAATATTCTTTTTTTGAATATTCAAAAAGAGCTTCGGAAACTTCTTCCCTTTCTTTCATAAAAAGAATCCTCCCCTTGGATATCACTTTTTTTTCTTCTCCCAAAAAATGAAAATACCGTTCAAACTTATAGGTTAACTCTTCTGAAAAATATGCTTTTAGATGTTTAACATTAACATTTCTATCATTATGGATATCTCTTTTAAGGTTTAATAGTTTGTTTTGAACGTCTTTATTATTTTCCTCTTTAATATGGTAGTATAATAATTTTTTAAGATCTTTTTTAACTAATTTTACAATACTCCTAATAGAAATAACTTGCTCGTAATATTCAATACTTTTATGAGATATTAGTTTTTCCAATTTTAAAATGGAATCTGCGGCTTCTCTTCCAAAAAGAAAAGGAAAATTATTTTTTCGCATTTTGGTATATATTGTGCTTATTTAAACATTAAAAACGGTTTTATCAACTTATGATAATTTTAATGTTTATTAACATAACTAAAAGATTTATTCATGATTCGTACTTGTCATGGTATTAATTGAAGAAAAATCGTTGTGCTTTTCTAAAATACCCAATATTTTCTTTTTCTCCATTCCATTATGTAACGTAGGGTGATAAATTAATTGTAGAACTTCTTTGCCCCAATCAGTTATTTCAATAGAGTTATCTGGCATATTAGCATATACCCCTGTTACCTCAGCAGTACTTAGCATAGATTTTATAAAATTAGCCGTTAGATTCTTATTTCTTAAAATTGGTTCTTTTTCATATACCGAAATAATCGCTTTTAATTTTTTCATTTCATTGGTATTGGGATAAGTTTCCTTATACTTTATTACTTTTATACTCTTTATTTGTGGTGTTTCTTTTTTTGTACTATAGTTTATTTTATAGTCAATGAGCTCATCCGGAGTACTATCATTACTTATAAATAGTTTATCCTCTCCTATACTTCGGTTTATGTTTTTAATAATATTTTTCAATAGCTTAATATCTTTACTGTTTGGACTGCCCTCCGTTTTTACCAATATTTCATCACCCCATTTTATTATTTTATCATTACCAGATAAATAGTTTTTTATGTACTCTTTTGCCTTTTTGGATAGAGTTAAACTCTTTATATGTGCTTCTAATTTTTCATATGGTTTATATAAAGGGAGTATAGCATGAAGATTATAGTATTTTTGTAACACGCCAAGAACATTTTTTCTAGTCATACCACTTTTTAATGATGGGTGAAAAAAAAGTTTCAACAGTTCCTGATCATATTGTGACAAAGTAATCTTATCATTTTTCCTGTAAGAAAGTAAATCGCTATCACCATAATATTTTGATTTTCGTCCTAAATTTAATCCAAGAGCATTCAACGCGTTTCTTACCAAAATTTTATGACCTATTTTTTTGGATAGCTTGGGATTGTAGAATACATCGGAATAAGACAATTGATAATCAATTAGTTTGTCGCAATATCTATTGCTTCCTGATATTCTAAGTGTATCTTTATTGGAGAATGGGTTAAAAGATAAGTGTAACGCTCCTTTATATTGTGGTTCTGGTTCATTAAAGCTTAGGTAAGGGATATTTTTTCTTAAACACGTTATTACCGAGCCAATCAGCATACTATCATTTGATTTGACCATAAGTTGATCACTTACAAATTTTTGGATATGACTTTCCTCAATAAATTCATTTGAGTCTGTAAATGCAGTTTCACAGAACATTTTAATGGCTGTATTTGAAAATTTAGACTGCTTTATAAAATTTTCAAAATTATTTAATTCTTCTTTTTGTGTAGGTTTTCTTAAAATATCTTTAAAAGCTTCGTAAAATTCAGATTTCTTAAGACCTGCCTTTATATAGGGAGAATAGTGTAGTCCAATAATTCGTTTATCCAGATTTGATAATTGCCCTACATAGTTTTCTCCTTCATAAAAGATACTATTAGGATATTTATAAGAATCACTACCAAGCCCAAAACCTTGCGTAACCTCTTCTAGCATAACGTGAAGATTTTTTTCTTGTGAGAGGTTAACATCAACTAAACTTATTGCATATGCCATTTCAATAGTTCCATCTTTATCTGTAGTATTGTGACCCATTCCTCGAATCAGATTTAGAAAATTAATAGTATCGAAAACAGTATTTTCAATTCCATGATTTACAGTTAATTCGTCTTTTCTTGTGAAAATCACCAAAAAATTAGCCTCTTTTTTATCTTGTACATGAAAAGTTTTCAAAGATGTCAGCTGTGCAAGTGTGTCAAAAGTACTTTTGGTAAAGGCCAATCTTTCATCATCTACATGACCTTGTATATGATACTTAATTTCTTTTTGAAACTTTTCAACTCTTACCCTTTTAACATCACTTACTCCAAACAAATTCCCTAAACCCTCTGGACCAAAGACAACATCATAATAATAATGTATCTCCTCCTCAGTATAGTTTTGGCGTATAGCATTTATCTCATTGTTTTTTAATGTATTTTGGCAACCTAATATAATACAGGTTGTAATACAAAGAAAAAATATTTTCTTCATAGGAAATTGTTATCTTTTTAGGGTTTTATTTGAATACTTCTATAAGGTGTTAATAAAATCGCCCAATTATCGTTTTAAGTTTGTCCCTCTTTTTGGTATCCAACATACTCTATATGTTCATACATAAAATAGACAATATGTATCAAACAAAAGTTAAATTTATAAGGTCGTAAAAAAATGAGCGAACAAATATTTTAAGTTCGCTCATTTAGTTTTAAACTGAAGAACTAATAACCACCAAAGTTTGAAGCATTGATTTCAACACCTGTACTATCAATTCTTATAGTAATTTCATCAATCTGATCACCTCCATGTGTGGATATATTTATGCTATCACCTGCCTGAGTTGTAATCGTGGCGCTCGTCCCTGATTGTTGAGAACTTGAATTCCACCAACCAATGAGGGCTAACGCTATATCCACACCCGTTAAAACACATGCTTGAGAAGTGCCCCCTTTTAAATCAATCATTTCTTTTTCTGAAATCTGCGTTGCAAAACTTTCTACTTGTAGTTCCGGCAACTGTAATTTATTTGTACGCATATTTATATATTTATATATTTATATATTATTAAAACATTTTTTAAACAGTAATAAATAGTTAATAAGTTTTGGAGGTTCTCGTGCTTGTTTTATTTTCATGTCTAAGGATTTAAAATTTAATTTTCAAATACATATAGTATTTTTTCTAACATTCTACCCAAAAGACTACGGTCGTTGGTGACTATCTCTCCAATCCCCTTCATATTTTCTTTATAGCTTATTTGCTTGTCAAATGTGGTCACTAACTCATCTTTAGGAATAGCAACAGCGAGATAATGATCTTCATTTGCTACCTGAGCAATTTTTTTTATGGTACATGGCAGGTATCCAAATTCTTTGTAAGGAACATCACTCAATTTTATTCGCACATTTTGTTTTGTTTTTACTTTTTCCGCTCCCTCAAAAGGAAATTTTAGTTGTACTTCATACTCTATTTTAGGTGGCAGTATGGTAAACAATCTATCTCCTGCAGATACTGTATTCTTTTCCTTTACATAACTTAAAAATGCAACTTTCCCGTTTATTGCCGCTTTAACTGTATATTTTTGCTCCCATAAATGAATAGTACTCTTTAAATTGTTATATGCATACGGAATACTAATGGATAATTGTGAAATTTTTTCTTCTCTATCCAATTTCAAATTGGTAATGCTTTCTTTTATTTTATTAAGTTGTAATAGCGTACCTGAAAAGGAAATATTGGCATTTTCAATATTGTTTTGCTTACTCAATGTATTAATTAAGCTTGTTTTGTACGAAAACTCATTGATTATATTTTCTTGTAAAAGAGACGAGTCGGTTTTTTCCCTACTTTCGACCAATTGAAATTCTTTACGCTTTATTTGTTGTATGTTCTGATAATGTTTTGATAATTTTTGTTGGATTTTTTTTTGTTCTCTTAGCTCATTTATCTTTAAAATATCATGCCTTAGTTCAAAAAAATAATAGTGGCTATACAATACTTTTATAAACTCATAATAGCTATTTTGTATCTCGCCTAACTGAAACCGATGACCGTTTAAGACCTTATAAATTCCTAATAAACTATCTCTGTCTGTAGTAAAACCGGACAAAAGTTTTTTTAGTTTTTTAATATCCCTTAAATCCGCAGCATGCTCATACTCCAACAAATAATCCCCTTTTTTAACTATTGCATTGTCTATAACATGAATATGTTTAATTTGTGCGGTGCTTACGGCTAACAATGTGGCCGGGGGATTAGACGAAGTCAATATTGCTTCGCCAGTTATGATATCTGGATATCTCACAATGGCAGAAAGCCATATGATGATTCCAATTATTATAAACACCACTGTAACACCCCATTTCAAAAACCAACTAGCCTTAAACGAGTGGATTTCCTTATGTGTATCTTCTCGAATATCAAAATAATCCATATACTAGAGCTTGTTTTGTTCAATAAGGTTTAACTGGTTTTTGACCAAATTAAAATATAACCCCCTTTTGTTTACTAATTCGTTATGAGTACCTTGTTCTGCAATCTCTCCTTTACAAAGCACCACAATATTATCAGCATTTACAATGGTGCTTAATCTATGGGCTATGACCACAGCTGTCTTATTTTTTAATATATTATTGAGATTTTCAGTAATTTCTTTTTCATTATTGGCATCCAAAGAATTAGTGGCTTCATCAAAGAAAATATACTTTGGGTTTTTATAAATGGCTCGTGCAATTAAAACTCGCTGCTTTTGCCCTGTACTAAGTCCATTCCCGCCAGACCCCAATATAGTGTATAGTTTTAATGGCAATTGATTCACATAATTATTAAGATTTGTAGATTCCATTGCTAGACGGAATCTATCTTGATCTATATTATCATCGTCAAGCACAATGTTTTTAAGAATGGTATCATTTAGTATTCGCCCTTCTTGTAATACACTTCCACATTGATTTCGCCATTCGTTTATATCAATGGAAGACAAATCGATATTTTCAATTTTTATTTCCCCTTCAGTAGGCTCATAAAGTCGTAACAAAAGTTTCATTAAAGTTGTTTTACCACTTCCGCTTTCACCTACAATAGCTGTAATTTTACCTTCAGGTATAGTAAGATTTATTTTTTTTAGTACATGCCCAAAATTGGGATTATAGCAAAAACTAACATCCTTTAATCTAATAGTCTTTAAACTGGGCATACCATTTCTAATTCCTACATATTCCTTTTCTTTCTCTTCCTCATATACTACTTCATTGATACGTTCTAAGCTTATTTTAGCATCCTGATAAGATTGTATAAAACCAATAAATTGCCCAATGGGGCCATTTAACTGGCCTATAATATATTGTGCTGACAACATCATTCCCAAAGTCATATCCCCATCAATTACAGATTTTGCCGCCAAAAAAGTTATGAGTAAGTTTTTGATTTGATTAATCAAGGTCGAACCTATTTTTTGGGTCTGCCCCAAATTCAACATCTTAATACCTATGTTATATACGCCTAACCTACTTTTTAACCACTGCCAACGTTTGGTTTCTGAAATATTATTGACTTTTATTTCGTGGATACTGTCAATGATTTCCAAAAAGTCATTTTGATTTTCCGTAATAGCTTCGAAAGATTGGTAGTCCAGTTTTCTACGTCTCTTTAAAAATAATAGAATCCAACCCACATACAGTAAACTACCTATGGTAAATACCAAAAACAGCTTCCAACTATAGAACACCATAATAATACCATAAACAATAAAACTTAATAAAGCTATTATAATAGATAAAGCCGCTTTCATGATAAAATCTTGCACTCTTCTATGGTCTTGTATACGAAGTAGGATATCGCTGACCATTTTTCGTTCGAAAAAAGAAATGGGCAATTTCATAAGTTTACCCAAAAAATCAGAGACCATCGCAATATTTATTCTGTCTGATACAAATAACATGACCCTTTCCATAATAAAATTTGATACAACAGAGCTAATTGTGAGTACGAGACCAGCAAAAAGAAGGATATTAATGAAATTAACATCGCCATTTTCTATACCTATATCAATGACAGATTGTGTTATTAACGGAAAAATAAGAGATAACACAATTCCCAACAACATACCAACAAAAACCTGTATCAGGAATTTTTTATGGGGCATGATATATTTGAAGAAATGTGTAAATACTGTAGGAGTTTCAATATCGTCTATATTATAAAACCTTGAAGTAGGTTCCAAAACCAATATCGCTCCCTTACTTTCTTTTTTTGCCCACGCTTTACAAAACTCATTTTTTGAATATCTTACAAGCCCATAAGCGGGATCGGACACATATACTTTGTTATTTTTTATTTTATATACGACTACAAAATGTTTATAGTCCCAATGAACAATTACCGGAAGTGGAATTTTGTCTGATAAATCCTCGAATTTTAATCTTAAGGGCAGTGTTCTAAAACCAATTTCCTCCGCAGCCTTACTAATATCATACAGTGAAACTCCTTCACGAGTAATAAAACATTTATCCCTAAGATATTTCATGGAAAAATTTTTTCCATAGTAGCTCGCAACAATTTTTAATGATGCCGGACCACAATCCATGGCATCAAATTGTTTGTACGAAGGAAATTTTTTCATATTTGAGACGTAGCAATTTGATTTTCCACGCTCAACATTTTTTTAAAATATTGCCAAATCAAAAAAGTTATATAGGCTTCATCATAACTAAACAAACCCAACCGGTTATGGGTCATATGTACAACACTTGTATATATATTAAATAAATTAAAATCTTTTTGTTTTTCTATGCTTATACTGTAATCATTTGCTATATTGCTTGGTCCTTCTTTTTCAATATAATTATTTATTTGGTTGAAAAAGATACTATTGCTCTCAATCCAAGAACTCTCCTCGAGATCCTCCCAAAGCCGACTTAACATATCATCTATGTTATTTTCGGACTTTTTGTACTGAGATTTCATTTGAACCAACTTTTTATCCAGCGCATCTTTTTGCATGTTTTCTTTTCCAATCGCAAAAAACAAACTCTCTTTGGTGAACATTTCGTAAAAAATAATGGTTTTAGGCAAGGATAACCATGCAGCTTTGACAAAACCAATATTGAGCTTTAGAGCATAGCCCAATTTATGAGAATATGTTATTCCATTATTTTCGCTAAGAAAACTCAAAATGTTCTTTGAAGAAATCTGGAATTGATTTTCACATAACTCCATTGTTTCGATACTTCCTCCATACCTCTCAATTTCTGGTTTGTATATCGTTTTCTCAATCGCATCAATTTTCCAATCAGAATTAAATCTCTCTTTAAAATTCTTTTCATATAAATGTATATCCGATGCATTGTTTTTTAAAAACTCCTCAAAAAAAGATTTCATTTTCGAATAAATATTTTCATTCTCCCTACCCTTTAATTTCATTCTGAGACGAATGTGGGGACCATCTTCAAAATATTTAACAAAAAAAAAGGATTCGATTTTGTGGTTCTTTAAAAATGGCTGAATCACTTTCCTTAAAATCTCATCAAAAGGATAATAATAAATACTACAGGAAACAACCATGTTTACATCATTTATCTTACTTAATATCATATATTATTCGTATTGTATAAAAAGAAAAAACCTACGTATTGTAAATATAACCCTTTAAGTAAATAAATTATTTTTTTTATCTTTTTTTTAGCAAATTGCTTACTATTTGGCAACGATGTTTTATGTGTGACACTTAAGAAATGGTTTTCTTTAAAACCATTTCCTTCTTTTTTTTCAAAACAACTTCTTGTCCACTAAAATGTATTATATGTATTTTTTTTTCTCTGACCCTGTAGCGTGTCATTGTATTATAATCAACAAAAAGATTTTTTGAAAAAAAAATTGGCGATAAAACGATTTTTTGTTTACTTGGAAATGGAAGTATTTGTTTAATTTGATATTCCTTATCTGTAAAGTTCAAATGCACTAATCTATGGCTTGAGAAGTATGTACCTTGAATCACATTTGCACCTTGATTCTTTAATGGCAAAACCAGAAAAAAATTATTTAGCTTTAGACTAGTTCTTATAAATTTCTTTTTAATAGTAATCCTTAGACTATTTCTTTTTCTTGATAGAAACCCTAATAATGATTTTTTGGAGTATTTAAAAAAGCCTAAACTATCAATAAAGAATATATCTGGTATGTTTTGCCATTTGGGGATTTTATAATATCGATTTTTTTTCAACGCTATAAAATGGTATAAAAGTACTTTTATATTTAAACTATTATGTGCATAATTAAGTTTTCCTTTATTCCATATAATTACTCCTTTTGGAATTCCCTCTATTACATGTAAGTTAAAATATGGTTTTATTAAATTACTATTTTCTTCCTTTTTAATTACATGCATCATACTCTCTATTGAAGCATTTGTATCAAAAATATCAATCCCTTTCATAAGCAATAAATGCTGAAAATTACATTCACCAAAACTAAAGTGCTTGTTAGAAGAAAAGATACTTACGTAATCCTTACTTTTCTTAAATAGCTCATTAATTTTTTTATTATTCTTGAATAACATGAAAAAACCTGTTGGGTAATCATGACGTACACTTATTACTTCATATCTGTTCAAAATTTTATCATTTATAAAATGATCAATTCTACCAAAAATCAAATCTATATCACCGTGTCCCCAAAAGTCGTATTCTTTAAGTATCTCGTCAAACAAAAATCCATACAGCGGTTTATAATCACATAATTTGTAAGGGGATGACAAACTCACTTCAAACCCCAATTTTTGCGAAGCAATAGCTTTAATTTCGGAGAAAGTTTTAAAAATAAATTTAACATTTTCTGGATAATCTTTAGGAGGCTGTAAATCAGTAATGATTATAAATGTAATGTTCAAATTGTAAGAACAAGACTTAAGAAAGAAGTGAAAAAACCATGGCCATTTTCCAAAATACACATATAAAATTCCTACTTTTTTTGATAATAACATCTATATATAAAATTTAACTAAAAGACGAAATATATTTTCTAACGTTTCCAATAACCATAATGCTCATGGTATATCATAATTGAAACCACATATAAGAATCCCATTATAATTTAAATTATTGTAAAATCAGTTAACTGATTTTTTACAAATAGCAAACTCCTTTAATTCACCTTTAACAACCTGAAAATCAAAATTCAACATATCACAAAAAAAAATCAACACATCTTTATCCTTCTTTCGATTTACATCGTCAAAAATGATTGGAATAGAGATGTTTTTGAATAAATCTAAATTTCGTAATATTCCTTCTCGTAATTTTCCAGGAGGACCATCAACAAGTATAAGGTCATATTTATGCTTCATTGATAATTTAACCACGTCCTTAGCATACCATTTATCTTGAATAGGAGCTAGAATAATACGGTGATCCTTACTCCTTTTATAATAGTAATTTTTATTGTGTTCAATACTGGTTACTTTATATTTCCTTAACAATGCCTCAGTACCCTTTCCCGAACCAAACTCAAGAATTGAACATCCTTTAGATATCAGATTTCCAATTGCTTCTACCATTTTTTTTTCAATAGACCAACCTCCAAGTTTATTATTATAAACAGCTAATTTTAATTTATTTTCAAAGAAATTGTAAAGATGTTGGTTAGAATATTTCTTTTTCTCCTTATTCTTATCAAATAATTTTTTTAACCAGTCATCACTTTGTTTTAACTCATTATCATCTAAATATTCCCCCATCATTAATTTTTCATGTAATGAAACTTCATCAAAACTAGGTTTAATTCCAAATGATTTTAATTGCTTTTTCCTTATTTCAAGAATACATTTTTTTTGTTCAGAAAGTCTAGGTACTTTTATAAACTCTGTTAATTTTCTATTTTGAATTACTGACTTTCTTAAAATTTTTATAGGGAATTTTTCTAAAGCTTGTATTACAAAATCATAGTCAATCATAAATATGCACTCATCATCGAAATATAAATCGTGCTTTTTTATTAGATGACTTCTTATCATAAGCGTTTGACGTTTCACATAATTTTTTTCTAAAAGCCAAACCTTAAGCAAACTAGACTTCGATGGTCCTCCAAAAAGATGAAGTATTTCATTTTTTTCATTTATTAACTCATATGAACTGCCAATAGCTCCATAATAAGAATGTTTTTCAAGGTAAGAATATTGTATTTTCAACCTGTCCGATGATGCAATGTCTTCCGCCTCCATGAAACATATATATTTTCCTTTCGCTAATGATATTCCTAAATTTAAAACTGCAGCATCCCCTTTATTTAAAGAATTTTTAACATATAGAATTCGCGAATCTTTGAATTTTTTAATCACATTTTCAGTGCCATCATCAGAACCATCATTAATTACAATCAGCTCAAATAAGTCATGACTCTGTTCTAAAATACTTTTAATTGCCTTCGAAATATATACTTCGCTATTGCAACAAGTTAGTATTACTGAAATTGGTATTGGATATTTCATTATAAATTAGAAAGATAAAAGATATTTTAAAGTAGTATTAAAACATTTTAAATGTAAGTTTTTAATTCATTTGATAATAATAATTACAATAAAATTAACATGTGATAAATTATACAATCATTATTTAAATTTTACTCTTAAAAAACGAAAAAGTTAAAGGAGCTATGTCGATACATTGTTTTGAGTATTTATTCCAATGTTCTCTTTAATTGAAAATAACTTCTTTCCCCATCTATTTGATTTTTTTTGGAGAAAAAGATATAATTGTATCAATTCTGTTATTAACTACTTTCTAAAATATCAATAATCATGTTTGTAAGAAACTCATGTTTAATAAAGGCTTAGTTTCAAAATTTCCGTATAATGATATCAAAAACGAATTGTGAAACTTTCTTACAAAACAACGGTTTCAAAAAACTTTATCGGAAAGTGAAAAAGACATACACACTTCGGAATTAATAAAGTAGGATATGGTTTTTTTAAAAACATTACCATTCTAACAGTTTTATATATTAAATATATTCCTATCCTTTTTAAATAAACCTAAAAATACTATTGGTTCTAATTTAATACTTACACAGACCTTTATTATTGCTCTAAGTTAGTAAAGTGTTCTATTTTTGCACTTTATTGTTGACCTCTTAATTCAAAATACTGGGAACAAAAATCCTTTCTAAAGAGAACCCTAAAGCTAAAAAAACAAATGACAGCATTTTGTCCTCTAAGGGAATGTTTACTATAATCTTTATTAATAAGAAACCTGTCTAGTACAATCCAAAAGGTAGCTATTTCCATCCTTTGATGTTCCAAAACACTCTTAAACACGGATACGTAAAAATTAGGTTTGAACCTTGTAAACATTCAAACTCAAATCTTGATAATTCTTGTTAATGCTATTCTCAGTTTAAAACGATTAAAAGATAAAGAATTGTACTAAACAAAATTCTTAATTAAATTTTTACAACAAAAAAACCTTTCAGTTTCCTGAAAGGTTTTCGTTGTACAGGCGGAGAGACTTCCTTCGATAAGACTCAGGATAAACTTCTCCTCCCTCCTTATATATTATACTTTCTAAATTTATTACAAACAAAAAAAGCTCCTTGTTTCCAAAGAGCTTCTTGTTGTACAGGCGGAGAGACTCGAACTCTCACACCTCGCGGCACTAGATCCTAAGTCTAGCGTGTCTACCAATTCCACCACGCCTGCAAAATCAATAATCTTGATTATTGGGATGCAAATATAAAGCAAAAATTCAATTCTAAAATAAACTATTTTTAAAAAGTTCTTTTTGTTATTTTAGCTCGACTAATTAAACTACTCCATGAATAACGTAAAGGACTATATTACAACACATAAAGACCGTTTTATATCTGAATTATTTAATCTTTTAAAAATACCATCGGTAAGCGCAGATTCCGCTTACGCAGACGATGTTATTAAAACGGCACAAACTGTTAAATCTTCATTGATGAATGCAGGTTGCGATATTGTTGAAATATGTGAAACCAAAGGATATCCTATTGTTTATGGTGAAAAAATAATTGATGCTAACCTTCCAACGGTTTTGGTCTATGGTCATTATGACGTGCAACCAGCTGACCCTATTGAACTTTGGGATTCTGACCCTTACGAACCCATTATTAAAGCCACAAAAAAGCATCCCGAAGGGGCTATTTTTGCTCGTGGAGCTTGCGATGACAAAGGACAAATGTATATGCATGTTAAGGCGTTAGAGTTTATGATAAAAACAAACCAGTTGCCATGCAATGTAAAATTCATGATTGAAGGAGAAGAAGAGGTAGGCAGTGACAACCTTGGTATTTTCGTTGCAAATAATAAAGAGAAATTAAAAAATGATATTATTTTAATTTCGGATACGGGAATGATTGCTAACCATGTGCCTTCCATAACAACTGGTCTAAGAGGTTTAAGTTATGTTGAAGTTGAAGTTAAGGGTCCAAACAGAGATTTACATTCTGGACTTTATGGTGGTGCAGTTGCCAACCCTATTAACATCTTAACCAAAATGATTGCCTCATTGCATGATGAAAACAACCATATTACTATTCCAGGGTTTTATGAAAAGGTAGAAGAATTATCAGCTGAAGAACGTGCCGAAATGGCAAAAGCTCCTTTTAGCAAGGAAGCTTACCAAAAAGCTCTAGATATTGAAACGGTTTATGGAGAAAAAGGTTACACAACAAACGAAAGAAACTCCATTCGCCCTACTCTAGATGTAAACGGAATTTGGGGTGGTTATACTGGCGAAGGCGCCAAAACTGTTATCGCTAGTAAAGCCTACGCTAAAATTTCTATGCGATTGGTTCCTAACCAGGATTGGAAAGAGATTACGCAACTTTTTAAAACGCATTTCGAAAGTATTGCTCCTAAAGGGGTTGTCGTAAAAGTAACTCCACATCATGGTGGACAAGGATATGTTACTCCAATAAATACTATTGGTTATCAAGCTGCTTCTAAGGCTTATGAAACCACATTTGGCAAAAAACCTATCCCGCAACGTAGCGGTGGTAGTATTCCAATAGTAGCACTGTTTGAAAAAGAGTTGGAAAGTAAAACTATACTAATGGGCTTTGGTTTAGATAGTGATGCTATACATTCGCCCAATGAGCATTTTGGAGTTTGGAACTATTTAAAAGGCATTGAGACTATACCTTATTTCTATAAATATTTTACGGAGATGAATGCTTAATAGTTATTTTTTGTAACTTTGTTTATTGTAAAAAGGTTCTTTGCTCCAACAAAGAACCTTTTAAATTACAGTATATTAAATACTATATCGGATAATAAATAGCATGTTCTTAAAACAGCAATTATCCAAACGTATTTGGAAAGTTTCCTTCTTAAGGATCTCTTCCAATTATTAAAATTAATCATATAACAAAAGTACAAGAAAAAATCCTTATTTAGAACCATTCTAAATAAGGATTTGATGTATTTATCAACAAATTGTTCAAATCTCTACAATTTCTTCACATACTTAGTAATAATGACTATTTGTTGCGCTCCAACTTTGCCCTCAATATATTCCGCATTTTCCCTGTCCAATGAAATTCTACGTACTGCCGTTCCTTGCTTTGCAACCATACTAGAGCCTTTTACCTTTAAGTCTTTTACCAGAACAACACTATCTCCGGCTTGTAGCACTACGCCATTAACATCGCGATGCACAATTTTTTCGCCAGCTTCTTCTCCTTCACCAGTAGCCTTTGCCCATTTTAACGTTTCATCATCTAAATACATCATATCTAACAAATCTTGCGTCCAACCTTCAGACTTCAAACGTGAAAGCATTCGCCAAGCAACCGCCTTAACCACCTCATGTTCACTCCACATACTATCATTTAAACAGCGCCAATGATTAGTATCAGTTGTATCTGGATTTTCGATTTGATCAATACAAACCTCACAACCTAAAAGACTTCCATCCATTCCTCCGGTTGAAACTGGAGGAACTTCGTACACCTTTAAATTTTCAGTTGATGTACATAGTTCACATTGCGAACCACTTCTTTCTTTTAACTGCGCTATCAAACTCATGGGATTAGGTATTTTGAGTTGCAAACATATGATATTCCAAACTATTAAATACAGGTCACTAAATTAAAACTCTAAGACCAAAAACAACTCTACATTTGTAGAATTAAAATATTAGCTCTATGTTTGTAGAACAAGTTTTAAAAATAGAGAAATGCAACTATCAAAAAGTGAAGAAGAATTAATGAATATTATCTGGAAGCTTAAAAAGGCTTTTATGAAAGATTTAATAGGAGCTTATTTGGAACCTAAACCCGCCACTACAACCATCGCCACTCTCTTAAAACGAATGACAGATAAGGGTTTTGTGAGTTACAATACTTTGGGTCGCTCCAGAGAATACTTCCCATTAGTAAAGAAGAAAGATTACTTTTCTAAACATGTAAATGGGCTTATTAAAAACTTTTTTAATGATAGTGCTTCTCAATTTGCCTCTTTTTTCACCAAGGAAACACACTTATCTAAAGAACAACTAAAAGAGCTAAGACAGTTAATTGATTCTGAAATAAAAAAGAAATAATCATGGAAACTTACCTTTTAAAGACGATTGCATGTATGGCTATTTTTCTAGCCTTCTACAAACTGTTACTAGAAAAAGAGAACATGCATGTTTTTAAACGTTTTTACTTAATTGGTACTCTTATTGCTTCTCTTATTATTCCAAATCTTGTTTTTACGGAATACATTGAGAGTACCATAGAAAATGAACAAATTGCAAACGCAATAGTTACCAATTCAGTTCTCGATGGCAATTCTCCCATTAGCGTAAACGTAATCAACACTCCTATACTTCTAATAAGCACATACCTAATTGGAGTTATGATTTTTGGATATCGATTTGGTAAAAATTTATTTAAGATTATTAAACAAATAAGAACAAACACCAAGATTAAGTCTGGCAATGTAACACATGTTTTAACCAAAAAAGAAATAATCCCACATACCTTTTTTAATTACATCTTTTTTAACAAAATAAAGTTCGAGTCTAACGAAATTCCGCTAGAAGTAATTCTTCATGAAGAAACACATGTAACGCAAATTCATAGTTTAGATGTTTTATTTATTGAAATTTTGCAGACTGTTTTATGGTTTAACCCTTTGCTATACTTTTTTAATAAAGCCATAAAACTAAATCATGAATTTTTAGCCGACAGTGCAGTGCTTCAAAAAAAAATAAACCCTTCGTTATATCAAAACACGCTGCTATCATATTTATCACCTGATAGTTCTACTAAATATAAGTCTACCTTGACTAATGCAATTAACTATTCATCAATCAAAAAACGTTTTACAGTTATGAAATCACAAACATCAAAAAAAGCAATCTTAATTAGAAGTTTACTACTTCTTCCTCTTTTAGGGGTAATGTTACTAAGTTTTAGCTCAACAAATACCGTTTACCAAAATCAACATCTCAACACAACTATCTCAAGTAATGAAGGTGCTACCAAAAAACAAGTTGAAGAATACAACTCCTTAGCCAAAAAATATAATGCCATAATAAAGAGTGACAACGTTAAAATTCATATAACAGATGTTAACCGAATGTCTTATTTGTATAGTATCACGACAAAAGACCAACGTGAAAGTGCAGAACCTTATCCAACTATTCCTCCAATGCCTGAAGCTCCTGAGCCCGAAAGTGCTCAAGCGGTAAAAGGTGGATGGACAGTTTCTGGTACTGTAAAGCCTAATTCACGAGGAAATGATTTTTCGTCACTTCCTCCCCCAGCTCCAGTTATAGCCGTTCATATAGATAAAAAAGAATATTCTAAAAAGTTAAGAGCTGCTATCACTAATTATTACAAAAATGTAGAGGCGTATGAAGAAAAATTACAAGCTTACAGAAAAAACAAAAAAGGTGATTTGAAAAACCTGCACAAGTCCTTTCAAAAAATAATGTCATTGTACAATGAATATTATGTACTGGCGCATAGGGAAAACAAATTTGTTCAACCCGCTATTCCAAATAATACTGTACTCACACCTCCTCCTCCTCCTGAGCCAAAATCACCATTAGATTACGTAATAGATATGGCTAAAAAAGGAGCAATATTTTATTATGAAGGAAAAAAAATACCATCGAATCAAGCGATTAAACTAATTAAAGAAAATAAAAATCTGAATATTGATTCTAGAAGTACCAAAGATTCAGAAGCAACTGTAAAAATTTCAAAGTACCCAATTAAAACTAACTAACTTGACATAACAAACAATTCAAAAGCCTTCTTTTTAGAAGGCTTTTTTGTAACAAATATCTGTACCCAACGTCCTATATAATTCATCAATCAAATCAATCCACATGTTACAAAAATTCTTCATCCTCTGCTCTGGAGCAGATACAGACCTTTTAAAAACATGCAATAAAGGAGAACAAAACAAATACGTTGGCATTGGCGCCACCGTATTTTTTACTGCTATAATGGCTTTTATTGCCAGTTCATATGCACTATATACTGTATTTGATAACATCTATACTGCAATTTTATTTGGAGCAATCTGGGGACTTTTGATTTTTAACTTAGACAGATTTATTGTTTCAACGCTGAAAAAGAGAGCTAATTTTAAGCATGAGTTTTTACAAGCCACACCAAGAATATTACTTGCCATAATTATAGCTGTAGTAATTTCGAAACCTTTAGAAATTAAGATTTTTGAAAAAGAAATCAATCAAGTATTACTCGAACAAAAAAACGACCTTTTCCTCGCAAATCAGCAACAAATTTTTCAGCAATTTTCTCCTAAGCTAGAAGAAATAAACGCCAATATAGATGTACTTAAAAAAGAAATTATTCAAAAAGAAACGGAAACAAACAAATTGTACGACATATACATTTCTGAAGCTGAAGGAACAGCCGGAACTAAGTTATTAGGAAAAGGACCTGTTTATAAAGAAAAACGGGAGAAACATGATGCGGCTTTGACCGAACTACAGCAATTAAAAGATGTGAACAACCTTAAAATTGCGGCATTAGAAAATAGCATTACACAACTAACTCAAGATTATGAGAATAAGGTTGAAAGTTCACAACCCATTATAGATGGATTTGATGGACTAATGGCACGAATAAATGCTTTAAAAAAACTTCCTTGGTTTCCGTCATTTTTTATATTTCTTTTATTCATGGCTATTGAAACTTCTCCGATAATTGCAAAATTATTAGCGCCAAAAGGTGAGTACGATTACAAACTTGAAGACCAAGAAAGTGCAATTAAAACATGGATATCTCAAAAAGTAGACCAACGGAATCATGCAATGAGAACAGATACTGAGCTAAACAAAAAAATATATTCAGAAATTGAAACTGAAGAAGACGTTTATAATCACAAAAAAGAAAAAGCAAAACAACTATTAAAAGCACAAACAGATTCTTTTTACAATTCAGAACTTGAACAAATATAAAAGGGTTAACTTTTTAAGTTAACCCTTTTATCAGATTTGGGAACCACCCGTATAACACTATAACACACTTATAATAAGTTCTTTTTTTATAAACTTAGCTTCGTAAATTTTATAAATTTTCTTTGTTTTATTTTCTAAAATAAAACCAGTAATTTCCTTTTCTTTTTTCTTACTTTCCATAATACCAGTTTGTTTGAGTTATACCCTAAAATTAGTAATAACATAGTCTTAAAACCATCGAATAAAGATTGAACGTCCTTAGCTGTAGTTAAGCTGCTAATAAGTATAGACGAATAAAAAAAGTGCATTACCCTTTTTAAGAATAATGCACCAGACAAACTATCTAACTTCCTCGCTGTTAGGTATTGTAATGAAAAGCAATTTTAGCCAATTGCCCCACAATTTTTATAGAATCTTTCATTGAAAGTTTTGAACCATCTGCATGTATCCATCTTTTTAATGGTTGTTCGCAAATTAAACTTTGTACTTTTTTACGGCCGTAATGCTTACGCATTCTAATAAATATTTCTACATCAAAAAGCCAACGGGTAATGAACTTTTTGCTGAACATGTTTTCAACAATATCTTTATCCATTATTTTAGCACCACATTGCGTATCATTAAAAGGCATACGTAAAATTGCCCTAATGATAAGGTTTATGGTCATGCTTATTATTTTTCGAGCGGACTCTTTAGTAATGTTTGCGCCCATTCTGCTCATACGAGAACCACTTACAATTTTAAAATCAGAAGTTTGTAACGTTTTCACCAGGTCATCAAAGTCTCGAAAATCTGTTGACAAATCGGCATCTAAATAACCAATATAATCTAATTGAGTGTCTTTAGCCATATGCAACATTCCTTGTCTCACGGCTTCAGCCTTTCCTCCATTTTTCTCACAATTGTAGACGCTAATAGTATCTTCGTTTCCTTTTCTTAATTCTTCTAAAACCTTTAAGGTATTATCAGTACTACCATCATTTACAAAACACAGGTGGTATCCTAGATTTCGATGCGCAAAATTCCTAAATTCTTCTCCTAAAAGTCTTTCCTCTTCATTATAACAAGGTATTACAACACCAACGCAATATTCTTGCAACATTCTATCAGAAGTCTCTTCTGTGTTTTTTACGCTTGTTTTGTTATCACCTAATATTCGTTTTACACGAGCAGAGACCTCATTTAAACTTACAGGCTTTTTCATGTAATCATCAATACCTAAATCAAAACCGTCCATGATAACATCTTCATTAGTATTACCAGACATTACCATTATAGGCGTTTTTGACCCTTGTTCTACACGGATATGTTTTACAACTTCAAGACCAGACATTCCGGGCATGTTAATATCAACAATTACTAAATCCGGCTGAAAAGACTTAAATAGCTCTTGCCCTTTTTGTCCATTATCTGCGGTTTTAATATCGTAACCTAATTCTAATAATCTTTTTTCTAGTGATAAAAGTATTAACTGTTGGTCGTCAATAGCGAGGATCTTCATAAATACATTTTTTTAGCATGTACAATCTCTTTATTGAGCTGTACTTTAAAATTTGGGTTGTTTTAAAAAATTAATTCTATGTTTTTAATAGATTAAACTTTAAATTAACTCACAATAACAAGTTCAAAATCTGAACAATACAAGTATTTTGTAAGTAAATTCTTTCTTATAACGGAGTGTATTCTTCTTTTATTGTAATGTTCACCCCATATATTTTATTTATATCTTTAACAGAAATTAGATTTTCACTCAAACTTTGAAGAAAAAAACCAATACACTTTTAATACTTGCATTAATTGTTGGCCTTGCTTTTCATGGGTCCGCTATTTTTTTCACCTTAGAATATACTTACGATGCACTTATTCATTTATTCTTTGCGGATCATTATGCAGATAGTTGGTTTGACCCCTGGGAATATCGTTGGTACACAGGATTTACAGTACAATCTTACCCTCCACTAGTACACCAGGTTATTGGTATACTATCTTACATTGGAGGTTTGAAATTTGGAATGTATACTGTTGCCTTAATAGCAATAGTGCTTTTCATTACGGGAGCTTATCGCTATACCTTATTAATGACCGGTAGTAGAAGAATAGCTGGCTATGGAGCTGTACTTGCTGTTTTTTCTTCAACATTTGTAGAAACCTTACATATTTTTGGGCAACTACCTAGTGTTTCGGCTTTATCCATTTTGCTGCATTCCATGACCGAAATATACTTATGGATTAAAACTGGTAAAACAAGATATTTTTTCACCTCTGCGTCCATGCTGGCGGTAACCGTAACATCACATCATGTTACTCCGCTTTTTGGAATGGTATTTTTTATAGCTCCATTAATAGGTATGGCGGTTATGGATGCCTCTAGAGAAAAGGTTGATTCTTACAAAGCACTTTCGTTTAAAGTATTTTGGGCCACAACTTTACAACACTTTTGGCGAATAGCTAAATTTGGTTTTACCGGTATCTTTTTACTTGTATTCTGTATTTTTCCCTATTGGTATAATTCTAAAAGAAACCCAATTACCCAAGTTTCCATTCCTCATGGATCAAGGGACAACTTCTTAGAAATAACTTCATCTGGACTTGTTTTTTTTATAATTCCGTGGGGAGTATTTCTATTTGTTTTACCCTATTTTTTTTACCGGTATTTTAGTAAACGATATATTTTCTTTGGATTGTCTTTTACATTACTAACCATTTTAGGAACAGGAGGTACCACCCCTATTCCATTAATGATGTTAGGAGAAACTGCTTTCAATATTCTTACTTTAGATAGGTTTACACTTTGGGCCACTATAATGGCATTACCCATTTTCGCAGAATTTGGTTACCGGATGGTTGAAGGCGACTTAAAAACTTTAGTACAGCAAAAATTTGGAGCAGTATACCACAGGGTACTTGGTGGGTTAATAGCTGGAGGCATGTTATTTATGGTTCTATTTACCATGACATTAGGTTATTTTAGACCGTCACAACCAGCAAAAATTAAAATGCTTCCTATTGTAAACTTTTTAGGAGCAGATTCACATGATGCCTGGCGCTATTTACCCCTTGGTTTTGGCGACCAAATGGCTTGGCTTTCTGCACAAACTAAAGCCATGACAGTAGATGGTAACTACCATTCTGCTCGAAGGCTACCTGAGTTAACCACGAGGGCAATTGAACGGATTGAAAACTCTAAATTTAGAGGTGTTGAAGGCATTGGTTCATTACAGCAATTTTTAACAGTACCAGAAAAATACAACCTAAAGTATATTTTTTCTAATGACAAATTCTATGACCCCATTCTCTATTATTGTGGCTGGCAACGTTTACAACAATTAGAAAATGGTATCATGGTTTGGGAAAAATTAAATGTAGCTCCCATACCCCAAATTATGCCCAAGCAAGATGTTCCTACAATTATGAAAATAATGTGGGGCATAATTCCCCTGTCTACGGTACTGATTGCTTTTTTTATTAATATTCAAATGATATGGGTACGGCTTTTGAAATCACGAAAAATAGAAGAGCATTCCTTTAGAAAATTAGAGCTTCCTTATAATAAATTCCCTAGAAAACTCTTAATTTTCTCACACTTTTGGGCATTTATAGTGCTCCTATGTTTAGCCTATGGTATTTACCTTTTTTATATAAAAAACGTAGCGCAACATTCCGCAAATAATGTTGTGGAGTCTTATTATGATGCCCTGGATTTTAAAGAGTTTTCACGGGCACATTCCTATTTAGACCCTGAAAGTAATGTTACCATAGCGCAATATATGCTTGAAGTTTCGGTAACAGATGGTATTTTAAGTTCCTATGCTAAAATGGATTCTTTAGGTATTGAAATATATGATGAGACAAAAAACAGTGCAAAGGCCAAAGTAGCCACAAGGTGGATTACTCCTCTTGAAAATGTTTTTCACAACGATTATCATGAGCTTGTAAAAAAAGATAATAAGTGGTACATAAAACCCTCAAAATTTGATAATGATATCCCACCAGACCAACTTTTTACAGCAAATAGTACTACTTACTATAATCATGGCAGGCGTAAAATTACTACTCAAGAAACCTATCACGAAGATGTTTTAAAACAGCCCGTTTTAGAAATACTTTCTGCCAAATTAGTAAAATACAAAGGACAGTATAGTGTAATTGGAGAACTCCAAAACGTAGACAACACTCCTGCAGATGTGGTTATTAAGGCTACATTGTATAATGATTTGAATAAAGAGCTAGCAAACTATAATGCCAAACACCAGATTAAGCATAAATTAATGCCAAAAGAAACCACAACCTTTAAAATAAATTTTGAAGGTATTGCATGGTCTTCTACAAAAGATACTTTACCTCCAACTTTTGACCCGGACCAATTTACTCCAGTTAGTTTTGAAGAGCAGCCTACTAAATTCAATCTTCAATCCGCAGGAAATATTGCTAATACAGATTTGTATAAACATGTAGCGCTTCAAGATTTAGAATACACAGAACAGGGTTTCAATGGTGTTTTGTTTAATTCTGGTGTACAAGAAGTTACTATACCTCAATTAATAGTTTCTTATTACGATAGTGATAATAAATTACTTTGGGTAGACCATAAATTTGTTCCGGAGGGAGTTCGCATACAGCGTAAACAATTTTTTAATTACAAACCTTTGGAGCTAGATAGCCTTGAAATTATTAACAGTAGTTTAGATAATTGCTTTGTAAACGGATTACCAAACAAAGCTATCGCAGATAAAATATTTCCTAATAGAAAACTTATACATGGTAAGCAACAAACACAACCTTTTAAGGGAAAAGGTTATGATTACTTAAAATTTGAAATTAATAGTTACATAGGTAATCCTAAATAGTATGCGTATTAAAATTCTAATAGTTTTAACTCTTATACTAGTTAGCTGTTCTTCTAAAGAAGAAAAGCTAAAACCAATTATTGAACCCCAAATAGAACTGGTTCCACTTACAAATAATTTTATAGCTGGGGACACTATTTCACTTCTTTTTAAAACGGATACCGTTGTTAGTAACTTAAAACTACGGCTCAAAAATGCTTTTGGAAATGTGCTTTTAAATCACCTTAAAATTAATAGCGATATAATAGCCTTCAAATTTCCTATGAGTTATTCAAGATTGGCTGGACCATGTCACTGGAAAGTTATACAAGAAGAAAA
This sequence comes from uncultured Maribacter sp., assembly GCA_947498505.1. Classification (GTDB taxonomy): domain Bacteria; phylum Bacteroidota; class Bacteroidia; order Flavobacteriales; family Flavobacteriaceae; genus Maribacter_B. The sequence goes on along the minus strand of CANMKG010000002.1, from coordinate 319,802 downwards.
AACTCTATTAAAAGGAAAACTAAATATAAGTACTAATAAAGCAAAGGAAACGCATATTGAATCCTATTTTGGACCACGAAGTGTTACCGCTGGTTACAATGACTACTCCATGCTTACCATTGCCCCAACAGATGTTTACGATAATCCTTTGGATGATCAAACACCAGTGACTGTCAAATATCAGTTTTTAGAAAACATAAGTGAGTTAAACATTGAAACAAAAAATTTTATTGCTTGGTACAATGTTAGAGCCACTACAAAATCGGGAAGAATTTTAGTCTCGTCAGAATGTAACAGCACAACTTCTAAAGAACTTACAACAATAGTGTATCCTTCAAACGCTACTGGTTTTTCCATTAGCGCTTCTAGTGCACATAATTTTGCTGATGGTAACCAAATACTTACGCTAAAATCAGATATTATAAAAGATGAATTTGACAATGTTGTTAGTGACGGTACATTAGTAACATTTGTTATAAGGAATGAAAAAAACGCCCATTTATATACTATTGGCACTACGCTTGGAGGTATCGCTGAGGCTAGAACCCTACATCCTGATAAAGCATCTCGCTGGGAGATTCAGGCATTTGTAACTGGAGCTGCCGAAAGTAATGTCACTGAGTTTTCCTTTACCCCCGCAATTAAAGATTACCCCGTTTACTTTTCAAAAGGAAATAGGAATATTGACATTGGTCCGTTTGAAAGTTTTATGAAGCAACTCGTGCCAGATGGCATTCTATTACAACTTGATATTTATGATGAAAATGGGGCATTTATTGAGACTAAAAAAACAACCACTAAAGATGGAGTATGTAACATATTTTTAGGAGAGTATTTTCTTCCAAGTGGAACATATACTTTAAAATTTAAAGCAGCAGGAATATCCAAAGAATTTACAAAAAACATACATGACAATTAAGTTAAATAAAACGTTATACAGAACTATTCTTATTGTCACTTTTGTGGCCATAAATGCTCTAGTGATTTCAGGAATAGGTGCTGCATGGGCTTTTATGAATACAGGAGCAGACAAAACTTCAATGCTACATTTAGAAGTGCCAATGGAAGATGTTTATAAACCAAGTCTCACATGGGAAAACCTTAAAAATCAGGGAAGGCCAATGGAACAGCAGGCCCTTGGCGAAATTACCAACGATTACATGAATGCATGGCATGTTCGTAACATTGCTTACAAAAAAAACGACCGTTATGGTGTTGAAGACTTTTATACAGACAGTGCTCGTGCAAGATTATACGAAAACATAGATCTAAATGTCAAAAATAATAATTGGTATAAACGAACAACCTTAAGTCATAATTCTTCATTGGATTTTTACACGGCTGATGGCACTATGGTTGTGTTTAAGGACTATAATGTAGAAGAATATCAAGAAACCTATGAAGGAGAAAAATTGCTATACACAGAAAAAGATACCACCAGCTATCAAGTAATGATGCTTTTAGAAGATGGCTTTTGGCGGATAAGACACCTAAAGGAAATTCCAACTCCCGTTGACACAACAAAAGTGGTTGAAAGAAACATCACAGATAACTTAGATAAAATTAAACGGTTAAAAGGAATTAACTATTATCCTAAAGATTCTCCTTGGGACACTTTTGGAAAAAGATTTAGTGACTCCATCTTAAATCAAGATTTTCAAATTATACACAAAATGGGATTAAACACTATTAGAGTGTTTATTCAATATGAAGATTTTGGTAAAAACAAGGTAGATTATAAAAAACTAAATCATTTAAAAACCCTTTTAGATGTTGCTCATAAAAACAAACTAGATGTACTGATAACACTATTTGATTTTTATGGTGATTATGATGTGTCTAACTGGACATTAACACACCGTCACGCAGAAACCATTATTAAGGCGGTAAAAAATCACCCTGCTCTGTTAGCATGGGATATAAAAAACGAACCAGATTTGGATTTTGAATCCAGAAATCGTCAACGGGTATTAAGCTGGCTAAATCAAATGATTGAGAACGTTAAAAAATGGGACAAAACTCATCCTATAACCATTGGATGGTCTTCCCCTGAAGCTGGGATTGAATTAGCAGATAAAGTAGATTTTGTTTCGTACCATTATTATAGAGAGCTTGATAAATTTAAAGAGGCGCATGATGTTCTTAAAAAAGCTGTACCCCATAAACCTAAGGTGTTACAGGAATATGGACTATCATCATACAATGGTTTATGGAATTTGTACCGGGGATACGATGAAAACGACCAATTTAACTACTACAAAAAAATGCAAGACTTATTGGCAAAAGAAGGTATCCCATTTATGTTCTGGACCTTATACGATTTTAAAAAAGTACCAAGTTCGGTTGCTGGAAGGCTTCCATGGAAAACTAAAAAACAACACTTTTTTGGCTGTATTGACTCGCTTGGTAATATAAAGCCATCGTATAAAATTCTCTCCAACCATTGGATGTTTAAACTAGGAGAAGCTAAAGAGAAAGATGATGATAAAAAATAAGGAGAAAAGCCTAAGCTATTCTCCCCATTTAACCTAAATATAATCTATATACTAACTATTCTCGCTCTCCAATAAGGTTCCTTCTTTTTTCATTTTAATATCATTAAAATGATTTATGTACATTTCTGTAATTGTAGACATTGGTAAAGAACATGCTGCCTGATAATTAGACTTCCCTAAACTTCTTCTATAAGCATCATTTGTTAAAATATTTTCAACAGCTTCTGCTAAAGAATCCACGCTCTCGGGCTCAAAAAACTCACCCCTATACCCTTCTTCTCTTACTAATATGCTTAAATCACCAAGGTCTGGTAGCGAAACTGCTTTACCATAACTACCCGCCTGATGTAAAACACCTGAACTACCTGTTGTTGATGTATACGGGAAAACGACTACTGCACTGTCTCCAAAAATTCTAGGTACATCTTCTTCAGCAACATAACCTGTAAAACGCAATTGCGAAACATGCGAATATTTTTCTGCCATACTCTCTAAATAACCAGGAGTATTGGGGCTATCCGTTCCAGCAATTACAATCTCAATATCCTCGGAAGTTCGCTGTCTAATAAGCTCTACCGCCTCAATTAAAATTTCAACTTTTTTATATGTTCCAAATTTCCCAAAAGCCATTACTTGCTTAGGTCCTTTTGGCAAGTCATAATCTGGCTCTGGCGGTGTTTCAAATGCACCATGAGGAACCAATTCAATATTATTGGCTTTGTACTTTTCTTGTAATGTTGTTACATATTTACTAATAGTAACGGCCACAATATCGGACGCCAAAACAAAACGCGTTAACGTAGTTCCAATAAAATTGTATATTTTTTGCAATAGCTTGTTATTAGTAAACCCTGCATTAGCCAAATCTACTTTTTCAAGAATATTATGCAATAATGATATGGTAGGTATCCCTTTCATTTTACAAATAAATGGAAGTAACAACCCTAAAGCCGCAGGTACTTTTTTATCACCAAACTTTAAAAATTGAAGATTAAACAATACGGCGTCTGGTTTTGTTTGAAATATCGCCTTATTTATTTTAAAAATATTACGATAACTGTTAAAACTCCATGCTTCTTTCACTGTAATCTTGCATCCTTTTTCTTCAAAATTTAAATCTTTGGGTTCTGCTGTTTTATCAGTGATTAATACAATCTCAGTTACTTGATCCTGTAATCGAAAATGTTTTACTAAATGATATCCATATTCAGTAAGTGTTACTTTACTTGGAGGATAAGCGGTTACTATAGCTAACTTCATAATATGTAGGTTTAGATTTTAATCCGGGTTTTATGAATTGGTTAATATGTTTATGTTTTTTTTGACAACTTCTTTTTATTAATGAAATAGATAATTTGCACCACCAAAAGAATAGACATTGCTATAATTTGCATATGCACAACCATTTCCAAATTTTCATGAAAAAAGGCTACTAAAAACACTTGAGACATTCCTAGTACACCTGAAAGAATTACGGGTACATAGTGATCTAATGATAAAAAGTAATATGCAAATATGTTAGATATTGCAAACAACGATGTTGCTAAAGCATACTGCCATAATAACGTTGCTACTGAGGTATAAGCATCTCCAAACATTAGTGTGATTATCAGATCTGGAAATAAATAACAGGTAACAACAATTGCTGCTGAGAGCAGTCCTATATAGGACACATATTTAAACAAAATTGGAGCTGTAGGTTCACCATCTTTCTGTTTTTGCACAACAGTAGGTAATAACAACATAACAAACATCCATGCAACAAAATATACAACTCTACCTATTAAAGCTAACGAAGCATATAAACCCGCTTCATGAGCTTCAAAATAGTGTTTTACTAAAAGTACATCGCTATTGTTTATTATTATTTGAGTGAGTTCGTAACAAGCTGTTAGAAAAATAAACTGCGAAACTCTTTTGGAGTTCTCCGGTAGCATTGTTGTAGCCCCACTAAATGACAGTCCTTTTACATCTGAAGGGAATAGCCCAAATAAAAATGAAATTAATATTCCTAAAGCTACCAGAATACCTGGTTGCATGGGCACTAAAAATATCAAAGCCATAGTTATGAGCAACCTGCTCCACATTTCGGTTTGATACGTAATAGATAGTTTATTAAATTTTAATTGCCCTTGAAAAGTCCCTCGATTTACACTCATAAAAAAATAACAAGGAATCCCAATAGCAAACACAACAAACATCCAATGACTTTCGGTGTTAAATAATACTTGCAGTTTTTTAGAAAAAACTAGTATTAATAACCCCACAATTAATCCAAAATAACTTGCTTGTTTATATATTTTATTCCTAAAACTTTTCCATTCATCTCCAGAGAATATAACAGCGAATTTTGCAGTCGCCAATTGAAAAGTCATTCCCATAAAGGATAACACCAATAAAAGGGTAACTAACAACGCGGCCTCGGCAAATGCCGCTGGGCCAAGAATTCTACCTAAAAACAAATTATATAAATAGTTTCCTCCATTAACTAGAAGAACACTCCCCATAAACCATTGCTCTGGAGATATTTTTTTTAATACAAGTTTAAACGCGGTCATTGCTTAAGATGTAGTGGGTTTTGGTATTCATCATCATTTCGGTAATCTTCTTATTTTGTCTCCCTATAATTGATATTATCTTATTCTTGTAAACAGCATTTTTATAAAGTTTCTCTAACATAAAAGCCCCACTTCTATCAATTTCGTTTACTTTTTCGATGTTTAAGACTATACTATCAGAGGAAAGAATAACAGATTCCACATAGTTTTTTAATGAGGTCATATTTTGTGATGAAATACTTCCTAAAACTTCGAACATTCCGCTTTTCTCTTTAATTTCAATTGCCATTTTGTTTATTTTTTTAAATAGTTAATGATTCGTATTTACCAAAAGAAGGTTTATACATAACGTTATTTCTTCTTTTTATTGTAGTATTTTTCCTATTTTTTGCTTTTTAAACCTTCAAAACCTTATCTCATTTATAGGTATAAAAGATTAATAATAACCCAACATTACTGATAACCACTTCTTATAGAATTTATAGTGACTTACTAAAAAAAACACTTTCAAAAAACTTAAAAAACCCTGATTACCAACAATTTACATCATTTAAAACACCTTAACACTCAAACAAAAAAAATCATCGTTATAAAAAAAATTACCCAAAATGTGTTTTTATCGCATAATCTATCAAAACACACGTTATGGTTTTGTAATAATTTACTTACTTTTTATAATTATGTATAAATACACTTTTATAGTACTTTTTATTTTATCCCTTTCTATAAGGGCTCAGGGAGATATGAGTAAAGGATTTAGCCTTTTGGAAAAGGGAAATTTTGAGAATGCAGAAAGCTTTTTTGAAGACTTTTTAAAAGACAACCCTGATAATAAAACTGCTAAATTGTGTTACGGAAGAGCCGTTGGATTAAGTGGAGAACCTTTAAAAGCTAATGCGTTATTTTCTGAACTCTTGAAAGATAATCCTGGGGATTTTGAAGTTGAAATTAATTATAACGAATCCTTTTTATGGGCAAAAGACTATAAGTCAGCCAAACCTTTATATAAAAAACTAGTTACAGATTATCCAGATAAATTTGGTGCCGTTTTAGGTTTTGCTAATACCTTAAGTAATTTACAAGAATACAAAGAAGCTCTAAAATGGGTTGAAAAAGCTATTGCCTTAGATCCGGAAAACAAAAGTGCACTGGTATCAAAAAAATATATGCGTCTAGGCTATGCTAACAAATATGTAAATGCTCAGCAATACAAAAAAGGAGAAGAATTACTTCAAAAAATATTTACGGATTTTCCTGAAGATAAGGATGCAATTCAAAACTTAGCCAACCTATACTTAATTACTAAGGAGGTAGAAAAAGCCAAAAACACTTACAAAAGGTACGCTACGAACGCTAAAGATTCAATTATAGCTCTAAACGGTATTGCTTTAGCAGAACACATTGGAGAAAAAGATAAAAAAGCATTACAAATTGCAACCGAGTCCAAACAACAAGTAAAAGCTTTAGACGACAAAAAACTTACCGAACAAACCTATAACAGATATGTACAGGCATTAATATGGAATAAAAAATTTGGAACTGCGCAAAAATTAATTGATAGCTTGTCCAATGCTGACCCAAACAGAAATTGGATAATGGCTCTAGATGCTACCTTAGGTATGTATACCGCTAAATTTAAAAAAAGCATGCATAACTATGACAAAATATTGGCAAACGATAGCACCTCTTTTGATGGAAATTTAGGTATGGCTAACGCACTTTTTGCGTCGGACAAAATTATTCCTGCATATAAAGCGGCAAAACAAACTTTGGTTATTTACAAAAACCAAAAAGATGCCATGAATTTTATTGAAAAACTAGATTTAAAATTTACTCCAAGTGTGGAAGAGCATGCTACCTACACCTTTGACAATGGTAATAATACGGCTTATTCCAGTAAAACTTCTACCGACCTTTTTATGTCCACAAAGTTTTCTTCCAATTTTTCATATCAATACAGAACAACGGAAAATACCGTTACACAAAACAAAGCAACATCACATATTATGATTGCCGGATTCCAATACAAGTTAATACCAAAAACCAACCTAAAAACAATATTTGGCATTAACAAGTCTATCTCTACCGAACAAACATTTGACCAACCTGTTTTGGATGTACGTCTACAAACACAACCATTTAGACTTCAGAATTTAGATTTAATATATACTCGTGAAGTTCAAAGTTTTAATGCAGACCTTATTGAAAGAGAGATTGTAATGAATAATTACGGGCTTACTTATAATATGGGTACTACATTTAATTTAGGATGGTATACCCAGCTTATATACACGGAGCAAACAGATGCTAATACTCGCAATCTATTGTTCACCTCTTTATACTACAATCTATTCAAAAAACCAGCAACAAAGGTTGGTGTTAACTATCAATACCTAAGTTTTGAGAACCAAGTTCCTACAATATACTTTAGCCCATCAAAATATCAGGCAGTTGAACTTTTTGGTGACATTCGAGGAAAACTATGGGAAAATACTGAGGTTATGTTAAGTGCAGCTTCTGGGTATCAAAAGGTAGAGGAAGATGATATGACAGTTATATTTAGAGCAGAAACAGGTGTAAAACATCAATTTTCTAAACGCCTTTCTGGAAATATTTATGGTAAATATAGTAATATAGCATCTGCTACTGCTGCAGGCTTTGAATTTACCGAAATAGGTCTAAAAGTAAAATGGCTATTTACTAAAAAGCCTCTGTTTTACGCTAAACTACAAAGGCAGATTGAATCAAAATAGAAATATTAAATAAGGTTATTTTAATAAATTTAAATGTTGCATTAATTCAGGTCTACTTGACCTACTAATAGGCACTACATTTTTAGCTATTAACACACTATTATCTTCAATATCAATAATTTTAGTGAAGTTTATTATATACGAACGGTGCGTTTGCACAAAAGTATTTTGCGGAAGTTTTTCTTTAATCTTTTTTAAAGTAGTGTGTACTTTATAATCTTCCTTTTCCGTCTTAATATTAATATAGTCACCTAAAGCTTTAATAAGCAAAATTTCATCAAATTTCAACTTTATTAATCGGTGGTCTATATTTATAAATAGCTCATTATTTTGCTTTACAGGCTTGTTCTCCGCTGAATTAAGTATTATTTGGTTATTTAATGCTGTGGTAATTTTAGACACAGATTTATTAAAACGTTCTTGCGTAATTGGCTTAACCAAATAGTCTACAATATTTTCATATTCAAATGCCTGAGTAGCCAATTCTTTATCAGAAGTAACCAATACAATTTTAGGCGATTCTTTTAAGGTTTCAACAAAATCAAATCCTGTAAACGTTGGCATATGGATATCCAAGAAAACAACGTCTACAGATTGTTTGTTTAAAAATTTTATGGCATCAATGGCACTAGAAAACTCCTCAAGAACATTCATGTTTTGAGTATCAGAACACATTTTGCTTACTATTGCCCTGGCTGTAGCTTCGTCATCTACAATTATGCAGTTCATAATTAAATGGTTAAAATATAATTATCTATTACGTTAAGAACACTTAAAAAATCATCTTTAAGCTTGTAATCTCCGCATTTAAGTTCCTCCTCATACCCAACAGCCAAGCGGTACCCATCTTGTAATCCTAGAATATTTAATTTGTGTTTTAGTTTGTGCACAATCTCGGCCGTTGCATTATTATCCCTTCTATTTAAACAGTCTAGATATTCCTTTTTTTCAACCGGAAATTCATTTTTAACAATGTCCAAAAACTTTTGTTCAAATGAGCTATCACCTCCAGCTAATTCTTTTATATAGTTCAAATTTGGTTTCTCAGTCGTCATACTACTTCTTTTTTAATCGTGAAGGACACTTCTGTTCCTTTATCCAATTCAGACTCCAAACAAATATTTCCTTCATATATATTTACAATTTTTTTTACCAAAGCCAACCCAATTCCGGTTGCTTTTGCGTTATTCTCAAGTTTCGTGAACATATCAAAAATATTATTCTGATATTTTTTAGCGATTCCTTTGCCATTATCTCTTACCTTAAACTCCCAATAATCATCTTTATCAGAAGCCTTAACTATAATTTGTCCGTTTTCTACACCCTCTGTTGCAGTTATTGAATTGGTAAATAAATTTTTGAACAAATGTTCTAACTTGTATTTATCTTTATGTAAAACAGGAAGTTCCCCGTCTATTATTATTTCAATGTTATCTGGTATGTATATGGTGTTTTTAATTTCATCAATTAAATCAGCCAATGATATATTTGTTTTTTCTTCTTCATAATCCTCTAGTGTTGCATGGCGCAAAATACCTTCAATAAGGTTATCTACTTTAACCAAATTTTGATTTACCAAGTCGCAATTAAATTTACTTTCATCAGAAAACTTATTATGCTCCTTTTCAATAATCCAACTCATTAAAGTGTGCATGTTTCTTATAGGCGACTTTAAATCGTGAGAAACCATATGTGCATAATTATTCAATGACTCATTTTGCTCTTCTAAATCTTTTAAAAGATTTTTTCGTTCTTCAGTAAGTTGTAAAATTTTATTGGTTTGTTCCTCAATTTTAGTTGCCAATTTTATAGGATCTACTTCATTATGATTTTGATTTACTTCTCCCTCGTCTTCTGAATTATCCATAACACTAACCACTTTACTTAATGTTACAAATACCTTTTTTTGATTTTCTATTTTCTTGCGTAACTGTGCGTTAACATATGAAAGCTCTTTAGAACTAATTGTAGTTGACCTTTGAATCATTTCCAATTTATCGTCGTTATTCTGATACGACCTCCCTATCGCCTTCAAGAAATCCTGTAATTGAGGCATATCTGCAATTTCAGCAGGCAAAAATTTTCGTATTTGTCTTTTTAATAATGGATGCATTATTCACTTATAAGTGTTAGCGTCATTGTCTGATTGTGTAATTTGCATTTGTCTTGCCCAGCAAACGGAGCCATTTCTCCGTAAGAATAAAACCCTGCTACCACAGCCTGATCACCAATTACATCTATTACCTCTTCTACCTCTTCTTCTGTACGTTGATCCATTACTAATTTTCTTCCTACACAACTAACTAATAATCCTAATTGAGGTTTATTTTTTCTGTCACGCATTGCAAAAGTAGCGGCTGTTGAAGCGGCCTCAGCAATATCATCAACAGTAGACATCATTAGCTGCACTGTAGCTCCTTCTGGAACATCTCCAGCTAAAATCATACTATTATCCTTCTCATTAATGTTTAAAATAGTTCTCACCAAGGTTTCTGATTCTCCCTGTATTTTTAAATTTAATGGATATAACAATGCAGCTTCTGGCAATTCTTTAGCCTTTTCTCCAAGATATAATTTGTATAAATCAAGAGCTGGTTGATTATCCAATTCATACAAAACGTTATTATCAGATTTTGTAATTGACCGTTCTGGCCCAAAGCTTGTCCAACCGCCATGATTTGCACAACTCACTTCAAGACTATCTCCATAAAAGCCAACTACAACAACTTCTCCATCACTTGGATTGGTGTTATAAGAAGCTAAAGTTCTTTCAAATCTAGGTCCATCTCCACATAATCCGCCAGAAATATTCACACCATCATTTAAATGCTTTTCTAAACCAGCAATTAAAGTACTGCCGTTAACAGTGCTCCCCTCAGATATAACAAATATGTGTTTAAGGTTTTCTTTGGGAAGATTTTTAAACAAGTTAACTCCTAATTGCTCTATGTCACCAGAAGTATCAGTAACGTTAGCACTTTTTACTATAAACGAACTTTTTTCGAACTCAACGGCAGTTAAGCAAATACTGTTGTCTAGTACTTTATCATGAATAATTTCACCTGATGTTGACCCAAAAACAATTTCACCTTCGGGATAATAGTTTCTTACCTCTTGGTACAAATTTTTATCTTCCAATAAATATCGGTTTCCGAAAACCAGTACTAAAGGTTTGTTTAAATTTTTACTTTCTGGAAAAAACTCCCATGCTTCTCCCTCTTTTTTAACTGCCTGCTGAACTTTCATTTTTGTTTTTTTAGGGTGAAGAAAAAGGTAGTTCCTACTCCTATTTCACTTTCTAACCATACCTTACCTTCATATAGGTCAATTATTTTTTTCACAATAGATAACCCTATTCCGGTTGACCTTTCTTTATTACCAATAGATTGAAAAATTTTGAATATTTTTTCGTGATACTCTTTTGGTATTCCTACTCCATTATCTTTAACGCTAAATTCCCAATATTTCTTGCGCTCCACACATCCAACCTCAACTAACCCTTTTTCTCTTTCAATATGAACAACAGCGTTGCTTAAAAAGTTTTGAATTAGTTGGTGAACTTTTGTTCTATCCGCATAAATTGTAGGTAGCTCGTTAACGCATTTTACCTCTACATGATCTGGAATGTAAATAACATCCACAATTTCCTTTACTACCTCATTTACATTTACCAAAGAATTGTCTAAATGGTCACTCTTAATAGTAGAATACTTTAAAATTCCGTCTATTAACTTATCCATAGATTCGACTTTTTCCTGCATCATTTTTAGATTATAAACGCCATTATCATCTAACTTGTCTTTATAATCTTCGTACATCCAAGTTGTAAGAGCACTTATACTTCTAAGAGGAGATTTTAAATCATGTGAAACAATATGCGCATATTCTTGTAAGCCTTGGTTACTGGTTTCTAAATCTTTTACCAACTGCTTTTTTTCTTCCTCTAACTCTAATTCATGAGTAATATCTTCGATTAAAGCTACCTCATATTTTAACTCCCCGATAAGGTTTCTAACAGCGGTAACTGTAGTTTTTGCAGAAAAATAAGAACCATTTTTCCGTAGATACTTTTTCACCATGGTAAAATCATCTATTTCACCTGCAAATAATTGTTTTCTATAATCTTGTGAAGTCTGCAAACTATCAACCGAGGTAATATCCATCGCATTCATAGATTTTAATTCCTCCTCAGTATAACCCAACATTTTTTCAATAGCTTTATTGGCTTTAACCAATTTATCGTTGGAGGTTAACCAAATACCTAAAGGCGAATTTTCAACAATGATATCTAGTCTCTGCTTTTGTAAATCTAAAAGCGATTTTATCTCTATTTCATGGGTAATATCTCTTAAAATACCCTGCGCAGCAACTGGCGTTCCTGTTTTATCCTTAATTAAACTACCGTTTACTTCAACATATCTAAAACCTTTGTTTTTAGTATTTATTCTTGGGCTATACTTTTTTATTAATCCTGTTGCGTAAAGAGATTTAAATGAAGCTTTTGTATACTCCTTATAGTCCGGATGCACTAAACTTGCCAAAGAGACATTATCTTTAACAGTATACCCTAAAAACTCTTCTGCTGCAGAATTCATTTTTATTATTTTCCCTTTTAAATCCATTACAACATAGGGATCAATAATATTAACAAAAACATTGTCTAACTGCGTTGTTTTTTGCGCTAAAAGGTTTTCAAGAATCTTATTGGTCTGTCTTAAATGCTCTGCAGTATCATAAAGTTCTTTTGACCTTTCTTCCAGTATTCTTTCTGCTTGTTGTCTAGCTTTTTTTTGTCTTTCAATGGCCTTTTTAAGCAGGGTAGTCTCTTTATTCTCCATTTTGTTTAATATCAAATTTAACCTCAGTACCATCGTCCTTCATTAAACTATATTTAACTGAAGCCGTTTTGTTAAAATGCTGAAAGGATTTTTCTATTAAACCGTGGGCTAGTCTATATAGACCACGAGTGGAACAATAAATTAAAGAAATAGAATCTTCTGTTTTCTCTAATATTTTAAATGTTGGAAGTTCTGATTCTGGGTACAACTTTTTTACATGAACATGTATATGATCTTCTATAGATGCCAAAAGCACAATAGGAGATTTATACCTATCCACCACATCGGGGTGAGCTTTTACTAAACTTGTAAACAAATAAAGACCAAATGCATAGATAAGGTCTCCCTGGGGAACTTTAACATTATTGCTAAGATTAGTAATTAAACTAATCATTTCTGCAAATTCGTAAGTACCTACAGATGTGTAGATGCCTTCTGAGGGGAGATTGGAGTCCTCAATGATAGTATCAACAACTTCTAAGCCAAATTTTGACTCTACCATTTCTAAGAATTCCGTAAATATAATTCCTTTCATTATTAAAAAATTAGGTATAATTTCTTAAATAAATGTAGGAATTTTACTTCATTATAATCAAAATTTTGTTGTGAAATGCTTAATTATGTTAGGCTTTAACTAACTCATTATTTTCCCAATATTTAAACACGCTGGCTAATTTAGTCTCGTAATCCTCATATTTTAATGGTTTTATCACATATCCTGCAATTCCAATTTTATAACATTCTAATAAATCTGCTCGATTTTCAGATGTTGTCAATACAACTGTAGGAAGATATTTCATTATAGCATCATCCTTAAGTATTTTCAAAAACTCTATCCCGCTCATTTTAGGCATGTTTAAATCTAAAAGAATAACATCGGGTAGTACCTCGTCCGAATTTAAATGCGCGAGTGCTTCCTCGCCATTTTTAGCCTCAACAATTTTATGATTAAATTGTAGCTTTGCTAGGGTACGATGCAATTTCATGGTTTCGATTGCATCATCTTCAATAAATAAAATATTTAACATAGTGGTAATTTTACTACAAATTTCAGTTAAAATACATAAAAAAATTATCAATCTTCGGTAAAATGCATTTTACTGTAGACGAATGGAAAAGTTTAATAGCCTAAACCTTTATCACACTCCTTTAATTTCCCCACATACGCTGCCAAAGGGCTTTAAAAAGCCTTTTTACATCACCACTAACTTTAGGAGTTTCCTCAACAACCACATCTTGAGACTTTTCAATTAACCTGTAACTAAAGGCAAATTGTTTTTCATTTGGATCTAAGCTCATAAGTCCAAACCGCAAATCATTTAAATATAGCTCGTTGTTTTTTTGAGTAACGGTGTACCACCCTTCTGTAATTTTAATTAATCGTTTTACTTTATCGTATTTTCTTAACCCATCTAAAACTTCATGGTTTTTAGGGTACTTTACAAAACTGATTGGTTTAGAATCAAACAATGAGTAAGTTCCTATTAAATACGCGTCTTTAGTATCCACATTTGCACTCCATAGCAACGTATTAAAAGGTGCCGTTCTCGTTGAAATATTACTATACGAGATTCCTTGAAGATGCAGATTGTCTTTAAACTTTTTATAGGTAACTCCCTTTAATATTAAAGTAATAATTAAATAAGAAGTGCTCGCATACAATCCCCAAGTATTATACTTTGAACGTTTAGGAGCTGTTTTTTTTTGACGCATTGCCAATACTAAAAACACTAAAAAAGGAAGTGTATAAAGTGGATCAATTACAAAGATATTTCTGAAGGCCAAACGCACTTCCGAAGGCCAAAAAAGTTGCGTCCCCCAAGTAGTAAATGCATCCAGAATTGGATGGGTAAATAATCCCCAAAAAAAGAGCCAACTCCAATCTCTAAATGTTGCTTCTTCCCTTTTATGCATTTTATGAACTATCCAACCCAGAATTGGCGCCATAAGAATACTAAACACAATGGAGTGGCTAAACCCTCTATGCATCTCAATCGCCGTTACGGTGTCGGTAAAATAACTTGCAAAAATATCTAAATCTGGAATTGTCCCTGCAATTGCACCATAAAGCATTGCCTTGTTACCAACTTTTTTTCCTAATACCGCTTCTCCAACCGCAGCGCCTAAAACTATTTGGGTAAGTGAATCCATTGTATGGCTAATTTATAATTTCCATCTTTTTAAGTAGAAAAGATGCGTTCATATTCTGACAGATTCCTTTTTTAAATTTATAATCAAAATGAAGCTCGTTATCTATTATCTCTGCATCAAAATAATAGTTTTTAACCTGATTTAAATTATCCGCGGTTTCACACAGACTCAAATCATGGGTTGCAATAATTCCGGTTGATTTTGAGGCAATAAGCTTTTCAATAAATTTACGAGAACCTTTAGCCTTGTCCGTACTGTTTGTACCCTTCAATATTTCGTCTAAAACAATAAAATACTTATCCGTCTGAATTTCGTCAACTATAAACTTTAATCGTTTTAATTCAGAAAAAAAATACGATTCATCATCCGTTAACGAATCAGAAGTACGCATACTGGTAATTAACTTTACAGGATTATATTTAACTTTTTTACTACAAACAGGCAGACCTATATTTGACATTACAATGTGCAATGAGACCGTTCTAAGAAAAGTACTTTTACCTGCCATATTGGCTCCTGTAATTATAAAAAACTGTTCCTTTAAAATTTCAAAATCGTTTAAAACACTTTTTTCTGAACGTAATAATGGGTGTCCTCCTTCAAATGATTGTATTTGCACCTCTCTCTCCACAATTTCAGGAAAAGTAAAGTTTGGATGATTAAATGTAAAATTCCCCAAACTATTATATGCATCAAAAAAGGCAATGCATCCAAACCATTTTTCTACATCCGTAGAATGACTTTCAATCCATCTTTCAATTTTATAACATTGTTGTAAATCCCATAATAAAAAGGCATTACCTACAATACTAAAAATGAAATTATTTCGCTGATCTAATGCACTTAAATATCTAGCAAACTCTTTTAAAATTAAAGATGTTTTTATTTTGTCGTTTATTATTAATGCCCTCTTTTCTTTTAGTAGTTCTGACGTAAACTCAATTTTTTCAATTTCGAGAATCAACTTTTGGTATTGCTGAAAAGTGGTTTGAACTTTACTGACATCCATTGCTATTTTCCCAATAGGTTTTGCAAACCTTCCTGTAATTAACCAGCCGCCAAGAAACAACCCTCCTGAAACCCAACCCGAGATATATCCCAAAAAATATCCAACTATTGCCACTAACGATACTATGCTATATACCATTGGAAGCACTCTCATTACTTTCGGAACAAAAACTTTATAGTTAGACAACCATCCTATGATTGTGCGATATGGTGTTTCCGTTTTCACCAGAGAAGCTATTGCAGAAAACTCCTGTCGCCAACTTGTTTGCTTAGCAATTTCCTTTATTGCACTTTGCTTTACTTCAATGTCAGCAATATCATTCGAGGTAAATATGTTAGCCAACAAATCGCTTCCTTGCGGTAAGGCCGTTCTATTTATGTATTGGTAAAAGGAACCTTTACCGAACAAATCAATATCTTGACTAAAATAATGTTCAGGATTTCTATAAACATCTCCTTTTGGAAGGTCATGAAAATCACCTTGTAAAACATTAATTTCACATTGATTTATTTGTATCAAAGCAAGTAGCTTGTTTTTTTTGTAAACCAAATCGGTATGTCGAGATACCAAAAATAAAAACACAACAATAGCGCCTAATAATATTGCTAAAACAAGCTTAACGTTTCCAAAGGCAAAATAAATTCCAAATGCTGTTAAAACAAAAACAGCTAGTCGCAACATACTTGACCCCAAAAGCATTTTTTTTACTTGAGATAGCTGGGTCTGATATTTAACTACTTCACTAGAATAGAAGGCCGAAAGTTCTTGCATGTAAGCTGTTCGTTTTATGAACAAGTAAAGATAATTAATACCTTTTTACAAAAGTGCATCTAACTCTGCCTTTAGCTTTTTAGTAAACTTAGAAACTACTAAATCATAAGAATGGTCAATTAACTCTACTATTAATTTGGGAGGAAGCTGCTCAATAAAAAGGGTATTCCAATGTACCTTACTCATATGATAGCCAGGTGTAATGGTTCCGTCATGTTCTTCTCTGAGTTCAATTGCTCTCTCAGGATTACATTTTAAATTAGCTTGCGGCGGAATACGTTCCAAAGGAACTAATGCAAACATCTTTCCCATTACCTTAAAAACCAACGTATGTTCGTCAAAAGGAAACTCCTCTGTCACGCCTTTTTTTGCAATACAGTACTCTCTTAATTCTTCAAAATGCATTGTAGAAAATTAAATACTTGTGGAGTCGTATACAATAACTTTTGTCCAAAGTTTATTAGACTCTTCTATGAATAATAAATGTGCTTTTTCTTCTTGATATTTTTGTTGAGCATCAGCAGACTCAAAAGTTACAATTAACGAATAGGTAAACGACCCATCCACAACATCTCTACTTGCTTTTGGGGGCGTTCCAATAAAATTTGTTTTTGCATACAACGAATTGTCTAAGAACTTTTTAAGTGATTTTTCAAAAGCATTACGGTCTTCTTTACTATCTGGGTTCTCTAACCAAAAATATACTACATGCGCAAAATTAGAATCAAAATTTTTCATTTCTGTTTTTTCTTGACCAAAACTGGTAGCGGTCAATGTTAAAAAGAGTAAGGTACAAATTGTATTTCTCATGATAAAAATTTAAAATAAATTAAGTGATGTCTATTTGTTTAACTTCTTTATTGGTGTTTTGTATTTCCAAAGCAGTAAAATCTAACTTCCAGCCAATAGTTTCAACTATTTTTTGAACCAACAAAATAGCTTCTAAAGCTTCTTTATTGGCTGTGTCCATTAAACCACTTTCTGGTATTTTTTCTTTAATATATTCTTTTGCTTCTTGATTTAGTGCTGTTAAATCTTCTGGCGTAAAAGAATTAAACAATCCGTTTTTAATATCATAAAATTGTAAATCTTGTTCAACGGATAACACCTCAGGAGCTGGAAAATTGGTTAACACAATAGTTTTTGAATTGTTATTAGCTTCAATTTTTACTTTCTTTAAGTCATAACCTATTTGTGCTTTTGCCTTTATAACTATTAATGCCTTTTTTTTACTATTTACTAAAGACAAAAACCGTGCCTTGGTATTCTCATAATGATATATTTCTGAAAAATCACCTTGAACAGAAATGAGTTTACAAACGCTTTTAATTTTCTCTAAAAGCACCGTAGATTGATGCTTTGTGAGCTCTTTATTTTTTTGTTGTCTAAACCAATACATTAAAATAGCTCCTAAAACCAAGCCAAGAAAAACTTCTAAAAAATTGTCCATTTTCTTTACTGAATTATTTTATACAATACTGGTCTACTAGGTGATGCATCATTATTAAAAGGTGCTACTTGTAAATTTAAATAATATGTTCCGTCCTTAATATTATTATTTACAAAAATGAATTCTGTAATTGTTGCATGCAACCTTAAATCTCCTTCAAAATTCCAAAATGCCTTATGTGCTAAAAGCGCACCATTATCCTTTTCTTTATCTACAGAAGGTAAGTCTATTAATAAATGATCCACATCTTTATTTGCCAAAAACTGCGCAGCTTCTTGGGTCATATATGGAGGATTAGTATTTGAATACTGTTTGGATAACTTATCGTTTAAATTTGGTAACGTTCGTATTACAATTGCCTTTCTTTTTTTGTTACCCAAGGCATATTGAAGTTGTTTTTTTGAAATCACAAAATCGTCTCCTAGCTTCTCTGGAGCAACGGTTACCAACTCTGCTAAAAAGAAAAATTGTTTTAAATTTTCGTTAACCGAATAAAACGCTGTGGTAATATGTCCTACACACTCGGTATGTGTTGTATGGGCGTGTGGATTAAACGTAATTGTATTAAAGTTTACTGCGCTTCCTTCGGATACTTTACCTACAAAGTCACCATCTTTATGAGGCTCAATTATGGAATGATTAATGTACCAAGCATTTACATCTTTAGTGTTTCCATTTAAAGGAATGGAAATATCTAAGGGTTGAGATAAATCAATGGTATGGTTCTTAATTTTTGCAATCATTAAACGATATTAACCATAAATAAATCAGCTGCCAAACCATCTACTAGAAATTTTCCCTTTTTTGTGGTACATAATTTACCATCATTAATCGTCAAAAAATCTGAAGCTATATGTTTTTTTGTTTGTTGTTTTATATAGTTAAAGTATACTTCCCCAAACTCTTCTTTAACCTTCCGCAACGACACCCCCCAAATGGTTCGGAGCCCTGTCATAACATACTCATTATATCTGTCTTGAATGGTTAAAACTTCATCTGTTTTTGGTAATTCTCCTTCCGTAATGCCTTTTATATACTTTGGATTATTACTAATATTCCAACTTCGCTTTTCTCCATCAAAAGAATGTGCAGACGGCCCTATACCCAAATACTTTTTGCCTAGCCAATATGCCGTATTGTTTTTAGAAAAATACTCTGGCTTTCCAAAGTTTGATGTTTCATAGTTAACAAAACCAAAAGCGTCTAACATTTGTGTTAATAGTTCAAAATGTTGTTGTGCCAAATCATCATCAAGTGGAGCTACTTTTCCTTTCTTTATAAAATTATCTAAAGCTGTCTGTGGCTCTACGGTTAAAGCATAGCTAGAAATATGAGGAACATTAAACGACAAGGCTTTTTTGATGTTGGTCTTCCAATTTTCATTGGTTAAACCAGGAACGCCATAAATTAAGTCAATAGAAATATTGTTAAAATACTTTGTAGCATATGCCAAAGAAGACTCCGCTTGCTTCGCAGAATGTGCCCTATTCATTAGCTTTAAATCTTCATCAAAAAAAGACTGTATTCCTATGCTTAATCTATTAATTGGAGATGCTGCAAGAGCATCTATTTTCTTTTCACTTAGGTCATCCGGATTTGCCTCAAGGGTAATTTCAGGATACTCTACAACACTATAATTATCGTAAACCGCATCAAGTATATGGTCTATTTCTTCTGTATCCAAAACCGATGGCGTTCCTCCGCCAAAATATATGGTTTCTACCTGCTCATTAACAAACTCGTTTTTTCTTAACAGGAGTTCTTTGCGTAAAGCCGTAATCATACTGGCTTTTTTTCCCATGCTTGTTGAGAAATGAAAATCGCAGTAATGGCAAGCTTGTTTACAAAAAGGAATATGAATATAAATACCGCTCATTTTTTATTGAGCTTATCTGGGTTTTGTTTTATAAAAGAAGCCCACCCCGAGTAACTTTTACCAACATCTATTCTACCCTCATTATAAAAATGACATACTGCTGCTGCCAGACCATCTGTACTATCTAAATTTTTAGGTAGTGTTTTTATCCCTAAAACTCCTTGTAGCATTTTTGCTACCTGTTCTTTACTGGCATTACCATTACCAGTAATTGCCATTTTAATTTTTTTTGGTAAATACTCCGTAATCGGAATTTGACGCGACAATCCCGCTGCCATAGCAACACCTTGTGCTCTTCCAAGCTTTAACATAGACTGAACATTTTTTCCAAAAAAGGGAGCTTCAATAGCAATTTCGTCTGGATGATAAGTGTCTATCAACTCAATGGTTCGTTCAAAAATCAATTTTAGTTTGGTGTAAGGGTCGTTGTATTTTTGGAGCAAAAGTTCGTTCATTTGAACAAACTCCATTTTTTTGTTCACCACCTTAATAATGCCAAATCCCATTATAGTGGTACCAGGGTCTATTCCTAAAATTATTTTTTCAGCAGCCAAATTATTACTTTGTATTTAATACTATTGGTATTCCAAATTTAGCATCAACAGGAATACCTCTTTTTAATGCAGGTGCAATTTCAGGAAGATTTTTTAAACTTTGCCGAATAATACCATCAAATTCTGGCATTTGATCTCCAATACTTTTATCCTTCTCAATATCAATTACCGTTATTTTTCCCTTCTTATCAATTAAGAAGACCACATATATTTTGGAGTCAATATCTGGATTAACCGTATATTCAAACTGCTTTAAAGTAGCTGTTAAATGATGTATTAGTTCGTTTTCAAAACACGATTTTTGATCGCTTTTAGAAGCCGTTTCGTCACAGGAGTAAAATAAAGGGTATTCATCAACTGTCTCCCAATCTATGTGCTGTAATTCTTGATTAACTAGTTGCTCCGTTTTTTTTTCTTTGGAAACAAAGAGGTTGCAAGAAGCCATAACGCTAGCAACTATAAGTATCCAAAGTTTTTTCATTCTATTGTTCTTTGGGGAAAATTACAATATTTTAGGGACTTTAGTTTTGGATAAAATAATTTTACTATCCTATTTAAGGTAATATAGAAAGAATGCAAAAACAAAGTCCGAAGCAAAATGTTACTTCGGACTTTATAAAGATATTAACAACTATTTTATTACTCTTTTTTCAATGTAATTTGAATAACACCTTTCTTCCCTTTAGCACCATACTTTTCAGTAGCCTTTTCATTTTTCAATACATTTATTGATTCTATTTTAGAAGTATCAACTTCTTCCATTTCTTCTTTAGAAATTTCTTTGCCTTCTAACATAATTAAAGGGTAATCTTCTATTTTTAGATTTAATGTATTGTTAGAAATGCTAATCCCTTTAGGTTCTTGGTTTGCTACATCATCTGAGCCCAACTTAAAAGTAATTGGTATTGAAAAAGGTACATTTACATTTTCTCCCTTATGCATTCCTGGTTTCATTTTAGGCAATTTAGATATAATACGTTCTGCCTCATCTTCCAGTAACTTATGAGGTCCTCGCATTCTTAAATCAGCAATTTTTCCGTTTTCTAAAATGGTAAAAATTAAATTAACTCTTCCCTGAATGCCTAACTCTTGAGCTTTTAGAGGATATCTGAAGTTTTTGCGAATATGTTTTTGCATCATTTTATTAAAACAAGCCCTTCTATTTTCCTCATTTTCACAACCGGGAAAAACAGGAACCTTATCTACCATTCCAAAGGGCACAGTGGGTTTCTTTTGTTGGAGTTTACTTTCATCAAAAACATGAGAAGTCTTTTTTCTATTCAAGTAATTTTCATATTCCTCGTTACTAGGTAATACCTGATCCCTTGCTGAATGATTTGACGTTAAATAATCTCTATACTTAACATTTTGGTTTTTGAACATTCTGTTCTGAACTAACCTTATCTTAAAATATTCGTTTTTAGAACTGATATAAGTATCCTTTTCTTTGTTTAATTTATCTGAAAGACCTTCAAAAACTTTTTCTAGAGAACCTAACCTAATCACATCTTTGTCAATTTCTTTGTTAATCTTAGCAATTAAAACTTTATCCTCTGGATTACTAGATTCATAGTTAGTTTTTGCTTCTTCACTTTTTGCTGAAGATGTATAAAACAACATTGAAACAATTAGCGGAATTAATACTAAATACTTTAGACGATAACGCTGCTTTGATTTTTGTTTTTGTAACATGACTATTCGTTTTTTGATTATTGATGATTTAAAAAAATGATTTATGAATGAAATATTCTCAGTCTGAAATACTTGTGATAGCAATAACTGATATTGCTCTTTTTTATGAGTTTGCTCCACCTTTGAATCGGCTATAAACTCATGCAATTCTGATATTCTTTTTTGATATACATACACCAACGGATTAAACCAATTTATTATCCGCATTAACTCAAAAAAAAGTAAATCGTAAGTGTGTTTTTGAGTAATATGTACCAATTCATGCTTTATGATACTTTCATGATGCTCTTCACGTATTTGGTCACCCAAAAAAATGGTTTTAAAAAACGAAAAAGCAGTTGCACTTTTAGATATAATTACTCTTGTATATTTTTCAAAGTAATGCACTTCTCCCTTTTTTCTCAATGTTCTAATTTGGTTTAGTTTGTACATGAAAATAACAAACGTTACAAGTATACCACCATAGAGTACTTTTTGTTCTAAAGGTATTGTCGCAAACCAATTGGGTTGTGAATTTGCTACTAAAATTTCTGGCATATTACTGTGCCACAAATACTCCGGATAAGCTATAAAATCATCTGGTAATGCGGTGCTGAATGCTCCTATTTTTATTGCAGGCAGCACTAACGAAATAATATAAGACCCAATAAGATAAACTCTATTCCATTGAAAAAAAGTCTCCCTTCGTAAAAAAACATCGTAGGTTACAATAAACACAAACTGAAAAGCAATACTCTCTATAATATACTGTATCATTCTTCTTCCGTTTTAATATCTTTTAAAATGGCTTCCAGTTCAGAAAGATTCATATCATTTTTCTTCATAAAAAATGACACCATACTTTTAAAGGAGCCTTGAAAATATCCATTTACTAACTTGTTAATAGATTGATTACTGTATTCTGATTTTGTTACCACTGGAAAATAAACATACCCTTTTCCTTTTTGCTCGTGGTCAACAAATCCTTTACTTTCCAAAATTCTAACAATGGTAGATACTGTATTGTACGCAGGTTTGGGTTCGGGTAATTCATTTATTATAGAGGCAACGTTACCACGTTCTAATTGCCATAAAATTTGCATTACCTCTTCTTCTGCTTTTGTGAGTTGTTTCATAATCAACTAAAGTTTTAGTTTAACAAATATAACTAAAAATTTAGTTTGAACTAATTTTTTAGTTAGTAAATCAAATTTCAATGTTTTTTGTAACAAATATTTATCCCCAGCGACCTACAAGAAAACTATATTACAAATGGATATTGCTTTAGTGCTTTTTGGCTTTATTTTAATGCTTATTGGTATTTTAGGTAGTTTTATTCCTGTACTTCCTGGCCCAATGATGAGTTGGTTAGGTCTACTTCTACTATACCTTACCAAAGCAATCCCAAATGATTGGATATTTTTAGGAGTTACTTTGGGTGTTGCGCTTCTTGTTTTTGCCTTAGATTATATTATTCCGGTCATGGGAACCAAAAAGTTTGGAGGAAGTAAAGCAGGAATGCTTGGAACTACTGCTGGTTTATTAGTTGCCATTTTTTTTCCTGTTCTAGGAATTTTCGGAATTATAATTTGGCCTTTTATTGGTGCATTGGTTGGTGAATTAATTAATAAAGCGGACCAAAAAACGGCCTTAAAAGCTGCTTTTGGATCATTTCTCGGTTTTTTAACAGGTACTTTTTTAAAATTTCTGGTAACCATAATTTTTATAGGGTTATTTATTTCCAAAGCGTGGGAGTTTAAAAGCGAACTCTTTCCATATTTTAATTAAACGCATTCATGAAAAAACAACTTACACTTTACGCCTTCATATTACTATCTACAATTACTTTTGGACAACAACTTAATACTCAAAAACTTGATAGTTTATTTACCATTTTAGAAGAGAAAAATAAATTTATCGGTAGTGTTTCAATTTCTGAAAACGGCAAAGTACTTTATTCTAGAGCTGTAGGCTACGCTGATGTAGAAAACAAAATAAAGTCCAATACCTTAACAAAGTATCGTATAGGGTCAATATCCAAAACCTTTACAGCTACGTTAATTTTAAAAGCCATTGAAGAAGGAAAATTAAAACTATCAACTCCTCTTGAAACCTATTTTCCCGAAGTAAATAATTCTGAAAATATTACGATTGAAAATTTATTAAATCACAGAAGTGGTATTTACAATTTTACTAATGACCCCAAATTTGGTTTTTATAATCACCTTCCTAAAAGTAGAAAAGAGCTCTTAAAAATTATTACTGAAAAAGATGTAGTTTTTGAGGCAAACACCAAAACCTCCTATAGTAACTCTAATTACGTACTCCTAACTTTTATCTTAGAAGACATTTATAATACTTCCTATGATACACTTTTGAAAGAGAATATTACTGATCCTATTGGTTTAAAAAATACTCATGTTGGAGGTAAAATAAATTCAACGAGCAATGAGTGCCATTCCTATACGTATATGAATAAGTGGTACCCTAGTAAAGAATCACACATGTCCATTCCACAGGGTGCAGGCTTCATAATTTCAACTCCGGAAGATTTGAATACATTTTTCTCAGCACTTTTTAATCATAAAATTATATCACCAAGAAGTCTAAGTAAAATGACAACAATTACAGACGGACTTGGACTAGGTATATTTAAATCACCGTACAATTCTAAAGAAGGTTATGGTCATGATGGTCGAATAGACAATTTTACGTCCTTAGCTCATTATTTTTTAGAGGACAAATTAGCGATATCCACAACTTCAAATGGAGGTAATTATCCACTCAAGCTAGTTTTAGATGCTTTATTCAATTCCTATTACAATAAGGAATTTGTAATTCCTTCTTTTAAAACCATTCAACTCAGTTCAAGTGATTTAGACAAATACTTGGGAGTTTACAAAAGCACGCAGTTGCCGCTGAACATTACTATTTCTAAAAAAGACACTGAACTTATTGCTCAGGCTACAGGGCAAAGTTCGCTTATCTTAACTGCCACAGATACCCACATTTTTGAATATTCGAATTCTGGAATTCATCTAGAATTTACTCCAGATAAAAACCAAATGATTCTAAAACAAGGCGGTGCAACTTATGCATATACTAAAGAAGAATAATTTTAGAGCCAAACAATTTTATCTTCAATTGGGTTTCTATTCACCTCTGGTAAATCACCCTCATAATATCCCATATAAAAAAAACCAAGACAACGTTCACCTTCATTTAAATTAAAAAAATCGCCCATATGTTTTATGAGTCCAGGTGAACTCCAATAACACCCAATATTAAGTGCAGTACAACATAACCACATATTTTGTACTGCCATTGCTACGGCGGCAACCTCTTCCCACTCTGGTATGCTTTCTTTAGAATCTCTCTGCATACATATCGCAATTACAGCGCCTGCCACTATAGGATTTGTTTGAAGTTTTTTAATTTTTATTTGTTTTGGTTTTTCGGTAACCTCAACATATTTTTTGCTTAAAAAAGTTCCTAATTTTTCTTGTGAAGACCCTTGTAATACTTTAAACCTCCAAGGTTCTGTCTTTTTATGCGTAGGTGCCCAGTTTGCTGCTTCCAATACTTTTAAGATGTCTTCCTTTGCTATAGGCTTATCAATATACTGCGCAGGAAAAACTGAACGCCGGTTTTTTATTAAATCAAAAATCATAGTCCGCTTGTTTATTTTCAAATGTACTATTAAATCAACTTGGATTCAACAGCAAATTTTTACAGTATTCTAAAGCGGGATTCCTATTATCTTCTTTCCAAATCACAGAAAGAACAGCACGTTGCGGAATTTTTTTAAGCTCAATAAATTTTACATTCATCTGAAAACCATATTGTAGGGCTGTTGGTACAATGGCAATACCCAAATGATTTTCAACCAATTTAAAAATGGTCTGCGCATGAACAGATTTATGAGATATCACCGGCGAAAAACCTCCATCTTCACAAATGCTCATTACAGTATCGTAATACAAAGGGCTATATTCTGCTGAAAAAAGAATAAATTCTTCCTTAGCCAACATTGCAATACTTTTAAAATTCTCACTACTTACATCATGATTTTTAGGTAATACTAACGAAAAGGTATCTTCAAAAACGGATTGAATTTTCAAACCTTTAGGAACTCTTGCCAAACGCACAAAACCCAAATCTAGTTTATCTTTTAAAATAGCATCCACTTGAGTTTTATTTGGCATTTCATCTAAACTAGTTTTTAAATCTGGTCGAGTTACTTTTAGCTTCAACAACAAATCTGGAATAACATTTTGCATTGCTGACCCTAAAAAACCTATTCGTACTTCACCAAAATTGCCTTGGTCAATTAACTTTAATTGTTTTTGAGTTAATGTTAAGTGATTTAGTAAAAACTCTATTTCGCCTTTTAAATAACTACCTGCTTGCGTTAGTTCTACCTTTTTTTTTGTTCTAGTAAACAAAGACACTTCCAGAATTTCTTCCATCTGTTTTATTTGCCTGCTCAAACCAGGTTGCGAAATAAATAGTCGTTCAGCAGCTTTTCGGTAATGTAATTCTTCCGCTACCGCTAAAAAATATTTGAAATGACGAAGTTCTAATTGATAACTCATAGTTATTAATTAATGACAATATTGGTATTTATAGTTATTAAAAATAATCAATAATTTTGAATACCTAAAAAAGATAATATGTCAACCTTCTTATATGGAAAAGAATATTTAACCGCAGGAAAAGCTCTTGCAATAGCCAGAGGCAAATTACATGCAGTAATTGATAAGGATAGTAGGTTGCAAATAAAAGAAAGCGCCAAAACTATTGAAAAAATTGTTGCTAAAGGTGAGGCGGTATATGGTATTAATACTGGATTTGGACCTTTATGTACAACCAAAATTTCCAAAGAAGAAACTCAAATTTTACAAACAAACATCCTTAAAAGTCATAGCGTTGGCGTTGGAAAACCTATTCATAAAGAAACGGTCAAACTAATGCTAATTTTAAAAGTACATTCCTTGGCTAAAGGCTATTCGGGAATAGCCGAATCAACACTAGATCGCATCTTATGGTTCATAGAAAACAATGTTACCCCTATAGTTCCCGAGCAGGGTTCCGTTGGCGCTTCTGGTGATTTAGCCCCTTTATCCCATTTATTCTTACCACTTATTGGTTTAGGAAAAGTAACGTACAAAGATCAAATTATTACTACCTCCGAACTTTATAAAAGTCAAAATATTAAACCCTTAGTTCTTGGTCCAAAAGAAGGTTTAGCACTCATAAATGGTACGCAATTCATAGCCGCTCATGCAGTAAAAGTTGTTGAAGAATTACATAGCTGTTTATCGCAGGCCGATATTATTGGAGCAATGATGATTGAAGGACTACAAGGCTCTATTAAACCTTTCCACAAAACATTGCATGAGCTGCGTCCTTTTAAAGGAAATATACATGTTGCATCCAGAATAAATATGTTGCTACAGGGTTCCGAAATTATGGAAGACCATATAGATTGTGAACGTGTACAAGACCCTTACTCATTACGTTGCATTCCTCAGGTTCACGGGGCATCTAGAAATGCTTGGTTACATCTAAAAGAATTATTAGAGGTTGAACTAAATTCAGTTACCGATAATCCAGTAATTATTAATGAAGACTTAACCATAAGTGGTGGAAATTTTCACGGGCAACCATTAGCAATGGCTTTAGACTATGCCTGCTTATCTGCTTCCGAAATAGGTAATATTTCAGACCGTCGTATTTACCTTGCACTCGAAGGGAACAGTCCTGGTGTTCCAAAATTATTAATGCACGATACTGGCATTAATTCTGGTTATATGATTTTACAATATACCACAGCCGCTTTAGCCAGTGAAAATAAAGGTCTTTGTTTCCCTTCCAGTGCCGATAGCATTCCAACCTCATTGGGCCAAGAAGACCATGTTAGTATGGGGTCTATTGGTGGTAGAAAAGCACTACAAGTAATTAAAAATGTTGAAAAAATTCTAGCCATAGAACTGCTAACCGCTGCTCAAGCTTTTGAATTTAGAAAGCCAATGAAATCAGGTATTTTATTAGATGAAATTCATAAATACCTGAGAACAAAAGTTCCATTTGCCAAAAAGGACCGTGTTTTTGCTGATGATATAGAAATGGGTATTAACATTATTAAAAACAAAACGATAATTAAAGTAATTGAGGAAATACGCAAACAAAAAAACTTATCTCTTAAAACCCCATATTCAAAGGAATTTGAAGTATTTTAATCCTATAAAATTTAGAAATACAATACAATGAAATCGTACACACTTATAGGGCCTTTTTCTCAAGCAGTAACAATGGCAAATCTTCCATTAAAAGGAGCGCTATCTGATAGTGAACTTCAAATAATTACTGAAGCGGGAATTTTAATCCATAATGAAAAGATTGAAGCCATTGGTAAATTTTCGGATCTGCAGCAACAATATAATGGGGCGAATGTCATGGAACTTAAAGGGAAACATGTGTGTCTTCCCGGGTTAATTGATGCGCATACTCATATTTGTTATGGAGGCACAAGAGCAGAAGATTATGCTATGCGAAATTCGGGAAAAACATATCTAGAAATCGCTCAAGCTGGTGGTGGAATCTGGGATACTGTTGAGCACACACGAAAAGCATCTAAAGAAGACCTTGTTAAAAATACTATTAAAAGGGCAAATCGACATTTCAAAAACGGAGTAACCACAATTGAAGTTAAAAGTGGATATGGATTATCTGTAAAAGAAGAATTGAAAATGCTTTATGCTATTAACGATGCTAACAAAACCTGTTTATCCGATTTAATTCCAACCTGTTTGGCTGCACATACAAAACCTAATGATTTTGATGGTTCTAATGAGGAATATTTAAATGAAATATATGCTAACCTTTTTCCAAAGTTAAAAGAAGAAAAACTCACAAACCGCATTGACGCGTTTATTGAGAAAAGTGCTTTTTCACCAGAACAAATTCAACCATATTTTAAAGAAGCCAAAAAAATTGGTTTTGACATTACCGTTCATGCCGACCAATTTTCTACTGGAGGAAGCATGGTCGCTATTCATAACAACGCAATTAGTGCAGACCATTTAGAAGTTAGCACTCAAACAGAAATTGAATCCTTAGCAAAAAGTAATACAATTGCTATAGCGTTACCCGGTGCTTCACTTGGATTAGGATGCAACTTTACACCAGCAAGAAAAATATTGGACGCAGGAGGCGCTTTGGCAATTGCGAGCGACCATAACCCTGGATCTGCTCCCATGGGAGATTTGTTAACACAAGCCTCTATTTTAGGAGCTTTTGAAAAATTAAGTAACGTAGAAGTTTTGGCTGGTATTACATATAGAGCTGCTACGGCTCTAAATCTAAAAGACCGTGGGGTTTTGGCTAAAGGAATGTTAGCCGACTTAAGTGTATTTCACACCAATAATTACAACGAAATTTTATACAATCAGGGCAATTTAAAACCTTGTATGGTATGGAAAAATGGAAAACTTGCTTTTGATAAGCATAAAAGTTAACGCAATGAATTTTAAAGCCAGTATTTTACAAGGTATACCTGAAGAGTTACCAAAAAAAAATGTCTTAACATCTGTCAGCAGAGCACCAAAACGAAAAGATATTCTCTCTCCTGAAGAAAAAAAACTGGCAATTCGTAATGCGTTACGGTACTTTCCTTCCAACTGGCATAAAGAACTAGCCACTGAATTTGCTACAGAATTAAAAGATTATGGTCGCATATACATGTATAGGTTTAAACCAGAATATGATATGTACGCACGACCAATTTCGGAATACCCCGCTCAAAGTCAACAAGCAGCGAGTATTATGTTAATGATTCAAAACAACCTTGACCCAGCTGTTGCTCAACACCCAAATGAACTAATAACTTATGGGGGTAATGGTTCGGTATTTCAAAATTGGGCGCAATACTTACTCACCATGAAATACCTAGCGACAATGAATAATGAACAGACTTTGCACATATATTCTGGGCATCCGTTAGGTTTATTTCCTTCAACCAAAGAAGCCCCAAGAGTTGTAGTTACTAATGGCATGATGATTCCAAATTATTCCAAACCCAATGATTGGGAAAAATACAACGCACTTGGTGTAACTCAATACGGTCAAATGACTGCTGGCTCTTATATGTATATAGGCCCTCAAGGTATTGTTCACGGTACAACAATTACTGTGATGAATGCTTTTAGAAAAGTATTGCAGAAAGATGAAAACCCAAATGGAAAAATATTCCTAACAGCTGGTTTAGGCGGTATGAGTGGAGCACAACCCAAAGCAGGTAATATTGTAGGTTGCATTACCATTTGTGCAGAAGTAAATAAATCAGCCGCTATAAAAAGGCATCAACAAGGTTGGGTTGATGAACTTATTTCGGATATTGACACTTTAGTGCTCAGAACCAAAGAAGCTAAAACAAAAAAAGAAACCGTTTCCATCGCCTACATTGGTAACATTGTTACTGTCTGGGAACGTTTTTATGAAGAAGAAATTTTTATTCACCTTGGTTCTGATCAAACTTCTTTGCATAACCCTTGGGCTGGTGGTTATTATCCTGTTGATATTTCTTTTGATGACGCCAATCAAATGATGACAAGCCAACCCGAAAAATTTAAAATTGAAGTACAAAACACCTTAAAGCGACATTCCGATGCTATAAATAAACACACTGCAAAAGGGACGTATTTCTTTGATTACGGCAATGCCTTTTTGTTAGAAGCTTCTCGTGCAGGTGGTGATGTTATGGCAAAAAATAATATCGATTTTAAATATCCTTCCTATGTGCAAGATATATTAGGACCTATGTGTTTTGATTATGGTTTTGGTCCATTTAGATGGGTTTGCACTTCTGGAAAACCAGAAGATTTACAAAAAACCGATGCACTTGCATGCCAAATCATGGAACAAATAAAACAAGATGCTCCAATAGAAATTCAGCAACAAATGCTGGACAATATTACTTGGATTAAAGAAGCCGAAAAAAATAATTTAGTGGTAGGTTCTCAGGCACGTATTTTATATGCCGATGCGGAAGGGAGAGCCAAAATTGCGGAAGCTTTTAACCAAGCAGTAAATTCTGGAGAACTTTCTGCCCCTATTGTATTAGGAAGAGACCACCATGATGTTAGTGGTACGGATTCTCCTTTTAGAGAAACAAGCAATATTTATGATGGCAGTAAATTTACAGCCGACATGGCTATACACAATGTCATAGGGGATAGTTTCCGAGGGGCTACTTGGGTATCTATTCATAATGGTGGTGGCGTTGGTTGGGGAGAAGTAATCAATGGAGGCTTCGGCATGGTTCTAGATGGTTCTAAAGAAGCTTCAAAACGGCTAAAAAATATGTTATTTTTTGATGTAAACAATGGTATTTCTAGAAGAAACTGGGCTCGGAATAAAGAAGCCATTTTTGCCATTAAAAGAGAAATGGAACGTACTCCTGAATTACAAGTAACCATCCCAAATATGGTAGAAAACGCACTTTTAAACAACCTTTTTTGATGAAAAACTATACTTCTCCTCGCAAAGAAAATTGGTCTGGACGAACTTCAAAAGGCCAACAATATCTTCATGAAAAAGTGGAATTTATTTCTATACCTAATGAAGCTGAAAAAACTGCTGCAAATAGCTTTGGGATATTAGGTTACGCCTGTGATGAAGGTGTAGAAAGAAACAACGGTCGAATAGGTGCAAAACATGGGCCAGACTACATAAAAAAAATGTTAGGACCAATGCCCAATCATATACCGTCGAAAAAAAGATTCTATGATTTTGGAAATATTGAATATATAGACAACAACCTCAAAGAAACTCAAGATAGTTTATCCCAAGCTGTTCATCTAATTCTAAAACAGAAATGCTTCCCCATTGTTCTTGGAGGAGGGCATGATATTGCATATGGACATTATAATGGAATACAATCCTTTTTAGGAAAAGACAAAAAAATAGGTATTATTAATTTTGATGCGCATTTTGACCTACGTTCTAACGAAAATGGTAGTAACTCCGGCACCCCATTTTATCAAATTGCAAAAGAATGTGAACATCTAGGGACTCCATTTAACTATTTATGTTTAGGGATACGAAAAGATGCTAATCCAAAAATTTTATTTAATACAGCTAAGAAATTTGGTGTAGGCTATATTAAAAGTGATGATTTTATACTTCAGAACTTTAAAAAAATTAAAAAATGTATTAATACTTTTATTAGAACTTTAGATGCGGTTTATGTAACTATAGACTTAGACGGGTTTTCATCAGCCTACGCTCCTGGTGTTAGCGCTGCATCGTCAATGGGGTTTTCTCCAACCATCGTTTTAAAATGTTTAAAGCATATTATAAAATCAAACAAAATTGTTGGAATGGACTTGGCTGAATTTAATCCAACTTATGATATTGATAATCAAACGGCAAAACTTGCTGCATCCATAATACACTTCATAACAAGTAATCTTGATTGAGGTTTTACAAACAAAAAAAGCCTCCCAAATTTCCGATATTTATCAGAAGGAAAGCCTTTCATTGGTTTACGTCTGTTAAGACATTACACCTTGCTTCAATATCAAAAATTGAAGCACAACACAACACTGCAAATATAATAAAGCATTTCTATATGTATATCTTCTAAAAGATTTAAATTCGAATTGTCTTTAGGATTAAAAGCAACAAAAAAGGACAAAATTCTCAACTTTTTAGTTTCAGCGAAAAATCTTACATTTTGTCGTTTTGCATTAAAAACCAACCTGTTATCCTTTACTTTTGACCTTCACTTAATTACAAAAATTCATGCGATTAAAATTGTTTTGCATAGCATTTTCTATAATTACCATGTACTCATGTGTAAAAGAAAGCGTAGCGGAAAACAGTAACATTTTAGAAACTTCATTAGAAAATCCTGTTTCCGTCGAGTATAATTTTAATGTAGAAAACACCATAAACTGGGTAACTAACATTCAAAACTATAACGGATTATTACCAAGTTCAGAAAACACTGCTTATGTATCTCTTTATGATAATGCTTTAGCAGCTATAGCTTTTATAAAGTTGGATAAACTTGAAAAAGCAGAACAAATTTTTGATTTTTTTAATAGCAAAATAAACGAGGAACTGTTAGCAAATAAAGGAGGATTTTTTCAGTTAAGAGATTTAGGAGGCAATAACGGACAAAGAACCTGGATGGGTGATAATGCTTGGTTGCTAATTGCCTTAAATCATTATCAAGCAAAAACCAATTCTTCAAAATATAACACCTTAGCTTTTGAATTGGAAAAATGGATACGCTCTTTACAACTGGAAAACGGAAGTATTGCTGGTGGTTATAATGAAGACGGCACTCCTATATCTATTGTTACCGAAGGCATTATTACAGCGTTTAACGCTGTACCAGGTTATGACGACTTTCACAAAAACATTTTATATTTCTTAAAGACTGAACGCTGGAATGGAACTGAAAAAGCATTACTTGCATGGCCAGAAAACCCAAGTTACGAGTACGCCTTAGATTTACATTCCTTAGGTTTTAACATTTTTGAAGATTTTCCAACACAAACACTTGATAATGCTTCTAGATATATAACTACACAAACATCTACAATGAACGGTGAAATTATTATGGGTTACGCTTTTGATGAAGATAAAGACGTTGTTTGGTTAGAAGGTACAGCACAAATGGCCGTTGCGTACAATTCAGCCTCTTTAAAAACTCAGAGTGATTCTCTTTTAAAAGAAATTGAAAAATCTATTCTTGAAAGTACTACATATACCAATGCACATGGTTTACCATACGTAACTAATCATGGTTCCAGTTATGGGGTACAAATGTTATGGGATGATGCAGATTTAACTCCCGCAATATCCTCATCTATTTGGTATATTTTTGCAAAACTCAGTTTTAACCCCTTAGCATTAGGAATGAATAAAAATACTCCAGAAGAAGACAAATTCTGGAAAAAATAGCATCAGCCTAAAATTAATTTTTCTTTTACTATTTTTTGGTTTGATGGAGTTGCCATACCTAGCTCTGGTATTATTAACAATGGTATTTTAGCATGGAATGCCATGCGTTTAATCACCGGTTCTCGAGTGAGTTTTTCAACATAACTATGTTGGTAGTTTAACATTGCTAATAAATGAATATCTAATTCTTTACTAAACACCTCCAAAGTTTTAGAAACCGAATTTAACTCCGAAACTGTATGTACATAATGTTCTATATTATGGAGATATTTACGTAACATGCCAAGGTTAAATTGCTGAAGTTCTGTTAGTGCTTTTATTTCATACTGTACGTGAACAATCCGAATGGTTGCGTTAAAAACACGTGCTAAATCTATCAATGGTTTTAATTCTGAGGTCGTGTAAAATCTATTAAAATCAGTTGCAAAAGCAATTTCTTTTGGTTTCTCAAAACCAAAGAATTGAGGAATTGCTAAAATTGGACAATTCTTTACCGCCTTAATTAATCGTACCGTATTACTACCCATAAAAACCTCATCAACACCAGAAGCACCTTTTGTGCCCGTTACAATTAAATCAATCTTTTGTTCAATGGTAATCTCCTTTACCTCATCCACCAAAAGCCTAAACGAAGAATATGTTTTAAAAGAATGATTGCTATAGTTACAGGTATTTTTTATGCGCTCCAAGACCAGTTCTAGTCCATTTTCGGAGCGAGTTCTTTCGCCATCAGCCACTACTTTTCCGCCCAAGCTCGAAGCCATAAAACGACTATTTGCAATTGCTGGAGTATATGTGTTTACGATATGAAAAACACAATCCTGGCTCTTAAAAAGTTCAATAGCATATCTGGTGGCATTCCAAGCATTTTCAGAAAAATCGCTTGGCACTAAAATATTTTTCATATTATTTCTTTTCAAACTATGGTAAATGTACTTTCTAACTAAAATGAAAACAATGACATCTGTCAGGTTTGTAATTAGATAAAAAACACAGGTTGATGATTTGTAAAAAGGATAAGGTAAGGCTATGAAAAATGAAATTAACTACACCTTGTTCGGTTTAAAAACCCTGAACTAGATCTTGTAATTTCCGCTCGTTAATTATGCTTATTTTTTTTCCTGAAGTTTTAATATACCCTAGTTTTTTAAACTCTGATATAATTCTGATGGCTGATTCAGTTGCAGTGCCCACTACATTAGCAATATCTTCTCTTGATAAACGAACCAATAAAAAACCACCATTATCAACTCCAAAATTACTTTTCAAATACAAAAAGGCCTCAGCTACACGTTGCTTTACCGTTTTTTGTGACATATTTACAATTACATCATCCGCCTCCTTTAAATCATGAGACATTAAACGTAAAGCTTCAAAGGTAAAATCAGGGTTTTTATGTAACGTATTAACGATAGACTCTTTTGGAATATAGCATACTTCCATATCACTAACAGCTATTGCACTTAAGTTAGTTGGCTCTTCCACAATTACAGAACGCTGTCCCATAACTTCACCTTTAGAAGCCAACCTAACGATTTGGTTTTTCCCATTTGCGCTTAACTTAGAAAGTTTAGATACGCCATCGCGAACACAAAAAACACCATTGAGTTTTTCTCCTTCCTCAAAAAGAGCTTCTCCTCTCTTAACCTTTTTTGTTACTTTAGAGTCGGACACTTTTTTTAATTCTTCAGTACTTGCCGCTCTTAAAGCGTTAAACTGTCGAATAATGCAATTTTCACATCTACTTTCCATGTATTCAGCGAATTAAACTTAAGCAAAACTAATACTAACCTAATAATCAAAAACTGATAAATGTCATATGTTGATTTTAGAGTTTTAAACACCTTTGTGTTAGGTATAAAGCAAATGTTCGTATGGAAAAATGCTACCACTGTGGTGATGAATGCGATAGTACACCCATTATTTATGATGAAAAATATTTTTGCTGTAACGGATGCAAAACAGTTTATGATATTTTTCAGAGTAATGATTTGTCATATTATTACGATTTAGAATCTTCTGCTGGAGCTACACCCAATGAAATTGAGGGGAAATTTGACTTCTTAGATAAAGAAGAAATTATTGAAAAACTTACAGAATTTAATGATGGAAGTCATCAAATTATTAGTTTATACATTCCACATATACATTGTAGTTCCTGTATTTGGGTATTAGAAAACTTAAACAAGTTACATTCATCTATTAGTAGTTCGCAAGTAGATTTTCCAAAGAAAACAGTTAGAATATCATATAATTTCAATGATATACCGCTAAAAAATCTCATCACTCTGCTTGCTAGAATTGGCTATGAGCCATACATTTCTTTAGAAGATTTTGATAAAAAGAAAAAAACAATTAATCGCAGTATTATATATAAACTAGGTATTGCAGGCTTTGCTTTTGGCAATGTAATGTTTTTATCATTTCCTGAATATTTAGATTTAGCTTCTAGCAAAACTAATGGAGGTGAATTTTGGTTAGAACAATATCAACATTTATTTAGGTGGTTAATGTTTGCCTTTTCATTACCCGTTGTTTTTTATGCAGCACAAGATTATTTTATCTCAGCATTTAAAGGTCTTCGTTCAAAAATTCTAAATATTGATGTTCCTATAGCTCTGGGTATATTAGTATTATTTTTAAGAAGTACCGTTGAAATTATTTTTAATACGGGCTCTGGTTTTTTTGATAGCCTTACTGGCCTTGTATTTTTTCTTTTACTAGGCAAATTTTTTCAACAAAAAACATATTCGTTTTTATCCTTTGAGCGAGACTATAAGTCTTATTTTCCTATAGCGGTAACTAAAATAAATTCGACAGGAAAAGAAGAAACTATTCAGATATATGATATCAAAAAAGGAGACCATCTTTTAATCAGAAATGAAGAAATCATACCTACCGATGGTATTTTAATAAGTAGTCATACGCAAATAGATTATAGTTTTGTTACTGGTGAATCAGAACCTGTAGATAAAGTATCCCGTGATAAAATATTCGCAGGTGGAAAACAGCTAAATGGGGCTATTGAAATGGAGGTATCAAAATCTGTCTCACAAAGTTACCTTACGCAATTATGGAGCAATGCTGTTTTTAAAACAGACACCTCTAGCAAATTTCAAACACTTACAGATAGTATTGGGAAACGTTTTACAATCTCAGTTTTAACCATCGCTTTTATTGCTACATTGTTCTGGGTTTTTATAGATAGTAGTAAAGCTTTAAATGTGTTTACAGCTGTTTTAATTATTGCATGCCCTTGTGCAATTGCCCTTGCTTCACCATTTACGCTTGGTAATATGCTACGAATTTTCGGAAAGAAAAAATTCTATCTTAAAGACACTCAAACCATAGAACAATTAGCACAAATTGATACCGCTATTTTTGATAAAACTGGTACAATCACAACTGCAAAAAAAAGCACCGCTACATACCAAGGTTTACCATTAACTTCTGAAGAGGAATCATTACTCAAAAATACGCTACGGGCTTCCAACCACCCACTAAGCAGATCTTTATACAACATGCTCTCAGCTCAAAACATACTAACCTTAGATGAGTATGAAGAACATTTGGGTAAAGGTATTTTTGGCATAAGAGATAATAATAGCATCAAAATTGGTTCTGCAAACTTTGTTGGAAATGATATACCGCACAAACACACCAATACTGCGGTACACATTAGTAGTAATGATTTATACAAAGGGTGTTATATTTTCAAAAATCAATATCGAGAGGGAGTTTCAGAGGTTTTTAATCAAATGAATAAAACCCTAGACTTAGCCATTATATCAGGGGACAATGATGGCGAAAAACAACGTCTTGAAACTTTGCTCCCTAAGTTAACTCCAATTTATTTTAATCAAAAACCTGATGATAAATTGGCATTTATAACAGCATTACAAAAGGAAAATAAAAAAGTAATGATGGTTGGTGATGGCTTAAATGACGCTGGAGCTTTAGCAAAAAGTAATGTTGGCATTGCTATCTCCGAAAACATTAACATATTTTCCCCAGCATGTGATGGTATTTTAGATGCCTCAAAATTTAAAATGCTCTACCAGTACATTCTTACCGCTAAAAAAGCAATAAAAATTATTAAATTGAGCTTTTTATTGTCATTAATGTATAATATAATTGGCTTGTACTTTGCCCTGACCGGGCAACTAGAGCCCGTTATTGCAGCTATTTTAATGCCTTTAAGTTCTATTAGCGTTGTTGCCTTTGCCACGATAGCAACCAACGTGATAAGCAGAAAAATAAAGTAAGCCACTAAACCACAGTATTTTGAATAACATAAAAAACAACAACTTTTTAGCCATTTCTATTGGCATTGTATATTTATGGTTTGGTGCTTTAAAATTTTTCCCGTACCGGAGTCCTGCTGAAGATTTAGCAAAAAACACTATTCAAGTACTAACTTTTGACATTATCCCCACCCACATTTCCATAATTTTATTGGCAATACTTGAGGTTTCAATAGGGTTATTATTTCTTTTAAATATATTTACAAAGCAAGCTATAATAATAGCACTATGCCATATTACTTTAACTTTTTTACCACTATTCTTTTTTCCAGAAATGTCATTCAGTACTGCCCCGCTTATTCCAACATTATTGGGGCAATATATTGGTAAAAACATAATCATTGCAGCTGCACTTTTATCACTTTTTAAAAACAGAAAGCTAGCATAAGTTTCTACTTTCCGTTTGCTATTTCACCCATTACTTTTCTATTTCAAACGCACTGAAATGTGCACGAGTATCCTATAATTTACTATCCTAATATGACAAATGTCATTTTATAGGCTTTTTCATCAATGTACTTTTACCTTCAATAATTCAGGTAGGTATGAGTGTTATTTATGTACTGCTAACCATAAGCATAATAGTAGCTGTGGTTTTCTTCATTGCATTTATTATTTCGGTTAAAAGTGGACAATACGATGACTCGTATACTCCATCAGTTCGCATGCTTTTTGAAGATGAACTCATTATCGAAAAATCTCCTTCCGTAGAAAAAAATATTAATACAAATAAATCAACCAAGCTAAAAGAGTAATTATGGAAGTACAACAGTTTTATTACGATAACAAAATCGTAAAAAAGTTTCTATATGCTACCCTATTTTGGGGCATCATTGGAATGTTGGTAGGGCTATTACTAGCCTTTATGTTTTTGTTTCCAAATGTAACCGATGGTATTTCATGGTTAAGTTTTGGTCGTTTGCGACCTTTACATACCAATGCTGTTATTTTTGCATTTGTAGGGAACGCCATTTTCGCAGGTATTTACTATTCTACCCAACGTTTGTTAAAGGCAAGAATGTTTAGCGATGTGCTAAGCAACTTCAATTTTTGGGGATGGCAAGCTATTATTGCCGCAGCGGCTGTTACCTTACCTCTGGGGTATTCAACTTCTAAAGAGTATGCTGAACTGGAATGGCCAATAGATTTAGCTATTGCACTTGTTTGGGTAGCATTTGGTTGGAACCTTATTGGAACAATGTTTAAAAGAAGACAGCGGCATTTATATGTTGCTATTTGGTTTTACCTAGCCACATTTGTTACAGTTGCGGTACTTCATATTTTCAATAGTTTAGAATTACCCGTTAGTGCTTTAAAAAGTTACTCGGTATATGCAGGTGTTCAAGATGCCTTGGTACAATGGTGGTATGGTCATAATGCAGTTGCGTTTTTCTTAACAACACCATTTTTAGGACTCATGTATTACTTTGTTCCTAAAGCAGCGAACAGACCTGTTTACTCGTATAGATTATCTATAGTGCACTTTTGGTCGCTAATATTTATATACATATGGGCTGGGCCTCACCATTTATTATATTCTTCGTTACCTGACTGGGCTCAAAATTTAGGTGTAGCATTTTCTATAATGCTTATTGCTCCTTCATGGGGAGGTATGATAAATGGACTATTAACACTTAGAGGTGCTTGGGATAAAGTACGCACCGACCCAACGCTAAAATTTATGGTCGTGGCAATTACTGGATATGGTATGGCGACCTTTGAAGGCCCTATGTTATCATTAAAAAATGTAAATGCTATTGCGCACTTTAGTGATTGGATTATAGCGCATGTTCACGTTGGAGCCTTAGCCTGGAATGGCTTTATGACTTTTGGGATGGTGTATTGGTTAATACCCAAAATGTTTAAAACAAGATTACATTCCACCCCACTAGCAAACCTTCACTTTTGGTTAGGAACTTTAGGTATAATTCTTTACGCTCTTCCAATGTATGTTGCAGGGTTTACACAGGCACTGATGTGGAAAGAATTTAACCCAGATGGCACACTAGTATATGGTAATTTCTTGGAAACCATTACTGAAATTATTCCAATGTACTGGATGAGAGCAATTGGCGGTAGTTTATACATTATTGGTTTTATTGTTATGCTATACAATGTTGTTATAACTGTAAAATCTGGTACTAAAGTAGAGGATGAACTTGCTGAAGCTGCTGCTTTAACTAGAGTTTCTAGTAAAAGAACAATTGGCGAAACCTTCCACACTTGGTTAGAGCGCAAACCAATTCAACTTACAATACTGGCAACCATTGCGATTCTTATTGGTGGTATCGTACAAATTGTTCCAACAATATTGGTGAAATCTAATATCCCTACGATAACCAGTGTAAAACCTTATACTCCTTTAGAATTAGAAGGTAGAGATTTATACATCAGAGAGGGGTGCGTTGGCTGTCACTCACAAATGATTAGACCATTTAGAAGTGAGGTAGAACGATACGGTGAATATGCAAAAGCAGGTGAATTTGTATACGACCATCCATTCTTATGGGGAAGTAAGCGTACTGGACCTGATTTATTAAGAGTTGGCGGAAAATACAATGACAACTGGCACTTAAACCATATGTACGATCCACAAAAAACATCTCCTGGTTCCATAATGCCTTCGTATTCTTGGTTAGTTAGAAACAAGCATGACAGAAGTGATATTACTTCAAAAATGAAAGCTATGGTAAGCTTGGGAGTACCGTATACTCCCGAAGATATTGCTGATGCCCACAATAATATGGAAGCTCAAGCCTCTAGAATTGAGAAAAACCTGCATAGTGACCCTGAATTTGTTAGAAGTTATAACGCGGATAAAAAATACGCTGCAGAAGCAGGAGAAGAATTTATTCCTATGAAGGATAGAGAAATTGTTGCCATGATAGCCTATCTGCAACGTTTAGGAACCGATATTAAAATAAAAGAAACTAACGACTAATATAAATCTTTAAAATCATGCTAAAATTTGTAAAAGGTTATATGGAAAGTATTGATGGAGTAGCTACCTACCCCATGATTTCGTTACTAATTTTCTTCGTCTTTTTTGCCCTTCTTTTTTGGTGGGTATTTACGGCAAGTAAAGCATACATTAAAGAAGTAAGCGAGTTACCTCTTGAAGAAAATAACCAATCAAAACTATAACAACATGAAAAATATATCACTTTGGTGGATTAGAATCCCTGTATTTTTTTTCCTAATCTTCGGATTAATGGAATACTTCATAGAATCTGGCGATAAACCTGCCATTATTGAATATCCTATTACTCAGTTTTTTTTGCTAATGGTTTTACTTATTCTTATTGCCATAGAATTAGTATTACACACTATTGAAAATGTAATGTTTCAAACACTTTCTGAGGAGGCAAAAGAACGATACCTAACTTCTAAATCAAAGCAGTATGAATGGACTTGGGCTAAAAACCTCATCGCTAAACTTTCTGGCAACAAACCTATTGAGGAAGAAGGCGAAATTATTTTAGACCATAACTACGATGGCATCAAAGAATTAGACAATAATCTCCCTCCTTGGTGGGTATATATGTTCTATGCTACCATTGTATTTGGCGTTGTTTATTTGGTACGTTTTCATATGTATAATGATTATGACCAAGCATTGGAATACGAGCAAGAAGTTGTCGCAGCACAAATTGCTATAGAAGAATATAAAAAAACTGCTAAAGATTTAGTTGATGCAAGTACTGTGGAATTACTTACAGATGCTTCTGACCTAAACGCTGGTAAATCCGTTTACGAAGCTAATTGCACTCCTTGTCACCTTATAGACGGTGGCGGTAGCATAGGTCCAAACCTTACTGACAAAAATTGGATCTTAGGTGGTGGTATTAAAAACGTTTTCTCCACAGTATCTAATGGTGGTAGAGATGGTAAGGGAATGATTGCCTGGAAACAAACGCTTAAACCAGCACAAATAGCTCAAGTTTCTAGTTACATTCTTTCGCTACAGGGCACTACACCAGCAAACCCTAAAGCACCAGAAGGTGACATATGGACTGAAGATTCTGAATAAAGAAACCCAAAACAAGAAACCTATTTAAAAGGTAGCTAAAGATTCTGTGTATGGAACAAGGTCAAGAAAATTTTAGAGATTCCATAGGAACAATTAACCAGGAAGGTAAACGCGCATGGGTTTACCCAAAAAAACCCAGTGGTAAGTTTTATAAATACCGTAAACTGGTTAGTTATTTTCTTTTGACCTTTTTAATACTATCTCCTTTTATTAAAATAAATGGAAATCAGTTTTTAATGTTTAATGTGCTTGAACGGCGCTTTAACATATTTGGGTTCCCATTTTGGCCTCAAGATTTTCACCTATTTGTAGTTTCAATGATTATTGGTGTAATATTCATTGCTTTATTTACGGTAGCCTTTGGACGTATTTTTTGCGGCTGGATGTGTCCGCAAACCATTTTTATGGAAATGGTTTTCAGACGAATTGAGTATTGGATTGATGGCGACCGAGGAGCGCAAATTCGCTTAGACAAACAACCTTGGAATGCTGAAAAAATCAGAAAGAGAATCTTAAAATGGTTTGTTTTTTTTATAATATCCTTTCTCATCGCCAACGTATTTCTAGCGTATTTAATTGGCAGCGATAGGCTTTTTCAATATGTTATTGATGGTCCTTTAGCACACATAAGTACAATTGTTTCACTACTCATATTTACAGCTGTATTCTATTTTATTTTTGCATGGTTTAGAGAGCAAGTATGTATTATTGCCTGTCCGTACGGTAGAATGCAAGGTGTGTTGTTGGATAACAAATCTGTAATTGTTGCATACGACCACAAACGCGGAGAAGCTGAAAATGGGAGAAAAAAGTTTA
This sequence comes from uncultured Maribacter sp., assembly GCA_947498505.1. Lineage (GTDB taxonomy): Bacteria > Bacteroidota > Bacteroidia > Flavobacteriales > Flavobacteriaceae > Maribacter_B. The sequence continues at coordinate 276,550 of CANMKG010000002.1, read as the reverse complement.
GAAAAAATGAAGATCGCAAAGCCTTAGGAAATGGTGATTGTATTGACTGTCACCAATGTGTTAACGTTTGCCCAACTGGTATTGACATTAGAAATGGCACACAATTAGAATGCGTTAATTGTACAGCATGTATTGATGAGTGCGATGCTATAATGGAAAAAGTAAACCTCCCGAAAGGATTAATTCGCTATGCAAGCGAAGATAATATTGAAAAGAAAGCCAAATTTAAGTTTACACCAAGACTTAAGGGTTATACTGCTGTTCTCATAATCCTAACAGGAATATTAGTTGGTATGCTCTTTTTAAGAAATGATGTTGAAGCCAACATTCTTAGGCTTCCCGGACAATTATTTCAACAAAAAGAAAACAATATTATTAGTAATGTATACACCTATAAGTTGGTAAACAAAACTTCAAAAGATATTGAAAATATAAGCTTTAAGTTAATGTCACATGATGGTAAGATAGAACTAGTAAGCCATCTTAAATTTAAAGTTGAAGCTCAAAAATTAGCTGAAGGAACTTTATTTATTGAAATTAACAAAGCTGCTTTGGAAAGTGACAAGGACAAACTCAAAATTGGAGTATACAGTAATAACAAACTAATCGAAACCACAACCACAACCTTTCTGGGACCTGTGAGTTTTAGGTAACATCTAAAAAAGCAAAAAATGAAATTAAACTGGGGAACATCAATTGTGTTATCATTTGTAGCGTTTATAGCTTTCATATTATTTTTTGTGGTTAAAATGAGCACCGATAATAAAGCAAATCATGATTTAGTAACTGAAGAGTATTATAAGCAGGAGTTAGCCTTTCAAAAAGAAATCGATGACGCTAACAATGCCAAAAATATGGCGGTAAAATTCAACAAAACTAATAAAGGTATTATTGTTGAATTTCCCGAAGATATTCAAAAAGATAAAATCAAAGGAACAATATCCCTATACAGACCATCTAATAAGCACTTGGATTTTGACTTGCCGATAAGTCTTTCCAAAACACATTTGCTCATACCTGACAAACGCTTGTTGGATGGTCGCTGGGATATTAAAATAAACTTTACCTACCTAGATAAAGACTATTTATACAAACACAATATAAACTATTAAAAATGCTAGTTTCAGCACTCATATTAGGTTTAATGGGCAGTCTACATTGCGTTGGTATGTGTGGCCCTATTGCCTTTATGCTTCCTGTTGATAGAAATAGTAATCTCAAGAAGTTTTCTCAAATTTTTATATATCATTTTGGGAGATTATCTGCTTATAGCATTATTGGGTTGTTATTTGGACTTTTAGGGAAAGGACTTTACTTGTTTGGAATACAACAAAAATTATCAATAACAATCGGTATAGTTATGATTGTTATAGTATTAATTCCTCAAAAGGTTTTTAACAAGTTTGGAGTTTCCAAACCATTGTATAAAATCATTTCAAAAGTCAAAAACAAACTTGGTCAAGAATTAAAAAAGAAAACTCCAGATACTTTTTTAACCATTGGTTTTTTAAACGGTTTTCTTCCATGTGGCCTTGTATATATTGCAATATTTGCGGCAATAGCAACAGGAACTCCATGGGCAGGAGCTTTATATATGCTGTTATTTGGTTTGGGCACCATACCACTAATGACTACCGTAATCTACTTCAGTAGTTTTTTAAAAAACCCTGTAAAAAGACGAATTCAAAAATTGATTCCTATTTTCGTTGTTTTCTTTGGTGTCTTATTTATTCTAAGAGGTTTAGGTCTTGGCATACCTTATGTTTCTCCCGAACCTGCAGCTCAAGTTTCAGCAGAAATAAAATGCCATTAAAACACAAAACATGGAAAAACAGGATATTAATAATAGAGCCGATGTAAAAAAACTCGTAGAAACGTTTTACACAAAAATACGTGTGCATAAAACTCTCGGTCCTTTTTTTAATGATATTATTACTGATTGGGATGCTCACTTGGTACTTCTAACTGACTTTTGGGAGACTCAACTTTTTTTAAAACGAAAATATACTGGAAATCCTGTTACTGCTCATCAGGAAGTTGATGACAAAACCAACCATACAATTACCTCTGAACATTTTGGATTATGGTTAAATACATGGTTTGAAACGATTGACGAACTATTCAGTGGCGAGGTTTCATGGATTGCCAAAAATCGTGCTCAAAAAATGTCAACTATGCTATTTATGCATATGTATCAGCACCGACAAAAAAAATAAGCCTTCAGATTCACTTGACAAACCTTTAAAAGTGAACCTGACAAATATCATGTTTTTTAGATTTATTAAATCAAAAATTTGTCTTTGGTAAAAACCATAACAAAATTTGATTATGACTAAAGCACATTCTTTCCATATACCAGTTATGGGAATTGGTTTCACTATAGATTCTCCTTTAAAAGTAGCCCCTCTTGGAATAGATTCAGTAATATCGTTAGTTGATGATATTCTTCTAGAAAAATTACGAAAAATGTATTGTGAGCTATCTCAAATTCCGTATGCTGAGATAACTGATAAAATGGAAGATTTTAGAGCAAAACGTATAACATCATACCTTGACTTAATTCAAAAACTAGCTGAAAAAAAGTTCAACGAGCTTAAAAACGTAACTCAAGAATCTAGTCATGAAATAAAAAAGTACTTTTCCATTTTACCAGATTCATCCAACTTAAAACAAGAATTTAACAAGCTTACTAAAGACTACTTTAATGTTAGTGAAATAAAGGATTGGGTAAAAAGTCATTTAACTATGGGCAGCATTGATGTAAACATCATGACCAAAGTTGACAAAGACAATTACCGTAATAAAGAGCAGTTGCCCGTAGAGTTTAATGATGCACACGCGGCATTACGAGGCTATGCTATGAGTAATTTAAGCTCTTCTTTAATTCTAAGTGCTGGTATGAATCCTAGACTCTATAGTTATTTAGAACAATTTGAAGATTTTTACCCAAATAAAAATGGATTCATAAAAAAGAAAATTGTTTTAAAAGTAAGCGACTATCGTTCCGCTTTAATTCAAGGGAAGTTTTTAGCTAAAAAAGGACTATGGGTTTCTGAATATAGAATTGAATCTGGGCTTAATTGTGGAGGGCATGCATTTGCTACAGATGGTTACTTAATGGGTCCTATTTTGCAACAATTTAAAGACGAAAAAGAAAATTTAATTAGTGACATTCATCAGGTTTTTGCAAATGCATTATCTCAAAAGGCAAAAAATATCCCAGACACTCCTTTATCCATAAAAATTACTGCACAAGGTGGTGTAGGAACCTCAGAAGAACACGATTTTATTTTAAACTATTATAATGTTGACTCTGTTGGTTGGGGTTCTCCATTTCTCTTAGTTCCCGAAGCTACAACTGTAGATAAAAAAACTGTTGAAAAGTTAGTGCATGCTAAAGAAAACGATTTGTATTTAAGTAACATTTCTCCTTTAGGAATACCTTTTCACAGCTTAAAATCGAACACTAAAGATGTTGAAAAAACAGCTCTTATAGCAAAAGGAAGACCAGGGAGTTCCTGTCCAAAAAAATTCGTTGCATTAAATAAAGAAATGACAGATAAAGGTATTTGCACGGCTTCAAGACAGTATCAACATCTAAAATTAGAAGCATTAGATAAACAAGGAAACTTATCTAAACAAGAATATACACAGCTATATAATGCGATAGTAGAAAAATCGTGTACCTGTGTAGGTTTAGGCACTTCTGCTTTACTTAAATACAATTTGGATACTAAGATAGAAGGTGAAGGAGTTTCAATCTGTCCAGGGCCAAACATGGCTTATTTTTCTAAAAAAATGCACCTTTCAGAATTGGTAGATCATATTTATGGAAGAGCTAATGTTATTGAAAGAAAAGATCGCCCTCATATGTTTGTTAAAGAGCTAGGTATTTATTTAAAATATCTAGAAGAAAAAATCTCGGAAATTGAATTGCCAATTAACCGAAAACAAAAAAAATATCTAGATACTTTTGCTACTAATTTAAAGGAAGGAATTAACTATTACATTACCCTATTAGAGAAACAAAAAAACATCTTTAAAAACAGTGAAAATCAGCTTTTAGAAGAATTTCAACATGGATTTAATTCATTGAATAAAATGATTCTAAAAATTAAAACCTTTATTTAGTATATAAAAAGCGAAAAAGAGAAACCAACTACAATTTCTCTTTTTCTATCAACTAAATAATAAACTAAAAAAACACTATATCTTAAATGTCACCACAGGTACATTTGAATGGTTGGCAATATCTTCACCAATACTTCCCATAAAAAAGTGAGATAGCCCCTTACGTCCATGGGTAGGAATGCCAATAATATCAGCCCCATTAATTTCGCTATAATTTAAAATTCCTTTTTCTACGCTATAGTCATTGTGGATAGTAACTTCTTTTCCATGTCCACTTTTTGCTAAGAAATTCGAAATACGGGAGTAGGCATCGGATGTACTTAAAAAATCGTCTCCTGGTGTATTAATAAATACTAAATCTAGTTTGGCCTCCAACAAATTGGCAAATTCAATTGCCTTTTTAAAAGCCTCCAAGTTTTCCTCTGCAAAATCACATGCAAATACAAACCTGTCTACCTTAAAGTTCTCATGTCGTTTTTTAATTACAAGAACAGGTATCTCAGCATTTCTAACTACTTTTTCAGCGTTAGAACCTATAAATATCTCCTTTAAACCATCAATGCCATGTGAGCCCATAACAATTAAGCTGGCGTTATTATTTTTGGCAATTTCGTTTACTTCGCTAAACACCTTAAAGTGTTTAATCACAGGCACTACTTTAACGCCCTTTAAGTACGGTTGATTTAGAAATTTCTCAAACTTCTTCTCTGCAAATTTTAGCAAAAAAACAGTTTGTTCTGGATGAAAACCTTCAGAAGACGATATAATAGCTTCATTCAATTCAAGCATATGCAAAGCCAAAATCTCAGCATTATATTCTTTTGCTAGGGAGGCCGCTACTTGTAAAGCGTATTCCGATTGTTCTGAAAAATCTATAGGTACAATAATTTTTTCCATAGGTAATTTTTTAACTCGTTATTCATTAAATAGTCATTGAAAACAGCCTAGCTTCAGGCGTTTTTCGATGTAATAAAAGATCAAAAGCCATACATATATTTCTAATAAAGGGTTGTCCTTTTTCTAAAACTCTAATACTATTTTCATTAACCTCAACCAAGTTGTCTCTATGCATTTCATTTAACTTTTCCAAGACTAGCGGTAAGTCATCAAAATATTCATCATCATACCCCCAAGAAGTTTCAAACTTGCACATTAGGTTTAAAATGTGTTTTCGAATTATTTGGTCCTCTTCGGTTAAAATATGTCCTCTATAAATTGGTAAAATATTGTTTTCAACCAATTGCTGATACTCTTCCAATCCCTTTACATTTTGCGCAAAACTATACCAGCTATCACCTATACTTGAAGCTCCTAAACCAATCATAAGCTGCGTTTTTGAGGCTGTATATCCCATAAAATTTCGATGAAGACTTTTTGCTTTCATAGACTTGTAGAGCGAATCACCTATTAGTGCAAAATGGTCCATCCCTATTTCTTCATACCCAACTTTGGTCAACAATTGTTTTCCTTTTTCGTACTGAATACGTTTTTCTTCGGGAGAGGGTAAATCTGAATCATTAAATCCACGTTGTCCATTACCTTTAATCCAAGGTACATGCGCATAGCTATAAAAAGCCAAACGATCTGGACGTAATTCCTTGGTTTTTAAAATAGTTTGCTCTACATGTTCTAAAGTTTGATGTGGTAACCCAAAAATGATATCATGTCCTACGGATGTAAAACCAATTTCTCTTGCTAGTTCTGTCACCTTTTTTACATTACTAAATGGCTGAACCCTATGAATAGCTTTTTGTACTGTTTTGTTATAATCTTGAACGCCATAACTTACGCGTCTAAAACCAACATCATATAAAGCTTGAAGATGTTCTCTTGTAGTATTATTTGGATGCCCTTCAAAACTAAACTCGTGTTCCTCAGCTTTTGTGGCGTTTTCAAAAATACCATTAATGAGCATTTTAAGGTTTTCTGGAGAAAAAAAGGTTGGAGTTCCTCCTCCTAAATGTAATTCTTTAATTATTGGTTTTCCTGAAAATAAGTCGGTATAAAGTCTCCATTCTTTTAAAAGTGTTTTTATATAAGGAGACTCAACATCATGCCTTTTAGTAATTCGCTTATGACAACCACAAAAAGTGCATAAGCTTTCACAAAATGGTAAATGTATATATAAACTTATACCTTCAGAATTATTGCTTTCAGCAAAACTTTTTTGAATGGTTTTTTCCCAAGCAACACCAGAAAAATCATTAACATTCCAATATGGGACAGTAGGATAACTTGTATATCGAGGACCAGGAATATTATACTTTTGAACGAGTGTACACATTAATTATAATTTTGACTACTATCAAAATTACATCTAGTAAGTAACAGGAAACATGACAATTATCATGAAACCTCAGTATTGTCTACAAATCAAATAATTAGGCAATCCAGTTTAAAGCTAATACGAATTTTTTATCCAGTTATATGGTTTGCGATTAATCCATTTACCTCTTGTGAAATCCGGAAAATTTTGTGGTTCTCCGTTATTTTCTATAGAAACCTCGGAAAGTGGAGTTACAGCACTCCACGCGGCAGCGTCGTAAGCATCTAATGGAGGCGCAATATTTGACTTAGCAGATTCTACGAAAGCGTTTAATACAAAAAAGTCCATTCCACCATGACCAGCACCTTGTGCGTATTCACCATACTTTTTCCACAAGGGGTGATCATATTTTGCTAACCATTCGTCTGCGCTATCCCATTTATGAGGCTTGGATTGCCCTTCAATATACATTCTATTTCCATCTACCTCCCATAAACCATTTGAACCTTGTACCCTAAACCCTAATGAATATGGTCTTGGTAGATTACAATCATGTGTAACTATTATGGTTTCTCCATTTGCTGTTTCAATTGTTGAAGTTATAACATCTCCCTGTTTGAATTTGACTTTAGCATTTGGATGATTTTGCCCTCCGTTTTTAACAATGTAGTTATGCAATCCAATAGATTTACTTGCATTAGATGTCATTGAAACAAATCTATTCCCCCTGTTAACATCAGCCATAACCGCAATTGGTCCCAATCCGTGTGTTGGATATACATCTGCATTTCTTTTCACGGAATGTTGTGTTCTCCATTTTGCTTCAGAAATACCTTTTTCGCCAAATTCCACTCCACCACCATAAGGTTGTTTTCCATCATTGAATTTTACATGTCTTAAATCATGCTGATAGCCACATCTAAAATGAACCAATTCACCAAAAACATTTTGTTTTACCATATTTAAAACAGCAAGAACGTCTCTACGATAATTTACATTTTCTAAAATCATCATTTGTACACCTGTAGTTTCATGAGTATTAACTAAATCCCAACACTCTTCAATAGTATTTGAGGCGGAGACTTCTACTCCTGCAAATTTTCCAGCTTTCATAGCATCTACCGTCATCCTTGTATGCCAAAGCCAAGGCGTTGAAATAATTACTACATCAACATCTTTTAACTCTAATAAATTGAGATAATCCAATTGCGAATCCCCAAAAATTTTGGGTTGCTTTTGACCTGCTTTTTTTATCATTTCAATAGCAATAGCAATTCTACTTTCATCAATATCGCAAATAGCAGTAATATTAACATCCTTACGAGCCAACAAATTGCCAAGATGATTGGTTCCTCGTAATCCTACGCCTATTAGTCCAATATTTAGTTTATCATTTGCCGATGTTGCTCCAAAAGAAAAGCTTGAAACAAATATTGCTCCTGCTCCTAAAGTAGATTGCTTAATAAATTTTCTTCTAGTTGCCATATATGGAGATTTTAGATTAAAGAACCAACTTTATCGTCGCGCTCTTTTAAAAATACAAAACATAACCTAATATTTAACCAAAGCTCATACCTCTTCTAAAAAAAATAAAATACATTTATATAATCATAAATTTTGAGATTTTTAAATATGACACTTGTAATAATGGCAGCAGGAAGGGGCAGTAGATATGGAAAACTTAAACAGTTTGACCCTATAGGCCCTAATGGTGAATTCTTAATGGAATTTAGTATTTATAATGCTATAAAAAATGGGTTTAAGCATATTGTAATAATCTCTCAAAAGGAGCATCTTAATTTTATACAGAGTCATTTTAAAACTCGCCTTCCCAAATTTATAAAGCTTGATGTAGTAAGTCAAAATTTAACCGATGTTCCAGATGGAAATTTTGACATATCAGTTAGAGAAAAACCATGGGGAACTGCTCATGCCGTTTGGGCAACTCGGAGCTATATAGAAAGTAGCTTTGCGGTAATAAATGCTGATGATTACTATGGAGAAATGGCTTTTAAATTAGCTAGTGATTTTATTTCTGAAAAACAAAAAATATCCAATTATGCATTAATTGCATATACATTAAAAGATACGTTATCCGCCCACGGAAGTGTATCTAGAGGTATTTGTAAAATGGATGAAAATTACCAGCTAAAATCTATTCATGAACGGTTAAAAATAAAAATAGATAATAATCGTATCGTAGATGAAGATTCAGGTGAATTCTATACAGGTGATGAACTTATTAGTATGAATTTTTGGATATGTCACCAATCTATTTTTGATGAAATTGAGTCTTATTTCAAAGCCTTTTTAAGTTTGTATGACAATATTATTAATGGAGAGATTTATCTCCCAAAAATTGTTCATTCTCTTATATTAGACGAAAAAGCGTCTACCCAAGTTATTCAAACTAAATCTAAATGGTTTGGTGTTACACATGCAGAAGATAGGTTGTTAGCCATGCGTAAACTAAAAGAAAAATTCAATCAAGGACAATATCCATCTCCATTATGGGAACAAATGTAACCTATGGATAACTCTAATATAAGCAATCTAAATTCAGTTTTACAAAACTTTTCTATTCTGCAAAAGGTATACAATTTTGACCCTGTTAATGTTGGGCTAATCAATTGTACTTATATTGTTTTGGAGCTGAATGAACCTAAATACATCCTCCAAAAAATTAATACAGATGTTTTCAAAAATGTAGAGGGTTTAATGCATAATTATAACAATGTCGCTAAATTACTTAACAGCAACTCTAGTTCTAGGTTTAAAATATATAATACGCATGAGAATAAAAGTTTTTACACTTTAAATAATAATTGCTGGCGCTTAATAAGCTTTGTAAAAAATAGCATAAACTACAACACCACATCAGAAGGAAAAATAGCTTTTGAAGCTGGTAAGTTAATCGGAAATTTTCATGCTCTTCTGCAAAATGAAAATCCAAATAACTATATCGAAACCATACCAAAATTTCACGATTTACAATTGAGGTTGAACCAATTTGAACACGCCTATAAAAATGCCTCTTTGAATAAAATTAATTCGACAAAAGACGAAGTTGATTTTATTCATGAAACATTACCCTTCTTAAAACAACTAAACCATTCCATCTTACCAAAAAGAATATGTCATAACGATACCAAATTAAACAATATGCTGTTTTCCAAAAATTCCAATAAAGCATTATGTTTAATAGATTTAGATACGGTAATGCCAGGTTTTTTTTATTATGACTTTGGTGATGCTTTGCGAACACTTGTTAATGGCGTTATGGAAGATGAAAAGGATTTAGAAAAAATTTCCTTTAACACTGCAATGTTCGAGCAGTTTATAAAAGGTATAAAAGTAAGTGGCATAAAAATTACAAAACCAGAAATAGAATCGCTTCAATATGGTGCAGTTTATATGCCATTTATCCATGGATTAAGAGCATTAACAGACTATTTAAATAATAATATATATTATCAGGTAAGCTATGAGAATCAAAATTTAGACCGGTGCAAAAGTTTATTTAAATCAGCTGAGCTTACAAAAGAAAATGTGTCTTACATGAATGGTATTATAAAAAAAGAACTACAAGGGTAGCTAAAACAAAAAAAAACGCACTCTACCCAGTGCGCTTTTTCAAACTAAAAAAACTAACTCAAAGTCCATTGGATTTTATTATAGGCTTACCATAATTATCTACCACTATATAGTAAGCACTTTACACCAAAGTACAATGGGCTAAAAAACAACTACTCTTAAATCTTTATTTCTAAAACATGGGCAAAATCACCGGACTTACTGCCAAGACCTTTAACAGACAACGCCTCATCTTTTTGTTCAAATTTTACATCTACATCGCTTCCTAAAAGCTTAACTGATTTTATTTTTAAACCTTTAGCGTATTCACTTTTACTTCCTAACGATTCAATAGCAACCTCTCCATTTTTTGGCCATGCCATCATAATCGCATAAAGCTTTCCATCTTTTTGAGTAAATCGAATATCCTGCCCTGTAAACTCTTTATTCTGAGCCTCAGAATGGTGTCCTTTTTTAACCTCAGTAGGACCTTCTCCAAAAGTGTTCCAATATTTTGTATTATAAATTGCCTCTCCGTTAACAGAAAGCCAATCTCCTATTTGTAATAGTATTTCTTTTTGATCATCTGGAATAGTTCCATCTGCTTTAGGCCCAACATTTAGTAATAAGTTTCCATTTTTTGAAACAATATCTACCAAATCATCAATTAACTGATTTGCTGTTTTTGATTCCCAATTTGTAACATGACACCAAGACTTTTTACCAACTGAGGTATCTGTTTGCCAAGGTAATTTTCTTATTCCTGGTAATTTTCCACGCTCTAAATCATAGATTACAGTTCCTTCAGGAAATGCTTCGTGATCATAATTTTTATCGTTAATAACAACTTCTTTGCCCCACTCAATTCCCTTATTATAATAATAAGCAGCTATCTTAGGTCTCATCTCTTTATAATCGGGGATATCTAAGAAAAAGTCAAACCACAATATATCTGGCTGATAGTTATCAATTAAATCAACCGTTCTGTCCCACCATTTTTGTTTAAACTCATCGGAAACAGGCTCTGCTAAACCTTTTCCTTTAGCAGAATACAAATCGGCATACTCTGGATCCATCGTATCAAAATGCTCTTTTTTATTATAAAATGCCCAGTTAAAAGCATAATGCGAAGAAGCCCCCATAATTAATCCCTGCTCACGACCTTCTTTAAAAAGTTCTCCAAGAACATCTCTTTTAGGTCCCATATCTACAGAATTCCATCTGGTAGTATTTGATTTATACATCGCAAAACCATCATGATGATCAGCAACAGGAATAACGTATTTAGCCCCAGACTTTTTAAACAAGTTAATCCAATTTTTGGGATTAAACTTTTCAGCTTTAAACATGGGAACAAAATCTTTATACCCGAATGTTTTTTGATTACCCCATTTTTCTTTATGATGTAAATAAGTTTTATTTGGTCCTGTTTTTTCTAAATTCAATTGCGCAGTAAACGTTGCTGTATCCATGTACATTTGTCTTGGGTACCATTCCGAAACGTATGCAGGAACCGAATAAACCCCCCAGTGAACAAAAATTCCAAATTTTTGTTGATTAAACCACTCCGGATCTTTATAGTTTTTTTTAATCGATTCCCAATTAGCTTCATATTTAGGAATAGAATCCGTAATAGCATCTGCAAGCTGTTCATTTTTCTTTTCAGATTTACAAGATCCTAATAAGCATAAAACCGTAATAGGAATTAGTATTTGTTTTAATGTCATGTTTTATTGATAAGTTTATCTTTTGCTAAATTGAATCATTTATAAATAATGCCAAACAACAATTGTTCAAATAAATAGAACAAATGGTTATTTGTGCCTTCTACACCCAATATTGATTAAATTTTATACGTTTTGTAAGCACTTTTACTTTTTCGATTGCCAAGCTCTAAAATATTTTACATGGTATTCGCCATCCAAACGATTATCATCTGGTAAAGCTCCAAACCATTTATTAGATTCACAATTAAAATTAACCTCCAAAGGTTGATGCCAATGCGTGTTTTTAGCTTCTCTGAACAAAATTCCGTCAATATAAAATCTAATATATTCTGGAGTCCACTCTAAACCCCAAACATGATAATCTTGTTGCAATTCTTTCGGAAAATAGTACTTTTTAGTTCTCGAAAAATGCTTTTTAACATTTCCTTTATTTTTTGGCGCTTTAAAAACATGAATGTTAGAATTTAAATCATTCCTGTTATAATCTAAACCCGGAGCGTTTTCGCAAATATCAATTTCGGTCCACCAATCTTTCCCAACATTGGTCATCCAAAAACCAGAAACCCAAGGTGCATCCATAAGTTTAAGTTCTGCTTCAAAATAACCATACAAAAATTTATTTTTACTTTTTATAAAACCCGTGGTGTGCGTAAACTTTTCTGGTAATATTTCATCACCATGTTTATTCACTCTAATTACAAGCTCACCTTCTTCTAAACTAACATTTGAGCCATGAAAATACGTGGGAGGTCTACCTTTCCATTTTGGATTATTAGGGTACCATTTAACCTCATCCAATTTTTCGCTATCAAATTCGTCTGAGTATTTCCTAAGCAACTTCCATCTTTTAATATTTGCTTGATCAGATAACGGATATTTATTAGAAATTCTTTTGGGAACATTTTGTGTTTCTACAGTGTCAATATAATTTTTTGGAGGAACAGTAAGATCTTGTGAATAAGCAAAAAAGGACTGTAGCAAAATGCAAAACAAAAAGATTTTGATTTTCATTGTTATATGTACTTAGATTAAGTCATAAAACTAAAGTACCTAAATCTTTTAAAGAATATCAAACATCTAGAAAACTATCACAAATGTCTTTATATCGTAAGTTTATCCCTAAAACACTATTTGCCGTAAAATTACACTTGTCCAAAAATTGAGCATCCTAATACACTCTATACAATAATTGTTCTTTTTTGTATCACAAATGTACTTTTCAGGGTATTTTAAGCTTTCTCATTTTATTAAAGCGTTATAATGGATTATCTTCAACAAGATGCTAGTTTTACTTTGTAAGACTTGCCTTTGAACAAGTAGGTATACTCAATAAAATAACTAATAACATTAGAATGAAAATCACCAAACTGGCTTACCTTTTAACAGCAGCAATATTTATGCTTTTAGCATCATCATGCAATAAAAAGCAACAGCAAAAAGAAGCTATCGCTGACCTTAATTTTAATAAGGATTGGTTGTTTTCCAAAGGAACAATGAAAGGAGCAGAAACTATACAGTTTGATGATACCAATTGGCGTAAACTTAATTTGCCTCATGATTGGGCAATAGAAGGCCCTTTTGACAATAAATACAATGCAAGAACTGGCGGATTACCCGTTCATGGTGAAGGGTGGTACAGAAAACACTTTTCAGTAGACAAAACCCTTAAAGACAAACAAATTTCTATTGAGTTTGACGGTGCGATGAACAACTCTAAAGTTTGGATAAATGGAAACTATGTTGGCGAAAGGCCTTATGGTTATATTGGTTTTGAATTTGACATAACTAAACATATTAAATTTGGACAAGAAAATGTAATATCCGTACAACTTACTCCAGAGGATTTAGCCGCTCGTTGGTATTCAGGTGCCGGAATCTATAGAAACGTTAGGTTAAAGATAAACAACCCCATACATGTTCCACAATATGGAACTTACATTACAACTCCTGAAGTTTCCAAAGACAAAGCTGAAGTAAATATTGAAACAACTATAAAAAACACCTCAAAAGAAACCTCCGTTACTCTAAATACTGTAATAAAAAACACCAAAGGAACCATTGTTTCAAAAATTGAAAAATCACTCTCGCTCGCAGAAAATTCAGAAATTAAAGAGCATGTAAACTTAAGTGTTTCTAATCCTGAACTTTGGAACATCCATTCTCCAACTTTATATACGGCTATTACAACAATAGTTGAAGAAGGTATTATCATTGATAAATATGAAACTAAATTTGGAATAAGAACTATTGCTTTTGACAAAGAGCAAGGGTTTTTGTTAAATGGTGTTGCAGTAGAACTTAATGGTGTGTGTATGCATCATGATCAAGGTCCCTTAGGTGCTGCAATCAATTATCGAGCTAAGCAACGACAAATGCAAATTATGCAAAGCATGGGGGTTAATGCACTGAGAACGAGTCACAATCCACCTTCTCCAGAAATATTACAAGTTTGCGATGAATTAGGAATCGTAGTTATAGTCGAAGCCTTTGATGAATGGAAAATGGGAAAAGTACCTAACGGATATAGCAAAGTTTTTGACCAATGGCATGAAAAAGACCTTCGTGATATGATTAAAAGAGATAGAAATCATCCCTCTGTAATTATGTGGAGCATAGGAAATGAAATTCTGGAACAGGGACAAAAAGACGGATGGAAACTAGCTAAACATTTAAATGATATATGCCATGATGAGGATATTACGAGGCCCACAACTGCAGGATTTAATTTTTTCCCTGCTCCATTTACAAATAAGCTAGCCTATCAAATAGATATTGTTGGAATGAACTACTGGCCAGAAACCTATTCTGGAATATTGGAAGAAAATCCTGATATGATTATTTATGGTTCTGAAACCTCATCAATGACAAGTAGTCGTGGTGTGTATCACTTACCAATAGAATACATACAAAAACATGAAACCAACCATGTAACAAGTTATGATGCTATAGTTGGTCCAGCTTGGGCATATTTACCAGATGCGGAATTTGATGCGCAGGCGAAAGCCCCTAAATCTTTAGGAGAATTTATTTGGACAGGGTTTGACTATTTAGGAGAACCTACACCATACGGAGGGAGAGACAATTCTACAAATGGTTATTGGAATGCTGACTGGCCTTCTCATGCATCTTATTTTGCTCCAGTAGACTTATGCGGATTTCCAAAAGACCGCTATTATTTGTATCAAAGTCAATGGACCAAAAAGCCAATGGTACATGTTCTTCCTCATTGGAATTGGAAGGATATGGAAGGCAAAAAAATACCCGTTTTTGCTTATACCAATGCAGACGAGGTTGAACTATTTGTAAACGGAAAATCTTATGGTAAAAAAGTAAAAGGAAAAGACATCACCGAAATTCCCGCACAATATCACGGCTTTGAAAAAGGCATGTACAAATCAAAATATAGACTTTCATGGAATATCCCTTATCAAAAAGGAACATTAAAAGTTGTTGCCTATAAAAATGGGGAAGAAGTTGCTCAAGATGAAGTTAAAACTGCAGGAAAACCAGCTACAGTTAAACTTTTAGCCGATAGAGCAGAAATTGATGCTAATGGTACTGATTTGTCGTTTATAACTGTGCAAATCGAGGATAAAGATGGTAATCCTTGTCCACTTGCGAATAACTCAATAACATTTAATATTGAAGGGCAAGGTGCTTTAGCTGCCGTTGGTAATGGTGACCAAACTTCATTAAACTCTTTTCAATCTAACACCATAAATGCGTTTAATGGAATGTGTTTACTGGTTGTAATATCAACTGAAGATGCGGGAACAATAACAGTATCCGCTAACTCAACAGACTTAAAATCAGAAGCTATTAAAATTAAAACGCATTCTAAAAACTAAAAAATGAATACACTAAAGCCATATGTGTTTTTAATACTAGCTATTGTTTCGTTAAACACAGCAAATGCTCAAAATCATTTAAACAATAATCCAGAAAAGTTTGAAAAAAATTGGGAATCCTTGTCTAAAGTAAACCAAGTACCAGACTGGTTTCAAGACGCAAAATTTGGTATATACACACATTGGGGTCCCGTATCTTCAGCATTTGAAGGCGCCGATCCAAATAAACATTATGGAGGTTGGCATGGTATGTTAATGTATTTAGACGGTAAAAAAGTACCTACCAAAGATGGTAAGCCCAGTTCCAATTACAGCCATCATAAGAAGAAATACGGAAAACCATCTAAATATGGTTATAAGTATTTAATTGAGCAATTCAACCCTTCTGGTTTTGATGCTAAAAAATGGGCCGATTTATTTCAAAAATCGGGAGCTAAATTTGCTGGACCAGTTGCTATGCATCACGATAACTTTGCAATGTGGAATAGTAAAGCTACACGATGGAACATTATGAACTATGGTGGCATCGACCCGTCTGCTGAATTAAAGGCTGCAATTGAGGCTAAAGGAATGCGATTTATGGCTTCATTTCATCATGCTTTTACGTGGAAATACTTTGCTCCAGCTCATGCTCATGGTAATATTAACCCAAAAGATTATGATTTATATACAAGCCCACATTCATTAGAATCTGATACTCCAGACGAACGTTTCTACAAGGAATGGTGGGCAAAATTAAAGGAATATATAGATGTTTATCAACCAGACCTAATTTGGTTTGATTGGTGGTTAGAAAACATGACAGAAGAATGTCGTCAAGAATTTCTAGCCTATTACTATAACAAAGGTATAGAATGGAACAAAGAAGTTGCTGTTGCCTATAAGGAAACTACTTTTCCAATTACCACGGCGGTAAAAGACTATGAAAGAGGAAGACCAAATCAGCCTAAAAATCCAGCTTGGTTAACAGATACTTCTCCCGGAGCATGGTTTTATAGACCCGGAGCTCAATTTAAATCTCCAAATGAACTTATAGATATATTGGCCGATATTGTTTCAAAAAATGGTCTGATGTTATTAAATGTTCCTCCAAACCCAGATGGTACTATTCCGCCTGTTATGGAAAATTTGTTGATTGACATTGGAGCCTGGCTGGCCATTAACGGAGATGCTATTTATAATACCAGACCCTGGACTATTTTTGGTGAAGGTCCAACAAGATTACCCGAAGGAGGACATAAAGTTGAAAAGCATAAAATTGAGTATACTAACACTGATATCAGATTTACTAAAAAGTCAGAAAAAGAGTTTTACGCTATAGTTCTAGACACTCCCAAAAATCAAATTGTAATTAAATCTTTAAGTACTCAAATAGGAGTTTTAAATTCAAAAATTGAAGAAATTGTACTTTTAGGTAGTGCAGAAAAGATTAAATGGAAAAGAACCGATGAAGGTCTTGTTATTGATGCGCCAAAAAGTTACCCCACACAGTACGCACATTCCTTTAAAATTGTTTTAGAAGGATATAAAGAAAATGATATTGGTGGAGCAATTGACGCTCACAAAGATTAAAAGCATGAAAAAAATAGCTTTATTGTTGCTATTAGGGGTCAAGTTTATCTTGGCTCAAAATCAACCAAATATTGTGTTTGTTTTAACCGATGACCAATCTTATGGTATGATGGGTTGTACAGGTAATACTATTGTGCAAACTCCTAATATTGACAACTTAGCTAATGAAGGAACACTATTTACAAACGCTCATGTTACAAGCGCAATTTGCACACCAAGCAGAATATCTATTTTATTAAGTCAGTTTGAACGAAAACATAGTGTAAATTTTAATTCTGGAACCAGTGTCTCACCCGAAGCATGGAAAAAATCATATCCTATGCTTATGAGAAAAGCAGGCTATTATACGGGATGGATTGGTAAAAACCACGCCCCAATTGGCGATGGCGGTTATCAAAGTAGTTTAATGGAACAAAGTTTTGATTATTGGTACGCAGGTCACGGCCACCTAAGCTTTTATCCCAAAGAAAGACATTCCATATTCAATGATGCCGTAGCACATACGCAACCAGAAATTATTTCAGAAGGGGCAAATTATTTTCTAGATGGTAATGAAAGAAGGTTAAAGGGAGCCATTAAGTTTTTAGAAAATCGACCAAAAAACAGACCTTTTCTATTGTCTATTAACTTTAATCTACCTCATGGAGCAAGTACCAGTACAATGCTCCTGAAACCTGAAGATGATGCCATATACAAATCACTTTACCGTGATAAAAACATTCCTTTACCAAGTAATTATATTGCAAAAGCCAATATAAAAACCCCTAAACTTCCAAAAGATTTACTTCGAACCTATGACCGTCAAAAAGGATATAGTTATGTAGATACTCCACAAGATGTTAAAGAAAGATATATTAGACAACTTCAGGCAATGACCGGTATTGATCGCATGGTTGGAAATCTGATAAAAAAGCTTAAAGAACTAAAATTAGACAAAAAAACAATTATCATTTTTACCTCGGATCATGGTTTATTTATGGGAGAACAAGGCTTAGGTGGCAAGGCTTTTTGTTATGAGAAAGTAACACATGTACCCCTGATAATTATGAACCCAGAGGCGAAGAAAAAAAACAAAGGTATTAAGAGTAATGCATTGGTTCAAAGCACAGATATAGCTCCAACTATACTTGCCTCAGGAAACGTTTCAATCCCTATAGAATTTCAAGGAAAAGATATTATGAACCTTGTTAATGGTGGTAATAATGAACCAAGAACTCATTTATTTACTGAAAATTTGTGGTCTACTCAATTTGGCAATCCTCGTTGTGAGGCTGTTCAAAACAAAGAGTGGAAATACATTAGATATTACAAAAACAATACCTTTTCGGCAAGCCAAAAAATTAGCGTAGCAAAACAATTAGGTATTAAAGAAAAACAAATGTTATATGCTGTTCATGATGCTGATATCCCTGTTTATAGAGATTTTATTGAGTCTCCACTAAATGGAGAACAGCCCGTATATGAAGAACTTTATAATTTAAAAAATGATCCAGACGAACTAAACAATCTCATTCATGAAAAACAACATAAGAATATCCTCCAAAATCTAAAATCAGTCTGGAAAAATAAAATAGAATTTGCAAGAGGCGATGGAATACCAAAAGTGAGAAGATATACTATGGACAGTCAATTAGAATCTACCAAAAAGGTCCATCTTGAATGAAAAAAGAAGTGATAATATTGTTCTTTATTTTAGTCTATATAATGTAAAAGGAACCAATACTATGACAATAAAAATAGAGCATACGTCAAACTTAAAACTAATTAGTTCTTAATAAAATGAGAAAAATTCTTCCTGTTCTAGTTCTATTATTTACAACATACTTGTATTCCAAAGACTATAATGTTATAGATTTTGGTGCAAAAGCGGATGGCATTACGTTAGACACAAAAGCGGTCCAAAAAGCCATAGATACCTGTACAAAAAACGGAGGAGGTAGAGTATTAATTCCTTCTGGGAAAACCGTTCTTATTGGAACCATTTATATGAAAAGTTATGTCACTTTACATATCGAAAACGGGGCTACGTTATTGGGAAGTTCAAATATTAAAAATTATGCTACCGACACGCATAAAAACATGTACAAAAACGAACCTCATATGGATCGTTGTTTAATTTTTGCGCAAGAGGCAAAATCTTTTGCTATTGAAGGTTATGGTACAATTGACGGAAATGGTTACTTCAAAAATTTTACAAGAGAAACTGGAAGACCAATGCTCATGCGTTTTTTGAATAGTAACGACATTCATCTAAAAGATGTTACTATAAAAAATCCAGCAGCATGGACCTCAGCTTGGCTATACTGTAATGAAATTGTTGTTGATGGAATTAAAATTGTAAGTAGAGCAAATAACAATGGTGATGGTTTAGATTTTGATGGTTGCACGAATGTTAGAGTAGCCAATAGTTCATTTGATACTAGCGACGATTCTATCTGTATTCAAGCCTCGCTTCCAAATAAACCAAGCAAAAATATTGTAGTGACGAACTGTACCTTTACAAGCAAGTGGGCTGGAATGCGTATTGGGTTATTATCCAGAGGAGATATTGAATCCGTGAGCGTTACAAACTGTACGTTTAACGACATTGACGATTCTGGTTTAAAAATTCAACTTAACGAAGGAGGAGAAATGAAAAACATGACCTTCTCCAATTTAATAATGAACAATGTTCCCAGACCTATTTTTATGACTTTTGCGCAACAAAAAGCATGTGTTGACGCTCCTGAAGAAATGTATCCTATGAAGGCTATGCATCATTTTATTTTTACTGACATCATTGCTGACAATAGTAAATTAGACAAAAATTCAGCCATTTTTATCACGGGTATGCCAGGTAATTATATTACCGATGTTCAACTCAACAATGTGCAAATGATCGTTTCTGGCGGTGGAACAAAGGAAGATACTAAAAAAACCCATTTTAAAGAATACACTCTAGACGTTTTAGATGGATGGTGGCCTGAATTCCATTTGTTAGGAACACTTCCTGCACACGGAATATTTGCAAGACATGTGAAGCAACTTTCGGTTAACAATATTCAAATAAAAACAGTAAATAAGGATTATAGACCCCCAATTGTTTTTGATGACGTATTGCAGGGAACTATTAAAAATACCAAAGCTAATAATCAAGAAATCAATGAAGCAATATTTATCAATCAATAACTTAATAAAGATAGTACTAATTGTATTTGTACTGCATTTAAACACCTTTTGCTCTTCCGAGAAAAAAAATATTTATAACGTTCTGGAGTACGGGGCTATAGGAGACAGCATAAATATAAACACTAGTCAAATACAAAAAGCAATTAACGAATGTACTCTAAACGGAGGTGGTACTGTTTTAATTGAAAACGGGATTTATATTAGTGGAACTATTCTACTAAAAGACAATGTTACGCTCAAAATATCCGAAAACGCAAAACTAATTGGAAGTGCTAACCCACAAGATTATACAAGCATTGACACTTTTGTTGATGCTACAGGACAGGAACGCGGAAATTGCTTAATTGGGGCTACAGATGCTACAAATATTGGAGTTATTGGAAAAGGGGTAATTGATGGGAATGGAAAAGCTTTTCTTAGTGAGAACATTAAACAAAAAATAGAAGAGCTTGGACTTAGTCAAAATGAAAAAAAAGGTTTTGGAGCCAACCGCCCATTTCTACTAAGGTTTGTTAGGTCAAATTCTATCCGGCTAAAAAATATAAATTTAAGGCAACCAGCTGCGTGGACATGTCATTTTTATCAATCAAACAATATTAAAGTAGATAGCATTTCTATATACAGTCATGCTCATCATAACAACGACGGTATAGATTTAGACTCCAGTCATAACGTAATAATTACCAATACTAACATTGATGCTGGCGATGATGCCATATGTATAAAATCTACCTCTCCCATACCCACTCATAACGTAAACGTTAGTAATTGTAAGCTGAAAAGTGATTGGGGGGCTATAAAATTCGGAACAGAATCAATGGGTGATTTTTACAATATATCTATTAAAGATTGCGAAATACATAATACCAAAGGTGGTGGAATAAAAATCTTAAGTGTTGATGGAGCTAATATCCATGATATTGATATTGATAATATAAGTATGAACACGGTAGACATGCCAATTTTTATTCGTTTAGGAGAACGACTAAGAACTTACCGTGATGCAGAAAAACAAGAGGTTGGATCAATTAAAAACGTTAGTATAAAAAACATAACAGCTACAACGCAAAATTTGCAAAACTCCAGAGTCTCTTCTCCGTCAGGTATTTTTATTACGGGAACACCAAACCATAAAATAGGCTCCATTTCATTAGAAAACATTAATATTACCCTACCTGGAAGTGAAAAAGATTTACAGCTTAAGCCAGTTGCCGAAAACGAAACTGCCTATCCTGAATTCAGTTTTTTTAAAACCTTACCCGCTTATGGTTTGTATGCCCGTCATATAGACAGCATCCAATTGCAGAATTTAAAATTTAACTCGACTAACCCAGAAATCAGAAAAGATGTTGTTTTTGAAGATGTTAACAAAATAAATCAGCGGTAATAATTGGCATGGTTAAATTGATCTTTTACATTTTAATTGCTTCTTCTTTTGTTTCTTGTTCCAAAAACGAACAAGAACCCCCAGCATCTGAAAAAATCCTTTTTGATTTTGATTGGAAATTTAGCAAAGGTGCTATTGAAAACTCAGAAATTCTCGATTTTGACGACACTAAATGGAAAAACGTAAACTTACCTCATGACTGGAGTATTGAAGGACCCTTTAGTCAAGAAAACACTTCATTTTCACGAGGTGGTTGGCTCCCCACTGGAAAATGTACCTATAGAAAAAGTTTTAAGATTAATAGGCAGGATAAAAATAAACGAATCGCAATTTATTTTGACGGTGCATACAGAAATGCCCAAGTATGGATTAATAATCACTTCTTAGGAAAAAGACCTCTTGGATATATTGCCTTTCATTACGACCTTACTAAACATATCAGGTTTGGAGAACAAAACATTATCACCGTAAAACTAGATAACTCCAGCCAACCTGGTTCCAGATGGTATACTGGAACAGGAATTTACAGACATGTATACTTGATTAAGAGTGATAAATTATATATTCCTATCTGGGGAAATTATATAAAAAGTAATAAGTGCTCTAGTGAAAAAGCAACTTTACAAATTGAAACTAAAATTCAAAACGATTATGACGCTACTAAAAAATTTACCATTAGGCATGTCGTAATTAACCCAAATAACAAAGCTATAGATACGCTTAACATCAATAGCAACTTGAAAGCGTATACATCAAAAATAGAAAGTTCAGAAATCGAAATTTCCAAACCCAAATTGTGGGATATAGAATCTCCTAATCTCTATACTATAAAAACTGAACTATTAGTAGATAACCGCATTCTTTATTCTGAAAAAAACAAAACAGGAATACGTAGTATTGAATTTAATGCGGAAGATGG
This sequence comes from uncultured Maribacter sp., assembly GCA_947498505.1. Classification (GTDB taxonomy): domain Bacteria; phylum Bacteroidota; class Bacteroidia; order Flavobacteriales; family Flavobacteriaceae; genus Maribacter_B. The sequence continues at coordinate 253,959 of CANMKG010000002.1, read as the reverse complement.
GTTTAATCTCAATGGGAAAAATATAAAACTAAAAGGTGTTTGTTTACATCATGACGGAGGTCCTTTAGGAGCGGCTGTATACAAAAGAACTATAGAACGCCAACTAGAAATTTTAAAAGAAATGGGATGCAATGCCGTGCGTACAGCTCATAATCCATTCTCAGAGGAATTTTTAGATGTTTGCGACGAAATGGGGTTTCTGGTTATGAATGAAATGTTTGATGAGTGGGAGAATCCCAAAAACCCAATGACCACTCAAAATGGAAAAAAAACAAAAATTTCAGTAGATTTTTATGCCAAAGAATTTAAAGAATGGGCAGATATAGATTTAACTGATTTTGTTATGCGAGACAGAAATCACCCTTCAGTAATTATGTGGAGTATTGGCAATGAAATTAATCAAATGATGCATCCTGATGGAGCTCCAATTGCAGAACGGCTATCCAAAATTGTTCATGATTTGGATTATCGTCCTGTTACCAATGGAGTTTATGGTTACGGCTGGAATCGTTGGCCCAATGAAGAAGCTGTATCGTATAGCGATATCAAAGGGTATAATTATATTTTAGATGAAGGTTTTGATAAAGAGCAAGAGCTATACCCCAATGCAAAAGCTATTGTTACTGAATGTGCTTCAGCACAGTCATTTTATCCTAGAAATACATATCTATATGGACAACAAAAAGAAGATTGGTGGAACAATTTAAACTATTCTGAAAAAGACGCTTTTGAATGGGCAGAAAGAAGAGATATTAGAAGTGTTCGTGGTATTGAAGCCTGGAAAGCTGTAAAAAAACGCTCCAATATTATGGGACAGTTTATATGGACAGGTTTTGATTATCTTGGCGAAGTAATCCCCTTTGGATGGCCTGCACGTTCTTCCTCTTTTGCTCCGATAGATTTATGCGGATTTCCAAAAGATGGTTTCTATTTTTATCAGTCACAATGGTCAAACAAACCTATGGTTCACATATTTCCACATTGGAATTTAAAAGGACAAGAAGGCAAAAAGGTTACGGTATACGCTTTTACCAATGGAGATGAGGTAGAATTGTTTCAAGATGGAAAATCCCTTGGTAAACAAAAAAACGATATTAATGGTGTAGAATATCAATCTTGGGAAGTAATATATCAGCCAGGAGAATTAAAAGCCATATCTTATAAAAGTGGAAACCATTTTGCTGAAAAAATAGTTACAACAACAGGTAATGCAAGTGGTATTGCTATTTCTTCGAGAAAAAATAGCATGCAAGCAAATGGACAAAGCCTTATTTATGTTGAACTAAGTATTACCGACAAAAATGGAAACATTGTTCCAACGGCTGACAACCTTTTAAAGTTTGATGTTGAAGGCCCTGCAACAATTGCTGGTGTTGGCAATGGAAATAACATGAGCCATGAATCTTTTCAAGCTAATAACAGAAAAGCTTTTAATGGAAAATGTTTAGTAATTTTAAAATCCACAAGGCAAACTGGAAAAATAACCTTAAAAATTACCAGTGAAGGCTTATCCGATAATGAAATTATACTTAACTCAGAATAAACTACACGTAAGATGAAAAAACAACTATTTATTTATGCTACATTATGCCTTGTTCTTTCTGGAATGAACAACAGCACCGCGCAAAATACAGAATCGTTCCCTTTTGTTCTTCCAAAAGAAAAACCAAATATGCCATTGAGTGCATCTATGGAACGTAATTATAGCTATATTGCTCCAAGGCCTGAAGATAATGAACTGTTTTCCCAGTTTAAATACACAATGCTTAAAGGCTTTGATTATAACAATCATGATGGCACCATTAGCAGAAGAGACCCTTCCAAAGTGATTTTTGAAAATGGGAAGTACTATATCTGGTATACTAAAAGGCATACTCCAACTCCTCCCCAGGGCGCTGCCAAAAGCAGTAGCACGATTCCCTCTTCTGACTGGGATTTATCTGAAATATGGTATGCAACTTCTAAAGATGGATTCACATGGAAAGAAGAAGGGGTTGCAGTTCCAAGACCTCCAAAACCAAATGTTGGTTGGCGATCAGTTTCTACGACTGACATTTTAAAATGGAAAAACAAATACTACCTGTATTACCAAGGGTTTATGGAAGCTAGCGGAAAAAGAGGAGATGACTGTCCAGTAGCCGTATCATATTCAGATTCTCCTGATGGTCCTTGGACGCCGGCAAATAAAATAGTTATTCCCAATGGAGAAAAGGGTGCATGGGATCAATACTCCATTCACGATCCTTACCCTATAGTGTACAAAGACAAAATATATTTATATTATAAATCAGATTTTGACGGTGACCCAAGATTAGTAAGAATGCAAGGCTTAGCAATTGCTGATAATCCTTTAGGTCCATTTAAAAAACATCCTCTTAATCCAGTTATTACGTCTGGACATGAGACCACTTTATTCCCATATAAAAGCGGTATTGCAGCATTGGTTATTAAAGATGGTAATGAACATAACACTATTCAATTTGCTGAAGACGGGGTTAATTTTAAAATAGCTGCTATTACTGAACTCATGCCTAAAGCGGGAGGACCTTTTATTCCTGACGTCTTTGAAAATACTAAAGATGGTCGAGGAATAACCTGGGGAATATCTCACCTAACCAACTATACCAATTGGTCACAGAATCATTCCATTTTATTGCGATTTGATTGTGATTTAAGTCAAGACATACATGATCCAATTATGAAAAGGCATCAAGTCCCTTACAAACCTGAAGTGTACTTTAGTCAAGGGTTAAATGCGGACCAAAGAAAAAGAATCAAAGAAGAAACTCGTAAATTAAAAAAAGAATAAATTGATTTCAGTTCATAAACATTACATCCTAATAGTACTAACTTTTTTTTCTTTTCAAGTATTTTCCCAAAAAGAAAAAAAACCAAATGTAATTGTCATTTATACAGATGACCATAGATTTTCAGGAGTCCATTCTTTAAGTGGAGCTGCTGTAAAAACACCCAACATTGATAACCTTTCAGAAAATGGAATTACGTTTACCAATACGTATTTAATGGGTTCTTTTTCAGGCGCTACTTGTATTCCAAGTAGAGCTATGTTACATACCGGAAGAAATCTTTTTAAACTAAAGGGAGATGGAAGACAAATTCCGGAAACACATGTAACGCTTGGGGAAACTTTTCAAAAAGCGGGATACGATACACACATTGTTGGTAAATGGCACAATGATAACGGCTCTCTTGCCCGCTCTTTTGATTCTGGAGATAAAATCATGGGTAGAGGTGTATATTTAGTTGATCATTTTAGAATGCCTTTTTGGGACTGGGATAAAAAAGGAGAGTTTAAAAAGGACGATGCCTATTTATTGGTCTATAACGAAGAGGGCAAAATAGTACGTAGAGCCATTACACAAGACGACAAAAGAGGCCCAACAGGAACAGAATTTGATGGACCACATACCTCAGAGATTTTTGCTAAAAACGCTGCCAGATTCATTGCTAAAAGAAAAAAGAAAAAACCTTTTTTTATGTATGTCGCTTTTCACGCACCACATGATCCTCGACAAGCTCCAAAAGAATATCGAAATATGTATAATGCTAATGATATTATTTTACCACCTTCATATATGCCGCAACACCCTTTTGATAACGGGCATATGTTTTTAAGAGATGAGGAACTCGCACCTTGGCCTCGAACGCCTGAAGTAGCTAAGCATCATTTAGCCGACTATTATGCCATAATCACCCACTTAGATGCACAAATTGGAAGAATCATAGCTGCTTTAAAGGAAAATGGCACATATGATAACACGCTTATTGTTTTTGCTGGAGACAGTGGCTTAGCTGTAGGAAATCACGGTTTAATCGGAAAACAAAATATTTATGACGAAGACGGGATACATGTTCCTTTTATTTTATCAGGGGGAGCTGTGAAAAAGCATGGAGTAAAAATTGATGCGCTAAGCTATATCCATGATATTTTTCCAACAGTTTGCAACCTCACTAATATAGATATTCCCCCTTCCGTAAATGGAAAAAGCCTGTTACCTGTTATTGAAAATGAGACGACTCAAGTGCGTACTTCAACTTATCATGCCTATAAGCAATTTCAAAGAGCCTATAGAAAAGGAGATTACAAACTAATAGAATATGTACGAGCCAATGACAATGATTGGAAAAGAGGTGAAGAAATTAGAGGTTCAAGAGTAACTCAACTTTTTAACATAAAAAAAGACCCTTGGGAAATCCATGATTTATCATTTTTCCCCCAACATAAGGAGCTTATTTTGCAAATGCAAAAGGAAATGAGAAATATGGCAATTGAGCTCGGAGATGCTAAAGAAAATGTTGAAGGTGAAAAATATGATTTTTGGGATTTTTACACGAACTAAATCATAAGTATTTAACGGTTCTGATGTATTTGACGAACGTATTCACTAGGTAAAACTCCAAATTGTTTTTTAAAACATTTTGCAAAATATGAAGCTGTATTAAACCCAGTTTGATACATTATTTCTTTTACCGACATGTCACTGTTTTCAAGCAGCTGCATTGCTCTTTTAAGTCTTATGTTTCGAATAAATTCACTTGATGAAAGATCGGTTAATTCTTTAAATTTTAAATACATATTTGTACGACTAAAACCCATTTCTTTAAGTAACACCTCTACATTAAAACTTGTATCCATCATATGCTTTTCTACAATTGCAATTGCTTGTTGTAAAAACTGTTCATCAGCAGAAGTAACTGTAACCTCTTTTGGCTGCAAGGAAACCTCTCTATTAAAGCGCTTTCGAAGCTCTTTTCTATGATTTATAATGTTGTTTAACTTTAATTTTAAAACTTCAATATCAAAAGGCTTTCGTAAATAATCATCAGCTCCAACGGTAAGGCCTTCCATTTCACTTTCTTGTGAAGACTTGGCGGTAAGCATCACTACTGGTATATGACTGGTTTCCTGAGTGTTTTTAATTTTTGAACAAAATTCAAAACCATCCATTACAGGCATCATTACATCTGCAAGAATAATATTAGGAATTATTTTCACCGCAATTTCAACCCCTTCTTTTCCGTTTTCCGCTTCATATACCTCGTATTTTTCACCCATTGCCCTTTTAATAAAACTTCTAATATCGGAGTTATCATCAACAACCAGTAAAACGGGTAATTTAGACCTTGAATGGTAAATATTACGTTCTACCAACTCATCATCTCCCTTATAAATTAAAGCGTCTATAATTCCATTATGGATAAATTCATCTTTTTCAGAAGAATCAACACAACTAATATTAGGCTTATTTTCATACGCATTTTTATGAATGGGTAGTTTTACAATAAAACTAGTCCCCTTCCCCTGTTCACTAATAACTTCAATTTGTCCCTGATGTAATTCTATTAAATTCTTTGTAAACGAAAGTCCAATCCCAATTCCTTCTGAATTCCTTTTAACCCTATTTTTTTCTACATAAAAACGTTCAAAAATAAAAGGCAATTTATCTTCTGGAATACCAGTACCCGAGTCATTCACCTGAATTACTACAAAATCTTTTAAATTACCTCCTCGTTTGTATCCCTTTGTTTTTAAATATGCATCTCCCTTGTTAATGTGTATCGAAATTTTTCCATTTTCAGGAGTAAATTTAAATGCATTAGATAAAAGGTTATTAATTATTTTTTCAATGGCATCGCTATCAAACCATGCCTTATTTAACGTATCAGATTCCTCAACCTTAAAATCAATTTTCCTTTTCATGCTTAAAAATTGAAAAGGTTCTCCTATTTCTTTAATAAACTGAACAATGTCTCCCTGGCGTACCACAAGTTTCATTTTACCTTTGCCAACCTTCCGAAAATCAAGTAATTGATTTACCAATCGCAATAAATAATCACTATTCTTATGCATTAAATTAAACTGCTCTGATATAACATTATCATCAAGCTCTTTATACTTGCCTTGTAAATACTCTAACGGTCCTTTAATCAAGGTTAATGGCGTTCGTAATTCATGAGATATATTCGTGAAAAACTCTAATTTCATTTTATTAATTTCCTCATACTTTTCCTTTTCAATATGCTCTAATTCTAGTTGATGTTTTTTAGTTGTTTTAATAATTGTGAATCTTCTATAAGCGAATAACAACCCTAATAAAAACAAAGAATACAGAAAATAAGCACTGCCAGTAAGCCAAAAAGGAGGAATTACCTCTACTTTTAATTCTGCAGGTGAATTATCCCAAACCCCATCGTTATTAGATGCCTTTACCTTTAGAACATATTCTCCCGGACTCAAATTTGTGTAGGTTGCAAACCTCTTATTAGTAGAAGTCTTTATCCAATTATTATCAAACCCCTCCAACATGTACTCAAATTTATTCTTTTGTGGTGATGCGAAGTGTAAAGATGTAAATTCGAAAGAAAAACTATTTTCCCAATGTTTTAATTCTATTTTTTCAGTTTGATTAATTGGTTCTTTTAAGATAATTCTTCCATTCACCTTTTCACCAACAGAAACGTTTTTATTAAAAATTGAAAAATTAGTAATTACAGTTTCTGTTTCAAACGTATTATTAAATATGTTTTCTGGATAAAAGACATTAAAACCATTAATTCCTCCAAAAAGCATTTCCCCATTTTTTCTTTTTAAACACGCTAATTCTTGAAACTCATTATCCTGCAATCCATCATGCACGTCATAATTCTTAAACGTTTTTTCCTTGATATTAAATTTCGAAAGACCAGCATTTGTAGACAGCCACAAATTACCTTTACCATCTTCTAATATTCCTTTTATTACGTTATTTGGCAATCCATGGGTTTGAGTATACGAAACAAACTTTTCCTCGGTAGCATTGAGTTCTAATTTGTTTAATCCACCGCCAAATGTTCCTATCCATAAATTATGGTTAGCATCTTCGTACATTGATAGTATGTAATTGTGACTTAAACTGTTTACATCTCCTGAAATGTTATTAAACCTTTTAAATTTAGGATTCTTTTTTTGTGCTTCGTCCTTTGTAAGTTTACAAAGTCCGTCTCCCGTAGCAAACCAAGTATTTCCATTACTATCTTCAAAAATATCTCGGATAATATTACTAGATACACTGCTGATATTGAGTGGGTCATTCCTTAAAATATCTTTTTTATAGTTTGTACCTTCTTCATCCAGTAACCACCTATAAATCCCTCCATTATACGTCCCAATCCAAATATTTTCCTTCTTATCAGATAACAGTGAAAAAACACTATAAGTAATTTCATTAATTTCCTTTATGTCCTGTTCCTTAACGCTTTTTGGATTAGTAATATCTATTTGAAATAATCCTGTAGTATTTTCACCTCCTACCAGAAGAATTTTTCTTCCATTTCTATTAATTTCCTCAATGGCAAATGGTTTTAAAATAGTTTCGAAAATTTTGAATTTTGAATATGTTCCATCATCATCATCCTTAAGTAGCATATTTAATCCACCTCCCTCGGTACCAATCCATAAAGTTCCATTAGAATCCTCGTACATTGATCGAATTTTATCATAGCTTAAACTGTTTTCCGTAAGCGTTTTTCTGATGTGTCTAAATTGTTTTTTATAGGGGTCATACTTATTAATTCCACCACCGTTAGTACCAACCCATAATATTCCTGTGTGATCAATTGCTAAAGATTTTATAACATTTTTACTTAAACTATTTTCGTTTAATGGATTATATCTAAGCCTTTGAACTAATCTAGGAAAACCACTTTGTGTGCTACTACTAAAACAAAGCAAACCATTATTTGTTCCACACCATATATTACCATCTCCATCAACAACAATGTTATTATAGTTACCATCTGCTAATCTAATAAGCTTGGCATCTAAACTATTTTTTCTCTGTACATACAATCCATCAGAAGTTCCTATTACCAATCGTCCTAATTTATCCTGAATTACACAACTTATAATTTTATTATCCAATCCTAATTCCGCATTTAAAACTTTAAAAACCAACTCCTGGTTTTTATTTTCATGGAGTTTAAACAAGCCCCCCGTTCCAACAATAAAAAGTTCATTTTTATCATTTTCATAGATATCATATATAATTTTTCCATCAAGACCATGGGAAGCAAATTCTTGACTGAGATTAAATTTATGAAAGACTTTAGCTGATTCTTTACTCCTTAAATCTAGCATGTTAATCCCCTTATTTGTAGCTATCCACAATCTTTGCTTGCTATCTATGTGAATTTTGGAAATATGGTTGTTGATAAGGCTGTTTCCATCTTTTCCATCATGCATGTACGCTTTAAATGTCTCTGTAGTCCTATCAAAATAATTTAATCCGCTTCCCGTTGTGGCAATCCATAAGTTTCCTTTTTCGTCTCCTTCGATATCAAAAATTAAATTACTATTAATGCTTCCTACATTATTTGGGTTGGGATTATACACTTTAAACTGATACCCATCATACTTATTTAAACCTTCATGAGTACCAAACCACATATACCCTTGCTCATCTTGATAAATACAATTAATATCACTTTGCGATAGACCATCGTTGGTAGTTAACCTGTCAAAAGAGATATCATTTTGGGCGCATACATTAGTAAATAAACATATACAAACTAGTATTAATATTATGTATGTATTTTTATTCAATTATTGTTTAATTTTCGGTTTTTGGAATAGCTATTAAGCTTGGTTTGTCGTTATTTTTAGCTATTAAATATGCAGGTATTCTATCTTTGCCAAGGTGAATTATTGCCGTATTTTTAACTTCGCCCGTTATCAAAAGATTACTTTGAACAGAAGGGGTTATTTCTATGTTCTTTTTGAAATCACCAGATAGCAGTACTCCAACACCAGCATCATTTCTTGGCGTCTCAACCTCAGACTGATATAGGTTACCCAGCAATAACACATTTTTAAACGAACCTCTTTTCGTATTTAAAATTTGAAATTTATTTATCGAAGAAAATTGCGCCGCATTTGGTAATTTATGCATCTCAAAACCCTTATCCCCTTTGTTTTCAATCCAATGATGTGCAAAAGTACTCGCTTCATAATGTAAAGCTTTTTCAAGCATGTGTTTGCCATAAATAGCCTCAAGGTCTGCATTGGCAAAGGATTCAAAGGTTTTAAACCTTCTTTTTATTGCCGGAACTTGTTGTGAAGAACACTCTCTTCCCCTCAGTGGCAATTTAGTTTTTCCTTTTTTATAACCTAAAACAATATCTAAACTTCCATTCTCATCAAAGTCATCCGCAAACACTTCAAAAGGAGCGCTTTCTTTTGCCTTATATTTATAGTTTAAACCCAAATTCCCTGCTAAATAATCTAAATCTCCATCGGCATCCAAATCTGCTTTAGCAAGACTATACCACCAACCTGTTTGTTTTTCAAACCCAAAATCATTAGTTACTTCTTTAAACCTTCCATTTTCGTTCTTAAAAAATCGTACAGGCATCCATTCACCTGTGATTATTAAATCAAGATTTCCATCTCCACTAAAATCATCCCACAAAGCAGAGGTTACTAAACCAGCATTTTCTAATTCTGGAGCGATTTCGGATGTAACGTCAGTGTATTTAAGGGACATATTCTTTCCTCCATCATTACGAAGAATATAACTTTTTGCTGGAAATGGATACTTTCCTGGAACTATTCTTCCTCCTACAAACAAATCTAAATCCCCGTCAGAATCATAATCTCCGACTGAAACTTCTTGCCCACTAGCATTAACTTCTGGTAAAACCGAATTACTTTTTTCAAAGTTTCCTTTATTATTAATGTACAAAACATCTTGATAATATGCTTTTGGTTTTGAACCATCATTACCACCATGAACAACATATAAATCTAAATCCGAATCGTTATCTGCATCAAAAAGCAAAGCTCCAGTTTCTTCAAATTGAAAATCTTTTTCCCAAGGGCCCTCTTTTTTGGAAAAAGAACCGTTCAATTGTTGAATATACATTACACCTGGACTTCCTGCCGCATTTCCAATGTAAAAATCCTCAAGTCCGTCATTATTTATATCTCCTACTGCAAGGGCAGGACCCAATTGAGAGTTTTTATGTGGTAACAAAGGTTCATAGACATAATCGTCATAACCATCTTCTTTATGTTCAAAATCTATACCCCACAGCTCAGCTATGTCTGTGGTTTTTATACTTTTATCTTCTTTGATATTATTTTGACTGGTATTTTCATAACTAATTTCCAGTAATTGATTTGCTTTTTCGTCAATTATAATTTGCTCTTTGTTATCTGCCCAAATAACCTTAACCTCATCAACATTAGTACTATTTCCAAGTCCAAAATGTAATATAGGCTCTACACTTGATTGGTAACCTCTAGTTAAGGTTAACTCCTGAAACTGTTCAGTATTATTATATTTTACTGCTACTTTAGCTCCGATACCAAAAGGATTTTTTTCATTCCCTTTCAGTTTTATCTTTAGATAGTTGTTTTTTGTTTTCTGCGCTTCATTTACGTAAATAGAAGCTGGTTCGTCTAAGTTGTTAACCACAAGGTCTAAATCCCCGTCGTTATCCAAATCGACATAAACAAATCCGTTTGAAAATCCTTTTTTATCTAACCCCCAATCTTCTGTAGTGTTAGAAAATTTATAATCACCATTATTTTGAAATGCATAGTTAGCTATTGGTGTACTTGGTAAAAGTTTAAAATCTAAAGAATTATTTTGTTTTAAAAAAGGATTTGCATTGTACTGCTCGTTAATATCATTATTATTTACATCACGCTTAACACCGTTTGTTATGAAAACATCTTTATTTCCATCATTATCAAAATCAGCGAATAAACTTCCCCAGCTCCAATCAGTTGTAGCCATACCATTAAAACGTGATATATCGCTAAAAATGGGAGTACCCTCATTATTTACTCCATTGTTTAATTGTAAGGAGTTTTGCATGTATTGATAGTTAAACCCTAAATCCACTGCTTGATAAAATGTCTCTGGGCTCATACTTGCCATATTCGTTTTTGACCTTTTATGCCCCTCGGCAGTCATATCTACTTGTAAAAAATCTGTAAGCCCATCGTTATTAAAATCCGCCGCATCTATACCCATTCCAAACATTGAAGTATGTCTTGTAGCGTCTTTAGAAATTTCTGAAAAAGTACCATCCCCATTATTTTTATATAAATAATCAGGTACATTAAAATCATTAGATAGATAGATGTCTTTTAGTCCATCATTATTAAAATCTGAGGCAACTAAACCAAGAGTGAGTCCAAAATTCTGAACTCCTGCGGATGTTGTGACATCAGAAAAAGTAACCTGACCAGATTCTTCTGACGGTCCATTATTTTTATATAAATGTCCAGAATTTTCAAGTTTATTCTCTAACATTAATTTGTAGTAATATATATTACCTTGACTTACCTTTACCAATGGATAATTTGCTACAAAAAGATCTAAATAACCATCGTTATTATAGTCAAAAAAAGTGGACTGTATTGAGGTACTTTCATCAGCAATACCGTAAACTTCTGCTTGTTCAGAAAACGTATTATCTCTGTTATTGATTAATAGTTGATTTGCTCCTGAGCCATATTTTTGAGAAACATTTAAATAGATATCTAAGTACCCATCATTATTTACATCCGCCATAGTAACACCAGTATACCAACTACTATCTCCTGTTACTCCTGCTGATTCAGAAATATCTTCGAATTGAAGATTTCCTTTATTAAGGTATAGTTTATTTTGCACAAGGTTTCCTGTAAAATATAAATCCGTTAAACCATCATTATTAATATCACCGGCAGATACTCCTCCTCCTAAATATAAGTATGGAAAATCAAAATAGTTTAATGTATCATTCTCAATAATAGTATTGGAAAATGTTACTCCAGAATTTTCCGCTTTTAATTCACTAAAACGCATTTGATTACCTAATCTCCTTTTATCTTCACAACCAAAAAGAGAAAAAATAAGTACAATAAGAATCAAAAAATGCTTCATAATCAAATGTAAAATAAAAAAAGGAACCATTGTTAGCAATGGTTCCTTTATAACACTAAAACTTATGCCAATTAATATCCTTCATTTTGACTCCATCTTGGAGCGTTTCTATCAATATCATTTTGCGGTATAGCAATATATTCTCTTCCGGGTTTGTAAGCACCAGTTCCTGCACTTTCAGATTTTAAATCAGGGTTGTTAACTATTCTTTCAACAACTCTATCCCAACGTAATAAATCAAAATATCTGGTTCTTTCAAAAGTCAACTCCTTTACCCTTTCATCCTCAATATCTTGCATTGTTATACTAGTAAAAGGAGACATATCTACTCTTGCTCTCACCTGATTTATAGCATCCAAAGCTTCCTGAGAAGAACCGTTAAGATTATATTCTGCTTCAGCGAACATTAATAAAACATCTGAATACCTTAAAATTCTTAAATTATTTCCTGCTCCATGCCAACCACCATCAAGCGACTGCTCACGACCAGAAAATTCCCAATCCATCCATTTATTTCCCCAAATCTCAGTACCTCCATCTGGGTAAGCTTCTGTATATGTTTTATCACCAAATGTTTTAAAAGACAAAGTTTTGCCTTCATAGTCAGTAGTTTCATCACTATTTGCAAAGAAAGTGGTGTAAATTCTAGGGTCAAGTTCATTGTTAACTGTTCTTTCATCAGTAAACAAGTCGTAAGCCCATTGATTAACCCTCATTCCGTTTTGGTTTGTAAAACCTCTTGGAGCCAAATCTGGCTGATAAGCAGACCCTTTTCCTCTTCCGGCTCCGTCACCACCCCAGCCGCCGTTGCCGTCGCTAACTAATTGTATTTCAAATAAAGATTCAGCATTATTTTCAAATTCTTCGGTAAAATTTGCAGCATAGTCATCCATCAATTGATAGGTACCGTATGTCCCAGACATAATATTTGCAAACTCAGCCTTGGCCTCCGCCCATTTGCCTTGATAAAGATATGCCTTACCAAGAATTCCAGCAGCTGCACCAGCGGTTGCTCTACCTTTGTACTCAGCTGACCATGAATTTGGGAGCATATCACGAGCATTTTGTAAATCCGACTCTATTTGCGCCCAAACTTCTGCTGGCGCTGCTTGTACTACTTCATTTAAATCATACTCGGATGTTGGAAGAGTAATAATTGGCACATTTCTCCAACTATTTAGTAAATTAAAATAATTAAACGCTCTAATAAAATAACCCTCTCCAACTATATTATCTCTAAGTACAGGATCCATATCTATATTGGGCACATTGAATATAACTTCATTAGCTCTAGCAACACCCTGAAACATAGCTTGCCAAACCCAAAAAGTGGCATTACTATCTGGGGTTCCACTGAAATAACCTACTGCCGTTCTTTCTGACGTATTATATCCATTAATTACATCATCTCTATAATCAGAAGTGAAAATTTCAAATCTGGTATAGTACCATATGTTAGTAAACGGTGTATAGGCACCAAAGGCCCCTTTATTTGCATCATCTTCATTTTGCCAAAATGAACTAGGAGTAATTGAATTGGGGTTGGTCTGGTTAAGTATGTCATCCGAACAATTTAAACTTAACAGTCCAACAGATAACAACGCGACTCCTATTTTAATCTTTTTATTTATCTGTAATATATTTTTCATATTGATTTTTTTTAAAATTTAAAAAGAGACTTGTAATCCAAGCTGGAATGTTCTTGGAGTAGGATAAGAACCTTCATCTACACCTCTAGTAAATACACCTCTACCACTTCTACTATTTCTACCAACTTCTGGATAGTACCCTTCATAATCTGTAATTGTAAATAAATTAATCGCAGACGCATAAAGTCTAAGTCTTGAAAGTTTCACTTTTTCAAGAAAAGCATCTGGGAAGGAATAGCCAACTTGTGCATTTTTTAATCTAAAATAAGATCCGCTTTCTAAATAAAATGTTGACATCCTACGGTTAAAACCTGGATCAGATTGTGTATTTCTTGGAATATTAGTATTAGTGTTTGATGGTGTCCATGCATTCAAGGCATCAGCAAAATAATTTCCGTTAAAGTCAAAATATCCACGATACTTAGATCCATTTAATATTTCATTCCCTGCAACACCGTTGAAGAATAAACTTAAGTCCCAATTTTTATATTCTGCTCCTAAGTTAATTCCATACTCAAAATCTGGAGTCGGATTTCCAATATACGTTTCATCATTTTCATCAATGATTCCATCTGGACCACTTCCATCTGGACCTCCAATATCCTTAAACCTTAAATCCCCGGCAGTTGGATTTCCTGGCTGATCATTTGCTGCTGCTGCTTCAGCATCAGTTTGATAAATTCCATCAACAGTGTATCCATAAAAAGAGCCTATTGGTTGACCGATATCTGTTCTAGTACTGAAAATGGTATTTGACGTAAAAGAACCGCTTCTAATAGGAGAACCATCCCCAATAGAAGTAACTTCATTCTTCAGTGTAGAAAAATTAATTGTTGCATTAAAAGAAAAGTCCTCACTAAGTTGATCACGGTATGAAGCTAAAAATTCAAACCCGCTATTGGTAATACTACCTCTATTTGCTGGCACTGGATTACCTGTACCCGTAATAAATGAAAGTGGGGTAGAAACTAATATGTCTTCAGTATCTTTATTAAAATAATCCATAGTAACATTCAACTTATTGCTTAACGCACTAAACTCAACGCCATAGTTAGTTGTTTTAGTAGTTTCCCATGTTAAATTAGGATTCACGCTGTTTGTAATTGAATAACCAGTTACTCTATTTTGTCCTTCTCCTAAAACATACTCACTAAATAAATTCAACACAGGATCCGTTGCATAACGGGCAACATTGTTTGATCCTATTTCTCCATAACCAGCTCTAATTTTCACATTTGTTAGTGCTGTAAAATCTGCCATAAAAGGCTCATTACTTAAATTCCAAGCAACTGCCGCAGAAGGAAAAGAACCCCATTTTAGCCCTTCCTTGAACAAAGAAGACCCATCACGTCTAAGCGTACCAGTTATCACGTAGCGACCATCAAACGTATAATTTACTCTACCAAAATAAGATTGAATCGCATCTTTACCTTGAAAAGATGGTGTGTTTTGAACCTCACCCGCAGAGGCTACACGAATGTCGTTGGATGGAAAATTAATAGCATTAACTCCCAATCTTCGAACATCATTAATTTGCTCTGTAAATCCTCCTAAAAGGTCAACAGTATGCTTTCCAAAAGTTTTATTATAATTTAAAGTATGCTCTACCAAGGTAGATAAGAAATTTTCATTGGTTTCGGACAATTCAGAAAAAGCTCTATTTGTTCCATCGAAAATTACTTGAGCATTAGGACTAAATCTAAAATTATTATTTGCATAAGACTCTAAACCTAAATTTAATTTATAAGTCAAACCGTCAAAGATTTCTAATGATGCTGCCAAATTTCCTAAGATGGTATTTCTTTTATTTGTTCTATCTTCAAGAGCAGCAATACCAAGTTCATTTAATATGGTACCAGGACCATAGAATGCTCCTAAAGCAGAATCAATGCCTCTATCATCCAAATCTGAACCACTCCATTCTCCTGCATCGTTTTTAAGCCTTATAGTAGGCAATAAATTTCTTTCTTTATTGAAATACGGATTGGGATTATTAATTTCTCTTGTCAAACCAATTGTTGATTCCAACTTAAATCTCCCCTTTGTAAAACTAGCATTAACTCTCGCCGTAGTTCGTTGAAAATCTGAATATTTAATTATACCTTCTTGATCAAAATGATTTAACGATAAGCTAAACAATGTATTTTCACCTCCACCTGACAATCTAAGATTAGTGTCATGAATATTAGCAGTTCTTACAGATTCACCATATAAATCACTACTATAATTAGGATCAAATTGTGCATCATTTGCAGGAAATCTTGGATTGCCATCATTATCATTAGCGCGATTAACAATATCTGCATATTGTCTAGCATTTGCCCAATCTAATTCACTAATAACATTTGCTACCCCAAAATTGGTATTAAAATCAATCGTTAATTTTCCTTTTTTTCCTTTTTTGGTATTTACTATTACAACACCATTTGCAGCACGAGAACCATAAATAGCAAGTGCTGAGGCATCTTTTAATACCGAAACACTTTCAATATCAGATGGATTAAGTGAACTCATACTTCCCGTAATAACACCATCTATAACATATAATGGGCCATTATTTGAGAAAGTGCCTATACCTCTGATGACGATTTCAGCTCCAGCTCCGGGTGCACCTCCGTTAGATTGTACACTTACACCTGCCAACTGACCTTGTAGAGCCTGCGCAGCATCACTAAAAGTAAATTTTTCAATTGCCTCTGCTCCTACGGTTGCAACGGCTCCGGTAACATCACTTTTCTTTTGAGTACCATACCCAATAACAACAACCTCATCAAGGTATTCTGCATCTTCCTCCATGGTTATTGACATAGTTTCTCCTGATACCTGAGCTTCTTGCGTTTTATATCCTAAATAGGAAAAAACCAAAATTGCTCCATCTGAAACATTATTAATAGTGAAATTTCCGTCAAAATCGGAAGTAGTTCCATTTGTTGTTCCTTTAACAACAACATTTACTCCTGGTAACGGTCCGTTACTATCGGAAGTGGTTCCTGTCACAGTTTGTGACTGTGCTTGCACAAACGCTGTACCAACAAGCCAAAGCAGCAGCAGTGACCATATGTGATATTGGCGTTTTTTCTTAATTAATTTCATAAGCATTTGTTAATTTGAGTTAGTTATTAAATTATCTTACCCAAAAGAACAACTAACCATTTAAGAGCAGGGATAAAAATCTTCAGAAGGGGATAACAAATGTTCAAGTTAAATATGTGTTAATGTGTTGCCTAAAATAGTATTTCATTGGCGTTCCCTATAAAACCTAGGAAAAACAGATATTTTACCACATTTTTACTAAAGAGATAATTTTTCACAATAAAAATTAATAATTTAAAATTTATATCGCTTTTTTTTACAAAATTACCATTTTAACACCTCCATACTTGGTACAGATAAAACTAAAAATTAGCTCATATTTTGATTTTTTTTATTCGATGTTTTCATTTCTGCATAACGAGGGTCTTGTATATAATCTTGCTTTTGCATTTTTACAACTTCAATACTTAAAAAATCAAACTCGCTCACAACTTTTCCATAAAACCTATAAATCCCTTTTCCTCTAAATCTATATTTAGCAGCTACTGGTGGAAAAAGCACAGCATCAAAAACTTCTCCATATTGATCTACTAAAGTTGCAAAATGCATGCGTTTACCATTATGCGTTTTTGTGTTTTTTACTGTTACTAAATACCCATAAATATCAATATGCTTATTTAAATAGTCTTTTAAATGCTTACTTCCGGTTCTATTTTTAGGTGATTCTGCCAACAATTTATAGGGGCTACACAATGAAAAACCTAATAGTTCTAACTGTGTAAATGCCATTTCTAAGTTTGTTGTATATAGTTTAGGAATTGTAAATTTTTTATGCCTAGGGGTAAAAAGTTTAGGGTAGTCTATTTTTACAATTTTATTCAATATTAAATGCGCCCTCCACAATAACTCATGCTTATTTTCTCCAGTAAATCTAAACGCATTTATTCTAATTAAAATGCTTACCTGTTCTATAGAAATTAATACACGATCTAAAAAATCTTCCAAAGAATTATAAATACCATTCTTTTTTCGTTCATTAATAATGCGGTTAATTGCTTGACGCTCTATACCCTTTAAATACATATACCCCAAATACAACTGTTTTATATAAATGCGGTTAGTAATATCACTTTTATTAATACATGGAGCATGTATTGTAGCTCCTAACATACGCGCCTCATGAATATAAAATTCAGAACTATAAAAACCTCCTCCATTATTAAGTACTGAAACAATATATTCTAAAGGAAAATAGGCCCGTAAAAAAAGTGTTTGGTAGCTTTCTACAGCATATGAAGCAGAGTGTCCTTTGGCAAAAGCATAACCTGCAAAACTGGCAACTTGATTCCAAATTTCAAAAATGAGTTTTTCGTTATATCCTTTTTCACGACAATTATTTATAAATTTTTCCTTTACTTTTTGAAATTCTTCACGAGAACGAAACTTACCACTCATTCCTCTACGTAACACATCTGCTTCTCCTAAACTGAGACCTGCAAAATGATGCGCTACTTTTATAACATCTTCTTGATACACCATAACACCATAAGTATCTGGCATAATATCTAACATTACTGGATGGGCTTTCTCTTTCGCTCTACCTTTGTTTCGGTGGCGTAGAATATACTCCCGCATCATTCCGCTTTTTGCAACACCTGGCCTAATAATAGAACTCGCTGCGACCAACCCTAAGTAATTATCAACCTCTAGCTTTTTTAACAGCATACGCATTGCTGGAGATTCTACATAAAAGCACCCCATACACTGTGCTGTTTTTATAAGATTATTAATTTTAGTGTCTTCTTTAAACCTTTTTATATCATGAATATCCCATTGTGAAAAATCCTCAGAACGTGTTTTTTCTAATATTGTAATTGCCTCTTCTATTTTAGCCAGCCCACGTTGTCCCAAAATATCAAACTTATATAAACCTACATCTTCGGCAATGACCATATCATACTGTGTAGTTGGATATCCTTTAGGGGGTAAATTTGTAGCTGAAAACCAATGTATAGGTTTATCGCTAATTAAAACTCCTCCTGCGTGAATACTTAAATAATTAGGCATTCCTTGAAGAAGTTCTGTATATTTTATAACTAAAGATGATATTTCATCTAACCGGGTAGCTTCAAAATTTCCATCACTCAATATGTCTATTTCATCTTTAGGTAAGCCAAAAACTTTACCTAACTCTCGCACCATTCCCTTCCACTTAAAAGTAACGTAAGTACCTAGCAACGCTACATTTTCAAACCGGTTAAAAATATATTCCGTTATTACAGGTCTATCTCGATGCGAAAAATCAATATCAAAATCAGGAGGATTGGTGCGATATAAATTTATAAATCGTTCAAAATAAAGATCTAACTCCATAGGATCAACATCAGTAATACGTAATAAATAAGCAACTATACTATTAGCCCCGCTGCCCCTGCCTACATAAAAAAAGTTCTGTTCTTGTGCATAAGACACAATATCCCAATTAATTAAAAAGTAAGACACAAAATCCATTTTTATAATTAACTGTAACTCTTTTTGCAAGCGCGTTAAAACATCGTCTTTAATACTCGGATAACGGTATGGTAGCCCATCTTGGCATAGTTTTTCCAGCAATGCTATGTCTTTTTCTTTGCTGCCTGTATACGTTTCAAGGTTTTGTTGTTTTCTTCCTTCTGAAAAATCAAAATGAATAGCGCAATTATTAAGTAACTGTTCTGTGTTTTCTAATATATAGGTGTATTCAGAATATGCTTTTACTATATTTTCAATAGGAAACATTTTTTCATCCTCACTGGTTTGTTCTGTTGTAGACAGCTTACTTAGTAAGGTATTATTATCTATTGCTCGTAATAATCTATGTGCATTAAAATCACGTTTATTACGAAAAGTAACAGGCTGTTGTACCACCAATTTATTTTTAAACTTGGTAATTTTAGAAAATCGTAACCTACGTAAGTCTGTAATAGAAATACCTATATATTCATTTTCAGCAAAAACATCTATTTCATGTTCTAATACTTTTTCAAAAGGGTAAATTACATAAGCGTGTTCAAATTTAGGCGCTCTAACCTCTAATTGCTTTTTATTATGAATATGTTCAGAAAGAAAATTATTAAGCTCTAAATATCCTTTATTGTTCTTAGCTATACCTACAAAGTACTGCTCAACACCATTTCTAAAATCTATACCCAAAATAGGTTTTATATCATATTCTGGAGCCTTTCGTACAAAATTTAAACATGCTGAAGTATTATTAATATCAGTAAGCACTAATTGCTTTACATGATTTTCTTGAGCTATTTTTAAAAGTTCTTTTTCGGAAAAAGTACCATAGCGCAAACTGTAATATGTATGACAATTAAGATACATAATTACTGTTTTCTGTGTGCTAACACTACAGGCGGCATACCATTAAAAGGATTGTGCATTCGACCTATAGTTTTTGCATCCATCCCCGAAGCTCTTATTACACTTTTATCTCCATAACGTTTTCTAATGTGATCCATAGCATGATATAGATTTAAAATTTCTTCGGTATCTTCAAAAAGGTTTATCTGATAATTTCCTGATACTAAATAACTAAATCTAATTCCGACCAAGCGCACTAACAATCTCTTATTGTATAATGTTTTAAAAAGACCTAAGATTTTAGGAATTAAAATATGGTCTGCACTTGTGTATGGTATTCGCATTTGTTTTGAATAGGTATTAAAATCTGAATATCTAATTTTCACTGCTATACACGCCGTTAATTTATCTCCCCTACGTAATTGGTACGCTAAATTTTCGGTCATAGCTATAAGAATACCTTTAAGTTTTACAACATCAATAGTATCACGATCAAAGGTTCGTTCGGTAGAAATAGACTTTCGCTCACTAAAAGGAATCACTGGAGTATTATCTATACCATTTGCCCGTTTCCATATTACTTTACCATTAGCCCCTAGCACACGTTGCATTACATCTACTGGCATTTCTTGAATTGTTTTTATTTGTCGTAATCCAAGGTTTCGCAATACTTGATATGTTTTATCTCCTACCATCGGAATTTTTTTTACAGACAGAGGGGCTAAAAACGGTTTTTCCAATCCATAGTCAATTTTTAATCTATTGTTAGGTTTGGCTTCATTTGTAGCTACTTTAGAAACTACCTTATTACACGATAGCCCAAATGAAATGGGTAAGCCTGTTTCTTTTATAATACGGTTTCGAAGCTCTGAAGCATATTTATAGGATCCAAAAAAGCGATCCATTCCTGTAAGATCTGCATAAAACTCATCGATACTAGATTTTTCAAAAAGCGGAACATACTCTTTAATAATTTCAGTAACTACATCAGAATGTTTACTATATGTACCTGCATTTCCTCTAATAACAAAAGCTTCTGGACAAAGCTCTCTTGCCATTCGCATTGGCATACCAGAATGTACGCCGTAACCCCGAGTTTCATAACTACAAGCTGCAACTACTCCTCTATCTCCAGTACCACCAACTAGTAATGGCTTATTTTGTAACTCTCTATTAAGTAACCTTTCTACAGACACGTAAAAGGTATCCAAATCAATATGTAATATCGTTTTATTCATCACCATCCTAAAAACAGGATAGCTAATTTATGGATTATTTCCGTTTTTTTGGATTAAATCCAAATATTTAACAATATAAGCTCACTAACATAAAACAACTGAAAGCTATATTAAGTTCTTATAGATGAATAACAAATTTGAAGTTTCTCAGGAAAATGTATAAGTTAATTATTTAATATAATTTTTCCTGACCAATTTTGATTCGCAAAATTTATCTTATAAAAGTATAATCCAGAAGCTAATTTTAATCCAGCATTATTTTCTCCTTTCCAATGCAAAGACCAATCATAAGATGATTCTATTTTTTGTTTTAAATCAAAAACTTTGACACCTGAAATAGAAAAAACCTCTAAATGTAATCGTCCTGACTCTTTACTATCAAGTCTAAAAGTAATAGATTCCTGAAATGGATTCGGATAAGGCACAACATCTAAAAAAAGTTCTTCTTTTTCTAAAACTTCTTCTCCCATAGGTTCACTTTCTTCTTGAGGAACATATTTTTCACCTATTTGCATACCTTCTTGTTCTACAATTTTTACTTTTTGATTCACGGCTATATCGTATACAGTTTCTTGTATTGTATTTGGCCAGTAAACAACTAAACTATCTATTTTTTCCACTTTCCCTAAACCAAAATGCACAGGTTTAACACTTTGCCCCATAATACTTGCTCCATGAACTAATCTATGTACTTTATTGTCTCCAATGTAAGCCGTTAATTTAGCTCCAAAAGCATTGCGATTAGATGTAATCCCCTCTAAATCAACCTGAAGCCATTTGTTAGGATTCGCAGTTGCATTTTTATATAAATAAGGAGAATCATTTGTGTTACTAACCAAAATATCCAGATTGCCATCATTATTATAATCAAAAACCTCTGCTCCCATTCCATTAGCACCTCCGTCTGCTCTAGATTGCTGAGACCAGTTTTGAAATTCATCTTGTCCTTCACTTCTTAGGTTCTTAAAAAACACGTTATTATAGTGCAAATCATTATCTCCATTTACAATATATAAGTCCTGATCGCCATCATTATCTGCATCTAAAAACCTTGTTCCCCAACCATAATGTCCATTAGCAACTCTCTCTTTCACTGTTGTATTAATGTACGGGCCTTCAGGGGTTCCCATAAACAAGGGGTTGTTTTTAGTTTCAGCAATATTCGTGACATATATATCAAAATAACCGTCATTATTATAATCTCCTATCGTAGAACCCATTCCACAGCCTGTATTTTTTAAATTATACTCTTCTGTTGCATCAATAAATGATTGCCCTTCTTGACTAATGTAAAAATTACTTAATCCAAAATCATTTACCACATAAAGATCTAACCAACCATCATTATTAGCGTCTATTGGCAAACAGGACCATGTTCTATTAGAATCATCCAAATTTAGTGCTCCATCTATTTCTTCAAAGGTTCCGTCTCCTTTGTTATTGTATAGCCTATTAGATCTGGCTAAATAATTAAGATATAGGTCTAAATCTCCATCTTTATCATAATCCCACCATAAACTACCTGAATTGTTGCAGCTAGTGCAGGGTTCTATATTTACATTTCTGGTAACATCTCTAAAGGTCTTATTTCCTAGATTACGATATAATTGTGTTCCATTCTGATGCGCTAATAAAAGATCTGGGTATCCATCATTGTCATAATCTCCCCATGAGGCTCCTAATTTTAATGCTTGACCATTATTTGAATGTTGAAGACCAAAACCTGCTGCAACAGTAACATCTTCAAATCTTCCTCCTTTGTTTTCCAAAAGCCTACTAAATGTGGTTTCATCATTAGCTTCAAATGAATTATAAGCTACTATAAAAACATCTAAATCACCATCCAAATCATAATCCGCAACAGCATTTCCATAATTAATATTCATCTCTGTTAGTGCTCGTGTATCAATCTCGTCAAATACCTGAGCTCGTACCATAATACAGGTAAGCATTAAATAAACAACTAGTGCTACACGAAATATTTTTGACTCCTTCTTAAACATCTATTTTCATAACTTTAATTTGTATATTCTTAATAATATACACGCTAATTATCATCGTTTTTTTCGTAAATAAAGGCCTGTAAATAATGGTTGTTATTACCTACTAAAATTCCATTTTTATTTCCTATTTTAATTTTTTTCATATCCTTGGCATCATGAGGTGCGAAAAATCCACTTTTTGTCACAGGCACTTCTTCAAAATCTCCTTTGCCATTACCATGTAAAAACAAACCAATTCCCGCATCATTTCTAGGGGTTTCTATTTCCGACGTATATAGATTTCCTGATAACAGCAAATCTTTATTTCCATCCAAATCAAAATCTTCAATTATAATAGAATTAGTGCTTGACACTTGCGCTAATTTTGGTAAATGTTTTGTTTTAAAAGAAATACCATTAATGTTTTCTGCATACACCGATGCAAAATTTCTTGCTTTAAGATTCAAAGCTTTATCTAGATCTTCTCCATATATCCCTCTTAAATTCGAATTTCCAAAAGACTCATATGTAGGGAACTTTTTATTTAATGAAGGTATTTGTTCTATAGAACACGATCTTCCTCGAATTGGATATAAGTCTCCTTCTTCAAAATAACTTAATACAATATCTGAACTATTATTCTTATCAAAATCATAACTATGTATTTGAAAAGGTTTTTCCTTAGATGTTTTATACTTATAGTTAAGTCCTAGATTACCAAAAACCAAATCATTATCTCCATCATTATCTATATCAGCACTTGAAACTTCATAATACCAACCTTCCATTTCCGTTAGCCCGTCAAACTCTTTGCTTTCAAAATTACCTGCTTTATCTTGTATAAAAGTTGATATAGGCATCCATTCCCCTACTATAACCAAATCTAACTTATTATCCCCGTTTAAATCTACCCATTCAGCAGATGTAACCATACCCAAATTGTTTAGTTCTTTAGCTTTGCTATTTGTAACATTAACAAAATATCCATTTCTATTCTCTAAAAGAACACTATTTGCAGGGTAAGGGTAATTACCTGGAACTAATCTTCCTGCAACAAATAAATCTTCATCTCCATCTCCATCATAATCTGCTTTTATTACTGTAGATCCACTTGTTAAATACTTAGGAACTCTATTTTTATCTTTTTTAAAATTACCTTCTCCATCGTTAATATAAAGACGATCCTGCAAAGCTTTATCATTAAGTTTAAACTCATATCCTCCACTTACTACAAAAAGATCTAAATCTCCATCACTATCTATATCAATAAAAACACAACCCATATCTTCCGAATTTTTATCTAATAAAAATGGCTTGCTATCTACTTCTTGAAAAGAACCGTCTTTACTTTGAATGTACAATACCCCTGAAGTTCCAACAGCTCCTCCTACAAAAAAATCATCTAAATTGTCTCCATTTACGTCTCCTACACCAATTGATGGGCCAAATTGAGACATTTTATGAGGAAGCAGAACCTGCTTATCATAATCATTATAATTATTCTCTTGGTGCCTATGTTTTAAAGCTATTTTTTTTGTGACATTTTGAAACATAGGTGAAACGGAATTCGATGATTTTTCTTTTAAATAATTTTCTCCTTTTTGTTTAACTTGAATAATTTGATTCGCCTCAATACTATTTAGTTGCGTTGTTTTTCCATTAGTCCATTCTACCAATATTTTTTCAACACTTTCATAATCTCCAAGTCCAAAATGAGCTATATCTTCACTTTTTGACATGTATCCTCTTGCGTTTGTAAGTTCAACCACTTGCCACAACTTAGACTCCTTAAATATTTTTATTCGGGCTCCATAAATATCTCCTTGTTTTTGAGGTTTTAATTTTACTCTCAAAAAATTCCCTTTCTTTTTCTCTGTACTAGTATTTCTATACACAAAAGCTTTTTGATTAACATTACTGACAACAAGATCCAAGTCTCCATCATTGTCTAAATCCGCATAAGCTGCCCCTTTTGATAAACTAGGTGTATTAATCCCCCAATCTTTTACTTTTTTAGAAAAAGTTAAATCTCCATTATTTTTATAGATATAATTTTCTATTTTGTCCTCTGGAGCCATTTGAGCAAGTTTTAACACATCAACTACATCCTGAAATTTTTTATTTTGATTTTTAGCAACAACCTCTATACTATCTAATATTTTTTCATATTCATTATTAATATCGCTATTACGCATATTTCTTTTAATTCCATTGGTAACGAAAATATCTTTAAAACCATCGTTATCAAAATCAGCAATTAAAGGCCCCCAACTCCAATCAGTATTAGATACTCCTGCTAATTGCGCCAAATCGCTAAAAGTGCCATTACCATTATTTCTTTGCAGTGTATTAAACATATATTGATAATGCCCTCCTTCATTAACAATTTTCCAAAAATTTTCTGGTCTCATTCCTCCCATATTGGTCTTAATACGTTTATGATTTTCTGCAACCATATCTAAAACCATTATATCTAAATTGCCATCATTATCATAATCAGCAATATCACTTCCCATACTAAAATTTGATATATGTTTAAATGATTTTTTTAAAACATCTCTAAAGGTTCCATTTTTATTATTTAAATACATATAATCTGGCTCATCGTAATCATTTGCTACATAAATATCTGGCCATCCGTCATTATTTATATCTCCAATTGCTGCAGAAAGTCCATGTGCCGCATTCTTAGTTCCTGTCAGAGCAGAAACTTCAACAAACCCTCTCCCCTTTCCTAAATTCTTATAAAGTTTATCACTATATGCTGGGTTTATATATTTTGATTTAGTTTTCCCTCCTTTTCTATTTCCTATACCAGGAGGTTGATTCACTAGGTACATATCGAGATTCCCATCTTTATCGTAATCGAAAAAATAAGCCTGCTTAGAATATCCTCTGTCATTAATTCTATATTCCTTTGCTTTTTCTTCAAAAGTTAAATCTCCATTATTTATGTACAGGCAATTTGTTCCTAACATACCTTTTCCCTGCACATTTTTGCATACATAAATATCTTGATATCCATCTGAATTTATATCAACAAAGGTGACCCCAGTAGACCATGAATCATTTTTATTTAAGCCCACTTTTTCAGAAATATCCTCAAAAACCAGCTGACCTTTATTTAAGTACAACTTGTCCTTTACTTGATTACCAGTGAAATATAAATCCAAAAGACCGTCATTATTTATATCTCCAATAGCCACGCCCGCTCCAGTTACAAAATCTTCATTGATGAGATGATTTTCTTTACTTGTTTCTACAATAGTATTTTCAAAATTAACTCCCGTGTATTCAGCATCCATCGATACAAAAAGTTTATCAGACTCTGTTATCAGTGGAAGTTTATTTTTCGAACAAGAAAAAACTATAAGTATAAGCCATAAGAGGTTACCTCTTGCAGGACTAAAATGTTTTATCAAACCTAAAATTTTATGTTATAATTTGTCTAATTTAAAGAACGCTTTTCTTAATTGCATTAAACCGTAAATTTAGGTCAAAACCTAATACATATTAATCAAACAAACTAAAGTTATGTGGTCATAGTATTCTTTAAACTATAATATTTTCAAATACCTCTAAGTATTTCTACAGCAATTAAAGGCTACATTACAAATAAACAAACAAGAGATAAAAACTAAACAAATACTATATTTATATTGTAATAATTGTTATATTAGTATTAGTTCATACACTTTTTTATTAATAAAATAATTTTAAGAGAAGAAAAAATTAGGATTATATATTTTAAAAATTAACTTTAGGGTTTCTACGCTATGAAATGTTCTCTAAAATATATTTTGAAGTTTTTGCGGTATTACTCTTATTCTTTAAAAGTTTATACCGTAGTTGGTCTATGCATTTTTATTTCTAATAATGTTTTTTCTTGCCAAGAATCTAATCAACTTTCATTTAGCACTTTTAATAGTAGTTATTTAAATCAAAATTTAAATATTCCTGTTTCCTTTATCGAGGAAAATAACTCTTTTGGGGAAAAATTTGCATTAAATTCGGCAATCAACACTTCATTAAAAAATTCGTTTTTCAGTACTGTTAATGATTTACCCCCTTATAATGATAAATTAAAAACTAAAGAGCACTCTAATAATACAGCTTGGTACGCTGTCCCTAAGCCTATTTCCTTCAACACCTACTCTCCATATGGAAATAAAGGCTGGCCATTGATATTTATTGGAACTTTTATAATTAGTATTCTATTGGTAATACAATATTATAACCAACTTCAAGTCAACGAAAAAAACCTTTTTAAAGTTCATGAAGCTACAAATGAAATTAATAGACTTAAATTACATTTTTTCACTACTTTAAATCACGACTTTAGATCACCTCTTACAAAAATTTTAAATCCAATTGAAGAATTATTAACTGTCAAAAACCATGACCCCAACACATATAATAAGTTAAAGACTATTGAAAACAATGTAAAAAACCTCATTGGCGTTGTAAATCAATTAACAGACTATCGTAAAATTGAAATCGAGGAAACCAAATTGGTTCTAGCCAAAACGGACGTTGTTGATTTTATACGTGATTTGACTAATTCATACCAGATACTAGCTGAATCAAAAAGCATAGAATTATCATTTAAAAGCAGGCTACTAACTTCAGACATCTGGTTCGATGGAGATAAAATTGAAAAAGCATTTAACGACCTTCTATTTCATCTAATTGACAAAACTCCTAATAAAGGAGCGGTAAACGTATCAACTTCAATTCCATCAGATTTTCTTAAAATTAAAAGAAAAAACAGAGAAATTGAATGCAAATATGTGTTGATACAACTTGAAAAAATCACTTCTGAAAAACACATACCAAATACCAACATCAGCCCTTTTAATGTTGTCGACGAATTTAAAAAGAAGATAGACATTGTAAAGAATATTATGGAAATACATAGTGGAAGTTTTGCTATATCTGAGGAAAAAGAAAACTGTTTTCTACTAAAACTTCCTGTTGGTAATGCACATTTGATTTCTGGTGAAATTCCAGATTTTTCACCTATCGAAAATGAAAAAATTAATACTAATATTACATCTTTAAGAAAAGACACTAGCGGACAAAAAACTCACCTGCCATCTATACTTATTTCTGACAGTGATTCAAATGTTAGAAAAACCATAAAAAAAGGGCTTAAAGATAAGTATAGAATTATTGAAACTGACACTAGTAAGAAAGCTTTAACGATGGCCTTAAAGGAAATACCAAACCTTGTTATTGGTGATGTTTCTAACACTGACGCTGGAGGTATTGGCCTGTGTTATCAACTTAAGAACAATATAAGAACTAGCCACATTCCAGTAATATTACTTTCACCTCTTAACTCGGTTCAACATCGTATTGAAGGGTTTGAATCTGGAGCAGATGCATATATTCCGAAGCCTATTAAAATGGAACTTTTAGGCTTAAGGGTAGACAAATTAATTGAATCAAGAGCTTTAATACATCGTTATTTTGAAACTCAAAAGCATCTAAATTTAGATGAAATAGGTTTAAATTCCAATGAGCGTAATTTCTTAGACGACATCATGTCTATTCTGGAAGAACATATTGAGGATGAATCGTATGGTGTTGACCAATTAGCTACAGACATGAATCTAAGCCGTTCTACTCTTTTCAGGAAATTAAAAAACCTAACTGGACATGCACCTAATGAGTTTATACGAATGATTCGTTTAAAACGCGCTGCACAAATGCTTACACAAAACCAGCTCACCATTTCTGAAATAAGTTATTTAGTTGGATTTAGTGATCCTAATTATTTTGGCAAGTGTTTTAGAAAAATGTTCGGAGAATCCCCGTCCAATTTTGCCTCAAAACATAAAAACGCTAGCGAATCTCCGTTTAAGGAATATTTTACTCCTACCAAATAAACACTGTCTCCATTCGCTAGACTTTAATTTATCTTACCAAAAATTAAGATGAGTATAAAAACATAAATTACCATTAATTTTTAATGAGTAACTTGCAACAACAATTTCTTTTTGGCGCTAAACTCAAAAAACGTTTTTTGAAAAAAAATAGTACGCCTTTAATGGATTTTAGTTCATGAACTTTATAACAAAAGCACCAGTGATTAAAAAACGATTTAACGTTTTAGCATTAATATTTATATCGGTTGTTATTAACTATTTAGATAGGAGTAATATATCTGTTGCCGCTTACTCATTGAGTGAAGATTTGAATCTTACGTCAGTACAAATGGGTTATATATTTTCTGCATTTGCTTGGACTTACGCTATGCTTCAGATTCCTGGTGGAATACTTGTAGATAATATAAAAGCAAGAATATTATACACCTTCATGCTTATACTTTGGTCAGTTGCTACCGTTTTAAATGGATTTATAAATTCGTTTACTGGATTAATTGGATTAAGAGCTAGTATCGGAGTATTTCAAGCTCCATCTTTTCCAACCAACAACGCTATAGTCACCAATTGGTTTCCCGAAAAAGAAAGGGCTTCTGCAATAGCTATATACACTTCTGGGCAATACGTAGGTCTAGCCTTTTTAACACCACTTCTTGTAACAATTGAATACTATTTAGGTTGGAGAGGTTTATTTATAACATCTGGAACCTTAGGTATTATATTAGGTTTTGTTTGGTACAAATATTATCGTGACCCCCAGGACCACAAACACATTAGTAAATCTGAGTTAGAATATATAACACAAGACAGTTCAAAAAATGATAATACTAATTCTTCTGCTACCAAGTTTCAATGGAAAGACATAAAACACGCGTTTATTCATCCAAAACTATGGGGGTTATATATTGGCCAATTTTGTATTGGTTCCCTTGTAATATTTTTTCTTACTTGGTTTCCTACCTATCTGGTTCAATATCGAGGAATTGATTTTTTAGAATCTGGATTTTTAGCTTCTATCCCTTTTTTAGCGGCATTTGTCGGTGTATTGTTGTCTGGATTCACATCAGACTTTCTAACACGTAAGGGTTATCGTAATGAAATATCAAGAAAATTACCCATAATTTGTGGAATGCTGTTATCTACATGCATTATTGGAGTTAATTACACCAACAACACCAATTTCCTAATCTTATTTCTTACAATTGCTTTTTTTGCTAATGGATTTGCCAGCACAACCTGGGTTTTTATTTCGCTAATAGCACCCAAACGGCTTATTGGATTAATTGGTGGCACTTTTAATTTCATTGGATCATCATCAGCTGTAGTTACTCCAATAATAATCGGTTACTTAGTAAAAGATGGTGACTTTAAACCCGCCATTTTCTTTATTGCTGGGATAACTTTTATTGGCTTTCTTTCATTCACCTTCCTTGTTGGAAAGGTAAAAAGGTTAAACGTTTAGTGGCGTCTACTCTAATTCACTGTAAAGAGATTCATTAAACTTCCTACCAATAGTTTTTTTTCAAAACCGACTTTAAACATAAACACTAGGGTTTCAATTACCAATTTTATCGCTTTAAAACTATAATACTAATCTACTAATTACAAAATAGTCAAATTTTCCTCATTTCAATCCCGTTTTCAAAACTAACGTAAAGGTGTTTATTGGTCATCAATAAGTACAAAATGGTCATATATCAGCCTATACACCCTTAAAATATGAGTTTCACCTAATATATAACTTAACAATCCTAGTGTTAAAAAATCCTTAACAATGACCACATTCTACCATTTCTTGATTGATAAAATGGCAATTTTTGTATTTAGATAATGGTTATTTGACATTTTTTTATGACTAACACGCTACTCTTCATAATTAGCTGTTCATTTAACTTTAATTATTAACTAACATAAACTCTTAAATTATTTTTATGAAAAACCGATTATTTATCAAACTCAAACCATTCAGGTATCTGTATGGTTTTGTAATTGCCCTGCTGAGCATAGCTACAGCTCAGGCGCAGTCGACACAGATTTCCGGTACCGTAACGGACGATCTTAATGTTCCTTTAATAGGAGCAAATATTATAATAAAAGGTACTACTACTGGAGTAGTTACTGACTTTGACGGAAATTACGCAGTAAATGCTGACAAAGGAGATATCCTAATATTTACTTATACGGGTTTTGAAACCAAAGAAATTACCGTAGGAGATGATGCAGTAATCAATGTTACTCTAGCAGAAAGTGCACAAGCGTTAGATGAAGTTGTACTTATTGGATATGGGTCAAGAAAAAAGGAAAATATTGTTACTGCTGTAAGTACAGTTGACAAAGACTTTTTAGACCAACAACCTTCTGCAGATGCAACTAGAGCATTACAAGGTAGTGCATCAGGTGTTACTGTAGTAGCCTCAGCAAGACCAGGACAACAGGCACAAGTAAGGATTCGTGGTTTAGGGAGTATCAATGGTAATAACCCTTTATTTATTGTTGATGGTAGTATTGGAGGATCTGTACCACCACCAGATCAAATACAAAATATTCAAGTATTAAAAGATGCTTCTTCAACAGCAATTTATGGTTCTAGAGGTGCAAATGGTGTAATCTTGATTACAACAAAAACTGGTAGAAAAAGCCAAAAAGCGAAACTTGAATTAAATGTAAAAACTGGTATTGGTAAAAGTAACGCCAAAATGGATTTAGTCACTGACCCTAACTTAATTGGACAAATGCTTTGGCTAGAACAAACTAATGATGGTATTACACCAACTCATGCCCACTTTCAGTTTGATCCAAACGACATAACTGCAACAAGGGTAAATGACTTTCTTTTTCCAAATGGAGCTTCTAATGGTGACGCTTCAACTGACCCTTCACTATACGAAGAAAGGTCTTATCCGATAACCCGTACAAGCCAAAATGGTACTGACTGGTTAGAAGAAATGTATGATTCAACTGCTCTATTACAAGAATATGGTTTGTCAGTTACAGGTGGTTCAGAAAAAACTACGTACGCATTAAATGCTAGTTTCTTTGATGAAGAGGGGGTTTTTAAATATAACTCTTTTAACAGGTATGCCTTTAGATCTAATATAGATTCTGAAGTAACAGATTGGTTAACTGTCGGACAAAGACTTGGCGCAACTTTTACTGAAAGCAAAGGAAACACAATAGGTTTTAATGCAATTGCAGAAACAAGCCCATTAATTCCAATTCTTGATGAAGGTGGAAACTATGCTGGTGGTATTGTAGGTGGAAATTTAAATGATGGTCCAAACCCTGTAGGTAATAATTTTCGGGAGAGAAAAGATTTAAGAAAAACTCTTAATATAACTGGTAACTTTTATATCCAAATTGAGCCTCTACAAGATTTAAAATTCAAGTCATTGTTTGGATATAACATGAGATGGTTTAGTAATCACGACCCAAGATTTGGAGATCCAGAAAATACAAATGGTTCATTTACTAATACACTAAATGAAACTAGAGATAACGCATTAACATGGAACTTCTCAAATACAATTAGTTACAATAAAACTATTGCAGAGAAGCATAATATAGATTTTCTAGTTGGTATGGAATCATTCAAAAACGAATTTGATAGAGTTCAAGCAGGAAGAGCTGGGTTCATATCAACTAACGATGATTTCTTCTTCTTACAGGCTGGTGCTGATGCAATCACAAATAACTCTGCATCAAATGCAGGATCTTTATTTTCATTATTCTCAAGACTTTACTACTCATACGACAATAGGTATATGATTGAAGGTACCGTACGTAGAGATGCTTCTTCTATTTTTGCATCCGATAAGCGCGTAGGTTACTTCCCTGCAGTTTCAGCTGGTTGGGTAGTTTCAAATGAAGCTTTCATGGATGGAACAAGTGATTGGCTAAATCAACTTAAATTCAGGTTTGGTTGGGGTCAATCTGGTAATGACCAAATTGGAAGTAATAGTAACATATTTAGTACTTTTGGCTCAGGTTTAGGAAATTCATACTACGGTATTGGTGGAGGTGATAATACTATCGCTCTTGGATATCAATCAATCGCATTTGGAAATCCTGATGCTGTATGGGAAACCACAGAATCTACAAACTTTGGTATCGATGCCACCGTATTTCGTGGATTAAATTTAAGCGTAGATATTTGGAGAAAGAAAACCAGAGATATGTTATTTCCAATAGCATTACCTGCAGTAGTAGGTCAAGGATCTTTTCCTGCTGTAAACATTGGTACTATGGATAACAAAGGTCTTGATATAGAGCTTAGTTATGCAGGTTCAGTTGGTGAGGATTTCAACTATAATATTGGAGCCAACATTTCTACTTACAAAAATGAAGTTACTCAACTATCCTTAGGAGAAACTGATTTTATAACTGGTCGAAGTGAAAGAGGTCAAACATACACAAGAGCAGAAAATGGGCGTTCATTCCCTGAATTTTATGGGTACGTTGTGGAAGGTATCTTCCAAACGCAAGCAGAAGCTGATGCGCATCCAGCAAACGGTACGTACAACCAACCAGGTAATCTTAAAATAAAGGATGTAAGTGGTCCAGACGGTGTTCCTGATGGAATAATTACTCCAGATGACCGTACAAACATTGGTAATCCGCATCCTGATTTTACGGCAGGTTTAAATATTGGTATGCAATATAAAAACTTTGACCTTACTGCTCTTTGGTATGCAAGCGTAGGTAATGATTTAATTAATTATTACAACAGATTTACTAGATACGGCTTATTTCAAGGACCAAAGGCATCTGATCGTCTATTTAAATCATGGGGAAGCCCATATTTAGACAATAACGAAGATGCAGTATTGCCTAAGGCTTCTAGTACAACAAGTTTTGAACAGAACACACATTCTGACATGGTAGAAGATGGTTCTTTCCTACGTTTAAAATCATTACAAATAGGATATAATCTACCAACTAGAACTATAGAAAAAATTGGTGTTTCTAATATGCGCATCTATTTAATGGGAACGAATTTAATAACTTTATTCGATGACTACTCTGGTTTAGATGTAGAGGTATTCCCAGCTTTTGATCCAAATAATCCAAATAGCGAGATAAATAAAGGTTTTGATTTTGGAACTTGGCCTCAACCAAAACAATTTGTTCTTGGTTTAAACATTAGTTTATAACAAAAAAAAAGAAAAATGAAAAGATTATATTATAAATTGAGTCTACTGGTAGCTCTAGGAGTTGCTATTAGTTCATGTAAAGATGAATTTTTAGATGAGTTTCCAAGAGGTGTTGTAACCATAGACACCCTATCAGATGAATCTGGTGCAAACTTACTTTTAATAGGTGCATATTCTGTTATTGATGGCTTCTCCGCAGGAGGTCCTGGTGGTGCCGGTGAAGCATCAGCTACCAACTGGGTATGGGGAGATGTTCCTTCTGATGATATGCATCGTGGAGACCAAACTGGAGGATGGAGTGCAATAAACTTAATCGAAAGATATGAAGTTGATCCTACTAATCCTTGGCTTCAAGGTTTATGGGCCGCGAACTACGACGGGATAGCCAGAGCTAATGATGTACTTAATGTATTAAGAAGTACAGAAGAAGGAGTAATTCCTGCTGATGCAGCAAGACAAATTGAAGCAGAAGCAAGATGGTTAAGAGCTTGGTTTCATTTCCAATTAAGAACAAAAATTGAAAGAATCCCTTATATCTACGAAGATGCTATTCCTGCTGAGGTACCAAACGACAGAGAAGTTTGGGATGATATTGAAGCCGATTTACAATGGGGTATAGACAATAATATGGATGAAACTCCAAGTGAAGTAGGACGTGCTTCTCGTTGGGCTGCTAAAGCCCTGAAGGCTCGTGTTCATATGTTCCAAAATGAATTTGCAGAAGCAAAGCCTATTTTAGATGATATCATTAATAATGGACCATTCGTTCTTATGGATCATTTTTATGATAACCATGATGAAGAGAAGCAAAACAATGCTGAAAGTATTTTTGAAATTCAATATACTGTAAATGATGGTGCTGCTGGTGGAGAAAATGCTGGCTCTGATCACAGAACATTATTTCCAAGAGGTGCTGATATAGGATTATGTTGTGCATATAGTGCTCCAAGTTTTGACCTTTTTAATGCATTTAAGGTTGATGCAAATGGATTGCCTTTACTTGATACGTTCAGAGATAATTTATTACTTGAAGATTACGGATTATTAGACACTGAAGATTTTACTCCAACGGATGAGCTTCTTGACCCAAGAGTTGACTGGACTATTGCTAGAAGAGGTATACCTTTCTTAGATTGGGGACCAATGTCTGGAGGTGACTGGATGTTAGATCAAGCAGGAATGGGACCATTCTTAAACAAGAAAAACATGTTCTACAAGAGAAATTTTCAGGTTATTTCTATCAATACACCAACATGGTCAGCAGGTTTAAATGGTAATAACTGGAGACTTTTTAGATTAGGTCACGTTTTATTATGGAGAGCTGAAGTTGCAGTTGAAGAAAATGATTTAGCTACCGCAATGGATTTAGTAAACCAAATACGTTCAAGAGCGCAGGATGATATTGTTATGGGTAGAGTTCTTAATACCAATTTTGATAGTGCTACTCCTATAGATATAGATGAAAATCAACCTGCTGCAAATTACATGCTAGGTTTATATACATCATTCCCAGATCAAGATTACGCTAGAAAGGCAGTTCGTCATGAAACTCGTTTAGAATTTGCTCTAGAAGGGATGCGTTTTCAAGATTTAGTTCGATGGGGAATTGATGATGAAACAATGAATGCTTATTTAGCTTCAGAATTATCAAATAATAAACTGCCATGGATTCAAGGTGCGCAATATACTGCTGGACAAGATGACCATTGGCCTATACCGCAATCAGAATTAGATTTACAACAAGGAGTTCTTACACAGGACCCTGCATACTAATTTATCATAAAGCGAGTTATTTAGTAAGAACGGTAAAAGACAAAAGTCGATTACCGTTCTTTTTTTAATATGTCAAAACATCAATAATAATATACAAACTGTTATGCTAACCATACATTATTAATTTCAATCCTAACAAAAATGACCAAAAGCCCTTCTACGCGTAAGCGTCACAACATTCTTGCTATGGTTTTTATTACCGTAGTTATTAATTATTTAGATCGTAGTAATCTTTCCATAGCCGCTGCTGCATTACAAACAGAGCTAAACATTAATTCCGTTCAAATGGGGTATGTTTTCTCTGCCTTTGCATGGACCTACGCACTTTTACAAATTCCGGGCGGACTACTTGCCGATAAGATAAAGTCTAGAATCTTATATACTTTTATCATGGTATTTTGGTCCATTGCAACCTTAATTCAAGGTATGGTTAATTCTCTTGGAGCACTAATTGGTCTCCGTGCTAGTATTGGTTTATTTGAAGCTCCTTCATATCCTATAAACAATCTGGTAGTTACGCGTTGGTTCCCTGAAAACGAAAGAGCATCTGCCATAGGAATATATACTTCTGGTCAATTTTTAGGAATGGCATTTTTATTACCTGTTTTAACTCTTATTCAAGATGCATTGGGTTGGAGAGGCTTATTCATCGTTTCTGGAATTATTGGAATAGTATGGGCTGCAATTTGGTACTTCTTTTACAGAGACCCAAAAGACCATAAAACAATAAGCGAATCTGAATTAAAACATATTTCAGAAGGAGGAGGTTTAGTAGACGATGTATCAAGTAAAAAAGAAGACAAGCAAAAGTTTAACTGGTCGGATGTTGCTGAAGTTTTCAAATACCGTAAACTTTGGGGATTATATATAGGTCAGTTTTGTTTAGGTGCAACACTAATCTTTTTCCTAACGTGGTTTCCAACGTACTTGGTAAAATATAGAGGGTTAGACTTTTTAAAGTCAGGGTTTTTAGCATCCATTCCTTATTTAGCTGCTTTTGCAGGAGTATTGCTATCTGGTTTCACTTCTGATTACTTAACTAAAAAAGGATATTCTGTTGAAGTATCTCGAAAAACTCCTATAATTATAGGTATGCTACTCTCAATAGCAGTTATTGGCGCTAATTATACTGACAACACTTTTTTCATTATTCTTTTCTTATCGATTTCCTTTTTTGGCAATGGATTAGCAAGTATTGCATGGGTATTTATCTCGCTCATAGCTCCTTTACGACTTATTGGACTTACTGGCGGCGCTTTTAACTTTATTGGAGGTCTAGCTGGTATTATTGTACCTATTGTAATAGGATATTTAGTAAAAGATGGTGATTTTAGTCCAGCACTATTTTTTATAGGTGGAATTGCGCTTCTTGGTTTTATATCTTATACCTTTATCGTTGGTAAAGTAGAGCGTATTGTACCAAAAAATGAAAGAGAAACTATCAAATAAATCATTCATAGATAATAATGAAAATTACTGCAGTAAAAACATACCCTATCAATGTTGGGTCAGGAAGTCAACTTGTTGTAAAAGTTGAAACCGATTCTGGAATATATGGATGGGGCGCTTCTGGCCTCTCAGGAAGAGAGCTTGCCGTGGTTGGTGCTATTGAGCATTTTAAACCACTTATTATAGGAAGAAACCCTAACCAAATTGGTGCCATTTGGCAAGACTTATATAGGGGTCAATATTTTGAAGGAGGAAGAGTTTTAACAGCTGCAATATCAGCAATAGATATTGCTTTATACGATATAAAAGGTAAAGCACTTGGAGTTCCTGTTTATGAGCTTTTAGGAGGTAAACAACGTGATTTTGTAGAGTGTTTTGCCTCAGTACGTTTTTCTACTTTAGAAGAATTGCTTAGGCTCTCAAAAGGACTACTTGCTGAAGGGTGGACTATGTTACGTTTAGCACCTGCAGAATTTGAAGCTCAAGAAAATCAAAGCGAATTTGAACCTAGAACATCAATTTCTATTATAGCAGACTGGTTAATAAAATTAAGACAAGAAGTTGGTTCGGCGGTTACCATAGGTATAGATTACCATACCAGACTTACGCAAGCAGAAACCTATTCGTTCATGAAAAAAATGCCCGAGGGCACTATAGACTTCATAGAAGAACCTATTCGTGATCAAAACCCTGGTGCATACCATAATCTTCGTAAAATGGTAGATATTCCTTTTGCCATTGGAGAAGAATTTTCTAGTAAATGGCAATTTTTACCATACATAGAACAAGATATTACGCAATATGCCCGTATTGATGTTTGTAATGTAGGTGGTATTAGCGAAGCAATGAAAGTAGCTTCACTTGCCGAAGCGCATTATATAGATTTAATGCCGCATAACCCATTAGGGCCAATTTGCACAGCCGCAACAATACATTTAGCAGCAGCCTGTCCTAATTTTAGCTGGTTAGAAGAAGTTAACACTGGAGCACATGTAATAACAAATGATCCTAAATTTTATCCTGTTCAACACAAATTGGCAGGTTCACGATATCCAGTAACCGATACTCCTGGTTTAGGAGTAGAATTTGATGAAGAATACGCTAAAAAACAAAAATTTAAACCTATACAAATTCCAAGGCTGTATAGAAAAGATGGTTCACTTACAAATTGGTAAATAACATATGAGTTTTATAACTTTTGGAGAAATTATGCTGCGATTAACACCTAGTGACCACGCAGCTAAGATAAATGACACTAGATTATTTGGGGTACATTATGCGGGATCAGAATCTAATGTTGCCAGTTCTTTGGCATACTTAGGAAACGAAACCCAATTTGTAACCAAATTACCAAATAATCAATTAGGGGATGGTGCAATAAATTCATTACGAAGCTACGGTATTAACACCTCAAATATTGTACGTGGTGGAAACCGAATTGGAACTTATTTTATTGAAATTGGCTCTTCTATACGCCCTTCAAGTGTAATATACGATAGGGCAGATTCTGCAATAAGTGCTATTAGTAGTGGAGAGTTTGATTGGAAAAACATACTTAAAGGACAAAAATGGCTTTTTATTTCTGGAATAACACCGGCACTATCAAAGACATGTGCTGAGGAGGTGGTGAAAGTTGCCAAAATAGCTAAAGAAATGAATGTTAAAGTTAGTTTTGACATGAATTTTAGAAGAACACTCTGGAAAGATAAAGCTGTTGCTAGAAAAATATTCGATGCTGTTTTAGAACATACCGACTTGCTTTTTGGTAATATGGGTGTTTTAAAAGATGTCTACGATATGGATGTAGCCTCAGGCGCTAATCAAATTGAAAAAACAACTGCGGCTATTGTCAATGCAAAAGAAAAATTTAACCTCAACCAACTAGCATTCACGGTTAGAGACCACTACTCCGCAAGTGAAAATGCACTTACTGGTATTTACCTTGCAGATGAGGAACCCGTTATTTCAGACACTTATAAAGTTCAAATTTTAGATCGTTTTGGAACTGGTGATGCCTTCGCCGCAGGATGTTTACATGGCTTAGGTAACAATTGGAATAACGAAAAAGTTATTGGTTTTGCTACAGCTGCCTTTGCACTAAAACACACCATAAAAGGTGATCAACACACCAGCACCGAAAATGAAATTAACTCCATCTATGATGGAAACATAACAGGTCACGTATTACGATGAACAGACAAGATATTTTAGAAGTCATAAAAAAAGAAAAAATAGTTGTTATCATTAGAATGAAACAACAAAACCAAGTTGCTAAAGTAGTCGAAGCCTTAGTATCTGGAGGTATAAAAGTTTTAGAAATCACCTCTAACACCCCTGGGTACGCTGAAGAAATAGCAAAAGCGAGAGCCTTATACCCTAATATTCTGGTTGGTGCTGGCACTATAACTAATATTGCCAAAGCTAAAGACGCTGTTGCCGCTGGAGCACAATTTATAGTAACGCCTAACACCAATGTTGATACTATAAAAGTATCTCATGAAAATAATATTCCTATCTTAATGGGCGCAATAACGCCATCAGAAATTAGCCTAGCTGCTGAATCTGGGGCAGATGTTGTTAAACTTTTCCCAGCTGGTGCAATGGGGCTTAAATATTTTAAAGCTGTAAAAGCTCCTTTAAGTGATATTTCTTTGTTTGCTGTGGGAGGTGTAAATGTTGAAAATACTGCAGAGTGGATAGCTGCAGGAGCAGAAGGTATTGGTGTAGGTGGAAGTATCACAAAACCAGTAAATTCCGAAGCAGATTTTAACGATATTGTAGAAGAAGCTAAACAATACTTATCAATTCTTAAATAACAAATGACTCAAGACGACTCCATTGCGCAAATAGAACTTTTTAAAGTACCTCCAAGGTGGTTATTTTTAAAGATTACTACAAAAAATGGTGTTGTCGGATGGGGAGAACCTGTTGTTGAAGGAAAAGCAGATACAGTTGCCACCTGCATTGAAGAATTAAAGCAATACCTAATTGGTAAACCTGTAAAAAACATTGAAGACCTTTGGCAAATTCTATATCGCGGTGGGTTCTATCGGGGTGGGCCAATATTAATGAGTGCCATTTCTGGAATTGACCAAGCTTTATGGGATATTAAAGGAAAAACATTAGGAGTTCCTGTTTATGAATTGCTAGGTGGAGCTGTTCGTAATAAAATGAAAATGTATTGCTGGATTGGTGGTGATAACCCAGATGTTGTTTTAGAACAAGCTCATGAAAAAGTTAATGCCGGATATCAAGCGGTAAAAATGAATGCTACTGGTGGAATGGACTGGATAGCTTCACTTAAAGACGTTAAAACTGTTTCACAAAACATTAAACTATTACGTGAAGAGTTTGGAAACAATTTAGATATAGGATTAGATTTCCATGGAAGAGTACACAAAGGCATGGTAAAAAGGCTTATTGATGAACTAACTCCATACGAACCAATGTTTATCGAAGAACCTGTTTTAAGTGAAAATAATGATGCGCTAAAACATATTTATTCCTATACCAGCATACCAATAGCTACTGGTGAGCGCATGTTTTCTCGATGGGATTTCAAAGAAATACTACATCAGGGTGTGGTAGACATTCTTCAACCAGATTTAAGTCATGCTGGAGGAATTTCTGAAGTCAGACGAATTGCTACAATGGCAGAAGCTTACGATATTACCCTAGCACCTCATTGCCCTCTAGGCCCTATTTCGTTGGCGTCCGCATTACAAGTAGATTT
Source organism: uncultured Maribacter sp. (assembly GCA_947498505.1). GTDB lineage: Bacteria > Bacteroidota > Bacteroidia > Flavobacteriales > Flavobacteriaceae > Maribacter_B. The sequence continues at coordinate 212,780 of CANMKG010000002.1, read as the reverse complement.
TGTTTCAGCAAATGCCTTTATTCAAGAAAGTAGTTTGGGTATTCATTATAACAAAGGTTTTGACCTTTTAGATTATGTGCTTAACCCGGAAGTTTTTGATGTTAAAAATGGCTATGTAGATTTATTCAAAAAGCCAGGATTAGGAGTTGAAATCAACGAAGAAAAATTAAAAGAAGGTCAAAAAATAGGTCATAATTGGTCTAATCCAATATGGCGTGGTACCGATGGTAATTTTACCGAATGGTAATCTAAATTTTCTAAAACATGAAAAAAGTAATATTTGTTTATGCGGTACTGTTCACAGCATTTATAAGCTGTAAACAAGAAAAAAAAGAAACGTTAAAAACAGAGACCACTAATCACAATATTACTGAAGTCTCAACTGACATCACTTCTAAATTTTCAATAGAAATTATAGATAAAGAAGCCTTAACAGTTATAAACCCTGAAGCAAAAATTGAAGTTCTGGCAAGTGGTTTCACCTGGACAGAAGGCCCTCTTTGGATAGAAAAAGGTAATTATTTGCTATTCTCTGATATTCCAAACAATAAAGTGTACAAACTCAATGCAAAAAACGACACTATAACCTATTTAAAGCCCTCTGGTTGTGATATCCAAAATTTTACAGGTAAGGAGTCCGGATCAAATGGTTTAATCCTTAGCCCTGATGGAAAATTAGTATTAATGCAACAAGGTGATAGACGCATTGGTATTATGGATGCCACCTTAAATAATCCTGAACCAAAGTACACAACCATTGTAGATAATTATAAAGGAAAAAGATTAAACAGTCCAAATGATGCTTCATATGATGCTTTTGGAAACCTCTATTTCACAGACCCCCCTTATGGCTTACCTGGAAATTTAGAAGACCCAAATAAAGAGTTAGATTTTCAAGGAGTTTATTGTTTGTTAAAAAATGGAGAATTAGTTTTATTAGATGACCAACTTAAGTACCCTAATGGTATTGCAGTTTCTAATGATGGAAAAAGGTTATACGTGGCGGTTTCTAACCGTGAAAAAGCTAGCTGGTATACCTACGACATTGTAGCTCCCGGAAACGTGGAAAACAAAAAAGTTTTACACGATGTTACGGCTTTAGTTACTAGTGATGGTCACCAAGGTTTACCAGATGGTTTAAAAGTTAATAAAAAAGGGATTGTATTTGCAACCGGACCTAATGGTGTATGGGTTTTTAATGCAAATGATAAACTTATAGCACGCATTCATACAGGGCAGTTAACAGCTAACTGCGCTCTAAACACTAAGGAAAATCGTTTGTATATGACTGCCGATGATTATATACTAGCAGTAGATTTGTACTAAACAACCTTTTTGTAGATTGCTTCTTGAATTTCGCTAAAATCATTGGTAGTAACTGGTTTTAAAATATAACCTTTTACTATTTCATATTCATTGGCCTTCTCCCTATCTCTGGGGTCAACTGAAGAGCTTATAATGTAAATTGAAACATTATCAAGATTGTAATTTGGAGTCTTTATAAACTCATCTAAAAATTCCCATCCATCCATAATGGGCATATTTAAATCTAAAAATATAATCAATGGCAATGGCTCACCATCATTCACAATTGAAGCCAAACCTTCTATGGCGTCTAACCCGTTTGAATACTCTAATACTTCTTCACAAAAATCAACTTCATTCATCATAAGTTTCATTCCGTAAACTAAAATAGAGTCATCATCTACAATACATATTCTATCAATTTTTTTCATGACATTTTATGGTTTTTTAAAAAATAAACTAAAACAAGTTCCTACTCCCACTTCACTTTCAACACTAATACGCCCTCCCATGGCTTCTATTTGATTTTTAGTGATAAAGAGCCCTATGCCCTTAGCGTCTTGATGTTTATGAAATGTTTTATACATTCCAAAAAGTTTTTGACCGTACTTTTCTAGATTAATGCCAAGACCATTGTCTTGGAACAGTACCTCCAAAAATTCATCGGTTTCATTGCTACTAATTGTAATACTTGGGCGTCGAGATGGGTCACTGTACTTAATACTATTAGTAAATAAATTGAGTAATATACTTTCCAAATACGCTGGTACCGCAATTACTTTTTGATTAGAGGGAACTAAATTGGTGTAGTCTACATTTTTTTCACGAAACAACTCGGTGATATTCTTTTCTACATTTCCAATACTCGTATATAAATTTAATTCTTGTAACTTTTCATTAATATCTGTTTTAACTTGTACCACTTCATTTAAATGAAAAATGGTTTCTCCCAAACTATTTGCTGCTTCCCTAAGCATAAGCATTGCTCCTTGCTGTTCTTGCCTTTTTACTTTATTGTTTAAAATAAGATCCGTGAGCATAGATAAATTTGCAGAATGTGACCTTAAATTATGGGAAACAATGTGAGCAAAATTTAATAAACTTTCATTTTGTTTATTGGTAACATCCAACAACTTTTTTGCTTTTTCTTTTGCATCAATACTTGCTGAAATATCTACTATCTGCGAAATAAAATGAGAAAGCTCTCCATTAATTTTCTTAACGGCTGTTACGGTAAGAATTACGGTAACCAAATTTCCTTCTTTATGAAAATACCTTTTTTCTATTTGATACGATTTTCTTTTTCCTGCAATAACTTGATTTAACAGGTTTAAATCTATTTCTAAATCATCAGGATAGGTGATATCTTGAAAAGTTAAATTCAACAGTTCTTTTTCTGTATAACCCAAACTGTTACATACGCTTTGGTTTACTTTTACAAACTTGCCTTCAAGGCTTACCAAAGCCATTCCAATAGATGAATTTTCAAAGGCTCCTTCTAATGATTGATCACTTTCAATTAACTGGCGTTTTGTGTTTATTAATTCTGTAATATCCCAATTAACACCAACCATTCGTAACGGTTTTCCTTCGGGGTTTCTCTGCACTATAGATTCTGCTTTAATAAACCTCACTTGATTATTTGGCCAAACTACTCTAAACTCAGTATTAAATTCTTTAACACCATTAACCGCCATTTCAACTTCACGATTACACCTTTCTTTATCCTCTGGGTGCACACTACCTTCCCAGGCGTCTAAAACGCCACTAAAATCTTCTTTTTGTATGCCATAAAGCTCATACATATTATCATCCCAGATTAAGGTGTTTTTTTGAATATCAAATTCCCAAATACCAATTCCAGCTGCTCCGGTAGCTATTCTTAATCTTTCATTTACACTATTGTACTGGGCTTCTATTCTTCGGTAACTATCTATATCTTGAAAAGTGCCATATAGACGTACGCATTTACCATTCACCATTTGAGCCTCTCCTTTAGCCCTAACCCATATTTCATTTCCTTTAGCGGTAATAATTTTAAGCTCGGTATCCCAAGGTGTTCCATTGCACATGGCTTCACTAACCAATTGCGTTATTTTATCGCGATCTTCACCTGCTTTATAAAAGTTAATTCCCTTTTCTAAATCCGGAACATAATCCGCAGGCACTTCATGTATTTGCTTTGTAGTATCAGTCCAATAAATCTTGTTTGTTAATAAGTCTAACTCCCATCCTCCTATTCTTGCCACCTTTTTGGCCTTTATCAATAACTCTTGTCTACCCTTACTTTCGGTTACAACTTCAGCAACAACACCTATTTTTCCGAATTCAAAAGCAGTGTTTTCTGCTTTGTACACTTTTAAATTAATCCATTCTGTGCGCCCATCACTAAACGTTATTTTATAATCATTTGGTTCAGGTATTTGTCCAGAAATACCTTCAATAAGTAATGGTTTAAGCACATTTACCATTTCGGGCATTACAGTGTCTAATGCCTTACCGCAAATATCATCATCAATAATATTGAATATGCTTAGCCATTTGGTAGAGCTTGCTGTAAAACAAAACGAACTATCAAAAAAAGCTATAGAAATTGGGATATCTTCAATAAGTGACTTAGCAGCAAGAGTACGCATACATTCTAACTATTTTATCTTAGTTAGACTATAACGCTAAAAAACAACCTATAAGTATATTCCTACAAAATAAATTATTGTTTTAATATCTGAAATTCAATCATATAACTTCAAAAACAATTCTAAACATAAAAGCAACCTGCTATAGAATAAACACGTTTTGAATAAATCGCTGCACCGTTTAAAATGGAACAGTAGGACTAAACTATTGGAGCATAATTGCTACATTTGACCTAATCTCGCAAGAAAATTAAGGCTAAGCGTATACATTAATATAATTTGAAAAAGAATTCCTTTGAAAACAATAAAAGATATTGCTGAAGAAGCTCAAGTATCTACCGGAACAGTAGATAGGGTTATTCACAATAGATCTGGAGTATCTGCTAAAACCAAAGAAAAAATTCAAAAGCTGCTGGATAAATATGATTTTGAAAGAAATTTGCTTGCTAGCGCTTTAGCCTTTAAACGCAAATACGTAATTGCCACTTTAATTCCTTCTTCAAAATCTAAAAATGAGTATTGGTATAGTCCACAAAAAGGATTAAAATCCGCTTTTAAAGAAATTCAAAAATATGGTGTAGAAGCCCATTACTTTTACTTTAATAAGTTTGATTTAGATAGCTACAAAAAGAACTTAGATCTTATTTTAAAACTTAATCCGGATGGCGTAGTATTTGCCCCTTTCTTTTACAACACCTCCGTAGCATTTGCCAAAACTTTAGCAAAACGCAATATTAAATTTGTGTATATAAATATTAATTTAGAAACTGCGAACAACCTGTCATTTATAGGTCAAGATTCTTTTTCAAGCGGTTATTTAAGTGGCAAAATGCTTAATTTATGCACCGAAAACAAAGGTGATTTGGCCATTATACTGTCTCAAAAAAACATTGATAGTCATAGAGCAATAACATCTAGAGTTGAAGGTTTTTTAAACTATTTTTCTCAAAACCATCCGCAAAAAAATATTGAAAAAATATCTTTTGAAAATATTAATCCAACACAAGTTAAAAAAGTACTCACCAAAGCCCTACTTAAAAATAATACTATTAAAGGTTTATTTGTTCCTTCTAGCGCCGCGTACACGGTAGCTGAATTTCTTGAAAGCGTACAATTAACCAATATTCATGTTGTTGGTTTTGATGCACACCAGAACAACGCAAAATACATTAAAAAAGGAATTATTGATTTTGTGGTGGACCAAAACCCTTTTGACCAGGGTTACTTGGGTGTAAAAATTTTATTTGAATATTTATTGCTCAAAAAACAACCGAACGAAACCTACAACTCTCCCCTAGTTATTGTAACTAAAGAAAATGTTGACCATTTTATGGTTACCTCAACTGTTGAGTTTTCTACTTGAGCGCTTTGTTAAGGCTTAATACAGCCAGTTTACAAGGAATTCGTGAATCTTCAATTTCAGTTCATTACTTTTAATGATGATTCACAGTTTTTGAACTTTTGGTAGGTTGATACAAACAGTTGTGAATTGCTTTCAGTTCATTACTTTTAATGATGATTCACAGTGGTTATTCATCCAGACGATTTAACATATAAGTTGTGAATTGCTTTCAGTTCATTACTTTTAATGATGATTCACAGTACGGCAGTCGCGATAATTCAAGCATATGCAGTTGTGAATTGCTTTCAGTTCATTACTTTTAATGATGATTCACAGTTGTTGCGCCATATTTAGTATTAGCTCACCTGTTGTGAATTGCTTTCAGTTCATTACTTTTAATGATGATTCACAGTATACCCGTCAAAAAACATTGCCGCTTTATGGTTGTGAATTGCTTTCAGTTCATTACTTTTAATGATGATTCACAGTTTCTGCTAATAATTGAAAATACTTGTGAGGGTTGTGAATTGCTTTCAGTTCATTACTTTTAATGATGATTCACAGTATCGACAACTTATTTCGTGATGAGTTGTATGTTGTGAATTGCTTTCAGTTCATTACTTTTAATGATGATTCACAGTCAATATGTGTAAAATACCCATGGTTTGCTTGTTGTGAATTGCTTTCAGTTCATTACTTTTAATGATGATTCACAGTGTTAACGCCTTTTGGGGAGCTTTCAACGTGTTGTGAATTGCTTTCAGTTCATTACTTTTAATGATGATTCACAGTTAAAGTCTTCTAATCCGCAGAAATACTTTAGTTGTGAATTGCTTTCAGTTCATTACTTTTAATGATGATTCACAGTTTGTATGGAGAAGGGCATTTTTATCCAGGGTTGTGAATTGCTTTCAGTTCATTACTTTTAATGATGATTCACAGTGGATAATAAGAATGAATCAAAGCCTTCTAGTTGTGAATTGCTTTCAGTTCATTACTTTTAATGATGATTCACAGTAAGAAGCAAAAATCAATACTCTTCAAATAGTTGTGAATTGCTTTCAGTTCATTACTTTTAATGATGATTCACAGTTAAATCAAGTTGTTCCAAGGCTAATAAAGGGTTGTGAATTGCTTTCAGTTCATTACTTTTAATGATGATTCACAGTCCTCCCAATTTGCAGGTGATAGCGTATTGGTTGTGAATTGCTTTCAGTTCATTACTTTTAATGATGATTCACAGTTATTACTTAATGCTAACGTTTGCGTTTCGAGTTGTGAATTGCTTTCAGTTCATTACTTTTAATGATGATTCACAGTTCTAGACTTTTTATTAAGCAACGCTTGAAAGTTGTGAATTGCTTTCAGTTCATTACTTTTAATGATGATTCACAGTATACCCGCCACAACAGGCTGGTATACTGTTATTTAAATACCCTATCAGAAAATAAAAACCAACCGCTATTTTTTAATCAGTAACAAAAAAACTGAGCGTTTTTAGATTCTAAAATAACTCTAATTGTTGGCTAGGTTTATCTGGCTCTACTTCCTTTTGTCCATGAAATAACTCAATCATACCAAATTGCTTATCCGTAATTTGCATAATACAAACCTTACCTTGTTTAGGCAAATTCATTTTAGTACGTCTTATATGCACAGCTGCATTTTCTCTACTTGCACAAAACCGTAAATAAATACTAAACTGAAACATATTAAAACCATCATCGAGTAAATTTTTACGAAACCGTGTTGCAGCCTTACGGTCTTTACGGGTTTCTGTTGGTAAATCAAAAAGTACTAACACCCACATACTACGGTACTGATTTAGTCTTGAAAAATGATTTTCATTCATGTTACTATAAAAAATACCTAGTTAAATGCTGGATATAACAATTTTCGGCTACTACCCACAAAACATTCATACAAACTGTTAGTAGTGCGACTCATTGCATTCATCAACGGACTTTTTTTACCATCAATAACTACATCCATATTAGGTATTTGCAATAATTGCGATTTAATACTAGTATTCAGTTCCGTATAATCACAACCTGATTGTATTAACTCCATAACCAACAAGTCTACAAAAGGTCTGTATGGTTCCATAATATCATCCGCCAAACAAAAAGCATTGTATTTGTTCCTATGAAAAATACCCACACTGGGCAACATACCGCTACTAACTAATGCTCGTGCAGTAACCGCGCGTAAAATAGCATAGCCATAGTTTAACAAATTGTTGGGCGGTATTCCTTTCTGGTTTCTACTAAAACCAAATACTGCACTAAACAGGTTCTGAAAATAATAGGCCGCTGCAATGGCTTCATGGTTCTCTGCATCTCCACTTTTCACTTCCTTTGCCCAACGCCTAAGTTTTAAGGCATTTTTACCTTGTGTTAATAAATGTTGCGCTTGGTTTTCTATTTTAACCATTACTGTTTGCTGCCACAATTGTTTTTTTAAAGGCTGGCTAGCGTTTAATTGGTGGCGCATACGCTCTGTTTGCTCTGTATGGCCTACCAAAGGTTGCAGCAAAGCACAGGGCAAATGTTGTTTATCACAAATAATAACTGCAGTTTTGTTTTGTACTAATTTAGTTAATAGCCCATTGGTTATTGTTATTTGCGGGTTCTCTAATACGATATAACCTAAATCTTCAATTGGTATAGTTTTTTCTGACTTGTCTTCACCTGGAAAATTAACTACCAACTGCTCACTTTTAGTACTCAGATAAGCAGGGTTACCGAAAAATAAAGTGCGTTTAATCATAACGTTTAATATTCGCCCACTTGAACAATTTCTCCTAAATGATTAGTTCTTACCTTTATTATGCCATAGATAGCATTTAATCCTAATTGAGATTTATATGCTATTCCATTTAAAGGTTTTAACGTTTCTACGGTTGTTTCCAAATGATGTCTAAACATATAATTTTTAGTAGCAATCTTCTGAACTCTAAACAAATGTTTACTAATTATAGCTGTGTGTTTTTTATTTAATAAATCCATTTCCCGTGGATTAAAATCTCCCGAAGGAAACACAAATAACTCATTCTGTTTCATTGAAAACATGAACTTCCATCCCAAATGGTTATTATAATCTTTATCAATTATTGACAAACCTGAATTTACACGTTGTACAGCCTCATAAAACGATACAACTTTTTCTTGCAGCTTTTCATTTTCGTCTTTATAAATTGCAACATGATGGTTATTTCCCGTACTTACAAAATCGCTTTGAATGGGTTTACCACTACCATTTAATATTATATTACCTAAATGGTCTCTTTTTTCATGTAATGCCTCTACATTATTAACCCCAGAAATAGTGACTCGTTTTATAGAAATACCCTTTCCCTTATTTAGCCAAATAGGGTTTTTCTCTAAATTTGAGAATGCCTCTTTTGTATTATTACCAAATTCTTCCAATCGCTGTTGGAGTATTTCCCTAACTCCTTTATCTATAACTTTATCAATTTTTAAATCTGGTCCTATTTCTTTTCTTATGGTATAAACATCTTCATAACACCATACTTCTTTCAACGGCTCATTATTGTATACTAATGGGGTTTTCTTTAGCGTTTTTGTATCAAATGCAATGGTTACATCATTATTGAATTTATCAAGATGGGCTTTTACACATTGCTTAATTTGTGAGTTTACAACACTATTAATTTCCGCAATAGAAATACGCTTACTAATTTTAATGGCTTTGTCCATTGGTTGTTTAGACTTACCGTAAACTGTTTCTTTATGTAATTGCCCTCTTGGAGTTAATTGTGTTTTTGATTTATAATTATCTTTTCCTTTAAGTTTTGTTTTGTTTACATTTTTGGTTACTACTTTATTTTTGGCTTTAAAGGATACTAAAATTGATTCTATATGCTCTTTTGCTACCGAACGAAAACTTTCCATTGGAGAAATAAATTTTTTCTTGCCTTCTTCATTTTTACGCACAATCAACTTTTCTATCGCTATAATGTTAGAATGTTTTTTATGGTTTTTATCTTTTCTGGCATTCAAATTATTTAAATATTGAATGTGATTATGCGATGTAAAAGCAACTGTTAAAGCATCCATAGCATGATGACGATGGTCATTTCGTTTTGTCCAATCCTTAATAACCACAACTTTTTTGTTTCCTTTTCGTTCTTGAATTTCGGTTAAACCCAAGGCTTTGTATTTAGGAAGATTTAATTCTTTCATTACATTAATTAAGTCCCAATCCTCGCGCAATTTATCTGTTATATTCCCCGTAGTAGAAACTACATCATTAAACACCTCAAACAGCATTGATTTTGCTTTTTTTGCTATGTATTGAGAATTTCTTAAATCGCGCTCAATAAAACCATCAGGCAAGTTTTGTTGACTCGTTAACAACTTTTTGTATTTACCTTTGCTTATTAAACCTTTTCCTTTGTTGTAAAGAGATTCAACTCTATTTTTATAATTATCTAAATCGTTATTAAAATCGCTTTCAATAAAATCTAAGGCTGTCCTATCTCTTTTTTGAAGATTTATTTTTTTATAAGCCAAGGTTTTATTTGAAAACGAATCATCAAACAACATTGCTTTTGGAATAATATGCTCAATATCTATTTCTTTTGAAAAAAGTTTTTCCTTTGGAATGTAAGTATTGGTAAACACAGTTTTGTATCCTAAATCTTTTAACTCTTCCCATAATCGATACCTTACCACGTCGTTTTTAGTAGGGTTAGGAATACCAAATTCCTTAGTTATCAGTTTTCTAATCTCATCATTCTCTCGGGTTCGTTTTGAAATAAATGAATAGGCATCTTTTCGCTCAGATGCTGATTTTTTCAATTCCCTAGCCAATTCAATTCTTACTTCATCTGGTTTTCCATAGGTATCAATAACTTGATTAATTAAATTCACCATTTGATTTAGAATCTTTTCAACCACCGGATTTCTCAAGCTGTTTTTCGGCAATAGCTCAAGTTTATTTTTTAAATCTCTATTGTCTAATGCTTCTCTGGTTAAAGAATTTGAGTGATTATACCCTGCCAATGAGCAGGCTTCCGAAAACATATTACCACTCTGCAAATAAGGCATGATTTTTTTAATAGCTCTCGATGACAAACTCCCATAGTCTTGTTGTAATCTAATATTTACTAACCATTTGGCATACTCAGGTTTAAAACCATATTTAACGTGCAATTTCTTTTTTAAGACAACATTTGAATTTCCATAAATAAGTTTGTCTTCTTCATTTATTTTATGGTCATCTTCAGCTGCATATAATAAATGCCATAGTTGATAACTATCCTGCTTATCATATGCTGAACCCTCTTTGTTTGCATCAAAATCTAATATTTCAGCTTTGACACCAATTTCTATAAAAACTGCTTTTAGTTCTTCTTTTATTTCTAAAGCTGTTTTTTTAGACCAATCAAATCCGTAACCTTCTGCTTCAGCAATTTCTTGATAAATGTTATACAAAACTTGATTGGTTCTGTTACCTTCAATTTTTTCAAAATTGCATTTCCAATCTTTAGTTTTCTTTCCTAAAAACTTAAGCACTTCATTAGCTTTTAAATCACCTCTTACATTCAACTCCTCAAATAAAAGCTGCTTGGTATATTCGTCTAAAATATAATCTGTTTTTACACCTTGTTTTAATGAATCATCTAATTCCCCATGTACTTGTTTAAACTGAAGATTATTCAGGTTTTGCCAAATTTTGAACTCTTGAAACAAAGGCGAAGATTTAGGAATAGCTTTATGGTACTTTTCAAACTGGCAATTAGAAATTAAATGTTTCTGAGATTTTAATCTGCGTTGATAGAAAATTACAACATCTCTAACTTCTTCTTTTAACTCATTTGTTAAAACCGAATAGTGTTGGGTTTGCGTTTGCCATATTTGTTCAAACTCATCTAAATAATCCTGACGATAAAACACTTGATTTTTTAAAGGTGTATGCGGACTCACTTTTATTTGATTATACAGATACTGGCCAACAGTAATTTTATTAAAATACAGCTCTTTACTTCTATCACTTATGGCACCTAAATAACCACTTGATTTGTTTAAATCATTATTTATTTCTTGTAAAACAATAGCAAGATGTTCTAAATTCAATTGTTCTTTTAAAGCAGAAGCCCTTAGCTCGTATCGCTTAAGTTTTTGTTCTTTGGTATTTCCTTCTAACCTTACCCCAACAATACCAAACGGTTTTTGACATATTGCCCAAGTTTGTGTCTTGTTTTTCCCATGTAATTCTTTGTGTAATTTATCAGTTAAAACTTCAGGATGATATTCTTTCTGTTTATTCCATACCTTATCAAATTCACTTTGTAAATCGGAACGATAAAATTCAGGAATATACTTCTTATCAGTTTTAAGCAGGCTTAGTACGTATTGCCCAGGAGTTAAATTGTTCTCATACAATTCTTTGGCAATAGCCATTCCATCAATTGCAACGCCTTCATCCTCATTTACAGCTTTCCTGCTACTCTTATAGCCTCTTTTTTTATTAATTGCTAATAACACTTTAGCAAAACCCTCTAACTCTATTTTTTGAGTGGCGGCTACAGCTCTTAATTTTAACGTTTGATGTGTTGTTCCCTTACCAATTTCTGTTAAGGGTGTTTCACCATTAACTATGTTATGCTTTTTGAGAATTTCAATTAAGTGCTTTCTACGAAGTTTAAAACGTTGCAAATTTCTTCTTGCACCACGCTTTAATGTTCTATCTGCGTTTACCGAAAGTGGTCTTCCTTTTTCAAAATCGGTTTGCTCATCTGTTGTTAACGGATTTACCCTAACTCCTAATTTTATAATTTCTGATTGTTCTTTTTGGTTCTCGGCTTCATTAACTAAAGCCCAACCAATAGAAGTTGTTCCAAGATCTAAACCCAATACTTTTTTCATACAGAATTGTTTCTCTAAAAATAGTAGTAAAAATCTTAATTACAATTACGGAAAAGCATATTTGTTTAGTACTTAAATTTTTATACATTTACAGAACTGAAAGCAATTCACAATAAGGATTATTCCGTTGTGAAAACATTTAAGCCGCCTCGACTTCCAATTCGGGGCTTTTTTATGGATGTTTTATAACTTTTCATCTGCGAAAAAGTTCGAACAAACAGCTATAAATTATTACCTATCTTAGAAGTACTAAATTGTTAAACTCATGAAAAACAATAGCGTATTTTTGTTTTGTGTTTTTATAACGTTTATAGGTAATGCGCAAAGCTTTATTGGCTCATGGGAAACACAACACACTACTGAAAACGGAGAAAACCTTAAGAGCGTTGTTATTTTTTCTGATGGGTACCAAGTAATCACAACGTATAATTCTAATACAGGAAAATTTAAATCTACCAGTGGAGGCTCCTGGAAATTATTAGGCGACACCATGACCGAAAAAGTAGAATTTGATTCTAAAAACCCAGAACGCGTTGGTACAGAGCTACGTTTTAAAGTATTTATTACAGATTCTATTATGGGTATTGTAGGTCGCAATCAAAAGTTTAAGCGAATTGATTATGGTACTCCCGGAAAACTACAAGGTGCTTGGTTAATGTCTGGACGTATAAAGGATGGCAAAACGCAGGAAAGAGATACAAATAAGCCTAGGAAAACCATGAAAATTTTATCTGGAACTCGTTTTCAATGGATTGCTTATAATACGGAAACCAAACAATTTATGGGCACAGGAGGTGGAACGTATACTACCGTGAATGGTATTTATACTGAAAAGATAAAATTCTTTTCACGTGATGATTCTAGAGTTGGTACAGAATTAAAATTTGTTTTTAACCTAAAAGAGAACAAATGGCATCACTCAGGTTCATCCAGTAAAGGAAAACCTATTTATGAAATTTGGAGTAAACGCAAATAATATCAAAAAACTAACTTAGAACGCCTTTTATTGTTGCCACTTCTTTTTTTAAATTAATTAATGGGTATAAGTTTAAAAACCATCTTTTATTCCTTTACCCCTTTTACATTTTTTAATTTGCGGTTAAAGTGAATTACGTAAGTAGCATTAAAACCAAAATTTAGATTTGGGTTTTTAAAATTGAAGTTGTTACGTGTTTGGGTAATAAAAGCATCATCTACAATGCGTTGTGCGTTAGTAAGCATAAATTGCAGCATTACATCGCCAAGTTCCCAATTTACACCTATGGTAAATGGTCCATAAGTATCAAAAGACTTAATTGGGTTAGCAGTATAATAGTATTCTGAAACAAAGGATACATGGGGTCCTAATTTTAACCTTCCACCAAAACCAACAGCAAAATGACTTTTAGGGTCGTCCCCTGGGGAAGCCTCTCCTCGATGAATAAAAGTAGGCGCTATTTGAAATGAAAAGCCTGGAGAAAACTTTTTACCAATAAGCAACTGCGAAGTGTATGACAATCTATCTGAAAAGCCCGCGTCTAAGCCTGCAAAGCCATTACTATTATAGCTTGAGGCTTGCAACAGTGTAATACTAAATGGTGAGCCCTGACCTTTTAGTCGTTGACGTACTAATCTATATTTTAAATATCCGTCAAACAAACCATCAAAAGTTGTACCCCCAAAACCAGTGGAAAGTCGGTCCGTAATACCATACTCTAAGGCAATACGGCTACTTAACTTTTCAACAAAAAAACTTTGCGAGGTTTCATAAGGACCATTCCAAAAACGATTTACTACAAAAACTTCTAGCGTACCTTTTTTTCTAGTTTCTAAGGAATGCCCTATAGCAATACGAGTCATTTTAAAAGTAGCATCAGTATACTGCAAGGTGTCTTTATGCTCCTTTTCCAATATTCCTAACAGATTTTCTTGAGCAACAGAAAACTGAAAAGCACCAACTATTAAAAAAACGAAAAATAAAATTCTTTTAGTTTTCATAAGGATCGTATTCAAATCTAAAATTTACCAAAATTGTCTTCGCAATATTACCAGCCAATAATGGCGGTATTTTTATATCGTAATCGTTAACCACCGCTTCAAACACTCCTGAGAGTATATATTTATCATTGAGTTTTTCAATTTTGGTTTTAATTTCTAATTCTTTGGAAATTCCGCGCATGGTAAACACCCCTTTTACCATTTTGGTTTGAGAACCTTCTTGTAAGGGGTTAAAATCTATTATTTCTCCTTCAAAAGTTGCCTTAGGGTAAATATCAGATTCAATATAACTTTCATTAAAATGCTCACGCATTAATGCTTTTTCAAAAACAAAAGCATTCATTAGCATACTAACAGCAATTTTAGAATTTTCTAAATCAATGATACTTAGTACCTGATTGTTTTCTGCTTTTATGTTTTCAACAGAGGTATATGAAAAAAAAGAAACGTTACCCTGACGTGCTATAATTTTTTCTTGGTAGCTTGTTAATTCCAATGCTACTAAAAACAACATAGCTATTACTGGTTTAATCATTGGTTTTTTTGTTGGCTATTACACAGTTTAAAAGAACAACATCTTTTAAAAAACCTTTATAAATACCTTTTACATTTACAGTATCTCCAGGTTTTAATTTTTTAAATTCAATACTCTGGCTAGGATTCATATCACATATAATTAGGGTGGCATCATCCTTACCTCCCTTTAACAATATGGTATGTCTTTCATTTAAGTTATTAATTTCTTTAACAACACCTTTTATTGCAATTACCTTTTCTAAATACTGTTTATCATTTGTGTTTTTATGCAATTCTAAATACGAGATTAAATCCTCTGCTGTTAGTTCAAGCATGGGCTCGGCAATCAAAGTATCAATATCCTTAGTTTTAGTAAAATTATATAACCCGTATACTAATAACACAAGAACAAATACTAACAAATAAATAATGTTACGCGTCTTCTTTGTCATTAGATGAGAAATATAGTACTAAACAAATTACTTGGCAATTTAGGCTATAAATATTTTATAACAAATTGCTGAGATACGGTTTTAGCAACTGCATATGTTTGAAGATAATTTATTTTTTAAAATTTTGTCTCCCTTTGGTGGGTAACCCAAATCTGTTAAGGCATTTAATGCGGATGAAAGTTCGTTGGCTTTAACAAAATTAAAAACAATCATTGCTTCATTTGGATAAAGGTATACATTGGTGATATTTTCTATTTGCAATAATGTCTCTTTTATACTCAAACCGCAAAAATTGCAAAATAAATTCTGAACTGGTATTCTAGCTAATCCGGTTGTCATACTACTATTTTTAAAAAATTCTTGAAAGATTAAATCCAAAAAAGAAATCTCCTTGACCCCAATCACCCGCACCTTGTCCTAAAAAACCGTTGGTATTCATAGGTTGTGCATTTGTAAAGTGTAATTGAAACACATGTCCGCCTGTCTCTAAATCAAAACCAATAGATAGTGGGTTGTTAAAAGGTGAATTACTGGCTCTGTTTAAATGCATTCCGTAATCAAAATTAATTGACCACCTTTTAGACAATTTATGCCTTCCGCCTAAGCCAATAGAATATTGTGAGTTATCTTGATTTTCTACAGGGTTGTAATTATCATGAAAAAAACTAGGTATTAATTGTAGGGAGAAATTCTCATTAATTTTTTTTGATATCAAAAGTTGTGCTGTGTACCCTAAACGATCCGTAAATTCAATTTGTGGTATTACCAGCTCGTCTAGCTGTGTATTTATGAGCAGACTATTAAAACTTACAATGGTAAAAGGAAAACCTCCTTTTTTTTGTCTAACTAAACGAAGTTTAAGCGACGACTCATAGGTTCTTTGAAACGAGCTTCTGGATACTCCTAAATTGATACCATCTGAAATTCCGTAAATAAAATTTAATCTTGTAACTGCTTGGTCTAAGCCAAAAAAGTCACTTATTCCCGTTTTTACAGTTCCAAATCTATGTGAAACCACAAAGTACAGTTCCTTTTTAGAAACCATTTTTGTAGATTCAAAATTTACAATTTTCAACCCTTTAAAAGCTGCTCCAACATAGCTGTTTGGAACTTCGGCATCTATCTCCGATAGTAAATCGTCTTCTTGCGCAAAGAACACAAAGGGTATTAAAAGTAAGAAGGTAAAAGCTAATTTCATTTTTATAGTTTAATGGTGGTTTATTATTCTTTTGGTAATACAATTGCTTGATCTATTTTAACAACATCAAACAAATCGTCATAACCAACACATCTTCCTTTAATGGTGATTACATTTCCCTTTTCAAGATTTGTTTTAAGGTCATTATTTAAGTCAACCTGAATTATATTATCTAACTCTATTGTATTTTTAGATATTGATGTAATCAAACCCTGAACTTGGGCAACTTGATCTATGTATTTGGCTGTTATTGCGCTTTGATTATTTTTAAAAGGAGCATATAATTTATCTGACTTTAAAACTATTGTAGCATCTTCATTAGCGATTACTCTATGCTTTCCACTTAGAAAAAAAACATATACAATTATTAATGACAACAGCAACAAAACTGCACTAATCAATACTCTTTTCTTATTCATTTTTTAGTGAATTCAAAATTTAAAGTAACGGTTACTTCCTTTGCTATTTTGTTTCTGACCAATTTGGGAATTTCAATATTAAAATCTGAGGGGGCCACAATAAATGACCCCTTCATAAAAATTAAACCGTCAACCATTTTAAGCATTGCATTTAGGTGTATTTGTTTCTCTTTTCCATGCAATTTTAATTTCCCATCTACACCAACTTCTTGCCAATTTTCATTTAGTTTGGCTACGTCAAAATCGTTTAGGTTTCCTTTAAAAACACTTTTTGGATATTTTTCTGATTCTATATAATTTTCATTAAAATGTTCCTCCATTAAGGAATTCTTAAAATGAAACCCCTTAATCAAACTCAAAGCCGCAATTTGACCTGTTTGAACATCTAAAACGGCTGAAACCGATTTGTTAGCAGCTTTTACCTCTTCAAACAATTTCTCAGAGGCTTCAAATTGCACAACTCCTTTACGGTCTACGTATTTGGTTTGTGCAATACCGCATTGCAAGATTCCAAATATCAAAGCGAATGTTAACCCAATTTTCACAATATGCTTTTTCATCCTATTTTTTTAGTGTTCACAAACGGTTTATTCCTTTTTTCCACCATCAATCCAATCTGATATTAAATCAATACTGGCTTGTGGCAATTTACCAGACGGAGGCATTGCTCCGCTATTTGTGGCATTAAAAACCCCGCTTGCTCTAGCATCTAAATTAGAGAATGTGGTTAATGAAAATGGAGCTCCATTCTGTGGTGGATCGCTATGACATCCAATACAATTACTACTAATTAAAGGCGCAATATCCTTTGTATAAGTAATGTCATTTGCTATTGGATCATCTTCTTTTGGAGGTATTACCTCATCATCATCACTTGATGAACAACCTACAATTAAAAAACAAACAACGGGTAGCATAAATTTGAGTGTAAATTTCATAATAATCTGATTTATAGTTTTTAATATGCTACCAAAACAATAATATCTCAATCAAATTATTATATATAAGTTGTGCGAAAGGGAATAATTAGCCGTAAAAAAGGAAAAAAAAGACTTGAATAAATTTGAAAAATGGAACTATTTTGCAAATAGCAAGGTTGAACCAATTCATAATTATTTAAAGTAAATCAAATTCTTATCTTAGTCACCAAAGCATCAAATTAAATCATGCGAAAAGACAAACTGTACTTATTAACCTTATTATCCATTACAATTATTTTTATTGTTATGGGGAGCATTGCCATACATTATTTTGTAAAGGTTAGCACTATTCAAATATTAGATACGCAACTAGAGTTTGGTAAAAAAGATGCTAAAGCTATGTCTACTTTAATAAGTCATCAATTGGCTAACAATGTTGAAAAAGAAAAGCTTATTGAGGATATCCAAAATAGTATCGAAAACGCTAACCTTAAAACTGGTTTTATTAGTATGTTTGATTGGTCTGGCAAACAAGTATGCCACCCAGATATAAAACTTGTAGGGCAAAAGGTAAGCCCTACGCAATCGCTAGTTTCATCCGTGACTGATGATTTAAGTCCCCAAGATTTTTATACTTTTTTAAAATCTAAAGAAGTAGAGCAGAAAAAATCAGAAGTTATTTATTTAATTCCCGTTAAAGGTTCTGATTGGATTTTAGCAGCGCATACCAACATTGAAAAAACCTTAGAAAGAATTCGTAAACTCCAAAACAACTTTTATACTATTTTGTTTATCATGGGCTTTATAGTAATACTATCGTTTGTTGTTGTTGTTAGATTAATAGGAAGTACTTATGAAAAGCAATTAGAACTTAAAAATGAAGAGTTAGAAAACGAAGTAATTAACTTATCTAAACTAAACCTTGCAGTAGACAACTATCAGCAGAAGGTTAGCGAAAATCCAAACAAAAGCGAAGAAAACAATGCCTCTAAAAAGCGTATTCTCACCTATGTACGTAACGAACTTTTACCAATATCAACGGATGAAATTGCACATATTTATACAGAAAACTCCATAACTTACGTAGCTTGTATTGATGGTAGAAGGTCTACCTCTAACCTTAGTTTAGATGAATTATTTTCTAATTTGGATCACAGTCACTTTTTTAGAGCAAACAGACAATTTATAATTGCAATATCCGCCATTGACAAAATAGTTAAATACGGCAATAACCAACTCAAAATCTTAGTAAACCCCAACTCAGAGGTAGATATTATTATTAGTAAAAATAAAGCCTCAGAATTTAAAAAGTGGTTGAATTTTTAAATATTCAATTATCGGAAAGTGCAGTAAGCATTAATTTCCCATCTAAACTGGAGGTTACTAAAATCAATAATTTAGGCATAATAATAGCTAACCCATTTACTAAAATTCTGTCCGAATACTGCGCATAACTGGCATTACTAAAATTTTACATTTCTCTAATTTTGACAACAAAATTAAAGTTATGATTAAAAATATATTGATTATTGTCCTTGTATTGTTATCATTTAACACATCAGGTTCTCAAACCAATGTTACCTACGTTTGTCCACCATGTTATAGCCAATGCGACACTTTAGAATTCAAACAAAAGAGAGAGTGTAAGCATTGTGGAATGAAACTGATTCCAAAAAAGGATGTCAAAAAATTAGAATCCGACTCAAACAAAAAGAGAATAGCTTTTTACCTGCAAGACGGTGTAGAAGTCTTAGATTTTGCTGGGCCGTTAGAGGTGTTTTCATATGCCGGGCACGATATTAGCATTATATCTAAAACAACCAAACCAATTGTAAGTCAAGGAGTATTGTCTATTGTTCCGGATTATGACATAAAAAACGCCCCACAAGTAGATGTACTTGTTTTTTTCGGGGGAAATACAGATAAAAGTAAAACGGATAGTGATATTATCAACTGGATAAATTCTTTTGACGACATAGATAACTATTTTTCTGTATGCACTGGGGCTTTCTTTTTAGCTGAGGCTGGAATTTTAAAGAATAAAACGGCAACAACTTTTCATTATTCTATTGATAATTTGGAAAAGAATTATAAAGACACTAAAGTTCTAAGAGATGCAAGATATGTGGATAATGGCAAAGTTATTAGCACTGCTGGAATATCAGCAGGTATTGACGGCGCATTACATTTGGTGGCAAAGTGGCAAGGTTTTAATGTAGCACGAAAAGTTGCCTACATCATGGAATATGATAAATGGGTGCCAGGTGAAGGGGTAATACTTTCCAAAGACAATCCGTATAAAGATTTAATAAGTCTTGAAAAACTTGAAGATTATAGTGGTATTTACAAAAATGAAAAGGGGATACAAGTAAAAATAATTGTGGATAACAGAGAAAAAGGATTGTATGCGCAATTAGGAAAGCGCAAAACTCCACTTTTTCATGAAAAAGATGATTTGTTTTCAAAAATGAATCAGACAACCGTCACTTTTATCAGAAACGAGAGTAACCAAGTTGTAAGTATGAAATCTAATGAACACAAGGGTTCGTTTGTTAAACAATAATATTTTGTAATGAAGATTTTTTGTCTTTTGCTATTTGTATGTCTAACCTTTTTCTCATGCAAAAATAAACATGGTGACTATGTTTGTACACCATGTGATTTATCATGCGATGAACTTAGCTTTTCGGAACCTGGAATGTGTCCACATTGCGATATGGCTCTCATTAAAAAAAGTGATTTAAAGCAGCAAAAAGAGCTTGTTTTAAACGAAGTAAACATTCATGAAGGTTCTGGTGCATTCTTAATTGAAGGCAATCAAGGAAAAACGAATAAGCCTATAAAAGTATATTATAATAAACCCAAGAATTTTAATGCAGATTCAAAAATATTAATGGTTATACCAGGTGCTGGAAGAAACGGAGATAGTTATAGAGATGCATGGATTGACATATCCGAAAAATATAGTGTCCTGATTCTTTCTCCAATGTATGCAGAAAAAAATTATCCCTTTGAGGATTATCACCTGTGTGGTATAATGGATAATCTAAATTTAAAAAATAGTATCACCAGAATTGAGAGCACCAATATGGTAACGTTAAATGAGAATACTTTTGACTTTACGGTAAACCCAAATAAAAATGAATGGATTTTTAATGATTTTGATAGAATATTTGACCTCACGGTTAATCAACTTAAATCTAATCAAACCCAATATGATGCTTTTGGGCATTCTGCAGGTGGACAAATTTTACATCGACTAGCTGTTTTAGCTTCCTCCACCAAAGTCAACCAAATTCTAGCATCAAACTCTGGTTTTTATACACTTCCTAATGTAAACATTACCTTACCATTTGGACTTAAAGAAACAGGGTTAACAAAGGAAGATTTAAAAAAATCATTCAAAAGAAAACTAATTCTATTTATTGGCGAACTTGACAATGAAACTGAAACTGGCGGAACATTGTTACGCTCCAAATCAGCAGACGTTCAAGGATTACACAGACTAGAGAGAGCCAAATACTTTTTTAAAACCTCTAAGGCAATAGCCAAAGAAATGCAGTGCGATTTTAATTGGTCTATGGAGGTAATTCCATATGTTGGTCATGACCATCAAAAAATGGGTAAAGCTGCTGGTAAATATCTTTATGATTAGTATTATCCATATCAAGCTGCTAATCATTACATTTTATAAATTACAAAGCAACAAGACTCATTAAATTTTGAGGTACAAAAAAAGCTCCCAATTTCTTAAGAGCTTTTTTGCGGTCTGGACGGGACTCGAACTTTTCTAGGAAACACGTTACTTATTGGGCTAACTAAGGAGTTTTTTTGAGTTTACAGTGCGAATCACCTTATAAAGGTACTCATAACTTTTTGTTACATTAAAATCAAACTTTATAGTATCTATCATGAGATTAAAACTATTTTAAATATCGATTTAACATCATTTACTTCACAGTAAATGACTCTGTTATATGAATGGGTAAACCTTTACTACTTATACCTTCTAAGATAATTTTGAATTCTCCGGTTACGTCAGAAGTATAGAAACTAGTCTTAAAAGTATCTATAGTTTCCTTTATTTCTGGGATCCAAGTCAATTGATTCCGAAAATCTGGTATGTGTTTTTTTAACTCTTTTTTACTACCCAAATAATCTTCCCGATAATAGCTTTTTGTAGTTCTATATTGTTTGTAAGGGAAATGTTGGGTTTGATTATCCAAGTACTTTTTAAATATATCTCCCTCAAAAGTTCTTATGTCTATAATTCCCTGAAAACTATATGACCCATACAAATATTGATCTCTAGCAATGATAATTTTCTTTATTGATTTAGAAGGGATTGTCAAAAGTCTTTCATGATTATGTATATAAGCACCATCTAAAAGTACTAGCGAGGTTTCTCCGGAGTCTATTGCTGGTAGCTTAGGTATTACTTTGAAAAATGTAGTTCCGTTGTCATCTTTATTAATTGAAGCATGTTTCAATATTTCTACAAATGTTTCTTTTAAAGTAGAAAATCTTGTGTAATCATCAAGAATGTATTGTGTTGTTTGTCCTCCATAAAAAGGTTTTAACGGTTTAGGCTGTAATAAAGAATCTGGTTTACTATCAAAAAAGGTATTCTCAATTTGATTTTGAATACTTCTTTCAAGTATGAGTTTCTTCATATTTTCGTTTAAAATAAATTTGTTAAAATCTAAATTGCCATACTCCATATTTTCCTTACTGTCCAAACTAATTTCCTCTATGGCATTACTGTTCAAAAAAGGTCTTATGTACACTTCTTCATTGTTATACCGTTTTGATATTGGAATGGTGAAATTTCCTTTTTTATCTGTTGTAGCAATAAAAAAAAGATTGTTTTCTCCCGGAAAAGAAATCATAAGTTTTAGAACAGTATCTTTCAGCTGTTTTATGCTACCTGAAAGGAATGCTCCCCTCGATTCTGGTAAAAAAGGGTAAGAAAAGGGTTTACTATCTGGAAACGAATTACTTGCGGATTGCATTGCACTATTTTTAAGTCTATTGTCTAGTGCTGTTTTTTTTCTAACGGATAAAGAATATATACCCGTTAATTTTTTTCCAAGTATTGAGCCTATTTTAAGGTCTACCTTTTCCCGTTTACCATAAATGGTTTTATCGGTGCTCACAGTAATAGCTTCAGTATTTTTACTATTTGATATTTTGGATATATTGCTTTGCTCAAATAAATTTTCATTAGTGTTTTCTTCTAGAAATACATTTTGATTTCCTGAATAAGGGTTTAATATGGTAATGTCCTTTTTAAAAAAACTACTTGCTCCAAAATTCCGCATCCAATTTGTATAACCAATCAGTTTGTAATTTCCCGAAGGTAAGTCTGCAGGCACAAAAAATTCACTGTAGGCAGTTCCGTTTATAAGCATTAATTTGTGTTGAAAAACGACCTTTTTTTGTTCGTTTATCAAATCTACATACCCTACTTTGCTGAGCGTACTAAGGGCCATAGATTCAGCAAGCATACAATAAAATTTATAATAAAGATATTCTCCTGCAAACACAAGTTTGGTATTTACATGAATATTGACAATTTCTTCGGGAACTTTATCTAAATCAGATTTACTTGTCTGCGCATACAGACTCTTAATGGTCGTGAATAATAGTAGGAATAGAAGAATTATTTTTTTCATTTTCATATTATTCTTCCCAAAAATCAGGGATAATTTTACTACTAAATCGTGTGCAATCTCCACAACCTGCTGGTGTCATTAAGAATGGTCCAAAAACATCTAAATTAAGCGAGTTGACATTACCGTCATAGACACTAAAAAAGTCTACAGCATCTGCATTTAATAAACTAATCAAAGGAGACCCTCCTCCTTCATTGGTTAGTGGTGGAGAGACTATGCTACAATCAATTAAATAATCTGGAAGTTCTTCCCCAGGAAATAATTCCTCGTAATTAAAGAACAAACGTTTTTCACTAACAGAAGTTACTTCAAAAAAACCTATAATTTTTTCTGAAGCGTTCTGTTCAGATTGAATATTCCCTTCTAAGAACCCCGTCTGTATCTGAGAGAACAAACTTTCCGAGCTAGAAAACGTATCCAAGGTTTGGTAATAGTTGAAAGCCTCTTTACTTTGTACATATTGTTTTACTAGAATACTATATCGATGGGACAGTATATAATTTTGTCTATTGATAAAACGTACAGGAAATCTACTAACTCTGTCCTCCTCTAAATCAACCGTTGATGTTTGAATAATTCTCTTAGAAAGATTAGTACTATAACAAGTTGAGGCGACATCATCGGATAATCTATAGTCTACAGCTGGGTTCGGTAATGGTGAAACTACATAAGCTTCAAAGCCTCTTGCAGTGAAGGGTGTGATAATTTTATAGGTTTCCTCGTACTCATAGCGGTAATATTGGCTTTTGTTAGTAGGGTCAAAACTATTTAGGTATATAAATACTCCTTCTTCTCTATCGTCCTTAAATTCTCGGGTAGCAAAAATTTCATCAATATTAGATTTTCCCAGAATACCACTTGGTTCTGATATATAGGAATTACCATTTGAGGTAGTGATATTAAGGGTGTACAAACGGTCTTTTTCTGCTGCAAAAGGGATGTTTGAGTTATAGTTTCCATTCCCCATATCGTTAAAATTAAAAATACGTCCGGTATCATCAACAATTTGGACTTGAGCACCCAACTCTTTTGATGTAATAACGGTATCTAAAGGAAATGAACGGGATAATATTACATTCTGAATTTTATTCTGGTCTGTTAAACTAGCCTTTATGACCAGTGCACTTTCAAATACGGGCACTTTATCAACTTCAAAAGGTTCCGTACAATTATTAAGTACCATTAAAATGACACCTAAAAACGGAATACGTGAAAATATTTTATTCATCAAAATTTAAAATTACAAGTAATAGTGGGTATTGGTATAGTAAAAATTGAACTTTGCAAAGGTTTTAATTCTCCATTTTCAGTAACAAAAAATACTGAGTAAGGGTTGTTTCTACCTAAAACATTATATATCGATATATTCCAAAAACTATGCGCAATTTTTTTCAGTTTATGATTCCCTTCCATGCTAAAACCAAGGTCTAACCTATAGTAATCAGGAATTCTAAAAGCATTCCTATCACTATAGTATACATATTCAGTATTGTCTAAATTATACCTTCCAACAGGAAAGGTAACAGGTCTTCCGGTCTGGTATACAAAGTTCGCGGAAAGACTAAAACGTTTCGTGAATTTATAATTGAGTACCGCACTAAAATCATGAGGTTTATCATAATTCGTTGGAAAAAACGCTCCTCCGTTTACACGCTCTTCAGCAAACTCACTATCTAATTGCAAGAATGATCGAGAGTAAGTGTAAGAAAGCCACCCATTTAATACACCACTATTTTTTCTAGCTAGAAATTCCACACCGTAGGATTTTCCATCACCCTGTAGCGTTTCAGTTTCAATAGTCCGATTCAACAATAGGTCTGAACCTATCTTAAAATCAAGAACGTTTTCTGTTGTCTTATAATAGCCTTCTACACTTAGTTCATAGGTATTGGTATCTAAATTCTTAAAAAGACCTATACTGTATTGGTTACCTAATTGAGGTTTTATATTGTTATCTGATAACTTCCAGGTATCTACTGGAGAAATCGTAGTATTATTAGAGAGTCTATGAATGTATTGATATGTACTATTATAACTTGCTTTAAGAGATAAATTTTCCTTCAATAGGTAACGTGCAGACAATCGTATCTCAGGACCACCATAGGTTTCGGAAAAATCACCTTTTTCATAAGTAACAACATCTGAAAGAGTTCCTTCATTTTTAGGCCTATTCTCTTCATATATGCGTTCTTCTCTTTTCCCCAGTGCTGCAAAAAAAGAATAACGAAAACCTATATTTAGTAAAAGTTTATCAGTTACATTATAATTGTCTGATAGATAAATGGCAGATTCCAAGGCACGTTCCTCCGTAATGTCTATGCTATTTATTTCTGAATTTTCATTTAGAGCTCTAAGATATCCTGGTTGCGTTTTATAAAATTTTGCCATAACACCATAATCGAATTTATGTTTTGGGTTAAACAGATACTTCATTCGAAGTTTGTATTCGGTTTCATGTATTCCAAAACCTAAATCGAAATCATTATTGGAAACACCATCGAACTCAATATTAAATTGATATTGACTATTTGCAACGGTTAATTGCCCCGTGTTTTTTTCATTGAATTGGCGCTCCCAATCTATAGAGAATAAACGATTACTATATCTAAAAAGAGAATCTGAGGTAATACTGAAATTGTCGCGACTATAATAACCGGTGGTTTTAAGTGTGTTTTTTTTGTTAATACTGTGATTATATTTTGCAATAACATCATAGAAAGATGCTTCACTATTTCTTAGGGATTCTTCATTCAGTGAACGTAAAATCCAATTAGAATAAGTGCTCCTACCTCCTATCAAAAGGCCGGATTTTTCCTTTATAACAGGTATTTCCAGCGCAATATTACTGGTAACAGGACCAATAGCAACTTCCCCAGAAAACTTCTGGGTATTTGAATTTTTGGAAGTAATATCAAAAACCGAGGATAATCTACCCCCATATTGTGCTGGTATACCACCAGTATAAATTTGTACATCTTCGGTTGTGAACGGATTGACTGCTTGAAAAATTCCAAAAAAATGTGAAGGGTTGTAAATAACTGCATTGTCCAATAAGATTAAATTTTGATCGGTAGATCCTCCGCGAACATTAAAACCCGCAGCTCCTTCTCCCGCGGTAGAGATGCCTGGCAAAGTAGTTGCCACCTTGAGAACATCGCGTTCTCCCAAAATTAATGGAATATTCTTGGTCTCTTCCACTACTATGGAGGTGCTCCCTGTTAATGCCTCTTCAACATTTTTATTAGCATTTGCGGCCACTACCACCTCATCCAAATATTCTATACTTTCCTTTAAGGGTACATTCAAAGTTCCATTACTATAAACAATAACTCTTTTAACCACACTTTCTATTCCAATAGAACTATATGTAAGATAATTTTCACCCGAGGGAAGTGTTAATTCATAATATCCATTTTCATCGGTAGTGGTTCCGATTCTTGTGTTATTCAAAGTAATTGTTAAATTTTGTAATGGTGATTTGGTATTGTCAACTTTTACATAACCACTTATCTTAAAATTATTACTATTATAGTTGCGGTCTTCTTTCCCAATACGAACAGTTTCAATTATATTATTAGTTTGTTGCTTTGGTTCATCAAAAAAAACGGGACTAAGTACTCGCTCTAAATGTTCTTGAATTACAGTATCGCGTTTTTTTGCTCCAAAAAAAGTATTGGGAAGGTTATCATAGATAAGATTATTCTCCGTAAGAACTATTTGTGTATCTGAATAGCGATAGTAATTAATTGTAGTACTTGTTAAGATGGAATCTAAAATTTTAGCTAATGGTTCTTCTATGGCACTATAATCTACTTTTTTATCCTTTAGCCATATTTTTTTGTAGTAAAAAAGAATACCAGTTTCCTTTTCAAGCATATTTATAGCTTCTTGTAGGCTTACATCATTTAATTCAATCGATATTGGTTTGTTTTCTTGGGTACATGCGTACTGTACATATAATAAAAGGAAAATAACAATTACTATTCTTCTTGTATATTTTATCATTTTCCTAAGGATTTTTGAATTTCTCCTAAGATTAAAATATAATTAGCTTTCGGATTAATTTTTACAAGCCCCTTATTGTAAAGTCGGTTTATTAATTTTCTAAACTCTGGGAATACTTTAAGTAAATCACCTTTTTTCTTTAAAGGGTAAAACACATTTTTATATTCAAAAAAATAGCTATTTTCATCAAAAAACTCGTAATGGACAAATTTTTTAGAAAATC
The DNA here is from genome assembly GCA_947498505.1 of uncultured Maribacter sp. Classification (GTDB taxonomy): domain Bacteria; phylum Bacteroidota; class Bacteroidia; order Flavobacteriales; family Flavobacteriaceae; genus Maribacter_B. Next base: position 185,219 of record CANMKG010000002.1, on the reverse strand, counting down.
TTTTAAACCTTTCTTTCCGGTGCTTTTTAAGAAGTTTTAAATCATCAGTATTCCATAATACTTCGTGGAACCCTTCGGTAATATCAGAGGAGTAATCGCCTATGTTGATAAACTGCTTTCCATCTAAATTAAATTCACTAATTTTAGATTTATACAATTTTAAAATGGAAAATTTCTGCAGGTAGCTGATATCAAGTAATAAGTCATCAGCATTCAAATCATATTTTAAGTTAACATTACCATAATATTGTCCGTTATATACTAAGCTTCCCAACAAAAATTTACTGCTATTAAAAAATTTATGATGCTCATTAATCGTTCTATAAAGTTCAATATATTTTGTTCCGTTATATAGACCAGTATTCTCTTGACCTATTATTTGGTCAACGCTATTGAGGGTACTTTTTAAATATTCTTCTTGCGCATTTATTATCCCTAAAAAATGAAGCATTACAAAAAATAGGGTTATATATTTTTGAAACAAATTTTACGATTTAAGTTAAATTACTTAAAAGTAAAAAAATATTCAGGTATATAGTTTTTTTAAGTCAATTATTATAAATAGTGATAAGTTACTTAGGTTTTAAGAATATTATTCTTAATAATAAGCATTAAAAATCATAATATGGTACTATCGAATTTATTACGGTGATTATTTTTAGAGTAACACCTAAAAGTATTCGCTCCACTTGGGAAATTATTTGATAGTGTAAAAACAAAATATTGGATAAGACATTAAAATTCAGACCAATAATTGTGGTTGAGTTTACATAAATACTTTCCAAAAAAATGGACTACTTCATAAATCCGCTTTCCATTACGACTTTACTTATAGCACGTATACTTCTTACTTTATTTTAATATTTAAAAAAACTAAACTCTGGTTTATACATAATAACTATGAATGACAAAAAACATACTTACAAAAAGTATAAATCCAAATGAAATAATTCGCCATTCTTCTTTAAAATAACAACATAAAAAATCTTGTTTTAAAGTACTATAACTATATAGTACAAAACCAAAAAAATACCTCCAATTTTTTAAAAGCTTTTCGCGGTCTAGAAGGAACTCGACCTTCTCTTGAAAACACCCTGTGTTAATGACCTTCGAAGAGTGGCTTTTTTAGGCGCACCTTGAAACTAACTTTTTAACAAAGTTTAATGTTCAGATTTGATAAATCCCATATTATAAATAAGCTTGGTTAAAATAAAAAACAACAGCCAACACCAAGCTGTTGAATCACAACTTAAGGTGCCGACTGCGCTATATAATTATTTCTCGGTTATTTTATAGTATACCGTTATTCCATCCTCAAAACTATGACTATAGTAGTACTCTCCTGACAAGGCGTTTGGAAGTTTAGCAGCCGTAATGCCCGCTGCGTCCAAGGCGTTTTCGCCAAGATTGTCCAAATAGGCTTTTTTTGACTTGGCACCTAAATCGTCAAAACCAATAAATTCATTATCGTAAAGATGCCCCCGGTATTCAAAATAATCCGTGCTCTTATTGGGGCGATACGGTTCAATATCATAGGTGTAGAATTCGTCGTCTACCTCAGGATCGTCAAATTCATAGGCATTCTCGTCCCCCTTTTTTACATTTACGCGTTCCTCACTTTTATTTTCCCGATTCCACCAGGCATTATCTACTCCCGGGTTATCAGTGTTCGATCGTACAAAGTCACCTTCTGCTTCTGACCACATCCTAATTTCAAGGTTTCCGTATAGCTCTCGATTGGTAAGTGTAGAACCTGTAATTTTTACCAATTTCAGCTCGTACTGAGGCCAGGCCAAATCACAGCTACGCACAGGGTATTCCGACGCCAGCACCACTCTTGCAATGGGGAAGTCATTTTTTATATAGCGCAAGGTATATGCCAAAGGCTTACCGGGAGAGTCCTTTGAATAATTTCCTCCATTAATAATATAACTATAGACACCTGTAGGGCCTTCGATGACACCCACTGCATCTTCTGCAGACCCTCCTATAACCAAGGCCTCTACTTTCGATTCACTAATGATTTTTTCATAATCGACGTCAATGCCACCTTCACCGCTAGAGCTTCCTTGGCTGAACGAAAGTGCGAAAGCCGATTTGACATCCAAGGTACTGTAATTCGATTCGACCGTATACAATACCATACGGCCGTATACCACACTCGAGACCATAACTGGGCTGGTACTGTTTAAATTCGGAAGTTCGGTGAAAAGCGAACCGGGATCTTGGTTGGATGGCAAAGTCATATCAATTGTATAATATTCTTGAAAAAACTTGACTACATATTTGTAATTGTATGCCGAGCTCTCAAAATCGAACGAACCAGAGATATCTTTGTTTCGGTCACGGTAGTTTGCCCTTAGGGCAATGTCTAAATGCTCTTGAGAGTGTACTTCTTGAATGGTGAAATTCAAATCGGCAGGTGTAGCCCCGTTTACACCTTGAGCCAGTAAACCGTTTATGCCGTTTCGCACACCATCCAAATCAGGATTTTCAATTTCAACTGAAGCAGAACCGTCGATATTCTCCAATGAGATCGATAAGGTAATGGGCGCCCGTCCACCGTTAATACCTATATATTCTCCAGTAGGTATCGACTCACCCTTTAACATTGCTCCCGGGTAAATAACCCCATTCGCAGGGTCAAGGGAAAGCATTTCATCATAGCCAGGTGCCGCCTTGTATTTCTGCACTATACATTCGAACTGACCGTTGCGCTCTGGAGAATCGTCGTCTTCTAAAAGCTCTGGACTCGCAACTTCCGCCGGTTGTGAAAAATTCTCAAGACCATTCAGGGTAGCGCTAAAATTTGAAGAGATATCCTCATCATCTGGACCAACTGTGACTGATGATTCATCTTTACTACAGGCAAAAAATAGTAAAAGTGACAATACCCACACCATTCGAAGTACGCTCTTGTTTTGTAATTGATTTGTTTTCATAATTTCTGTGGTTTTTTGGATTCAACACCCCAAACCTAGTCTAGAAAACAGGGGGACACTAATTTTAGGCATGGACAAAGTATGGACAACCCTTAAGGATTCTGGGCAAATTCACTATGGACAGCGGCTATATTCAAAATTTAAGTAAACTCTTTAACATCAATAAAATCAACCCTTAACAACGAATTCATTTTAAACTTGGATTGAGATAGACATGGACTTCATATGGAAAATCAATTTGGTAATGGCAAAACAAGTATCAAAACAATGGATTTAATAGGTATCTTGGTGATATAATCAAACTTCTATGAAAACTCGCATTATTCTTTTTATACTAATGCTATCATTTCCCATTATGATGTTTTCCCAACTTCAAGGGCAAAACCGCATAGATAGTCTAAATAAAGTTTACAAAATTCAAAAGGACTTTGCCTCTAAAGTTTCAATTCTCGAACAATTATATGAAACCGCTAGTTATCTCGATTCCAAAAAAGGAAAACAGTATGCATTAAAAATTTTATCGCTATCCGAGAAAAACTCATATCACTTAGGTATGGTAATTGGAAATTTCAGTTTGGCAGGTTACTACTTTACCATAAAAAATTCGGATTCAGCAGTACATTATTATCGAAAAACCCTTAATCTGGCACATCAACACAACCTCAAAGACAACGTAGCTGGTGCTCTCTCAAATCTTTCAATCATTGCGGGAGACAAAGGTAATTATAAGGAAGCCATCAGATTAATGGATTCTGTAACACAGCTTTCACTAGATAATAAAGATTATTTGAGGTACGGCGTTTCGCTCAACACAAATGGCAATAACTATTATGAGCTTGGGCAATACCTAAATGCAATGAATAAGTTTCAAAATGCCCTGGATGTCCTGGACACCATAAATCGAGAAGTGTACAGAAGAGGAGATGTGTACCGAAATATTGGAAAGTTGAATTATCAACAAAAAGATTTCGATCAGGCCATAGTGAATTTTATGAAGGCTTATGAAATTTATCAAAAGGTATCGGACAACCTATATAGTTCTCATGTTTTAAGCGATATTGGCAATGTATACATAAACTTAAAGGACTACGACAAAGCAATTGAATATTTTAATGAAAGTCTAGACATAAGTAATGAGTATAACTTTCCTGAAAGTGCTTCAAATGTCCTGTTCAATATTGGTTTTGCACAAAGAGAAAATGGGAAATATCAAGAAGCACTCTCCTATTTCAAAAAAGGGGCTAAGATTGACACTTATGACATGACTTCCATAAATTATGTAATTGAACTATATCATGTGGGTCTTACCTATTCGCTTTTGGGTAAAAATGAAATAGCCATAGAATATTTGAACAAATCCGTAAAGTTGGCTGACTCCCTGAAGATTTCCAATGAACTAAAACATGCTCTGGACTACAGGTCTAAAGTGCATTTGAATTCCGGTAATTACAAATCCGCAATGGAGGATTATGTTGCTTCCCAAAAAATTAAAGACAGTTTATTCTCTATAGAAAAAACAAAGGCCATTGAAGAATTGGAGACAATTTATGAAACTGAGAAAAAAGAAGCAGAAATCGTTCTTCAAGAAAAGGAGATAACCACTTTAAACCAGAAAGTTGAGATTAGCAATTTAAGAAAAGGATTTTATGCAGGTGGTATGGCCTCTGCCCTAGCCTTATTCGGGCTTTCTGTATTTGGATATCGTCAGAGAATCAAAAAGAACCGTATCGCCCGTGAAAAAAAAGAAGAAATCTATAAACAAGAAATTGAACACAAAAAGAAAGAATTGACGAGTCAAACCCTTCATCTAGTTCAGAAGAACACCTTTATTCAAGAATTAAAGGATAATTTGGAAAACCTCAAGAGTTCGCCCGAAAAGTTTAAGACCGAGTTTCGACGTATTGTCATGCTCCTTAAAAAGGAAAATGCCTCAGATAAAGACTGGGAGATCTTCAAAACTTACTTCTCAGAAGTCCATAACGACTTTGACCAAAAACTCAAAACAATATGTATTGATATCTCTGAAAAAGAAATACGATTGGCGGCCTTTTTACGTATGAACTTAACTACAAAAGAGATTGCCGCCACCTTAAATGTTTTACCGGATAGTATTTTGAAATCTAAGTATCGGTTGAAGAAGAAACTAAATCTTGACAAAGAGACTGATTTGACCAGCTTCCTAAATACCTTATAATAAGAATTAAGGTTTCGCCTTAGCAGTCAATTAAATAAGTCTTTTAGTTGATTTCAATTTTGAAGAATTCCATCTTCATATCCTACATCTATCAACCTAACGGTATAACACCGTTAAATTACAAGGAAAATCTACAGTAAATAGTTACTTCTCCGTTGGTATTGGATTCTCTCTCTTTTTGGGGTAGAATAGGACGCTGATTGCTCAAGCATTGGTAACATTTGATATCAAAAAAAAATTAAAAAGCCTGTAAATCAATGATTTACAGGCTTTTGTTGAAATTTAATAAAATTCCAGCGGTCTGGACGGGACTCGAACCCGCGACCCCCTGCGTGACAGGCAGGTATTCTAACCAGCTGAACTACCAGACCGTTTGCTTCCGATGGCTATCGGAATAGCGGTTGCAAATATACACCGCTAAACCAAATTACCAAACTATTTTCTTTAAAAAATTCACTAAATAAATTTTTGCCTTGCTACCAAAAAGGTATTCAGCACTTTGGAGAAATTTTCACGAACATCTACATCCACATATTTTATCTTATACTGGGCACATTTTAACTTAAGCTCAATATGCTGAGCTGTTAATTTTTGCTCATAATTGTTTTTTACAGTATCCGAATACAAATCTATATATTCACCTGTTTCCACATCTAAAAAACGTTTAGGGGTATTGTCAAAATTAAAATGTAATTCGGTTTTTTTATCCATCATATGAAACAAAACTACCTCATGCTTATTGTACTTTAAATGTCGTAACGCCTCAAACAACTCATTGTTATCCAGCGTGTGTTGAAACATATCTGTGAATAAAAAAATAAGACTACGTCTTTTTATTTTTTCTGCTATTTGATGCAAATAGGTATATGTTTTAGTCTCCTTTGCTGGGTTGCTTTCCAAACTTATTTTACTCAATTGCGCCAATAGCATTTGATGATGCCTTTCACTGCCTTTTTCTGGTGCGTAAAAATTATAATTATCAGCGTATACACTTAGCCCAACTGCATCGCGTTGCTTTTTTAGCACATTCATAAGTGCCGCAATGCTTAATACCGAAAAACCAATCTTGTTAAGATTGTTTAACCCCAATTTTTCTACCTCTGGGTAGTACATAGATGCTGAGTTGTCTAAAATCATATGACAGCGTAAATTGGTTTCTTCTTCGTACTTTTTAGTATAAAGCTTGTCCGTCTTTGCATAAAGTTTCCAATCTATGTGTTTGGTACTTTCTCCTCTATTATAAATTTTATGCTCTGCAAACTCCGCCGAAAAACCATGAAACGGACTTTTATGAATTCCACTTATAAACCCCTCTACAACTTGGTTTGCGAGCAATTCAAGATTATGGAATAAAGCTGAATTATTTAATTCTGATTGAAGATTCATATACTAGTCTGTTGCACTAAGATATAAAACCTATAATAGGTTTTACTTAAATTTATTGTTGATATATCAATAATAAATTTATATTTGTTGAGAAATTCATATTATTATATTCTAATGGTAGGCGGAAATATTGAAGATGTTATTCTTTTTCAAATAGATAAAACCAGTAAAATATCTAAAAAATATTCTCAAAAAGAATTTGATAGAATTAACCTTGGTATTACCATTGAGCAGTGGATTTTATTGAAAATCATAGAAGAATTTGAACATATATCACAAAAAGAACTTGCGGATAAGTCGTTAAGAGACCCTGCATCTATAACGCGTACATTGGATATTTTAGAAAAAAAGCAACTTTTACTTAGAGAACCTATTCCTAATAATAGAAGGCAGTACAATATTAAGCTAACTACCGAGGGAATCACCTTTGTAAAAAAACATATGAAAATGATTAAAGAGCATCGTAAAAAAAGTCTTGAAGGTTTTTCTTCCGAGGAGGTAGAATTATTAAGAAACTTACTTTTAAAAATACAACATAATATGCGTTAGTATTTTTTTAATTTATTAATTGATATATCAATAATTGACTCACGTGGAATTTAATTAAAGTTGAACTTAAAACAAAAAATCATGACAGAAATTCAATAAAGCAACACTCAGGCCCAAATCACATAAAAACATCATTTATTAATTTAAAAACAAAAACATGAAAAATTCAGGAATTGCAATACTATTATTTTTAGTACTATCGGTTAGTTGTAAAGCTCAAATAACGGATCAAGATGCCATTAAAGAAACCGTAACTGCTTTTTCTAAAGCAGGTGATAACAACAATGTACAAGCGTTAGAAAAACATTTAGACCAACATTATAGAGTTGTTTTAAATCGCCTTTTTGGCAGTAAAACCGTTGGTGTGGTTTCCAAAACACAATACTTAGAAAAAATAAAGACTAAAGAATGGGGAGGCGACTCTAGGAACCTAACTTTTGAAGATATTGTAATTAATGGCACCACTGCAAGTACTAAAGTTACTTTTAAAGGAAAAAAAGCAACAATTGTGTCTATTATAATTTTGGTTAAAAATGAAAAAGGAATTTGGAAACTGGTAAGTGATATCCCAATTTTTAAATAGACAAAAAAAGGGTTTGACAAATGTCAAACCCTTTTTACTAGTATTACTTTATTTTTTATAGTACTGCGTCAATAGCATCTGTATAAACTTTCTTTGGAGAAACTCCAACTTGTCTACTTACTATTTCTCCGTCTTTAAAAACTAAAACTGTTGGAATGTTACGCACTCCATATTTTGCTGCAAACTCTTGATTGGCATCAACATCTAATTTACCAACTACAGCTTTACCATCGTATTCGTTACTAACTTCATCAATGATAGGTCCAACCATTCTACAAGGTCCACACCAAGCTGCCCAAAAATCTACTACTACAGGTTTATCGCTTTTTAATACTACTTCGTCAAAAGTAGCATCCGTTATTTCTAATGCCATGTTTTTATTTTTTTATATTACGCAAATTTAGTCAAAAAAAGTACTGTTTCCTTACTAACGTAATATTCGTTTTTCCTATTGTAACATTGGTAAAATTTATTCCCGTTTAAATACAGGTACTATAATTTCTTAAGCAATTAATTCAACTTAAAATGCACTTGTTTTTCTTCCAACGTATTTAGCAACTCACTGGAAATTTGAACTTTTTGTCTTCTTGATGGCATATTGACTTTAATTTGTTCTTCCATTTCATAAATAACAAAACTCAAGGGGTGTTCTCCCTTGTGAAAACTCAATGTTTCTTTTAAATCATGAACATAGTTTTCATTAAGTGTTTTTATATCTAATTTAATGGTGAGTTTTTTTGCATAGGTTTCCATTACTTCTTGTAACAGCATAAAATTGTTGAACTGCATACGTGGATCTCCTTTTTTACCCGTTTCTTTATTAACCCAGCCTTCCCGGATAAATGCTTTTACATGAACAAAAGAATTCACCATTAAAAAATGACGATACTTTAAATATTCTTCTCCAAACACCCTAAAATCAAATGAATCGGTATAATCTTCAATGGTAAACATTGCCCAGCCTTTGCCATTTTTTGATATCCTATGTTGCACATCGGTAATTACCCCAGCAAAAGAAAGCTCTCTATTCACATAATCTTCCATAGTATTAAAATACCCAACATTAGCATTGGTAAATGCTTTTATTTCAGTTTTAAAATCATCTAATGGATGACCAGAAATATAAATCCCTACTACCTCTTTTTCTCTGCGAAGTTTCTCCATGGTTCCCCATTCTTCACATGGTGGCACAGTTGGCTCTGCTATTTGCGCCTCACTCATTCCACCAAACATATCCATTTGAGAAGAATTTTGGTTTTCCTGATACTTAGAACCCGACTTTATTACCTTTTCTAAAAAGGTAACACCATCACCTTCGTCATGAAAATATTGTGCCCTATGCGTGTCACCAAAAGAATCAAATCCGCCAGCAACTGCTAAACTTTCAAAAGCTTTTTTATTAGAAGCTCTTAAGTCTATACGCTTTGCCATATCAAAGACTGACTTATAGGCGCCATCTTCTTTTCTGTTATCCACAATGGTATCTACGGCACCTTTACCTACACCTTTAATTGCCCCCATTCCAAAACGCACCGCACCAGCATCATTAACAGCAAATTTGTAATATGATTCATTTACATCTGGACCAAGTACATCTAAGCCCATTCGCTTACATTCCTCCATAAAAAAGGTTACCTGCTTAATATCATTCATATTATTAGATAATACAGCAGCCATATATTCGGCAGGGTAATGCGCTTTGCAATAAGCTGTTTGATATGCAATCCATGCGTAGCAGGTTGAATGCGATTTATTAAATGCATAGGCAGCGAAAGCCTCCCAATCCTTCCAAATTTTCTCTAATTTATCTACAGCATGACCTTTTGTTGAAGCCTGCTCTATAAACTTAGGTTTCATTTTATCAAGAACATGCTTTTGTTTTTTACCCATTGCCTTACGCAAAACATCGGCTTCACCTTTAGTAAAGTCCGCCAATTTTTGTGACAGCAACATCACTTGCTCTTGATAAACAGTAATTCCATAAGTTTCCGCTAAATACTCTTCGCAGGCATCAAGGTCATATACTATTTCTTCGGTACCATGTTTACGGGCAATAAAACTAGGTATGTATTCCATTGGTCCTGGACGGTACAATGCATTCATAGCAATTAAATCTGCAAACACCGTTGGTTTTAATGACCTCATGTGTTTTTGCATACCGGGAGATTCATATTGAAAAACCCCTACTGTTTCACCTCGTTGGAAAAGCTCATACGTTTTTTCATCATCCAGCGGAAAATTCTCTGGATCCAGCTCAATACCATGTTTTGCTTTTACAATTTTTACGGTATCCTTAATTAAGGTTAATGTTTTTAACCCCAAGAAATCCATTTTTAATAATCCCGCATCTTCTACGACAGAATTATCAAACTGAGTACAATACATGTCAGAGTCCTTAGCCAGTGCTACCGGGACAAATTTGGTGATATCGTCTGGTGTAATAATCACACCACAAGCATGAATACCTGTATTACGAACCGAACCTTCTAAAACATATGCCTGATTCAAGGTTTCGGACTCTAAGCCATCTCCTTCAGAAATATTTAAAAGCTCATTAATTTTAATAAGCTCTTCACTATTAAACTTGCTTTTTAGTACGGCCTCATCTACTCCAATTATCTTTTTAAGTTTAGACATATTAGGAATGAGCTTCGCCATACGATCAGCATCCATTAATGGTAAATCCAATGCTCTTGCAGTATCTCGAATAGAAGATTTTGCAGCCATGGTACCGTATGTAATAATTTGTGCTACTTGATTTGAGCCATATTTATCAATTACGTAATCCATTACACGACCACGACCTTCGTCATCAAAATCAATATCAATATCAGGCATGGACACACGATCTGGATTTAAAAAACGCTCAAAAAGTAAATCGTACTTAATGGGATCTAAATTGGTAATCCATAAACAATATGCCACCGCAGAACCTGCGGCTGAACCACGACCAGGACCTACTGAAACATCCATTTTTCGAGCTGCTCGGATAAAATCTTCAACAATTAAAAAATATCCTGGATATCCTGTTTTTTCAATTACTTGAAGCTCAAAATCTAAACGCTCATCAATCTCAGGTGTAATTTCACCATATCGTATTTTAGCACCTTCATAAGTTATATGACGAAGAAATTTATTCTCTCCACGCTTACCTCCATCTAGTTTATCTTCTTCAAACTGAAATTCTTCTGGAATATCAAACGCTGGTAACAAAACATCACGTGCCAATGTAAATGTTTCTACCTTATCTATAATTTCTTGAATATTGGTAACCGCTTCAGGAATCTCTTTGAAAAGCTCCTTCATTTCTTCTGAGGACTTAAAGTAGTATTCCTGATTAGGCAAACCGTATCGATAGCCTCGACCTCGACCTATTGGTGTAGCTTGCTTCTCTCCATCTTTTACACATAATAAAATATCATGCGCATGCGCATTTTCTTTTTCTACATAATATGTATTGTTCGTTGCAACTACTTTTACATTATACTTTTTTGCAAACTGAATTAACACTTGATTTACTCGATTTTCATCTTCTTGACCATGGCGCATCAATTCAATATATAAATCATCCCCAAAAGTATCTTTCCACCAAATAAGAGCTTCTTCTGCTTGCTTCTCTCCTACATTTAAAACCTTACTAGGCACTTCTCCATAGAGGTTACCAGTAAGTACAATTACATCTTTCTTGTATTGTTCAATAATTTTTTTATCGATTCTCGGAACATAATATTTACCATCAACAAAGGCAATTGATGACATTTTAGCCAAATTATGATAGCCATTTTTATTCTTAGCTAACATCACAATTTGATACCCATTGTCCTTTTGCGATTTATCAGCATGATTTTCACAAACCTGAAATTCACAACCTACAATTGGAGTAATTTCCTTTTCAACTTCTGGCAACTCCTGTAAAGGTTCCTGCCCTTCTTCTAATGTTCCGTTTTGAGTAGCTTCAAATCGTTTTAGATTTTCCTCATTTCGTGCTGCTACTCCTTTATTGTGATTAATTACACCATTTACAAAATGAAAAGCCCCCATCATATTAGCATGATCTGTCATTGCTACTGCGGACATCTTATTTTTGATTGTAGCCTTAATTAAATCTGGAACACTTATGGTAGATTGTAATATTGAAAACTGCGTATGATTGTGTAAATGGGCAAATTCTGCGGTTTCTAATGAGGCTAAATTTTGGTCAATTTCTTCTTGCGAAACTCCACCTGTATCTTTTTCCCATAAAGCATCAGCAATCTTTTTGGATGCTTTTTTTAGATTAATATGCTTTAACCCTATCAGCGTTATTGGCTGAGGATTTGCCTCATTGAAATTCTTAAAATAATCTGGTTGAACATCTAACTGCTCTGTAGTATACTGTTGCTTCCGAATAAGTTCTAGAAAACACCGTGTGGTTGCCTCAACATCCGCTGTTGCATTATGAGCCTCTCCAAAAGGTTCTCCAAATAAAAACTGATGTAATTCTGTTAGCGTTGGTAATTTAAACTTACCACCACGACCACCTGGTATTTGACAAAGTTGTGCAGTATGTTCCGTACAGGTGTCTAAAACTGGCAGTTCTTGTAATGAGTTCTCCACTCCCATACGATAAAACTCTGCCCCCATTATATTAACATCAAAACCAACATTTTGCCCGACAATAAACTTTGTCTTCGCCATGGCAATGTTAAATTTCTCTAGAACCTCAGCAAGAGAAATCCCATTTTGAGCAGCAAGTTCTGTAGAAATACCATGTATTTTCTCGGCATCATACGGAATATTAAAGCCATCTGGTTTCACCAAATAATCCTGACTCTCTACCAAATTCCCCATTTCATCATGCAGCTGCCATGCTATTTGTATACAACGCGGCCAGTTATCCGTATCTGTAATTGGCGCATTCCAACGTTTAGGTAATCCAGTAGTTTCGGTGTCAAAAATTAAATACATGTAGGTTTTATTTCAGAAAAAACAAGTAGATAAAAATAGCTAAAGTTATTGGGCTAATAAAAGAGAGTTTTAAACAGTTATTAACTTTTACGCATTCTCCAGCAGTAAGAAAACATATATTACTATTGTTCTTTTACTTAAATACTATATATTTGCACCCGCTTTCATCTCGGCTCCGCTCGATGTAAGCTTAAAAGAATTAATAATCAAGGGTCGGGCACCCTACAAATTAATGTGATATGCCAGTAAAAATTAGATTACAAAGACACGGTAAAAAAGGTAAACCTTTCTATTGGGTTGTTGCCGCAGATGCAAGATCAAAAAGAGACGGTAAATTTTTAGAAAAACTAGGAACTTACAATCCTAATACAAACCCAGCTACAATTGACCTTAATGTAGACAACTCTGTAAAATGGTTGCAGAATGGTGCACAACCAACTGATACTGCAAGAGCAATATTATCATACAGAGGGGTTTTATTAAAGCATCACCTTTTAGGAGGTGTTCGTAAAGGAGCGTTAACAGAAGAGCAAGCTGAAGAAAAATTTGCTGCTTGGTTAACTGAAAAAGAGAAAGCTGTTGCTGATAAAGTTAGTGGTCTAGATAAAGTAAAAGCTGATGCAAAAGCAAAAGCGCTAGCTGCTGAAAAAGAAGTAAATGAAAAGCGTGCTGCTGAAGCTGCTGCCGCTGCTTTACCAGAAGAAGAAGCTACTGACTCTGAAGACGCTGCTGCTGAAGCATCTTCTGAAGAAGAATAAAACATATCTCCGAAACGATGCGGAAATCAGACTGCTTTTACCTAGGTAAAATCGTTTCAAAATATAGTTTCAAAGGCGAAGTGCTAGTTAAACTGGACACTGATGACCCTGAAGTTTACGAAAAAATGGAATCGGTTTTTGTTTCGCTTGGAAACAATCTGATTCCATTTTTTATTGACAAATGCAGATTGCATAAATCTAATTTGCTTCGTATTGATTTTGAAGAGGTTAAAAACGAATCGGATGCTGACCGAATAATGGGGTCAGAATTATACCTTCCTCTTACCTTGCTTCCTAAACTTACTGGAAACAAATTTTACTATCATGAAATCATAAACTTTACGGTTATTGATGATATTCATGGTAATATCGGAATTGTTACAGGCGTAAATGATTCAACCGCGCAGGCACTATTTGAAATTCAAAAAAACGATAAACAAATTTTAATTCCCGTTAGGGATGAAATCATTTCTAAATTAGATAGGGAAACAAAAACTATTTACATTTCTGCACCAGAAGGTTTAGTAGATTTATATTTATCGTAATTAAAATGAGTAAGCCATTTGCTTTTAAACAGTTTACTATAGAACAAGATCGTTGCGCCATGAAAATTGGTACAGACGGTGTTCTTTTAGGTTCATGGACAACACTAAATGCTAACGTCTACAATATTTTAGATATTGGCACTGGCACAGGCATAATTGCTTTGATGCTAGCGCAGCGTAGTATAGCTGAAAATATTGAAGCAATTGAACTAGATGGTGATGCCTTTGAACAATGTACCGAGAATTTTGAAAACTCACCTTGGAGCGATCGTCTGTTTTGTTTTCATGCTGGTTTTGATGAATTTGTAGATGAATATACAGAAGAAGAACCCGACGAATCTGAGCTATACAACCTAATAGTTTCTAACCCTCCTTTTTACACGGAAGAAGTTAGTAGTGGTGATATTGCTCGAGATAATGCTAGACAACATAATTCTTTACCATTTAATGAGTTGCTAGAAGGTGTATCTAAACTACTTACCAAAAAAGGTTCCTTTTCTACCATAATTCCATTTAAGGAAGAAGAAAGCTTCATAAAACTTGCTGCAAAATTCAGTTTATTTCCAAAAAGAATAACAAGAGTAAAAGGAAATGCCCTAACGGAAATAAAACGTAGTTTGTTAGAATTTACTTTTACAAAGCAAAATACTCTCATAAATAATTTAATTATTGAGAAAGAAAGGCATCAATATACCGAGCAGTACAAGAAACTAACAAAGGACTTTTATTTAAAAATGTAACTATAACAGATTGTTTTGTTATATTTCTTTATTTATATTTGAAGCAAATTCTATCCGAATATGCGAAAAGATGTATTTGAGTCCCCAGATTATTTCAATTTAGATGATTTACTTTCTGAAGAACATTTACTTGTACGAGATGCCGCAAGACAATGGGTAAAAAGAGATATTTCACCAATAATTGAAGACTATGCTCAAAAAGCGGAATTTCCAAAACAAATTTTAGGAGGACTTGCCGAAATAGGTGCTTTTGGCCCATATATACCTGCTGAATATGGCGGGTCAGGTTTAGATCAAATAAGCTATGGCTTAATCATGCAAGAAATTGAACGTGGAGATAGTGGAGTTAGATCAACAGCCTCGGTTCAATCTTCTTTAGTTATGTATCCTATATACACTTATGGTTCCGAAGAACAACGTAAAAAATACCTTCCAAAACTAGCAACAGGTGAACTCATGGGCTGTTTTGGCTTAACAGAGCCAAATCATGGTTCCAACCCAAGTGGTATGGAAGCAAAATTTAAAGATATGGGTGACCACTACCTTTTAAATGGAGCTAAACTATGGATATCTAATGCTCCCTTTGCAGATATTGCGGTGGTTTGGGCTAAAAATGAAGAAGGAAGAATTCATGGTCTAATTGTGGAACGCGGCATGGATGGTTTTACAACCCCAGAAACACATCATAAATGGTCATTACGAGCTTCAGCCACAGGAGAGCTTATTTTTGATAACGTAAAAATTCCTAAGGAAAATTTGCTGCCAAACAAATCTGGTCTAGGGGCTCCACTTGGGTGTTTAGATTCTGCTAGATATGGCATAGCATGGGGAGCTATTGGAGCCGCCATGGATTGTTATGATAATGCTTTACGTTATGCCAAAGAGCGAATTCAGTTTGGAAAACCAATTGCAGCAACACAGCTTCAGCAAAAAAAGCTTGCAGAAATGGTTACCGAAATTACAAAAGCACAATTATTAGCTTTTCGCTTAGGGCAGTTAAAAAATGAAGGAAAAGCCACATCAGCACAAATATCAATGGCAAAACGAAACAACGTTGATATGGCATTAAAAATTGCCCGAGAAGCTAGACAAGTTCTAGGAGCAATGGGCATAACTGGCGATTATAGTATTATGCGGCATATGATGAATCTAGAAAGTGTTATCACCTATGAAGGCACACACGATATTCATTTACTTATTACCGGTGCAGATATCACAGGTATATCCGCATTTAAATAATCTTTTACTTAGATTTTCTTAACCTAAAACGTAAATAACAATTTTACATTTGCAACGCCTTCTTAGGGTACGTTCTTATGTTTGAGTTAGCACAATAAAATAAGCCGATGTTCTACATCGGCTTTATTTTTGATTCTAAATTTAATTATGATTCTCAATAGAATTTTTTACAATAAAACTCACAATAGGTTCCGCGTCTTCTAAACTATGCGGGTGATGCCCTACTCCTTTTTTTAGAATAACTTGAATATTTCCGCCTGCTTCTTTAAAGTTCTTTTCTAGAATTGCTGTGTTTTCATCATAAGGGACAACTTTATCAGCATCACCACAAACATGTAATACTGGAATTTTAGCTTTTGCAACAGTAACCGCGTTATAAATAGGCATGCCTTCAAAAGTTAAAACAGAATCTTCATCTAAATAATATGCTGCTAAGCATTTTTTCCAATCAGCTTTGCTTCCTTTTCCTTCAAAAAAACCTCCTGGCCAACTCTTAATATCACAAACTGGAGCGTCAGCATAAATACAAAAAACTTTATCCGTATTCTGAGATGCCCAATTATATACCATTAAACCCCCTCTGCTAAAACCTTGTAGAACTGCCTTTTTATTAAGGTTATATTCTTTAACAACGTGTTTATAAAAATCATTCCAAACACTCACAGCTTCTTGATTTCCATAAAAGTCGGATACATCTACATAAACCACATGAAAACCTTTTTTCAACAATGCCTCCTCAGTTTGGGGTTGGACTCCCCAAAATCTGGCACGCCAAATCCAAAGTTTTTTGTCATTTGCAACATCTGGAAAAACCACCCTGGCAGGCCTTCCTCTAAACACAAACTCTTCTGATTCATATGCATCCAACTTTTTATCCTGCATACATGAAGAAAACGTAAAAAATAGAAGAATTAAAATAACATTAGCCCTTATACTCATTATAACTATCTACAACAATAAACTTTTTTAAACTTTTATGTACTAATCTCTTAAAATATATGGTAAACGCCTATTTTTTCTCTATAAATTTCCCAAACCATTTCCCTGAACTTTTCACCGTACGTTTTTGCGTTTTGAAATCTACATGAACCAAACCAAAACGAGGGTAATATCCCTCTGCCCATTCAAAATTATCCGTGAATGTCCAAACAAAATAACCATCTACCTTTACACCTTCTTTTATTGCTTTATGCACCTGCTGCAAATACGTTTGCAAATAATACAATCTATCAGAATCGTTCACCTTATCATTTGATACAACATCAGAAAAAGCAGCTCCGTTTTCTGTAATTATTATCCTTTTAACCCCAGAATACTCATTATACTGCTTAAGCATTTTGTAAATACTTGGAGGATAAACCTCCCAACCCGTAAGAGTTGTTTTAACATTTCTGTTTTCGGCTTCCACAATTTTAGCTTTTAAATACGGCACAAAAGCACTATGTTTTACCACTTCGCGAGTATAATTCTGAATTCCAATAAAATCAAAATCAAAAACAACATTTTCCTCATCCTCATGAAGAATATACTTTTTTAATCGCTTTAATATAGGAAGGTCCTCATACGGGTATCCTAGTCCTAAAACGGGTTCTATAAAAAGTCTGTTTAATAATGCATTTGCCTTATTGGAAGCAATAAGGTCTTTTTTTTTATTTGAATATGCTGTAATTTGAGAGCATGAAAACGTTGTTCCAATAATTGCTTTCGGTACCATATCGCGCAGCAATTTGCCTCCAATTGCTTGACAAAGTGTTGCATGATGAATTGCTGGCAACAAATTTTTTATTCCCTTTTTTCCTGGAGCATGTACTCCAAAAAAATATCCTGCTCCAGTAAAAACCATTGGTTCATTAAGCACCATCCAGTGTTTTACTTTATCTCCAAAATTTTGAGCACATACTTTTACATATTCCTCAAACCAATTTAAAATTGCTCTATTGGTCCAACCTCCTTTTTCTTCCAATTTTTGTGGCAAATCCCAATGATAAAGTGTTACCCATGGTGTAATCTGATGTTCCAAACAACAATTAATCAACTTATTGTAAAATTCAATTCCTTCAGTGTTAACCTCACCAATACCATTGGGAAGAATTCTCGACCAGGAAAGAGAAAATCTATAGTTTTTAATATTTAACGATTTTTTTAAAAGAATATCTTCTTTAAATCTGTTATAAAAATCACAAGCCACCTGGCCGTGTTCATTATTTCTTATTTTATTTTTTTTAGCTGTAAAATTATCCCAGATAGATTCTCCTTTTCCAGCAAGGTTATGCGCTCCCTCTATTTGATAAGCAGCGGTAGATACTCCCCAAATAAAATCTTCTCCGAAATCTTGAGCTTTTAAATCAAACTCATTTGAAACACTATACATACAAACTAGACAGACTCTTCGAGTAGTTGATTTACAATTTGTTGTGTTTGATTTGGGTAGTCAACCGAAATACGATTATTGCCCTCAATCCAATTTTTCATCTTCTCAAGATGCTTTTTCTTTAAAGACTTTATTACAGGTACTCCCATTTCTTTTAAGGCAGCTGCATTACACTGTTGTTCAAATTGTGATTTCATTGGTACAACCAATAGTTTTTTGTTTAAATAAAGTGCCTCTGCAGGAGCTTCAAAACCAGCACCACAAAGTATACCAGCACTGCTAGCCATACTAGAAACAAAGGCATTATTGGTAATTGGCTGTATACTTATGTTCTTAGCAAAAGAAGCTTTGGTGTTATGTTTTGAAAAAACTTGCCACTCCACACCTTTTATTTTTGAAAGCATTTTTAAAACTTTATCATCACTATATGCTGGTAAATAAACTGTGTAGTGCCCTTTGTTTTTAACATTAGCCTCTCTTATGTCTTTTCTTATGATTGGAGTATAAATGTTATTTTCATAGGGTTTAAAATGAAGACCATACTGTGTTGTTGTAGGAGCATATTTTTTTAAAATAAACTTACCCATTACATCATTTTTACTTGGCTTAGGAGCCGAAGGTGACAGTACAGCTGCCTGATGACTGAAACTAACGCTTTTCTTGTTTTTGAGTTTACAAGCCCAAGCAGAAACTGGTTCAAAATCATTAATTATTAGGTCGTAATCTTCAACCGGAACACTTTTAATTTCCTTTTGCAAGCGGGCAGTATTGCTTTTTAAGTAGGTTCGCCACATATCTACACCTCCCTTTTTTCCAAATATAAAACTCAATCCTTTTAATCGATATTTTACATCGTACGGAATACTAATATCTGCCTGAATTCCACTTATTAAAATATCCAAATCTATGTTATTATTAAGTAATGCTGGAATCACATCTTTGGATCTACTCAGATGTCCATTTCCAGTGCCCTGAATTGCGTACAAGACCTTCATCTACTGCACTTTTTCTTTAGTTTCTGAGCCTCCAATTATCTGAAACTCTTTCACAAGATTCTGAAATAGTTCGTTTTTCTCTGGAATTGCCGTTTCATCAAAAGCTTCATCTTCTTCATCTTTCATTAAAACATCTTCTTCATATGTATATAACTCCCATTTTCCTTTATTGTACTCTAATGCTGTTAAATTTTCTATCCAATCTCCAGAATTCAAATACATTACCGAACCTTTTGAATTAGTAATAGTTCTCATTTCCGGTTGATGAATATGACCACAGACAACATACTCATATTGGTTTTCTATGGCAATATCAGCAGCTATTTGTTCAAAGTTATTAATGAATTTCACTGCAGACTTTACACTGTTTTTTATTTTTTTAGACATGGATACAGGACCCTTACCCAACTTTTTACTAAAAAAATTAACCCCTCTATTTAATAAAATTAGTAAATCATAACCATGAGCCCCGAGCCTTGCAATCCATTTTGAATGCTGCATGGTTACATCAAAAACATCTCCATGAAACATCCAGGCTTTCTCCTCTCCTAACTCTAAAACTACCTTGTTAACAATGCTTAACGACCCCATATTAAAACCCACAAACTTTCGCAGCAATTCATCATGGTTACCAGTTATATAATGCACTTTAATTCCTTTCGCAATCCATTGCATTATAAGCTTTATCACTTTCATATGAGACTTGGGCCAATATCTTTTTTTAAACTGCCAGATATCTATAATATCGCCATTGAGAATTACTTCTTTTGGTTTAATTGACTTTAAATATTTTAATAGTTCCTTGGCGTGACATCCATACGTACCTAAATGTACATCAGAAATAACCACAATATCAACATGGCGCTTTTTCATTGCATATTTGTAATAGTGTTTTTCCTGATTTTTTTATGTTTTAAAGGAGAGTAATACGTTGCGAATAAAGTTATAATCGCATTTATAATTAATGTTGAAATAAATGTTGAAATAATTTTCATATATAGAAAATCAGGATACACAAAGATTCAGAATTTAAATAGTATTTAAGGTCAGCTAAGTTTTACCCTTAAGTTATATGATTGTTAACTCCATTTTTTGATTAAAAACAAAACCAACACACTACACAACACTATTTGTGGTGTTCACATCATTTCTTTTAAAAAACAAACTAGCCAACATACATTTACAGTGTTATTAAAAACAAAATAAGATTTTTCATTTTCATATAGTGTTCTCAAAAAAGAGCTTTGTCTTCCAATGATGAGGCTCTTTTTAGTTTACAACATTTTTACAAAATTTTCGTTAGATTATAAAATCATTTACCAACCAAAAATGAAAGCGAAAGTATTTTTACTATTACCCGTTTTTATTTGCCTTTTAGGAAATATTTCTTTTGCAGGAGAAAAAAGCAACACCAATGTAACTCCAAGGTCCTCAATAGAAATCACCTATCCCAATAAAGGTACTATTTGGAATATTCCACAAAGTGTGGAGATTTTATGGGAAACCACTAACATTGCCGACACCAAATCCATCCGTTTTTTTCTAACCAGAGACGATATGGTAGTTCAAGAATTAGGTTCCTTCAAAAACACAGGGAGTTATACTAATATTGAATTAGCAAAAAATATTGGTGAAGGAGACAAATACCAAGTTGTGGGTATTGAACTTTTCCCAGATGACAAATTTCAAATCGCAAAATTTGCTACACCTTATTTTTCTATAAAAAAGAAAGAAGAAGCCACAGTTGAGCGTATGGATTTCGCTGGCAGAAAAATTTCTTACACCAAAGAACTCCAATTTAAAAATAAAGAAATAACCGTAAATATCTGGGATCATGGAACCCAAGACAATGATATTGTTTCTATTTACTTAAATGGATTGTCTGTTGTCTCAAAGCATTTATTAACCTATAGCAAAAAGAGTTTTACAGTTAAGCTAGATCCTAGCAAAAAAAACGACTTGTTTTTATATGCTCACAACTTGGGCAAATTTCCACCAAATACGGTTTCTATTGAAATTACAGATGGCTCTACTTCTGAAAACATTATTTTAAATTCTGACCTTAAAAGCTGTGAGGCGGTTTTAATAAGTGTTGCGAAATAAATTCCATCACACAGCTTATATAAATCATATTATCCAAAAGTCATTATAAGTATTAATAGAATAATAGAAATAGCAAATAAACCACCTACAATCCTCAACATTCTATCCAGTTTATAATCTTTACTCATTACCTATTTTTTTAGTCCCAAGCAAATCCTGTCACTAATCGGAACAAGAAAGCGTAAAGCACAATAGCAAACATACCCAAGGTAAACCAGGTAAATGCTTTGAAATAATGTTTAATAATATAGCTTCCCAGATTTCTAAATCCTTCTGCATAAATTTCTTTTAAGAGTAAAATTGTTTTCATATCTACATTTTTAGATTACCCCAAAGGTCTTTCGCCGAGTTGGACTATACTCTCTGTTTTCGATAAAACTCCAACTACTCATGATAAAGTAACTTGAGACAACCTTTTACAGAAGATATTCAACCTTTAATCGTATAGCATATACTCTACGCTAATCGATGAAATGCAACTTACTTTGATAAGGCTTGAAAAACCTCTAATCAGTTTTTCAATTAAAAAGATTTAAGTTATTTTGAAGATATTACTAAAAACAAAACCTCAACTAATTTATGTTACTTAGTTGAGGTTTTTTTCTGTACTCGAGGTGGGAATCGAACCCACACTCCAAAGGAACTGGATTTTGAATCCAGCGCGTCTACCAGTTCCGCCACTCGAGCATTCTTATCTGGCCTGCAAAATTATAAAATTAATTTTGTTTCCCCTTAAAAATATCAACATTTATCTTTTAGCAACCCAAAATAAATTTCTAAATTTGCACCCTGTTTGCAAAAACCAATATAAAAAACTAAACAACAACAACTTACCATGTCTTACACTGTCCCAGAACCTAAAATTTTTGCTTGTACACAAAGTACTGTCTTAGGAGAAAAAATTGCCAAGGCTTATGGTACTGGTTTAGGAAAAGTAATTTTCTCAAGATACAGTGATGGCGAATTCCAACCTTCTTTTGAAGAATCGGTTCGTGGAACACGTGTTTTTATTATAGGTTCCACAAACCCCAGCTCAGAGAACTTAATGGAAATGTTGTTAATGTTAGATGCGGCAAAAAGAGCTTCTGCCAGACATATAACAGCCGTAATGCCTTATTTTGGATGGGCAAGACAAGACAGAAAAGATAAACCTCGTGTGCCGATTGCAGCAAAATTAGTTGCAAAAATGTTGGAAGCTGCTGGTGCTACTCGAATTATCACTATGGATTTACACGCTGATCAAATTCAAGGATTTTTTGAAAAACCTGTTGACCATCTATTTGCGTCAACCCTTTTTCTACCTTATTTGAAAAGCCTAAATTTAGATAACCTTACTATTGCTTCTCCAGATATGGGAGGCTCTAAAAGAGCATACGCATATTCAAAAGCATTAAAAAGTGATGTTGTTATATGTTATAAACAAAGAGCTAAAGCCAACGTTATTTCTCATATGGAGCTTATTGGTGATGTAAAAGGAAAAAACGTTGTACTAGTTGATGATATGGTAGATACCGCTGGAACGCTTACTAAAGCAGCTGACCTTATGATGGAAAGAGGCGCGCTAAGTGTAAGAGCGGTTACAACACATGGTCTTTTATCAGGAGACGCTTACGATAAAATTGAAAAATCTCAATTATCTGAGTTGATTATTACAGATTCAATCCCAACCAAAAAGGATAGTAAAAAAGTAAAAGTGCTTGGTTGTGCTGAACTGTTTGCTGACGTTATGTACAGAGTTCATCATAACACATCAATATCATCAAAATTTTTAATGTAGGTTTCGACTTCGCTCAACCTATCATTAAAAACGATGAATAAAAAAGAATATTAATAATTAATATATATAATGAAGTCAATTACAATTAAAGGATCAGAAAGAGAAAGCGTGGGCAAAAAAGCAACAAAAGCCTTACGTAATGCTGGAAAGGTTCCTTGCGTAGTATACGGAGGGGAAAAACCATTACATTTTTCAGCTGACGAATTAGCATTTAAAAATTTGGTTTACACTCCAAACGCACACACCGCTGTGATTGAGTTGGAAAATGGTGTTAAAATCGACGCAGTAATGCAAGACATACAATTTCACCCTGTAACGGATAAAATAATTCATATTGATTTTTATCAACTTTTTGCTGATAAAGAACTTACTATGGATATTCCTGTTAAACTAGATGGTAACTCTCCAGGTGTTAGAAATGGTGGGCGTTTGTTATTCAGAAAAAGAAAGCTTACTATTAAAGCACTACCTGCTAACTTACCTGATTTTTTCAACGTTGATATCTCTAAATTGAAAATTGGAGGTACCATTGCTGTTGGAACAGTAACTAGTGAAGATTACACCATCCTACACCCTGATACTACAGCTATAGTTCAGGTTAAAATGTCTCGTAACGCATCTGCTAGCGACGATGAAGAAGAAGATGGTACAGAAGAAGACACGGAAGCTCCTGCTGCTGAAAGTGCCGAATAAAACAATCTTAGTATTATAAAAAGCATCCTGTCTTGATAATTATCGAGATTTCAGGATGCTTTTGTATTTTTATATATCATATATTTAAAAATGCTTTCCATTATTACATCTCTTTTCACTGGCAATTCAAAAATTCTACAAGAAATAAACTCAATGAAAAAATATTTAATCGTTGGCTTAGGAAATATTGGTTCTGAATATTCAGAAACCAGACACAACATTGGTTTTAACGTTTTAGATGCATTAGCAAAAGAAAATGATTTTACCTTTGAAAAGAATAAACTTGGAGATGTAGGCACTTTTAAAATAAAAGGAAGAAGTGTATTATGCCTTAAACCTTCAACGTATATGAACAGAAGTGGAAAAGCATTTAAATATTGGCTGGAAAAAGAAAAAATATCGCTAGAAAACACCCTAGTTATTACAGATGATATTAACCTCCCCTTTGGAACCATAAGACTAAAAACCAAAGGAAGTGACGGTGGCCACAATGGATTAAAAGACATTCAACAAACACTTAACACCACAAAATACAATAGATACAGATTTGGTGTGGGAGCAGAATTCAGTAAGGGTAGACAGGTAGACTATGTACTTGGTGAATGGAATGAAGAAGAAAAAACTGCATTGGTGGAACGATTAAAAAAATCTAGCGAACTTATTAAATCTTTTGTATTATCAGGTGTATCCATTACAATGAATCAGTTTAATGGATTATAATACTTGAAACGAGTATATACCTGAATCCGAAATATTGCCTTCTGCATCCTTAGATATTACTTTCCAATAGTACGTTGTTCCTGACACCACACTTACTTTATCAGAAGAAGTAGCAACATTAAGTGTGGCAACCATTGTTGAAGGTGGTGTTGATGCGGAAAAAAACAATTCATATTCTACGATATCATTGTCAATATCAGCCCCCTCCCAGCTTAATTCCACTTCGTTATTAATATCTTTAAAAACTTTGCTTGCTGGCTTTGGGTTGACAATTGTGGCAGGGAAAGGAGCGTAAAATGACTCGTTTCCTGCATTATAAAAATTCCAGACTTCACTGGTAACTTGCGTATCGGTATCTGAATTAGAACTGCGAATTAACCATGAATAAAGCTCTCCTTTTACCAGAGTAAGATTTGCTTTAGTATCACTTGTGTTAACTGTTTGCGTGACCCCTGTAAGATGGTTAGTAACTCGTAGCTGGTATAGTGTTGTATAATTTGCTTTCTGCCAACTAAACTCTACTTCGCTTAGGTTATCATTATCAACAACATCTACTCCCGTTGTACACTCAGAGCTTTTAGCCGGATGAACCAACTTTGCCTGCTCCGGTGACTTTGGACTATCCTTTTTTCTACACCCAACAGATACAATAACAAAAAAAGCTACAACTAAATACCTCATAATTTTATAACTCTTGCGACACCTTTTTGTTCGTCGTTTTCATATTTAACACTATATATTCCAGAAGGCAATTCTGCAAAATCTAAAATAACTTCTACATTATGATTAGAAATTACTCTTGACTTTACCAATTGACCATTTGAAGAAAATACAGTTATTTTTAAATTACCCTTTTGCTCTCCTAAATACAACTTAACAACATTCGCAAATGGATTAGGATACATCACCGCCTCGGATGCAACATATATAACCTCTTCATAAACACCTTGACATTCTAAGCCCGTTGATACCTTTAAAGTATTTTCTCCCTTTTTTAAATCAATACTCTCAGAATTTTGAGTTGTTTGATAAAACCCTCCGTTTAATTCAATATTATATAGACTTGCTCCTCGTAAATCTAACTCAACAAGACTTTCATTCAATGAAATTTTTGATGCTACTTGCAACGTTTCGGGCTCTGTTACAACAGCTTCAAAACAAATCTCCTCATAAGTAATCATTCCATCAGTAGCAGTAATACAAACGCTATATGTTCCAGCTGAGAGGTTCCTTAATAAATAATTATCGTTAAAATTTTCAGTGCTATTAATTCCGTTTCCTTGTACAACCACCTCATATGTCAATAATCTTTTTGTTGTAATTTCTATTGCTCCGTCATTATTTTCTCGACAAGATTCGCTTTGCGACTTAAGTGTAAAATTATCAGATGCAAATCTATAAACCGGGCATCCTGTAATATCTACCTCCTGCCCTATTGGTGTATCTAGACATAAATCTGGTCCATCATCAAAAACACCATCTTGATCCGCATCAGGTCTAAATTGTCCTTCAACACACATGTCTAATGAAAACCCGTTAATTGTTCCTCCATCCGAAGAAGCAGTGTCAAAAACCTGCAAAGTCCATTCTCCCATAATAGATTCTCCTTTAAACACATCTAAAGAGCCTAATGGTCTAACTGTTCCACTAATACCAGGATTACCACTGCAAACAAATGCACTTGTTGCCTCATCATCAAACGTGGCATTTATATTTTTTAAATCGCCACAAGAATTACTAGTTAAAATTACTGTAGTTCCTGAAGGAGATATTAAGCTAATTACTAAATCAAACAGGTAATTATGAGATATCTCAACGTTAACATTAACATCTGCAAGTATTAAATCTTCAGAAAAAACAACTTTAGACAGTACAGTAGGAGTTCCAAGACTTGGGATTTCTAAGGGCAAATCTTCTGCCGCTCTATTTTGACAATTCACCTGCACCGTAGTAAAACCACTTGATGAACCAAAAATGCCCTCTCCACAACTATTTTTAGGCTTTATCCGCCAAAAATATTCCTGTTCACTTTCCAGATTTAAAGGTTCATATGAGCCTTGATACACGGTTGCAGATTCTATTATATCAGCAAAAATATTATCTCTTGCGATTTCAACATCGTAAGAAGAATAATTTTCGATTTCCTCCCATTCTAAAGCTGTATTTGTTGAAACATCAACACTGCCATCTAATGGAGAAGATACTACCACATCAGAATAATTTGAATCAAAAACCTGTAACTCTATTTCAATATTTTTGGTAACGCTTGCAGCGGATGAATTAATTTCCAAGGAATAACTTCCTGTTGCAACATTGGTGGTCCCTGAAATAGTAAGATTAACGGAAGTGTTATTTAAAGAAGTCGAAACCGGTGAAAATGTTGCCGATAAACCTGTTGGCAGATTTACCACACTAAAGGTACTTTCTTCCGCAAAACCGCTATAGGTTTCATAAACGAAGGGAATTATAACATCATTAGGCTGGCACACTTCATAATCAACTGTTTCAAAATTTAAAACCACCTGAGATTCTGTGATGGTAAAGTCTGAATCGTTAACAGCAAAAAACACATTATCACTTGCCTTAATCATTATTCTAGCTGATGTGGTTTCAACACCCGGAATAATAACATTATAACTACCACTATTTAAAACATCATCTGCAAGCATGATAGGAAATGTTATCCCTCCATCTGTAGACAATAAAATATCTACATTGTTCGCATTAATAGGCGCCATATTGGTATTAGCCACATCCCAAGTAAGCGTATGAATATCACCTGCAACAATACTTTCATTTGTTTGCTGTGAAGTAACAACAAATGGTCCGGCATCATGAATAACGGTAAGATTTATTAAATCTGAAACTACTTGGCCTCCCCCAATGGCATTATCTCTAACGGTAAAGGCGAAATTCATTTCTCGAGGCACATTGGAAACGGTTTCCCAAGCAGAGTTTTCTGGAGGATTGGTTTGCGTTAAATTACCTGACAACACGCTTTCTAGTTTTGGAAAATATCTTTCAGGATTAATGCTTGGTCTAAGTGATCTAAAATTAGCTCCAGCAGGATTATTAGGTCCAAAAGTAGCTGTAGTTACAATTCCATTATCAATTTGCTCCCATGCATAGGTAAGCACATCAGCAACATCAACATCACTTGCCTCCCCACTTAAAACAAATGCTGTTCCTTTAGGAATTGCATAATCCTCTCCTGGAACAATTACTGGTGGAGTATTCGTAAGTGCGGTAATCTCTGCACAACCAACCCCTTCCAAGTAATCAGCAATTTGAACAATGCTGCTATGATGAAAATATTCTTCTCCATTGGAAGTAACATTTTCTCCGTTAGTAATTCCTGCATATCCCATTATAGTAGTTCCACTAGCAGGTTCTACTTGAACTACCGTTCCTTCAGACTCAAAGGACCATGTATGGTTTGCCCCTAGTTGGTGACCCATTTCATGCGCGACAAATTCTAAATCAAATTTATCTCCTTGAGGGTTTGTTGATGATGAAAATGCACTTCCTTTGATATTATCTCTACACACTGTACCAATACCCCCTGCGTTTCCATTATCCAGCGCTTCATGAAAAAGATGCCCTATATCATAATTTTCTTCACCAATTGTTGCTGTTAATGTTGTTTGTGTATCCGAATTTAATCCTCCATTTCCATATGGGTCTGTAGCTGCATCTGTATATATCAACAAATCATTATTAGCCACCAATTCCAACGTAACACCCAAATCTGTCTCAAAAACTTCATTTATTCTTGTTACTGTTGCATTTATTGCTGCCATAGCATCTGCAACGGTTCCTCCATGAAAAGTAGTATATTCTCCAGACGCAGATACCGCCAATCTAAATTTACGAAGCAATTGATCATCTACTGGCTTAGCCGCACTCGCAGATAATTTCCTTGAAGCTTGTTCAACAGTGCTACATGTAAACCCTGAATTTTTATTCGCGTGAGCGGATTTTGAATATACTATATATTTATCTTCAGATATCTTTTCAATAAAAGTATTATCATGACTATCGGTATGGATAACCATACTTTGAATTCCATTATGCGAAACGCTAAATCTAATTTTATTTTGTCTATTGTTTACCTCATATCCTGCATAGGACTTTATATTGGGAAACTTTTTAGCAAGTTCAGGTGCCAAAACAGATTTTTCTAGCACTTCATACACTACTTGATTCCCCTTTTCATCAGGAAAATATACTCTTTTAGCATCATTCTTTGAGGTAAAACTCCCTTGAAAACCATTTTTAAAACGCTTCTCATCTAAGGAAAAAAACATTCCTTTAGTAATATCTTTAACATCTAATTTTGCTCTTAAAGAAACACTTTGCGCATCAACCTTTTTCCAATATCCATCTTGGGCAAGACCGTAAAAGGAAAGAAAAAGTATGGTAATTGAAAAAACTAACCGTAATTTTGTGACCATTCAAGGAAGGTTTATCTCTAAACCAAATATAAGTTTTTTATTTACTTTACGCAGTGATTACAACAAAAGACATTTATAATTACGATGAAAAGCATTCCATTGCAATTACTATTGGAACTTTTGATGGCGTGCATATTGGTCATAAAAAAATATTAGAAAGACTTATTTCTAACGCTAAAGAACTTGGTTTTAAATCTACTTTACTTACTTTTTTTCCGCACCCTAGAATGGTATTGCAAAAAGATGCCAAAATAAAACTACTTAATACCATTAATGAGCGATCTAAGATCATAAAAGACCTTGGATTGGAACAGTTAATAATTCATCCTTTCACTGAAGATTTCTCAAGACTTTCGGCAACAGAGTTTGTTCGGGACATTTTAGTAAATAAGCTCAAAACCAAAAAAATCATTATTGGTTACGATCATCGTTTCGGAAGAAACCGAAATGCTAACATCAACGATTTAATTTCATTTGGAAGCACTCTAGAATTTGATGTAGAGGAAATTTCGGCGCAAGAAATCAATGAAGTTTCGGTTAGCTCTACTAAAATTAGAAGAGCCCTGGAAGATGGTGATGTAAAAACGGCTAATAGCTATTTAGGATATCCATATATGCTAACGGGCATTGTAAAAAAAGGCAAAGGACTAGGAAGAACTTTAAACTTTCCGACTGCCAATCTATTTATTGAAGAGGATTATAAACTTATTCCTAGAAAAGGAGTATATGCAGTACAGAGCCATATTAATAGCGATAAAGTATTTGGAATGATGAATATTGGAAACAACCCAACAGTTGGAGGAACTTCTCTAAGCATTGAAATTCATTTTTTCGACTTCAACGATGACTTATATGGTAAAGAAATTCAAATTGATATTTTAGACCGAATTCGAGATGAATATAAGTTTAATTCGGTTGACGAATTAAAACTTCAACTTAAAAAAGACAAAATAGCTACGCTTCAAATTGTTACTGAGTAAGTTTATACATTCTTAAATAAAATTCGATACTACAATTAACAAATTAACCCTAAATTTGCTCCTTTAAAATAAAGGCAGATGCTACAATTACAAGCAATACGAGATTCTAAAAACAATATTATAAATGCGCTTAAAAAGCGAAATATTGACGCTACATCTATTGTAGAAAACGTATTAGAACTGGATGAAAAAAGGAGAGCTACGCAAACTAGTTTAGATAACACCTTAGCTGAATCTAATAAGCTTTCTAAAGAAATTGGAATGCTCTTTAAAACTGGAAAAGCTCAAGAAGCTACTATTTTAAAAGAAAAAACCGTAGCATTAAAGGAAGAATCAAAAACTTTAACTGAAGATTTAAACACTGCTACTGAAGAACTTCAGCAACTTTTGTATCAAATACCTAATATACCTCACGAATCTGTTCCAGCTGGGTCTACAGATGAAGACAATGAAGAGGTTTTTAAAGAAGGTAATATTCCAGAACTAAATAAAAATGCACTGCCCCATTGGGAACTTGCCAAAAAGTACGATATCATAGATTTTGAGCTTGGTGTTAAAATTACCGGTGCAGGTTTTCCTGTTTACAAAGGAAAAGGAGCTAGACTACAACGTGCATTGATTTCATATTTTTTAGATAAAAACGCCGAAGCGGGTTATACCGAAATTCAGGTTCCGCATCTTGTAAATGAAGCCTCTGGATTTGGAACAGGTCAACTCCCAGATAAAGAAGGGCAAATGTACCATGTTGGTGCAGATGACCTGTATTTAATACCAACAGCTGAAGTTCCTGTTACTAATTTATTTAGAAACGAAATTATTAAAGAAAATGAGTTTCCTATATGTTACACGGCTTACACTCCCTGTTTTAGGAGAGAAGCAGGTAGCTATGGAGCTCATGTAAGAGGATTAAATCGTTTACACCAATTTGACAAAGTAGAAATTGTACGGGTTGAACACCCTTCTAAATCTTTCGATGCTTTAGATGGTATGGTTGAGCATGTAAAAAACATTTTACGTGAGTTAAAACTCCCCTATCGTATTTTAAGATTATGCGGAGGCGATTTAGGGTTTACGGCTGCATTAACTTATGATTTTGAAGTTTTTTCTACCGCTCAAGACCGTTGGTTAGAAATAAGTTCTGTTTCTAACTTCGAAACATACCAAGCTAATAGATTAAAGCTAAGGTATAAGGATGAAAATGGTAAAAACCAATTGGCGCATACTTTAAATGGCAGTGCTTTAGCATTACCAAGAGTATTAGCGGGTATTTTAGAAAATTACCAAACTGAGAACGGAATTCAAATTCCAGAAGTATTAGTTCCATATTGTGGATTTAGTAAAATAGATTAGTCTTAAGCATTACTGGTATTCTGCGTATCTTTGAGTAAAATCATGAGTTTGCGTATATTATTAATAGCCTTTTTATGTTTTAACTTTTCCTTTGCTCAAGATGATTTTTTAGCGAAGCAGTATTTTAATGATGGTGATTTTGAAAAAGCCAAAGTCTTCTACCAAAAACTTGTTTCTAAAAACCCTGAAAGAACAGATTATGTTGAAAGTCTAATACATTGTTATCAACAATTAGAAAAATACCCCGAGGCTGAGTTATTGCTCTCCAAAAAATTAAAGCATAAAAATGTTAATCCCATCTTTTTTATTGAACAGGGGTACAATTACGCACTTCAAAACAAAACAGAAGATGCTCAAAAATTTTACCAAAAAGCAATATCCCAAATTAACAAAACCCCAAGCTTAGGATATTTAATGGGGAGACGATTTCAAAAATACGCTCTACTAAACCAAGCTGTTGAAGTTTATACAAAAGCAATGGTTTTGAACCCTAAATTAAACTTTAATCTTCAATTGGCTAGAATTTACGGTGAACAAGGCAGCTACGCTAAAATGTATGATGCATATCTCTTACTTGTACGTGAAGGAAAAACATCTAAGTCTAATGTACTTCGCAATATTGATGATTTTATTTCGGAAGATGCTACAAACACTAATAATGTAATTCTAAAAAGATTGTTGCTGCAAAAAGCGCAAAAAGACCCTAATATTTTGTGGAACGAGTTACTTAGCTGGCTTTTTGTAAAACAAAAACAATATTCAAGTGCTTTTAGACAAGAAAAAGCCATTTTTAAAAGAAATGAGGAAAGTTCTACACAACGTCTTGCAAGTCTTGGGAATTTGTTGCTGGAAGAAAATGAAACTTACGTTGCTGAAGAAGTTTTTCAATACATTCTTCAGCATTCTACAAATGAAGTATCAGCATTGGATGCCGAGTTAAATCTTATAGATATAACGTTAAAAAACCAAGGAGACAAAGCTATAAGTCAAGTGGAAAAGCAATACATAAAACTAATGGAAATACATGGTTACAAAAGCCAGACTTTACAATTACAAATTGCTTACGCTAACTTTTTGACTTTTAAAAAAAACACCCCTAAACCTGCTATTTCGCTTCTTAAAAATGCATTAGAACTCCCATTAAACCCCAGAGGAAAAGCTTATATAAAACTTACTTTAGGAGACATTTTAGTTTATGACAAAAAATTCAATGAGGCCTTAATTTACTTCTCTCAAATTCAACAAAAACTTAAAAATGATGTTCTTGGGCAAGAAGCGCGTTATAAGGTTGCGCAAACAAGTTTTTACAAAGGAGACTTTGATTGGGCACTTACGCAACTAAAAGTTCTCAGAAGCTCAACATCTCAGTTAATTGCCAATGATGCAATGCAGCTTAGTTTATTAATATCGGACAACTCTTTACAAGACTCTACGCAAACTGCTCTTAAAAAATATGCAAGAGCTGATTTATTGAGTTATCAAAATAAAACCAACGAAGCAATTATCGCTCTAAATGATATTTTAAAAAATCATAAAGGAGAAAAAATTGAAGACGAAGCGCTATTAAAACAGGCTGAACTATTGACAGGTCAAAAAAAATACGATGAGGCCAAATTTAATTATCAAAAAATAATAGAATTTTATAGTACAGGTATTCTTGCAGATGATGCTCATTTTGCAATAGCAGAACTCTACAACAACGTTTTTAATCTACCCGAAAAAGCAAAAGAACATTACGAAAAAATAATGTTTAATTACCAAGATAGCTACTACTTTCCTCAAGCTCGTAAAAATTATAGAATACTTAGAGGAGATGCTATTAACTAAACTTAAACTATGCTTATTTACAACGTAACTACAAATATTGACAATTCTGTTTTAGACCAATGGTTATTGTGGATGAAAGAAACACATATACCCAATGTTTTAGCAACAGGTAAATTTTTAAATGCCAAAATGACCAAGGTTTTGGTAGAAGAAGAAATGGGTGGTAGTACCTACTCTGTTCAGTACACAACTATAAACAAAAAAACGCTTAACGAGTACTACGAAAAAGAAGCATCAAAGCTAAGGGAAGAGGTTCAAAAAAAATTCCCAAATAAATTTGTTTCGTTTAGAACGGAACTGGAGGTTATTAAAGAATTTTAAAATGGGTTATAAAAAAAACAAATCCTATAACTCTTCAAAAAACAAAAAGCGAAAATCAGATGACAGTCCTGTAAAAGCTAAAAAGTTTTTAGGGCAACACTTTTTGAAAGATGAAACTATAGCCCAAAAAATAGCTGAAACTTTATCACTAAAAAATTACAATAACGTCATTGAAATAGGTCCAGGAACAGGTGTTTTGACCAAGTATATTTTAAAAAATGAAATAGATTTGGTTGCCATGGATTTAGATGCCGATTCAATTGTGTATTTAAATCATAGTTTCCCTCTTGAACATCCTGAAGTAATGCAAGGAAAAGGCTCATTTAAAGTTATAGAAGCTGATTTTTTACAATATAACTTATATCTCCTTTTTGGAGAAGAGCAATTTGCAATTACGGGCAATTTTCCATACAACATAAGTACACAAATAGTATTTAAAATGCTAGAATGGAAAAAGCAAGTTCCAGAATTTACAGGAATGTTTCAAAAGGAAGTAGCGCAGCGTATTTGTGCAAAAGAAGGAAGTAAAACCTACGGCATACTATCTGTTTTGGCTCAGGCTTTTTATGATGCCGAATATTTATTTACAGTACCTCCAAAGGTATTCAATCCTCCACCAAAAGTAGATTCGGGAGTATTAAGACTTACTAGAAAAGAAAATTTTACATTAGGTTGTGATGAAAAACTGCTATATCGTGTTGTTAAAACAGCTTTTAACCAGCGTAGAAAAACGTTACGAAATAGTTTAAAAACGTTCGCCCTTTCTGATATTCTCAAAGAAGATGCTATCTTTGACCAGCGTCCTGAGCAATTAGCAGTTGCCGATTTTATCTCGCTGACCAAGATGATAGCAGATGACACCATTTAAACTCACAGAAGAACTTTTAGAGCAAATTAAACGGCTCATTGAAAATCAGCAGGATTCTCAATTGGAAACCTTACTGGATGAGTTTCATTATGCCGATATTGCTGAAATTGTAAATGAGCTTAAAAAGGATAAGGCAACCTACCTCATAAAACTTTTAGATAGCGACAAAACTTCTGATGTTTTAACGGAAGTTGATGAAGATGTTCGTGAAGCAATTCTTGGCAATCTTTCTTCAAAAGAAATCGCAGAAGAAATTGAGGAATTAGACACCGATGATGCTGCTGATATTATCGCAGAACTACCTGAGGAACGTCAGCAAGAGGTTATTTCCAATATTGAAGACGAAGAGCATAAAGAAGAAATTAAAGAACTTCTGGCTTACGATGAGCATAGTGCTGGTGGATTAATGGCCAAAGAACTTGTAAAGGTTTATGATACATGGACGGTTGCGGGATGTCTCCGTAGAATTCGGGGTCAGGCTGAAGAAGTTACTCGTGTGCACTCAGTCTATGTAGTAAACAAACAGGATGAACTTGTTGGTCGTTTATCTTTAAAAGATTTAATCGTTGCTAAAAACGAAAAAAAAATCTCCGATATCTATATTTCTCATGTAGACTATGTACATGTTAACGATGATGTTGAAGACGTTGCCAAAGTAATGTCTAAATATGATTTAGAAGCCATTCCTGTAGTGGACGACACCAAAACACTATTGGGTAGAATTACCATTGATGATATTGTAGATGTATTAAAAGAAGAAGCAGATAAAGATTATCAGTTAGCAGCTGGTATTACCCAAGGCGTTGAGGCAGGAGATAGTATTATAGAACTTACCAGAGCTCGTCTACCATGGCTTTTTTTAGGTTTAGTTGGTGGTATTGGAGCCTTTTTAATTATGGAGGGTTTTGAAGAAGCATTTAAAGGAGAAGCTTTTGTTTTGTTCTTTTTTACACCCTTAATTGCGGCCATGGCAGGAAATGTAGGAGTACAATCCAGTGCAATTATTGTTCAAGGGTTAGCAAATAATGATGTAAAAGGAAGCATAAATAGTCGTTTAATAAAAGAAATGCTTTTAGCTGCTCTAAATGGTTTTATTCTGGCTCTATTTCTGTTTCTTTTCGTTTGGGCAACCAAAGGCGAATTAAATACCGCCTTAGCAATATCAATATCCCTAATTGCAGTTATTATTGTAGCAGGGCTTATAGGTACATTTGTTCCTTTATTTTTAGATAAAAGAGGTATTGACCCCGCCATAGCAACGGGTCCATTTATTACAACAAGCAATGACATCTTTGGCATTCTTATTTACTTCTGGATTGCTAAAATGGTATTAGGAATATAATATCTTGCATTTAAGACTCATCATATGAAGCCCATTAACATTGTAAAAAAGCACGCAGAATTCACAAAACAATGGCACCCACACCAAATTGCTATTGTTGACGATATGCAAATATTATTGGCCAAACTTAAAGATGAATTTGTATGGCATGCTCATGAACATGAAGACGAATTGTTTCAAGTTATAAAAGGCACCTTGTATATGCAATTTAGAGATAAAACTGAGGTAGTTAATGAAGGAGAAATCATTGTTGTTCCCAAAGGTATTGAGCACAACCCTATGACTAAAAACGGAGAAATTGTTCACGTATTACTTTTCGAAAAACTATCCACCGCACATACAGGAAATATTACACACGAAAAAACGCAAACAAAATATCCCCAAATATAAACTGCATGAAAATTTTACATTTAGATGTAAATCATCAACTTATTATAGACCAGTTTAACGAATTGGGCTTTTCTAATGATGAAGATTATACTTCAACCAAAGAAGAAATTGAAGCCAAAATCCAAAACTACGATGGCATTATAATTCGTAGTAGATTTACCATAGATCAAACTTTTATCAACAAGGCCACTAACCTAAAGTTTATTGGACGTTTAGGTGCTGGATTAGAAAACATTGATACTGCCTACGCCAAAAACAAAAACATTTTTTTAGCATCTGCTCCCGAGGGAAATCGTAATGCTGTTGGAGAACACACGCTTGGCATGTTACTTAGTTTGTTTAACAAGCTAAATACCGCTGATAAAGAAGTTCGTTCTGGAAAGTGGCAAAGAGAAGAAAACAGAGGTGTAGAACTAGATGGAAAAACAGTTGGAATTATTGGCTACGGAAATATGGGTAAAGCTTTTGCAAAAAAACTAAGAGGTTTTGATGTTGAAGTAGTTTGTTATGACATTGAAGGAGGTGTTGGAGACGATAGGGCCCGCCAAGTAGGTATATTAGAACTTTACCAAAAGACAGATGTATTAAGTCTTCATGTTCCTGAAACCGAATTAACAAAAGGAATGGTTAATACTGAATTCATTGAAAAATTTCACAAACCGTTCTGGTTACTCAATACGGCAAGAGGTAAATGTGTAAATACCTCTGATTTGGTTAAAGCTCTTGAAGACAAAAAAATTCTTGGAGCGGGACTAGATGTTTTAGAGTATGAAAAAAGCTCCTTTGAAAATATGTTTAACGATGGTAATTTACCAGATGCCTTCCAGTATCTTGTAAAAGCTAACAATGTATTATTTACTCCCCATATTGCTGGTTGGACAGTAGAAAGTAAGCAAAAACTAGCACAAACTATTGTAGATAAAATTAAAGATAGATTTTGTTAACTTTATAAGGTAATCTCTTATAAAGTTATCTATGACATATGATGCTAACACACCCGAGGAATACATCGCACAACTCCCTGAAGACAGAAAAGAAGTAATTTCAAAAATTAGAACTACCATTCAAGAAAACCTTCCCAAAGGTTTTCACGAATGTATCAGTTATAAAATGCTGGGTTATGTTGTTCCACATTCACTTTACGCAGACGGTTATCACTGTGACCCAAAACTACCCTTACCTTTTATCAATTTAGCATCCCAAAAAAACTTTATTGCTCTCTATCATTCTGGTATTTATGCGGACCAAAAAATGTATGATTGGTTTGTAAAAGAATATCCAAAACATAGTAAGCGTAAATTAGATATGGGGAAAAGCTGTATTCGATTTAAAAAAATGGACGACATTCCTTATACTCTAATCGGCGAATTGGTATCTAAAATGACTCCTGAAAACTGGATAACGCTATATGAGAAAAACGTAAAAACCAAAAAGAAATGAAAAAAAGAGTAACAGGTTTGGGTGGGTTTTTCTTTAAAACAGAAAATCCTGATGAAATTAAAAACTGGTATAAAGAACGATTAGGACTTAATACAGACCGATACGGTTGTACATTTTGGTGGAAAGACCAAGATGGAAACGATTGCTCTACACAATGGAGCCCTATGAAAAGTGAGACAACCTATTTTAAGCCAAGCAAATCATCGTTCATGATGAACTTTAGAGTGGAAAATTTAGTTGAACTGCTAAAAACACTTAAGACAGAAGGAGTAACTGTTATTGGTGAAATTGAAGAATTCGAATACGGTAAATTTGGCTGGATACTAGATCCCGATGGAAACAAGCTAGAACTTTGGGAGCCCATTGATGACGCATTTAAATAAATTATAATTAATTAGTACTTTTAAGTAATAAATAACCACAAATTTCATACTAATGTCAGAAGAAAATAAAGATTTAGGAGATAAAGCGGAAGATGCTTTTGATGCTGCAAAGGAGAAAGCAAAAGAATTTGGAGATAAAGCAGAAGATGCTTTTGACTCTGCTAAAGAAAAAGCTAAAGAATTTGGTGATGAAGCCAAAGAAACTGCTCAGGAATTTGCTGATAGCGCCAAAGAAACATTTAACAATGTTGCTGGAAGTGATAACAAAAAGGTGCTCACTGGAATTTTAGCCATAATTTTTGGCTCATTAGGCGTACATAAATTCATTTTAGGTTACCAAAAAGAAGGACTTATATTATTGATTGCGTCCGTTGTTGGATACGCCACGATGTGCTTTGTTATAGGAAGTTTTATTGTAATGGCCACTGGTTTAATTGGTTTAATAGAAGGTATTATATATTTAACTAAGTCTGACGAAGAATTCTACAATACATACCAAGTAGGCAAAAAACCTTGGTTCTAAACAAATAAAAAAATCAACCGCGTTTCGACTTCGCTCAGCACTGTTGATTTTTTTATTTCATTTTATTATCGTAATATTGCAATATATAAATATGTTATGGGCATCACTAAAACTCAAATATTTAATACGACTCAAAACGAGTTAGCTGTAATTTTTAAAGTACTTGCTAATCCCGCACGTATTGCTATTCTTCAATACATCAGCAAACAACAATCTTGCATTTGCAATGATATTGTAGATGAAATAGGTCTCGCCCAACCTACTATTTCCCAGCATTTAAAAGAGCTTAAAAGTATTCAATTAATAAAAGGAGAAATAGAAGGAAAAAAAGTTTGCTATTGCATTAATATCGAAAAATGGCAAGAAATACAGGAATTGTTAAACGCATTTTTCAATAAAACAAAATTTAATTGTTGCTAAATATTTTATTATGAAAACACAGGAATTATTGGATATCTTACAAACAAACAGACATAAAAATATCCTTTTTGAATATCGTTCCGGAGAGCTTGTTCGTCCAAACTATCATATTACCGAAGTAAAAAACATAATAGTGGATTCGGTTGATTGTGGTGCTGGGGTTGACTTTTGGAAAGAAACCATTATCCAACTTTGGGAGAGTCCAAACGAAGAAAACAAAACTGATTACATGACAGGTTCAAAAGCACTTGGCATCCTCAACAAAGTAGACCGTTTAAAACCTATGGTAAAAGATGCCGAAGTTAAATTTGAATATAGTAATAGTAACTTTCACACTGCACAACTTTTTGTAAACGACTTTACCATTCACGAAAACAATTTAACCATAAAACTTAGTGTAAAGCAAACCGATTGTAAGGCAAAAGAACTCTGCGGAATTCCGGCCGAAGAAAACAAACAAGAGGAAGCATGCTGCTCTGGTAGTGGTTGCTGCTAATTAACAATGCCAGATAGTAGTATCTGGCATTTATTTTATCATTATGATTACAACCATGCAAGCATCACATTGGGAAGCAGTTTCCAAAATATATGAAGAAGGTATTGCTACTGGATTTGCCACATTTGAAACTGTCACACCAAGTTACAAAGATTGGAATTCGGCTCATCTTCAACAATGCAGATTTGTTGCCTTAAAAGAAAGCGCGGTAGCAGGTTGGGCGGCGTTGTCTCCAGTTTCAAGCCGATGTGTATATGGTGGTGTTGCAGAAGTAAGTGTTTATGTCTCCACAAAACATCGAGGATTCGGAATCGGAAAAAAGCTAATGTTACAACTCATTACAGAAAGCGAAAAACTTGGTTTTTGGACACTACAGTCAGGAATTTTTCCAGAAAACCTAGGGAGCATTAAGCTTCACGAAGCTGTTGGTTTTCGCTACATCGGAAAACGAGAACGGGTAGGCAAATTAAATGGTGTTTGGAAAAACAATTTACTTTTTGAAAGAAGAAGTAATGTTGTTGGGGTAGATTAAGCTACTCTTTTTAAGCTATAAAAAATCCTAGTTTTTTATTATCAATTTGACTACAAGTATCAAATAGGTAACCTCCACCCCCAACACTCCACTATTAAATATAAATCGCTCATGTAAGATTTATAAAAAAGTAAATTTCTTACAGATAAAATTCTATTGTATTATTTTATTGTATACTTTTAGTAAGATTTTTAATCTTAACCAAACCACATTTTAAAAACCACCTTTCTTTATGCAACATAATGCAAAAGAATATCTCTCCCACATTTCAACGTTAAAATCCTTTTAAATAAAATCATCTTAATTAATCAGAACAATTAACGCTTATCATGAAAAATTTATTCAAGTTTATTTTACCCATTGCCATTCTAATCTGCTCTATTTCCTATGCTCAGGAGATACATAATCAATCCAATGCTTTAAGTTATGCAAATGAAGCCAATTCAACAGAAGGTTGGGTAGGAGTTAGTAGTGGTACATCAATATCATCTGAATCTACCGAAGCTTATCATGGGCAATATTGTTTAAAAATACTTGCTGAGACAGACGGTTGGAGACGCGCAGATTATAATTTCGATACTGAAGTAGGAGCAAGATATAAAATTACCATTTTCGCTAAGCGTGGCACGGACGTTAGACAAGGTTTTTATATATGGGATGGCTTTTCGGATTTTGTTGGTAAAGAAATAGACACTACCGAATGGAAAGAATACAGCTGGGTTTTAACTGCAAGTGGTACCACTGCTACAATAAAAGCATTTACTGGGCACGCTTCCGTGGCAGGGAACATCCTTTATTTAGATAATGTTTCCATAATTAAGGAAGATTTAATATCACCAACGCCTCCATCCTTATCAAGTACATCACAAACAGTTTCCAGCGTAACGCTTTCCTGGAACGGTGCAACTGATAATGTTGGAATAACCGGTTACAAAGTTTATAAGAATGGTTCCTTAGAAATTATCTTAGAAGGCAACCTTAACACTTACGAGGTGTCAAATCTTACTACTGGTTTAACTTATCAATTTACTATTACATCTGTAGATGCATATGGAAATGAAAGTGTTTTAAGTAATCAAGTGTCAGCAACCATAACTAACGAAAATAGTGAAAGTTTATGGGTCAGCATGGGTAATAACATTAATTATACAGCGGGAAATGTAGGCATTGGCACGAATGCTCTAACCAATTATGGTTTAGCTGTTGATGATAAAATAAGAGCTAGGGAAATCAGAGTAGATAATGATAACTGGGCAGATTATGTATTCAAAAAAGATTATAATCTACCAACACTTGAAGAAGTACAAAAACATATTCAAGAAAAAGGACACTTACCCAATATTCCTTCTGCTAAAGAAGTAAAAGCAAATGGCATTGAACTTGGCGAAATGAACAAACTTTTACTTGAAAAAATTGAAGAACTTACCCTGTATACGCTAAAGCAAGAGAAAAAAATCAACAATCAACAACAGATAAACAAAAAACTATTAAACCGACTTGAAAAAATTGAACTTATAATGATAAAAAAAGATCAAAAAAAATAAATATGTACACGAAAAAACATTCAGTGTTTAGGTTTATTGGAAAGGATATTTGAGCTAAGAAAACAATACTCCCCAGCTGGCGCTAGTATCCACTAGTGCCGCGAATGAGTAAGAAAACTCCCCCGCTGTTCCATAATATGGACGCTACCGCTAGTTTTTAACTAGTGGCGATATGAGTAAGAAAGTAAAGAAGCTAAGAACCACAGTAGTACTATTGTGGTTTTTTAATATAAATATTTAGCTAGTTTATACGCCACCAGTTGCAAACTGGCGGTAGCCTTAAGGGTAAACAAAAAATAGACTATATTCATAACAATCCATTAGAAAGTGGGTTTGTTATACATCCTGTTGATTGGAAATACTCGAGTGCTAGAAATTTTCAGGATGACCATACCATTTTAAAAATAGATAATATAGGATTTTTTAGCCTGAGTTACGGCACTAGTGGATACTAGCGCTAGCCAACAAAAACTAAGTAAAAGATATTAAAGACTAATTTTATCAAATGAAAATAAATAATAAATCAATAATAATTGTATTCATTTTCCTAATGCTATCATGCAAAAGTCAAAAAGGCTTTAGTTCATACAAAAATTGTATGGGCAACGAAAAAGAGATTACAGGATTTGATTTTTATAAGAGTTTAAGTGTAATCGAAGATAAACTTCTAGAGATAGGTGCATTAAAAAGCAAAAGTAGAGAAGGTTATGTCAATGCATTTAAGTCTATATTGGATAATGACCAAGTATGGAAAAGTCATTATGAGACATATTTATCACTTGAAAAAACATCACTAATGGGCTTTGACCTTAAAACCAATAGATTCCGATTTTTAGGAGTATGTTCAAGTATAGACCTCGGTTTTGACAAAATAAAATGCAATCCTACTCATGTGCAAAGGTATTTGTTCAATCAATTCGTTGACAAACCTTTTGATGACAGTAATTTGTTGGACGGATTAATACTTTTTACGGATTTTAACAACGATGTCCTGAGACAGAATATCACCTATTTGCTTTTGCTCAATTTAGAAAAAAGCACGGCGTTGATGACGGTATATCAAATCAGTAGTGTAGGATTTTTTAGCTTGAGTTACACTAGTACATGAGTAAGAAAACAACTAAATTAAAGTTGTGTTATAAGGTGAGCGAGCGAATATAGCTA
Organism: uncultured Maribacter sp.; assembly: GCA_947498505.1. Taxonomy (GTDB): domain Bacteria; phylum Bacteroidota; class Bacteroidia; order Flavobacteriales; family Flavobacteriaceae; genus Maribacter_B. The sequence continues at coordinate 142,643 of CANMKG010000002.1, read as the reverse complement.
GACTACTCCTTTTCCGACACCATCATGGCGTCACTCATTTTGCGTTCTAGTTCAGCCTGAAATTCTTCCATAACAGGTTTTACCGTACTTTCCGGCAAATCGGATATTTTTATATACATTAAACCGTCAACCGAGTTATTAAAAAGTGGATCTACATTAAACGCAACCACTTTAGCATTTTGTTTTATGTATTTTTTAATAAGTACAGGTAAACGTAAGCTACCAGGTTCTACCTCATCAATAAGTTTATCAAACTTATTTAAATCGGCCTGAGTAGCATCAAAAACAAATTCTTTATCGGCATCTTTAAGCTGCACTTTAAACTCCTTTTTGGGTCTTATGTATTGTGCTACATAAGGATCCCAGTAATTAGATTTCATAAACTCAATCATCAACGATTTTGAAAAGTTAGAAAACTGATTACTTATACTTACCCCGCCTATTAAATATTTATGCTCTGGATGCCTCAAAGTAGTATGCACAATGCCCTTCCAAAGCAAAAACAAAGGCATAGGTTTTTGTTGATATTCTTTTACAATATAAGCTCTACCCATTTCAATGGAATTCTCCATCATGGCATAAAGTTCGGGCTCTACCCTAAACAAATCTTGAAGATAAAAACCATCAATACCATATTTTTTAAAAATTTCAGAACCCATTCCCATTCGGTATGCACCAACTATACATTTTTCGGTATCATCCCAAAGAAACAAATGATGATAATACGAATCAAAAACATCTAAATCTATAGCATTGTTGGTACCTTCACCAATAGCTCTAAACGTTATTTCGCGTTGTCTTCCTATTTCTTTTAAAATAAAAGGCATGTCCTTTTCTTGTGCTAAAAAAACCTCATAGTTTTTACTTTGCAACAAACGGCAATCCTTTTCTCTAAGTTTTTCTATTTCGCCTTGCATGACCTCTTTACGTACTGCCGACGCAATTTTTTTAGGAGGCTTAGGTATTTTTAAGGTCGTAGGTATTTGATCTATTAAACGCTCTTTTTCATAAGCATTGGCAAGTATGTATGTTTTTTTACGCAATAACTCTGTAAAATCTTCTAGTGATTCGTACTCCTGCTGTGTTTTTACTGATATGGGTTGCCCGATACGAACTTTAATAGGTCTATTTTTTTGAGAATACACCTCTGACGGTAATTTCGCCGTTCTAAAAACATCACTAATTTTAGATAAACGATAAAACAAATTACTATTCTTAGCATGAAAATAGATAGGCACTACTGGCACGTTTGATTTTCGTATTAACTTAAGTGCAGATTCTTCCCAAGGTTTATCTATTACCAACTTACCATCTTTATGTGTTGACACCTCCCCCGCTGGAAAAATTCCTAATGGATAACCTTGATTTATATGTGACATTGCATTTTTAAATCCTGCAACACTACTTTTAACATCTTTATGATTTTCAAATGGATTAACCGGTAAAATGTAGGGCTCCATTGGTTTTATACGTTGCAAAAGAAAATTGGCCATAATCTTAAAATCTGGCCTATGTTTAAGTAACAATTTTAGTAATAAAACCCCATCAATACCCCCCAGCGGATGATTAGAAATGGTGATATAAGGCCCTTGTTTTGGTAACCTTTTAAAGTCCTCTTCTGGGACATCAAAATCAATATCGTAATACTCTAATATAGCATCTAGAAAATCAGAACCAGATAAATGCTTTTTTGCATCATAAAACCTGTTCATACTGGATATTCGGGTAACCTTCATAAGCATCCAGCCCATGAAATTTCCAAGAAAACCATATTTGTCCAAGTTAATAGCCTTAGCTACCTCTTTGGCGGTTACTAATCCCATAGATTAAAAAATTACGTAACTATAAATATAGGAAAATCACAAAAGGAGTAACCTATTTTAACATTTAAGATTGCGATTTACCTTACTACCAACTGTACGGTTTCTTTGGCGCGTTGCTCTAAAAGCACTTCATGACCGTTTTGTAAAGAAGCAATAGCTTCAGTATTAAAATGTCTAATGGTATACAACGACACATCTGTATGATATTCTACATTAAATTTTCCTTTAAGAATAGCTAGTAAATCTTCAAGACCTCCAAATTTATTGTCTATACAAACCGAAAAACTAATTGCAGAGTTCTGAATTAAGTCTACCTTCATTCTATGATCGTGAAGTAGCTTAAAAAGTTCGCTAATGTTATTTTCAACGATAAACGAAAAGTCAAGCGAAGAAAGCTTCATTAATACCTGATTTTTCTTAACAATAAAACAAGGCACTTTAGGTTCAATACCATTTCCTTTACCCACGGTTGTGCCTGCATCTTTTGGATTAATAAAAGATTTTACATGCAACGGTATTTCTTTTCTTTGAAGTGGTTGTAATGTTTTAGGGTGAATTACGGACGCTCCATAAAAAGCTAATTCAATAGCCTCTCTATACGATATTTTATTTAACAACTGCGTTTCTTTAAAATACCTTGGATCTGCATTTAAAACCCCAGGAACGTCTTTCCAAATAGTAACAGATTCCGCATTTAAACAATATGCTAAAATAGCAGCTGTATAATCAGACCCCTCTCTACCTAAAGTGGTGGTAAAATTATTATCCTCACTTCCTAAAAAGCCTTGGGTAATATTTAGTAGTTTATTGTTTATCCCCTTAGAAACAAGTTCTTGGGTTTTATCCCAATCCACTACTCCATCGCGGTAATTACTATCTGTTTTTATAAACTTTCTAACATCTAACCAAGTGTTGGCTATACCTATTTCCTGAAAGTATTCGCTAATAATTGTTGTAGAAATAAGCTCTGCATATCCTACAATTTGATCGTACACAAAGTTATAGTTCGGGGATTTGTTCCATGTCAAGAATCCCTTAATTTCTTCAAATAAGGTTTTTACTTTTTCATAAACCTTATGCTGATTGGTGCTAAAAAGCCCCTTTAAAATACCATCGTGATAATCTACAATTTCTTGTAATGAAGCAGAAATTGCCTCTTTATTATTAAAGTAATTATGGACTAAAACTTCCATAGCATTAGTAGTTTTTCCCATTGCGGAAACAACCAATAAAGTATCTTTATGTCCAACTTGTTTTAATACGTTAACAACGTTTTTTACACCGTCTGCATCTTTTACAGATGCCCCTCCAAACTTAAAAACTCTCATTAATTTATCTTTTCTATTTACCTTAAGTAAATGACTATATTTTCTTTAAATAATTCTGTATAGCTGTCTCATTCAGTTGCACCACATTCCAATCGCGCATAACATTTGCCCCTTTACTTTCGTAAAAGTTTATCGCAGGGTCGTTCCAATCTAAAACTTCCCAACTAATCCGTTTTACTCCCAATTCGCTACCATACTTAACTACCTTATTCAACAAAGCTGTTCCTAAACCGCTACCTCGCATTTTTTCTTTAACAATTAAATCTTCTAAGTGAATCACGGGGCCTTTCCATGTAGAGTATCTTGGATAAACCAAAGCCATTCCCACAATATCACCTTCATTTTCGGCAACAAAGCAATGAAAACTTTTTTTAGGGCCAAAACCATCTGCAATTAAATCATCAACAGTCACTTCAACAGCATCTTCTTCTTTCTCAAAAACCGCTAGTTCATTAATTAAATCCAACACCTGTGGCATGTCTGACTTAGTACTCTCTCGAATGATATATTTCATAATTGTTACAAATAAAACACGAAGTTATAAATTTTATATTGACAAATATCACCAATTCTATTTAGTATCACAAAAAACCCGATATTTGTAAATAAACTACGATTAATGATTGGAAAAAAGTACCAAACTCTAGGTGAGTTCATCATTGAAAACCAATCGGAATTCCAATATTCTTCAGGAGAATTATCTAAATTAATTAACGCCTTACGGTTGGCTGCTAAAGCAGTTAATCATGAAGTTAATAAAGCTGGATTAATTGATATTATTGGAGCCGCGGGAGACACGAACATTCAAGGTGAAGATCAACAAAAACTAGATGTTTTAGCAAATGACACGTTTATACAAACTCTTAAGAACAGAGAAATTGTATGTGGAATTGCATCCGAAGAAGAAGATGATTTTATTAGTATAAATAGCAACGATGCTAAACATCAAAACAAGTACGTTGTGCTTATAGATCCCTTAGACGGATCTTCTAATATTGATGTAAACGTATCTGTAGGAACCATTTTTTCTATCTATCGTAGAGTTACACCTATTGGAACTCCAGTTACCTTAGAAGATTTTTTACAACCAGGAAGCGAACAAGTTGCTGCGGGATATATTGTATACGGAACATCAACCATGTTGGTATACACTACTGGGCATGGCGTTAATGGTTTTACTTTAAATCCGGCTATTGGAACGTTTTACCTTTCGCACCCCAATATGGAATTCCCAGAAACAGGAAATATATATTCCGTAAATGAAGGAAACTACATTCATTTTCCTCAGGGCGTAAAAGACTATATAAAATATTGTCAATTAGAAGAAGGTGACAGACCTTACACTTCAAGATATATAGGTTCTCTGGTTTCCGATTTTCACAGAAATATGATTAAAGGAGGTATTTACATGTACCCGAAAAGTAGCAAAGCCGCTAACGGAAAACTACGCTTATTGTATGAATGTAACCCTATGGCTTTTTTAGCTGAACAAGCAAATGGAAAAGCTACGGACGGATTCACTAGAATTATGGAAATTAAACCTACAGAACTTCATGAAAGAGTTCCTTTTTTCTGCGGAAGTAAAAAAATGGTAGAAAAGGCAGAAGAATTTATGGCCGCAGCAGCAAAAAAATAGTATTAAATACATATTAGAACATAAAAAAGGTGGAGATATCTCCACCTTTTTTATGTTTATAAAGAAAACTCCTTACTTATTTATTAAAGCTATATAATCATCAAAAGGAATTCTTCCACTAAAAATAGCAATAGATTTTTCTATGATATCATCAGCCTTTTCCACCGAATAACCTAAACCAATTGCATACCTTTTTAAAAGTGACATTTCTTTATCTTCTATTTGATAATCAGCGAATATAATTTTAAACAAATCATATAAGCGTTCTAATCTTTTTTCAGAACTAGCTACAGGTTCAATCGGATATTTGTTAGACTTATCCATTACCTCTTCATATTCCTTTTCAGAAATATCTAATTTGTGAGCAAACCCCTCAATAACTTTAATTTCTTGAGAATTAATCTCACCATCTACAGCAGCTAAAGAAGCAATTGTTGCAAAATGTGCTAAATTTCTTCTGCGCTCACTATGAGCATATAAATCTAAAATTGGCATTTATTTATTTTTTTGTTGCGCAAATATAATTTTTTTCAAGGTCTTTACTAAAGTTAACAACTAATTTTATCTGCCAAACACTATTTACATATCAAACAAACAACACATTCTATTAGTCATAAACTGAAGTATTTAATTCTAAATTAAAAATCATTTTTCCCAATAAATCCCAGTATCTATATTTGCACAAATTTTTAAGTTGTCACAAGTTACCATTCAACAATTATATACACAGTCTCCCTCTTTGGGGAAACTGCAAAAAGCTATTGCCGACACTCATGCAAATAGCACTTTGCTGCATGGTTTAACAGGCTCAGCTTTATCATACATTCTTGCTAATTCCTTTAAAAATATTGAAAAGCCTTTTTTACTCATTTTTAATGATAAAGAAGAAGCAGCATATTATCTAAACGACTTAGAACAACTTATAAATGAAAAGGATGTTCTTTTTTACCCCGGAAGTTACAGAAGACCTTATCAAATAGAAGAAACAGATAACGCTAATGTTCTTTTGCGAGCCGAAGTATTAAATCGTATTAACTCTCGTAAAAAACCTGCGGTAATAGTAACTTATCCAGATGCTTTATTTGAAAAGGTTGTAACCCGAAAAGAACTTGATAAAAGCACCTTAAAAATTAAAATTGATGATTCGCTCTCTTTAGATTTTTTAAACGAAGTACTTTTTGAATACCAATTTAAGAGAGTTGATTTTGTCACCGAACCAGGAGAATTTTCGGTAAGGGGTGGAATTGTTGATGTATTTTCTTTTTCGCATGACCAACCTTATCGTATAGAATTTTTTGGAGATGATGTAGACAGTATTAGAACTTTTGATGTTGAAACACAATTATCTACAGACAAGGTTTCTAAGATTACTATTATACCCAATGTTGCTAATAAGTTTTTAAACGAAACTCGCGAGAGTTTTTTAAAATATGTCGCCAAAGACACTATAATTTTTAGTAAAAATTTAGAAATACTCTTTGGACGATTAAATGACTTTTTTGAAAAAGCCAAGGTAGAATTCACCAAACTTTCAGAGGACATTAAGCATGAAAAACCTGAAGCGTTATTTTTAAACGCCAATGCATTAAAAGAGCAACTTAAAAGTTTTTTTCTGCTTACCACAGCAGGCGGTCATGCGGCAATAGAAAATACCGCAGTTAACGAGATTTCGTTTAATATAAAACCGCAACCTTCGTTTAACAAAAAGTTTGATCTATTAATTGAAAACTTAAACACCAATCACCAACAAGGGTATACTAACTATATTTTTTGTGCATCGGACCAACAAGCGCAACGTTTTCATGACATTTTTGATGAAGTTGAAGAAGATGTTCATTACAAAACCATTGTTCTTCCACTATATCAAGGGTTTATAGATAATGACCTAAAAATTGTTTGCTATACCGACCATCAAATATTTGAGCGCTACCATAAATTTCAGCTTAAAAACGGTTACGCCAAAAAACAAGCTATAACCTTAAAAGAACTTACAAAGTTAGAGATAGGTGATTATGTTACCCATATAGACCATGGCATTGGCAAATTTGGCGGACTTCAAAAAATTGATGTTGAAGGTAAAAAACAAGAAGCTATTAAACTTATGTATAGCGAACGTGATATTTTATATGTAAGCATTCATTCATTGCATAAAATATCTAAGTTTAATGGTAAAGACGGTGCTCCTCCAAAAATATTTAAACTAGGTTCAGCCGCTTGGAAAAAACTCAAACAAAAAACAAAATCAAGAGTTAAAAAAATAGCTTTTGATTTAATTAAAATATATGCTAAAAGGCGTCTGGAAAAAGGATTTCAATATGCTCCAGACAGTTATTTACAGCTTGAATTAGAAGCCTCGTTTTTGTATGAAGATACTCCCGACCAAAGTACTGCCACTGCTGATATAAAAAGGGACATGGAAAGCGAACGCCCTATGGATCGTTTAATTTGCGGTGATGTTGGCTTTGGAAAAACTGAAGTCGCTATTCGAGCGGCCTTTAAAGCCGTAGATAATGGCAAACAAGTTGCTGTACTTGTACCCACAACTATTTTAGCATTTCAGCATCATAAAACTTTTTCTGAGCGTTTAAAAGAAATGCCTGTTACTGTTGATTATTTAAACAGATTTAGAACAACTAAAGAGCGAAAAAACACCCTTGAAAACTTAGCTTCTGGTAAAGTTGATATTATTATTGGAACGCATCAACTTGTAAATAAGAATGTGCAATTTAAAGACCTTGGATTACTAATTGTTGATGAGGAACAAAAATTTGGTGTTGCGGTAAAAGACAAATTAAAATCTATAAAAGAAAATGTAGATGTACTTACGCTAACTGCAACTCCCATTCCGCGCACATTACAATTCAGTCTTATGGCTGCTAGGGATTTATCGGTTATAAAAACCCCACCACCTAACAGATACCCTATTGAAAGTCAGGTTATTCGTTTTAACGAAGAAATCATTAGAGATGCTGTTATCTACGAAATTCAACGTGGAGGACAAGTATTTTTTATTCATAACCGAATAGAAAATATTAAAGAAGTTGCTGGTATGATTCAGCGTTTGGTACCGGATGCCAAAATTGGTATTGGACATGGACAAATGGATGGCAAAAAGTTAGAAGAGCTTATGCTAACTTTTATGGATGGCGGTTTTGATGTTTTAGTTTCTACAACTATTATTGAAAGTGGTCTGGATGTTACCAATGCTAACACTATTTTTATTAATAATGCCAACAACTTTGGATTAAGTGATTTGCACCAAATGAGAGGTAGAGTCGGGCGTAGCAATAAAAAGGCATTTTGTTATTTTATTACACCGCCGCATGATGTAATGACTTCTGATGCTCGGAAACGTATTGAAGCTTTAGAGCAATTTACGGCGCTTGGTAGCGGATTCAATATTGCGATGAAAGATCTTGAAATTCGAGGAGCAGGTGACATTTTAGGAGGCGAACAAAGCGGGTTTATAAATGAAATTGGTTTTGATGCTTACCAAAAAATACTTGCGGAAGCTATTGACGAGTTAAAGGAAAACGAATTTAAATCGCTCTACGAAGAGGTAGAAGGGCGTTCCAAAAAGGTTTTTGTGAAAGAAACGCAAATAGATTCAGATTTTGAATTGTTATTCCCAGACGATTACATTAATAATGTTACTGAACGATTAAACCTATATACAGAACTCAATCTAGTTAAAGACGAAGGAAAGTTATTAAAATTTGAAGCGCAGCTTGTTGATCGCTTTGGAGAACTTCCAACTCAGGCCGAAGACCTATTAAATTCTGTTCGCGTAAAATGGATTGCTAATGCTATAGGTCTGGAAAAAATAGTAATGAAAAAAGGAAAATTCATTGGTTATTTTATTGCAGACCAACAATCAGAATTTTATCAAAGTGAAGCTTTCACCAAAGTACTTCGCTTTATGCAAAGCAATTCACACATCGGAAAAGTAAAAGAAAAAGAAACCCGAAACGGACTTAGACTGCTCTTGGTTTTTGAAAAAATCACCTCCGTAAGCGCCGCTTTAAAAGCGTTACAATCTTTTAAATAAATGTTCTGAGTCCAAATTGTTAAATTTGGTTTAGTTTTTGACATTCTCTTTGTATGAAAAACATATTACTTAGTATTTTACTATTCGTTTGCTGTATTTTTGTTTCGAATGGGCAACAAACCATTTCGGGAAATTTTTCACCCGCCGAAGACTACAAATGGTTAATAGCCTATCATCTTATTCCCGGCAGCCAACGCTATGTTGCAGATACCGCAATAAAAAATGGTTCATTTTCTCTTAAAATTGAACAAAATGCACCTACAGGAATTTACCGAATCGTATATGCAATACCTCAAGAGGAATTTTACTTTGATATTATTTACAATGGAAAAGAGTCTATCGTGTTAGAATTCACAGCCGAGAATGGTGCCAGATTTATTTCTTCCAAGGAAAACATCCTTTACAACACCTATTTTAATCAAATAAATGAAATTGAAAACAACATAATTTCATTTTACAACTCTGGAAATACTAATAAAAAAGACTTTTTAAAATTAATGTCAGATTTAAAAAGTCATCAGGAGAATTTTGAATCAAAATCCAACGACTTACTTGTAAATACCTTTATAAAAGCAAATGCACCATATATTTCTGAAAAATATGAAACGGTAGAAACTTTTATAAATCGTAAAAAAGAACACTACTTTTCTGAAATGAATTTCGGCAACAAGGTATTGCAAGCCTCGGAATATCTTACAAGCAAAATAACCAATTACGTGTTTACTTCACTTCCATTAGGCATTAATAATTTAGATGATACTCAAAATGCGATTATTGCCAATGTAAAAACGATACAAGATAAACTACATGCGCAGGAAAAAAAGTATGCCACCAGTGTTTTTTATACACTGTGGAAAATGGCTTCTCAAAATAATTTAAACCAAGTATCCGATTTTATTTACCAAACCTCATTAAACACTTTAGCTTTAGAAACCAATAACGTCGAAATTACAAATGAAGTAAAAGTACATCAGCGTTTGCGTCTTGGAGAAATAGCCCCCAATCTTACTTGGATAGAAAATGGTATAGAAAAAAATTTAAATACCCTCACAGGAAGTCAAAACTACATTATAACCTTTTGGAGCAGTACCTGTTCTCATTGTTTAAAAGATCTTCCTATACTACATGAAGCATTAAAAACGCATCCAAATACCAAAGTAATTGCCGTTGGCTTAGAAGATGATGAAAGCAATTGGTTACAAGAAAGTAAAAAACTAGCAGATTTTACACATGTAATTGCACTTAAAAAATGGGAAAGTGATTATGCCAAATTGTATGATATTCATCAAACTCCTTTGTATTTTATTTTAAACAACAAAAAGGAATTTGTTGCGTATCCAGAAACCAACGAAGAGGTTTTAGATTTTCTTACTACAAAAAATTAAAGCGTTTTTAAATCCTTTATAGTTTTAAAAGCAATATCCACTTGTTCATCATCCACCAAAATGGTAAACTCATTTGTTGTTGAAATAACTTCATATAGCAGTATTCCTTCCCATGCTAGCCTTTGAAAAATAAAGTAATAAATTCCAGAAACCGAAACATTTTCCTCCGGCAACTTAACCGTTATTGATGAAAGGTCTTTTGCCTTTTGCGTACATTTTTCATGCTTAAACAACTCATCAACGGTAGCATCTAAACTACTACTTATAACAATGTTAATTTCGTTTACCCCTCTTGAAGATGTGTAGAAAGCATCTTTATTTGCATTTATTTCCTCCAATAATCTAGCTTGCTGTGTTAAAATAGTATCTGAAGCTAAAAAAGTGTAATCTGTTAAAGAAGAACGTACCGTAATTTCACCTATGTTCTTTAAAACTTTAATAATCTTATGAGTTGCTCTAAATTCTAAATCATCAGAAAGTCTTTTTAGTGCCATAACAATAGCACCATTTCTAATATCCTTGCCTAATTCTTCTTCAATTTCGGGTCTTACGATTCTCGAAAGCGATGTAAGGTTTATAATTCCTTGAGCTAAAGCACTTTGAAGAAAGGGCTTTTTCTTAATGTATTGTTCTACAACTGAAGATATTGTTTTCATTTTCTCTAGATTATATGCAAATATAACAACTTGTTACAAATAAAACAAATTGTCAGAAATGATAATACGCATTTTCAAGATGCTCCAGTTCAAAAGTTTTTTTATTTTTTAGTACAGTAATAATGTCAAAACGAACGTCAACATCTAAATCATTTTCTACTACATATTGATCTGCCGCACTTACTAAAAGTTTTATTTTCTTTTGCGTTACAGTATCTGCTATATGCTCAATAAAATCAGTACTTCTCGAGCGAACTTCAACAATAGCTAGAATGTTCTTTTTTTGCGCAATAATGTCCACCTCTGCCTTTAAATACCTGTAATTTTTGCGCAAAACCTGGTATCCTTTTTCTGTAAGGTATTTCACCGCAATTTTTTCACCTTCTATACCAAAATCATTATGTTTCCCCATAACATTATTTTTAAAACTATGTAATTCATCGAAAATTTATGCAGTTCGTCGTTAAAATCAAACATATCATGTAATTTCGATGACGGTCAACGAAAATTATTTAATTGCTATACTAAGCAAAATAATATAACGTTTGATTAAGAGCCCAACTCTATGAACTAATTTATTAATTCCTAAACGAACTATGGAATATTTCATTAATTGTAATACCTCAACACTCGCCGAGTACACAGTTCCCTTAGACAAATCCAAAGCAGAACACCTTTACCGAAGACTTGGTTTTAGTGCTTCTGCAGACACTATTAACAACGCTGTTGGACAAACAGCAGGTGCGTTAGTAGATAGCTTAATAGCTCAAGCCACAGGTCAAGCACATCTTCCTGCTCCCACTTGGGCAAATTGGAACGAAAGTAACTATCCTGATGATGATGACCAAAGAGGTCAATTAATTCGTGAGCAGCGTGATGAATGGAGACTTGCTTATGGAAACGCAATTTTAAACAACAACTTAAAAGATCGTTTAAGTTTTTTCTGGAGTAATCACTTCGTAACAGAAATAGATGTTTACGACTGTAATGCATTTCTATATGAATATATAAATTGTTTACAACGAAATGCTTTAGGCAATTTTAGAACCTTTGTTAGTGAAATTGGATTAACTAATGCCATGTTGTATTACCTAGATGGTGTATACAACAATTCTAACAGACCCAATGAAAATTATGCCAGAGAATTATATGAGCTTTTTACCTTAAGTGAGTTAGAAGGTCAAGCAGGTGGTTATACTGAAAATGATATTATTGAAACTGCAAAAGCCTTAACCGGTTATGTAGAAAGAGGTGAAATAGGTTGTTCTCCGGTACAGTTTGATGCCACAAACCATGACGCTGGTAATAAAACCATTTTCGGAAGAACAGGTCCATGGGGTTATGATGATGTAATTACTATTCTTTTTGATGAAAGAGAAGACACCATAGCTGAATTTATATGCAGAAAATTATATGAATTTTTTGTACACCCCGATTCCCGAGATGAAGACAACAATGCTCAGTCCATTATTGACGGCTTGGCAAGCACTTTTAAAACAAGTGGTTTCGAAATAGTTCCTGTGATTTCTCAGTTATTTAAAAGTCAACATTTTTATGATGATGACGCTATTGGTGTCATTATAAAAAGTCCATTTGATATTTACTACAACCTTTTTAATGAGACCAATTTTACAATTACCAACACGAATATTAGTGAAGTCATAAATTATAGCTCACTCCTAGGTCAAACCTTATTTGATCCTTTTGATGTTGCTGGTTGGCAAAGAGATAGGTCCTGGATTAACACCAATTTTATGATTGGTAGGTGGATAACTACTGAAGATATGATAAAAAGATTCTTCAGTGACAACTCAGAACAATTTAGAGATTTCGGTGTTCAAGCTACTGGTCCTAATGGATTATCAACTGGCGACCCAGAAGTAGTAGCACGCGCTATTATTGATAAAATATTACCTAAGGGATTACTAACCGAAGCGGACTACGCAACAGCTATTGGTATTTTCCGAGATCCTTATGAAGATAACGGTATTTACGCCGATGACCCTGGAAACACTTCGGGGGGTAGTTTATGGAACATGACCCTTGATCAAGCCCCAAATCAAGTTAATCTTTTACTACTACACCTTAGCAGACAACCAGAATTTCAATTAAAATAAACCTACTACTATGTGCGATACTCACGATAATTCTCCCCATAAAGGTAAAGACCATGACGGTCACGATAAAGAACACGAAACATGGAGCAGACGTTCATTCCTACAAGCGTTAGGTATAGCGGGTTCAGGAACCATGTTATTAGGAGCTAACGTTTTATCAGCATCAGCCCCTTCTCAATTAACATCCGCAATTGCGGCTGCTGAAACAGATAATATTTTAGTATTAATTAGACTTTCAGGCGGAAATGATGGTCTAAGTACTGTTATTCCCTTAAACCAATTTGACAGTTATGCAAATGCAAGGCCTAATATATATATACCTGAAAGTAAAGTACTAAGACTTACTGATGATTATGGTATTCCTTCTTATATGGAATCTTTAGAATCTATGTGGGGAGAGGGACAATTTAAAGCTGTACATGGAGTTGGTTACCCAGGTCAAAGCCTTTCCCATTTTACTGGCTCTGATATTTTTGCAAATACCGATATAGAAACTACTGGTTTTAGTGGTACTAAAACGGGTTGGATGGGAAGATTTTTAGAAGAAGAATTTCCTGACTATTTATCGGATACTCCTGGAAGTAGGCCTGAAGGTCCTGCAGCTATACAAATTGGAAGCTATGGAAACTTAGTATTTGAAGGAGAAGAAACAAACTATGCTTTTGTAACTAATAATGTGGATGAACTACAGAGAATAGCTGAGGGAGGTGTACTGCACTCCGTTGCCGACCCCAACTTAGACGATTGTATGTATGGTGACCAGTTAAAATACTTAAGAGGAGTATCTAATGTAACTAACGAATACGCTGGAAAGATACATGCAGCCTATTTACGTGGAGATGCACTACAATGCACAGATTATGAAGACAACTCTTTTGCGCGCCAATTAGAACTTTTAGCTAAACTAATTAAAGGAAACTTAGGCACTAAAGTATACATGATTTCAATGGGTGGTTTTGATACTCATGGTAATCAACCGTTGGCTCATCAACGTTTAATGTCTAACCTATCAAGAGCAGTAAGTGCTTTTTATGAGGATTTAGCTTGTACCCAACAAGATGAAAAAGTTTTAAGTATGACCTTTTCTGAATTTGGGCGTAGAATTTTTGAAAATGGTTCCAACGGAACAGATCACGGGAAAGCAGCACCTACACTATTTTTTGGTAGCGGACTTAATGGAAGTGCTTTTGTTGGAGAACATCCAAACTTAGATGATGGTGATGGTAGAGGTAACTTAAATTTAACGATGGACTTTAGAGACCTTTACGCCACAGTGCTGGCAGAGTGGTTGTGCGTTCCTATTAGTGAAGTAGAAGAACACTTACTAGACCACCCCTATGCCCCTGTAAACTTAGGTTTTAATTGTAGTGGCACCGAATTTCCCGATATTGTTTATAATGATGAAGACCCTACTGATGCTACTCCTCCAGGAGAAGAAGGTGAAAACATTCCTGATGAAATATTAAATCAAATTGTTCATAAACCGTATTACCCAACAAGTAATGCACCATATATTCATATTGAAATGCCCGTAACGGCTAATGTGGAAATAAAACTTTTCAATATTTTAGGTCAATATGTAGGTGTAATGCATCAAGGAAATATGGATCAAGGAAATACAGAAATTAATATCAGAGAAACCATGTCGCAACATTTAGCAACAGGAAAATACATTTACCAGATTAATGTTCAGGGTAAAAAAATGGCAAAATCAATTATGGTTGCGTAAATCCTGCCCCGAATTTTGCAACTTAGCCTTCGATGATTCCTTTGGGTTTCTCGGAGGTTTTTCTTTTTCCACATATTCTATTTACTCCCGCACAAAAAAGCTATTTTTGTAGCCTAATTTTATAATTTAATGGCTCAAGCAAATTCAACTTCAAAACCTGGAAGATATACTATAACAGCAGCATTACCTTACACAAATGGCCCAATACACATTGGACATTTGGCAGGTGTTTACGTACCAGCAGATATTTATGCTCGTTATTTGCGTTTAACCAATAATGATGTTGCTTTTGTTTGTGGTAGCGATGAACATGGAGTTGCCATTTCAATGAAAGCCAAAAAAGAAGGGGTTTCTCCAAAAGATGTTATTGATAAATACCACGCTATTATCAAAAAGTCTTTTCAAGACTTTGGAATAACGTTTGACAATTATTCGAGAACATCGGCAGAGGTTCATCATAAAACTGCATCTGAGATTTTTACTAAACTTCATGAACAAGGTGATTTTATTGAAGAAACCACCGCACAACTTTATGACGAAGAAGCTAAGCAATTTTTAGCAGATCGGTTCGTGATAGGGACGTGCCCAAAATGTAGCAACGAAGAAGCCTATGGAGATCAATGCGAAAATTGTGGCTCATCGTTAAATGCCACTGATTTAATAAACCCTAAATCAACTACTACTGGTGCTACACCTACACTAAAAGAAACAAAACATTGGTTTTTACCTTTAGATCGTCATGAAGATTTTTTAAAAGAATGGATTCTAGAAGGTCATAAAAAAGATTGGAAACCTAATGTTTATGGTCAGTGTAAATCTTGGATTGATGATGGACTAAAACCTCGTGCGGTTACTCGTGACCTAGACTGGGGAATTCCAGTGCCTGTTGAAGGAGGAGAAGGCAAAGTACTTTACGTTTGGTTTGATGCTCCTATTGGATATATTTCATCTACCAAAGAATGGGCAGAACGCGAAGGCAAAGACTGGGAGCCCTATTGGAAAGCCAATGACACTAAAATGGTACATTTTATTGGCAAAGACAATATTGTTTTCCACTGCATAATTTTCCCTTCCATTTTAAAAGCGCATGGTGATTACATTTTACCAGAAAACGTTCCTGCAAATGAGTTTTTAAATTTAGAAGGCAACAAACTTTCAACGTCTAAAAACTGGGCAGTATGGTTACATGAGTACCTTGAAGAGTTTACGGATATGCAAGACGTTTTACGTTACGCTTTAACAGCAAATGCACCAGAAACTAAGGATAATGATTTTACTTGGAAAGATTTTCAAGCACGAAATAATAACGAGCTTGTTGCTATTTTTGGGAATTTTGTAAATCGCGTCGTAGTGTTAACTCACAAATATTATAATGGTAGCATTCCCACATCTACAAATTTTTTAGCAGTTGATACGGATGCGTTAAGTGAATTAAAAAAATATCCTGAAATAATTTCAAATTCTATTGAAAGGTATCGCTTTAGAGAAGCAAGTCAAGAACTTATGAATCTTGCTCGTTTAGGAAACAAATATTTAGCAGACCAAGAACCTTGGAAACTTATAAAAACTGATGAAGAGCGTGTAAAAACCATTATGTACGTAGCATTACAAATTGCTACAGGTTTGGCTATTTTAAGTGAACCTTTTTTACCCTTCACCTCAAAAAAACTTAAAAATATCCTTAATATTAGTTCGGACGATTCCATGGTAAAAAACGGTTGGGACACTGTTACTTCTGATGATGTTTTACTACCTGCGGGGCATCAAATTAACAAAGCAGAATTACTTTTTAGAAAAGTTGAAGACAAAGAAGTACAAGCACAGTTGGATAAATTAGAAGCTACCAAAAAAAGCAACGAACAAATGAACAAAGAAGTAACCTCACAAAAAGACACCATAACTTTTGATGATTTTACGAAATTGGATATGCGTGTTGGAACTATTACTGAAGCCGAAAAAATGCCTAAAGCCAAAAAACTTTTAGTTTTAAAAGTAGATACCGGTTTAGATACACGTACAATAGTATCAGGTATTGCAGAAAGTTTTACACCAGAAGAAATAGTGGGTAAAAAGGTAACTGTATTAGTAAATTTAGCTCCAAGAGCACTAAGAGGTGTTGAAAGTGAAGGAATGATTCTAATGACCGAAAATGCAGAAGGAAAACTAGTCTTTGTAAATCCTGATGAGAACGGAGTTTCCAATGGAGAAACTATTAGCTAAAATATTACCTTTTTAAAAATCTAAATCACTTACGTTTTCGTATATAAACGAAAACTCATGAAACAAACATTAGCACTTCTACTTTGCACATTTCTTTTGTCTTGCGGAGCATCTAAAACCGTAAAAGTATCCAAAAAAGTAATAAAAGGAGACTGGACATTAAATGAGGTTACCTATAGTGAATCTGGAACGTATAAGGTAAATCTTTTAAACGATGCGGAAAAAAATTGTTTTGAAGGAAGCACATGGCAATTTATCCCAAATAACAATACTGGAATATATGCCATTAATAAAACAGATTGCGCTGTAGGCGTTCGTAATTTTGTTTTTACAATCAAAGAAATTAATGAAATTACCGGCTTATATGATTTTCTTTTAAAACCTACAGATGCAAAAAACAAAAGTCAGAATAATGTTGGTTTTAGATTAAATCTTACGCAATTAACAGAAACTAGTATGGTTTGGGAACAAACCCTTTCTGTGGATGATAAACCTTTTACAATACGTATGATTTTTTCCAAAACAATAAATTAAAACCCCCATTAATATTATGAAAACAAATAAAATACTTAACACAGCATTGGCATTAGTAATTGCAATTAGTTTTACAAATTGTAAAACGGTTCAAAATGCAAACAACAAACAAAAAGGAGCAGTAATTGGTGCCGCTGGTGGTGCAATATTAGGAGCTATAATTGGTAATAATGTTGGAAAAGGTGGTAATGGAGAATTAGGCGCTGTTATTGGTGGAGTTGTTGGTGGAGGTGCTGGTGTTCTTATTGGTAACAAAATGGACAAGCAGGCTCAAAAAATAGAAGAGGAAATTCCAGGAGCTGTTGTAGAACGAATAGACAATGGTATTGTAGTTACTTTCGATGAAAATAGTGGTGTCCATTTTGACACTAACAAGTATATTATTACTCCTGACTCTAAAGTTACTTTAGATAAATTAACCGGTGTTTTTAAAGAGTACCCCGACACCAATATTTTAGTTGTGGGACATACAGATAGTGCTGGGTCAGCTGAATACAATATGACATTATCTAAAAACAGAGCTAATGCTGTTACGAATTACTTCACTGGAGCGGGCTTATCAGCAGGTAGATTTACTACGCAATGGTTTGGAGAAAATAAACCAACACATGACAATAGTACTGCAGAAGGTAGAGCTAAAAATCGAAGAGTAAATGTTGCCATTTTACCGAACGAAAAAATGATTAACGATGCAAAAACGCAGTCTGGAGAAAACTAAAAAATTTTACCTTCAAATTTCGATTTAATCCATCAAGTATAATATATTAGAGACCTTACAAATACAATTGTAAGGTCTTTTTATTATGATAAAATATATAACCAAACATACTCAACTTCCTGAGCAAGGTGTTAAAAATACTATTGCACTTTTAAACGAAGATTGTACAATTCCATTTATATCGCGTTATCGTAAAGAAGCAACAGGTAATTTAGATGAAGTTCAAATTGGACAAATTGTAACTTTTAAAGAACAATTTGAATCGCTTGAAAAACGCAAAAAAGCAATTTTAAAAGCACTTGAAGAGCAACAAGTTTTAACTACCGAACTTCAACAAAAAATTAATAATACGTCAGAACTAACTGTTCTGGAAGATATTTACCTCCCCTATAAAAAAAGTAAAAAAACAAAAGCTGAAGCAGCTAGAAATAAAGGTTTAGAGCCTCTTGCAAAAATCATAATGGCGCAAAATGCCAGTGATATTGAATTTACAGCTTCTAAATATATTAGTAATAATGTTGCCGAGGAAGAAGAAGCCCTGCAAGGTGCTAGACATATTATTGCTGAATGGATTAATGAACGCTCTGATATTCGAAATCAAATTCGTTACCAATTAGAAAAATTTGCTCAGATTACCACCAAAGTAATCAGTACTAAAAAAGAGGATGAAAAAGCACAAAAATTTCGTGATTATTTTGATTGGTCCGAATCATTAAGCCGTTGTCCATCTCACCGCTTACTTGCTATATTAAGAGCAGAAAACGAAGGATTTATTCGAACAAAAATTGAAATAGATGATGAACGTGCTTTAAACAAAATAGAAAACCGCATCATTAAGTCCAACAACGAGTGCAGTGACCAAATTATTTTAGCCATTAAGGATGCTTATAAACGTTTACTTTTACCATCACTTTCTAACGAAAGTATTAAACTAGCCAAGAAAAAAGCAGATGAAGCGGCTATTCGTGTTTTCTCAAAAAACCTAAAACAGTTATTACTTGGAGCACCCCTTGGAGAAAAAAGAATTTTAGCCATTGATCCAGGATTTAGAACAGGGTGCAAAGTGGTTTGCTTAAGTGCTCAGGGCGATTTACTACATAATGAAACCATTTATCCACACCCTCCACAAAATGACAGTTCTGGAGCTATTAAAAAAATAAGTTCCCTGGCTGATGCTTATAAAATTGAAGCCATTGCTATTGGTAACGGAACCGCATCTCGTGAAACAGAACAACTGATAAAAAGAGTTCATTTTAAAAATGCTATTGAAGTATTTGTCGTTAGCGAAGCAGGAGCATCTATCTACTCTGCTTCAAAAATTGCCAGAGACGAATTTCCAAATTACGATGTTACCGTTCGAGGAGCTGTTTCAATAGGAAGAAGACTCGCTGACCCTTTGGCTGAGTTGGTAAAAATTGACGCAAAATCAATAGGTGTTGGGCAATACCAACATGATGTTGACCAAGCCAAATTACAGAAATCTCTACATAGCGTTGTTGAAAGTTGTGTAAATTCTGTTGGTGTAAATATTAACACAGCAAGCATACCTTTGCTCAGCTACGTTTCGGGTATTGGGTCAAAATTGGCTGAAAATATAGTAACCTATAGAAATGAAAATGGTTCTTTTTTAAACCGAAATTCCATTAAAAAAGTTCCGCGTTTAGGAGGGAAAGCGTTTGAACAAGGTGCAGCATTTTTACGTATTAAAAATGCCAAAAATCCATTAGACGATTCTGCTATACATCCAGAAAGTTATGCCATTGCAGAAAAAATGGCAAAAGATAAAAACATGAACGTAGCAAATCTTGTAGGGAATAAAAAAGAGCTTGAAAATATTAATCTTAGTAATTATACCACTCAAGATGTTGGATTGCTAACATTAAAGGACATTGTAAACGAACTAGAAAAACCAGGATTGGACCTACGTGAAAAGGCCAAAGTGTTTACATTTAATCAAAAAATTAAATCTATTACTGATTTAACTTCGGGTCAACTTTTACCTGGAATTGTAAATAACATTACCAATTTTGGATGTTTTGTGGATATTGGCATAAAGGAAAGCGGGTTAATTCATGTTTCGAACCTATCCAATTCCTTTGTAAAAGATGTTAACGAACATGTAAGTTTACACCAGCAAATCATTGTAAAGGTTTTGGAAGTAGACGTTCCTAGAAAACGTATTCAACTAGCGCTTCATAAATAAATTTTTTAAATATTTTTATTTAGATTGATTTAAAATAATTACTTTTGCGTTATTCTTTTAATAATAGAATGGGCAAAAAGAAAGAAAAGAAAAAGCAACTTAAAACCCTCAAAAAGGCAAAACTTAAGCAATTAGATGCTGTTAAGTTAAAATCTAAGTGTTGCAAAAAATTTAAAAAAGGTGAGCACAAACGTTGTGACCGCTGCCCATGCTTTGATTTAATCAAAAAAGTGGCTTAACGTATAGCCATACTCCAATTATTTTCAACAAAAAAATTTTACAACTTAATTAAGGTGTTAACTTTGTTGTTCTTATGAAAAAAAGATTTGTTTTACTAATCCTATTTTTCGTTTCAACAATTATGTTTTCTCAAGAAAAGCATGACAAAGAAACCAGATGGAATATGTTTACCTATGATATGGTGAATGTTTTCAAAGGCATTGGTTACTCTTACACACGACCTTTACATTGGCAAAAAAAAGATTGGACAACTTTTGGTGTAACTGCAGCAGGAACTGGACTTATCTTTTTGATTGATGAGCCCGTTAGCGATTATTTTGTTGGCATAAAAGAAGATGTTCCCAAGGGCATTAGAGATTATGGCTTTCAATACGGTAGCCCACAAAACAACTTTATGATTACGGGGGCTGTTTATGCTACAGGTCTAATACTAAAAAACGAAAAACTTAGAAGAACGGGTGTTTTATTGGTTTCATCTGCAGCTTCTGCTGGGTTATTACAACAAATTTTAAAATCAGCAGTAGGTAGAGCACGCCCGCTTAGTGGAAAATCTAATGACACTTTTATTCCATTTACCTCAAACGAAGAATACCATGCGTTTCCATCAGGTCATGCAATTTTAGCTATGACAAACGCTCACGCCATTGCCAAACAATTTAAAAACCCCTGGATAAAAACAGGAATATATACTTTAGGCTCTGTACCAGCAATTTCAAGACTTTGGGAAGGCAAACATTGGCTTTCTGATGTTGCGCTAAGTGTAGCTATTAGTATTTTTACAGTAGAGTCTATTGATAGATACTTAGACCGTAAGTATGATGAAAAATACAATGCATCAACAAAGAAGGTGACTTGGAACCTTAATTTTGCGCCAAATAGCGTGGGTATTGTTGCGCAGTTTTAATTTAACTGCCAATTAGAATATTTTCTTTTTTTCCTCGTTTTAAACAATATTAATGTAACCATTGACTACTTTTATGTCAATCAAAAACATTCTCTAAACAAATTAATCATGAAAAAAACTATCACCGCAGTACTATTCCTTTTTACTGTAGCCATGTTCGGCCAAAAACTTAAGGTACAGGAAGGAAACATTAAAAACCTTTCAGGTATAACCGAGTATAATTTAGAATTTGACTATACCGACGTTCAAATTCCTAAATATGATTCTGAAGAAGAATTTCTTGCTGACAAAGCCAAAAAGAGAGAGGAAAAAGAACCAGGATTAGGTGAGAAATTTAAAAAAACATGGTTTACCGACCGTGAGGAGTTTTATGAGCCAAAATTTATTGAATCATTTAACAAACGTTTTACCAAAGGTACCATAGTACATGCAGATAAAGAAAATACTGAAGCTGAATATACTATGTTAATTCATACTACGAAATTATACGCAGGATATAACGTTGGTATTGTAAGGCATAATGCGGAAATTGATGTTATAGTTACTGTATTTGAAACTGCAAACCCAGATAATGTTTTATTTTCTGGTAAATATTTAGACGTTCAAGGTAGTGGCGCAATGGGCTACGATTTTAATTCTGGATATCGAATATCCGAGTGTTATGCAAAAGCAGCAAAATCTTTTGCTGGTTATCTAAAGAAAAAAGCTTTAAAATAATTAGACAAAAAGCCTCCAAATGGAGGCTTTTTTTTTAACCTAAAAACGCTCTTATTTTTGTTAGTCATAAAATATTCTCATATTTAATACTTTAAAAAACACGATAAAATTACAGTTACTAATGAGAATAATTATTAATATTTTTTTAGTATCAATCTTTACTTCATGCTCATTTCTATTTGCTCAAAAATATGAAACAAACCTAGGAAGCTTGAAGAACATCGAAGGGATTTCTGAATATAAGGTTGTATTTGAATATGATAGCTTATTAAAAATTCCAAACTACGATTCTGAAGCTTCTTTTATTACCTTTCAAGTAAATAAAAGAGAGCGAAAGATTAAAGGTTCGGGCAGAATATTTAAAGAACAATGGTTCGGAAACAGGAAAAATATTTATGAACCTGAATTTATAAAGGAGTTTAATAACTTTAAACTAAAAAAGAGAAAAATCAATATTGGAAAAGAAAATCCGAATGCTAATCACACCATGGTGATTACAACTTCTTTTATTTATCCGGGGTATGATGCTACGGTTTGGGGAGAAGACACAAAATTAGAAGTCACTATTACGATTTATAAAAACGATTCTAAAGACAACATTTTATATGCAACCAAAATTGTTAAAATTCATGGTAGACCAAGTTCAGATGAATTTGAACGTGTAAAAACTGCATATGGAGAACTAGGCAAAGCTACTTCCAAACATTTTTGCAGAAAGACTTAACCTAAAAACATTAAACGAATTACTTAGATATTCACCTGATTTTCCATATCAATTATTTTGGCTACCGTTCTCACCAACCTATTATGGTTTTTTACAAACGGATTAGTTTCATCCCAAACATAGCCAGCTAAAACTGCACATATTTGTTTTTTAACCTCTGGGTTTTCAGGACGATGAAAAAATATTTTCTGCAAATTACCTGTATACCACTCATTTACATAAGTAGAAAATACATTTACGCCCTTTTTAATATGACCGTAATACTCCTTTTCCCAATTTACAATATCACCTTTAAGTTCCTTAGTGGCTAACTTAGCCGCTAATAAAGCAGATTCTGTAGCAAAAGTTACCCCTGAAGAAAACACAGGATCTAAAAACTCAGCACTATTACCCGTTAATGCATAACCTTTTCCAAAAATTTGCTTCACAGATTTCGAGTAATTTTTAATTGCTTTAGGTTCAAAATTAAAATCTACACCCTCAAAACGGTTTTTATAATAGTCAGATAACTTTATAATTTCTCTTAATCTCTCCTCATTACTTCCTTTGAATGATTCAATATATTCCGTTGGACCAACCAAACCAATACTTGTACGTCCATCCGAAAAAGGAATAACCCATAACCAAGTTTCTTGACTTAACACATCAAACGTAATTAAAGTCCCTTCTTTTCCTTCTGGTCTTTTTACATCTTCAACATGTACAAAAATTGAGGAGTGTTTTGGTAAAGGAGATGGTTTTTCCAAATCTAATAACCTTGGCAGCACTCTCCCAAATCCACTAGAATCAATTATAAATTTGGCCGAAATTTGTGTAATGTTTCCATCTACATCCTTTATATCAACGGTTGAGCCCTCATCCAAAATATTAACAGCAACCACTTCTTGCTCAAAAGCAATATCCACTCCTCTGTCAATTAAAGTATTTGCCAAAACAGAATCAAAATCTGCTCTAGGCACTTGCCATGTCCAATCCCAACCTTCGCCATGTTTTTTGCTAAAATCAAAATTACATATCTCCTCTCCTCTCATAAACCTAGCACCCGACTTAATTTCAAAACCAAAATCTTTTAGTGGCTGTAATAAATCTACCTCATCAAAATGATCCATACACCTAGGTAACAGGCTTTCTCCTATGACAAACCGAGGAAATGTATTTTTTTCAACTACCTTAACTTTAAAGCCGTTATTATGTAAATATGAAGCTGCAACACAACCTGAAGGTCCCGCTCCAATTACTAATACCTCTACAAATTCTTGATTCATCTTAGTATTTAAATTATAGATTCATTAATTATTATAAATTTGCACACCAAATTAACTATTTTTATTTATAAATTGTCGCTTATTTAAGTATACCCAACCATAGATGCCAAAAATTAAAGGAAAGTTAGGAATTACAGAGTTTTATGATGTAATCTTTAAAGGAGAAAAAGTAACGGTTTCTGAAGAAGTCATAAAAACCGTACAGGAGAGTCACAATTTTTTAAAGGATTTTTCGCAAAACAAAGTAATTTACGGAGTTAATACAGGTTTCGGCCCTATGGCTCAATATAAAATAAAGGATTCCGAAACTATTCAATTGCAATACAACCTAATTAGAAGCCACGCTTCTGGAACAGGAAATCCTATAGCACCTGCTTATGTTAAAGCAGCCATGCTTGCTAGAATAAACACTCTAAGTTTAGGAAACTCAGGTGTTCATATTTCTGTTATTGAATTAATGGTGGAGTTAATTAATAGAGATATTACTCCTCTTATATATGAGCATGGTGGCGTTGGAGCCAGTGGTGACTTGGTTCAACTAGCACACTTAGCATTAGTTTTAATTGGTGAAGGTGAAGTTTTTTATAAAGGAGAAAGAAAACCCACCGAAGAAGTTTTTAAATCTGAAGGCTTAAAGCCAATATCTGTTGAGCTTCGTGAGGGACTTGGACTTATTAATGGTACATCAGTAATGACAGGCATCGGGGTTGTCAACACCATATACACCCGTCGTTTGTTAGAATGGGCAATCGCCTGTTCTTCTGCCATAAACGAAATTATGGAAGCTTACGATGATCATTTGTCAAAGGAATTAAACCAAACTAAAAAACATAAGGGTCAACGCGAAATTGCAAGATCCATGAGGTCACATTTAAAAGATAGTACCTTAACAAGAAAAAGAGAACATCATTTATATACAGACAATAATGGCGTAAAAGTTTTTGAAGAAAAAGTTCAAGAATACTACTCTATTAGATGTGTTCCTCAAATTCTAGGCCCAGTACTTGATACTTTAAATGGTGTAGAAAGAATTATGATTGAAGAAGTTAATTCAGCAAACGACAACCCGATTGTTGACGTAGAAAAAAAGCATGTATATCATGGAGGTAATTTTCATGGTGATTATGTTTCACTTGAAATGGATAAACTAAAAATTGTAGTTACCAAATTAAGCATGCTTGCCGAAAGACAACTTAATTATTTAATGAACTCAAAATTAAACGACATCCTCCCTCCTTTTGTAAATTTAGGAGAATTAGGGCTTAATTTTGGTATGCAAGGTGTACAATTTACCGCAACTTCGACAACAGCGGAAAATCAAACACTATCAAACCCTATGTACGTTCATAGTATTCCAAATAACAATGACAATCAAGATATTGTGAGTATGGGTACTAACGCGGCATTAATTACTAAAAAAGTAATAGAAAATGCTTTTGAGGTTGTTGCTATCGAATTAATAACGGTAGTTCAAGCAATAGAATACTTAAAAGTACAAGACAAAGTATCATCCAAAACTAAAAAAATGTATGATGCTGTTCGTAAGATTGTTCCCCCATTCAAAGAGGATCCAATAATGTATCCCTATGTTAACGAAGTAAAGAACTTTATTATTAATCATGAGAACAATTAAAATTTTTAAGGCGCTTGCAATAGTGCTTTTGTTATGTTTGAATAGTATAAATGCGCAAGAGCTTGCCGTGGCAAGAGAAAATGGACTATTTGGTTTTATTGATAAATCAGGGAGTTTTGTTATTCAACCTCAATTTAAAAAAGTTGGCACTTTTTCTGAAAAATATGCTGCTGCCCTTCAAGATGAAAAATGGGGATACATAAATACAACTGGGGAATGGATTATCCAACCAAAATATGATCGTGTAAAAGCTTTTAATTCTGGTTATGCACTTGTTTTTGAAAACGAAAAATGGAAGTATATTGATTCCTCAGATAAAACTTTAGAAGTTCCTGAGGCAGATAAATATTTTGATTTTAATAATGGAGTTGCCCTTATTAAAAAAGGTGAGCTAACAGGTCTTTTAGGTACAAATGGAAAACTAATTATGGAACCTAAATATACCATGATTAAAAATTTTCATGATGGCTTTGCTAGGGTTAAAGAAGGCACCAAGTGGGGCATGATTAATACAAAAGGAGACATTACTATTCCTGTTGAATACGATGGTCTTAGCAGACACAATAAAAATGGCCTTTGGGCAAAGAAAGGGGAAGCATTTGGTATTCTTGTCAACAATTCTTTTAAAGCAATTCCTGATGCAATTAAAATTGCAAATTTCTATGAAACCTCAACGCTAACTTCTGTTAGAGTTGGTAAAAAATGGGGATTTGTAAATAGTAATGGGGAATGGATTGTTAAACCTAAATATGATAAGGTTAAGGCTTTTGTAAACGGACTAGCTCCTGTAGCTAATAGCAAAAAATGGGGTTACATTAACGAAAAAGGAGAAGAGGTAATAGCATTACAATTTAAAGATGCAGAGATATTTTCTCCTGATGATAACCTAGCTCCTGTACGTGAAAAAAAATGGGGATTTATAGATAACACCGGAAAAGTTGTAATTCCAATGGAGTATGATATTTCAGCAGGGTTTTCATTTGTAATGTCGGGCTTCAAAAAAGGATTTATTAATGGGTTAGCGAGAGTTAAATCTAAAAAAGGGTGGACGTTTTTAAACACCAAAGGCGAACCTCTTGGAGGCAAATGGTTTCAGAATGTAGAAACCTTTGTTGATGCCTCTAAATAAGCAACCACGAGAAAACTACTTCTTAATTGATGGAAGAAAAAAAAGAAAAGAAAAAATATGCACTTGTAACAGGTGGCTCTAGAGGAATTGGCAGAGCTGTTTGCATACAGTTAGCAAAAGATTCCGATTATACAATAATTATAAATTACAATAGTAATAAATCTGCTGCGGAAGAAACACTCTCTTTAATAGAAGAGGTTGGTGGAAAAGGAGAGTTATTACAATTTAATGTTTCAGATGCTGATGCGGTATCTTCAGCATTAGATAATTGGACTAAAAATCATGAAAATGATATTATTGAAGTTATTGTAAATAACGCAGGAATAACAAAAGATGGTTTATTCATGTGGATGAAACCCGAAGATTGGTCCAATGTTATTGACACTAGTTTAAACGGATTTTTCAATGTAACAAATCATCTTATTCAAAAATTGCTTGTCAATAAGTATGGTAGAATTATTAATATGGTTTCGGTTTCTGGATTAAAAGGAACTCCCGGCCAAACCAATTATTCTGCTGCAAAAGGGGCAATTATTGCAGCAACCAAAGCTCTTGCCCAAGAAGTTGCCAAACGTAATGTCACGGTAAATGCTGTTGCCCCAGGATTTATTCAAACAGACATGACAGGGGAATTAAACGAAAAAGAGCTTAAAAAAATGATTCCAACCAACCGATTTGGAAAACCAGAAGAAGTAGCTCATCTTGTTTCTTTTTTAGCTTCAAAAAATGCATCGTATATTACAGGTGAAGTGGTAAATATTAACGGAGGTATATACTCTTAATAAATAGCATACAAATTCATGAGAAGGGTAGTAATATCGGGAATGGGCATATATTCATGCATTGGTAAAAACTTAGATGAAGTAAAAGAATCCCTATACAAAGGAAAATCTGGGATTGTCTACGACAAGTCCAGAGAAGATTTAGGTTATAGATCATGCCTAACAGGCATGGTAGATGTTCCTGATTTAAAAAAATTACTTTCCAGGAGACAACGCGTTAGCCTTGGAGATGAAGGCATGTATGCCTATGCTGCTACCATGGAAGCGCTAAAAAATGCAAAGATAGAATCATCTTTTTTTGAAAATAATGAAGTTGGTATTATTTACGGAAATGACAGTACGGCGAAATCTGTAATAGAATCTATTGACATTGTTAGAGCTAAAAAAGATACCACTTTGGTGGGGTCAGGAGCTATTTTTAAAGCAATGAATTCGACCATAACCATGAACCTTGCCACCATTTTTAAACTCACAGGTGTTAATTTTACGCTTAGTGCAGCTTGTGCTAGTGGGTCTCATGCCATTGGAGTTGCGTATCAATTTATTAAAAGTGGACTTCAAGATTGTATTATTTGTGGTGGTGCTCAAGAAATTAACCCTTTAGCAATGGCAAGTTTTGACGGCCTTGGCGTTTTTGCTATTAACAATGAAAATCCTGAAAAGGCATCTCGCCCCTTTGACAAAGACCGTAACGGACTTGTTCCTAGTGGAGGTGGTGCAACCCTAGTAGTAGAAACATACGAATCTGCCATGAAAAGAGGAGCTACCATTTTAGGTGAAATAGTAGGATACGGTTTCTCCTCAAACGGAGGTCATATTTCTACTCCAAATGTAGAGGGCCCGTCCAGAGCAATGAAAAAAGCTTTAGAAAATGCAAACCTTAACGCGTCACAAATAGACTATGTTAACGCTCATGCAACCTCTACTCCTGTTGGCGACGCGAACGAAGCAAAAGCTATTCATGAAGTTTTTGGAGAGCACAACCCTCATGTTAGTTCAACCAAGTCTATGACAGGTCATGAATGTTGGATGGCAGGAGCAAGCGAAATTATTTACTCCATGCTAATGATGAAAAATTCATTCGTAGCGCCTAATATTAATTTAGAAAACACCGACGAAGATTCGACCAAATTAAATTTAGTTCGTAAAACTATAGATAAAAAAATTGACGTATTTTTATCGAATTCTTTTGGGTTTGGAGGTACAAACTCCGCGCTCGTAATAAAAAACAATACAATAGATGGATAAAGAAGTTATTATTGAAAAAATAAACGACTTTCTTATTGATGAATTTGAGGTTGAACAAGATGACATTAGTCCTGAAGCCAACCTAAAGGACACCTTAGAATTAGATAGTTTAGATTTTGTTGATTTAGTTGTTGCTGTAGAGTCAAATTTTGGAGTTAAACTAGTAGGAGAAGATTTTATTAACGTTACCACGCTTCAACATTTTTACGACCTTATTGAGCAAAAAATAGGTTAAATTGCGATGGCAAAAAAATGGGAAGGAAAATCTAGAGGAACTGTTTTAGGTTATAAAATCTTTGTTTTTTTTATTAAACATTTAGGTCTCTCCGCTGCTTATTTTTTATTGCTTTTTGTAATCCCTTATTTTTTTATTTTTTCGAGAGGAGGAACCCAATCTAGCTACGATTATTTTAAAAACCGATTAAAATACGCTACAACTAAAAGCCTATGGTCTGTACTTAAAAACAATTTTGTTTTTGGCCAGACAATCATAGACAAAACAGCAATCTCTTTTGGTTTAAGAAATAAGTTTACTTACGAATTTGATGGCGTCGAAAACATTACCAATCTTTTAAAGAAAAAACAAGGAGGTGTTTTAATAAGTGCACATGTTGGTAATTTTGAAATTGCGGACTTCTTTTTTGACGAGATAGATTTTGACTCCCAAATACATTTAGTAACAACTGATGCTGAAAGAGAACAAATAAAATCTTATCTAGAATCAGTTACTACCAAATCCAACATTAATTTTATACTGGTCCAAGAAGACCTTAGCCATATTTTTGAAATTAAAGCCGCATTAGATGTTGGAGGATTAGTATGCTTTACTGGTGATCGCTATTTTGAAGGTAATAAAACACTAAAACAGCAACTATTAGGAAAAGAAGCTGAATTTCCAGCGGGTCCTTTTTTAATGGCATCTCGATTAAACGTTCCTGTGCTCTTTGTTTATGTAATGAAAGAGCGTAAAAAACACTATCATTTATATGCCAGACAAGCTAAATCTAAAAGCAGAGATGCTAAAGGGCTTTTAAAAGAATATGCAGAAAGTGTTGAATGGATGTTGAGCAAATACCCACTTCAATGGTTTAACTATTTCAAATTTTGGGATATTAAAAGTAAATAATGAAAGAGGTACTAGTAATATATTATTCGCAAACAGGGCAACTAACTACCATTTTGGAAAATATGGTAAAACCTTTTTCTAATGAAAAAGTGAATGTCACGTATTACGAAATTAAGCCCGAAAAGCCATTTGAGTTTCCTTGGAAACCAGATTCTTTCTACGATATTTTCCCAGAATCTTTTTTGCAAATTCCACAGAAAATTAAACATCCAGAAAACGATGTTTTAAATAAAAAATACGATTTGGTACTGTTGGGTTATCAAGTATGGTTTTTAACGCCCTCTGTTCCTATAAATTCGTTTTTAAAGTCAGAAGCAGCAAAAATATTATTGAAGGACACTCCAGTAGTTACTGTCGTCGCATGTCGTAACATGTGGATTCAAGCGCAAGAAAAGGTTAAAGTGCTTTTAAAAAACATCAACGCCAATCTCGTTGGGCATGTAGCTTTTATAGACAGACACATAAATCACATTAGTGTAATTACTATTGAACATTGGATGCTTTCCGGTAAAAAGGACAGGTATCTTGGTATTTTCCCTAAACCAGGAGTTTCAGATAAAGACATTGCAGAGGCATCTAAATTTGGTCCATCAATTGAAGGTGCTATTTTAAATAACAATTATCATAACCTTCAAGAAAAATTACTATCGCTAGGTGCAGTTGTTATTAATCCTTACCTAGTAATGACCGACAAAAGAGGTAATGTTCTATTCTCTAAATGGGCCAATTTACTTATCAAAAAAGGTAACCCTGGAGAGCCAAAAAGGTTAAAATGGATTCATATTTTTAAATATTATCTGATATTTGCTATATGGGTCATCGCACCAATAGTTTTTATTGTATTTTTGCTGACCTATTTGCCTATGCACTTTAAAAGGAAGAAAGAAAAAACATATTTTTCTTCAGTGGATTTAAAGGATTATTAATGAAAGACGTATACATCACAAGAATATCTAAATTTTTACCCAACGATCCTGTTGACAATGATCAAATGGAGGAAAAACTTGGTATGATTGCTGGAAAAGCTTCTAAAGCAAGACGTATAGTTTTGCGAAATAATAAAATTAAAAATAGATACTATGCCATTGATAAAAATGGTGAAGTAACGCATAATAATGCGCAGTTAACAAAGGTTGCTATTGAAAACCTTTGCGATGATACTTTTACCACAAAAGATATTCAATTATTATCTTGTGGAACATCTAGTCCTGACCAAATTTTGCCCTCGCATACAGCTATGGTTCATGGTTTTTTAAAAAATGGTAATCTAGAAATAAACTCCCCCTCAGGAGCATGTTGTTCTGGAATGAATGCTTTAAAATTTGGTTATTTATCCTTAAAAACAGGGCAGGTTGAAAATGCAGTATGTGCAGGTTCAGAAAGAACCTCTAGCTGGATGCGTGCCGATGTATTTGAAGATGAAATGAATCAACTTCAAGAACTTGAAGACAACCCTATTTTAGCTTTTAACAAAGACTTTTTGCGTTGGATGTTATCCGATGGAGCTGGTGCTATGCTTTTAGAAAATGAACCTAAAGGAAATACCCCTCTGAAGGTAGAATGGATGGAAGGATATTCGTACGCATACGAAATAGAAGCTTGCATGTATGCAGGAGCAGATAAATTAGAAGATGGTAGCCTAAAACCTTGGAGCGAATTTCCTGCCAAAGACTGGGGAAAAATATCTTTGTTTGCAATGAAGCAAGATACCCGATTGTTAGGTGAAAACATCCTAGTAAAGGGTGTTGATAGTTTAAAACAAGCTTTTGAAAAACACAATATTAACGCTGAAGACGTAGATTATTATTTACCTCATATTTCATCGTACTACTTTAAGCAAGGACTTTATGACGAATTAAAACGTCAAGACATTGAAATTCCATGGGAAAAATGGTTTCTTAACCTTGAAAATGTTGGTAACGTTGGAGCGGCATCTATATATGTTATGTTAGAAGAATTAGTAGGTTCAGGGAAATTAAAAAAAGGAGATAAAATATTACTCCACGTTCCTGAAAGTGCACGTTTTTCTTATACTTATGCCTATTTAACCGTATGTTAAATGAACTTAATAGAGCAACCCATTATTGATGAAGGTTTTATTCAAAACTTAATTCCGCAAAAATGGCCATTTGTAATGGTTGATAAATTGCTCTACTTCTCTAATGAAAAAATAACTTCGGGTTTTACCATAAAAGCGGACAATTTATTTAACACCAATAATAAATTTCAAGCCGCTGGTCTAATAGAAAATATGGCGCAAAGTGTAGCGCTTCACACAGGGTATTCTTATTTTTTAAAAGAAGAAAAAGCACCCACAGGGTATATTGGCTCTATTAAAAAAGCCGAAATATTTAAACTCCCAAAAACTAATCAAGAACTTATAACCAACGTTTCTATACTACATGATATTATGGGAGTTACTTTGGTAAAAGTTGACGTGGAATGTAAAAACGAAATAATAGCATCCAGCGAAATGAAAACTGTACTCGCCAAATAAAATAAACCGTGAGTAAAAATTTAGACATTAGTAATTTTTTACCTCATCGTGCCCCAATGCTTATGGTAAGTGGCATCACCTATATTGACGCGGATTCGGCAATTGGAGAATTCAACATTAATGATGATTGTATTTTTGTTCAAGATAACATCTTAAAAGAACCGGGACTTATTGAAAATGCGGCGCAAGTTTGCTCTGCTATTGTTGGACAAAGTTATTTTGAAGAAGACGATTTAGATGGGAAAAGTAATAACATTACTGGCTATATAAGTGCAATAAAAAAAATTACAATACTACAACTTCCAAAAGTTAACGATACTATTATCACTAAAGCTAAACTCATTTCTCGTTTTGACACAGAAGGTGTTAGCATTTGTACTATTGAAGGTTCTACTTTTAAAAATGATGAATTAATTGTAGCTTGTACTCTTAATTTTCTAATTCACGAAATTTAAGATGAAGAAAAGCGAAGTACCTCAGGACAGTAGTAGTTTAGAATCTGCAAACATTAGGGAAATGTATTATGCAGTAGATGAAAATGGAGAGTACACCACTGAACTAAGTACAGGTTGGGATCCAAAAAAAATTGCCTTAGATAATGCCATTCAAGATATCAAAGAACGTACGGAAGCCGCTAAGCAAAAAGTACTAAAAAACGAAACTAGCCCAATAGAATATTATATGGAGCTTAACAAAATGGACGTCGGTATTTTGGCGAGTTATGTTGGCATTTGGACTTGGCGTGTAAAAAGACATTTTAAACCTTCGGTATTTAAAAAATTAAGTGCAAAAACGTATCAAAAATATGCTGATATTTTTGATATTACTGTAGAGCAATTAAAGCATATAGAAAACTAATCCATGGAAATAAATTTTACTCACAAACAATCTGCACATTGCGAAAATGGTGTAGTATCTAACTTAATGCGCTTTAACGGATTTGAAGTTAGTGAACCCATGGTATTTGGTATAGGTTCTGGATTGTTGTTTAGCTATCTTCCTTTTTTGAAAGTGAATCATGCGCCCGTGGTAACTTATAGAGTTATGCCTGGATTTATCTTTAATCGTTTTGCTAAACGAGTTGGGGTGAAAATCAAAAGAGAAAAATTCAAAAACCCAAAACAAGCGCAACAAAGATTAGAAGAAAACTTAAAAAATAATAACCCTGTTGGCCTACAGGTTGGTGTTTATAATTTATTATACTTTCCAGACGAATATCGCTTCCATTTTAACGCGCACAATATGGTTGTTTATGGAAAAAAAGAAGACCGCTATCTAATTAGCGATCCAGTTATGGAGGATGTAACCTCTCTTTCTGAAAAAGAGCTAGAAAAGGTTCGATTTGCTAAAGGCGCCTTTGCTCCCAAAGGTCATATGTATTACCCTATTTCTTTTCCCGAAAAATTAGATTTAGAAAAAGCTATAATTAAAGGCATTAAACACACTTGCAAGGACATGACTGCTCCTGTACCTATTGTTGGCGTAAGAGCAATTAAGAAAATTGCAAAATTAATTCGTAAATGGCCTGCTAAAAAAGGAATAAAAACAGCAAATCACTACTTAGGACAGATTGTTCGTATGCAAGAGGAAATCGGCACAGGTGGTGGTGGTTTTAGATACATTTACGGGGCATTTTTGCAAGAAGCAAGTAAAATACTGGACAACCCAAAACTAACTGAATTATCAGTTGAAATCACTAAAATTGGTGATTTATGGAGAGATTTTGCTGTAGATGCATCTCGCATATACAAAAACAGAAGCGCTCAAGAAGATGCTTATAATAAAATTGCCTCGCAACTTGAAGAGATTGCGCAACTAGAAGAAATTTTCTTTAAAAAACTAAAGAAAGCCATTTAGTATTTATCTTCTCAGATAATAATATGATTCTAATAAACCAACTATCTAAAAAATATAAAGATGCGGATACCTACGCGTTGCAAAATTTAGATTTGGCCATTGAACAGCAAGAAATTTTTGGCCTACTAGGCCCTAACGGAGCTGGTAAAACTACATTAATATCCATGCTTAGCTCTTTAGTTAAGCCTACATCGGGTTCATTCTCTATTAATGGACTTACTTATAAAGAAAATAAAAACAAACTAAAACAAATTATTGGCATAGTCCCTCAGGAATATGCGCTATACCCTACCCTAACTGCATATGAAAATCTTTCATACTTAGGTAGTATGTACGGTATAAATGGCAAAACACTTAAAACCCGAATTCATCAACATTTAGAGACTTTAGGTCTAGATAATTTTGCTTCGAAAAAGGTTGGTTTTTTTTCTGGAGGAATGAAAAGAAGAGTTAATCTCATAGCCAGTATCCTGCACGAACCTAAAGTACTTTTTTTAGACGAACCAACTGTTGGCGTTGATGTGCAATCCAAAAATGTAATTATTGAACATTTAAAAGGGTTAAATGCTAATGGCACAACTATTATTTACACCTCTCATCATTTAAATGAAGCAGAGCATTTATGTACAAGAGTAGGTATTATTGACCACGGCAAACTCATTTGTAAAGGAAAGCCTGCCGAACTTATTTCGAAGCAAGAAGATGCTAATAATCTAGAAGACGTTTTTATAACCATAACTGGCAAAGCCTTAAGAGATTATGCATAAATTATGGGCTTCTACATATAAAGAATTTTTACTGCTTCGTAGAGATGTTGGAGGCTTGGCTATCCTTTTTGTAATGCCATTGATTCTTCTAATCACAATTACCCTTATTCAAAACAGTACATTTAAAACACTGAAAGAAACTAAAATTCCCATCCTTTTAGTCGACAATGATCTAGGAACAGTTTCTAAAAGTATTAACAAAGGACTTTCAAGAGCGAATACTTTTGAAATTATTAAAAAATCATCTTCTGAGGAAGCAAAAAATCTAGTTTTCAAAGGAGAATACCAACTTGCTATAGTAATCCCTTCAAATCTATCAAAAGATTTGAACATCAAAGTAAATGAGAATGTTGATGGTATTCTGGCAAAATTTGGACTCGAGGAAGAAAATGTAGTTTCCCCTAAAACTAAAATTCAAAAAAAAGAAGTTGTATTGTATTTTGACCCTGCAACACAGCAATCATTTAAAAATGCAATTAAAAACGGAATAGATAAAATTATTTCTGGAATAGAAATTCAAAGCATATATAAAGCTTTTGAATCGCAACTGAGTGATACACCCAATTCTGAGCCTATTTTTGAAACCGAGAGTTTTATATCCTTTAAAGAAATCACTCCAGACGGTAATGAAGACTATATTCCAAACGCAAGTCAACACAACGTTCCTGCATGGGCCTTGTTTGCCATATTCTTTATAATACTTCCACTTTCCATAAACATTGTAAAAGAAAAATCGCAAGGGACATTTGTACGCCTCAGGACCAATCCTGTTTCTTATGCAACTGTACTCGGCGGAAAAACTTTGGTTTACTTAGCTGTTTGTTTAACACAATTTGTTTTAATGCTTTTAATAGGGTTATATGTGTTTCCACTTATTTCCTTGCCAGAAATCGATATCTCGGGGAAATTACTTATGCTACTAACCGTTGCTCTTTTTTCTGGACTTGCAGCAATAGGTTTAGGTTTGTTATTGGGTACTATTTTTAAAACACACGAACAATCCGCTCCCTTTGGAGCAACACTAGTGGTAATTTTAGCCGCAATTGGCGGTGTATGGGTTCCTGTTTTTGTCATGCCAAAATTTATGCAAGCTCTTTCTAACATATCTCCAATGAACTGGGGACTTAATGCTTTCTATGATGTATTTTTACGAAATGTAAGTTTTAAAGAAATCGTTCCAGAAATTACACTTTTGCTTATATTTTTTATTGTAACAACCATAATCTCTATTTTATATAATGAGAAAAAAAATGCCGCCTAAACCTTCAAAAGAAATAAGTTATACTAGCGAAATTCGAGTTCGCTTTGTAGAAACTGACCCACTAGGAATTGTATGGCATGGAAATTACATTCAGTATTTCGAGGATGGTAGAGAAGCGTTTGGAAGACATCATGGTATTTCTTATTTAGATCAAAAAGATCATAATTTTTCAACGCCAATTGTAAAATCAAGTAGCGAACACAAGCTTCCTCTTCGTTATGGTGATGTTGCTACCGTAAAAACTACATATGTAGATTCTCCAGCAGCAAAAATGATTTTTAAATACGAAATTTTTAATCCTAATGGAGAAGTAGTTTGTTTAGGTGAAACTGTTCAGGTATTTGTTGAGTTAGGTGGAGAACTTTCATTAACTACTCCGGATTTTTTTATGGATTGGAAAAGAAAAGTAGGTTTACTAGATGAGTAAAATTTATCTTTCACATAATAACATTGTCTCTGCCTATGGTTTTAGCACCAAAAGTGCAATAGAAAATATTGGTAAAGAAATTTCCAGTGTTAAACAATTCAATGATAAAAGTATAATGTCAGAACCTTTTTTTTCATCTATGATGGATAAAAAAGTGCTTCTAAATGAATTCAACAAACTAAATCCCAAAAAAGACTATACTGTTCTAGAACAAATGATGATACTCTCATTAAGCAGTATAATTACAAATAGTAATCTTAAAATTTCGGAAAAAACTGGCTTAATAATCTCTACCACTAAAGGTAATATTGATGCTTTGGAATTAAATTCTAATTTCAATAAAAACAGAGCTTATTTAACCGAATTAGGAAACTCTATTAAAGATTTTTTCGGATTTATTTCAGAACCAATCGTATTATCAAACGCCTGTGTGTCTGGTGTTTTAGCAACATCGGTGGCTAAACGTTTTATAAAACAAAAGGTTTTTGACGATGTTTTTATAGTTAGCGGGGATTTAGTTACCAAATTTATTCTTTCCGGATTTAATTCTTTTCAAGCCTTAAGTTCAGGACCATGCAAACCCTACTGTAAAGACCGAACAGGCATTAATATTGGTGAAGTAGCTGCAAGTATTTTAGTCACAAAACAAAAGGCTAACCTAACCAAGGAAGCCGTTGAAATTTTAAGTGACGGAACCGCTAATGACGCCAACCACATTTCTGGACCGTCAAGAACTGGAGAAGGATTAGTAAGAAGCGTTCAATCCGCTTTAAAAGAAGCTAATTTAAGTGAAAACGATATTGACTATATATCAGCGCATGGCACAGCAACAATTTTTAATGACGAAATGGAAGCCATTGCTTTTAATAGGTTAAATATGCAAACCATCCCCTTAAACAGTTTGAAGGGTTATTTTGGACATACCTTAGGGGCTTCGGGCTTATTAGAGACCATTATTGGAATGCACTCATTACAACAAAATACCCTTTTTAAATCTTTAGGGTTTCATGAAATGGGAGTTAGCCAACCCATAAATATTATTAAACAAACAACTAAAAAGAAACTAAATATATTTCTAAAAACATCCTCTGGTTTTGGTGGCTGTAATACTGCAGCAATTTTTAGAAAAGCAGAACACTAATCAAACAAAATTAATTAGATGCCGCAAAAACACATAAAAGCAATTGATGCATTAGAGGAAGCCCAAAAAATTGCCTTTGCCCCGTTTATTTTCCAAACCACTATTTCTCTAAATCAATTAGGCGTTTTAGATTACATCTTTGAAAAAAATAGTGTTGGAGGTGCAAATATTAAAGAAATAGCAAATGACCTGTCCATTAGTGAATATGGTTTAGGTGTTTTATTAGAAATGGCAGAGAGCTCAAATATTGTTTATGTAAACGATGAAAGTAAATATGAACTAACCAAGGTTGGCTATTTTCTAGCATATAACGAAACTGCTCGTGTTAACATGAATTTTACCAACGATGTTTGTTTTAAAGGGCTTTACCATCTAAAAGATTCCATTAAAACAGGAAAACCTTCTGGTTTAAAAGAATTAGGTAATTGGAATACGATATACGAAGGTCTTTCTCAGCTTCCAGAAGAAGTCAGAAAATCGTGGTTTGATTTTGACCATCATTATTCCGATGGAGCATTTGATGAAGCCTTACAAGTAATTTTTAGAAGCAATCCAAAGCAAATTTTTGATATTGGAGGCAATACAGGAAAATGTGCTATACTTTGCTGTGAGCACAGTAAAGATGTTCAAGTAAAAATTTATGATCTACCTGGGCAGCTAAACGTTGCACTTGATAATGCTAAGAAAAACAACTTAGACCATAGAATTTCTGGTCAAGAAATTGATTGGCTTTCTGAAAATCCTAAAATAAAAAAAGGCGCAGACACCATTTGGATGAGTCAATTTTTAGATTGTTTTTCTGAAGATGAAATTGTAAAAATATTATCTACATGCGCTGAAGGCATGAGCGAAAGCTCTGAACTACTAATTATGGAAACCTACACAGATAGACAAAGGTTTGACAATGCTAAATTTATTTTAGAAGCAACATCGCTATACTTTACGGTACTGGCTAATGGTAACAGTAAAATGTATAGAGCAGACGTTATGATTAAACTAGTAGAAAAGGCAGGTTTATATATTAAAGAAGATATTAGCATAGGAGAATACCACACCATATTCGTTTGTAAAAAGAAGGATAATTGAACTCTAAAACTTTCATAAAAAGCTATTGTCAGATAAAGGATAATTCCATTTCGTTAAATGGAAAAGTACTTTATGAAGGACAAAATACAGAACCGTTTACCGATTTTATAAAGTCTGCGTATAAAAATTTAGATACAAAATATGCTAAGTTTTTTAAAATGGATAGCCTAAGCAAATTAGCTTTTCTCGCAGCTGATGTACTACTAAAGCATGAAAATGTTATCGCAGAAAAAGAAGAAAATATAGCTATTGTTTTATCTAACAACGCCTCTAGTTTAGATACTGACAGAAAGTATCAGAAATCTATCGAGGACGATAATAACTTTTTCCCCAGCCCTGCAGTTTTTGTTTATACATTGCCGAATATATGTATTGGAGAAATTAGTATTAAGCATAAACTGTATTCTGAAAATAGTTTCTTTATCTTTGACAACTTTAACCCTAGCTATTTGCACGCATATAGTACTGGCTTGTTAGAAGAAAAAAAAGCCGAAAAGGTTTTATGCGGCTGGGTAAATTTAGATGAAGGAGAATATAATGCTTTCTTATATTTAGTGACTAAAGAAGAAGGACAGATTCCACACACAATTAAAAAAATAAACAGTATATATTAATCAGTATGGACGCGTTAAAAGAAGAGTTAAAAAACAAAATTATAGAGCAATTAAATTTGGAAGACGTTACCGTTGATGAAATTGCCGATAACGACCCTCTATTTGGTGAAGGTCTAGGTTTAGATTCTATAGATGCCTTAGAGTTGATTGTGATGCTAGATAAAGATTACGGTATTAAGTTATCTGATCCAAAAGAAGGCAAAAAAATATTTGAGTCCGTAGAGACTATGGCTTCATACATTTCCGAAAATAGCTCTAAGTAAAAAGTAATTACTTTTCAATCATAAACTTCCTTTAAAGTAAAAGGCACTAGTAGTAATGAGTAAAGGCGTAGCCATAACAGGAATGGGTGTAATATCTGCTATTGGTAACAATGTTGCAGAAAACTACATATCACTTGTTGAAGAAAAAAAAGGAATTTCCAGAATTTCTAGAATAGATACTGTTCACCACGATGCAATTATGGTGGGTGAAATTAATTTATCTAATGAGAATTTGGAAAAAACCCTAGGTCTTACTCCTGAAAATAATTACCCAAGAACAGCTCTTTTAGGGGCAATTGCCGCCAAAGAAGCTGTTAAAAATGCTGCTATTGATGATATCAATGAGTATCGTACTGGTTTAATTTCGTCCACTAGTGTTGGTGGTATGGATATGACGGAGCAGTACTATTACAAATACTTTGAAGATTCAGAATGTCAAAAATATATTGATAGTCATCACATTGGTGATTCTACAAAAAAAATTGCAGAGCAATTAGGCATACAAGAAAGTTTTATAACTACTATTAGCACTGCTTGTTCTTCAGCCGCAAACGCCATTATGTTTGGTGCAAGATTAATAAAATCAGGTAAATTGGACCGGGTAGTCGTAGGAGGTGCTGATTGTCTTTCTAAATTTACTATTAATGGTTTTAAAACCTTAATGATTTTATCGGATACGTACAGTACTCCTTTTGATGAGCATCGCAAGGGATTAAATCTAGGTGAAGCAGCAGCTTTTTTAGTTTTAGAATCAGATGAAGTTGTTAAAGCGCAAAACAAAAAAGTTCTGGCATACTTAAAAGGGTATGGTAATGCCAACGATGCCTTTCATCAAACCGCATCATCAGAAAATGGCGAAGGAGCAACATTAGCTATGCAAAAGGCATTAAAAATAGCGGACATATCTCCAAACGATATTGACTACATAAATGCGCATGGTACTGCAACACGTAACAACGATTTGTCTGAAGGCCGTGCTATAATAAACGTTTTTGGTGAAAATGTGCCAGATTTTAGTTCTACAAAAGCATACACTGGACACACTTTAGCCGCAGCCGGAGGTATTGAAGCCGTTTATTCTATTTTAGCATTACAAAACAACCATATTTACCCAAATCTTAATTTTAAAACTCAAATGGAGGAGTTTACCATAACTCCGCAAACTAAGGCCAAAGAAAAAGAATTAACAACTGTACTCTCTAATTCATTGGGTTTTGGAGGCAATTGTTCAACACTAATTTTTTCTAAAAAAGCTTAACCTTATGAGTAAAGTATATATAAATAGTGTTGCTTGCATTTCGGCTCAAAAAACTTTTGACAATTCAACCTTTTTAGATGAAGTTATCGCTCATGATAGTAATGTTATTTCAGTTGTAAGTCCAAATTATAAAGAATTTATTCCTCCTGCTGCTGCTAGAAGAATGGCGAAAGGAATTAAAATGGGAGTTGTCGCTTCTAAACTTGCTTTGCAAGAAGCCGGATTAGAAAATGTTGATGCTATTATTACAGGCACTGGTATGGGGTGTGTTGTAGACTCTGAAAAATTTCTTAGCAAACTAATAGATAACAACGAAGAGTATTTAACCCCTACATCCTTTGTACAATCTACCCATAATACTGTCGGAGGACAAATTGCACTAGCCATACAATGCAAAGGATACAATTTTACCTATGTACATTGTAGTACTTCATTTGAATCCGCGGTTATTGATGCAAAATTACAACTAGAAAACAACGAAGAAGAAAATATTTTAGTCGGTGGTGTTGACGAGTCTGGTGAACATACCATAAAAGTTCATAGCCTAATAAATCACATAAAATCTGAAAACGTAAAGTCTTCAGAGCTGTTAAAGTCTAACACTGTTGGTGCCGTTTTTAGTGAAGGAGCTAGTTTTTTTGTGCTTTCCAACAAAAAACAAAACACCTCTTATGCTGAAATTGCCGACACCCAAACTTTTAACACTCTACCTAAGAAAGCACTTGAAAAAACTGCTCTTGACTTTTTAAAAGAAAACAATTTAGAATTATCAGAAGTTGATGTTGTAATTCTAGGGAACAATGGTGATATTGATTTTGACAATTATTATGATGTGCTATCATCAGGAATTTTCAAGAATACACAACAGGTATATTACAAACATTTATCTGGAGAACATAACACTGTTTCAGGATTCGGTTTTTGGTTAGCATCGAACCTATTAAAAAGACAAGAAATCCCTGAAATTGTTAAATTAAATCAGAAAGATATTTCAACAATAAAAACTGTACTTATATATAATCAGTATAGAGGAGAAAACCATAGCTTTTCTTTACTTCGCAAATGCTAAAATTTGGTTGGGTAAATCTTTTTTTTGCTTTTATAGTTGTTATAGCTGTATTTGGAGTTATTAACTATAACCTCTCTTTCTGGGTAATTTTTCTTTCTTCTTTCCTTTGGTTACTTATAACTGCATTAGGCTCTGCTAATATTCAATGGAACTACTTTTTAAATTCACTATGTTCTAATTCAAAAATAAAAGAAAATCATATCTCAATAACTTTTGACGACGGTCCAAATACAAAATACACAGGAAAAATCCTTAAGCTTTTAGATAAGCACAATGCAAAAGCAACTTTTTTTTGCATAGGCAAACATGCTGAAAAACATCCTGAAATTGTAAAATCTATACTACAAAACGGCCACACCATTGGTAATCACACCTATTCTCACTCACATTATTTTGGTTTTTTTAGCACCAAAAAAGTGATTAATGAATTGTCAAAAACTAATACTCTTTTAGAAAAGCTTACACACAAGAAAACGCAGTTATACAGACCGGCTTTTGGAGTTACAAATCCAAATATTGCTAAGGCGATTCAAGTGTTAAATCTAAAATCAATTGGATGGAATGTAAGGTCTTTAGATACCACAAATAAAAGTGCAGAAACTGTATTAAAAAGAATTACTCAAAACCTTAAAAAGGGAGATATTATATTACTTCATGATACCAGTGAAAAGACTTTAATTGTTTTGGAACAGTTATTGTTATTTTTGCAAGAGAAAAATCTAAAGTCGGTTACCGTTGACCAATTACTAAAGATTAAAGCCTATGCGTAATTTATTTCTCTTTTTACTAATTACAACAACTTGTCTAAACGCTCAAACAAAAATGAGTAGTCAAGAGGCTAGCGCACTTAGGGCTTTGGTAAAAAAGCAAGCGGATATTACTAAAACCATTAGTAGTGACTTTATTCAATATAAACACTTAGATTTTTTAGATAACGATATTACCTCCAAGGGAAAACTTGCTTTTAAATCGCCCAATACAGTTAAATGGGAATATACAGCCCCTTTTAAATATACTGTCTTGTTTAAAGAAGAAACTCTTTTTATTAATAATGAAGGAGAAAAGAGTAATGTAGATATTGGTTCTAGTAAGGTTTTTAAACAACTAAACACTTTAATTACTTCAAGTATCAAAGGTGATATGTTTGCCGACGATATTTTTGATATTAGCTACTATAAAAAAGACGCAAATAGCGAAGTACATTTTATGCCTACCGATAAGCAATTTTCAGAATTTATGAAACGCTTTGAAATTATCTTTAACTCTAAAGGTGATGTTTTAGAGGTTAAAATGGTTGAACCTACAGACGACTATACCAGAATTATTTTTTCTAATCGTATCGTAAACAAAAATATTCCAGATGCGGTTTTTGCTCATTAGTCTTTTTTGTTTTGCGTTAACATCTTGCGCTTCGTATTCTAAGAAAAATGGTTTTGTTTCTAAATCTGAAAACGAAATTCAAATTAGAAATCCTTATTTCGCATATTCCAACAAAGACTATGTGTACAAGGCTAACCTAA
The DNA here is from genome assembly GCA_947498505.1 of uncultured Maribacter sp. GTDB lineage: Bacteria > Bacteroidota > Bacteroidia > Flavobacteriales > Flavobacteriaceae > Maribacter_B. The sequence goes on along the minus strand of CANMKG010000002.1, from coordinate 98,718 downwards.
CTTTTTACAAGAAAAAATTCTCTGGAATAATTATTGTTAAAAAAATTGCAGACCACAACCATAGAGTTGTTTATACCACCGAAATGGGAAACAAAATTTTTGATTTCTCTTTTATTGGAGACGATTTTACCATAAACCATATTATCCCAGAAATTGACAAGAAAATTATTTTGAATACTTTTCAAAAAGATTTTTACACGTTGATAAAAGAATATGCTCTGAGCGAACATACGTTTACTATACAAGACTTGCATATTAAAAAATCACAACTGTGGAACGAAAACCATTATTACTTTTTTAAAAACCAACAATTACTTAAAATTGTTAGAGAATCTGGTGGTAAAGAAAAGGTTGTTTATGATTTTTCCGGAACCAGTAAGCATACTTCAAAAAACATCTTAATAACCCATAAAAACATAAAATTTAACATCAAATTAAAAGCTTTATAAGATGAAAAAAATAGTACTATTAATTTTGGTAATGGTATTTACAAATACCATTATCGCACAAACTAAAATACGGCCCGGAATGCGTTTAGGTTTCAATTCGGCAACCATCACAGAATCTAACCTTGATGAGCGCATTGGATTAAATGCCGCTTTTTATGCTAACTTTAGGTTTGCTCCTTTTTATGCGCTGCAACCTGAATTGGTGTATTCGCAACAAGGTGGTAATTCTACATTATCCAATCAGCCAGATTTAAAAATTAGTTACCTGTCCGTTGCGTTGGCAAATAAATTCTTTTTTAGCCCAAAAATGGGCTTACATGTTTTACTTGGTCCAAGTTTAGATTTTGACATTGAAAACAATTTTATAAATATCGTTAATGGAGATAACGATACTGAGGTTACTCCTATAGATATTTCATTATTTGGTGGTATTGGTTATGAATTTGATTTTGGATTAGGAATAGAAGCGCGTTATAAACATGGTTTAATTGATGTAGATTTGTTTAACGATTATGATTATTATAACGGTAGCGATGAAAACTCTAGCTTTAATAGCGTTTTTCAAATAGGAATTTCGTACACTTTTCAGTACTAAAACAAAACACATATATGCTAATTGAAGGTTTATATACCATAGAAGATTTTAAAAAGGATGACGCGGGTGTAGAAGCGGTGATTCAAATAAACAAAAATCACGATGTTTTTAAAGGTCATTTTCCAGGAAACCCAGTAATGCCAGGAGTTTGTATGGTTCAAATTATTAAGGAACTCACAGAAAAAGCAACTGACAAAAATTTGTTTTTAGCTGTGGCTTCAAACATAAAATTCATGGCAATTATTAATCCCGAAAAAAACGATACTCTTAAACTATCCATAACTATTAAAGAGGCAGAAAATAACGAGATTAAAATTAAAAACACCACCTCTTTTGATGATACTATGGCATTAAAATTGAGTACTACATTCAAAATCATAGATTAAAATGAAAGCTTTTGGACTCATAGCATGTTTTATAACCTTTGTAATTACTGCCAATTTAGCTGATATAAGAGAAAACTATACACTGGCAAACAATGATGCCGATGTAGCAAACAAACTACATGACCAGCTCTCTAAAATCACAAAAAAGGACAAGGCAATATTAATTGCATACAAGGGAGCTGTTTCTACGATAAAAGCAAAACATGCAAAAGGTGTAAAACAAAAGAAAACTTTTTTTAAAAATGGGGTTTCATTGCTAGAATATGCTGTTGAAAAAGCTCCAAACAATATCGAAATAAGGTGTATTAGATTAGGTGTTCAAGAAAATTCGCCAAAATTCTTAAAATATAAAACTGCGGTACAAAAGGACAAGCAATTTTTATTAGATAATTTTAAAAATATAAAATCCACTGCGGTGCGAAAATTTGTAAAGGGTTATATTTTACAGTCCAAAATTTTTACTACTTCTGAAAAGCAATTGTTTTAGGCATATCCAATGTGTATATTTGTGACAAATAGAAAGCTAAAGAACAGCGCCACTTTTGCATACCACCAACCAAAAAATTGCAGATTCTTTTTCGCAGCTTAAATGTTGCATAATAATCCCTACATACAATAACAGCAAAACGCTTCAAAATGTAATAGAAGGCGTTTTACAATACACCCCTAATATTATTGTAGTTAACGATGGCTCTACTGATAATACCGCTACTATTTTAAAAGCGTATAGCCACCTATCATTAATTACACTTCCAAAAAACCGAGGAAAAGGCAATGCCCTTAAAACGGGGTTTAAAGAAGCACTGCGTTTAGGCTATGAACATGCCATTACTATAGATTCTGACGGACAACACTACCCTGAAGATTTACCAATTTTTATAGCTGAATTAGAAAAATCGGAGGATAAAAAACTGCTTCTTATTGGTTCTCGAAAAATGGACCAGGAAGGTATTCCTAAACAAAGTAGCTTTGGTAATAAATTCTCTAATTTCTGGTATTGGGCAGAAACGGGGTATAAATTAAGCGACACACAATCGGGTTATCGTTCTTACCCTATTAAGGCGCTGGAAAAAACTACATTTTATAGTACAAAATTTGAGTTTGAAATAGAAATAATAGTTCGTGCGTCATGGAAAGGAATTGAGGTTAAAAACATTCCTATTCAAGTGTATTATGACCAAGAGGATAGAGTTTCTCACTTTAGACCCATCAAAGATTTCCTAAGGATTAGTGTTTTAAACACTTGTCTTGTTTTTATAGCACTCATCTATATTAAACCACGTGATTTTTTTAGAAGGTTCAAAAAAAAAGGGTTTAAACGTTTTTTAAAAGAGGACGTTTTACAAAGTCAAGATTCTCCCAAGAAAAAAAGTCTTTCCATAGCATTAGGGTTATTCATTGGACTTTCACCGTTATGGGGTTTTCATACCGCTTTGGTAATTTCATTATCAGTAATTTTTAAGTTAAATAAAGTAATTGCTTTTGCCTTTTCCAATGTAAGCTTTCCGCCTTTTATACCCTTTATTGTGTATTTTGGACTATTCATAGGCAATTGGATAACTGGTGGAGATCATAATCTATCATTAAGTGAGATAGGTACAAATTTTGGTTCTTTTATGCACTTAAAATCATATGTTATCGGAAGCTTTGTGGTTGCGTTCATCACAGCAATTACAGTTGGCTTTTTATCGTATATTCTAATGTCGTTTTTAAAATCGAAAAAAAAGAATACCATTAATGGGTAATTTTTTATATAAAATATATAACTGTGTTTCAAAAAACAAAGTAATTAGCTTATTGCTATTGCTTTTATTTCTTGGCGGTCTCTCCTTTTTGGTTTCTAAAATTGGTTTTGAAGAAGACATTAGTAAGCTTATCCCTGTAAATGATAAAAACAAAGAATACCAAAAGGTATTAAAAACCGTAAACTTTACAGACAAAATTATTGTCAATATTCAGAGTAAAACGGCAAGCTCAGAAAAGGAGCTTTTAATGTATGCAAATCAATTTTTAGATAGCATACAACAATACAAAGGTACTTATATTAAAAACATTCAAGGAAAAGTATCAGATAATGATATTTCTGGCACCATGGATTTTGTTTACAACAACCTCCCTTTATTTCTTAATAAAGAAGACTACGCCACCATAGCGCAAAAACTGCAAAACGACAGTCTAAAAAAAATTACAGAACAAAATTATAGAACGCTGATATCTCCTTCGGGAATAATTGCACGCAAAACCATTTTAAAAGACCCTTTAGGGCTGTCTTTTATTGCGCTTAAAAAACTACAACAACTCGGTTTTGGTGATGATTTTGTTTTAAAAGATGGTTTTTTATTGAGCAAGAATAAACAAAACATTCTACTTTTTATTACACCTCAATTAAGCTCTAATGAAACCGCAGAAAATGCTGCTTTTGCAGATTCGTTATACACTGTTCAGAATACTTTAAATACAGCATATGATGGAAAAGTAAAAAGCGAATACTTTGGTGCAGCTCTTATTGCCGTTGCAAATGCCAAACAAATAAAGCATGATATACAATTTACCGTAGGTATTGCATTAACGCTTCTGTTAATCATTTTAATATTCTTTTATAAGCGCATAACAATTCCTATAATATTATTTACGCCAACTGTTTTTGGAGCACTTTTATCAGTGGCATTTTTATATTTATTCCGAGGAAAAATTTCGGCGATTTCTCTTGGAATTGGTTCTGTATTACTTGGAGTAACCCTAGATTACGCACTTCACATTTTAACCCATATTCGTGGACTCAAGTCTATAAAAAGTTTATACACTCATGTTGCGCCTTCTATTTTAATGAGTAGTATAACCACTGCTTCGGCTTTTTTATGCTTATTATTTTTAGATTCTCAAGCCTTACAAGATTTAGGAATATTTGCCGCTATTAGTGTGCTTGGTTCTTCAGTCTTTGCTTTATTATTTATTCCTCAAGTATATGTTCAAAAAACTCAAAAGAAAACAGCTAAAAACACTATAATTGACCGCTTTGCTGCTTACAATTTTCATAAAAATAAATGGGGAATTGCAGTAATAGCAGTAACAATTATCATTAGTCTTTTTACCTACAACAAGGTGATTTTTAATAAAGACCTTGCTAAAATGAATTACGAGCCTCAACATTTTAAAGATGCTCGAGAACGTTTAGATGCGCTTACCAATATTGAGTCTAAGTCGGTTTATTTAGCTACTTATGACAACCAACTAGAAGATGCACTTCAAAATAACGACCAACATTATCAAAAACTTCAACAATTGGAGGCTAATGGTAATGTAAAAAGTTTTAGTTCTATTGGCTCGTTAGTCTCATCTCAAAAAGCGCAAAATCAAAAAATTAATGCTTGGAAAACCTTTTGGAGTTCCGAAAAAATAACACAGACCAAAAATCAGCTCATACAAAATGGTAGCGAATTAGGTTTTAAGCCTAAAACGTTTTCAAAATTTTATCAGCTTCTTGACACCAATTTTAAACCACTGTCTCTAAAGGATTATAAAGCATTACAATCGTTTACCATTGAAGATTACATTGTTAGCAAAAACGACTTTACCACAGTAACCTCACTCATAAAAGTAGACTCTGCACATGTGAAGTTGGTAGAAAATTCTTTTAAAAACAAGAATAATACGGTTTTAATAGATCGTCAGGCAATGAATGAAACTTTTTTAGGCAATCTTAAAAACGACTTTAATTCGCTCATTAATTACTCCGTCATAGCCGTTTTAATACTTTTACTGGTATTCTACCGAAGTTTGTCTTTAACATTAGTAACCAGTATTCCCATATTTCTAACCTGGTTATTAACTGTTGGAATTATGGGGCTCTTTAAAATAGAATTCAATATTTTCAACATTATAATTTCTACTTTTATTTTTGGTTTAGGGGTAGATTACAGCATTTTTGTCACCAACGGTTTACTTAACGAATACCGAACAGGAGAAAAAACACTGCCCACACATAAAACTTCAATTATACTATCGGTAATAACAACAATACTAGGAGTTGGTGTTTTAATTTTTGCAAAACATCCAGCATTGTATACCATATCTCTGGTGTCGCTAATAGGTATTCTATGTGCTGTTTTAATTGCTTTTACCATTCAACCGCTTTTATTTAAACTCTTTATTGGCAGTAAAACTAAAAGACCTATTTCGCTACGATTACTAGTACACTCTGTACTTTCTTCCACGTATTACGCCTTAGGTTGTATTTTGTTTGCTTTAATAAGTACCATTTTAATTAAAATAGTACCTATAAGTAAAAAAACAAAAATGGCCTGGTATCATAAGGCATGTTCAAAGTTTTTAAAATCGGTTATTTACAGTAACCCTTTTGTTAAAAAGAGCATTATTAACGAGCCAAAAGAAACATTTGAAAAACCTGCTGTAATTATTGCCAATCATACTTCGGGCTTAGACTCATTAACCATGGGAATGTTGTATCCAAAAATAATTTTTCTGGTAAACTCATGGGTTTATAATTCTCCCGTTTTTAAAATGGCAGCACAATTGGCGGAATTCTATCCTGTAGATGCTGGTATTGAAGATGGTGTAGCTCATTTGAAAAAGAAAGTAGCACAAGGGTATTCTATTATGGTTTTTCCTGAAGGAACACGCTCCACATCAAACAAAATAAAACGCTTTCATAAAGGAGCCTTTTTTCTGGCGGAACAATTAAATTTAGATATTCTCCCTATTCTTATCCACGGTAATTCTGAAGTGCAACCCAAAGGCGATTTTACTATCAGAAACGGAAGCATAACTGTAAAAATAATGGATCGTATTCTGGCAAGTGACCAAAATTTTGGAAACGATGCCCGAGAGCGAACCAAAAAAATAAGTGTCTTTTTCAAAACAAAATTTGCAGAAATCAGAAACGAAATAGAGCACGAAACCTATTTTTTTGATATGATTTTAGACGACTTTAGATATAAAGGTGATACCATATATAAAGCTGTTCAAGAAGATTTACGCAAGCATAAATCTCCATATCACGAACTCACCAAACTCATTGGAAAAAAAGAATCTATTTTACACCTTTCAGAAGATGCAGGCCAGTTAGATTTTCTACTAACTCTTGACAGTGTAGACCGCAGAATAAATACTTACATAGAAAACCCTGAAGAACAAATTGTTTTCGCAAATAGTTACATTACCCATAACTACGGTAAAATTACCCCAGTTAATTCCCTTGAAAATATTACAAGCGCTGAAGGTACATTAATTTATAACCTAAAAAGTAAAATCCCTGAAGAGTTACTAAACAATGTAAAAAATATTGTTTTACTGAAAAGTGGTAAACAAGTAAATGTTCAAAACTTAAAAGCCTTAGGTTTTAATGTAACTTCTGAAAACGATACTTTTAGTATGTTAAAAAAAGTACCAAATACATGAAGAAACATTACGATGTAGTAATTATAGGAAGCGGAATGGGCGGTTTGGTATCAGCAATCATTTTAGCCAAAGAAGGTCGTAGTGTTTGTCTCTTGGAAAAAAACAATCAATATGGAGGAAACTTACAAACTTTTGTTCGTGAAAAAACCATTTTTGATACCGGGGTACATTATATTGGAGGACTATCTAAGGGGCAAAATTTATATAAATATTTTAAGTATTTAGGTATTTACAATGACCTTCGTTTAAAAAAAATGAACGAAGATGGTTTTGACATTATCACTTTTGATGATGATAAAAACGAGTATAAACATGCGCAAGGATATGAGAATTTTGAAAACTCATTAATCACACAATTTCCTGAAGAAGAAAAAGGCATTAAGGCATATGGAAAACTTTTAAGAGATACTTGCGACAAATTTCCATTGTACAACTTAAAGCTTGGCAAGCCATATTACGACGACCAAGAAATGTTCACCACACCTGCAATGGCGACCATACATTCTTTTACAAAAAACGAGACGCTGCGTGGTGTTCTAGCTGGCTCTAATTTGTTATATGCAGGAGAACCAGATAAAACTCCTTTTTACGTTCATGCACTCTCTGTAAATTCATACATAGAAAGTTCATACCGTTGTGTTAATGGCGGAAGCCAAATAACAAAACTTCTTATTCGCGAGTTTAAAAAATATGGTGGAGACACCTTTAAACATAGTGAGGTTGTAAAACTCCAATGTGAAGACAAAAAAATTAAAACAGCAATCACCAAAGACGGAAAAGTTGTAAATGGTGATTTGTTTATTTCAAATATAGAACCAAAACTCACCCTTAAAATGGTGGGTGAAGACAACTTTAGAAAATCGTTTCGCAATCGTATCGAACAAATAGAAAGTACCGTTGCAGCATTTAGTATTCACGTAGTATTAAAACCCAAAACTTTTAAATACCTCAACAAAAACTACTATCATTATAAGAATGCAAATAGTGTTTGGGATTCCCATTCGTATACCGAAGAAAGTTGGCCAATAAGCTACATGCTTTCTATGGGTGTAAAAAAAGATATGGATGAATGGGCGGATCAGTTTACAGCCATTACCTACATGAAATATGAAGATGTTAAACCTTGGGAAGGCACTTTTAACACTGTTGCAAACAAAAATGAAAGAGGGCAAACTTATGACGAATTCAAGCAACAGAAAACCGAAAAATTATTAGCGGAAATCGAAAAGAAATTTCCAAATATTAAGGACTGTATTCAATCTATTTATACCTCTACTCCCCTTTCCTATAGAGATTATATTGCCTGTAACGAAGGTGGTATGTACGGTTACGTAAAAGACATTAATAATCCGCTTAAATCTATTATTTCTCCAAAAACAAAAATCAGTAATTTATTATTTACTGGGCAAAGTTTAAATATGCACGGTATTTTAGGAGTTACCATTAGCGGTGTTGTTACTTGCTCTGAAATATTGGGGAGAGAATATTTATTGAATAAAATTTTAGAGGCTAACAAAGCAGAATGAAACTGGAGCAATTCACATATTATGTAATCTGCTTACTCGGAATTGTTTTCCTAAACTCTTGTGGTGTTTCAAAATCATTGAAAGACACCCCTAAGCTGTCTGGTTACGATTTAAAAAAACCAGAACGAGTTAAAGTTTCTGACACCACATTTGCATCAAATAATGGTTTCTTAAATAAAAACAAACAAGGTCTTTGGGAACTTTATGTTGAAGGAAACCCTATGGAAATAGGCCTTACCACAGGCGTACTTACACAAGAGCTATTTCATAAACAAGAAAACGCATTACTTTCTAAGGTTTCAGAAATGGTGCCTTCTAAAACAAAGCAGTATTTGCTACGCAAGTTTTTGGCATGGTACAATCGTAAAATGTACTTAAACGTAAAAGAAGAATACAAGGCTGAAATTTACGGATTATCTCAATTCGCTTCTAATAAATACGAGTACGTAGCGGAACCTTATCGCAGAATTTTATACTTGCATGGTGCACACGACATTGGTCATGCCTTACAAGATTTAGCACTTGTAGGCTGTTCTTCATTTGCTGCCTGGGGCGATAAAACACAAGACGGAAAATTAATTATTGGAAGGAATTTTGATTTTTATGCAGGCGATGAGTTTGCCGAAGAAAAAATTATAGCCTTTGTAAATCCCGATGAGGGACATTCATTTATGTCCGTTACCTGGGGAGGAATGATTGGTGTGGTTTCAGGAATGAATAATCAAGGAATAACAGTAACCATGAATGCTGGCAAGTCTAAGTTTCCATTAGTTGCCAAAACGCCTATTTCATTAGTTACAAGAGAAATTTTACAATATGCTTCAACTATAGACGAGGCTATTGTCATTGCAAAAAAAAGACAAGTGTTTGTTTCAGAATCTATTCTTGTAGGAAGTGCAAAGGATAAAAAGGCAACAATTATTGAGGTTTCTCCAAATAATTTTGGGGTTTATGATGTTGTCAACTCCAATCAACTAATTTGCTCTAATCACTTTCAAAGTAAAGCGTATGAAAATGATAAAAACAATGCTGAACACATTTTAGAAAGTCATTCACAATACCGCTATGAGCGTATGCAAGAACTTCTTTCAGAAGAATTAAAGCTTAATGTATCTTCCGCAGTTGCTATTTTAAGAAATAAAGAAGGGCTAAATGAAAAACCTATTGGTTATGGAAACGAAAAAGCATTAAATCAGCTTTTAGCACATCATGGTATTGTATTTAAACCCGAAGATTTACAAGTTTGGGTTTCATCTAACCCCTATCAACTGGGTGAATTTGTGGCGTACGATTTAAATAAAATATTCAACGGCATAAATAAGGGGCACCAAATTAAAGTTGAACAAAGCCAAAATCTGCTTTCTTCAAAAAACCTAAATATTAAAAAAGATGCCTTTGTAGCATCTAAAGCATTTACAGATTATCAAAAATATCGTGAATTAAGAACAAAGGTCTTAGCAGCAATACATCAGCAACATAAGATTGATTATACCTTGTTATCTGAAATGCAAAAAAGTAATCCTGAATATTGGGAGGCCTATTACATTTCTGGAAAATATCTTTATGAAAACGAATATTATACTGCGGCATTAGAAGCCTTTACTATTGCTAATACCAAAGAGATTACAACACTTACAGATAAAGAAAATGTTAGTAAGTACATCAAAAAATTAAAACGCAAACTATGATTCCTGAAATTGAAAAGGCATCTGCTCAAGAAATAAAATTGTTTCAAGAAGAAAAACTGAAACAACTTATTCCCTATTTACAGGAACATTCCGTTTATTATCAGCAACTTTTTAAACATAACAATATAGCGGTATCAGATATTAAAACTCTTGAAGATTTAGTAAAAATACCTACGACTACTAAAGATGAGCTTCAAAAATATAATAACGATTTTATTTGCGTTCCAAGCACCAAAATTATTGACTATGTAACCACATCAGGAACTATAGGAGAGCCCGTTACTGTTACTTTAACCGATGCCGATTTAGAACGCCTTGCCTATAACGAAGCTATTTCGTTTGCATGTGCTGGAGTTGTAAAAGAAGATATTTTACAACTCACCACTACAATTGACAGGAGATTTATGGCAGGTTTGGCGTATTTTTTAGGTACACGTAAACTTGGTGCAGGTATTATTAGGGTTGGCGCTGGTATTCCTGAATTGCAATGGGATACTATTAAAAAATTTAAGCCCACATATTTAATTGTGGTACCTTCCTTTTTACTAAAACTGGTGCAATATGCCGAGGAACACAACATTAATTTGGAAGAATCCGGAATAAAAGGTGCTATTTGCATTGGAGAATCGCTACGGAATCAAGATTTTTCGCTAAACATTTTAGGTAACAAAATTAAAAATGCGTGGGATATTGAATTGTATTCCACCTATGCCTCTACCGAAATGAGTACAGCTTTTACTGAATGTTCGGCGCAACAAGGTGGACACCATCATCCGGAACTTATTATTGTTGAAATTTTAGACGAAAACAATAATCCTGTTCCCAAAGGAGAAGAAGGTGAACTCACTATTACCACTTTAGGCGTTGAAGGTATGCCTCTTTTGCGCTTTAGAACGGGTGATATTGTTATTGCGCATGACGAAGCTTGTTCGTGCGGAAGAAACACTTTGCGTTTGGGTCCTGTTGTAGGGCGTAAAAAACAAATGATTAAATATAAAGGCACTACCTTGTATCCACCTGCGATGGATAATTTACTAAACGATTTTAATGAGGTAGAAAGCCATGTTATTGAAATTTACCACAATAGTATTGGCACTGATGAAATTCTTATTAAAATAGCCTCTAAAACCTCATCAGACCAACTATTGAATAATATTAAAGATCATTTTAGATCTAAACTAAGAGTTTCACCCAGAATTGAGTTTTGCGATAAAAAAGAAATTCAAAAATTAAGTTTTTCTAAACTGGGGAGAAAACCAGTGACGGTTTTTGATAAAAGAAAGTAACCACCCCCCTCGACTCCGCTCGGGGAGAGGTTACTTTAATTTTCTAACCTTTACTCAAACAAACTTCTCTTAGGAAGGAATCCCCATAATTGTCCAAAAAAACACACACAACCTTTACTCGGGGAGGGATTACTTTAATTCTCTGAAACGTTACTCACATAAACTTCGCTTGGGGAAGGGGTTACTTTAATTCTCTAACCTTTACTCAAATAAGCTTCGCTTGGAGAAGAGTTTTGACTTTGTTCATTACCTATAAGTAGAAGACATTGAAAAAGACTCATCTTCAAGTTATTGTTCCCGCCCCTTCCCGAACGGAGTTGAAGAAGTAGATTCATTCCCAAGTTGAAGTTATTCTCTCTTCCCAAGCGGAGTTGAAAACATTGCCTCATCTTCAGGTTCCTGCCTCTTCCCGAGTGGAGTTGAAGAAATAGATTCATTCCCAAGTTGAAGTTATTCCTCCTTACCAAGTGGAGTTGAAGACATTGTCTCACTCCCAAGCTGTGGTTCTTGCCCCTCCCCAAACAAAGTTGAAGACATTGACTCATTTTCGAATTGAAGCTCCTGCCCCTTCCCGAGCGGAGTCGAGGGGAGGGGTTTGTACCTACAATGCGTAAAATTCCTGCATTCTGCCAGTTGCTTCAACTCTGCAAACTCATTGTTACATAATGCTACCTTTTTTGCCCGTGACCACTTTTTTACTTGCCGCTCAAATCGCATTGCCTTAAAAGCATTCTGAAACTCTACATAACCTTCCAGCGTAATTGGTCGGCGCGTACTAGTGTAACTTCCTTTGTAAAATCCTGTTTGATGTTCAAAAATTCTCCGTTCCAGATTATTAGTAATACCTGTGTAAAATGAATCATCCGCACATCGTAAAATATATACGTAATATGTTTTCATGGTTTTGTGTTTGTTAAACCCCTTCCTTCGTCTTCGCTCAGGAGGGGTATTGTGTCTTCGCTCCTCTCGACTCCGCTCGAGGAGGGGTGTTGGGAAGAATAGGCTCTTTATTTAGGAAAGGCATTCTTACACAGTAAAAGCTTGTGTATAGGAGGTAAAACCTCTCTGGTTAAAAAAAGTTATGAAATACCCATTCCTCTAAAATTTTGATTCTAAAAAGGTAAACCCTTTATTCTAACGCATACTCTCGACTGCGCTGCTCCTCGAGCGGAGTCGAGAGGAGCGAAGTCGAAATAGATTGAGCGAAGTCGAAATCATTTCGCTAACATCAACAACTCATTACAGCGTATTTCTGTGATGTATCTTTTTTCGCCTTCTTTGGTTTCGTAAGCGCGGTGGGTAAGTTTACCTTCAATAGCAACTTCGTTTCCTTTGCTTAAATAACTTTCCACAATATCTGCAGTTTTTCCCCAGGCTACAATATTATGCCATTGCGTATCTGTTACTTTTTCGCCCTGTGCGTTTTTATAGGTTTCGTTAGTAGCAATAGTAAATTTTGCTAATTTTTTACCACCATCTAGGGTTACTACTTCTGGGTCTTGACCTAAATTTCCAATTAACTGTACTTTGTTTCTAAGTGCATTCATACTATTATTATTTATCTCTGATTATTACTGCTCAGATGTATTATGCCAGACACTATTGTTTGACACTGCAAACCTATACCCACTTGACAAAAACATTCGGTTGTGACTTACTTACTTTCGTTTGTAAACGTTTGTAGTCGTTTGAAAATGAGTAAAATTATAGAAAATATGCGCATTTTTACAGAAATACGTATTGTTATTTTGGTGAAAAAACTTACTTTGTAAAGCGAATTTTTAGTTATTAAATCCTTATGGTTTATAGAAAAGTAACTATATACAATTGTTACCTGCAAGCCGAAAAAATATTGAAAATGCCGAAAATATTATTCATAATACTAACAATATTGCTTCTTTCTTGCAATACTAAATCTGATAAAAAAACTGACAATCGCTCTACTCAAACAAATAAAAAGATTGACAAAAGTTTTGATTCACTAGTAAATGTGTTTAATGATACTAAAACCAAAAACAGAGGACAGATTCTTTACGAACTGAATGAATTTGATGATAAAAGAAAAATTAACCTCTTAGAAAACTCATTATCCGATAAGGATGAATTTGTGAAAATTATTGCTATACAATCCATTCGTTCAAATATGCAAAAAGTAAGTTCTGATAAATTATTAGAATTATATATAAAAACGGATAATCATACTTTGATTTCTAATCTATCTCGAACTTTTGCTGAATTTGATTTTAAGAAAGCTATTCCTGCGATTTTGACCAAATCTGAATCTGAAAATTCAATGATAATTTATGATTGTATCTGGACTTTAGGAGAAATTGGGACTGAAAGTGAAATTTCCTTTTTAAAAGAAATGGTGGATAATAATGTAAAACCTGTAATTTATGATGAAGATGGATTTCTAAGCCAATCAACTGAACTTACGATTGGAGAACTGGCTTTAGAATCGATAGAAAAAATAAAAAAAGCCAGCAGGTAACAATGGCTATAATTAATACGGGTTTTGGTACTTAACCCAAAGTTTAGTGTATTTTTATAAAGCCCGCCAAATCTTTTGATTTGGCTTTAAAAATGAAAAAATTAAAACAAAATAAAAAGTTTTGGCTAAGTGCTTAATCGAGAGGTCACTATTTTTAATTCCCATACTAACCATAGCCGAGACGTTGTACGTAATTTGAGAGCAACATAATCAAAAAATAATTGAAAGGAAAAAACATAACATTTGTTGTCGGAGCTGGAGCAGTTGAAAATGCGTGGAGTCCTGTAATTAGAGCTATTAATAAGACTTTAAAAGTTGAGACAGATGGAGATGGAGCAAATTTTCTTTTTGCGAGATATATTTACTTATTAAAATTCTACGCCAAAGTTGCGTCTTCTGGAAAATATTCCGAAAATTTTGAAGGAATGAAATCAAACATTTCTGTTCTTAAAGAAAATATAGCGGACGAATTAAAGAAAGCTCAAAACATTGGAGAAATAAAACCTCATGAAAATTTTAAAGAAATTGTAAATAAATTTGTGTCTTCAAATACAGATAGAGCCTTTTTAGTTTCTACAAACTGGGACGAAGTTATTGATTTAGAAATTAACAAATTTTATAGGTCAAATCATCCTAAACCAAATAGTGACATACAAAGTTTCCATATTCACGGAAGTATAAGTTCGCCTAATGAACTTTATTTGCCTTCTGAAATTACACAGGAAAATTATCGAACAGAAATCGAAGAAATGAAAATGGGAAAAAATCACGGTTCATTAATTTCATTGTTGGAAAAAGGAAATATAACAATCCTTTACGGAATTTCACTTGACCCACTTGATGCTGAATTAAATCAAACTCTTGCAGCTGGATGGTCGACACCAAATATGGAGGAAGTTATTATAGTTAATCCAAGTCACGAAAAAGTAGCCAAAAGAGTTAAGTTATTGTTAGATGAAAGATACCCTGCAAAAATAACAGCTTACAATCCGAATAATTTGAATATAAAAATTGAATATAATTAAAAAACTTTAACTACTGACCGAATGAGACATTTCTTAATAACACTTTTAGCAATTACCTCATTATCAATGCATGCCCAAAGTCAAGATACGCTAGTTGACATTGGCGGCTATAAAATGCATTTCAAAATAATGAAAGGAAAGGGAACTCCAATTCTTTTTGAAGCGGGTGCAGGTAACGATGGTTCTGTCTGGAACAACATTTTGGAAAAAATCCATAAAGTTACGGGTACAACATTGATTACTTATGACCGATCAGGGTTTGGAAAAAGTGAATTGAACCCTAATCTAAAAAACGATACCGATTTTGGAATTTTAAACGGGACGAAAGAACTGGAGACGGGTCTTTCAAAGTTGGGGTACGATGATGAAATTATTTTGGTTTCCCACTCTTATGGTGGGTTATATAATTTGCTCTATGCAAATAAACATCCTAAAAAAGTAAAATCCGTGGTTTTAATTGATGTAACGCTTAACAATTTTTGGAACGATGAATTACTGACAATGAGAGATAACAATGTCGATATTAGTACAATACCTAAACCTTCAGGAGATTATTTTTTGAATGCCAATTACAATGAAACCATGCGATATGCGAGAAATATACATTTCCCAGAAAGTATACCATTACTAAATATTTTTCCTGAAAACTCTTTACCAGGTTTACCAGAGGTACTTTCGACTAGATGGAGAAAACTTCACGAAGAACTTGACGACAATAAGGATAATGTTACAAACATTATCGCCAAAGGAAGTGGTCATGCTGTATTTCAGGACAATCCTTCGCTAATTATCAATGCAATTATTAAAGCGTATTCAGAAACATTGGATAAAGTGCAAAAAATTGAGCTGTTACCGAAGGCATTAGACAATGCCATGGAATTGTCTATTGAAACTAAGATGAGTAATCGTTCAGAACAAGATTTGAATGCATTAGGATATTCATTTTTGGGAAATGAAGAATTAGATAAGGCTTTAGAAGTTTTCAAATTAACTACAATTTTATTTCCAGATAGTTCTAATGCATATGATAGTTATGGAGAAGCTTTAATGAAATCAAATCGAAAAGCAGAAGCAATCGAAATGTATGAGAAATCGATTGAATTGAATCCAAAAAACGAAAATGGAAAGACAGTATTACGGCAACTGAAACAAGAATAACTATGTACAACAATGCCTCCTATGAAAAGCTTAGGTCATCAAACATCAGTTAAACTAGGAGCTACCGAAATAGCTCCTAATTATTAACTCAACCATTGTTTAAAAAAATCAACAACAACCTTAAATACCTCTCTTGATTCGCTTAGTTCTGCGTTATTCATAAATACATGCCCTAAACCTTCCCACACATGTAAATCGGCTTCAACACCAAGTTTTACCAACTGCCTGTGCGTATAGACTACTGAGCTTAAATGAAAATCGCGTGTAGAAACAATTAATAGCGAAGGTGGAAATTTAGACAATACTTCTTCTGACTGCAACGGCACTAAAAGCGGGTCATTAAAATTGGGGTTACTACCATAATAAGGTTCAAAATAGGTAAAAGGAGCAACGCCGTTAAAGCCTAGGGTAGCAGAAACCATATGCATAGAATCGGTTTTTGGCCGTGGTTGCGCAGCTGCCATACTAACCATCCCCACTGCTTTGGGTAACGGTATTTTCTCCTTTTGAAACCAAGCCATAGATTGTGCTACTAATGCCCCTCCGCCAGCAATACCATATATGCCTATATTTTGTGGTTCGTATTCTTTTAAAAGTGCTTTATAAGCGGTAGCAACATCTTCACTTGCCGCAGGAAACTGATGCTCTGGTCCTACACGATAATCAATACTTATTACTTTAATGCCACCTAAAGCAGCTATGGGAATAGACTCTAAATGACTAAAAGTGCGAGAACCGTATAGAAATGCTCCAGAATGTAGGCTTATTAAAACTTTGTTTTTATTGGTCTCTTTTATTCCTTCTGCTGGAGTAAATACTTCGGTATAAACTCCACCAATAGTATCTACAGCGATATCTACTTTATACCTTTTCAACATATTTGTATAAACCGGAGTAGTGTAAAAATGCTGAATGGTACATTCTCTATACGCCTCCCAGGCATCCTTATCGGAATTTTTTGGTTGAGGACAAGCTTTTTGCATTAACTGGTTCGCATTTGCTTTTTCCTCACGTTCTTTTTTTAAAACCATTTTGCTTTCTTCACTAAGAAATGATGATTCTGGTAAAACATATGCCGGCACGTGAACGGTTCCATTTTCTTCTACCAAATAGGGCTGTTGTGTAGTTTTACATGCACCAACCAAAATGCTTATTAGTAATAAAATGACTAATTTGTTTCTCATATTTTTTGTCTTTTTTAGTTAGTCAAAACACTAACTTTTACCGGATTTTTTAAACGTTCGTAATAGTATGTTATATGTTTAGAAAGTACTTTTTTGTCTACCTTAAAAACGAGATAGGCGTTTTCTTCTACATATTTACTCCCTTTTGGTACTACTGTATTTTTATCACTTATGAGTCTTCTATTCCAATATCTGCCTGAATTCA
This sequence comes from uncultured Maribacter sp., assembly GCA_947498505.1. GTDB lineage: Bacteria > Bacteroidota > Bacteroidia > Flavobacteriales > Flavobacteriaceae > Maribacter_B. The sequence continues at coordinate 81,307 of CANMKG010000002.1, read as the reverse complement.
TACTTGCGGTAATTTTAGTATGTGGATTAAAGGTGGGGTAATGGTAGTTATTATAATATAACCGTATAGAGCCAAAGCCGTATAGTTTATCCTCATTATAAAAGAAAAGCCAGGGTGCATTATCTGGTATGGGATACTTATCTAAATATGAAAGCGTACTTTCTTTATAAAGCGGCAAGCTCACCACTTTGCCCTTAGATTTTGGAAAAACAACATGGGTAAATAGACTATCCATGGTCATTTCATCATTTCGCAAAAGATTTAATGTGTCTATTTGAGTAAAAAACATTTCGCTACTTGATTTAAAATATGGAAGTCCTGCATAAAACTTGTATTCACTTTTTAGTGTTATTTTTTCATACCCCGCTACTTTTCCGCTTTTAAAAAGATTAAAATAATAGGGTCCTTTTGTTGAAATGGATACCGTATCAGGAGTAGTTAAATGCGCCATGGTACGATAAGTCTTGTCCTCTTTACCAAAATTCGGAGCCCAATGCATTTTTAAATTCGGATTTTTTCTAGACAGTTCTACATTGTTAAATTGTTTAAGTGTGAGACTCCCTAAATGACCTGCAGCTAATTTTAAATCTTGATACCCAGAGAACTGCTTTAATGAGGCTAAAAAGTGACGATTTTCAACAGTTAGATTCATATTTTCACCCGCTATATGCAAATCTGTTTCTTCTATATGATGCGTATTTTTCTCTTTTTTAATACTATATTCTTTGGTTTGGTTGGCTTTTATAGAAATTGGAAAAACAAGTGATGCTTTGCGTTTAGATAAAGTATCTTTTATATTATTATAGTGAATCTGAACAGGAATCTTATGTTTTTCTTCCTTTGAATAGGCATAAAACGCCTCCCCTTTTTGAGGGAGTTTCATATAAGGTAGTGTTACCTCAACATATTCTAAATCGCGATTCAATCCTGCTTTTTCTTCTATTTTGATACTGTATCCATTGTTAGTCCTGCTACAAGAGCAAAAACAAATAATTATTACTACAATAAGTAAACATATGTTTTTCATTACCTACACAATAGAATTAAAACTTTGAGATAAAATTAGTTTTATATCTCCCACTATTTTAATTAGTAGACCATTGCGCTATTAAGGCATATAGAAAGTACATTTATACGTTTAAGGAAGTTTAGACATCATAGAATCGTTTTTCAGTGTTGTTTATTCCTTGTTTATCCATAACTAATAAATCCTATTAGAAATATTTGTAAACTTGTTGATTATGAGTACCACATTACACCAACAAAAAACAACTTTAAAAGGCCCCGTTTGGAGTCATTTTATATTTTGGTTATGTGTGTTTTTATACTTCTTTTTTACCATTAACATTGCAGGCTATTATACCTACCAGCAAAAATTTGAATCGGCTGCAATCATTATTGTTTTACAGCTGATTACTGCTTATACATGTTTGCATTTTTTAATCTCCTTTTTCTTCACCAAAAAAAAGTATATACAATTTACTATTTTACTTGTCATACTATTGGTGAGTATGTTCGCCATATATACTTGCTTTAAAGCTTTTTACTACGACCCTAGTCATATAGCACATTACAATGTTATAGAACTAGAAAAGGCAAGTTTATCTTTCTGGGAAAGGTTTTTAGATATTTCAATGTTTTTAAGTAAGACTATTAAGTTTTTAGCGCCTTTAGCACTATTACTTATGGCTAGATTTTATAAAAATCAACAGCGATTTACCAAACTTAATGAGCAAAAAAAAATAGCCGAACTAACCGCTTTAAAACACCAGCTTAATCCGCATTTTTTATTCAATACACTGAATAATATTTATACGCTTGCATTAAAAAAGTCTAATAACACTCCTGAAGCTATCGCAAAATTATCGGATATCTTAGACTATATGTTATATGGATGTAATGGTACGTTTGTTCCTCTAGATAAGGAGATTAGTTTAATTGAAAATTATCTTTCACTTGAAAAAATACGGTATGGAGAGCGAGTAAATATCGATTTTAAAACTGTGGTGGATGAGGGTGCAAATATTGCACCACTGCTATTGCTTACATTGGTTGAAAATGCTTTTAAACATGGTGTTTCTCAAGAATTAGAGATTGCTTTTATAGACATAAATATTACATCTAATAAGGACACTATTACGTTTACTATTAAAAACTCTATACCCAAAGGTTACACTAACAAGACTGCTAAACAACCTTTAGGGTTGCAAAATGTTAAAAAACAATTAGAGTTACTTTATAATAAAACACATACGTTGGATATCAATGAGGAAAAGGACGTATTTTTAGTAGACCTAAAACTTAAAAACAAATGAGCTACCGTTGCATGATTGTAGATGATGAATCTTTAGCAAGAGAGCTTATTGAATCACATTTAGGGCAATTAGATAATTTTACATTGGTAGCTTCTTGTACCTCTGCTATTGAGGCTAGTAAAATATTGAAAAACGAAAGTATTGATCTTATGTTTTTGGATATTGAAATGCCTGTTTTAAAGGGTACCGATTTTTTTAAAAATCTTATTCATAAACCAAAAGTAATTTTCACCACTGCTTATAGGGATTATGCTGTAGATGGATTTGACCTTAACGCTGTTGACTACTTATTAAAACCCATAACCTTTAGTCGGTTTTTTAGAGCTATTGAGAAGTTTGTAAACCAGAATCCTAATACTTCTCAAGCTACTTTGTCAAAAGACGCTGACTATATTTTTGTAACTAAAAACAGGAAAAAGGTAAAAATAGATTTTAACCAAATTCTTTATATCGAAAGCCTCAAAGACTATGTAAAAGTTCATATGCCAGATGTAACACATACTGTAAAGTACAGCATATCTAATTTTGAAAAAGAGCTAGATAATAGATTTGTACGCGTGCATCGATCTTACATAGTCAACCACAATAAAATAACAGCTTTCACCAGTAAAGATGTTGAGGTTAATACTATTGAAATTCCTATTGGAGAAAAATATAGAGAGGAAGTTGCAAAATTTTTAAAATAAAAAGTAACATCGCAGGTACTTATCTTTCAAATTACTCCTCAAAATCTAGCTATTGTAACTCCTATATAGCATTATATAGAAAATATGCTCGTTTTAACTAAATTATCATCTTTCAGTTATTGAAAAAACCTACTTTTCGCCCCGAATTTTAGGCAAGAATTATCAATAGGTCTGCTGTTTAACAAAAGAAAAACCTTAACCAAAATCTAATAGATGAAAATTATTAAAACTTCCTTTTTACTTATTGCAATAGCATTATTAACTAGTTGTGCATCTGGGTACAAAATGATTCAACCAAAATCCATTAATTATGTATCAACTAATGAAAGTGACGGCGTAAATCTGGAATATAAATACGACTTGTTACGAAAAAAATACAAGAAAAAAGAAGTAACTAAAGGTGTAAAGCTGGTAGCCGTAAAAATTACCAATAACTCTGGCAAAGATTTAACATTTGGTAGAGATGCCATATTAACTTATGAAGACGGAACCGAAATTTATGTTTTAGAAAATGAAAAAGTTTTTAAAACCTTAAAGCAACATCCAGCAACCTACTTGTTTTATTTACTTTTATCTCCTGTTAATTTGTACACCAGCTCAACTTCTAATGGACGTACGGAGCAAACAAGTTCAACGCCTATTGGACTTGTTTTAGGCCCAGGTATAGCTGGAGGAAATATGATTGCAGCAAGTTCAGCAAACAAAAAATTTAAAGACGAAATGCTGGAATATAATATTAACGGAACTGTAATTAAAAATGGGGAAACTACATATGGATTAATTGGCATACAAACCAATTCCTATGATGCTTTAAGACTTGAAATAGAGTAAAAACATTCAATAATAAAGCACCTAAACCCTCCGCTGCAACCATTTTCTAAGACTGCGTTTAGGTGCTTTATCGTTTTTACTACTATTAATAAAATATACTCCAGTTAGCAAAATAACCGCTGCAACAACCGACATTAAGGTAACCTTTTCATCTAGAAAAAACCAACCCAAAAACAACGCTACAATTGGGTTTACGTAAGTAGATGTTGCTACTTTTTCGGGTGATACTACTTTTAGTAAAAAATTAAAGGCCGTAAATGCTATAATACCGCCGAAAACAATTAAGCCTAACACCGATAACAATACTGGTGTACTCCAAACAACAGGAGATGTCCAGTTTTCAGACAATCCAAAACTACACAGTACAAGCAATATTCCTCCTATAAACATTTGATAACCCGTATTTACAAACGAGTTTTGGGGCAAGTCGGCTTTACCAACAAACAGGCTACCATATCCCCAACATAACATACAAAGCAATATCATTAAAATACCTTGCAGTGCACCCTCTTTTTGTACTAATTCCTTCTGACTTACTAATAAAAATATACCTACGATACCTAAAACAATACCAATAACAGATTCACTCTTTATTTTTTTGCCTTGTAAAATGCGCATTAAAAATAGCACTACAAGTGGTTGTGCTGAAATTTCCAGTGCTGCAAAACTACTGTCTAAATACTGTAACGACCATACGGCAAGTCCGTTCCCTAGGGTTAAAAACAAAAGACCTGCCAAGCTACAATTGTACAATTGTTTACGGCTAATTTGTAATGAGAGTCCCATGAACTTTGCGATTACAAAAATTAAAGACCCTGCCACCACAAAACGTATACCCGCAATCATAAACGGCGGTAACTCAGTAACTACAATTTTATTAAGCATATAGGTAGAGCCCCATATAAAATATATCGCGAAAAAGGACAAAACCACTAAAACACTTCTAGAACTTGATGCCATAGTACAACACATTTAGGCATCAAAAGTACATTTTAAAAAGTAGTCTAAACAACTATTGAAAAAAGATTACGAACCATAAATAGTATTCACCGCTAAAAGTATAAGACGAGCTCTTTCCATTTTAGATTTTTTAATTTTTCGGTACACCCTATCTAAATAGTATTCAACATCTACATTTCCTGCAAATTCCTTTCTTGCCCTGTACAAATCTAATGCTGTTTGCAAATCAATTGGCTCATAAGTAACTCCTGTGTATTCTTGAATTAGCTGTAAATTTAAAAACCCAAATTCCTCTGTAGGTTCTAGCATGGTGCCTTCGCCAAAATCGTTCCAGGTAACCAATTGAACAAAGTCTGCAGCCTCGTGATGTGTATAATTAAGAGTTTCTAAAAAAGTTGTTCCAGCATTATGGGTAATGCCCCATTCGTGTTGTAATCCCCATCCGCCTGCTTCATAAAAACTATCAAAACCGGGGTAAGTGCTACCCACTGTTACCGAATTATTACCTAAATAAGTGTCATAATAATAATCATGGGCAACCAAATGGTCTTCAGCGACCCATAAGAATTCACCGGATGCGCTGTCGCCCACAGCATCTTGAGCCGCCCATAGTGTTAAAAAATGTGGTTTTTCAGCCTCTGGAAAAACCGAAAATATATTGTTCCATGCAGTTGAATCTACAATAGTTTCGGGACCAAATACAAACAATAACTCTTTATCATCATGCTTTAAGTAATTTGGTCTACTAAAATATTTTGTTTTTATGTATTCAAAATCCAACTGAGCAGCCTCTATCACATTGGTAGCCAAACCTTCGTCAACAGCTTGTTGCGCTACCCTATCTTCGTACATAATGGAAAAATCAAGTCCTAAATCGTTAACTCGTCTCATAAACGAATTGGTTGAACTTTTAATCAGCTGATAGTCATAAATATTTCTGCTCCCATACCAATCAAAAATTACACCGTCAATTCCAGACAATTTCATCATTAATAAATGATATTCTTGCAAATCGGGGTCTTTTGAAGAGTATGGACCAATGATTGGATAATAGTATGAGGCTATTTCTCTTTGCCCCAAACTATCAACAATATTTGGGTCTTTATTTGCCATTGTCCAATGCTGTCCCCAAAAACCATCATAATCTAAACTTTGAAACCAAGGCATGTAGTGCGCATACACTTTTTTAGGATTTTCCTTTTCGACATGCATTCCAGAAATATCAACAATTCTGCCAGCTTTAGTATCTTCCCTAAAGGCATCCTCCTCTTCCAAAACAGCGCGCAGTAAAGAGTCCGAAGGGACAGACTCTTTCTCCGCATCTAAACTAACTCCAATAAACTTTTCGTTTTCAATATCTTTTTCACAGGATATAAAAAAGATTACAATACCAAGGGCAAGAGCCCCAATTTTAAATTTGTTCCTCATTTTTCGTCATTTTCATATTAAACCCAGGGGAACGTTTCAAAGTTATTGTTTTGTAGTCCTTTTCTTATATTTTTAACATATTTTTAACATTCAAAAATTAAGTATCCTTAAAAAAAGGATTCCCAAACATTAATTAATATTTTCACATTTTACATTTATAACATGAGTGATAATCCATTTATAACAGACACCACATATAAAGGTGAAACTAAACTTAAAAAGGCAACTTATGACGGCTGTACTTTTAACAACTGTGACTTCTCTGATTCTCTTTTAGACAACCAAAATTTTACAGAATGTACCTTTGTAGATTGTAATTTTAGCAATGCTAATTTATCGCATACAACCTTCAACAATGTTAACTTTAACCATTGTAAACTAACTGGGCTTCGTTTTGATAGGTGTAACACCTTTTTGTTACGTTTTTCGTTTTTTGATTGTGATTTAACACTTTCGTCTTTTTATCAACTAAACATTAAACATACCTCATTTGTAGATTGCAAAATGTTTAAAACCGATTTTACTGAAACAAATTTAACTTCAGCAATTTTCAACAATTGTAATTTGGAACATACCATTTTTCAGCAATCCAATCTTGAATCCTCAGATTTTACTACCTCTTACAACTACAATATACACCCCGAAAACAACAAGCTTAAAAAAGCCATTTTTTCGCAACAAGGGCTATTTGGGTTACTCAGCGGTTATGGAATTAAAGTTAAAAATAACGACTAAAATTTGTAACTTACCAATAATCAAAAAACCGCTTGCGTTTAACATAAAGCCAAACATTTTGGAAAAAAAGTGCCTCGAATGTGGTGAAAAAATAATTGGACGAGTAGATAAAAAATACTGCTCCGATTATTGCAGAAATGCCTATAACAACAAAGTAAATAAGGATAGTAAAAACCTTATTAGAAATATAAATAATCGTTTGCGCAAAAACTATCGCGTGTTAGATAGTTTTTCTTTAAAAGAAGGAAAAACCAAAACCACTAGAACCCGGTTAATGGATAAGGGTTTTGATTTTGAGTTTATCACAAACTTATATACCACTAAAAAAGGCACAACCTATTATTTTGTCTACGACTTAGGTTATTTACCCTTAGATAATGATTATTATATGATTGTAAAAAGGGAGTAAACTACTTCCAGTTTTGCCCGTTGAGTTTTAGTGCAGCGATAACAATATCTTTTCTACTTATTTGACCAACTAACAGTCCGTTTTTCATAACAGGTAGTCTCCGTCTGTTATGTTCGTCAAATATTCCAGCAGCATCAAAAATACTGATGTCATGCGGTATGGTTTGAACATTTTTCGTCATATATTTTTCAACACTTTTGTCTAAAATAGGTTGATTAAAATATCTACTTTCAGAAATTTGTTTCATACAATCTGCTTCAGAAATAATTCCTACCAAAAATCCGTTTGAGTCCATAACCGGACCTCCAGAAATATGATGTTTAGCAAATTGCTCCATAACCTCTAATATAGACTGCTCAGGTGAAAAGGTTATCAACTTAGTAGTCATATAATCTGCAACTAAAATTGGGGCATCAAACTCCTTCTTTGTTGGCTTACGTGCGCCTTGAAAACTTTTGATTCCCATAGTATTAATATTTAAAGGTTGATTACTAAAGATAGGAAAATAATATGAAAAATTTAAAAAAACCAGATGTATGGTATGATTCCTCTAAATTTTATACATTTAATGAGTATGAAAAAATTTAGTTCTCTAACCTCCATTTTTCTTATTCTACTAGCAGTATACTGGTCTTTTAAATCTGAAATGCCTACATATACTGAAGGTGAAAAATCAACAGAAACAGAATTTTCAGTAGACAAAGCTGCAGCACATGTGAAAAATATGTCTCAAAAGCCACATTCAACTGGTTTCCCCGGACATGCAGAAGTACGTAATTACATTGTTGAACAACTAAATCTTTTGGGTTTAAAAACATCACTTCAAGAAGGTTATACTGCTGGCGATTGGGGTAATTTAAGTAAAGCAACTAACATTTTAGCTCGAATAAAGGGAAGCGAAAAAGGAAAAGCACTGTTATTACTTAGTCATTATGATAGTAATCCGCATTCCTCACTTGGCGCCAGTGATGCTGGTAGTGGAGTAGCTACCATTTTAGAAGGTATTCGTGTTTTTTTAAGTAAAAACAAACAGCCAAAAAATGACATTATAATTTTAATATCAGATAGTGAAGAATTAGGATTAAATGGTGCTGATTTGTTTGTAAATCAGCATCCTTGGGCAAGTGATGTTGGTCTGGTTTTAAATTTTGAAGCACGGGGCAGTGGCGGACCAAGTTATATGTTAATTGAGACCAACAGAGGTAACGGTACCCTTATAAAAGAATTTACTAAGGCCAATCCTGATTACCCTGTTGCAAATTCGCTGGTATATAGCATTTACAAAATGCTACCAAATGATACTGACCTAACTGTTTTTAGAGAGGATGGTGATATTGAAGGATTTAATTTTGCTTTTATTGATGACCATTACGACTACCATACCGTTCGGGATAATTACGAAAGAATGGATAAAAGTTCATTAGCTCACCAAGGCAGCTATTTAATGCCACTGTTAAATTATTTTAGTAATCACAGTGTAAACGATTTAAAAAGTCTTAACGACTACATTTATTTTAATGTTCCCTTTTTTAAACTAATAAGCTATCCGTTTGATTGGATTTTCCCTATGCTTCTTTTAGCTATTATTATTTTTATTGCATTACTAATTTATGGCTTCCGAAAAAAACAATTAAACGCTATTGAAATCAGTAAAGGGTTTTTACAGTTGCTAATTACCTTAGCAATTAACGCAATTGTTGGTTTTTACAGCTGGTCTGTTCTAAAATGGCTATATCCGCAGTATACAGAAATACTACATGGATTCACTTATAACGGTCATACCTATATTCTTGCCTTCGTATTGTTTTCTATAGCAGTAGGATTTAGTGTCTATAAAAAATATAAATCCGTACAAACTTCAAATTTATTAGTTGCTCCAATTGTACTTTGGTTAATTATTTGCACCCTTATTGCTGTATATTTAAAAGGAGCAAGCTTCTTTATAGTCCCCGTATATGCATTGTTAGCCTCATTTTTAGTTATTCTTAATCAGAAAACTCCAAATGCATACCTATTGGTATTTTTAGCTTTACCTGCTATTTTCATCTATACTCCTTTTATAAAACAATTTCCCGTAGGGCTAGGCTTAAAAATGATGGTAGCATCTACAGCATTAACAACACTCACCTTCTTTTTACTATTACCGGTGTTTAGTTTTTATAAGCGAAAAAAAACGTTGGCTGTTATAGGTTTTATGTTATTTTTTGGGCTTATGCTTAAAGCACATTTTAATGCAGGATTTACTCCAGAAAATGCAAGACCAACTAGTTTAGTGTATTTGTACGATGCTGACACAAATACGGCTAAATGGGCTACTTATGACAAGTATCCTTCCGACTGGACAAAACAGTTTGTACATACGCCTACGGAACCGCAAAAATTAAATAACAATACTATAAGTAGTAAATATGGTACTGGATTTTCATTCACCTCTGAAGCTCCATTAAAGGCAATTGCAATGCCTAAAATAGAAACTACTTTAGATACCGTTATTGATAATAACCGCTTGTTGGAAATATGTATTACACCGAAACGCAATGTTAACCGATTAGATGTTTTTACCAACGAAGTTAATATCACAAAGGCCGAAGTAAATAATGTTTCCCTATCAACATACTATTTAGAAAACAGAAAAAAAGGGAAATTAATTACCCATTATATATCGAATAACAATTATACGGAGCTAAAAATTAGCATACCTAAAACAAGCACATTAGAATTAACAATTTATGAGGCATCCAACGATTTATTAAGTAATGCGTTGTTTACTGTTCCTCCGCGTCCTGAGGAACAAATACCAACACCTTTTGTTCTAAACGATGCTATAATTATATCTAAAACTATAAAATTTGAATAAACCTACAATAGGTATTTTAGGTTGCGGATGGTTAGGCCTGCCCTTAGCAGAATCTCTTTACAAAGAAGGATTTACGGTTAAAGGAACAACCACTTCAGCCGAAAAAATATCCGATTTAGAAAAAAAGGGAATCACTCCATTTTTAATTTCTCTTAGTGAAAACAAAGTAAAGGGCAACATCTCAGAATTTCTTAAAGACCTTAGTATTCTTGTGATAAATATACCTCCTAAATTACGAGGAGAAAACAAAGAAAACTATGTTTCTAAAATGCAGCACCTCAACAGTGCTCTTGAAAATTCTGCTATAGAAAAAGTTATTTTTGCCAGTAGTACTGCTGTATATGGTAATATAGATGGTGAAGTTACCGAAGAAACTGTTCCAGAACCAAATACTGAATCGGGTATTCAACTCATAGCATCTGAAAACGTTTTTAAAGATAATAGTGAACTACTGACTACGGTAATTCGTTTTGGAGGGTTAATCAATGCCAAACGACACCCAATAACAATGCTTGTTAAAAGAAAAGAACTCTTTAATGGAGATAGCCCCGTGAATTTAATTCACCTTAATGATTGTATTTCCATTGTTAAGGCGATAATCAAAAACAACTGGTGGAATACTACTATTAATGCCGTGTATCCAGACCATCCTCAAAAAAAAGAGTATTATTCTGAAATAGCGCTTAAAAAGAATTTACCACTTCCAAACTATATTGGAAACGACAAAAATCTAAATAAAAAAGTAGTTATAAGCAGCGTATTGAACGCCAAACAATTTGTGTTTAGCACACCTCTGAATAAAGATGTTTAACGCTTTATGGCCTCTTTTTTTCTAACATCAATGTTTTAAGGCTTTTATAACACCATAGTATCAATAAATTTAATAGTTTAGCGACCTTAAAATTTTATTAAAATGAAAAAATTATTACTTGTTTTTATTCTTGCGTTGAGTTATGTTGGAAATGCGCAAACTAATACCGATTTGTTTAAACATTACGAAGCATTTTATAATGAAATGCGAAAACAAGGTGATGTAGCCGGTGTAATAAATGCGCTTACACACATGAATGTACTATCTCCTTCAAAAGAGCGCAGAGATACTCTTGCTTACATTTACACCAATGATAATCAACACCTACAGGCCTTAAATACAATAGGAATTGAAAAGTTAGATACCGATTCTGACTTAGCGGTTCAGGTAAAAGCAATTTCATTAAAAGCTTTGAATCAGCCTAAGCGTGCATTAGAACAATTTGAAGTTTTAAACAAAAGAACGCCAAACCCTTATTTATCTTATGAGTTGGCAGATTTAAAAATTCAGACTGGTGACTACGCTGGTGCAAGTACAGATATTGAATATGGTATTACCAATGCCAAGGATGATATGAAGTACGCTTTTTATGAAAGACAACAACCTTATGAGGTTAATTTAAAAGCAGCCTTCCTACACCTTAAAGCTTTGGTACAATATAACAACGATAAAAACAATATTGATGCTGCTGTTGCCTTAATAGATGAAGCTTTAAAAATAGCGCCTAATTTTAACTTAGCAAGCTTAAGCAAGCAAGCACTAGTAGCAAGAAAAGAAACCCCTGCTACAGAGGAAAAAAAATAACCTAGTACTATACTAGATTTGAATAAAAAAGAGGTTTATAGCCTCTTTTTTTATTCTTCTAAAATTAATGATTTATCAAAAGTGTTGTTTAATATAACATTAAACTGATTTCTAAGCGCGTTATAAGCTTTAATCATATCCTTAATACTAGATTTAGTATCCTCACTATATTCAATATCTCCTTTTACTTTCAACATAAAGGTTTTAACTACCTTCTGTCTACCTTTTATTTCGGGCAAATTAAACTCCTTTGGATACTTTGACTTTTCTAACAGCTTTTGCTTTTCAATTAAGGTTTCAATCACCAAGGTTAAATCCTCTATATTACTAACACTATAAAGCGCATCAAAACTTGTATCAAAAGCATTAAATTCTGGCCACTTTTCTAATATAGCTTTAGATTTTGAGTTTACATTTTTCTTTTTAGTCCATTCCTTAGGGGACAACTTTCTACTATCGTTTAGGTTAACAGCAGTATCTTTTTTTTTGTTTTCACAAGATGCAAATAACAACGTAAAAACAACAAGAATATATATTTTTCTCATGGAGCGAATGTACAAATTTTAATAAAAGCTATCTTTAACTCATAATCCATTTAACTTCATTTTTATATGGCAAAGTCAATTCTAATTATAGGTGCTTGTGGGCAAATTGGTACAGAACTTACCTATGCACTTCGTGAAAAGTATAGTAATGAACAAGTTATTGCAAGCGATATTCGCGAAGGTAATGAAGCGCTAATGAATTCTGGTCCATTTGAAATACTAGATGCCACAAATTATGATGCTTTAGAGGAGGTAATTGCCTATTACGAAATTAATGAAGTGTATTTAATGGCAGCAATGCTTAGTGCTACAGCTGAGAAGTTTCCTATGAGGGCATGGAACCTAAACATGAACTCATTATTCAATGTTTTAAATCTAGCAAAAGAAAAAAAGATTGATAAAATATTTTGGCCGTCGAGCATAGCAGTTTTTGGGTTAAATACGCCAAAAAATAATACTCCACAAAGCACTGTAATGGAACCCAGCACCGTGTATGGTATAAGTAAACAATCTGGTGAACGCTGGTGTAATTATTACTTTACCAAATATGGAGTAGATGTGCGTAGTTTACGATACCCTGGCTTAATAAGTTGGAAAACATTTCCAGGAGGAGGTACTACAGATTATGCGGTAGAAATATACCATGAAGCACTATTTAATAAACAATATACTTGTTTTCTAGATAAAGACACCAGACTGCCTATGATGTTTATGGATGATGCCATAAGAGCTACAATTGCTATAATGGAGAGTAAGGCTAAAAAATTAACTATACGTTCTTCGTACAATCTGGGCGCAATGAGTTTTACACCTGCTGAAATAGCCGAAAGTATTAAAACACATATCCCGGATTTTAACATAAATTTCAAACCCGATTTTAGACAAGAGATAGCAGATTCGTGGCCTAGTAGTGTTGATGATTCATTAGCTCAAAACGATTGGGATTGGTCTCCTAATTTTGACCTAGAGAAAACCACTAAAACCATGCTCAAAAATTTGGCCACTAAAAATTAATCTAGTAGCCTCGGCAAGAATCGAACTTGCATCTAAAGTTTAGGAAACTCCTATTCTATCCATTGAACTACGAGGCTGATAAATTAAATTATTCGTGAAGTACTAAAAAAGGCACTTTGGTATGAAAGCTTACCTTTTCCATGGTAGAGTCAAACAGCATTTGCTGAATAAAGTTTAAGTTTTTTGCGACCATAACTATCATATCCACCGCTGTTCGGTCTACAAAGGAGTGAATAGCCGTAGCTATTTTAGTTTCAGAAGCGGTATGAAAGCTATACGATCTTGGAAACATTTCTTCCATATAATCCTGCAAATAAGACCTATTGTTTTTTTGAATCTGACTGAGTTCGTCCCCATTTCCAATAACATTCATTATACGTAAGTCCGCAAAACTAATGGTTAGTAATTCTGAAATAGATTGTAAAATAGAAAGGGAATAAAAAATATTAAAATCGGTCGGAAATACAACCTCCTTAGGCTGCTTTAAAACTACATTTTCAGGAACCATTAAGGTATTGCACCTTACTTTGGTAATTACCTCACCCGTATGGCTGCCCATAATAAGACGTTTCATATCATTGGATCCTTTACTTCCCATTAATATGAAATCTATTTTTTTATTCGTTACGTGACGGCGAACGGTGTCAACAAAAAAACCTTCGTCTTGTATTGTCAAAAAAATATGATCTTTATTCCTAGTTTTTACTTTTACCTGCTGTAAAAACTCGTTTAGCTTTCTCTTAATACTATTTATTTCATCGGTTCCTATTACCGCAGAAGCTGTTTTATGACCAACTACCTCTTCCTCTACTTCATCCACATGTAGTAGGTAAAAAGTACATGGCATATTCTTAAATAATGCCAATGCGTAATGCACAGCATTTAATGAATTTGCTGAAAAATCTGTTGGTACTAATATCTGCTTCATCAAAAAAACTATGAAACAAATATATTTTTATAAAAAGAGTCTATAAATGACAAATATCATATCATGTTAACTAACACCTGAAAAACAGAGTGTTAGCTCACATATTCCAGTGCTTTTAGCTCTAAAATCCTGATATTTCTACCTTCAATAGCAATAAGTCCTTCTTTTTTAAAACCAGACAACGTTCTAATTAAGCTCTCGGTTGCAATACCGGCAACACTTGCTAAATCGTTTCTTGAAATTTTAATTGGATCTTCGGGTTTTTTATTTAGTATTTCGGCAAATTGTATAAGTGTTTGCGCTGTTTTTTTCCGAACAGAGCTATATGCCATTTGCAGTAATTGCCCTTTTATTTCGGTGATATCGTTGGTTAACAATTCCATTAACTCAATAGAAATATCATGGTTCTCTTCTAAAAGTACTTTTAGTCTGTCTTTGGATATTCCTGCTAACTCCACTTTTTCAATTGCCGTTGCTGTTTCTTGACAGGGCATATTATTTAAAAAAGAGGTAAATCCTAAAAAGTCATCGGGCCTGTAAAGGGCTGTAATTAACTCTTTTCCTTCCTCATCCATTTTATAACATTTTACAACACCTTTTAAAATCAGATAAATTTTATTTGATCTCGCCCCTTCGTTATAAATAGTTTCTCCTTGATTAAAGTTTGCAATAGCTCCATTATCGTCAAAGAAATTTTTAAGCTCATTTAAGGTGTGCATTTCTTCTTCGGTAACTTCCTCCTTTTTAGGTGAGTTATCCTGAGCTATTTTTGAAAGCAACTCTGCTTTTGCCAACCTACTTTCTACCGCGCTAATTAAATCTTCTTCTTCAAAGGGCTTAGTAAGATAATCATCTGCTCCCAAATCCATTCCTTTCCTAATCTCACTACGCTCAGTCTTTGCTGATAAGAATATAAACGGAATATGATTTGTATTTTCATCAGCGGCGAGATTTTCCAAGACACCATAACCATCCACCTCAGGCATCATAATGTCACACACAATAATATTTGGCAGGTTTGCTTTAGCCATATCGATTCCTACTCTTCCGTTAGGCGCTGTTATAACATCATATCCTGAAAGCTCTAAAAGTTCTGCTGTATTTTCTCGTAAAGCTTTGTCGTCCTCAATTAAAAGTAATTTTTTCATTTTATTTCACTTGTGTTTCAACTGGGATGCTCATTGTAAATGTTGACCCTTTATTTTCTTCGCTAATAAACTCTAATGACCCCTTTAAGTTTTCTAAATGCTGTTTTGCTATGTTTAACCCAATGCCTGTTCCTTGAGTTAAAAGTGCATTCTCTGCTCTATAATATCTATTAAAAATATGCTTTTGTTCCTTTAATGGAATACCAATTCCTTGATCTACTATTTGTATTGACAATTTATATTTTTCTTGCTTAACAATAATACTAATTACAGTTTCTTCAGGGGAATATTTAATTGCGTTATGAAGTAAGTTTGAAAGTACAAGTTCCATTATTTTTTCATCAAACCATACATTAATACCGTCTATATTTTCAGGGTAATTAATTTTTTGCCCTGTTTTTAATAACATATTAGCGTTATAAATAACTTCATTAACCAGTTTACTTAGTGGAAATTTTTCAACTTTATAGGTAACCTTTCCTGTTTCTAGGCGTTCTACAGAAAGAAAATCATTCAATATATTATTTAAATAACGTACTTTACCCTTAATAGTATTCACGTGTTTTTCACGCTTTTCTTGCTGACTAGTTTCTGTATATTTGGAAAGCAGGGTTATAGAGGTCATTATTCCGCTTAAAGGCGTTTTAAACTCGTGAGAAACCAACGATAAAAACCTTGTTTTTAATTCTCCCAATTCCTTTTCTTTGGCCAGCGCTTTTCTTAATTCTTCAGTACGTTCTTCAACCTGTTTTTCTAAACGTTTCGTATAGTTTTTACGATCCGTAATATCCATTACCATTGCAACGTAAGCTTCACGATCACCTACCATTGATAATTGTAAATGAATTTCAATAGGATATTTTGTTCCGTTTTTACGCTGAAGTAAAGATTCTGATTTAATTTTTACTTGTTCTCCAGATTGAAGTGGCTTTAACAATTCGTGAAAATCATCATCACTATAATTGCAAATAATATTTTTGGGGGAAAATCCTTTAAACTCTTCAAAAGAATACCCCGTATTTCTAAGAGCTTCTTTATTTACGTTTATAAAGGCGTATGTTTTTGCATCAAAAATGTAAATTTCACTTAACGACTCATTAAAAATTTTTGCCCAGTGACTTAATTCTTTTTCCCTTAACTTTCGCTCGGTAATATCTATAACCAAAGCCATTGAATAGGTCTCCCCCGCAAGTTCAAAAGGGTTTAAACCTACCTCAACTGGAAACTCAGTACCATCTTTTCGTAATGCAGAAAGATCAAGGGATTTACCCATTTGACGTTTTTCCCTTTTTTGCATAAACCCTTTATAGTGCTCATCATGACCATGACGGTATTTTTGGGGTATTAAAACGTTTAATGATTTGCCATAAAGTTCATCAGGTTCATAACCAAACATTTCTTCGGCTGAGGAATTGGCTGCAACAATTTCTTGCTTTTTATTTACTACTATAATACCCTCAGAAACTCCTTCGGAAAGTAGATTAAAAATCTCGCTATTATCTTGAAAAACGCGCATTTAAAACTGTATATAACAAGCCCAATGAAAGCCATATTTATACGCAATAAACTAATTTTTTTACGGTAAAAAAAATTAATCTAAAAACAAGCTAATAGAAGATGAAATAGTCTTTTTTTGAACGACTATGAAAATTGAAATTCGGCTACTTTAAAATTAGCTTTTGAAGATTCACATACCGAACATTTATAATCATCAGGTAATTGCTCAAAAGTTGTTCCCGCCGATATTCCAGCTGTTTCATCGCCAATTACCTCATCATAAATTGTTAAACATGAACTACATTGATGTACACTACGTGAATTTTTATTGGGGTTTTTATCATTACTGGATCCAATTGATTTTTCTTGCCCCAACTCATCGAAATACTTTTTACTTAGTTCCATCAATAAACCAGGCAACTCAATTTTATCAACATCCTGAGCGTAGGTTATTAATTCTTGAAGGTTAGGATCAAAGCCTTTAAAGTGTAATACATTATAAGTTGATCTTACTTCGAAACCTTTTACCATTTCTGGCATTGAGTTTTTCTGAATTATTACCGATGAAAAATGTGAGGTTTTAACCGGGTTACTGCTAATTCCAAAAGTAAGACCATATGTACTAATATCATTTTGATCAAAACTACGCACTAAAAAGTTTTTAAGATCTAAGGCCTCTTTGTCATCCACCGGTAAGTGCCAATTCATTTCCAATTGCGAATGCCTAATGTTAATTCCCCATTTACCTAAAAAACGCTCTAGTTCTGGTCTGCTCTTTTGTTTAATTCCCTTTACAATGAAAGATTTCCAAGGAGTAATACAAATTTTCCCGATACTATTATCTAAACAAAAACCACAGAATTCTTTTAGAAAACCTAAATCATATTTATTATTTCTCCAATATAAACCAAGCCAATACTGATCTATACCCATTCTATTAACTCCTTCGTAATACGGAAAAGTTAAATAAGGTACTTCCAGGGCCTTATCTATCGTTTTATTATTGGTTTTTGTTGTTTGGTTTAAAATGTAAAACAGCTCATCAACATCAGAAACATCTTCATAAATATTTTCTATTGCCTTTGAAATTGTAATAATATCCCAGCTATATATTAATACTGGATAATACTGGGACTGATCCCAATGTGGTAGTTTAACATTTAAATACCAATAATCTTCGCTTTCTGATGCAATAAAATTTAAGTCTCCACTAAAAAGAGGAACTAAACGTTGTTTAGGATCGGTTATATTAATTTTTAGTTTTGGTAGATAATCAAACCGTTCCAATAAATATAAATAGGTTGATCCTTTTAACCAATACGTCATATCAAACGCATCTGCAGAAACATATGAAGACACTATATTTTGTAAGCTTCTTTCTTCAATAACATCCGTTTTAACCTTTGAAAACTTGTCTAAGGTGTCAGCAGCATTTTCAGGAATAGGAAAAAGCAAATCTTGTCGAGAGCCAAAATGCACATATGTAAGCCCCATTTGCTCTAGCATTGCTATTAAATCTTTTAACTCTCCAGGAGATGTTACCCCTCCTTTTATTAATATACGATGAAGATTATCGTTCATAATTTCTTACGTTATGCTGTTACTAATAATGCTGATTCTAGAATACTTTTTACTTCAGGTTTACAGCTACCGCAACCAAGACCTGCACCTGTTTGTGCACATAGTTTGGGGAAATCTGTACATCCGCCCTCAATGGCATCTTGAATATTACCTTCTCCTACCTGACTACATGAACATACCAATTTCCCTTTTAAAGGTTCGGTATTTGTTGCCCCTCTAAGTAATTCTTCACGCTTCTCTGACAATTCAATTTCTTCCTCTATAAGCCTTTTAAACTCGGCAAACTCATTTTTATCACCCATTAAAATAGCGCCTTTCAATGTATCGTCTTTTACAATACATTTTTTGTAAAAACGCTTACTTACGTCCATTAAAATTATTTCTTCGTAACTGGAATCTCCTGCGGGTGTATTTACCATACCTATACTACACAACTCCAGATTTTCAAACTTTAAAATATTCATAAGTACAGAACCTTGATATATACTTCCTAAATCCCCAAGGATGTATTTTGCCGCAATATCTGCTTGTTGTTCGGCTGCAGAAGTAATACCAAAGAGCGAATTTTCAAATTCTGCTATTTCACCCAAAGCAAAAATAGAAGGGTCACTTGTTTGTAAATACGGATTCACTTTTACTCCACGTCCTAATTTTAAATTAGCATCTCTGGCAAGTTCTACATTAGGTCTTGTTCCTATTGCATAAACTATTGCATTACAACGTACCGTTCTACCAGTTTTTAGACTTACCATTAGCGAATGTTCACTATCTCGATCCTCAAAAACAGTACTTACCTCATTATCGTAATACACCTTTATGCCTCTTTCTGCAACGTCTTCTGCTAATAATCTGCTAGCTACACGGTCTAATTGACGCTCCATTAGGCGTGGTGCACGCTGTATAATACTTATGTTAATATTAATTTTTTTCAATGCAGCAGCTAACTCTAGACCTAAAAGTCCTCCACCTGCAATTACAACATGTTGTTCATTTGCTGGTAAACCTGTTTCCTCTAAATATCTACGCATTCTATCTGCATCTCCACGCTCTCGCATAGTAAAGGCTCCTGGCATATCCATTGGAATTTCGTTTGGCACAAAAGCCCTGCTTCCTGTTGCCATTACCAGCAAGTCATATGAATGTACATTTCCTAAATCATCAGTAACTTGTTTTTCCTCTGGTGAAACTTTTTGTATTCCGTTACTAGGGTATAGCTGTACATTGAGTTTTTCTAACTCTCCTTTTTTAAGTTTTTCAAGAGCTTCCCAAGAAAGTTCTTCATTAATATATTCTGGAAGTAAAACTCTATTGTAAAATGGGAAAGCCTCTTTAGAAAAAACATGAAGCTCATCTAGTTCGTTATTTTCCCTATATGTTTGTATAAAACGGTAAGCAGCGGCTCCTGCACCAACTACAACTATTTTTTGTTTTTCTTTTTCGTACTTAGTTACCTCAACAGCACAATATTTAAAATCTGGCTCCTTAGAAACCGGGTCAACAACATCATTGGTAAGATTGTTTGCTCTACCAAAATTACTATTCAAAATTTTACCCCAGTGCATTGGTAAAAACACTACTTTTTCTCGAATATCAAAATTGACCTTTACTTTTACCTGTACTTCTCCTCTTCTACTTTTTACAACAGCAATATCGCCATCTTGTAGTCCTCTTAAATACGCATCAACTTTATTTATTTCTAAATAAGGCATAGGTATATGCGTAAGTAAACGTTTTACTTTTCCTGTTTTGGTTCTTGTATGCCATTGATCACGTACTCTACCTGTATTTAAAATTAATGGATACTCCTTGTTAGTTTCTTCTGACTGATTGTACAAATTAACTGGTGCGTTAAATTGTGCTTTTACAGAAGAAGTATAAAACGATTTATCTTGAAACAATCGTGGAGTGCCTTTATGTGTTCTATGCGGGACCGGCCATTGAAAACTGCCTTCGTTTTGTAAGCGACTGTATGAAAGTCCAGACACATCAATATTGGTTCCTTTGGTCATTAAGCAATACTCATCATAAACTTCACTAGCGCTTTCATAATTAAATCCAGGGAAATTCATTTTTTGTGCAAAACGCCATAATATTTCTACATCAGGTAAAGCTTCTCCTGGAGCATCAATAACCTTAGGTAGATAACTAATTCTACGTTCAGAATTTGTCATTGTTCCTTCTTTTTCTAACCATCCAGCAGCTGGCAAAAGCAAATCTGCATACTTTGTGGTTTCAGAATTATGTGAAATATCTTGAACAACAACAAAACTCGCCTTTTTAAGAGCTCTATCTACCTTATTAGCATTAGGCATACTTACCACGGGGTTTGTACAAATTACCCAAATGGCTTTTAATTTTCCGTTATCTAGAGCATCAAACATTTCGGTAGCCGTATATCCTGGTTTGGGGTTAATATCTTTACCTCCCCAATACGTTGCTACTTCTTTTCGGTGTTCTGGGTTATTTAAATCTTTATGAACTGCCAATAAGTTAGCCATTCCTCCAACTTCTCTTCCACCCATGGCATTTGGTTGACCTGTAAGTGAAAATGGACCAGAACCTGGTTTTCCTATTTGACCTGTTAGTAATGACAAATTTAAGAGCGATACATTTTTATCTACGCCAACAATACTCTGGTTTAGCCCCATGGTCCACATGCTAATAAAACCACTTGCTTCCCCTATAAAACTTGCTGCTCTTTTAATTTCCTCTGAAGTTACACCACATTTTTCTGCTGCCTGTCTAATCGTTAATTGAAATGCGCTTTCTTTACATGCATCAAAATTTACTGTGTGCTTTTTGATAAAAGCTTTATCAATTTTATTTTTTTCTATAAGCCACCTTGCAATAGCATTAAAAAGAATAATATCTGTTCCTGGTATTATTTGAAGATGTAAATCGGCAGAAGCACATGTTTGTGTTTTACGCGGATCAACTACTATAATTTTTACATTTGGATTATTCTCCTTATGTTTTTCTAAACGTCTAAATAAAATAGGGTGGCACCAGGCTGGGTTGGCTCCTGCAATTAAAAAACAATCGCCTAATTCAATATCTTCATAAGAGATTGGCACAGAATCTTCACCAATTGTCTTTTTATACCCAACTACGGCAGAACTCATGCATAATCTCGAATTGGTATCAATATTATTACTTCCAATAAACCCTTTTATAATTTTATTAGCCAAGTAATACTCCTCAGTCAAACACTGTCCAGAAACATAAAAACCTACACTATCTGGCCCATGCTTATCAATAATACTTTTAAAAACAGCTGCAGCACGATCTAAAGCTGTATCCCACGTAACTTTTTGAAGGGGGTGGTTTTTACTCCAACGCATTTCTGGGTGTAAAATACGATCTGTAGTATTTTGAGCAACATAGTTAAGGTTCATTCCTTTAGAGCACAGCATTCCCTTGTTTACCGGGTACTGTTCAT
This sequence comes from uncultured Maribacter sp., assembly GCA_947498505.1. GTDB lineage: Bacteria > Bacteroidota > Bacteroidia > Flavobacteriales > Flavobacteriaceae > Maribacter_B. Next base: position 59,319 of record CANMKG010000002.1, on the reverse strand, counting down.
TGCCGCTAACACTAATAGTGCCCTTAGTATCCACTTCCACATTAATGCCGCAACCTACTCCACAGTAGCTACAAATTGTTTTATGAATCTTCTTTTCTTGCATCGTTTTTGTATTATTGAATAACCCAATTTAGAAAGTGGAAAGGTATAAAATTACGTATTAATACGTAGTAATTAATCCGTAATAGTAAGGGGTATATTTAAAAGAATTCTCAAAAAGAAAAGTTTAAATCACCATATTTTCAGTGAATTTCTTTTGTTTGCTCCTTTTTTAGCGTAAAAAAATGAAGTATTTATGACAACTTAAAAGCTCTAAATTAAGCGCAATTTTACACTAAGTTATGTTGTCTTGCTTTTTTAGAAAGGTCAATTAAATTTTTCACCTCCATCTTACGCATTAGATTAAAACGGTGGGTTTCAATAGTACGTTTGCTATTTTGCAATTGCTCAGATATTTGTTTATTTGTTAGCCCTGATAAAACAAGCTGCAACACCTTTAGTTCTTTGTTTGTTAAATCGAAGTGATTGTCTTTTTTCTTCTCTTCGGTACTTTTAGCAACAACGGTGTTTTTAGGACTTAATAAATTATTTACCAGCACATTGGAAATATCTCCACTAAAATACTTACCTCCATTTTGAACAGTATGTATAGCTTTTAAAAACTCCTCTTTTCCCGTATCTTTTAGTAAATATCCCTTGGCGCCAGCACTAACTGATTTTAAAATATACTCTTCAGAATCATGCATTGAAAGAATAATGCAATTAACATCCACTCCTTGTTTGTTAAGTTCAGAAACAGCATCAATACCATTCATTTCTGGCATACGAATATCAATAATAAGTAAATCTGGAGTTAAGTCTTTAACCATAGTTATGGCTTCTAATCCGTTTGAAGCTTCACCTATTACTTCCAAGTCCGATTCACTTTCAATAAGAGAGCGTATACCGTCTCTAACGAGCGAATGGTCATCTGCTAAAACAATACGTATTTTAAGTTGCGACATTTTACAAATATATTAAAATTAATAGGAGAATACGTAGCGATGTAAAAACCAAAAAAAGCTACCACAACATATAAATAGTTATGATAGCTTTACATCAAAACAAAGTAATTTTATTTATTGAGCTTTAGCCGTATTTAAAAACTTAGGCTTTATAATTAACATTGCCCATGCCCAATTTTGAGTACCTTTTGCTTCTGGATTTCCTGCTGGATTAGGGAAATCATCACTTTCAAAAAACTGAGAGTATCCAGCAACTATTTTATATCCTTTAAATGCTTTTGCAATTACTAAATCTATCTCTTGTCCGAGAGCATTTTTAGCTCTAGATTCTTCTTTAAACGTATGTCCTTTAAGTGTTAAATTGTAACCCTTTCCTAGTTTAAAACTTGCTCCAAGGTTAAAATCTACTAAACCACTACCAATAGCATGGTTACCTACGTAAAATCTATCCATTAAACCATTGAATTTATGGTTTGTACCATACAATGGAAAAAATGCAGCAGAATCATCTTTTGTTCCAGAAATTATTTCCGCTCCAGCCATTAACGCTATTTTTTCAGATGTTTTAAGGTTAGCATTTAAACTAACTAGGTACGCTCCTTTAACATCTACATCACCTACTCTTTGTCCGTCTTGTAAGTAAGCATTTGCAGCTAACCCTAACTTTCCAAACTTAGCTTTTGCATGTATACCAGCTGTTAGTAAACTAGATTTATCTTCGGTACCTGCTTGAAAAGTTGTATTCATTACCAAACCACTTAAGCTAACCTTTCCGAACGTTTTATTAGCATGTACAAATGCTAAATCTCTATATGAAAAAAGTAGTGCAGTATCGTAAATATTATCTCCTAAAGTATTAAGTGAGTACCCTGCATCAAGTGCAAATCCGCTATCTTTAAATTTAATAATACCAACATCGTGCGTACGTGCTTGCTGTGCCCAGCCTAAGCCACCAAGAATCCTCTGGTCATCATATGATAATGGTTGTCTACCAAGTTTAAAACTCCATTTTTCAGAAAGCTTTAAATCTGCCCATGCTTCTTGAACTCTGAAGTTTCCATTTCCTGCTGCAGAAATTTGAGTTCTATCACCAAATTGAAACACTTCTTGAATTCCTACGTATAATGTGTATCCTTCTGCCTTGTATTTACTGTTTAAAGCAACTCTTACCGATGTTCCTAAAAAAGCATCTGTTCCCTCACGACCAGATAAATTTCCTGCTGGTGCGGCCGTTGCTGGTTGGTATCTATAATTGAATCCGTTATTAAATAATTCTGCTCGTGGTCTAAATTCCCCTTCTAAAGTAAATTGAGAAAATCCTAATTGAATAGCGAAAAGTGCTAATCCTAAAATCAAATATTGCTTCTTCATATGTATTTATTTAAATACCCAAAAGTATTTTTTATACTTGGGCCAATTAATGATAGTTATCAGTTTTTGTGGTTATTAATTCTGTGGTACTTTATTTTATTAATGCTCTAAAAAATCTATTAAATGTTTTCTGTATTCGTAATAGTCATTATGCTCTAAAACCGATTTTCTAGTTCTAGGCCGTTCAAAATCTATATTCAAAATATCTCCAATTTTCGCTTTTGGACCACTTGTCATCATTACTACACGATCCGCTAAAAAAATGGCTTCATCCACGTCATGGGTAATCATAACCGCGGTTATTTTTTCTTTATTCCATATCTCAATAAGTATATCTTGTAATTCTCCTCGTGTCAAAGAATCTAACATTCCAAAAGGTTCATCTAACAACAATACTTTGGGCTTTATCGCAAATGCCCTAGCAATACCTACACGTTGTTGCATTCCCTGAGAAAGTGCTATTGCCTTTTTATCAAAAGAACCATCAAGACCTACTTTATGCAAATAGTATTTTGCAATTTCCTTACGTTCTTTCTTTGATGCATGTGGAAATACTTGATTTACTCCAAGTAACACGTTTTCTAAAGCGGTCATCCATGGCATAAGACTTGGTGATTGGAAAATTACGCCTCGATCTGGTCCTGGACCTTTAACTGGATTTCCTAAAACGGCAATATTACCTCCAGAAATAGGATTCAATCCAGCTATCATAGAAAGCATTGTTGTTTTTCCGCATCCAGAATGTCCAATTATGGTAATAAATTCTTCCTTCATAATTTGAAGGTTTAAATCCTCTAAAACCACATAATCTCCTTTTGGCGTTGGATAAACCTTTTTAAGGTTATGTAAATCCAACATTACCTTAGAAGGAAATTGAATTCCATTCTCAGAAACTATTGCTTCGGTATTTGTACTTATCGTTTCCATACTTCTCCTGTTTAAATATTAACTATGCTACAAAGCTTTTAGGACTAATTTCCGGCAGCACATATGTTTCATCAGAAACCGATTTTCTTTCTTCTCCTATATCCATCAAATACTCAATAATTGCATTTCTTGTTTCCTTGTATTTAGGATTATCATTCAATGCGGTTTTATCTCGAGGTCTTTCAATATCAATCTTAAATTCTGGTCCTAGAGTCGCATTTGGTCCAGGTTTTAATGGAATTATGCGGTCTGCCATATATATCCCCTCATCAACATCATTGGTAATAAGCAAGGCAGTACGTTTATCTTTACTCCATATATTTAAAATTTCATCTTGAAGGTTTCCTCTGGTAAGCGCATCCAAAGCTCCTAAGGGCTCGTCCATAATTATCATTTCTGGATTCATTGCTAATGCTCTAGCTACAGCAACACGTTGGCGCATCCCTCCAGATAACTCTTTTGGTCTTTTGTTAATTGCAGGAGTTAAACTCACCATTTCAACATAATCAGCAACTCTTTTTTGTAATACTGACTTTTGTTCTTTCGGAAAAGCTTCTTTCACCGCCATGTATACATTTTGCCCTACAGTTAACCATGGCAGTAATGAGTAATTTTGAAATATCACTCCACGCTCATGACTAGTATCCACAACTGGAATTCCCTTAAAAAGAACTTCCCCACTTGTTGGCTTTATTAATCCATTAATTAAATTCACCAATGTTGTTTTTCCACTACCCGTAAATCCTACAATGGCAACAAACTCTCCTTCTTCAATGGTTAAATTAATATTAGATAAAACCTCTGTATTACCCGATTCATCCCCATATGTTTTGCATACATTTTTTAATTCTAAGTAAGCCATACCTTTGTTTATTTAGGGTTATACTCCTTCATTTTTATTAAACGAAACCATATTTTGAATGGTTAGCATAATACGATCTAGCAAGAACCCGATAATACCAATTATGAACATTGCTACTATAATTTTTGAGTTAGAATCTATTGCTCCATTTTGAAATTCTTCCCAAACAAAAGACCCTAAACCTGGACTCTGAGCCAAAAGCTCTATAGCTATTAATACCATCCATGCCACAGAAAGTGTAATTCGTAAACCTGTAAAAATTAATGGTAATGATGATGGAAGAATCACCTTAAAAACCTTTTGCATAGGTCCTAACTTCAACACTTTTGCCACATTGATATAATCTTTATCTACTGATGATACTCCCATTGCTGTATTTACAAGAGTCGCCCACATTGCACAAAGCCCGACACTTATAAATGATATTATAAAAGCACTATCAGAATTAGAATCCTTAGTTAATGTTTTTACAATCATGAAAACCAATAGTAACCATACAACTGGAGAAACCGGTTTAAAAATTTGAATTAACCAATTGAATGAACTGCGTAAAGTTTCACTTAAACCAATTACAATTCCAATAGGAACGGCAATTAAAAGTGCCAATAAAAATCCAGCAAAAACAGTTTTAAGACTGGTAACAATTTGGTCAACAAATGAAGGTCGACCAGTATATGTTATAGGATCTTTACCAGCCGCAATTCGTTTTTCATTCATTGCAGCGGTTTTTTCCTTAAATGCCAATTTATCCGCACTAATTATTTTATGATCTTCAATTAAGGTTTTAAAAGAAGCCCATACCTGAGCTGGAGAAGGCAATGTATTTGGCTGACAACTTATTTCTCCTGATGCAATACAGGCTTTCATTTCATCAGCTGCTAACTGACCTTGATCTGCCAGAGCCTTTTCTATTTTGTAATTAGCCTCTTTGTTATACAATGCAGAAGCTCCTGCTTGCCATAGTCCAATAAATAAAACTATTGACAATAATGGTACTACGATTTTCTTTAAAAAATTGATGAAATCTTCTTTCTGCGGTTTACCTGAAAACAACACTGTAATGGGCTTTAAAAAGCCAAAGCCCATTAGTTGTGTTACTTTACTTAAAGTTATACTTTGTTTCATTTTTGTTGTTTTGATGATGATATACTAGTCTTTATTTCCTATTGCAAAACTGTTGATATATCCAATTGGGTCTTTGGCATCAAACGTAGTTCCATCAATAAAATCAGATGTTGCTGGTTTGTACCCATCAGTTTGAGGAATATCCGCAGATGGAATATGACCTTCAGCTACTAATAGTTTTGCTGCTTTTTCCCAAATATCTGGTCGGTAGATATCCTTAATAGTTTTAGCATACCACTCTGCTGGCTTAGCCTCTGGAATTTGTCCCCAACGTCTCATTTGTGTTAAAAACCAAGTTCCATCTGAATAAAAAGGATATGTTGCATTGTACTTGTAAAACACATTAAAGTCTGGCATTGAACGCTTATCTCCTTTTTCGAATTCAAACGTTCCTGTCATTGAATTAGCAAGTACAGCCTCATCAGCTCCAACATATTGAGACATAGATAATATTTTCACAGCTTCCGCTCTATTTCCAGGCTCATCTAACCATTTACCAGCTCTTATTAGTGCTTTAGTAACAGCTATTGCAGTATTTGGATTTTCTTCTACGAACTTTTTCGTCATTACAAATACTTTTTCTGGATTGTTTTTCCAGATATCATAATTTGTTGTTACCGGCACCCCAATTCCTTTAAAAACGGCTTGCTGATTCCATGGCTCTCCAACACAATATCCATAAATAGTACCCGCTTCTAATGTTGCTGGCATTTGAGGTGGCGGTGTAACAGACAATAATACTTCAGCATCTATCTGCCCTTGTACGTTATCGGCAGTATACATTCCTGGGTGAATTCCTGCTGCTGCTAACCAATATCTTATTTCGTAGTTATGTGTTGATACTGGAAATACCATTCCCATTTTAAACGCCTTTCCACTATTCTTATATTCTGTTATTACCGGCTTTAATGCATCCGCTTTTATTGGGTGAACAGGTTTTCCATCTGCTCCTTTTGGCACATTTGGCTTCATTTTTGACCAAACATCATTTGATACCGTAATACCATTTCCGTTTAAATCCATAGAAAAAGGAGTAACCAATTCAGCTTGTCTGCCGAAGCCTGCTCCAGCTGCTATTGGCTGACCTGCTAACATATGTGAGCCATCTAACTGACCATCTATTACACGATCAAGAATATTTTTCCAATTGGATTGTGCTTCTACTGAAACAAATAATCCTTCTTCCTCAAAAAAGCCCTTTTCTTTTGCTATGGCTAAAGGCGCCATATCTGTTAATTTTATAAATCCAAAAGTTAATTGTGGCTTTTCAATTTCTAATCCTGTTGCTTCTTCCTCTGTTGAAGTTTCTACTTTTGCCTTTTTTGCTTTATCTCCACAAGAGACAACTAGCACAGCTACTAGTAAAAAAATGGTTTTTTTAAACATTGTTGTCATATCAATAAAATTTAATAATTCTACGTATTAGTACTTATTTTTGACAAATGTATAAGTAGTAATGCATTCTTTTCATGGAATATGACACTATAAAACCTCTTTTTATACCACTTTAAAACCTGCTAAAACACAGGTTTTAAACGCAACTCTTTGTTTTTTAAACAACTATTAATTACGTAAGTGTACAGATAGGTAAAATACGTATGCCAAGAAGAAAAATATAACAGTGAATTTTAACAAATAGAGAAACTAATCTAATTGCAAATAGAAGACCCCCAAATATTACGGAATAACGAAACAAGCAATTATTACGGTAAAATTTTAAGAGGAAACATAAGCAAAAACTGTTCTTCAGTTTTTGATAATACTAGAGTTACTTATTTAGCAGAGATTTAACCCATTCTGGTTCTGATAGCCCATAATACTTTTTATTGCTTCCAAAAGGATCTGCTCCTCCTTTAAAGTAATCTTTAATGGTTTTCAATGGAATGGTATCTTTTAATTTATGAGGAACTTCATAAGTGTGATTCCCATGAAAATCATGACACTGAATGCAAGTGTCCCATTCTTCTGAGGCTATTAATTGTTTGTGCGAAATATCAAGGGGGTCTTCTTCTACTTCTAAGTCTTGATGACAATTATAACAGTAGTTAACTTTACTTATGGTTACACGAGCACCATGGTGTTCTGAATGACATGTAATGCACGAAGTGGCATCTATATTTTTTATTGCATCTTTAAACCTTGGCTCAGAAAAACTATATGTAGGGTGCCTATCATTAGGTCTGTCATGACACTCTAAACAATTATTTGAAGTAACGTCTTTTGTTCCAAAGTCCGCACTATGTGCTCTTGCACCAACCATGTAAGATAAGTTAGATTGTATTTGCTGCGACAAGTTCCCTTCCGCATCTGCATGACAGGTTACACATGAAATTTCTTCATGCCCTGAATTCATAGGACCAATAGAAACATAATCTTTGGAAGCATCTAACGTAAGAAAAACAAAAATTAGCACTCCTATAAGTAATCCTATACCTCCACCAATTACTTGTCTTTTTCTTAATGGGCTTATCTTAAACATAAAAAAATATAAAAATTGTTAGTATGCTATAACTACATGCTCACTTTCTGGATAACTTATACAGGTTAAAATTTTGCCTTCGTCCACCTCTTTCTGCTCCAAGAAATGGCCCTCGGTCATTTTGATGTCTCCAGAAATACATGTTGCTTTACAACTCGCACACATTCCTGAACGACAAGAATATGGTAGCACTACATTATTAGACATTGCACCTTGCAGGATAGACTTATTTCCGGGAATTTCAATTTTATGCGATGCACCATCATGCTTAATTTCTACCTTGCTTATTAAATCTTTTCCCGTAATTTTTACTTTGGGGCTTTTAAAAAGTTCTACTTTAATTTGGTTTCTTTCCACCCCATTTTCGTTTAAAATAGCTTTTATACTTTCCATATAACCAAAAGGGCCGCAAATCATGTATACATGATTGTCAAAAGAAAGGTTATACTTTTTTAAAATAGTAGTTATTATCTCGTTGGTTGCTAAGCCTGAATAATACTTAGCATCAACTTGATTATTTGTAGTTAATATATGAGCCACAGCCAATTTATCTGGGTAACTTTCTTCCAAAAGTTCTATTTCTTTTTTAAAGATTATAGCATCAAAATTTTGATTGGCATAAACAAGTAATATTTTAGAATTAGGTTCTTTTGTAAGCACCGAATTTATGATAGAAAAAATAGGTGTTATACCACTTCCTCCAGCAAAAAGAACATATTGCTTTTGTTGATTTTTTTGTGGTTCAATATAAAAACTACCGCTAGGCTTGTCTATTTCTAAAGCATCACCAACTTTTAAACCATCGTGTACGTAATTAGACACTAATCCTTTTTCTACGCGCTTTATTGTAACTCTTAAATCTTTATCTAAATAAGGATTACTACTAAATGAGTAAGCTCTTTTATGTGTAGCTCCTTTAATGCTAAAATGTAACGTTAAAAATTGCCCTGGCTTGTACTTAACTTTCTTAAATAACCCCCCATTTTTAAAGGATATCGTAACTGCGTCTTGTGTTTCTTTTATAATTTTCTGTACAATCAATTTCATAATATCTTTTATTTATAATAAAAAACTACACCTACATGAAAGAACATTAAAATGGTTATGATTAATGAGAAGGCTACGTGTAAAATCATCCATCCTTTAAACAACAATTCACCGTTGTTTTTTATAACATCTAAATTAACATACCCCAAAAGTGTATTCGCAAAGAAAATGTAGGACAAGAGTGCCAAATACCCATAACCAAACCCTGTACTATGCGCATAAAATAAAACAGGACTTAAAGCTCCTATCCATTTATGAATTACCGTCATTTTTACAGCATGTTTTCTTAAACGAGGTATTACTCTGGTTAACGTCAATAACCACTGAAACAAAATAAATATGGCAATTCCTAAACCAGACCACCTTTTATATAGCTCATCATGTTGTAGTTCTTCTAACCAATCCCATTTAACTTTCAAAAAAAATTGTAGAAAGTAAACAAGCAGGAAGACCATGCCTAGAATAGAAGCATTAATATTCTTTTTCACAAATACTCTTTGATTATAAGTTAAAGGTGCTCTGGTTATAATTACAGCACTAATTATTTTGAAGCAACTAGTGTTTTCATTGTTGAATAGGACGATAATTTCCTAACACTGTCTAAAAACACTTCTGGTGTTGGCAAATAATTACCTTCAACTGGCCATTTATCACCTATCATTGGTTTTTCACTCTCTTTGAACTTAGAAATTTCATCTAGGTAAGCTACGTAGATATCCACGGTGCCTTTTGCGTATGCATTTAAAACATCTACAGTTGCCTTATAGCTAAGAGAATCCTTAGGATATTGCCAAGTGGTTGCACCCATAACATCTCCTAATTTCCAATCGCTTTTTGCTGTTTGTTTATGATCGTTGTGACATGTTACACAAGCTTTAGCGCTTGCCATATCAGCAAACATTGCAGTATGTAACTTTTGTTCTTCCTCATAAAAAAACTGAGGCTTTTGGTCAATTTTTATCTGCTCAAATAATTCAGCCTGTTTTCCTTCAAATTTATTTGCATTGTTAATTGGAAAATCTGATCCCAAATACAACCCTAAAGGCACGGGTCCTTTTCTAATACTAGTAGCTACACCTCTTAAAAAAAGTGCTGGTAATGGACCTGCTTCAACCTCATCTTTTCTCCAGTCTTCATCAAACTTCATCCCCTGTTTTTTCCCCTGTCCTACAATAGCCTTGGTATATAATGTTCTCGTTACATCATTTTCCTTTGCAACCATTTCTAGTACCTCTTCAACAGAGAAAACGTTTTCTTCTCCATTAGATACTGTTGTTGTTTTTTCTGGAACACCTCCACATGAGTTAAGTATTACCAGCGACGCCATTAATGCAAGAATATATAGCCCAAGTCTTTTTTCTAAAATTGTAGTTTCCACTTTCATAATTGTATGTTTTTTGAGTTAGCAATTTGGTATTAGTATGATGCTTTAATCATTACCGAAGACATTGTTCCGTAAACGGAAAGCCAGGCATCCTTAACTTCTGGAGTAAAATCATCTCCTAACCCCGCGGACAATGTATATATTAGGGCTGCACCAACAGTATCGTAGTGAGATTGCTCCACCTTGTATTCTATATGTCTTTTCCCTAAATTCTCTAAAACAGGGATTAACATTTCTAAATTTTTTAATCCTGCAACTGCGCTTGCCAACATGGTCATTAATTTATTTCCTTGAGTAACCATCGCTTCGTCACTTGATGGAAATAATTTTTTAAGATTTGGGTCCAACTCAAACAGTTTGGCATAAAATATTTCGGCTGCTGCGGGTGCTATAGGTTTTACTTTTTCAAATGATTCTTGTACTAGCGTGATTGTCTTCTCTTCCATAAAATAATTTGTTATCTGTAAACTTACATTCTTAAAGTCTACGTATTAATACGTGGTTATAGGGCAAAAATAGAAGAACTAACAGTCATAAATCATGATATAACACAGCACCAAATGCCTTTTTAGAACATACTTAAAACTGCATTAAACAATTAAAAAACATGTTTTTACTACATAAAACAAAAAGACCGCCAAAGGCAGTCTTTTAATAATCATAAGTATAACTTTACTAAACTCGTAATACTTAAAAAGTTAACTATCTAAATAAAAATTATGTTCCGAAATTTCTTTTTTTAGTTTTTCGACATCAACAATTCCTATTTTCTTTCCTTTTGAAGTAATAAGGTATTCTTTTTTAAGAGCAGAAAACGTTCTAATCACCTGTTCTTCTGTTGTGCCCGCATAATCTGCATATTCTTTTCTACTTAATGGTAAATTTATAAACCCATTAAGCTCACCAAATTTACGGTTAACGAATAATAGAGTATCTACAACTCTTTCCCGTACGGTCATTTGCGATAAAGATTTTACTCTTGCTTCACTTTTATTAAGTGCGTTTGCATAAAAAAGCATTAAGTCATACGTAAAACTGGCATCTTTTTTTAAAACTTCTTGTAATAGATCTTTAGAAAAGTAGCATAATACGGAATCCTCAATAGCAATGGCCGCAATAGGGTAATATTCTTCTGTTCCAAAGCCGCGATGACCAATAATTTCTCCTTCTTTCGCTAATCTAACTATTTGCTCTCTTCCATTAATTCCGGTTCTATAAACTTTTACTTTTCCTTTTAAAATAAAAAACAATCCGTTTACTGGAGCTCCTTCCATAATAAACTGCTGTCCTTTTTTACACTGAATTTCTGTTTTTTCATCAGCAAAATTGGAAACAAAACTGGAAGACAAGTTTCTTTTAATTAGGCACTTTTGATTTACACAAATATCGCATGAAACCGTATGAAATGAGACCTTCCTTGTTCTCATGTAATTCGCTTTATTTAATTCAAAAGTTTTCAAAATATTAGTTTTAAGATTTTTACTTATCTGCTTTTACTGGAATTGGCTTTTTAACATCCACCTTATTTTCCTCAGTAGCAAACTTTATTGTTAATGCTAAAACTCCAGCTAATATTACAAACCCACCTATTAAAAAGTAACCACTTGAAACCGCTGTTGCTGAAGCAGCCATTTGGGCTGTTTTAACAGCTTGTTCTCCTAAATCTGAATTCGCGCTTATCGCTGCGCTTTCAGCTACTGCAGATTTTGATTTTAATAACATTGCTGCAACAAAGGCTCCTACATTACCTCCGGCACCCACAATTCCCGAAATAGAACCTATTGCTTTTTTATTAATGAAAGGAACAACAGAAAATGTTGCTCCTTCCGCCATTTGAACGGACAAACTAAAGGCAATTAAAAATACCATTCCAACAGCTAAACTTGTAGTTACAGAGAAAACAGAAAGCACAACGCCTTCAACAGCCAATATTACCGCCAAAAACAAAACCCGTCCTCTTAATCCTTTTAATTTTCCGAATAAATCTCCAAAATAACCGCCCAATGTTCTTGCAAAAATATTCATCAATGCAAAAGACAATACTAAGTTACCTGCAGTGCTTCTACTCAAACCAAATCTATTTTGTAAATAATCGTCCATTGTACCATAAACGGTAAGTTCCATTCCAAAACAAGCGGCGTAGATTAAAAATAAAATCCACACACGGTAGTCTTTCAATGTACTTACAAAAGAAACCTCGTCCTTTTTTAAGGTAGGCATTTTACCTTCTTTTTTAAGCTCGGCATAATTACCTTCAGGAGTATCTTGTGTAAAAAAGTAATACACAATACCCATAATAAAACACAATGCTCCGGCAATCATCATTGAATAACGCCAAGCAACATCTTCAGCAACTCCAAAACTTACAACTGCTGCTGCAATAATCGGCATCCCTAATCGGTTGGCTCCACCACCTAAATTCCCCCATCCTGCAGAGGTTGCATTTGCTGTACCTACAATACTAGGTGCAAACATTATTGATGTATGAAATTGCGTTATTACAAATGATGCTCCAATAAACCCAATAAACAATCTACATATTAAAAATTGAAGTGGAGTTTGCACAAATCCTAGTAAAATAACAGGAATAGCTCCAATTACTAAAAGGTACGTATAACACAATCTTGGACCATATTTATCGCATAATTTACCTATTATTAAACGTGCAAATACAGTTCCGGTAACAGCAAGCACTATAGAATTCCATTTTTGAGAAGGTGTTAATCCTAAGTCTTTTACCACATCTGGCATAAATGGAACGATACCAAACCATGCGAAGAAACATAAGAAAAATGCTAGCGCCGTAATCCAAAATGTACGTATTGGAATGCTTTTAAAGTTTGTTAATTGTAATTTTGTTGCTTTTTTTGATTCAAAAGTTGACATAACTCTATTTTTATACTTAGTTTGATGATGATCAAAACTACGTATAAATACTTATTTTGTCGTAAAAAAAACTATAAACCACTCCAGATTTACGAAAATGCGGAAAAGACTATTAAAATTTTAAACTTTTGAAAAAAAGTTACTGACTTAATTATAGAATCAATTTTACGAAATAGTTTTATATGTGCGAATGTAACACTCGCTGCAACTCTTCTTCGAAGAACGAAGGGTGTTCCAAAACCACATCTCCAACTACAATAATACCAGGCTGTTGTATATTAATTTTATGAACAATATCATCTGCTTCTGATAAACTTCCAACAACGCAAGATTCATTAGACAATGTCCCATTTTGAATAAGGGCAACTGGAGTGTACCCTTTTCGATATTTGCTTATAACTTTAGTGATATCGATAAATTTTCGCATTCCCATTAATATCACCATGGTTGCAGATGATTTTGACGCTAAAACCAAGTCTTCAGAAAAAGTACCATCTTTTTTAGTCGCTGTCATTACCCAAAAACTACTGCTAACCCCCCGTTTTGTAACGGGTATGCCCTGACTTTCTGGTACCGCAATAGCACTACTTATTCCAGGAACAACTGAAACAGGAATACCAAAAGATTCTACAAATTCTATTTCTTCACTTGCCCTACCAAAAACAAAAGGATCTCCTCCCTTTAACCGTACAACATGACCATATTCAAAAGCTTTTTCTACAATTACCTTATTTATTTCATCCTGTGTTAAAGAATGTTCTCCACTACGTTTACCTACGTATATTTTTGGAATAGTATGGGATATCTCATTGAGCAATTCACTACTAATCAAAGCATCATACAAAATAACATCTGCAGACTGTAATGCCTTAAATCCTCTTCTAGTAATTAAGTCACTACTGCCGGGTCCTGCTCCTACTAAAGTTACTTTCGATTTTTTAAGTGCGCTCATAATTTCTAATTTTTTAGTACCAACTATTATGAATTCAGCAACAAAACTACGTGTTTATTTTTATAAAAACACATAAAAAATACGTAATACTACGTATTTTTGTATCGAAATATCAAATTATAGTACGTATGAAAACAATAATAGTTGTTGGAAATGGAATGGTTGGTTACAAGTTTTGCGAAAAGTTTGTAGCAAAAGAAGAAAGCAAAAATTATAAAGTAATAGTTTTTGGAGAAGAACCCCGTCCTGCATATGATCGTGTACACCTCAGTGAATTTTTTGAAAACCAAGATGCAAAAGCCTTAGAAATGGCTCCTGCAGAGTGGTACACTGAAAATGACATAGAACTAATTGTTAATGAGCGTGTAACTGACATTCACAAAACAACTAAAAAAATCACGACAGCAAAGGATCGAGAATTTTCATACGACTATCTAGTTCTTGCTACAGGATCTTCTGCTTTTGTTCCCCCAATTAAAGGAGTGGAAAAAGAGGGTGTATTTGTATACAGAACCATAGAAGATTTAGAGGGTATGTTAGACTACGCCTCTAAGTTAAAATCAAAAAACGCTAATGCTAAAGCGGCAGTTCTTGGTGGTGGTTTACTTGGGTTAGAAGCAGGTAAAGCCGTTATGGACATGGGACTGGAGCCACATATTGTAGAATTTGCTCCTAAATTAATGCCAAGGCAATTGGATTCTAGAAGTAGTCAAGTATTACAACTAAAGCTAGAGTCTATTGGGTTAAACATACATTTAAGCAAAGCGACCAACCAAATACTTGGAGACAAATCTATTGTAGGGATGGAATTTGGTGAAGATGATGTTTTAGATGTGGAAATGCTTATTATTTCTGCAGGAATTAGGCCAAGAGATGAACTTGGAAAAACCTGTGACTTAGAAATGGGCGTTCGCGGAGGAATTGTAGTAAACAACAAAATGCAAACATCTGACGAAAGTATTTATGCTATTGGAGAAGTAGCTTTGTACAATCAAATGATATACGGTTTAGTTGCTCCTGGATACGATATGGCTGGTGTAGCTGTGGATCAAATAATCGGCGAAGCCGAAACATTAATGCCCGAAGAAATTGATATGTCCACCAAGTTAAAACTTATAGGGGTAGACGTAGCAAGTTTCGGAGAGCCTTTTATGCCCGCATCAAAAGGACATTCTATAATTTTTGAAAATAAGACACAACATTTATACAAAAGAATTAATGTAAGTCTTGACGGTAAGTCACTACTAGGCGGAATTTTAGTTGGCGATGCTACGGATTATAGTATGCTACATCAGGTCTATTTAAACGGAATGGCTATTCCAGAAGACCCAGCTCAATTAATTCTACCAGCTTCTGAAGGAGGCGCAGCTTTTGGGGATGTGATGGATTTACCAGATGAAGCTCAAATATGTTCTTGCGAAAGTGTTACCAAAGGACAAATATGCGCCGCAATTGAAAGCGGAGAAGCAACAGATATAGCTGGTGTTGTTAGCTGTACAAAAGCTGGTACTGGCTGTGGAGGTTGTAAACCAATGCTTGCAGATTTAACAAACGCTACTCTAAAATCTTTAGGCATTGAAGTCAAAGAAGGTGTTTGTGAACATTTTGACCTTAATAGACAAGATTTATATAAAATTATTCAAGTAAAAGAATACAAAACTTTTAATGAGGTTTTAGATAACCATGGAAATGGCGGACATGGTTGCGAATTATGTAAACCACTTATTGCATCCTTAATGGCAAGTATTAACGCAGATACTGCCAACAAAGAATATGCTATTCAAGATTCTAATGACAGGTTCTTAGCAAACATTCAGCGTAATGGTACATATTCTGTAGTGCCTCGTGTACCGGGAGGAGAAATTACTCCAGATAAGTTAATCGCACTTGGCGAAATTGCCAAGAAATACGATTTATATACTAAAATCACTGGTGGTGTTCGTATAGATTTATTTGGTGCAACATTAAACCAATTACCATTAATATGGAAAGAGTTAATTGGTCATGGTTTTGAAAGTGGTCATGCATATGGTAAATCCCTTAGAACTGTAAAAACATGTGTAGGTTCAACCTGGTGTCGTTATGGCATGGATGAAAGTGTAAGTTTTGGAATTGAACTAGAAAATAGATACAGAGGTATACGTGCCCCTCATAAAATTAAGGGAGGTGTTTCTGGGTGTATTAGAGAATGTGCTGAAGCTCGTGGAAAAGATTTTGGTTTAATTGCTGTTGAAGGTGGCTGGAACCTATATGTTGGAGGAAATGGTGGAGCAACACCACGTCACGCAGAATTGTTAGCCGAACAAATTGACAATGAAACTGTAATAAAATATCTAGATAGATACTTAATGTTTTATATGCGCACTGCCAAACCTTTACAACGTACAGCTGCATGGCAAGAAAGACTTGAAGGTGGTATGGAATATCTAAAAGAAGTAATTATTGAAGACAAATTAGGTATCGCAGTAGATTTAGAAAAAGAAATGGAAACTTTAGTTAATAAGTTCGAGTGCGAATGGACACAAGCTATTAACGATCCCGAAATGATGAAACGTTTTAGTCATTTTGTAAACAGTGAAGAAGAAGATGACAACTTGGTATTTGTACCAATGAGAGATCAAAAAATGCCAGAACCTTGGAATTAATAAACAGCGCTAAAATTTAGAAAAATGGAAGAAATTCTTGAAACATATACAGCAACTGAATTGGAACATGTAAAAGTTTGGTTTAAAGCAGCATCAACAAAAGATTTTCCTGTTGATGGAGGAGCTTGTATAAAATATAAAGACAAACAAATTGCCGTTTTTAATTTTGCTAGATTAGATAAATGGTACGCTTGTCAAAACGTTTGTCCTCATAAAATGGAAATGGTTTTATCGCGAGGTATGATTGGTGACGACAAAGGAACTCCAAAGGTAGCATGCCCGTTACACAAAAAAACCTTCTCCTTAGAAAATGGAGAAAATTTAAATGGAGATTTAGAAGCTATTGCCACATATCCTGTAAAAATTGAAAACGACTTTGTATATATAGGTTTTTCTGAATAGCTTAGCAAAAATCTAAATGTATGGCTGAGTTGCAAAAGTTACAAGAAGCTTTTAACGCCTTTGATGAAGCAAATAAAAAAGACCCTAATACGGAGGTTTTTAACGGAAAAACATATCCAAAAGAGTTGCTATATGCACAGCGCATGACTAGCACGCTTAATAATTTTGCTTCCGCAGCTTCTGAGGCCTTGCAGCTTACTGCACGTTGTCAACATATTTGCAGATGGGAAATTCCTAGAGATTCGTACGAGATGAACCGCGTGGGATATCTAAAATGGCGTCAAGACTTGAAAAAGCATCATGCTAAAAAAGCCACTGAAATTTTAACAGCTTTAAATTTTGACAAAGAAACTATAGACCAAGTATCTTTTTTATTGTTAAAAAAACAGCTTAAAAAAAGCGCAGAAACCCAAACATTGGAAGATGTTATTTGTCTAGTATTTTTAGATTACTATTTGGAGCCCTTCATTAAAAAGCATGATGATGACAAATTAATAGACATTTTACAAAAAACTTGGAAAAAAATGTCCGAAAAAGGTCAAAACGCAGCATTAAAACTACAATTATCTAATAAAGCAAGTGAATTAGTAGCCAAAGCACTAGCTTGATGATTATCTTTACCAATTGATAACTCACATATGGCTAAAGAAGACAACCAAAAACCTCTTGACACAGCCACCTTTCAAAGGGTTCAAAAATGGTATGTTTTAGCTTTATTAGCAATTGCTGTTACCGTTATTGTTGCGCAGATTTTAATACAATCGCACTTAAACTCACAACTTAATGACTCTCGTATAATTAACGTTGCTGGTCGCCAGCGCGCTTACAGTCAAAAACTTGTTAAAGAAGTTTTACTATTTCAATCCGTCTCAAAAGATATCAATGTTAGAAATTCGTATGCTTCTGAAATAAAACAAGTTTTAGCATTGTGGAAAGAAGCACATCAATCCTTACAATTAGAAAATTCCAGTTTGGGTGTTTCAAAAAAAGCAAGTACTAATATTACTTTACTTTTTAATGATATAACTCCACATCACACCGCAATGATTAATGCTGCAAACAAAATTTTACAGCTAAAATCGAGCGACTCCTTAGCAAATAACAAACAATTAAATATCCTGTTAGAAAACGAAAAAGTGTTTCTTAAAAAAATGGATGCTATTGTAAATACTTATGATGCCCTCAGTAAGGAAAAATTGCAAAGTTTAAAGCAAAAAGAATACTTATTGCTTGCATTTTCTTTGCTCATCTTACTATTAGAAGTTCTTTTTATTTTTAGACCATTGTCTTTCCAAATAAAAAAAACAATATCAAAGCTTTTAGAAAGTCAAAAAAAGTCAGAAAACGATGCCAAAGAAATAAAACATCTATTTCAAGAAAAAGAAAAGTCATTAGAAGCGCTCAAAGATTTAAATTTTGTAATTGACAATGCCGCATTATTTGCAAGTACAAGAAAAAATGAGAGTATTGTTTTTATCAGTAAAAAGTTTTTGGAACTGCTTAAAATAGATACGATTGACTATAGAAAATCACTTTCTGAAACACTTACTAACGATTTAGGTCAACAACAATATCTACGAGAACTTTTTACAAGTAAAAGAGCTAGTATTCGTTCTGAAGAAATAGAAATTCTATCCCATGCTGGAGAAAAATTATGGCTAGATATGTCTATAATACCCATGCATCAATCTAGCCTAGAACAAAACATGTTAATTCTCTGCTCTGATATCACACAACGTAAAAAAACACAGCAAAAAATAGAACAACTTACCAAAGAAAACTACGAAGAAAGTATAAAACAAAAACAACTACAAGCAAGTCAAATAGTTGAAGGGCAAGAAGAAGAACGTAAACGTATTGCAAAAGATATTCATGACGGTATTGGACAAATGCTTACCGCTTTAAAATTTAATATTGAATCTATTAATCTAGAGGACAAGGACAAATCCGCTGAAAAAATCTCATATCTTAAAAATCTTACCTCAGATTTAATACGGGGTGTGCGCACAGCAACTTTTAACCTAACACCTCCAGAGTTAAGTGACCATGGTATTTTCCCTGCACTACAAAAAATGACAACAGAGCTTGCCAAACTAACAGGAGAAAATATACTTTTTGAAAATAAAGCTTCTAAAAATATTAGATTTGACTCTTTAGCCGAAACTAATATTTACAGAGTAACCCAAGAAGCCATTAATAATGCTATTAAATATGGTAAATCTAATTACATATTAGTAACCATAAACTACAATAACAAAATTTTAAGTGTTACCATAACTGATGATGGCGTAGGCTTTGACCCAGAATTAGTTTCTAAAAAGCCAAAAAATAACAGCGAGGGTGGCATGGGCTTATTTTTTATGAAAGAGCGTATTAGTTATATTAATGGGCGTTTGTTTATAAATTCTATTCTTGGAGAAGGAACCAGAATTACAATAAATTACTCCCTGAATAATACAAATGAAACTTATGAGTAAAAACGAATTATATCCTGTTTTTTTAAAAGTAAATAATTTAACCACACTTATTGTTGGTGGCGGAAATGTTGCTCTTGAAAAACTTACCTTTCTGCTAAAATCTAGCCCGAATGCTAAAGTTATATTAGTATCTATCACCTTTAAAGATGAGATTATTGCATTAACAAAAAAGCATAACATCCAACTAATTGAAGACAGCTATAATCTAAGGTACCTAGAAAATAAAAACATTGTTATTGCAACCACGGATAATGTAGCGGTAAATGAGCAAGTTTATAATGATTGTAGAGCTAAAAACATTCTTGTGAATGTAGCAGACAATCCACCCTTTTGCGATTTTTATATGGGAGGCATTGTAACCAAAGGGAATGTAAAAGTAGCCATTTCAACAAATGGTAAATCTCCCACCACAGCAAAACGACTTCGACAATTTTTTGAAGACGTTATCCCAGAAAATATCGACGATTTAGTCAAAAATTTAAACGAATTCAGAAAAACTATAAAAGGTGATTTTGAAGAAAAAGTAGACACTTTAAATGAGTTTACGAAAGGGTTAGTAAGTAAAAAAGATAAAAATGAAAATTAGAATTAAAGAAAACACAGTTAGATTAAGACTTACTAAAAATGAAGTAGATACACTTTGTTCCTCTGGAAGCTATTCCGAAAAAACACAATTTCCTAACCAAACCTTCACTTACAGCATTAATATAACTGAAAGTGAAACTCCAAATGCTTCATTTACCGATAACGAAATTACTATTGAACTTCCTAAAAATGAAATTAAGGGATGGGAAACAGATAATAGAGTTGGCTTTAAGCACCAAATTCCGTTAACAAGTAACGGATCGCTTTCTATTTCAGTAGAAAAAGATTTTGTTTGTCTGGATCAACGAGACGAGGACCAATCCGACAATTACCCCAACCCCAAAAGCTGTTAATTTCATACGCCCTCACTTAATTTGTGGGGCTTTTTTTATAATAATGTTCTCTATACCATAGAAAAGACCTTCAAGTCTGAAAACCAAACGTGTTAATAGATATAATATTTATCACTTCAAAAAATTGTAGTTAAAATCTTTCTTTACTTCAAGGTTGTACCTATCTTTTTATTAGTTTCGTGTTTTGAGCATTAACCACATTTTTATATGAAAACATTTATTACCACACTATTTCTAGTCCTAATCTCTCTTTTTCCAAATAAAGATTTACAACAAAAAAAAATTTCAGATCTAGAATTTAATTATTCTTTTTATGTGCTTTCTGAAGCAACCGAAACGAAAAAAAACTTCAAAAACTATTTTTGGTTCAAATCGGGCGAAATACATTCTTCAATGGGAGGAAGTAATGGACAACTACTTCATGGAAATTATGTTAAAAGCTATAAAAATCATAGCATATATGAGCAAGGTAATTTTAAAAAAGGGCTTAAAAATGGCACTTGGAAAAAATGGTATTCAAATGGCCTTTTAGAAGAAATTTCAATCTGGAAAAACGGTGTTAAATCTGGAAAATATATAAAGTTTTCAGAAGATGGAAATGTCCTGTTTAAGGGTAAATTTAAAAAGAACCTTAAAAATGGAAAGTGGATAGATTTTAAAGCAAAAGACACCTTACATTTCAAAAATGGAGTGAAAAAACCAACAGAGAAAGGACTGAAGTTTAAAACCAAAAAAATTCTAAAAAAGATTTTTTCAAAAAAAGAAAATAAAAAAGGACCAAAAAAGGACCAAAAAAGAAACCAAAAAAGAAACCAAAGGCAAAACCATCGGAAAAAACTAGCTTTAAAGAAAAAATGAAGAATTTTTTTAATAAACTTTTTTCAAAAAAAGAAAAGACGAATAAAAAAGGTTCCGTAGATAAAAAATGATTAAAGCTGGATCTTTGCTGTATGCCATTTATATTTGTTTGTTAATATCTTTATTAACTGGGGCTTTACTTTTGGTTTTCAGTTTTAAAAAAGACTTCACCTTGAAACTTGCAATTAAAAGCAAATTAGTGAACCAATGTGAATCTTGTATAAACTATTACCTTTCCGATATTGAAAACAATAATGATGTCGTTGATATTTTTGACGATGGATTAAAATGTCGGTTTGCCAAATCAAAATGGGGTCTATTTGAAAAGCTAACCACAAAGGCATTTTTTAAAAATGACACCATCGAGAAAACCATCTTAATAGGAGCTGCAAGTGACAATAAAAACTTAGCACTATACTTATGCGATTGGGGTGAAGAACTTAAAATATCTGGAAATACTTCTATAAAAGGAGATTTAAATCTACCCTTAAAGAAAATAAAAACTATCAATATTCTTGGGAACAGTCAAATCAACAAACCAAAAACTAACGGAAATATATTCTCATCAAATCAAAACCTTCCTAAGCTAGACTATGCAATTCAGAACCAAAACGGAAAGTCTATCTTTTTTTCTGAAGTAAGAAGTCAAGGCTATATTTTTAACGATTTTAAAAATTCTCCACTTACAATTGAGCTAGAAAAAGGAGACAATTTAACCAATTTACAATTAAAAGGAAACATTATTCTAAACTCTAAAGACACATTATATATTGATAAATATGCAAAAATTCAAGATGTAATCATAAAAGCTCCAAAAGTTGTTTTTGAAAGAGGTTTTGTTGGATGTTTACAGGTTTTTGCTGATAAAGAAATTACTGTTGAAGAAAATGTAATTCTTCAATACCCCTCCAGCTTAGCCATTATTTCAGAAAACAATATTGATCAAAAAAAAATAGAAATTAATGGTGATTCTCAAATTTACGGTGCACTTATTCTCGATGGAAAAAGTTTTGATGAAAAAGAAAACAATGAAATTAATCTCGACGAAGAAACCTTGGTTGTTGGGGATCTCTACTGCAACGGAAAACTAGAACTTAAAGGAAAAATAACAGGCTCAGTGTACGCCCACAAACTAAAATTAGAAACTAAGAGCGGTAACTATGAAAATGTTATACTAAATACCGTTATCGATGCAACTAGTATCCCCATAAACTATGCTAGATTACCTATTTTAAGTAACAAAAACGAACAAACCTATGAGGTCATTAAAGAGCTCTAATAACCTTTACTTAAAAGCAGGTTCGTTAATTGAATCCTCAATTGCTATTACAGTAATTACCGTTTGTCTTTTCATAGCCTTAAAATTATACATTATGGTTATTAATACTGATTCGCTGTTAACAAATGAAACCAAACAATATCAGGTAGACAGGCTTATTGCTGAAATTAAGCAAAATAAAAATTTTGAATCAGAAATTTATCAATTTAAAAATTACACTATTAGAAAAAAGGTTTCTAACTACGAAAATCGAAGTAATCTTTTAAAAATTAGCCTTTTAGTAGAAACCAAATCAGACACCATTACTTATAGCTATCTAGTGTTAAATAACAATGAACAAAAATAAACTCAAAGCGTTCACAGTATTAGAAATGCTAATTAATATGGCTATTACGACAATTATTATTGGTACGGTTTACTATGCCTATTTGTCGTTTTCAAAACAAGTGTCGCTGTATCAAAAAACTATAGAAGAAGAAATGAATTTAGATAGTTTTTTAACGCAATTAAAAACTGATTTTTTTAAAGCGGAAAAAATTATTCAATCTAAAGATCAATCATTTAATATAATATTTTACAACGAAGAAGAGATTAATTACAGTGCAAAGGATAATTACTTTTTAAGAGTGCAAAACTCAAACGTGGATAGTATTGAAATTAAAAAGATTGATATACAAACTGAAGTAAATACTGTTAATCAAGAAAAGCATGTCAAAAAAGCAACAGTTTTTTGTTCTCTATTTAGTGAATCCATTGAGTTTTCAGTCTCTAAAAACAATACAACACCTATAAATTATGGGAATCAATATAAGTAAGATTAGTAATGAAAAAAAGCCAAGCAAATCTTCCCCAATTAATTATCTAAACAAAGATTTTAGCTTCTCAAAAAAAATAAGTCAAAAGCAAAAAGAGACATTATATAAGGATATGTCTATTCTGTTAAATGCGGGGGTAGATTTTAAAACCGCTTTAGAAATTCTTGCTAATCAGCAACAGAAAGGACACATAAAAAAACTAATTCTTGAAATTAGAACTCAAATCATTCTTGGAATTAGTTTCCATGAAGCCCTCAAAAACACTAAAAAATTCTCTCCATATGAATACTTCAGTGTAAAAATAGGAGAAGAAACTAAAAAACTAGATCAGGTTCTTTTAGAGTTACACAAATACTTTAAAAGACAAATTAAACTACGAAAACAAATAATCTCAGTAATTACATATCCTTCTTTTGTTCTTATACTAACAGTTGGAGTACTTTACTTTATGCTTACTTATGTTGTTCCCATGTTTAAATCAGTATTCAATCAATTTGACGCCGATTTACCAAAACTAACCAAAACCATAATTAATCTTTCAGAGAAATTTCCAATTATAATTGCTACCGTATTTATAGTATTAGGAATCCTAATTTTGTTATCAAAAATTTACAGTAAATCCCTTGCGTTCCGTAGCTTTAAATCAAAAGTTATTTTAAAGCTACCGTATTTCGGAAAGCTGGTGAAAATTATTTTTTTAGCCCGATTTTGCCAATTTTTAGACCTCCTACTTACCTCAAAAACTCCACTTACAGAATCCTTGGAAATGGTCAAAAAAATGATTGGTTTTTACCCAATAGAACAATCAATAGACCCTATCAAAAATGATATTATAAAAGGAGTATCTTTTTCAAAAGCCATGTCAAAACATAGCGTTTTTGAATATAAACTTGTTTCAATGGTAGAAGTAGCCGAAGAAATAAATGAGCTTGATACTATGTTTTCTAGACTTGCCGACGAATATGATGAAGAAGTTGAACATAAAACCAAAATGATTGGTGTTATATTGGAGCCATTAATTATCATATTCATTGGTTTGATTGTAGGTGTAATCATGATTGCAATGTATGCTCCTATGTTTGATTTAAGTAAAATAATAAATGGCGGGTAGAAATATTTGAAAAAAAGATTAGATTTACATTGTTAAAAAAAACATAATGACTGCAATTGTTAAGAACCTTATTCGCGTTAACAAAAATGAAAAATACTACGTAAATGCGTATTCAATGACAGAAATATTGATTGTTTTATGTATCATTGGCATTTTACTTTTAATGGTTTTGCCGAGTCAAACCTCTGTCATTTCACAAGCTAAATCTATCGAAGCTCAGAGTATGTTAAACCATTTATACGGTTTAGAAAAAAACTTTTTTTATAGACATTCAAGATATTCTTCAGATTTTGAAGAAATAGGTTTTGAACCTGCTCTTACAATAGATGCTGGCGGACAAGCAGTATATACAATTCAAATTATAGAGGCTTCCACAAATTCGTTTAAAGCAACTGCAACTTCATTATCCGACTTTGATGATGATGGTAACTTCAATACTTGGCAGATAGATAATAAAAAGCTCTTAAAAGAAATAGTAAAAGATTAGAAGTGAGTATTTTTATAGAAATTTTTCTCTTGATAATACTTGCATTTGTATTTATTCAAGACCTCAAACATAGGGCTATTCATATCTCTTTACCTTTTTTAATTGGAGGCATAGGGGTTTACATTTTTTTTAGTAGAAATCAAAATCCATTAATGCTACTCTACAATTTTTTGTTTTTGCTTGTTACGTTTTTCTTTTTATACGTCTACCTTGCTATTAAACAAAAAAAGAAACTAAATCCATTTAATTTCATCGGATTGGGAGATGTACTTTTCTTCTTAGCTATAATCCCATTTTTTTCGATTACGAATTACATCCTTTATTTTATTACAGGTATGCTTTTTTCAATAATCTTTTTTTCAATACTACAACTTACAACTAAAAATAAATTAGTCCCCCTAGCGGGTCTTCTTGCTTTCTATTTAATAATCTTAAGATTTATCAACTATGTAAAAGATTTTGATTTTTATGACACACAATTGATTTGAACCGTTAAAAATGACTTCAGAAATAACACTAACCGTCGAGCAAATTCAAATTATTAATTCAGATTTGGCTCATAATTATGGAATTGTACCAAAAGAAATTAGCACTTCTGGTATTTCCCTTTATGTAGATAACCAAATGCTCTTTGATTCTTTGGAAAATGAGTTGGAATTGATTTTAGGAAAAAAAATTGACCTGATCGCTACCCCTTCTGAGGTTGTAAAAAAAGCACTCGTTTTATATTATAGAAAGGGAAATGAATTTTCCAATAATTCAGAAAAAAACCAGGAAGTTGAGCTTTCTTCTCAAGACTTTTTACAAAAACTTATTCTAGAGGCAAAATCAATTGGAAGTAGTGATATTCATTTCGAAGTTTTTAAAGATGATGCAAGAATTAGATATAGAATCGACGGGAAACTAATAGAAAAATATAAAATTGAAAAGGAAAATTACCTTGAACTAGTAAATAAAATCAAGATAAAGTCTAATCTAGACATTACCGAAAAAAGATTACCGCAAGACGGGCGGATAAACTTTGAAGATTTTGATATACGTGTTTCTATTTTACCCACGTTGCATGGAGAAAAAATTGTAATGCGTATACTTGGCAGAGATACCGATCATCTTAGCATAGATAAACTAGGGTTAACTGAAACGGAAAAAAAACTATATCTAAAAGCGCTAAAAGCATCGAAAGGTATTATCTTAATAAGTGGTCCTACAGGTTCTGGAAAAACAACAACTTTATATTCTAGCCTAAAACTACTTAACAATATTAAAACCAATATAGTTACAGTTGAAGACCCTATTGAATATACCTTAAAAGGAATAAATCAGGTACAACTAAAAGAAGACATTGGTCTAACCTTTACCAGTGCTCTTAAAACTTTTTTAAGACAGGACCCAGATATCATTATGCTCGGGGAAATTAGGGATGGTTCCACTGCGGAAATGGCAATTAGAGCTAGTTTAACAGGTCACTTGGTTTTATCTACAATTCACACTAATTCTGCGGTCGGAACAATTTCTAGATTAATAGATATGGGCATTCCGCCCTTTTTAATTGCTGAAACCTTAAAAATTTCCGTTGCACAAAGGTTGGTTAGAAAATTATGCCAAAACTGTAAAACAGAAACTACGGAAATTGAACAGGAGAGCCTACAAATAACAAACGTAAATAAACATTGGATTCCCAAAGGTTGTGAAAGTTGTCATTATACAGGTTATAATGGGAGAACAGCCATTTACGAAGTAATCCCAATTGACATTGATGTATCACGAGAAATTAAAAAAGATTCCTCTAATCTAGAAGAATATATATCTAGTAAAAAATATTCAAGACTATCCCACAAGGCTATAGATTTAGTAAAAACTGGAGTTACTTCTATTGAAGAAGTATATTCTATTATAATTGAAGCTCATTAAATGAAAAAAATAACCACAATCATATGCATTCTATTTACATGCTTTGCATTTAGTCAAAACACTTCTCAAACCAATACTGTTGAAGAGCTTTTTAACCAAATTGCGAAAGACAAGCCAGGGCTTGAAGAAATTACCGAACTAGATGTTTCTGGACTTTCGCTATTCGAAATAATTACCTCGCTAGCTGAAGAACATAGACTAAACGTTAGTGCCGACTCTAATCTTATAGAACTTGTAGTAAGTAATTTTTTTGATGTAAAGGTTAAAGATGTATTTCAATTTTTGGTCAAAAAATATGATTTGGAAGTTGAATATATGAATGACATTATCATTTTTAAAAAAAGAAAAAAAGTCCAAGAAGTTGTAAAGAAAAAACCACAAAAAAACATCGATATAACATTCAATAAACAAAACGATTTTTTATCTGTTAAACTAAAAAATGACTCTTTACCACTTGTTGCCGAAAAAATAACAGAATTATCCAATAAAAATATAGTTCTTGCTCCAGATATAAAACAAATGAAAGTGTCTGCGTATATAATAAACAGACCTTTTAAGCAGGTTATTGAAATGCTTGCAAAATCCAACCAGCTTGTTTCCTCAGTTGATGAAAACGGATTTTATTTTCTTTCTAAGGACATAGACCCGTTACCCGAAACACAATCCCAAAATCGACCAAATACAAGAGGGCGTAAAAAATCGTCAAGAAGTAATTCTCAAAATTATGGCTCAGGAGAACTTTCAATATCTCTTAATTCGTTTGGCTTTCTAGAAATTAATGCCCTTGAAATTAATGCTACAGAACTTATTGCTAAAGCTTCCGAGTTATTGAACATTAACTATTTTATGTACGACAAGCCCGATGATGTAACCGTAACCATGTTTTCATCCAATATAGATTTCGATAATCTATTAAATCATATCTTCAAAGGGAAAAGGTACACTTCAAAAAAGTCCGACAACCTTTATTTAATTGGACTACAAACCACTGAAGGGTTACGAACAACAGAACTAATTCAATTAGAAAACAGAACTATAGAAACGGTATTAAACACCCTTCCTAAATCTTTTGTTCAAGATGTAGAATTGCAAGAATTTATTGAACTTAACGGTATTCTAGTCTCTGGATCTAAACCAATAATTGAAGAACTAAAACTTGTTATACGAAGTTTAGATAAAATTGTTCCTTTGGTACAAATTGAGGTTTTAATTGTTCAATACAGAAAATCATATGACATTCAAACCGGAATACAAGGATTATTAAATGATGATGGAAAAACCGTTAAAACAGAGGGTGTAGTTTTTCCTAATGCGGACGTATCGGTAAACTCAACTTCAATTAACAAACTCATAGATGCTTTTAACGGGCTTGGCGTAATTAACATAGGAAAAGTAGCTGAAAATTTTTATGCTAACCTTAGAGCTTTAGAAAACAACGCAATCATTAAACTAAAATCAACACCTAAAATTGCCACTTTAAGTGGACATAAAGCCAACGTATCCATTGGAGAGACCAGTTACTATTTTGAACAAACCAATAGATTAATAAACTCTGGTATTAATGACAACATTTTACAATCTGGTCAATGGAAGCCTACTGAAGCTAACTTAAGTGTAGACATTCTTCCATACGTCTCCAAAGACGAATATGTTACGCTCAATATTGTTGTAGAAAAAAGTGCATTCTTAGGAAGGGCAGGAGAAAATGCTCCCCCAGGAAAATCAACACAAAAATTTGAATCATTAATTCGGGTGAAAAATAATGAAATGATATTGTTAGGAGGCTTAGATGAATTGGAACGTGAAAACTCTGGAACTGGGACTCCTTTTTTATCAAGGGTGCCTATTGTAAAATGGTTTTTTAGCAGCAAGAAAAAATCAAAAGAAAAATCAAAACTGCATGTCTTCATAAAACCCACCTTGGTATACTAATGATACAAAAATTAATACATACCATAATTCCAAATAAAAAATTTCTATGTGTAGAAATTTTAACCCAAAAAAAGGGCAAAGAATACCGTGCCATAACCGTAAATAAAACAAAGGATACCCTTTCAATTGAATCCACATTTACAACTCAAAACTTTGATGATTTAATAAATGCTATACCAAAAAATATTCCTGCAACTATATCCTTTACAGGGCAAGGAATTATTTCTAAGAAGGTAGAAAACTCCGCTTCTTACAAATCAAAAATATTATTTAACTCCAATTTGGAAGACTTTTTTTGGTATGAATTAGTTCAACCTAAAAACATATACATCTCAGTAATTCGTAAAAACGTGGTTAATGAGACAATAGCGGACTTTGAAAAACATAAAATAGCAATTGTAGATATTAGCATAGGATCTATTGTCGTAAGTGCAATTAAACAATTAATCCCTTCAAAATCTACTTTATTAACTGAAAACTACATCTTAAAATTCCAAAACAATCAACTTCATGATATAGAAAAGAATACAGTATACAATGAAGATTTATATTATGACTTGGACGGAGAAAAAATTGTACTAAATAATATAATACCCTTTTCTTGTTTGGTAAATTACTTATATCCAAATGATTCAATTGTTTACGATAAAGATTTTCTTAAAAAAAACGCAGAAGAACACTTTTACAAAACACTTTTCAACAAAGTAGGAATTGTTGCCCTAGCTAGTTTTTTTATTTTACTTCTTTCAAGTTATCTGTTGTTAGGGTATTATCAAAAAAAATACATGAATCTTCAGGTAGATCTTGTCGAAGAAAACATAACACTTGAAAAAATTAAAAAATTAGAAAACGATAAGAAAAATAAGGAAAAAATGCTCTCCGAGTCTGGACTTGACAACAATAATTACATTAGTTTTTATTTTTCAGAAATTACCAAAGCCATTCCTTCAGGTGTAAATTTAACGGAAATACATGTTTTTCCTCCTGCAAATAAGATCAAGCAAAAACAGCGTATTTTTTTAATAAACAATATTATTAAAATCCAAGGTATAGCGACTTCAAATGATTCCTTTACGCAATGGATTAAGAAATTAAAAGAAAATACGTGGGTTGACAACATCGAAATTGTAGACTTTAAAAAATTAGGCAAGACAAATAATTTTGAACTAAAATTAACTATTAAGTCAAATGTTTGAAAACCTCTCACATAAACAAAAATTTATAGCCTTAATAGTCCTGTTGGTATTGATATCAGTTACTGCTTACAAAAGGTCTTTTTCACTTACCGTTGACGCTTACAAAACATTTAAAACATCAAAAGAAAAGCTCATCAAAGTTCGTCTTACTCCAAATAAACTACCCAATTTAAAATCTGATGTGGAATATCTTGATAATATCATTGGAAAAGAATCTGGCAATGCTAACGTTGTTCAACAAGAAATTTTGAATACACTAAATAAAATGAAAACCAATTCTGAGTTAGTTCAGTTAGAAGAAATACATACCGCTCAAAATAGTTATTTTAACATTTATACTAACAGACTAATTGTTACTGGTAACTACAATGACCTTTTAAAAACTACCTATCAATATGAAAAGGATTTTGACTTTTCTAGAGTAATAAGTTCTAGGTTTTATCTTCAAAAAGACCTAAGAACAAGAAGAAAAAAACTTTTTCAATTAATTACATTTCAGAATTATGAAAAAATACATTAAACACCTCCTATTTATCCCAATAATTATGTTCACATTAAGTTGTGATGATATACTGGAAGAAGATATTTCAGACGAATCTGTAATTATCATTAGTCCACTAGACAACGATATTATAGAAGGAAATTCAGTACAATTTAGGTGGAATAGCATTGAAGGAGCTGATAGTTACAGACTTCAAATAATGTTAGACAAACAAGTAATTGTTTTAGATTCCCTAGTTGAAACCTCAACATTTAATTATCAAATTTCCCCTGGAAGCTATTCGTGGAGACTAAGAGCTGAAAACTTTGCTTATGTCACTCCTTTTACCTTCGAAACAAATTTTAGTGTTGAGGAATCTTTAGATTTAACAAACCAAACGGTTACATTAACTAACCCAAATGAGAACTTTTATACCAACGATAACAGTATTAACTTCACTTGGCAAGGTATCGGTACAGCCGATTTTTACGAATTTGAACTTTTAACGTCCGATAACAATTCTATACTAAAAGAACCAAACCTAACAACACCCTCTTTCAGCATTCCAAATAATACCATTTCAGAAGACGGTGAGTACATCTGGAAGGTAAATGCAAAAAACGAGAATAGTGCCACAAATGACTTTAGTAGAACCTTTTTTATAGACACTGAAAACCCTTCCTCTCCAACAACAACAAGCCCCACAGCGGATCAAATCTTTACCACGCAACAAGATATTACATTTTCATGGTCGTACGTAGACCAAGGAACAGTAAAATCCAATATTTCAAGTACTTTAGAAATATCAAAAGACGAAGTTTTTTCTGATTTAGAATCCTCAGATAGGGTTATAGATTTTGAATTGACGAAAAAAATTGAAACGGCAGGCAAATACTACTGGAGGGTTACCGGAGAAGATGAAGCTGGTAATATTGGAGAAGAAAGTACGGTTTTAAGTTTTACAGTTAACTAAAATCTTAATGAATAAGAAAAAAATAAATAAAATACTACTAATAGCAGTCACCATAATATGGGGTGTATTGCTTTACAAATATATTAACCCTTTTTTTTCAAATACTAAAAAAGCCCTTCCAAAAGAATTTGCCCAAATACCCCAAAAAGCAAAAAAACAAAAAGAAACCATTACACTAAATTTTCCAAAAAGAGACCCTTTTCTTGGCAAACTGCTATACTCCAAAAAGCAACCTCAAACTGTAAAAAAACATAAACCCAAGTTATCCAAAAGCGCGTCTAAAAAAAATATTTTATGGCCTAAAATTGAGTACTTAGGGTTTGTTAAATCAAGTAAGAGTAAAAGTCCTTTAGGGTTACTTAGAATTGATGGCATACTTCATAGAGTTAATGAAAAAACTATAGTTAGAGGACTAAAAATAAAAACCATAGAACACAACAAAATTATAATTACCAATAACTCTAAAGAAAAAAGTTTTACTAGAAAATAAATATTTTAGATTTTTTTCTACTTTTTCTTTTTTTACAGAAAAAAAATAAATATTTTTAGATTTTTCTTACGCATATTAACACGTTAAATGATTAATAAGAAAAGTTTTTTAATTACAATAATTAATTCATTTATCCTACTATGCATAGTAGTGTTCTTGTTTTATCACTTAAAAACCGAAAAAGAAAACAGCGTAGTTTATGTAGACAATATTAGGTTGTTCAATGATTTCAATATGACGAAAGATTTAAATCAACTGAATAGAATAGAAATTAATAAGCAGAAGAAAAAAATTGATAGTCTCTACACGCTCTATCAAATTTTTGAAGAAAATAAAAAAGAAACAAAACAAAAAGAGCTTGAAATTTTATTAAGAAAAGAAGATCAGGAATTAAAAAAAATGAATGACCTCTTTTCAAAAGATGTTGGGGTAAAAGTTTGGAATAGATTAAATGAATATCTAAAAAAATACGGGGAAAGTAACCATTATACAATTGTAATTGGCACGCAAGGTAATGGTAATGTTATGTATGCAGATTCTAGTATAGATATTACGAATAGTTTTATACAATATTCAAATGACCTATATGAGGGAAACTTGAACTAAAATAAAAATAAACCATTAAGAACATAACATTTACAACACTAACCAACCATGACAACAAAAACCACAATTTTCGTTGTAGGATTTGCATTCCTACTAACAACCTCGTTCACTACTGCTCAAAACAACACTACAAATTATGGTAATAACTCCGGAACAACGGGAGATAATAATAGTTTTTTTGGTAATCGCTCAGGTAGATTAACTACCGCTAACAACAATAGTTTTTTTGGAAATAATTCTGGTAGTTCTCTAACCACTGGTACAACAAATAGTTTTTTCGGCTCAAATTCTGGAAGAAACAATGTTGAGGGTAGTAGCAACACTTTTATAGGAAACAATTCTGGTCGTGAAAACAATGGTAACCGTAATGTTTTTATAGGAAACAATTCTGGCAGAAATAATGCTGAAGGTAATGGAAACATATTTATAGGTCATCGTTCTGGATTTAATGAAACAGCTAATAATCGTCTATACATAGATAACTCGGATACGGACACTCCATTAATTTATGGAAAATTCGCTGCCAATCAAGTAGGTATTAATACCACAAACTTATCAAACGATATAACTTTTGCTGTTGGCGGTAATACCGCTATAGACGGATCCATATCTACCACTGGAAAAATATCCATAGGCACAACAGTAGATGACCCCGAATATGACTTTACTGTTAAAGGAAAAATACATGTTCAAGAAGTTAAAGTTGATTTACTAGGAGCTATTGCTCCAGATTACGTGTTTTACGATAGCTATAAGTTAAAAACCTTAAAAGAAGTAGAAGATTACATAACAAAAAATGGACATCTTCCAAATATTCCTTCAGCAAAAGAAATGGAAGAAAAAGGGGTTAATTTAAAAGAAATGAACCTTCTTCTTTTAGAAAAAATAGAAGAGCTTACCCTTTATTCTATTAGTCAAAAAAAGGACTTAGACCAACAAAAATCTGCTAACCAAGCGCTTGAAAAGCGATTAGATAAATTAGAAAAAATACTTGCCAAAGAATAAGTTTTCGCTCATAATTTTTAATAATAAAAAATTGAAAACCAATGAGAGGAAAATTCCTTACTTGTGTAGTATTAGGCATGTCTTTTTTATATTCCTGTAATCGGAGTACAAAGGTTGAGAACAGCACAACTGAAAACTACAAATTATTTAATTTAGAGCAAGCGGGCTGGAAATCGAAATCAGTTACCCAGCAACTTTCTAACCTTTCATATACCGCAACGTTAGTCCCTATTCAATACTATATTCTTAAAGAACTAGGTGAAGAAAACAGAACAAAAATAGACTCTGTTGTGGAACACCATAAACTAGAAAGGGTAATTGAATTAGAATTCCAACACAACACTAAGGATGATGTTCTACTAAGTAAATACACAAAAAAAGATTATGAATCTTCGGTAAAATATATAGCCTCAACTATTGCCAAAGATTTTATGATAGTTACTACATCTGGAGACTCCGTCAATTGTTCAGGAGTAACCTTAGAACGAAACTTTAAAATTGCGCCTTTTAAAAGGGTTTTACTCTATTTTGGAAATGTCCCAGAAGAAGAACAAATACAACTAGTATATCAAGATGAACTTTTTGGAAACGGTATCCTAAAATTCAAGTTTAAAGAAATTCCATTAAAGCTATAACACTGCTATAAAATGATACAAAAAATAAGAACAAGTAGATTTTCTAAGGTAATTGCTAGTTATCTGGCCGTGCAATTAATTGTTCAAATAACCCAACCCATGAATTTGTGGGCTTCCACAAGTGGACCTTCTCAACCTGAATTCAACTCCTTTACCCCAATTGGAACATCTGATATGGTAAACTTAGCTTCGGGTAATTTTAATTATAACATTCCTGTTATGGACGTCGGAGGTTATCCACTGAACCTTGCGTATGATTCTGGAATAACAATGGGACAAGAAGCCTCATGGACGGGTCTTGGATGGAATTTAAATGTAGGTCAAATAAACAGGCAAGTTCGTGGCATCCCGGACGATTTTAAGGGCGACGAAATGATCTATGAAAATAATATGAAAGACAATGTTACTGTAGGGGTAGAAGCAAAACTTGATTTACAAGTATTTGGTTTTGAAGAAGTGGATGGTATAACTAAACAAAAAAACTCTAATGGCGAAGCCTCTGTTGGAGTTAACTTACAGTATAACAACTATACGGGAATATCTTTTACGCCTTCCTTTGGATTGTCCTTTAACCTATCTGACAATATTACAGTAGGTATGGATGTTAAAACTTCTGCGACAGAAGGTGCTACAATTTCTCCTACAGTAAGTGGTAAATTTGGTTTAGGTGAAAATATAAATAAATATGTTTCTGGATTAGGAGCTAACGCTGGAATATCATACAATTCCAATCAAGGCTTAACCTCATTTTCATACAGCGCAGGAATGCAAACCCCGTTCGGACTAAACAAAAAAGTCCCTGTTTCAAACCTAATTTCCAATTCTTCAATTGTAACAGGTTATATTGGAGGTTATGGCAGAATTTCCTTTGTAAACAATACTATTAGCCCAAAAAAAAGAGTAGCCTTTAAAGACATCAATGGTACTGTAGCTGTTTCCGTGGGCGTAGATATTTGGGGGTTAGATGGAGAAGTAGAGGTTTCTGCAATGGGAGCGGTACAGAAAATAAAAGACCCTATAAAAAATGAAAAAGCTTACGGATATGAGTTTACTGGTCACGCTACTCCAAATGATATTTTAGACTATAATCGTGAAAAAGATGGATTAATAAGCAAAACAACCTTAGCACTACCCTCTACCAATTATACCTACGATTTATATTCTGTTAACGGGCAAGGTGTGGCAGGCATGTTTCGTCCTTTTAGAAGCCAAGTAGGGCAAATACATGACGAATTGGTAGAGGATGAGAGTGACAGTTTTGAGCTTGGTGTGGAAATTGAACCAGGACCATCAATACATGCCGGGGTAAACTTTACTTCTGCGCCTTCAAAAAGTAGAACAGGTATTTGGAACACTATCGCTTTAAAAAACTTTACACAAACCCGTGAAGACATCGATAGTGGAGAAAGCCAAGACTACGAACCAGTATATTTTAAATACATTGGAGAGCCAAGGGTGGACAAAGATCAAGAGTTATTCGAAAATTTAGGAGGATATAGCCCAATAGCCTTAGAAATAAAAGGAGCTCAAAAAAGTTTCAATAAAGAAGCAGATAACCAATTTAGAGTTAAAAAATATAATAATGAAGGTATCCCATACTACCTCGGTTCTAATGACGCGGATAAACTACCCCAAATCACTGGAAAATACAAACGTAAATTTAGAGAAGTTCGCAACCAAACAGTCCAGAAATTTACCGCTAAAGAAATAAAATCCTTATATCCCAATAGTAATAAAGTCAATACCAAAGCAAAAGATCATCATACGGCAGAAATAAGAGTTCTTAAAGGAGATGGTGCTACGTATGTTTATGGAGAAACCGCATATAACACCTCAAAAGAAGAAGTTACTTTTGCAACCAATAGTAACAATTACGATTGTGCAAATGGCGTTGTAACATATCTCAACAATGAAGATTCCAATGGAAATAAAAGCGGGATTGACAACTTTTATAACAATATTAAAACTCCTGCATACGCGCATACCTATTTACTTTCATCAGTGTTATCCTCGGACTATGAAGATCTTAGTGGTGATGGTCCTACTGATGATGATTTAGGTGCTTATACACTTTTTGAATATACTCCGCAATCAGAATATCGATGGAGAATACCTTACAACACAAGAGAAGCTTCTTATAATGCTGGATTAAATACCCACCCGAATGACCAAAAAGGCAGCTATGTTTATGGTACAAAAGAAATAAAATACATTAATAAAATTGTTACAAAAACTCATGTAGCTATTTTCGATTTATCTCCACGAGAAGATGCTTTGGGTACCAGTGGAAGACAAGGTGGTAGAGATACCTCTCAAGAAATGTATAAAATAGATAAAATTCGCTTGTACTCTAAACCAGAGGCTTTAGCCGCAAACCTTTTAGATGAAGATGACACAAATGATTTACCAATAACGTCAATTAAAACAGCGCATTTTGAATATGATTACTCATTATGCAAAGGAGTTCCTAATCACAAAAATGCAAGTACAACTGGTGAAGATAACAGCGGAAAACTCACACTAAAAAAAGTATACTTTACATATAGAGGCTCTCAAATGGGAAAATATACTCCGTATATTTTTAATTATGACCCTTTCAACCCTAATTACAACCTTAAATCAAACGACATATGGGGAAATTATAAACCAAATGCAGATGGTGGTTGTAATACTCAAGATCCAATAACTGCCCCAGAATTTCCTTTTGTTCAACAAGAAAGTAAGGAAACTCAAGATGTGTACGCCTCCGCTTGGTCGCTACAATCTATTGATTTACCCTCAGGTGGCCGTATTGAATTAGATTATGAAAGTGATGACTATCAATACGTTCAAGATAGAGCCGCAATGCAAATGTTTAAAGTAGTTGGTGCGGGTAGTTCTAACCAACCATCAAACCCTGAAGCTGAACAACGATTATATAAAGCTGGTAGTTTTGATGAAGCGGACTACATCTATGTTAAACTCCCCGATGAGAATGCTGCTATAACTAACAATGAGTTTAAATCTAAATACCTGAAAGGTCAGACGGACAAACCAATTTATTTTAGGTTTTTAATGAATATGACTCAAGATGGAGCACTATCCGATTCCCATAAAGATTACGATTATGTTACGGGCTATTTTAAAATTAAAGAAAACGAAACTCCAAATGTATTTCAAGTAGGCGGAAGTTCTGGATCAATTTATGCTGCCATTCCTATGGAAAGATCCAAAAGAGAAGGTGGTGTAATTAACTCGGGAAAAATGGTAAATCCAATTTCCAAAGCAGGATGGTATTTTGGAAGAAAACATTTAAATGGTTGGGTTTATGGGCTCGAGATGGATGCAGGAAGTCAAAATATTAAAGATATTGCTCAGGGTATCATTAGCAGCTTCGGAGCAATTAAAGATATTTTTTCAGGACCAAATGGAAAATTACGTCAAAATAAACATTTGTGTGCGCAAAGATTTATTCCCGAAAAATCGTGGATAAGGTTGTCTACTCCAAAAAACTATAAGCTTGGCGGTGGTTCACGTATAAAAAAACTAGTAATGAAAGACCAATGGTACCAAATGGTTGGCGCGGATGAACAAAACAGAAGGTACAATAAAGAATATGGTCAAACCTACAACTATACATTAGAAAATGGTGGGTCTAGTGGAGTTGCAACTTACGAACCCAACATGAGCAAAGAAAACCCTTTTGTTGAACCATTTTATAACAATTTCGAACGTTTAATTGCTCCAAAAGAGATAAGCTATATTGAAAAACCTTTTGGAGAACAATTTTTCCCTTCTGCCTCGGTTACCTACAGCAGAATTACTGTAAATAACCTTGAGCGAATAGACGAAGGCATTTCAAAACACGCAACTGGTAAGGTAATTACTGAATACTATACATCAAAAGATTTTCCTACTAAAGTTGATTACACAGACATAGACAGTCCAGATAACTATACCTCTAATGAAAATCAATTCTTAGCCAATTTGGTTAAGGGAATTTTAGGTGCACCAGTAGAAGTCAAAAATGAATTTACATTGTCGCAAGGATTTGTTGTACATACTAATGATATGAACGGTCAAATGCGTTCGCAAAAAGTATTTGCCGAGCCAGATCCAAATAATCCTAGTCCAGAGAAAAATGAAAAACCAATTTCCTCAGTAGAATATGAATATAGCACAGATGATAATGATATTAGTTTATTAAACAATAAAGTTCCGACCATAAACAGAGATGGAACTGTTAATACAAACAGAAGAATAGGTGTAGATTATGATGTTGTAACCGATTTTAGAGAAAGTTATTCAGAATCTAAAACCATCGGGTTCAAAGGAAATATAGTAACCTTATTTATTGGTCCTTTTCCCGTAATTATCCCTACAGCTCCACCATCGCGCTCTAAAATTGAAAATATTGCGCACTCTACGATAACTACAAAAGTTATTCATACAACAGCCCAATTAAAGAAAAAAATTGCAACGGATTTAGGTGCTAAAGTCTCAACAATAAACGAGGCATGGGACGCAGAAACTGGTCAGGTGTTGCTAACTAGAACAATTAACGAATACAACGATGAGTATTTTAACTTCAACTTTCCGGCATACTGGGCTTATGAAGGAATGGGACAGGCATCTAAAAATATTGGACTAAAAGGCACGCTAACTAAATCTGGAAATCATTATACCATGAGTGATGCCAACAAATATCTTTATGTAGGAGATGAGCTGCTTGCCAAAGACCAAGAAAATAGCAGACGTCTATGGGTTGTAGGAGTTACGGGAAATCAGATTAAACTAATGGATAAAACAGGTGCAATGGATGGACTTTTAAACTTACAAGGTAACATTGACTTTAGAGTTATAAGATCTGGTTATCGCAATCAACATATGGCAAACATGGCGTCTATTACCTTAATGAAAAATCCTATTCAAAATAGTGATGGCAGCTACAAGCCTATTTT
The DNA here is from genome assembly GCA_947498505.1 of uncultured Maribacter sp. Taxonomy (GTDB): domain Bacteria; phylum Bacteroidota; class Bacteroidia; order Flavobacteriales; family Flavobacteriaceae; genus Maribacter_B. The sequence goes on along the minus strand of CANMKG010000002.1, from coordinate 20,101 downwards.
AAATACTACATTTTTACTTCAAGAATCAGCAAGTGCTCAAGACAATTTAAAAATTGTAAACGCTAGTGCGGTTGAGTATGATGATTTTTGGAATTGTCAGTGTGAAAATAGTATTCCGTTTTTACCCCAAAGTATAACCTCATCTATTGACTTAGCTAATGTTCCAATTGAAGATTTCCCGTTTAACCCATATTTACATAATGCAAAGGGTGAATGGCGTGCTAAAAAATCATATGCATATCTCACTGAACGTAAAGAAATAACAGAAGGTGGTTCAACAAAAGTAAATACTAGAAAAGAAGGTTATTTTAAAGACTTCACGCCCTTCTATAATCTAATCGCTGGTACGTGGGAAAAAGTCGCTACCGACCAAGAAATAAAAGAAGAACAAAAATGGACCTTTGCTAGTCAGGTAACTGAATATAGTCCATATGGTTCCGAATTAGAAAACAGAGATGCTTTAAATAGATATTCCTCTGCTCAATACGGTTATGCCTATACATTACCCACTGCCGTTACTTCTAACAGCTCATATAAGCACATGGGGGCCGATAACTTTGAAGATTATGATTACGGTGATATTAACTCCTTAAATGGTCACTTTAATTTTCAAGAGACCATTGATCAATATGATAATGATTTTGCAGAAATTTCCGAAAATCATTCACATACTGGTAGAAGTAGTTTAGTACTAAGAGAAAATGACGATATCTATCTAGAAAGACAACTTAAAGGTGAACTTCCAATAAATAACGATGCCGATTTTGATGGTGTGCCGGATAGTATGGATAATTGTAAGTTTTCCAGAAACCCATTACAAAGAGATTATGACGGCGATGGAGTTGGGGATGTATGTGACGACGATTCCATGCCAATAATAACCAAAGTAATAAAATCTAAGCAAGATAATTTTCCAAGAGGTCAATGGGGAATGGAATCTAGTTTTACAATTGAAGGGAAAGCAAACGCTACCGTAAAATATAAAATTTTCATTGTAAATAATGGAAACCGTGGCGGGTGGTACTATATCAACGACCAAGAGCACCAAAATGAAGAAGGTAATTTAACTTTTGAAACTACTTTAGATGTTACTGGTAAAAAATACATAAAAATAGAGGCCTTTGCAAGAAGAAGACCCAGATGGAGAAGCGATAATCAAGTCCGAATTGTTTTTGCTTTGATTGATAATAGAGGAAGAAAAATATCTCCAGATTTATGTTTAGACCCTAGAGGAGGTAGAAAAAGTCGCCATAATAGAGGAAGAACATCAGCATGTAATTAAACACCTCATAAACTAACCGTTATGAAAAAAAATAAAATTTTATATACACTATTTTTATTTACCTCACTTTTGGGCAATACTTTAATGTCACAAACCCAGCCAAATTGTTCTAGAATCACATTTGCGCCTGATATTCTATATACAATCCCTGCCTCTGGCGGAACCTTTATTTATACTTATACTTTTTCTCCATTAGGATGCCACTTGGTTACCGGTACAACTTATGCTAATGTTCCAGATATATTTGATTATGCAAGAACACATATTGCATTTGATGATGACACCTTTGCTTTAACAGTAGAGGAGAACCTTACCTCTAGTGAAAGAAGTTTTATAGTTAATGTATATGATGGTTCAGGAACGCAACTAGGAGGTCTTAATCTAACACAAGAAGCAGGAACTTCCCCACCACCTCCACCCCCTGTTTGCAACGTTCCTTCAACTGAACGTGCTGCATTAATAGATTTATTCAATGCAACTAATGGAGCAAATTGGACAAATAATACCAATTGGAATACAAGTGCTCCTGTTTGCGATTGGTTTGGAGTTACTGTTACCAATAATCGAGTAACAGGTATTAATTTATTCAACAATAATTTAACAGGGAGCTTAAATTCTTCTATAGAAAATTTAACCGCGCTAATAAATTTTACGGTTACTCAAAATCAATTATCCGGAACTGTTCCCGCATCCATTACTAATTTATCTCAGCTTAAGCAACTTGTTATAGCTGAGAATCAATTCTCTGGAAATATTCCTAATTTAAGTACGTTTCCATTTTTTCCTGTATTAATCTTTCAAGGAAACAATTTTGTGTTTTCAAATTTTGAATCTGAGCATAGTACCTATCAATCAATTACAACTGTTTACACCTACTCCCCTCAATCTAAAGTAGACCAAGAAGAAACTTTATCTGTTGCAGAAAATGGGACAATTACTTTAACAAGTACAGCACTTACAAGCCCTAATAACAGTTACCAATGGTTTAAAGATGGGGTAGCTATTTCGGGAGCTACAAGTAAAGATTATGTTATTACAAGTGCAGCTCCCTCAGATGCTGGGGTATACTATTTTGAAGCTACCAATAGTATTGTTACTGGCCTAACCCTTACCCGTAATAATATTACCCTAACCATAGACCCTCCAATAGATACCTGTGGTGTTTCCGAAACAGAAAAACAAGCCCTTTTAGATTTATACAACAGCACTAATGGAGATAACTGGACAAACACCCTAGCAGGCAACCAACCTTGGGATACTAACATTCCTGTTTGCGATTGGTTTGGGGTTACAGTAGTGAATGGAGAAGTCCGAGAAATACAAATGTCATCTAACAATGTTAATGGAAATCTACCTTCCAGCATTGGAAACTTAACTAGGTTGAGGAAATTTAAATTTTTTAATAATAGCATCAGTGGTAGTATCCCAAATACCATATCTAACTTAGTAAACCTAACAGATCTATCCTTTCAAAACAATCAACTTTCAGGCATTTTACCAGAAGGGCTATATAACCTTTCCAATCTACTATTTTTAAATTTAGACAATAACCAAATATCAGGAAACATTTCCTCAAATATTTCTGGATTAACCAACATTAGAAATATTGAAATTGGAAGAAATAATTTTTCAGGAAATATCCCTAACCAAGTAGGTCAGCTTCAGTATTTAACTACTCTTAATATTCAAAATAATAATTTTGAAGGGACTATACCAGAATCCATTTACTCCCTTTCTAATTTAGAGATTTTGTTCTTATCTGAAAATAATCTATCAGGGAATATTTCTCCTCTTATAGGTAATCTTTCTAATTTAAAATGGTTAATCCTAAGAACAAATTCTTTCAGCGGTATATTACCAAGTGAATTAGGTCTTTTAACTAATCTGCAACAAGTTTCCTTATCGCAAAATAATTTTACTTCAGAATTGCCAAATTTATCAGGAATTACATCCTTAGACATTTTAGCCTTTATAGAAAATAACTTTGTTTTCTCCGATTTCGAAGCTGAGCATGCCACTTATGTTACAAATGTATCAACCTATAGTTTCTCCCCCCAAGCAAAAGTAGACGCAGAAGAAACCCTATCCGTAGCAGAAAATGGGACAATTACTTTAACAAGTACAGCACTTACAAGCCCTAATAACAGTTACCAATGGTTTAAAGATGGGGTGGCTATTTCAGGAGCTACAAATAAAGACTATGTTATTACAAGTGCATCACCAGAAGATGCAGGTGTATACTATTTTGAAGCTACCAATAATATAATTACTGGTTTAACCCTTACTCGTAATAATATTACCTTAGAAGTTGGTCCACCATTATGTGGAGTATCAGATCCTGAGCGTCAAGCACTATTAGATTTATACGCAGCTACAAATGGCGACAACTGGACAAACACCCTTGCAGGGAACCAGCCTTGGGATATTAATATCTCTGTTTGCGATTGGTATGGCGTTACTGTTGAAGATGGTAAAGTTACCAACTTACAACTCCCAAATAATGATTTAAACGGAGTGCTTCCAGAAAATATGGGAAGCCTATTGCATATCAAAAACATAGACCTGTCTAACAACCAAATTACTGGAGATATTCCGGTAAGCATGGGTAGCCTTTTGGAACTGGAGACTTTAAATATTGCCAACAATAACATTACTGGAGAGTTACCTCCGGCGCTGGGTAGTTTATCTAATCTAGTACTTTTAGATTTAAGCAATAACGCTATAAATAGTCAAATACCTGTTTCATTCTGTAATCTAGGTAAGGTAACAAATTTAGACCTCTCCTTTAATAACTTAAACGGAAGCATCCCAAGAGAAATAGAGCTTATGCGAAGTTTGGTTCGTTTAAACTTAAGCAATAATAATTTATCAGGTGCAATTCCACCATCTTTAAGTAGTCTTAGCAATCTGGAAGAATTACAAGTTCAAAACAACCAACTTTCTAAAAACATTCCGTTTACTTTAAATGTAAATTCAAGACTTGAGCATTTTACCTTTGAAAACAATAAATTTATCTTTTCCAACTTTCAAAGTAAGCATGTTGCTTATCAACAATATTTAAATACTGCATACAACTACGCACCACAAGCTAAAACTGATACCGAGCAAACACTAACCGTTTCAATAGGAAACTCCATTACGCTAACCACAGAACTTTCAGACGCCAACAACAGCTATCAATGGTATAAAGATGGTGAAGAAATACCTGGTGCAACAAATAGAGAACTTGTAGTTGAAAATGCCACGGAAGAAGATGAAGCGGAATATTATTTTATTGCTACTAACAGTGTTATTGATGGACTGGAGTTAACCAGAAATACTATTGCATTAAACTTATTAACCACCACTTCTTGTGAAGTTCCACTTGTGGAACGACAAGCTTTAATTGCATTATATAATGGCACAAATGGTGCTAACTGGACCAACACTCAGCAAAATCAACAAGCATGGGGAATAAACGATTCTAACTCTAAAGTATGTGATTGGTTTGGTGTTACTATTGCTAATAATACAATAACCGAAATTAATCTTCCAAATAACACTTTAGAAGGTACAATTTTACCTGAAACCTTCGATGCATTTGCCTCCTTAGAAGTAATTAACCTTTCTTCTAACAAATTGTCTGGCGTTATAGATGATGTTTTCGTAAACAACGAAAATCTACGTGTCTTATGGATTCAAAATAATGAATTTATTTTTAGCGATTTAATTACAGATTTTACAACCATAATGCAAACACTTGCATATGATTTTAGGTTTTCGCCTCAAGCCAAAGTTGGAATTGCCGAAACCGTAACCGTTGACCAAGGAGCTAGCTACACGTTAACTAATAATTCACTTACCTCAACAGAAAACATATACCAATGGTATAAAAACGGTATCCCAATACCTGAAGCAACTTCCAAGGAGTACGTTTTAAATGATATAAGCACTTCAGATGGAGCAGGTTATCACTTTACAGCAACCAATAGCATTGTTAATGGGTTAACATTGGAAGGTGAAATGATTACAATTAAAATAGATACAAACAGTGACCCTTGCGGAGTATCTGATCTTGAAAGAGAAACTTTAATTGCTTTTTATAATACCATGGATGGTCCAAATTGGACGAACAATACTAACTGGAATACCAACGAAGCAGTTTGTAATTGGTACGGTGTAATGGTAGATGAAAACGCAAATGTTATAGGTCTAAACCTTGGAAATAATAATTTACGTGGTGAAATACCGTCAGAATTAGCTCAAATTGCTGGTTTAACTCAAATTAACTTTAGTCAGAATAATGTTATTGGGCAAATACCTTCCACTTTAGGACAATTAACGGCCTTAGAAGTTTTACTCCTAAACGATAATATATTAGTTGGTGAGATACCTCAGGATATTACAGCTGCAACCTCGCTTGTAACTTTCAACATAAATAATAATAGAATTGCGGGTGTAATTCCTGGTAGTATTGGAAATCTAAGTCAACTACAATATTTTGATGCTTCAGATAACAAATTAACTGGCACCCTACCAGAAGGTATTTATACTATACCAAGCTTAAAAAGAATAAATGTTTCCAGAAACAACTTAGGTAGCGGAATTTCTGAAAATATTGGCAATCTTATCCAGCTAGAGGAATTTTGGCTTGCGGAAAATAATTTTTCTGGTACAATTCCGCAAACTATCACAAACATTCCTGGTTTGAGAAGTGTACGTATAAATAACAACCGTTTTGGTGGTGATATTCCATTATTAATTCCAAATTTTAATTTATCCAACACTCAAATCGCAATTGAGAATAACGAATTTGTATTTAGTGATTTTGAAAGTGAATATCCCGATTATAGCACACAAGTTGACATTTTTACCTATAATCCTCAAGCAAAAGTTGATATCGGAGAAAGTATTCCCGTACTTGCCGGTGAATCTATTACACTTGGCACCGTTGATTTAACCAGTCCAAACAACAGTTATGTTTGGTATAAAGACGATGTTGTAATAGCCAACGCAACAGAAAGTAGTTATACTATTGAGAACTTTGATCCAATAGCGGACGTTGGACGTTACTACTTTATTGCCACCAATAGTACTATAGCCAATCTAGAACTAGAACGTAACCCTATTATTCTTTCTGAAAGAATAATACCTCCATTAGACGATTTAACATTAACCGCTTTATGTTCTAATAATCCTAGTCTAACGCGTGAGTGGCAAATTACCAATCCAAATGCTGTTAACGTTCCAATCACCTGGGAAGTACTTAATACATCACAAACAGGAACTCTAGATGCAAGTCCAGGCAACAATCTTTTTACTACTAATACTGAAATTGGAAATAACGCTGTTAGAATAACTTGGGTTATACAAGATGGATCCAACCAATCAACAGAAAAAATTTCAACAACTGCAAATTGTAACCCTCAAACAAACTGTATCGATTACATTGAAGGTATTGCAGATGGAAGTTTTGAAAGTGCTGATGATGCCTCATCAAACGTCCGAAATGGTAATTTAGAAGGTTCCGGATGGACGGCATCTGATGGTACTCCAGATACTTTTTTAGCTCCTTTTACTAACACAGACGATCCTTATCTAATCAATTTGTTTAACAACTCTCCTAATGGAGGAATATGTGCAGGTGGATTAAGAGCTCAAAATACAACAGAATCATTCGAAACCAATATAGACAACTTAACCATTGGAGTAACATATGTACTAGAGTTTTATCAAGCGAACGCGACAAACCTATTATTCCCTCAACTTGTTGATGAAGCATATGGAGCTTGGAAAGTCTCCTTTGGGGACGAAACAAAAAATTCTACCATGTCAATTCCGGACGGAATTTCAAAATGGTATAGAGAGCAAATAGAATTTACAGCAACATCTAATTCTCAAGTTTTAAACTTTGCGGTAGCTTCTTCAACTACAAATCAAGACCAATCCTACCCTGTTTATATGTTAATAGATGGTATTAGAATATATGAAAAACCTCAGGGCATTAATTCCGTATTATGTAATGATATTGAATATCAGGTATTTTGCAATTTTGATGATTCAGTTGATTTACAAATTTCAGACTTAATAACCTCGAAGGGTACAAACATCACTTGGCATAGTTTGCAATATAGTGGTGTAGAATATAGCAACAATTATCCTCTTGCTGATTTAAATTCGAATTTTATCTGGGTAGACGATGGATCTGGAAACCCCAGAACGGCTTTTGAAATTATTTATAACTTAGGTGCTCCAGAAGCATTAAGTGAACAGTCATTTGATATCGCTAATAATCCAACAATATCTGATATTGTTATCTCAGGAGACAATATTAAATGGTATGATTCCTTTATTAGTACAACTGAGCTACCCACATCCACTCCACTAGTTAACAATACAACATATTATGCCTCTGAAAATGATAGTGAGTGTCTTTCAGAAGTTCAAACCTTGGTTGGTATTTTAACCCCTATTGGAGATAGTGTACAAGAATTTTGTAGCTCCAGTAACCCAACTATTGAGAACTTGGAAATGGAAAAAACAAATGCATCTTATAGCGTTGTTTGGTTTGATACCGAAGAAGAAGGCTCTCCTTTAAATACTACAGATTCTTTAACACATGAAACAACGTACTATGCTTCTCAATTCGATGGAACCAACTACAGCATTGAACGTGTTCCTGTATACGTTCTCATTGCAAATGTTGAAGAAGAAAAGAAACTTATTGAAAGAGATGTTATATTCCCTGAAAATAATTCTATAGCAGATATAACAACATTTTTTGACCTGGACCCTACAACAATTTGGTACAATCAAGAAACAGCAGGTACGGCATACCCAAATACATATACTCTGCAACATAATGAAACTTATTATGCTCCAATCGGAGAAGGTATTTGTGACGCCCTCGAAGTTTTAGCTGTAACAGTAATTGTTGACGATGTTGACATTCCAGAGCTAATAACATGTATTAAATTTATTCCGCAACCAGGGGATAAATATGTAATTAGTGGTTGGGTTAGAGAAGAAAAAATTGTTGCCATACCAACCGAAACTAAGGACTTTAATTCAGATTCTGAAGCGAAACAAGCATTAATTAATTTGTACCAAAATATAGCAAACGAAATACTTCGTACCGAAGAAACATCTAACCAATTACCTGAAAATTTCGTAGTAAACCAACAATTTCCAGGAATAGACGTACGTGCCTTATTGCCTTATATTAAGAACCATTCAGAAAAAAATGTTCATGTATATGACTTACGTTTTGAAAGAGAAAACTTCAATGGCAAAATGAAAACTATTGGTTTTTCTTTTTCACTTGATGCTGATAAAACTTATAGGTTTAATTACAAAACGCCAAATGCTCAACTTAATCTAGGGTCTTTCGGACCTTCGTTTCCACTACTTTCTCTATCTTATCGTTACCCACTCTTAAATTATAAGTATTTAAAAATTGATTTTACAAATGTTCAGATAACCAATGGAAGATTGCAAATATACAGCGACCTATTGGTTAGTGGCTCTGCTACTCCTAAAGGAACAATTGATGATTATATAAAGGCTCCCTTAAATGTAGTATTAGGCTATTCTCAAAGCAATGTATTAAGCGATGATAGTCCTATCTCGGGATTGGAAAGTACAATCCAATTATTTGATTATTCCGAGGATTCCAGTTATCAAGCCGCCTCTCACGAAAATTCGCTTATACAACTAAGTTATAAAGATGGTGATGGTAATGATATCGATGTAGATACACAAAACAACCATGTTGAGTTTAGACCTTCTGGTGCCGTTATTGACGGTTGGCAACGTATTTCTGGGGCATTTACAATTCCTGACGCTTCATACATGAAAATTACATTGCGAAATACAAACGATAACCTAAACGTATATTTTGATGACGTTCGCATGCATCCTCATGATAGTAATATGAAAACTTTTGTTTACGACCCTGTTACTCAAAGATTACAAGCAGAACTAGACGAAAACAACTATGCTACGTTTTACGAATATGATACAGAAGGTGGATTGGTAAGAGTTAAAAAAGAAACCGAAAGAGGTGTATATACTATTCAAGAAACACGTTCGGGTAACTCTAAATTAAACGGTACTAAGTAATGAATAAAAATTATATAGCAATTACAATCATTTTTCAATTACTTACACTAAGTGTTAGTTCTCAAGAAAAGTCTGTTAAACAAATATTAGATGGAGTATCAAACTCCTACCTTTCAAAAGAGCAGTACTTAGTGAACATGACATTCACCATGTATCGAGGTGTTACTGGTAATACTATTTCTGAGTCATATACTGGAACTATGCAAAAAAAGGGTGCTACTTCAAAAAACCAAGTGCTAGATACTGAGATATATCTTTTTCCAAGTGCTAGCGTTGCTATTAACAGTACAACTAAAACTATTACTTATACTGGATTAAGCAACCCGCAAAAAAATACTCCTATTGATTTAAGTATACTTTTAAAATACTATCAAAAAAGTCAAATTATAGACAAAGGTAGCCAATGGCTTTGTGAAATGGTCACTGAGCAAAATACTTTTAATCAACTTCCCTATAGTAAAGTACTATTATACGTGAATAAAGATGATTATAGCGTATCTAAACAAGTACTTTATTTTACGAATTTGATTCCTTTTAAAAACAAACAAAATGATGAAATTGAGCATGACTACGGTAGGTTGGTCATTGACTTAAAACATCAATGGGATGTAAATATTCCAGCTAAAAAACTGAATGATTTTATTGTTAAAAAGCACGATAATAAAATTCAATTACAAACCAAATACGCAACCTATAAATTGGTTGACAATACAGAATACAATAATTAATCAAGTAATACGTAATGAAAATGATTACTAGAATAAAAAAACCAATCCCACTAAAAATTTGTGCTATTTTCTTTATGATAGCATCATGGGTACAGGCTCAAGATAATATAACGTTTGATGCCTCTGAGGTTCAAACTGTAATTGGCACTACAAATACTTTACAATTTGTAACTCCAAACTTGGAAAGTACAACAGTAAAGAACACCAATCCTATGGCATATGTTAGTCTTTCTATTCTAAAAGACCAGCCTTTAACCGATTGGTATTCCTATGCTTTATTAATTAATGTAACTCAAGCAACTTCCTCAGGAAATTTTGACGGAAGTACGTCGCAAATAACCTTGACAGTTGAAAACAATAACTTGCAAGGTGCTGGGAACTCCGCAATAGATATAAGCAAGCATATTGCCTTAGGAGCTTATGGAGCACAAGTGCAAATTGAACAAGGGACATATACCTTACTTTCAAATGGTTCTGCTCCGGTAATTAATGGAACAGTGCCTTCAAACATAGCTTTGGAAATTGGATTCAGTGCAAATACGTATACCGAGCTTTCGTTGGCAGCACCCTCACCTGCCGCTACTGCACTTACAAGTAACGAAATTCAATTAAGTTGGAATTCAGTTTCCGGTGCTACTTCTTACGATGTGGAATGGACATGGGTTGATGCTTATGACAATACCTTTGAAAATTTACGCGACCCAAACAATATTCCTTTTTCATTACGAGATTATGAACTTAATAACTCTCGTATTCAAACTACGAACACACAATTTAATATCCCTTTAATATACTCAAAAGGACACATAATATATAGGGTACGTGCCGTAGGTCATTATCTAGAGGACCCTACAAAATACAAATATGGAGAATGGAGTCGTGGTGATGGTAATGAGGTTACAGTTGCAGATTGGCAACCGTACGTATATACCATAGATCAAAATCAAGAACATCAACCAGATAAAAATTGGCAATTTCAAGCATCTTATGCTGAAGGTGGTAAGAAAAAAGAAGTAATTAGCTACTTTGATGGCACATTACGAAACAGGCAAACCGTTACCAAAATAAATTCTGATGATAATGTTATTGTTGGTGAGGTAATCTATGATGCACAAGGTCGCCCGGCTGTAGAAGTATTACCTGTTCCTATACCAGAAAAAGCCATTAACTACTACAACGACTTTAACCGTAATAGCAATGGCGAAGTCTATAGTTACCAAGATTTTGACACCGACGACCGCAATATTTTGGATACTGATACTGATTTAAAAGCAATGTCTTCCTCAATAGGCAATGGAGCTAGTACATACTATTCACCAAATAATGCAGTTAACAGTCCTTTCAGAAATCAAATTCCAGATGCTGAAAACCACCCTTTTTCACAAATAGAATATACCCCAGATAATACTGGTCGAATAAGTAGAAAAAGTGGTGTTGGTAAGCATCACCAATTGGGTAGTAAACATGAAATGGAATACTATTACGGTACTCCCGATGAACAAAAAGAACTAAACCGTTTATTTGGTTATAGTGTTGGTAACTATACGCACTACAAAAAAAATATGGTCATAGACCCTAACAGACAAGTAAGTGTAAGTTACATTGATCCACAAGGAAGAACCATTGCAACAGCTCTTTCTGGAGTTTCACCATCCAATGTGGATGGATTAGACGATGAAAAAAATGACGCTCTTCATCAAGAGGTTACTTCCGATTTATTGGGTAAACTAGATGCGAGTCACGTGGATACACCATACGACAATAACGAAAAACAATCAACTCAAGCATTTGGTGCTTTAAATAATGCTTTAATATTTTCATCAAGCAAGCTCTCTGCCCAAGATGACGACCGCACCTTTTCGTATACAATTCAGCAAACAGATTTTGGATATCAGTGTGCCAACGGAACGTTAAACTACCCCGTAATATATGATTTGTTTATTGATGTATTAGATGCTAATAATATTAGCCTGTTACCTCAAGATCGTACAGGTTTTGATTATTCTGATTTTACGCTACGTGTAAATCGTGGAAATTATAGTATTGTAAAAAAATTAGTCGTAAACGCAGATACCCTAAATCAATATGCAAACGACTATATTGCTAAACTAACAACTGAAGGAGATGATTGTTACCTTAACCCAGACGATGTTGTTCCGCTTCCTACCGAAATCGTTGATGGCTGTTTTACCTCTTGTGCAGATTGCGAAGACTCACTTATGGCTGAATATCCAAATGGTGAATCTGATTATGTAACCTCTAAACAAGAAAGTTATGATTTTTCAGAATTAGAAAATATTCTAACTCCACAAGAATACGCCGAAGAGGAAAGTAGAATTCTTGCTGCTTTTGCTGAACAATGGAGAGAACTTATAAGAGCATGTAACGCTCCATGTGCCAATGGTACCGTTTTAACAGGAGAAACTCAAGAGGACATTATAGCAAATTCACTTACCTGCCAAATAGTTCGCACCGAGTTATTAAATGATATGAAACCAACAGGTCAATATGGACAGTATCCAAGTACATTGGTTAACGGTGAAACAAATAATCCTATTCAAACAACGTTAAATATATTTAATCAAGACAACAATCTACCAAGTGCACAAGCAGCTGATGACATATATAACAGTTGGAGAAATCCAAAACATTTTGAGCGTGACAACACCCCTCTAGGTAGCAATTTATTTGTTGATGGTCATTACTATAATACCGATGGATCTATAAGTTACATTCGTGTGGAAGAAATTATTGATGAAGAAAATGGAACCATTTCTTATATTCCAGAAATTCTGGAAAATATAGAACTTATAGATGTTACTTCCAATAGTGATAACAATGAATATTTGGTAGAGCCGCAATACTTATTAAATGTTGAAGATTTTATTGCTTCAAACGTGTGGCAAGATCAATGGGCAGAGTCACTTTTAGTATATCATCCGGAATATTGCTATTTAGCTTATGCCGAAGCCCTATGCGGAATTACGGGTAATGTTACTGGGGCGGGGTTAATGAACTCGGACGGTTATGATCAATATTTACGCTCTGAGCTAACTACCTTTTCTCTAGCTGGCGGTTATACCTCTGGCAATACAATAATGACAAACGACCCTTTCTTTAGTAGTAATACTAACATAAGTAATATTGGTTTTGATCTTCGTCAGAAGATAATAACCGCAATGCTAAATAATTACAATAACACCGGTAAAACTTTAGAGGAGTATGCCGTGGCTATAGTAAAATGTAATAGTCTGGAAGAAAACTGTCCAAATCAAGGAACAATTGCTTTATCAAGTATCGAAGAAAGAGACGAGTTCTGGAGCATTTATAAAGCAAACTATATAAATCTAAAGCAAACCATTCAAAAATTATACGGCGACATCTACGCTAAATATAACGATTGTTACAATGGTTGCATTGGTGAAGAAACTGCCAGAGAAAATATTTTAACTGTGGTTGCAGACTATAGTTTTATAGGTAAAAGTACCTTAAACGATATCATTAAAGATAAAAACGACCCTGTTTGCGCTGCAGATGATATTGTAAAAAGTGCTTTCGAAAATAAAGAAAAACGTTTTAAGCCTTCAGATAACCTGCATGATTCTGGAAAAGACCCTGCTGATGTATACAATGATTTAGCATCTTACACCAATTACGAATACTATGTTCAAACAGGCTTATGCCCTCTGGGTAGAGATTTACAGGTGTATCTAGAACATGCTTTTACCGATTTTATTTCAGAAGGAATTTCGGGTACTTCCAGACCCTATACTGCAAAATACCTTTCTCGAGAGTTATATAATGATTTTGGAGGTAGCTCAGAACCTCCTGCTGATGTATCAATAGACTCCTCACCAAATAACAATACACTAACTATTACCTTTAGAGAGAATAATACTGTAGTTGGTGAAGCTCCATTAATCATAACGTTACCAAATAATTTTTCTCAAAACTGGAACAGTTACGGAAACAACAATTGGGTGATTACCAAAATAAGTAATCTACAACCAGACTATAATCTTTCTACAGAATTATTTTCATTTAAAGCAGTAGCGCAAGTTCGCGATAACGTTGCCGCTACAACCTATAGTGAGGTTATTATTAGTGGAACCACTCAAGCAAGAATCTCAGAGTGTACTACAACTCCAGATCCAAATAGTGTTGGACAATATATTGGCAATGGCAAAAGCTCAGGAATACTTGGTAGTTGTAACAAAGAAGCTAGGTTTTCACAGGCTTTTGCTGGTTTACTTAATGAATTATACAAAAACGGTGCACTTTCAGGTTCTAATATTTCACTCACCAGTTACACCAGTTATACTCAAAGCTTTTTGCAAGAATTCTTTGGAGGAACTGAAGTTACTTGGACCTCATTACCAGACAATATTTACATTTTAGAAGTAAATCAGCTAGAGCGTTTAGTACTAACCTTAGACAACCCTATTCCAGAAACTGGAGTATCATTTTTTACAGGTTTAGGTATAGATTATAAGTACAATGATGATGATTTAATTATAAAACAACAAGCACGTGTTTCGTATATCGATGAAAACCTAGATAGAGGTGTAAGTATTCTTGGGGCTATGGGGCAAGGGGGCTTTCACAAAAAACCCTTTATTAATTTTCTATGTTGTGAGGGTGAAGATATTAACGACTTAGCAGGTAATGTAGACAGAGCTTATGACCCTGACCCATGTATATTAGGTGTAGAACCAATAATAGAAACTACTACTACTAATATTTTAGATTTATTTAATGATTTATTAGTACAACCAGGTTTAGTTTATGATACCCAGTTAACTAATACTAAAAACCCATACACTTCAGCAACTGCAGAACAGTTTTTAACAAATACGTCTGCTGAAAACCGTATTATTAATTATTTAAATGCGCCAGATTCTCCCTATTCAGGTTCCGATTTAGTTAACGCAGATTTTCAATTGTCTGGTAAACAAATGCATTACCAAATTACAGATACCCATTTAGGTATTTATTACGGCGACTTCACCGGAGACCAAACTACTGATGGCACCTACGATGTGGAAATATTTTTACGCCGAGCAGTTACTGAGTGGGATCCACGAAATGTAGCTTCTATTGAAAGTATGGAAGTTATTGAAGGTCCTTTTGACCCAGAAATAGACCTTGGATTAAGAGCCAGCTGGGTAGTTATTGACTATACCGATAAAAATGGTGTTTCAAGACAAGACTGTGTATTTGCTCAAATACATATCGAAAACGATTATGAAATGAACTTGTGTGATTTTGCAAATTCATCGCCGGATTTGGATGGTTGTCAAGATCTTGTTAGTAACGGGGATAAAACAATCCTATGCAGTCCAAATTTAGGATTAGAAGAAATTTATGAAGAAAGAGTAATGAATCTTTTCAATGAAATTCCCAAAGATCAGTCTATTGACAATACATCGTCATTTAAAAGCCTTGCTAACAATTCTGTCGCGAATAGTTTTTTAAATGATGTGGATTTAAATTTTGAAGAAAAGCTAGACAAAAAATACAGAGAATCTGGTGGATCACCTCAATTAAGCTTTCCAAATGTAGAAAGAAATAAAGCTTTTTATCAATATGTTTCGAACAGGAGATATAATATCCAACTAGGCGAAATATTTCAAAATCAAACAGCAGAAGACATTGGAGATACAAATATGACCTTGAGTTTCAAATTTTATGATAAAAATAGCAATGAAATACCTCAAGCAAATATAACAGAGATTACAAAATTTGATATTACTAGTAAGCATGATGTTAGGAATGAAAATAATGGAGTATTTGAATATTTTGATTTAAACGATTCATGTAAAAAAAGTGGTACTTTCATTTTAAAAGCAAGATATTCTCAATTACATGATGAGGAAGGATCAGGACTGTATCTAGGTTATTATGGAATTATTATAGACTTATGTGAAGATTTATTAAGCAACGACTTAGGTGATGAAGAAGAAACAAAAATTACATCCTGTGCTGATTATGAAGAGCAAGAAGAAATATACGAAAATCATATGAAAGAAATTTTCAATGATATATTTGATGAATACAGTTCTTCTTTGTCCACAACAGTTTTTAACAAACAAACGATTTCATCTGAGGCTTCAAACAATTTTCTAAACGATAATACTTTACAAATAGAAGAAAAACACAAATATTATTCTCCTCATTCATTTAACAATGGTCCAATTACAAGAAATGCCACAGCCTTTTACTTTAATAAAAATATACCAACCGCTCCAATAAATTTATATATTGGAGATGAAGCTGTATTGGGTGACACAAATTATCCAGATTTAATTTATAAAATCGAATTGTTTTTTCTTGATGATAACGAAAATAGACTTTCTCATAGCGATTTAGATAATATAAATGAAATAATGGGTTTTGATATTACTTCAATAGGAATAGGTCTATTGGGAGAAGAATATATTAATGCTCAAATAGCAAATTTTACCTATCTTGACAATTCAAATACGGTAAGATCAGGAAAAATTTTCTTTATTGTTCTTTTAGCCAATTTATCTACAGCAGGCGGTTCTGGTACTCCTCTTCACTTATGTGAAAATATCTTTAGTCTCGATTTAAATGATGTTGATGGTGACGGCGTTCCTAATGCAACTGACAATTGCCCTGACACACCTAATCCTAATCAGGAGGACTCAGATGGTGATGGAATTGGTGATTTTTGTAGTGGTACACCTTCCGAAGAAGATTTTGATGGTGATGGTATTTTCAATTGGGAAGACAACTGCCCAGGCACTTTTAATCCTGGTCAAGAAGATTCTAATGGAGACGGAATCGGTGATGCCTGTGAGGGAGAAGGCGAAGGAGGTCCCTTTTTCGCAAAATCGGTAAATGTTAGTAGATCTAAAAAATCTACAACAAGCTTTGCTTCCAAATCCATAGTAAACTCACAAGAAGAGTGTCCTATTTCTGGAGTATGCATTCCCCCTATCCCAGACCCAAAAAGTTGTACAGATGAGTACCCAAAGTATATTACAATAATGAACGGTATTGCAGATAAAGAACCTGAGGAACGCGATGTCGACACCAATAACATTATTAGCTTCGGTGATGTCATCAACGAAGAAGAATTTTGTGCAAACTCTTACCAATATCTTGTAGAAGACTATGGTACCTATATTGGTACTTTTGGAGTTAACAGTACACTGCACCCAGATTATATGACTATAGCTCGTTTTGGAGCAACAGAATTTAATTTTGGATATCCAGATATGAATAGTATTATAGGCCAATATAAATCGCATGTAGATAGTAATAGAAATAGTACGCAAGGAGTTATGACTTGGGCCGGATTTACATCTAAATATTTAAATGATAATCCTGGTACATGTGTTCCAAGACCTTTCCCTGTAGATTTTAGCTCTGCTACAATTGAACTTCCTGAAGATAGCCCATGCGAACAATTTAGAAAAAGTGTTACAGCCGCCTATAAAAAGGATATTTATGAAAGTGTACTAGCTACCAAACGTCAAGAGTTTATTAATAGCTACTTAGAGCATGCATTAAGCACACCTGTAGAAAACTTTAATATGCTGTATAGAGATAAAGAATATCAATATACATTATACTATTACGACCAAGCAGGCAACTTATTGCAAACCGTTCCACCTGAAGGTGTTGACCGCTTTACCGAAGAAGAGCTAGAAGATGGCGGATTAAATAAAGCTATTAACGACCACAGGGCGGCAAATACCGCTACTGAAAACCCAGCTTTATTACCAGATCATGAGTTAATAACACAGTACCGTTACAACTCATTAAATCAACTAGTTTGGCAAGAAACCCCTGATGGTGGTGAAACCCGTTTTGCATATGACAAATTAGGGCGTATAATTGCTTCGCAAAATGCAAAACAAGCCATTTCTGGTCGCTATAGTTATACCACTTATGATGCCCTTGGTAGAATCGTTGAAGCAGGTGAAATGCAACCAACGTTTGCAATAGCCATTGAAGAGACTACTGGTAAACTTATTTATCCTGGCGACGGAACTTTTGTGCCTGTTACTGATGAAAGCGATCCAGATACTCAAATTTATCCAGCAAACGTATCCGATACACAATACGAAGTCACCCTTACTACTTATACAAACGACATGGGTAATGAAGTTGATTTGTTTGATACCGTAGACGATCTAGACGAATTTAGAAGCAATGCCAGAAACAGAGTAACGGCTATTCGCTATTATGACGAGTATGATGCAACAGATGGCAGTCTTAGCTATGATAATGCACTATTTTACAATTACGACATTCACGGAAATGTAAAAGAGCTTGTGCAACATAACAAACTCATGATTATTGATGCCGATAATGCCTATTCAGGATTTAAGCATGTAACGTATGACTATGATCTTATAAGTGGTAATGTTAACCAAGTTACCTACCAAAATGATAAGCAAGATATGTTTGCGCATCGCTATACTTACGATGCTGATAACCGTATTACTATGGTAGAAACCAGTAGTGATGGTATGATCTGGGAAAAAGATGCCACCTACCAATACTATGCACACGGACCACTCGCCAGAACCGTTTTAGGAGTAAACGAAGTTCAAGGTATGGACTATATGTATACGCTACAAGGTTGGCTTAAAACTGTAAATGGCGAAAACATCACATCTGGTAACGATATTGGTGCAGACGGATTAGTAACCGCAAAAGATGCCATGGGATATTCATTAGGGTATTATGATGGTGATTTTAATGCCATAGGCTCACTAGGCACAGCAACCTTTGGAGTAAGTAACGCGAACTCAGGCGTAGATACCCAAGCTAGTATTAATGTTGGTAATGATTTGTACAATGGTAACATTAAACAAATGGCCACTGCCCTACTAAATTTAGATGAAAACCCACTTACAACACAGTTTAATAAGTACGGTTATGATCAACTAAACCGTATACGCGCATTTAAAAGTGCAGGACCATCAGACGCGTATTCTGCTAGTTATAGTTACGATAAAAATGGTAACCTAAAAACATTAGACAGGGCTACTCCAAGCGGTGCTATGGATCGCTTAACTTATGATTATATTGATGTAGATCCAAACACTGGAAAAAGAACCAACAAACTTAATTTTGTTGATGATGCCGAAGGAAATAAAGGTCTTGGAGATTTAGGTGGTCAGTCAGATGGTAACTACCAATATGACGAAATAGGACAATTAATAAGCGACAGTGCAGAAAACATTTCCAATATTGAATGGAGAGTAGATGGCAAAGTACGAGCTGTTACCAAAACCAATGGTGACCAAATCACATTTAAATACGACGGATTAGGTAATCGTATTGCAAAAACAAATGTAGATCAAAATAAAACTACATTCTACGTACGTGATGCCCAAGGCAATGTATTAGCGGTATACGAAGGTGCATCAGATGGAGAAATAAAAACAGGAGATGAAGTTCAATACCCTATGAGTATAAACCTGCTAAACATACCAGGCACCGAAGAAAAAACATTTGGAGCTATAAATAGTATCGTAGCCGAAAATTTAAGCTCAGACGATAATACAGTAGAACCTTCAGGTAACATCACATTTACAGCAGGGCAAAGCATTGTACTAAGACCCAATTTTCATGTAAAACCAGGTGGTACATTCTTAGCTGAAATTAAACCACTATCTAATGGTGGCAATGGTAATACTGAAGATATGTATCTCACCGAGCACCATATTTTTGGTAGTTCTCGCTTAGGTATGGAACAAAAGAACTTGGAAATTACCGAGGAAACTACTACATTAGATAATACGGTCTTTGAAAATAAAGTAGGTGACAAACGTTATGAACTTAGCAACCATTTAGGTAATGTATTAAGTGTAATTACCGATCGTAAATTAGGTTCTGCTGGTGATTATTCACCAGATGTAGTTGCATTTAATGATTACTATCCTTTTGGAATGCTACTACCTAACCGCCATGCCAATACTTCAGATTACCGCTACGGCTTCCAAGGGCA
>CANMKG010000001.1 GCA_947498505.1 uncultured Maribacter sp. | reverse complement strand
AGAACACCATCAGGAGAAGATGATAGCTTTTGGGTACGAGCCAATGGAGGAGCATGGAACAGATGGAATTTAATACCAGGGAGTAGTAATTTTAGTTGGCATCAGGTACATGATAAAGAAAGTCAAACCGTATTTGTAACGTTTGATTTGGCAAATGGATTAAATACAATAGAGTTTGCACATCGTGAGGATGGAGCAGGATTAGATAAGATATATGTTACTCAAACAGGAACTACTCCAGCAGGTTTTGGAGGTGTTGACGTTACGTGTAATGTAGGTCCTCAACCACCCGTTGTGGAAGCAGGTTCCGATGAGAATATTACTTTACCCACCAGTAGTATTGTATTGAATGGAACAGCAAGTGACCCAGATGGAGGAAGTGTAGTTGGTTATGCATGGACACAGGAGAGTGGACCAAGTGCAGCGACATTAAGTGGAGAAGATACTTCAAGTCTTACTGCGAGTAATTTGGGAGAGGGTAGCTATACCTTTAGACTTACCGTTACGGATGATGAAGGAGATACAGGTTTTGATGAAGTAGATGTAACAATTACTAGCCAAGCAATTCAAGATGTAATAAGAATTAATTCTGGAGGGCCAGCCTTAGTTTTAGATGGAAATGACTGGAGTAGTGATCAACATTTTGTTCAAGGTTCTCCTTTTACTAGTGTGATTGCAATTGCCAATACAGCTAATGATGAATTATATCAAACGGAGAGATTCTCCACATCTGGAACGATTGTTTATGAAATACCTGTGTTGACAGGAAATTATAATTTGAATTTATTCTTCGCTGAAATTTTTTATGGTGTTCCTGGTCTAGGTTCTTCAGGAGGAGTTGGTTCTAGGGTTTTTGATATTGACATTGAAAATGGACAGCATACTCTTAATAATTACGATATAGTGTCTGCTGCAGGCGGTAGTGCAACTGCCATAAGCGAGAATTTTTCAAACATAAACGTTGCAGATGGGAATTTGACAATAACATTAACTTCTGTGGTTGAATTTCCTAAAATTTCTGGAATCGAAGTTTCTCCTGTAACTTTAGGTGGTTTTGCGAAAAGTAATGAGGAAAATGATACAGATTCTCCATCGGAAAATAACATAAATGGAACATTTGAAACAATGCTATTTCCTAACCCAGCAAGTTCAAGTGTCGAAATAGTAATTTCTGATAATTCTATTCAAATTTCAGAGCTTAGAATATTTGATGAAACCGCGAGATTGATTTCAAGATTAACAGGAAGCGAAATTAATAGTAATGGAACTAGTGTTATTGTAGATGTTGAGAACTTACAAGATGGAGTTTATAGTTTACAATTAATAAGTTCAAAAGGAGGAGTAGATGTACACCGACTAATTGTTAAAAGATAAGGATACTAAAAAAATTAAGTGAAAGCTTCAACCGTATTTTCAATAATAGGTTGGAGCTTCTCTATTATTTTAGGGGAAAGCTGTAAGTTTTTAAGTTCATTTAACTGATTCATGTTATGAACATCTGAAGCAACAAAATCTATTAAGTTGTTATCTAATAACCTAATAGCGCTTTGTTGTACATCTTTTCCGTAATAACCACCTACGGATAATAAATTTAATTGAAAAAGAATACCTCTGTTTTTATTTTTTTGATGCTTTTTTAGTCTATTATGCAAATACACATACCTTTCTGGGTGAGCCAAAATGGGAAAATACTGAGCACTAGCAATATCTTCAATAGCTTCTTTAAAATTAATAGATGGTTGTAAATATGACATTTCCACCAAAAGGTACCTTTTTTTTAAAGGCATTATTGTTTTGTTTTTAAGAATAGTATCAAAATTGCCATCAATCATATGTTCTGCAGCAGCTTCAAAAGAAACATCAGTCATATCATTTTCTACTAAACTATTTTTAAGTAAAAGAAAGGCTTTATTTATGGTTTCGGGAGTATTGGGATAATAATTATCCATAATATGAGGAGTTGCAACAAAGTTCTTAACTCCAAATTCTCCAAAAGTTTTAAGCATAGAAATAGAATCTTCAGTGCTTTTTGAACCATCATCTATTCCTGGAAGTATATGATTATGAATATCAATAAACCCTTCTAAATAATCAACAAGAAACTTTTTTTTCTTAAAAATGCTAAACATAATGGTTAAAGATGTGCTTTAGTGGCAAAAGAGTTGCAAAGTAATAAATAAAGGGAGTATATATAGCATTAGGTTAAAAATAATGGATTTCATATGTCTAATTAAAAAAATCTTTTGTTTTTATTATCATAATCAAAAATGTTCATAATTATTCGGGTACATATGTTTTTTATATTCCTTGTAAATTTATTTTTGCCAGCATTAAAATTGTTTATGGATTTACTAAAAGTTGGTGATAAAGTATATACTGTTAAAAGAGATGGTTTTGCTGATTTTGCAAGATATTCTTTTTCTGAAGTCGAAAGATTAACAAAAACACTTGCAGTTTTAAAAAACGGAGTTAGGCTTGTAAATAAGCCTAGGGAGTCTTTTATCATGGAAGATGTCGGGTATTCGGTTGCAAGGGATTATGGTAAGCATTGGCATAAAGTATCATTAAAAGCCATTCGTGAAGCCCAATTAGAAAATGCTAAAATTAGAGTTCACGAATGGTTTGAGCAACGAACCTTTAGTTTAGCTGAAAAACAACTAATACATAAACAGTTCGAAGAACTTAATATGCTATACCCCAAAACTGAGGAAGGTAAAATTGTTTAAAATTTTACCGAAACTTTTCCTCTTACATAAAAAGGAGTTCCGGGTGTAAAGTGAATTTCCTCAACAGAATTTACTTCATTAAACAATCTACTCTCTGTTGCAAATTGCGTTTCATTCCATTCCGTATTAAGAAGATTTTCAACAATTACTCCAAAGGTCCAATTGTTACAAGTGTAGTTTAGATTAAAATCAGTAACAAAATAACCTTCTGCAACAATAGAATTGTCTTCGTTTGCTGGTCTATCCTTTATGTATCTATAATTTAAACTTCCAGAAAAATTCTTGATATCCTTTATGGATAACCCACCGGAAGATGTTAAGTCTGGAGACAATGGTATGTAATCCTGTCCGCTTGGTTCTTCACTGCTTCGCGCATATGTGTAATTGATATCTGCATTAACAAACATCCAATCTGTTAGCTGATATCTAGCGCCAAAGTCTACACCATAACGTTTAGTTTTTCCACTTGGTTCCACTATACCAGCATCACCAACGTAAACAAACTCTTGATCTAAAAATAGCGACCATAAGGCAGCGTTAACAATTAATTTTTTTGCAGGCTTTAAAATTATACCTAAATCACCTGAATAGGCTAAGGGAAGTATTTCTTTACCATTGTTAGCTGTTACAACTCTAGAATCATTAGAATGATAGCCAATACCTGTTTTCGCAAATAACTGTAGTTTGTCTGAAGCTCCAAAAACGACATTTAGTTTGGGTCCGACAAAAACTTTATTTTCACTTTGATTGTCATATGCTTCCGATAGTAAATTCTCATAATCAAACTTAAAATAATCTAATCGTAAACCAGGGTTAATTGTCCATTTGTTTTTTTTATAAGTTAGATTAAAAAAGCCATAACCATTGAGCTCATCAACATTACCATAAGCAAGTCTTTCTAATAATTCTTTTCTGTTTTTTGTTCTGGATAATTGAACATCATTTACATCATCATATCTAAAACCTACACCTGTTTCATATTTTAATTGAGAGTCGTGATCTCCAATATGTATGGTACGTTGGTATTTAGTTTCAGCTCCAAGAATGGTTCTATCTTCTTTTTGATGAATTTGATCTGCATTTACGGGGTCTTCTAAGAAGAATGTAAAGTTAGAAAATAGTTCAAAATCATATTTCGAAACAAAAGCTTTAGAGGTAAGTTTAGTATGCTCATCAATTTGTTTGGTATGGTTTACCCAAAAGTTTGATCTACTTGTATTTCCTCCCTCAGTGTCATCAATAGCACCAAAACGACCTATAGTACCGTCGTTAACTGAGCGAACCGGTATTTGTCCAGATGCATCCCATTTACTTTGAAAATGAGAGAGTGTAACACTTAAATTTTGGTTTTCTCGATTATTAAAGTTGTATCTCCCCATAATATTTAGTCTATTAAAATTTTGAGGAGAATCAAAAGCACCATCGGTTAGTACCAATTCAGAGGCAACATAAGCATTGCTATTGTCACTTTCTGTCAATTTAAACATTGATAGTGCCCTTAGCGTATTAAACTGGCCAGCTTCTAAAGATATTAAGTTGTCATCTATGACTTCTTTAGTTTTTAGATCTACATATCCTGCCGTATTAAAATTACCCTTTTCGGCGTAATATGAACCCTTACCAAAGTCAATATTATCTATGGTTTCCGGAATTATAAAATGCATGTCCGCATACCCTTGTCCGTGTGCATGAGAAACCATGTTGACCGGCAATCCGTCAACATTTATAGCAATATCAGTACCGTGATCAATATCAAAACCTCTTAAAAATATTTGCTCTGCCTTTCCACCACCAGCATGTTGACCAATAATTAGTCCAGGAACTTTTCTAAGAATTTCCTGTGAAGATTTTACTGGACTTACTTTAACGTCTAAGTTAACAATGTTACTTAAAGTGTTTACCTTAGAAACAAGTATTACTTGATCCAAAGAAACTGCAGATTCTACAAGAACAATTTTTACGGTACTGTTTAAATTAGATTCTGTAATAGTCAATTCTTGATTTATATACCCTAGACTATTGAAAAGAATAATATCTCCCAAGGAAATATCATCTAGTTCAAAATAACCAGATACGTTGGAGTAGGTATATCCCCCTGTTGTTTTGTTATATATACCAACACCTTCAAGAGGTGTTTGGTCGTCTGAAACTATTGTACCCGTTATTTCATGAGCGTTTACAATGCTCACGAATCCCAATAAAGTGATTAAGCGTATTAAATTTTTCATTTTGTTTGTTTTTGAAATAAAACATATGGCATACAACTAATGACGTTGTTTATTAACCAAAATGTTTGAATATGTTTTAGGAAAAAGGAAGTTTAAACTCTAATTGTTATTTTGTATTAAAAAGGTTTAAACAGGGGAGTGAAGTTGTGGGGGCCTATTTCGTTTTTTGAAAAATTCTTTTATGTTATTATTTTCTGTAAAGCCAAAAGTTTTTTTAGAAACGAGTACTGTGTTTATGGAAAGATAAAAATTAGATTCATTAAAGTGTTTATCCCATTCACCTTTGTTGAGATTGGAGTTCTCTGAATCTCCTTCACAAGAGTGTTTCAGAAAAGTGGTAACAATGTCAATAAAGGAGTGTTCGTGTTCTACGATATTTATTTTGTGTTTATGATTTTTCTTTTCAGATTCATTTTCATGGTTTAATACATAGTGTGGCATTTCTAACTGATGTGAAACAAAATGCATTAGGGTGCCAACTTGTTTTTGGATAGGGCTTAACACATAGCACATGCTTATGAGCATAGCCATGTATTTAATGATTTTTGGCTTCAAGCCATTTGTTAACCCTTTTTTCATTGAATTAATCTATTCAATTTTTAAACTCTTTTAGTCATTTAATAACTCCATTAAAGTGTTTTCAAGATAACTAGCGTATTCAGAAATTGTTGGTAGCTCAAATACTTTGTTAAGAGGAATATTAAGCTCTATTTCTTCATTTATCCTAGCTGTAACTCTAATTGCAGCTAAGGAATGACCACCTAAAGCAATAAAGTCGTCTCGGGAGCCTACTTGTTTTAGGTTTAGTACTTCTTGCCATATTTTAGCAATAAGTTCTTCAATTTCTCCATCAGGTTGAACAAAAGGAGTATCTAAATCTAGTTGTGTTAAACTTAAATTTTTAAGAACCTTTTTGTCCACTTTTCCGTTACGTGTTAATGGAAGTTCTTCAACATATTTAAAATGCGAAGGAATCATATAATTAGGTAACTCCTTTTTTAAATGATTTACTATTTCCTTTGATGGTATTCTAGATTTACCAGTGTAGTAACCAACCAAACGCTGTTGATTCATTTCACTTTCCATAGGTTCTTCGTAACCTATTTCTTTCATTATTTTTTTTACTTCATCTTCGTAGATATACTCGTTAATCTCATCCAATGTTTCTTGTCGAGTTTTATGCCCCATACGAACATCCCAACTATACGGAAATGAATAGTTGCTATATCCTTTTTGTTTTTTGTGAACATAAATCCCAAGTTGATTAATTAGACAGTTGGTAGAGCGCCCTGTATCTGTTGGTCTTTTCCATCCGATTTTTTCTTCAAGAAATCTTATCATCTCCTCAAGACTAACATCGCTGTATCTGTAAAAATCTACAAATTGAACTTTTTCAAAAGTATCATCATTTTTAAAGGCAGAAGTGTCTAAAAGTGTTTTTACAGCATCATCTTCTTGATGATACAATTTTCTAGCCTGAAGAATTGTATTATCAATTTCCGCAACATCAACATTTTCATCCCAAAACAACTCTTCAGTTAGTCTGGTTTCAAAAAATTGACCTCGGGACAGTCCCGTTACAATAAAAGGAATCTGTTTTTCTAAAGCAATTTGTGTACTTAAAGTATATATGGTTTTAAAACACCCATCACATACATTATGGTGACGTTGTAGGCTATCCACAAAAATTTTGTTCATATGCTCTGTAGTACCATAAATATGATCCACACCGAGTTTGGAAACTATATTGTCTATATTTTGTTTAGCTTGATCAGAGATATAACCATTGTCCAACGTAAAAGCTAAAACTTTCATGCCCATTTCTATTAGTTGAGCAAGAATATAGGTACTGTCTTTTCCTCCACTTAAAAGAGAAATACAATCATAATTTGGGTTTTTACCTTTTACTGATGTCAGTAAAGTTTTTAGTTCGTTTTCAGTTTTAAAGTATCGTTGCGCTTTTTCTTTATAACTTTTAAATGCATTACAAACATGACAAACACCGTTATTATCAAAATCGGTAGAAGGGTAATTTGAAGGTAATCCGCATTCCGTACAGTTAATAACTTCGTTTTCAGGAATGACTTTTTTTCCTTCTACTAATACAACAGCACTATTTTCAATTTCTGAAAGGGTTGATATGTTTGATTCTATGTCGGAAAGTTCAATTCTGAACCCTCTTAGTTTTATTTGTTCATCAACACGACCTAAATATTCCAATTCTCCATTTGTATTTAGACGAACTAAATCTCCCGTATGATATATTTTTGAATTTTCATTAAATGGGTTTTGCACAAATTTTTGATTGCTTAGTTCCGGCAGTTCAACATAACCTTCGGCCAAGCCTTGTCCTCCAATATATAATTCACCAATAACACCATTTGGAACTTTATTTTTAAAGGAATCCAGGATATAAGCTTCAACATTGTGAATGGGTTTTCCAATAGGAATAGAAGAGTCTGTATGTTTTTCGGTATTGTATTTACTAACTATGCATCCAACTGTAGCTTCTGTAGGTCCATATTCGTTAAATATTTCAACCTTGTTTTGAAATTGTTTTTGAATAGATTGGGCAAGTTCAGTTTTGAAATCTTCTCCACCAACAATTAATGTTTTTAGTTGAGAACCTCCTAAATCTCTTCCTTTTAAAAACTGTAAATGCGAGGGTGTAAGCTTAATGGTATTAACCTTGTTAGCTCCTAAAACTTGAAAAAGAGCAATGTCTGGACCAAATGCTGGTTCTTTATAAATCACCAACTTACCACCACTAATTAACGGTAGCAATGTTGATGTAACCGTAAGGTCAAAACCTATTGAAGTAAACAAAGGAAAAATGGATTTTTCGGTTACTTCGTAGTACGATTTAGCCCAAGAAATGTAATTTACTAATGCCCTGCTAGAAATTGAAACCCCTTTAGGGTTTCCTGTAGAACCTGATGTATATAAAATGTATGCGACATGATTAGCAGTTAATTTTGTATCAGGGTTAGCTATCTTTTCTAGACAAATAGCTTCATTGTTTTTTTGTACATCTAAAACAGGTATGGTAACATTGTCTAAGTTTTTTGTAAGACTACTTTCCGTTAGTATTAACGAACATTTTGCATTAGAAATAATAAAAGAGATCCTTGTTTTAGGTTGGTCCGATGCAATTGGTATATAAGTGCCCCCAACTTTTAAAACCGCCAGAAGGCTTATGATGTAATTTGAGCTCCTATAAAAGTGGAGAGCTATTTTATCTCCCTGTTTTACATTATTTTTTGAAAGGTAATTAGCCAGTTGATTTACTTGATTATCAAGTTCTTTAAATGTAAGATTTAATTCTCCATATTCAATTGCGATATTATTTGGCTTGGTTATAACATTTTGTTGAAATAACTCAACAATCGAATTAGCTTTGTACAATACCTTTTCTCCATTTAGCACAAGTTCATCTTCAGAGTTAACCAGACTTGCTTTTTCAATGGGAGAATTAACATCTAGGAGCATGCTATTCAAAATTCTTCTAAACTGATTCGGTATTTGTGTTATTGTGTTTGTATCAAAAACATCCTCGTTGGCATCAAAAACAAGTTCCATTTCACCAGTATTATCCATATCGTAAACATGGAATCTTAAATGGTGCGCAGGGTCACAATGTTCCGGATGAATCCAGTTGGTTTTTGTTGGAATACCATCAAA
Source organism: uncultured Maribacter sp. (assembly GCA_947498505.1). GTDB lineage: Bacteria > Bacteroidota > Bacteroidia > Flavobacteriales > Flavobacteriaceae > Maribacter_B. Next base: position 1,005,771 of record CANMKG010000001.1, on the reverse strand, counting down.
ATTACCAAATGTGGAGTGTATATAATTAAACACAGTATTAAAACTTCTGCTTACCTCTGGGCTTGAAGTGCCTGTTTCCGCATATTTTAAGAACTCGTTACTTTCAATACGAATTCGCTTCAATAGAGAGGAAAAAGTTTCATTTTCGGAAATTTCTGCGGTAATAGGGAAAATTTCCATCAATAATCCCACTGCATTTTTAAACTCTGGATTACTTCTGTTGTGAACAGGAGCTCCAATGGCAATGTTTTTTTGTCCACTTACTCTGTACAAGTAGGCAAATAGTACTGTGGAAAATATATTAAAAATTGAGAGGTGCTCCGTCCATGAACGATATTCTGGATTTTTTGTTAGCACTTTTATTTTAGAGACAACAGATGCGTTTAGGGTAATGCTGGTTCTTTTGGATTTAGTATTTAGAGTTTTTTTCTTATTACCAAATAAAGCTGGAGTTTCAATAAAGGGCTTTACCTTTTCTTTCCAGTAATTTATGGCTTTTGATGGAGGTATGTTGTTTTCAAAAGCTATATAATCCTTAAACGGTTTTTCATTATTTGCAACTATGATTGCTTCACTGTTTTTAATACCTGAGTAAATATCAGACATTAAGCTAAACAAAATCGTAGATGAGGTTGCATCAGTAATTAGATGATGGATGTTTAAATACCAAGTATATTTAGTTTGGTGATGTTTTATTAAAACGGTATCGAATAAACTCTTTGATAAATCAAACTTTTTTTGACTTCTTTTAACTAGAAAGTTAGCAATTTCTTGCTCATTGTGTTGATTGTCAAACAGTTCAATATTGTAATTATAGGAGTCTGTTATATATTGCTTAGGAATACCATTTTCAACTAAAAAAACGGTTCGTAAAACTTCGACTGTATTTAAAAGTTTTTGAAAAGCTTCATTAAAAATAGAAGTATCTAGTTCACCATCTATTTCAAAAGCATACGGAACGTTATAAAGCGGGGACTCAGGGTTTAGTTGTTGTCCTGCCCATAAAAGAGCCTGATTTTTGGTTAAGTTAAACGTTTGGTTAGTGATTTTCATGCTTTAGCACTTTAAAAAGTTACGATTTTGAAGATATGTATGTAGTAATATTATCTACAGACATAAAGTTTTCTACTGTCATATCTTCAAAAGGAACATTAATTTCAAATTCACTTTCTATAAATCTAACAAGCTTCATCATTCCCATTGAATCTACAATACCCGTTTCTAACAAATTTTCATGATTTGAAAGCTGGTCTATAGGTTCACTTGAAATTTTATTTAAAATGTAATCGGTGATTTTTCTAGAATCTGTCATTGTATTTCCTTTTTTAGGGCATTAAGGATTATAAGATATTATTTAAATTATCTTTAAAATTTTACAATTCTATATACAAAATTCATATTTTTTTTGAATTGGTAAAGATAATTCATCATTTTAGTAACATAAAAGAATGTAACTGTATTACAACTAGTTTACGTAGGTAATCATCGAAAAAAAGACTTTTAAGTCTTTTTAAACCAAATAAATATCAAATATTTATGAGAATTATATGTTGAATTTACGTTTTTTAATAATTACAAGTGTAAAAAATTGTGTTTAGCAAAACATACAATATTGTACTAAATAACTGCGACAAATGAAAAATAATATTCTAAAGTTTCTATTCTTACTATTTTTTTCTGTTACCATACAAAGTTATGCGCATCATCCAGGAAATAGTTTGATTTATTTGAAAATATATGAAAATCAAGGAATTGAGGGAAGGTTTGATGTTAATGTAAATGATTTTAATAGAGTTTTTGGACTTAATTTGAGTCAGAGTCCGAGCTGGGAAGAGGTAAAACCACATTTCGAAAAATTTAAAAGGTATTTATATAACAACGCTAGGTTTAGCTCTAAATATGGCAATCATGACATTGTTTTTAGTGAAGAAGAGTACGATGCTATATGGACAACCGGAGGAGATTTTATAAAGTTTCCGTTTCACCTTGAAAATACATCACAATTACCCGATGATTTAGATGTAATGTTTAAGGCATTTATAGAAGAAAAACCTTCCCATATAAATTTATTAGGTATTGAATACAATTGGAAAGCGGGTTTAATTAATAATGAATTAATGATTTCGCTAGATTTTACTAACGACAATTGGAATAAAACACTTTCGCTTACGGATGGTTCTGTTTGGAAAGGTTTTATAGCCATGGTTAAGCAAGGTGTTTGGCATATATGGATAGGTTTAGATCACATATTGTTTTTAGTGGCCTTAATACTACCATCAGTTGTTAGAAGAAGAAAAAGAAATGCAGACGAAAAATTTAGCATTTGGGGATGGGAGCCAGTAATGGCATTTAAACCAGCTTTTATGTACATTATTAAAATTGTTACTTTTTTTACCATTGCACATACGATTACTCTAAGTTTAAGTTCATTAAACATTATTGTACTTCCATCAAGATGGGTGGAGTCTATTATTGCCTTTTCAATTGGTTTGGCTGCATACCATAATATTAAACCAATTTTTAAAGGAAAAGACTGGGTTATTGCTTTTGTTTTTGGACTTTTTCATGGTTTTGGTTTTGCTTCGGTAATGGGAGAACTCGGCTTTAAAGGAGAGCATTTAACCACTACTTTATTAGGATTTAATATTGGTGTTGAAATAGGTCAATTAGTAATTATAGCTGCAATATTTCCAATATTATATTTTATTAGAAAAAGAAAAATGTATCCTAAGTTTCTTGTTTATCTTTCGGGAATGCTTATTTTAATATCATTGTATTGGGTTGTTGAGCGGGCATTTGATATTAATTTAACGCTTGATGATCAATTAAAAACAATGATTGCAAAGGTTTTAATTTGGTTAGGAATTTGGTAAATCCCGACTAATTATTACCGCCCCAATTGCATACGCTATGAAAAAGGAATCATTGCTCAGCCAATGGAAGGCTAAAAAGAAAATTGATAATCCAGGAATTAAAATTGAAAAAGCACCAGAAGGAGCTGAAATTCCTTTGTCTCATAGTCAACAAAGACTGTGGTTTGTACAACAGGTTTATCCTAATAGTGCTGTATATAATTATTCAGAACGTTACTGTTTTAAAGGGAAGCTTAATGTTGATTTTCTGTTAAAGTCAATACAAGAAGTTTGTAATAATCAGGATTTATTAAAAACCACATATGAGGTGGTTAATGATACTGCTATTTTGAACTATCACCCCGAAATGAAAGTTGGAGTTACTCAGTACAACTTTAGTGATAATGAGGAGTCCGAAGCTAGGGTAAGAGCAAATGAAGTAATGTATACAGATGCTCGTAAACCGTTTGACTTAGAAAAAGCGCCAATGGTGCGTGTGGTTCTTATAAAAATTAAGGAGCAAGAGCATTTTTTATTAATTACACTACACCATATTTCTACGGATAAGTGGTCAATGCGAGTGTTAAGAGACCAAATTGCGCAATGCTATAAAGATTTGGTTTCCGGAAATGAAATTTCCATTAAAAAGCAGGAAATTCAATTTTTGGATTACGCGTATTGGCAAAAAAACCAAAAAGTTGATGAATCTCAAATAGCATATTGGAAGGATAAACTAAAAGGAGAAATCCCTAAACTTAATTTACCTTCAGATAAAGCTAGACCTTTGAAACAAACTTTTGAAGGTGGAGCTAGTTATACTCAAGAGTTTTCGAAAGAGTTATCCGCCAGAATATTAAATCTGTCCAAAAAGTTAGAAACAACACCTTACGTTTTAATGCTTTCAGTGTACTATTTATTTTTATATAAGTATACCGGACAGTGTGATATTTTAATAGGAACACCAATAGCAAGTCGTGATCAAAAAGTATTGGAAGACCTTATCGGTTTTTTTAATGATACTATTGTATTGCGCACCCAATTGGATGGTGATATGTCTTTTAAAGAGCTTGTAGCTAGTGTAAAAACAACAACGTTGGAAGCTTTTTCTAATAAAGATGTTCCATTTGATAGATTGGTAAAGGAGCTAAAAATAGAAAGATCGTTATCGCTAAACCCATTTTTTCAAGCCATGTTTTTATATCATGCCGTGCCAGAATCTCCGTCCTTTGGTGATACGGTTAATGTGGAGCATGAATTTTATGGAGCCGGGGTGTCAAAATTTGATTTAACGGTATACATTTCCGAGGAGAACAATATATTAACATCTACATTTGAGTATACTTCTGACCTTTTTGAAGAAAAAACAATAAACAGATTTCAAGAATATTATAAAATTCTTTTAGAGGGGATAATTGCAAATCCGGAGCAACGCCTTCAAGAGATAACCATGTTGACAACTGAAGAGCGTCAGCTTTTTTTAAGTCAGAATGATAATATCAATAACCCTTTTTCAGGTTTTCAGGCAATTCATGATATTATTTCTGATGCCGGAAATAAATCTTTGGACGCCGTTGCACTTAAATTTAATACTGAGTCGCTTACGTATGGAGAATTATTACATAGATCTAATGGTTTAGCTACGGAAATTATAAAACATACCAATGGGGAGAATAAAACGGTGGCCTTATGTATAGAGCAGTCGTTGGAAATGATTGTAGGTATGTTGGCGATTTTAAAAGCAGGTTGTGCTTATTTACCCATTGACCCAGAATACCCAGAACAACGTATAGATTATGTGTTGAATGATGCTGATACCGAATTAGTTTTAACGCAAAGTCATTTAAAAACGCGTTTTACTTCTTTTTCAAATCCTGTAATAGATATAGAAAATGTAGAAGTTAAAACAGAATCTCAGGTGGTATTACCAAAGGTAAAAGAAAATGATATCGCTTATATTATTTATACCTCTGGAAGTACTGGTAAACCTAAAGGAGTACCTGTTTCTCATAAAAATATAATTAATTCTACTGCGGGAAGGTTAAACTTTTACGAAGAAAACCCTTCTTCATTTTTGCTAATGTCTTCCATTTCATTTGATAGTTCCAAAGCTGGAATTTTTTGGACATTATGTACAGGAGGGAAGTTGGTGATTGCCGAAAAACGAATAGAACAAGATATCTCCAAAATAGAAGCCTTAATTTCTCGAGAAAAAGTTTCACATACACTAATGCTACCAACATTGTATAATATTCTCTTGGATTATGCAGATGCGGTTGAGTTACATAGTATAAAATCTGTTATTGTGGCAGGAGAAGTGTGTTCTTCTCTTTTATGTGCAAAACATTTTGAGGCATTAGAAAATACAAAACTGTATAATGAGTATGGGCCAACGGAGGCAACCGTTTGGTGTATTGCTCATAAAATTGAAAAAACGGATTTATCAGGGCCAATTCCAATTGGTAAACCGGTTGCCAATTCTCAAATATATTTGTTGGATAAGCAATTAAAAATGGTGCCTTTTGGTGCAGTTGGCGAAATTTATATTGGAGGAGAAGGACTCTCTGGAAAATATATTAATAGTGCAGATTTAACTTTAGAAAGTTATGTTCAAAATCCGTTTAGCTCAGATATTGAAGATAAATTGTATAAAACAGGAGATTTAGCCAAATATAGGCTGGATGGAGCTATAGAGTTTTTGGGGCGTTCAGACGAACAAGTTAAGATACGTGGTTACCGAATAGAATTGGATGAGGTGGAAAATAGTATAAAAGAAAATCCGGCTATTAACGAAGTTGTTGTTATAGTAGATGAACAACCCAATAGCCCTAAAAGATTAAATGCTTACATAACCACCTTAAAAGAAAAAATAACAAATCAAGAGATAAAGACATTTTTAAAAGCACGAATACCTGATTATATGGTGCCAGCGGTAATCGTTCAATTATCGGAAATCCCTAAATTGCCAAACGGAAAAATAGATAAAAAATCACTTTTAAAAATAAAACCGGTAAAGGAAGCCATTGAGGAGGAGCAACCAAAAACAGCATTGGAGCAAAATCTTTTGGATATTTGGAAACAGGTGTTGCGTATAGATGAGATTGGCGTTAATGATAATTTTTTTGATTTAGGAGGAGATTCAATTTTAAGCATACAATTTATTGCCAGAGCTAAAAAGAAGGGTATAGTACTTTCTCCAAATCAAATATTTGATTATCAAACGGTAAAGGAATTAGCGTCTTATGTTTCTGAAAAAGAAAAACAGCATGAAGAATGGAGTTATCTTGTTGCTTTAAAGAAAGAAGGGACTAAAAAACCGCTTTTTTGTATTCATGCGGGTGGTGGTCATGTGTTTTTTTACAATACGTTAAAAAATCATATTGATGAGGATCGACCAATTTATGCATTACAAGCCTCTGGAGTGTATGGAAATCATCGAATGCACAGCAGTATAGAGGAAATGGCTACGGATTATTTAACAGCAATGCAATCCATTCAACCAGAAGGCCCATATAACATATTGGTGTATTGTTTTAGTGTTGCTGTGGGACATGAAATGATGATTCAGTTAAATAAACTAAACCAAAAGGCAAACCTTATTGTAATGGATACCATGGCAGACCCATGGAATTTAAATACTCCCGAACGTTTTAGAATGCGTGTCAAAGGATTTTTAAAGCGAATTCTTCAAAACCCGTTTGTAACAATTAAATCATTTATTTCTGTTCGACTTTTAAGAGTAAGACAGCTGTTTATTAAATTATTTGCCACACCGCAAGAAAAGGCGTTAGTAGACTTAAATAAAAACCTGATTAAAGTATGTTCAGTATATGAATGGAAACCTATTCAAGGCAGTGTTAATTTAATACTTACGGAAAAGGTGGAAAAAAGTATAAATACCGAAGTTGTAAATTCGTGGAAGGCATTACTTTCAGATGATATTAATGTCGTGGAGGTTAAAGGAAATCATATTACCTTGTTTGAAGAACCTGATATTAAATACATAGCAGAAAAAATTAATGCATATTCCGTGTAAATAATATGGCTAAAATAGCGATAGTAGCATCTGGTTTATCAGGCAGGCTTCATTCTAGTTTAGAGCTTGCAAATAGGTTTGTAAATGAAGGGCACACTATACGTTTTATTTGCTCGGAGTCCATTGGTGAAAAAATAACAATACATGGTTTTCAGTGCATTACCATTCCCGAAATTAACTTTCAATTTGTTTCAGATGAGTACAATAAGCCTTCGTTGAAGCAAAAATATGTGCATCATTTTAAAAATATAGGAAAGCATTATTCCAAAGGAAAAGAAATTTTGAATCTTAAAGTATACAAAAGTATATTAAAAGAAGTAAATCCAGATAGGGTACTGGCTGATGTGGAACTACACGATTTAATTTTTACAGCAATAGCATTGAATATTCCTGTAACTTTATATCACACCTGGTTTTCAGATAAAATAAGCGTAAAAATCCCGTCAATACGAACTGCAATTATTCCCGGAAAAGGATTTGAAGGTAGCCAACTGGGCATTGCTTTTTCTTGGTTGAAAATGCGGGTAAAAATTTACGGAAGAGTATTATTAAATCATTTAACATTAAAGCACTACCGAAGGGTTGTACTTAAAAAATATGCAAAAGAGATTGGGTTTTCCGCTTCTAACTTAATGGTAAATACGCTACCTCCGTTGTACAGTTTTACTAAATTACCTTTACTATCGTTTACCATGTCTGAAATGGATTTTCCACACAATCCTCCAAAAAATTTGCGGTATGTTGGCCCTATGGTTTATGACAAAAGGGAAATTAAAACTGTAAATAATGAGTTTCAAGATGTTTTAAATGATAAAATGGCATCGGAGAAAAAGCTGATTTACTGTTCGGGGAGTAGTGTAGTAAGTGGTGATATTACGTTCATGAAAAAACTTATTGAGGCTGTAGCGAGTAATAAAAGTTGGGTATTAATAATTACATTAGGAAAAAAAATAAGTAAAGAACAATTGGGTAATTTACCCAATAATGTACATGTTTATGACTGGGCACCGCAACTAAAAATTTTGGAAAAAACAGACCTTTGCATTACACATGCGGGTGTAAATAGTGTAAACGAGTGTATTCATTTTGCGGTACCCATGTTAGCGTACTCCGGAAAAAACTTTGACCAAAATGGTAATGCAGCCAGAATAGCCTATCATGCTATTGGTATTCGTGGTGATAAGGATGTAGATACTACAGAAACTATTAAAAATAATATTAGTAGTATTTTAGAAGATACTAGCTATAAAAATAAAATGATAGCACTGCAATCCACTTATAATATGTATAAAGACAAAGCCTTAACACCGTTGCTATAATTTATGCTCATGGATACTAATATTATAGCCAACTCCACCCATTTATGGTATTGTAATTTTGATGAGAATCTTAAAAATTTACAGCATTATGGTACTGTATTATCGGATGATGAAGCAGCCCGAAGTTTACGCTTTAAATTTCTAAAGGACAGACAATCTTATATCATTTCTAGAGGTATATTAAGGATTTTGCTTGGGAAATATACGCATACAAAACCTGAGCAGTTAGCGTTTATATATGGCAAATATGGTAAACCAAGTTTAAATTTACCTATTAAGTTTAACATTTCGCATTCTGGAAATATGGCTGTTTTTGGTTTCACGATTAATGATGAAATAGGAGTGGATATTGAATACATAAAACCTGATGTTGAGGTTATGCATTTAGTTGAAAATTTCTTTTCAGAAACCGAAATCGCAATGCTTAAATCTTTACCTGAAGCAATTCAAAAAAGAGCATTTTATCGTTGTTGGACCCGTAAAGAAGCATTTATAAAGGCGGAGGGGAGTGGACTGTCATTTCCATTAGATCAGTTTTCGGTTTCTGTTGATGATGATGAGGTAGCGAATCTCATAGAAACCAAATGGAATACAAATCAAAAAAATAATTGGACGTTACATTCGTGTGTTCCTAAAGCAGACTATATCGCAGCCGTTGCTGTGGAAAATAGATTAAACACTATGTTGATTACAAAGTACGAACCCTAATAAATTATGAATTAAATTACTTAGATTCCAGTAATTGATTATTTTCTTTTGCAATGCGTTCTCTTTGTTTTTTGGTAAGCGATTGTTTAAAATATAGCTCGTTAGGGTATAAAATATTTGATTTTTTAAGGCTAGGGTCATTAGTAGACTGGCTTAAATCACAATCAAAACGACCTAGTGTTGAATACATTTTACTCCAGTTATTTCCAGCATTTATAAAATGGGCTAGCCCCCATGTAATTCCATCTGCATTGTCAGAATCGGTAAAAGCATCAGGAGAAAAAACACCCGCTGCTGTTGGTATTAACTTGGTGGTTGAAGCAATTTCAAAATTTACCCAATCTTCGGCATATTGAATCGTGTAATGTTCAATACCGTCTGTCCCTACAATTGAAGCAATACCTTTTTTAAAGGGAAACAAAATTGTTTCATGCCCAGAATTCATAACAGGGTTTAAAGCATGTTTTGTAAAAGGTCCTTCTGGCTGCTCTGCAATAGCTAACCCCCAGCAATCCCAATGTTTATTATTTGCATCACGTTTTCCTAATCCAGATTTATAGTATAAGTATATTTTTCCATTACGGATAAAAGGAGAAGGGTCATGAATTACTCTATTGTCCCATTCATTTTTACTGCCAAAAGGAATCACAACTTCATTTGATGGTGTCCATGGGCCATCAGGAGAATTGGACCACGACATTGCAATCGGACACTTATCGGTAACTCCTTTTTCTTCTGTAGACGGTTTTCCACTTGGCTCACTAAATGCTTGATAATAGAGATAATATTTATCTTTCCATTTTAAAATATCCGTGGTAGAAACGGAACGATGTCCTGGATTTGGTTTTGGTGGTCTAGGTATAGCAACGCCCTGTTCTTTCCATGTAAACCCATCTTTACTGGTAGCATACCAAATTTCACATAAATCCCAATCTTTAGATGGAATGGTATCATGTGCATTTGCATAACCTTTAGGTTCAGTAGGGGTATGTCTATAGGTGTACCACACATAATATTTTCCGTTTTCAAATATTATTTTAGAAGGGTCACGACGAGTAATGGTGCCATCTCCATTGTTGTAATCAAAACCCTCTAATTTGGTATATTTAAAATTGGTATAGAGTTCATTGTCTAACAATCGCGGAGCTTCGTAGTCGTTAAAGCTTCGTTTCATTGCCGCACTTAACTCACGTTCCGGATTTAAATCTTCTAAAAATAAAGGAAATGCGCTTTGAGATTCAACAACCTCAGGAACTATTTTTTTATTGTTACAAGCGTTAAGAATTATCGTTAATAGACAGAAAATAATTGCTCTTTTCATAAAAAAAAATATGGTCGTTTAAATTTTGTTGCTCAATTTCATTATTATTTTTTAGATTAAGAATTATTTTAATTAATAATTTTGGTTTTTAAAAAATCAACAAAGTTTTAGCTCACCAGTTTCATCAATAATATACTCAAAATAAAACCATTTTTTCTTGTCAGAAGGTTGCTCTATTTTAAAAGCGGTTATTAGGCGTTCACCATCAGTTTTTACATAAATAGCACCGTAAACGCTAATGTTGGTTTTGGATAGCTCTTTAATTTGTTCCGCAATTGTAGTTTTGAGTTTATCGGTTGCTTTTATGGCTAGTTTGGTAATGTTTTTTTCCAGCTTTTCCACCAATTTTTTATCTTCAGACGCTCTTGTAGAACGTTGCAATTCGGTGGATAATAAAACGGGAGATTCGCCGCGACCAAATTTTCCAAGCCTTCCCAATAAATCGGGTCGGGGGTGAACATGCCCTTCCTCATCACCAGAAGAAATTACAAAACAAGCAGGATTAACTGTTTGCATAAACTCATCAGTAACGTCAGAGGCGCCATGGTGGCATACTTTCATAATTTCGGCTTCAAACCAATGTTTGGCTTTTGCAATCATTTCGGTATTGGCAGTACTTCCTTTTCTGGGAAAACGTTTTAAACCTGTATAATGTTTAAGCAAATACTTTTCTGCGGGCTTATTTAAATCACCACCAAAAAGCATTTTATATTTGCCAAAATGCAATCGCAGAATTACCGAATGTCCATTTTTAGTTTTTCCATAGGCACTAATTTTTCGTAGCCTAGGATTTCCGTTAGCATCGGTTTCGGTGATCGGACCTAAAACTTCAATACTGTAACCCCTTTGGTTGGAGGGGGCAAAACTTGGCATATAATTCCGACCATTTTCATGAACACAATGCCCGGGAAATGTAGATAACATTTTAAAATCGTGAATGTTAGGATTGTTTAGAGCGTTGTTCATTACTGGGGGGAATTTGAATCTTCCAAAATCAATATGGTTGCCAAATTGGTTTTCAATGTCGGTTTTAGTAGTTGCTAAATTTGTGACATACTTTATACCTGTATTAGGGTCTTCGGTAAGTCCGCCTACTTTTTCAAATTGCCCTTTTACAGGTTTTTCTACTAAACCATTTTGGTAAATGGTATTAAAACCAACATTATGGTCTGCAAACAAATCTTTAAAACCAAGATAATGGTCTTTATCGGGGTGGGTGAGTATAGCAGCATCAAACTGAAATCCACGATATGCCTTAAACCTTCCATGTAGAAACTTTTGCATGTGGTTGCCCTCACCAGCATCAATAACCATAATTTTTTCGTCGGCGCCTTCTTCTGGGGTAATTAGTACAGCACCATCACCTTGACCAACATCTAAAAAAATAACCTCTAGTGGGCGTTTGTCTATGGTATGTTCTTCTTTTATGTATAGTATTTGTGAGTTGGGTGAGTTGGGTGCCCATTGCACTGCTAGCCAACCTGGTCCAATAGTACTAAAATCATGATTTTCATCAATAGAAAGCCAATCACCCCATAGTACTTGGCGTACAGCACTAAATTTTTGTGTGCTGATATTAAACTTGTATAAATATACTTTTTTACCCTTGAGCCCTAGATTAACAAACTTGTGTGCCATAAATACATTGTTATTGTAGGGGGAAGTGGCTACTAATGTACTAAAAACAGCAATGCAAATCGTAAGTTTTTGGTTTACATAAGGTTAAGCATGTGTAAATTGTTTGGAGTTGGACTATTTTCCGATACAAAAGTTCGCGAAAATATTGCCCAAAAGCTCATCATTAGTGACTTGCCCCGTGATTTCCCCAAGATGGTACAGGGCATCTTTAACATCAATCGCCATAAGGTCGCTAGGCAATTCTTCGTCAATACCAAACTGTACTTTTTGTATGGCTTCTAACGCTTTGAGCAAGGCATCGTAATGGCGCGTATTGGTAACAATGGTTTCGTTATTACGCAATGCCCCTGTATTAACAAATTCTAGCAATTTGTTTTTAAGTGCATCTACACCTTCACCAGTTTTTGCAGAGATATAGTTTATTGCGTCTAAGCTTTTGCTTATGCTTTGTTTAATATCATCAGACAATACATCTGCCTTATTAACTAATAATACGGTAGGTTTTAAAGGGTATTTGTTTTTAATTTTTTCAATTTCAACTTTTAAGCTGGTAATGGTATCTGCATTTAACAATTGTCCATCAACCAAAAATAATACCACTTGAGCTTGGTCTATTTTTTCAAAAGTTTTTTTAATACCAATGCTTTCTACAACATCTTTAGTGTCTCTAATTCCAGCAGTATCAATAAATCGGAAACCAATTCCGCCAATGGTAATTTCGTCTTCGATAGTATCGCGTGTGGTACCAGCAATATCGCTTACAATTGCTCTTTCTTCGTTTAGCAAAGCATTTAAGAGTGTAGATTTCCCTACATTAGGTTCACCAACAATAGCCACGGGAATTCCGTTTTTAATGACATTACCTACGGCGAAAGAATCAATGAGTCCTTTTAAAACAATTTGAATGCGATTTATAAGCGCTACAAATTGCGTACGGTCTGCAAATTCTACATCTTCTTCGGCAAAATCTAACTCTAACTCAATAAGTGATGCAAAATTTAAGAGTTGGTCACGCAAGCTTTTAATCTCGTTACTAAAACCACCACGCATTTGCTGCATGGCTATTTGGTGCGAAGCTTCGTTCTCAGATGAAATTAAATCTGCCACGGCTTCAGCCTGACTTAAATCCATTTTTCCGTTTAAGAATGCTCTAAGGGTAAATTCTCCTGCATTTGCCATACGGCAGCCGTTACGCAAAAACAATTGGATGATTTCTTGTTGAATATAAGGTGAACCGTGACACGAAATTTCAACAATATTTTCTCCTGTATATGAGTTGGGTGCTTTAAAAACAGAAACCAATACTTGATCTAATGCACGGTCACCATCTACAATATGCCCTAAAAGTATGGTGTGACTTTTTTGATTTTTAAGGGTCTTATTATATAGAGATTTAAAATGATTTGACGCGAGTGTAATTGCATCTTGTCCAGAAATACGGATAACCGCAATGGCGCCAGCACCAGAAGGTGTAGCTAAGGCTACTATAGTATCGTTTGTAGTTATTTGCATCATTGGCAAAAATAGGTAAAATGATGATATGGATATTGGTTTTTGAACACGGGTGTTAAATGGATTTAGGTCTGTATATAAAAAAGAAAATTATAAAAAATGAAAATCATGAAAAGTGTATTTAGTTTACTATTAGTTTTAACCGTTTTAGGAACAAATGTAATGTTGGCTCAAGAGGCTGAAGGCAAAACCATTTTAGCTGTATCTGAAACAACAGTAAAAGCGGAAAATGTAGCAACCGAAATTGAAAAAGAGGAACGTGAAGCGGTAGAAAAAAAAGTTGCTGAAGCTGAGAAAAAGGCGGAAAAGGCAGAGAAAAAGATTAAAAAAGCTGAAAAAGAGGCCAAAAAGAAAGAAAAACTTGCCAAAAACATTGAAAACAAAGAAAAGGCAATTCGTAAAAACGAAAGGCAAATTAAAAAGTTGCAACAGAAACTGGTAAAGGGTAAAAGTAAAGGAACATTATCTCCAGCCGATATTGCTAAAATAAACGGGAAAATAGATAAGGCTACGAACAATATTGCAAAGAACAAAAACAAGTTGGCCAAACTGCTTAAAAAATAATACTATAATTATTTTTTGTAACAAATTGATTGATTAGGCGTCGTATAGATAGTTATTCATCTTAAAATCAATCAAAAAAATGGAAATCATAAATCAAAACGTAGCGGTTAGAGAAGATAACCAGTTACTTGTTATAACTCACCTTTCTCAATATTTGGATTATGTTACAGGTTTTGGAGGCTTAATTGTTCCACTTATTCTGTGGCTTTCGAATAGAGATCGCGTTGTGGGTATGAATGCACATGGAAAATCAGTAATTAATCTTCAGTTAAGTTTAATACTGTATATCATAATTGGTATTCCGTCTATATTACTATTAGGTCTCGGAATATTCATTTTAATTTTTGCCGGTTTATTAGGCTTTATTATGCCCATTGTTAATGCAGTTAGGGCAAGTAGAGGAGAGGCACCTAGTAATTTTGGAGCAATACCTTTTATTTCTTAATTAAATTTAGTGTGGTAAAAAAAAGACCGTTTCCTTAAAAAGTAACGGTCTTTTTTATTATTTATAGTTTTACTTTATGCGTTAAGCATTACTGGCATAACAAGCATAGTAACATTTTCACCTTCATCTAAACCATCAGCAGGAGTTAAAATACCTGCTCTATTTGGTAAACTCATTTCTAACGAAACTTCATCAGAATTAAGGTTATTCAGCATTTCGGTTAAAAAGCGAGAATTAAAACCAATTTGCATATCATCACCTTGGTAGGCGCACGTTAAACGCTCTTCTGCTTTATTACTGTAATCAATATCTTCCGCAGAAATATTAAGCTCTGCACCAGCAATTTTTAAACGTATTTGGTGTGTAGTTTTATTTGAGAAAATAGAAACTCTACGAACCGAGCTTAAAAACTGGTTTCTTGAGATAGATAGTTTATTAGGATTTTCTTTTGGTATTACCGCTTCATAATTAGGGTATTTACCATCAATTAGTCTACAAATAAGCTCTGTATTATCAAAAGTAAACTTGGCATTACTCTCGTTGTACTCAATAGTAACATCAGTTTCGCTACCTGCTAAAATTCCCTTTAACAATGTTAATGGTTTTTTAGGCATAATGAATTCTGCTACTTGCGAAGCAGTAACATCTTCTCTTTTGTATTTAACCAGCTTATGTGCATCAGTAGCCACAAAGGTTAAATTCTCAGGAGAAAACTGAAAAAATACACCGCTCATTACTGGGCGTAAATCATCGTTACCCGCAGCAAAAATAGTTTTGTTAATAGCGGTAGCTAATATGTCTCCTAAAATAGTTGTAGCACTTGGGTCAGCCAATTCTACTGCTTTAGGGAATTCCGCTCCATCAGCATATGCTAAAGCGTATTTACCATGATTAGAGCTTATTTCTACCGTATTATTATCTTCAATAACAAAAGTTAAAGGTTGTTCTGGAAATGTTTTTAAGGTTTCCAATAACAATTTTGCAGGTACAGCTATGGTACCTTCGTTATCTGAATCAACGTCTAAAACAGAACTCATTGTGGTTTCTAAATCAGAAGCCGAAACAGTAAGCTTGTTTTGTTTTAGGTCAAAAAGAAAATTATCTAAAATAGGTAATGTGTTACTATTATTAATAACACCACCTAATATTTGTAATTGCTTTAATAAGTATGTACTAGATACTATAAATTTCATTCTTCTCTTTTATTTTATTAGCAAGTTAAAAGACAATTTAAAAACTAAAATCAGATAGTTTTTAGCGGAGTGCCTTCAAACAAAGATATTTTAAATGGTTCTGATATCGAAACAATTTTATTAACACCTAAGAGGCGTATTTACGCTTTCTGAAATGGTTAAAAATAAACCCAAAAAGAAGCACAAGACTTATGGGAACACCAATATTTATTAGCTGCCATTTGGTTTTTTGTTCTTCGATTTTTTTCTCATCAAGAAAAGGAATCGCTACTTTTTTATTTCTAATGTTTATAAGTCCTGTATCGTCAAGGAGGTAATTTACACTGTTTACCAAAAATTCTTTGTTACCGTAAAAGTTGTTTGTCCATTTATCATACCCCAACTCTAAGGGCCTGCCATTACGCAATTGATTTTTGATAAGATCACCATCAGAAATCACAATCATTTTATTTGCATCCCCTTTTTTGCGGAAATCATTGAGCTTTACTGGTTTTACTCTGTCTGCATAAGCCGATTTAAAATCTCCTTCAATTAAAACTGCTAAAGGATTGTTACCATGTACATAAAGCTCCTTTTTTGGTGGATTTTTTGTTAGGCTTAAGCTTATTTGTGCAGGAGTACCATCTACCTTAGAAAGTGGTGAACTTTGTAATAGAATGGTTTTTTTATTTGTATTTGAAATGGTGTCGATATTACTTGCGAACTGAAATTTTAATGCTTCAATATTATTATTTATGGGATGATTGTTTTTAGAAAACACCATCGGGTGATAAACCCATGGAACGGGATTATATTGCGCAGCATTACCATCGCCCGATGCCAAGACGATTTGCGTAAAATACATGTCGTTCACCAGTGTTGGGTTTATTCTTACTCCATAATTAAACAAAAAGTCGTTGAGATTTAAGTTGTTACCAACTGCCATGGCTGTGCCTTTTTCATTAAAAAGACTATCGAGCTCCATGTGTACTTGATCTATTAACCAAAGTGATTTTCCTCCATTTACAATGTACTGATCTAGTACATACTTTTCTTTTTCTGAAAAAGCTAGTTGAGGTTTTGCAATTATAGCAAGGTCATAATCTTTTAATTTTACTAGCGTACCTTTTGGGTTATTCTGAACAGAGTCTAGGGTAATAGCACCAATATTATAGTAATCTCGAATTGTAGTTAAAAAATCTGCCAAGTGTATATCAGCAAGTTCACCATTACCTTTAATAATCGCAATTTTTTTCTTTTTGGTGATGCTTACTTTAGTAAAAGCATCCGCAAAGGCATACTCTAAATGCTGAACGGAATTGTTAACGCGTTCCTCAGTACTAGCGCCTAATTTGTTTTTTAATAAGGGTACTTTTACGGTTGTGTTTTTATAATTCACCATTGCCCAAGGAAAAACTATATTTTGAGAAACAGCGGTCTTGTTTTCTACAGTAATTTGGGTTGGAGTAAGGCCAAGAGTTTGTAAATCGGTTACAACAGTATTAATATTTTCGGCTCCTTCCAGAGGGTCTACAAAACTGAATTTTATATTGTTGTTCTTGGCTTCAAATGCTAGCAATAGTTCCTTTACTTCACTTTTTAGTTTTAAAAACTCAGGTGGCAGATTGCCATCTAAAAGTACATCAATAATTACCGGAGTATCAATATTACTGGTTGCTTGTATGGCCTCGGTAGTTAACGTATATCTTTTATCCTCGGTTAAATCTATTCGCGTGTAAATAAAGTTTGCTAAAATGTTTACCAATATTAGTAGTAGCAGTCCTTTTACAATTGTCAATACTGTTTTACTCATTACCTTGATGCGTTTTTAAGTTGAACAGTAGTTATAAAAACAAAAAATAGGGTAATGCTTACGAAATACACAATGCTTCGGGTGTCTATAACACCTTGAGAAATGCCATCAAAATGCGTTTTCATTCCAAGTTTTTTTACGAATAATGAGGTGCTGCCTTCAAATAAAGTAGACAAACTTTCAAAACCATAGAAAAATAAAAAGCATAGTGCCACACCTAAAATGAAAGCGATAATTTGATTTTCAGATAATGCAGAGGTGAAAATTCCGATGGCAGTATAAGCGGCAATCAAAAATAGAACACCAAAATAAGAACCTAAAACAATACCGGTATCTAAATTACCGGTTACTACACCCAATTCTGAAATAGTATAAACATATAATAATGTTGGAACAAGAGCAATAATCGCTAAGGCTAAGGTTCCTAAAAATTTTCCGAACACAATGTTGGTTAAACCAATAGGTTTAATGTACAAAAGTTCTAAAGTGCCTAATTTTTTTTCCTCAGAAAAGCTGCGCATAGTAATGGCAGGAATTAAAAATAAAAAGACCCATGGTGTAAGTTTAAAAAAGTTACTAAGGTCAGCAAAACCATATTCCAATATATTAAAAGAACCACTAAAGACCCATAAAAATAATCCAGTTAGTGTTAAAAACAATCCTATAATTAAATACCCAATAGGGGCTGTAAAGAACGATTGTATTTCTCGTTTAAAAATGGCAAGCATGAATTTTAGTTTAAAATGTGTCTTTTGTGAACACTCCAGGCTTCAGGTTTTGCATCGAATAAAACTTTAGTTTTTGCCCAAACTGCTTTAAAAAAATCAGAATTTCGATATAGATTTAAGCTATCTTCTTTATCCCAATAACTATATGTGAAAAAAGTGTTTTTGTTATGAATATCTTGAAACAGTTCTAAATGATTACATCCATTAAAGGCTCTAATACCTTCCTTAGTTTCCTCAAAAATTTGCTCAAAATTAGAAACGTTTTCTTTTTTAAATGTCAACTTCACAATCCGTACAATCATCTTATTTAAAATTTATGGTAATAGTATCTCGGTATTCCAAACCTAATAATGTTGATGCTCCACCGCCAGTATTTAGGTTACTTTTATAAATAGCTAATTCTATGTAATCGGAGGAATTGAATAGTGCTAATAAATCTCCAGCACCTTTTCTTTTATTTTTTTCGACATCAAAGTTTACTATATCGCTATAGCGTTCATGAATTTGATGTATTTTGTGACTACGAGCTATAAGTTCAAATTCGCGTCCGTTGCGGTAACCTTCAAATTGTTGCTTAAGAATATTGGTAATTACGTTTCCATAATTATCAATATAAATAATACTTCCAATTATTTTGTTGCCATTGTCTGCAAATTGAGGAGAAAACTCACGCAGTTCTTTTAAAGCATTAAAAGGTTGTCCAATAACCTCTAAAGTACCTCCTCGTGCTAAGTGACAAGCCACTTTTACAAAAACATCCATTTCTGGAAAAGCACCATTTTCATGATTATTAGGGAGATTTATTTGAACAATTTTTTCGGGCTTCTTTTCTGAAGTTATTAACCCAATAACCCCGTTGTTAGCACTAATAAAATAATGACCATCAACTAACACGGCTATATGTTGATTTTCTACAGTAGGTTCTGCATCAACACCAACTAAATGAATGGTACCCTTTGGGAAATTTTTATAGGAGTTTTCCAGAATATAGGCGCATTCTGGAATATTAAACGGACTAATACCGTGCGATATGTCCACAATATTAACATCTGCAATTTCACTAAATATGGCACCTTTTAAGGCACCTACAAAGTGGTCTTTTAATCCAAAATCAGTGGTTAGTGTAATTATTGCCATGCAGCAATGTTGATATGTTTTTGGTTAATAAAAGTGAAAATTTACTTAAATTTGTTAAACAAAATTAAACAAAAAAAAGCCAAGGGAACGTATTAATTCCCTGCTATAATTATAAACATGTCTATTCTTTGAACGAACTTATCTTAGAACTTACGGAGATTAGCCCAAGAGAGTTTTTTGGGCAACAAAACGAAAATATTGATTTATTAAAAAAGTATTTTCCAAAACTAAAAATTGTAGCCCGCGGAAATAAGATTAAAGTTTTTGGTGATGAAGAACTTTTAGAAGAGTTTGAAAAGCGTTTTGACATGCTCACCGCACATTTTGTGAAGTACAACAAAATTGACGAAAATTCTATTGAGCGTGTATTAACTAGTGACAGCGAAGCAGACTATACTTCTTCGGAAAAAAGCGGACAAGTTTTAGTGCATGGTGTTAGTGGAAAGCTCATAAAAGCGCAAACAGCTAATCAAAGAAAAATAGTAGAAGCGGTTCGAAAAAGTGATATGGTTTTTGCGATTGGACCCGCTGGAACTGGAAAGACATATACCAGTGTTGCTTTGGCAGTAAAGGCATTAAAAGAAAAGCAGGTAAAACGCATAATACTTACCAGACCTGCTGTTGAAGCTGGAGAAAATTTAGGCTTTTTACCCGGAGATTTAAAAGAAAAATTAGATCCGTATATGCAGCCATTGTATGATGCGTTACGAGATATGATACCTGCTGAAAAACTTACCCATTATATAGAGAATGGAACTATACAAATTGCCCCAATGGCTTTTATGCGTGGGCGTACGTTAGATAAAGCTTTTGTGATACTAGACGAAGCTCAAAATACAACCCATGCTCAAATGAAAATGTTTTTAACCCGTATGGGTAAAAGCGCAAAGTTTTTGGTAACAGGTGACCCAGGGCAAATAGATTTACCACGAAGAGTTATTTCAGGATTAAAAGAGGCGTTGCTAATTTTAAATAATGTAGAAGGAATTGAGGTTATTTATCTTGATGACAAGGATGTAATTAGACACAAACTTGTTAAAAAGGTGATTGACGCTTACCGAAGTATAGAACATCAAAATTAATTGCAAAAAATGAGTAATACGATTACCAATACTGACTTTAATTTTCCAGGTCAAAAAAATGTATATAAAGGAAAGGTTAGAGAAGTTTATACCTTAAATGATGATGTTTTAGTAATGGTAGCTACGGATAGGTTATCTGCTTTTGATGTTGTAATGCCTAAAGGAATACCTTTTAAAGGACAAATCTTAAATCAGATTGCTACAAAAATGATGGAGGAAACGGCAGATATAGTTCCCAATTGGTTAACTGCCACTCCAGATCCAAATGTGGCTGTTGGTAAAATGTGTGAGCCTTTTAAGGTAGAAATGGTGATACGTGGATACATGTCTGGCCATGCAGCTCGTGAGTATAAAGCTGGGAAGAGAGTTTTATGTGGTGTTCCCATGTCAGAAGGAATGCAAGAAAATGATAAATTCCCAGAACCTATAATTACACCAGCTACAAAGGCGGATATGGGAGATCACGATGAAGATATTTCTAGAGAAGATATTTTGAAAAAAGGCATTGTCTCTGAGGCAGATTATATTGTTTTAGAGAAATATACCAAAGCATTGTTTCAAAGAGGAACAGAAATAGCCGCTAAAAGAGGATTGATTTTAGTTGATACTAAATATGAGTTCGGAAAAACCAAGGATGGAGATATTGTATTAATTGATGAAATTCACACACCAGATTCTTCTAGATATTTTTATGCTGAGGGTTATGAGAAGCGTCAAGCAATGGGTGAAGCACAAAAACAACTTTCAAAGGAGTTTGTTCGTCAATGGTTAATTGGCAACAATTTTCAAGGCTTAGAAGGGCAAACCGTTCCAGAAATGTCGGATGAATATATTACATCGGTCTCTGAACGTTATATTGAACTTTATGAGAATATAACAGGGGAAACTTTTGTAAAAGCAGATGTTTCTAATATTCAACAGCGCGTTGAAAAAAACGTTTTGGCATATTTGTCTAAGTAGCCTGCTTTAACAACCATTTTAGCGAAATTGCTTTTTTTTCTTTAAGCTTGGTAAGTATTTTTAAAAACGCCACAGCGGTAATGTATGCATCTCCTAAAGCAGTATGTCTGTCTTTCATTGAGATATTATATTTTTCTGCAAGTTCATCTAGAGAATAAGCATCTTTCTGTTTTAAAAGATTAGATCGTAACAAAGTTTTTTTGTAAAGCGTTGAAGTGTCTAAAACTTTGTTTTTTAATTCTGGTAAATTATTGCGACGTAATGCTCTATTAATCATCGTAATATCAAACTTTGCATGATGCGCAACAATTATGTTATCTTCAACGTAAGCTAAAAACTTAATGAGGGCTTCTTGTTCTGAAATAAGTTTTCGTTTGGTATGTTTAAGAATACCATGAATTTTAATGCTTTCTTTTTTATAGATATCCTGTTCTACATAAACATCAAAAACACGGTCAATTGCAATTGCATTTTTAACAAGTTTTAGAGCACCAATAGATAAAATTCTATCATCGCTAAAATTAAACCCAGTAGTTTCGGTATCCAAAACGGTAAAAGTGGTTTCACTTAAATTTAAATTGAGCTCTTGTTTTTTTGTAAATAACTCGGTATAAGTATTCCAAAAATTTGGGTACTCTTGTTTTTTTTTGGCCCACCACATTACCCTAAAAGATTAGCAACTTTAAACCTATTTGAAATGAGTTCTTGAATTTCTTTAATAGTTTTAAAAGTCCGTTTTAATTTCATTTTTTCTTCCTTGGTAAGTTGGTCTAGTGCAATATATCTTCCAGAGTCATGATGTAATAATCCTTGTCTGGTTCTAAATTTTAGTAGCGCCTTCATTGCATAAGAGCAGGAAAGGTAAAGTTCGGCATTTGGTGGTTCCAGTTCTGCTAGTTTCTCATAGCGTTCCCAAGTGTTACTTATAGATTTTATAGAGTGATAGAGTGTAAGTACACGTGCAGCGTCTGCAAGTGGCATTAATGCTCTTCTTTTAATGTCAAAAAAATCTTTGTTTTCTCCATCTTGTTCTACCAAAAATTGCCTGAAAAAACCAGTAGGCGAGGGATTTTGCAATGCTCCATGAGCGAGATGCACATAAAAAATAGGATACTTTTTTGTGTTGAAAAAAATATGCTCTGTGAGCTCGTTTACAATAGCTTTATCACCATATGAAACCGTATAGTCAAAAAATATTGAAGACATTAAAACTTCATCTGCACCAGGATTAATAATCCAATGCGAAACTAAATTTTTCCATTCCTGAAGGCTTAAACACCACTTTGGATTAGATGCCATCATTTCTGCTGGACAATATTCGTAACCAATTGTGTTTAATCCTTTAGTAACATGTTTGGCTAGTTTTAAAAAATAATTAGTGACAGTAGGTAGTTTGTCATCTGATACATCATCAAAGATTATAGCATTATCTTGGTCGGTATGCAATAATTGTTCACTTCTACCTTGACTACCTATGGCTAACCATGCAAATTTTACAGGAGGCGGAGTCTCCATTTTTTGTAAAGAAAGTTCAATGGTTTTTTTGATACAAGCGTCGTTAAGTTCTGAAATTATTTTTGCAGTTAATCCCATAGGAATATTATTATCCAAATATCCTTGCAGAAGCTGCATTACACTTTTTCGAATAGCCTTTATGCGTTTGTATTTTTTTGCCCGTTTTATTGCCTTTACCAGAACAGCAGGATTGTTACCTAATGAAACCATTACATCATGCTTAGACAAAATGCCAACCGCTTTTGTGTTCACCGTACCATCTTGGGTTAAACAAATGTGGCTAATACTACTTTTCATCATTGCCATTTGAGCTTGAGTAATGGTCATGTTTTTGGAGTACGTAACCACAGGAGAAGACATTACATTTGAGGCGGGGGTAGTTATTGGAAACTCACCAGAAACAATGTGGTTTCTAAAATCTTTATCCGTTATTATTCCAATAGGAAGCTCATCTTTTACCACTAATATGGAACCCACATTATTTTTGGACATTAAAATGGCAACCTCTTTAACTGGCATATCTTGGTCGCAGGCAATTAGTTTTTTGGAATACCTTATAGGTTGTAAATCCGATAATTCTAGATTTGCTTTATCCTCAATGGATGAGCTACCTAACAATTTGCCCTTATTTTCTTTTGAATACGGATTTCTTGTATTAGACGCAAAACTTTCAAGCAAAAAATTACTTATTCGGTGGTTGTTTCTAGCATATGGTTTAAAAAAGTCTATTGGTATTCCGTATAATATACTTTCCTCATAAGCCCTTGCTTCTAGTTGATAGTTTTCGTTAGCAATTAGGGGGCGAAGACCAAAAATATCTCCCTCATCACAGATATCCATAGTTTCGTCATCCACTATTTTTTTTAAAGCAACAGCTCCTTTATGAATTATATAAAAATTGGCATGTGGTGATTCATCTTTGGCGAAAACAAGGCTGTTTTTTTCATGATAAACTATGGTAACTTGTTCAGCCAAGTTTTGTAATTCCTTTTTTGGAATCATGTTAAAAGGAGGGAAGTTTTTTAAAAAATCGGCTACTCGTTCAGAGATTATATTTTTCAAATGCTGTGTTTTGTGCAAAGATAAGATATAGATTTTTTTATAGACTTCTGAGCTACAAATGGATGATATCTATTGAGTTGAAATTACATAATCACACCAAAAATGAAAATTGTCTAATTGTTAATTATTAATCTCAAAACAATTTGTTGCAACAAATGTCGTTAAATTTCTTTGCATTGTATTTTAATACAGCTCATTTTTGATTGTTATCTAAAGCCGTCTTGACTAAACGGTTTTAAGAAATTAAAAAAGTTATATGAACTTAAACCTTAAATTAAAATGAAACTCAAAACAGTAAAAAAAACTTCAAGATTAATTATTTTTATTATGATTACGGCTCTTGTTAGCTGTAGTTCGGACAGTCTATCAATTGATGACGGAGATGGGAGTGGGGATGGTGATGGGAATAATCCTAACGCTATTGTTACTGCAAAATTAAGTGCAAGTAGGATAGAAGGCCCTGCACCATTAGCAGTACAGTTTAATGCTATAGATACTTCTCATAAAGATTCAGACATAGATACTTATAGAGAATTAGGTTATCACTTTACGTTTGATGATGCTACTAGCGGAACTTGGGAACACAGTGGTAAATCCAAAAATTCTCAAATAGGAGGTCCAATAGCGGCACATGTGTTTGAAAAAGCTGGGGTTTATACTGTAAGCGTTAGAGCACAGGATGCGGATGGTAATTATAGTGATGAATCGATCACAATAACCGTTACTGATCCAGATACCGTTTATGCAGGGAATAATACGGTGGTTATTAGTACAAATACAGAAACAGAGGGAGCTCCTTCGGAAGCGCAGGTATTAACTAATCAAACAAGTTGGCCGCAATGGGAATCTGGAAAACGCTATTTGTTAATGGCGGGACAAGATTTTTCATCGTTTGGTGATATAGATATATATCAACATCAAGATATACAAATAGGAAAAATTGGTTCAGGAGCAGATCCTATTGTTAAACAAGTAGATGTTGATCGTGGAACAGCTCCATTAAACTGGTCTAAAAAAGTAGTTATATCAGATTTAAAAGCTGGAAGTGTT
This sequence comes from uncultured Maribacter sp., assembly GCA_947498505.1. Taxonomy (GTDB): domain Bacteria; phylum Bacteroidota; class Bacteroidia; order Flavobacteriales; family Flavobacteriaceae; genus Maribacter_B. The sequence goes on along the minus strand of CANMKG010000001.1, from coordinate 980,860 downwards.
AGTATTCCTAACTCATCTGAAGATGTTTATGTTATTAGAGGGTCTAATACTGGTATAACCATAGGAAGCTCCGTTAAACATTGGGTAGTTGATAAAGGAAATGAAGATCTCATATGGCCAGAAAATATCTTTATATATGAATCTAGAGGTATTGGAGCATGGGTACTATCTAGAGGATTAAATATATTAGGTGTTGAAATGTCAGACCCTGTTGAACACAATATTAGAACAGCCTATTTGGTAAAAGCTTTTATTGCCCATAATTTATTATACAGGGCCGCTCGTACCAAACATAACATTAAAATACATTCAGAAGGTATACTTGAGAACGAAAACGAAAGATTAGTAAAAAATAGTCTATCTAGTGCCACTAGGTGGGTTGTTGTAGCTAATAACAAAATGGGTAATGGCGAGCCTCAACCTAACGGATGGGCAATGACGGTATGTGCAGAAAATGGTAACAAGGTACAAGGTGTACATGATGTTATTGTTGAAAACAATTATTTTGCTTCGGAATACAACGTAGAAGTTATCCTTGGTGGAGCTAGGTTAACGGAAAGAGGCAATACCAGTATAGGAGAATTTAAAAATAAACTGAATAACAGTGTAAGTCAGCTACCAGCATCGTGGGATGGACCTTATTTTGTTGATGAAACGCAGATAATTCCAGATGCACCTGGAATGTAAAATAAATTTAAAATTTAAGATAAACCCATAGTAAGTTGGCAGTATATTGCTAATAACTATGGGTTTATTTTAATACTTTAGTAGCTAAAGTAAATCACAACACCCTATGACAAAAGAACAGCATAAGTTTATATATAGATATTTACTTTTGTTTTTTTGTATTAGTATCTCTGCTCAAAAAAATACCTTAGAACCAAGCTTAAAATTAACTATTTCTGATGGTTTATCTCATAATGGTATTACTTCTATTTTAGAAGCTTCAAATGGCTATTTATGGTATGGAACTTATGAAGGTTTAAGTGTATATAATGGTTACGAGTTTAACATTTACAAAAACAGCGTTGATGAAAAACCTCTTATAAGTAATCGGGTAAGAACTTTATTTGAAGATCAAAATAATAAGATTTGGATAGGAACAGATGATGGGATTAATCTATTTGATTTATCTAATAATAGGTTTGCTAATTTGTATTCAAATAAATTGATTAATGAGGGTTTAAATGGACCAACGGTAAGAAACATTATTTCAACACAAAATGGTTTGGTTTTGTGTGCTACTCAGGAAGCCGGTATTTTAGTTTTTGATAACAACTATAATTTAAAGGGGAAGTATAGACCTAAGAAACATGAAGCGGAGGAGGAAATTCAATTTTTTCAAGGGGTTATGTTGGATGAGTTTAATTTTTTATATGCTACATCAAAAGGACTTTTTGTTTTCAATGTAAAAGATGAAATTTTCACCCCAATATTAAGAGACAAAGTATTTTCATGTAATTCAATTTTAAGTATTAATGATAAGGTACTGGTTACCTTAGAATATGGATTAGTCGTAATCGATAAAAATAATACTAACCCTAATGAATACAGCTTTACAATTGGTAATGAACTGTTCTTTGACTATAGGTTTAATAGTAGCATGGTAGATTCTTCAGGAACTTTATGGTTGGGCATAATAGATGATGGGTTTATTCAAATTAATAGTGCTGATATTTTAAATTCTATCAGCGATGATGTTTCCTATTTTGAACATAATTCGGGGTATGTAAAAAGTAGCTGTTTTTATGAGACAACAACGGGTAATTGTTGGTATGGTACATTCAACGAAGGACTTTTTAAATTTAACATGGTTGAAAATTCGTTTCGGAAGTACAATGTTAACATGGGGTTTATGAATGGTTTAAAATCAAATAACGTAACCACTATTTCCCTAATTGATAAAGATAGAGTTTACCTAACGACAAGTGGAGGAGACGTTTCTGTTTTTAATACAGAAACCGAGACTTTTGAGGATGTCGAATACAATGCCTTTAATAGTAGTGGTTTAGAGTTTGGTAAAGTGTATTTAGATTCTAGAAAAAATGTATGGTGTAGAATTTCAAATGTTGGATTATGTAGGATAAAATCTAATGAAGAAAATTATGAAATAGTAAATAACTCAGAGCCACCATTATTTCCTCAGATACATTTTCATGATATAACTGAAGATAAAGATGGTAACATTTGGCTTGTTGGTAATCAAGGTGTTTTTAAAGTTGTTTTAAATGATAAAAATGAGATACTAAATGTAGAAACTATAAACGATAATGTATTTTTTGAAACTAAGAAATTGGGTTTTGTACGTTGTGTATACGTAGACCCATTATATGATTATATCTGGATTGGAACGGATAAAGATGGTCTTTTTAGGGTTAATGCTAAAGATAAATTGCATGAAACTAAAATCAAACAATACGTTGCTGAAGATAACAACCCTTACTCACTTTCAAGTAATTTTGTGAGTTCTATTATTAGGCTACCAAGTAAGGAATTATGGATAGGTACAGAAGGAGGTGGAGTTTGTAAATTAATAGAAAGCAAGACCAATTTTAAGTTTGAAACTTTTTCAGAAAAGCAAGGTTTGTCTAATAACGTTATAAAAAGCATGTTGTATGATAAAGACAATAACCTTTGGATTGCAACTAATATTGGTTTAAATAAATTTAATACAACAGATTATACTTTTAGGAGATTTACAGATTCTGATGGTTTACCTTTTGAAGATTTTTGGTACACCTCCAAGCATTTGAAGAATGGGTATTTGATTTTTTCGGGTTTAGATGGTTTTTGTTATTTTAAACCAGAAGATGTTTTTAACGAAGAAACATTACCAAAGTTTGAAGTGGGAAACTTCAAGTTGTTTAATAAACTGGTTGAAGTTGGAGATTCAATAAGAGGTAGAGTGTTGTTAAGTAATCGGTTAGCTGAAACTGAAGAAGTAAAACTAAAGCATAATGAGAATGTTTTTTCATTAGAACTAACAAGTCTACATTTTTCTAACCCCAAAAACCATTATATCAGGTACAAGTTATTACCACTAAACGAAGAATGGATTGAAATACCTTCTGATGAAAAAACAATTTATTTTAGTGGTCTACAGCCTGGTGAATATGTACTTAATACCTCGGCTTCAAATTCTTTAAATGAATGGACGCCAGTTAAATCATTAAAAATAACAGTTTCAACTCCTTTTTGGAAAACAAAATGGGCTTATTTTTTATATTTTTTAGCTACAACACTTATTGTTTTTTTTGTCGTTCAAGTGATTTTTAGGATTCAATCGTTAAATCATAAGGTGGAGATAGAGCAAATGGAAGTCGACAATGTGAAGTATTTAAACGCTGCTAAATTGAGGTTTTTTTCTAATATTTCGCATGAAATAAAAACGCCTTTAACACTCATATCTGGTCCAATAAATTTATTAATAAAAGAACTTGAAAAGAATTTTGGGGCTATAGATAAACTTAAGCTTGTTCAGCGTCAATCTAAAAAAATACTAGAGCTAGTAGATCAGGTTCATGATTTTCAAAAAGCTGATTTTGAGTTGTTAAAAATGAACTACTCTCATTTTTATTTTAATCCATATATAGAGGAACTTATACGAGATTTTGAGTTTATGGCTAAAACTGAGGGTAAAACCCTTACGGTTAAGCATAATACTGAAAATGTTTATGTGTCAGCGGATAAAGAAAAATTGGAAAAAGTATTTAACAATTTACTTAATAATGCTTTTAAATATACAAAACAAGGAGATTCGGTTTTAGTAGAAATAAGTAGAGAGGATAAGGATTTAATAGTATCTGTTAGAGATACGGGAAGAGGTATTGATAGTGAAGATTTGCAGCATATTTTTGAAAGATTTTACCAATCGCACAAAAGGCATGAATCTTACATTGGGGGGTCGGGTATTGGACTAGCATTTTCCAAGCGTCTTGTGGAAATGCATTACGGTTACATTAATGCGGAAAGTGAAGTAGGAAAAGGTACAACCTTAACAGTAAGATTGCCCATTGTTAAAAAGCAAAAAGGTGATACTGAAACGGAACAAGGTGAAATATTACTTAAAGCTGAGAAAGCACTGGAAAAAAACACAAATTTAATTATTAAAGAAGGTATTGGAGATATTAAAGTAGCTTCGGACTTTATGAATGCTACTATTTTTTATGCAGAGGATAATTTAGATATGCGCATGTTTGTGTCTCAATCATTGTCAAAATTCTTTAATGTAAAAACGTTTGTTAATGGTCAAGAATGTATAGATGCGATGGAAAATGAATGGCCAGATATTATAATTAGTGATTTGTTAATGCCTGAATTAAATGGATTGGATTTATGTAAACGTGTAAAATCGGATGTTAAAACAAGTCATATTCCATTAATATTATTAACGGCTTGTGTAAATAGTGAAGATAGAATTCGAGGGTTAAGAGATGGGGCTGATGCGTATATAAAAAAGCCATTTGATATGGAGCATTTGGTAACTAGAGTAGAAGCTTTATTGTTAAACAGAAAGCAATTAAGAGAGCGTTATCAAATTGGTATTCCATTAACCAAGGAGAATAATAAAAACAATGCAAATGATAACGCATTTTTAGAGAAGCTATATAATTTGATGGCTGAAAATTTAGACAATCAAGATTTGGATATAAATAAATTTGCAAGAGAATTGTTCTTAAACCGAACCTTGTTTTATAAAAAGGTGAAGGATTTAACGAATCATACACCCTTTGAATTACTTAAGCTGTATAGAATAACAAAAGGAGCAGAACTTTTGGTACAGGAGCAGCTTTCTGTTAAAGAAGCAGCGCTACGAACTGGTTTTAAAAGTAGAACTCACTTCACTAGACTGTTTAAAGAAAAATACGGAACAACTCCCGGAAAGTATGCCGCTGATAGTGAAAAGAAACATTCTTAATTAATCAGTAATAATATAAAGTACTCCTGTATACTTTTTAATTATTAAGGTATACACATATTTCGCGTATTGTTTTTTTCTTAGCTTGGTAAAGATTTTTGGTCTTTATTTAGATTATAAACGGAACATAATAAAAGAATACACTTTGAAACTAAAAATTATTTTTCTCGCTATTGTTTTTTGTATTACTAAAATTAATGCCCAAAAGAAGTATGAAGCTAATTGGGAGTCATTGAAAAATTACGCAGCTCCAGAATGGTATGAAGATGCAAAACTGGGATATTGGGTTCATTGGGGAGTTTATTCTGTACCAGCCTTTAAAGGAGATCATGCAGCAGAATGGTATGGACGATGGATGTATAGTCAGAAAGGACAAAGCAGTAGAAATAATCAAGGGTATGCAACGCATCTGCATCATAATAATACTTATGGGCCTCCAGAGGAGTTTGGTTACAAGGATTTTATTCCCATGTTTAAGGCAGAAAAATTTAATGCTAAAGAATGGGCAGATTTATTCGAACAAGGAGGAGCAAAGTTTTTTACAATGATGGCTGCGCATCATGATACGTTTTGTTTGTGGGATACTAAGTTAAGTAAGTGGAACGCTGTTAATATGGGCCCCAAAAGAGATTTAGTAGGAGAAATAGCTTCTGCAGTGAGAGAAAAAGGAATGAAATTTGGCGTGTCAAACCATACGGCTTGGAATCATGCGTTTTTTCAATGGAATCATATTAACCGTTATGATGCAACGAACCCTGAAAATGAAGATTTATACGGAAATCCTATAATTCCCAAAAGCTCAGATACTATTAGAATAGGGGTTAATGAAAAACGAAATGATTGGTTAAAACGATCGAGATGGAATTTGGTACAGCCTAGTAATCGAGATTTAACCAGATGGCTAGCGCGTACTAAAGAATTAGCTAGCATGTACCAACCGGATTTGTATTATTTTGATTGGGGAATTAACCCTACTGTTTGGGAACCTTGGCGTAAAGAATTTGCTGCTTATTATTATAATAATGCGGTTGAAAATGGTCAAGGCTTTTATGGCTCCCCAAATGTTGTACTAAACTATAAAAACCAAAAAACATTTAAACCAGGAAGTGCTGTTCGTGATTTTGAACATGGTGCCTTTGATGATATACATGATATGGTTTGGCAAACAGATGAATCAGTTTATTTAGGGCATAACTGGGGATATGGAGAAGGCATACCAGTTAAACCTACTAATATGATTGTAGATCAATTTATGGATATTATTAGTAAACGAGGAGTACTTATGCTGTCTTTTGCTCCTAGGGCAGATGGGAGTTTTCCAAAGGATCAAAAAAAGTTAATGCTAGAATTAGGAGAATGGTTGCGTATTTGTGGAGAAGCGGTGTATGCTACACGTCCTTATGAAGTTTTTGGTGAATTAGGGGAGCATTGGGTTGAAAGGGATGAGCATGGACATAAAAAGTATATGGCTACATCAAGAGATGTACGGTTTACAAGAAACAAAGAAAACAATGTGTTATATGCCACAGTTCTAGACTGGCCGGAGGATGGTAAGGTCCTAATAAAATCATTGGCAAATGTAAATTTAAAAGATTTAGAAAGTATTCAACTATTGGGTAGTAAAAGGGAATTATCTTATAAGCAAAAAAACGAAGGGCTTGAAGTTTTTCTACGAAAAAAGCCTAAGTACAAATTTGCTTACCCTATAAAACTAAGCTTTAAAAACGTTATACCACAAAGCACAAAGTAATAAGAGTGAATTAAGGTTTTTAAGTGAAACTTAAAAATTTATTCTCTCAGTAATACAATCAATTGTTAATTGCTAATAATCAATTGATTATATTTTTTTTACCCATGGACTCTTACTTGTTATTCTGAGATACACTTTTTTTAAGGATAGTGTTTTTATTTGTGTAAGAGGTAATACTAAACTATATGTTATGAGTTAAATTTTAATATAAATTTTGATAAATGGATGTTAAATCCAACGACTAAAATTTAATAAACACATATAGTTTTCATGTTAGTTAATTGAGTTTGATTGGCGTTAAAGATGAGATGTGAAGTTTTTAACGCTCATTTTTGTGAAATTCCAAAAACAACACCCTTCTATGCTATAGTAGAGCTGCATAATATTAATAATATGCCATATAGTCTACTAAATAAAAATGCATTCAATATTTAAAAGCTTTTACATAAACCATTATCAATTTTTGACTATTAAGATATGTTATCAAAAAAAAGAAAATCAATTACCATTTTATTTTTAGGAAGTGTCTTACTTGTATTGAACTTAGGATGTTTTGCAAAAAAAATAGAAGCAGAAACTGTATTGTTTAAAAACGATATTAAAAGCGATGCAACTCCAGATGTGTTAAAACGAATATTGGCTGCAAAAGAAAGGCCTATTTCAGAGATAAAGTTTGAGAAAGGAACATATCATTTTTATCCGGACAAGGGGTTAGAAAAGTATTGTTATATATCAAATCATAATGATGTGGTCATAAAAACGGCTTTTCCAATATTTGACATGAAAAAATTAGTTATTGACGGTCAGGGGTCCACGTTTATTTTTCATGGTAAAATGATTCCTTTTCTCATAAATGAATCTCAAAATATATCCCTTAAAAATCTAAAGATAGACTGGGAGATACCTTTTCATAGTGAAGGGTTAATAGTTGCTAATGACCAAGAAAAAGGAACATTTGATATGAAAATCTCCAACACTTATCCGTATGAAATACGTAATGAGCAATTATATTTCATCAAAGAATCATACGAACATAACCTAGGGCAAGCTATGTTATATGACGTTGATAGAAAAGCTATAGCGTACGATACAGAATCATATACACCACTTACTTTATATAACAACTTAGCGAGCAGAGAAAAGTCTTTAAAACAGGTATCTAATTATAAATATAAACTAGATCCAATTGCACCAAGTCAGAGAATAATAGGTAGAGAGCATAGATTACGTGCTAAGGAAGTTGAACCTGGGGTGGTTAGAATTTTTAATCATGGTAAAAAAATGCCCCCTGTTGGCAAGGTATTAGTTTGTAAGGGAGAACAACATTTAAATAGATTAGCGCCAGCCGTTAGGGTAACTAATACTTATGGGTTTAACATGAATAATGTAACTATCCATCATGCAGGAGGAATGGGATTAATTGCTGAAAATTCAAAAGATTTAATATTAGATAAAGTAGTTATTACGCCTTCGAATGGCCGCATGGTTTCTACCACCGCCGATGCAACACATTTTGTAGGTTGTAGAGGAAAGGTGGAATTAAAAAACTGCAAGTTTAATAATCAATTAGATGATGCTACAAATGTTCATGGAACTTACCAAAGAGTAGTAGACCTTTTGGATGAGAATTCAATTGGAGTAAGAATGGGACACTTTCAACAACAGGGTTTTGTAATAGGGAAGCCCAATGATACTCTTGGATTGGTGAGACTAAGCGAGTCGTTCTTGCCATACGAGAAAATTACAATTAAATCTACAGAACGTATAAATAGCCGTTATCAAATTATAACATTTAACGAGGCTATTCCCAGTACACTAAAAGTAGGAGATCTATTGGAAAATTTAAATGGCTATCCAGATAAGTTACTCGTTGAAAACTGCGATATCAGCGGTAATAGAGCCAGAGGACTTTTGTTGTCATCTCCGAATAATACCATAATTCGAAATAACTTTTTCAGTACAGAAATGGAAGCTCTTTTAATTCCAGTAGAAAGTGGACATTGGTATGAGTCGGGTAGTGGCTCTAATATCACTGTTGAAAATAATGTTTTTCAAGATTGTAATTATAGTGGTTATAATCGAGGCGTAATACGCTTTGTTACAGATGATGACAATGATAATATAGCTTTTAATAATATTAAAATAGAAGGGAATACATTTAACCATTTTGATAATTTAGTTCTTGAAATAGCCAATACTAATAACCTTAGGTTTTCAAACAATACAATATCTATTTCCAAGACTTTTCCAAAGCTTCACAGTCAAGAGCATGCTATTACCGTAAAGTCCTCAAAAAATATAGAATTCAAAAACAATGTATATAAGGGTGAAGCGAATCATATCCTTAAAACGGAAGAGAGAATGCAGAAATTAACATTTAACTAAAAACACATTACTATGAAGAAAACTGTTAAAACGAATATGTAGCGTTATTTGGTAAAATTTATCACTACTAAAATTAACGTCAAGTAGCTCCTTAAAGAATAAGTTTTAATTACTATTAATGTTGCATTGGATGTAACCGCTGATGACTTAGACGAAGTTGTGGCTATTGGCTACGGTTCTGTTACTAAAAATAGTTTGGGTATAAAGATTTCATCCGAATGTTTAAAGCAGAAAAGTTTGATGCTAAAAAATAGGCTAAACTCTTTAAAAAAATCAGGAGCAAGATACATAATCCCTGTAGCCGAACATCATGATGCTTTTGCAATGTACAATTCCAAATTCACCAAATAGAATTCAGTAAACATGGAAGCTAAAAAAGATATTTTAGGAGAACTGGCAATGGAAGTAAGGAATTTGGAGATAAAATTTATGCATCACATACCTTTCATGAAATTACAATGTATTACCCCATGCGTGTTGTAATAGATGGTGATTACAAATTAATATGGAATATAGCCTATAGATTGTATTATCCTTTTGCTTCTGATTTATGGGCTGCATCAACATGACAGGCTATTTACAGAAATGATGAAGAATATTTTGGGCAACGAACTGTTAAAGATTATATGTTTAGACCAGAATTTGAATTATTCAATATATCAACAGATTCTAGTGAATCTAACAATTTGGCTAGTGATGATAGTTATAAAAACATTTTGGAATTTATGAAAGCTAAAATGAAAGATTTTCAACATAAAACAAAAGACCCTTGGTTAATTATATGGGAACATTATAGTTCTTTGCAAGGAACAGGGGTAAATCTATAACAAAATTTAATTCTGAGGAATACCTATAACCTAACGAGGTTTATTTTGTTGAAATTGAAGGAAACATGAAATAATATATACAAATTGATTAAGGTAAGCTTTAAAAGGTATATTGGTACTCACAGGTACATTAATTAAACCGAGACAGACACTTTTTTCTTGGTTTATTTTTTTCTTCGCTGTTTAGTAAATACCTAAACTAATATGTTATTAAGAAGAAGTTTGAAACCCGTATTAAAACTAGTACTAATTTTATTGTTTGTATCCTCGTGTGGTCAAAAAGGTGAAACAAAAACTTACACTCCGGAAGTAGGAGTGGGTAAATATATTTTGACTCCCGATGAAGTTGACGAACCTAAAATACATGGAGCTTCGGTTTTTGGAGTGAGACCAGGCTCTCCTTTTTTATATGCCATTCCCGCAACAGGAAAGCAACCAGTGACCTATAGAGTTGAGAACCTTCCAGAAGGTTTAACCGTTAATAGTGAATCTGGTATAATAAGAGGAAAAATCGCCGACAACGTTATAAAAAATTACAACCTAATCTTGGTTGCAAAAAATGATTTAGGAGAAACTAAAAAAAGTTTTACCATTAAGGTTGGAGAAACTATTTGTTTAACACCCCCCTTAGGTTGGAACAGTTGGAACTGTTGGGGTGAATATGTTACAGAAGAAAATGTAATAGCTTCTGCTAACGCAATGGTGGATAAAGGACTTAAAAATTATGGTTGGTCTTACATAAATATAGATGACGGTTGGCAATCTCATAGAGGAGGAAAATACAATGCCATTATAGCAGATTCTATCAAATTTCCTGATATGGAGACCATGAGTAATACAATTCATGAGATGGGGCTAAAGGTAGGTGTATATTCTTCGCCTTGGATTACAACATATGCTGGTCGTGTAGGAGGTTCCAGCGCTGATGAAAATGGCCATTGGGATAAATCTTATGATGATAGACACTTAAAACCAGGAAGAGTTAACCTTCGTTTAGGAGAATATACTTTTGATGTTAATGATGCGACTCAATGGGCAGAGTGGGGAATAGATTATTTAAAGTATGACTGGAACCCCAATGAGCCAGCTAGTACAATTAGAATGGCAGAAGCTTTAAAAAATAGTGGTAGGGACATTGTTTATTCTATTTCTAATACAGCACCGTTAGAGCATGCCGACTTATTTGGAAAAATAGTAAACTGTTTTAGAACCTACGGTGATTTAAAAGATAGATGGGACGGAGAAGGTATTCATAAAAGTATTAGAGACGAGTGGAAAGTGCATAGAGATTGGATGAAAGAAGGTTTTGCAGGAGCACCTGGTCATTTTCCAGACCCCGATATGTTGGTAATAGGAGAAGTAAATACGAAAAGTAAAAATCCAATCCCATCACGTTTGACAGCTGATGAACAATATTCTCATATCTCATTGTGGTGTTTGTGGGCATCGCCTTTATTAATTGGATGTCCAATAGAAAGAATGGATGAGTTTACCATAAAACTATTAACAAATTCAGAAGTGCTAGCAGTTAATCAAGATGCAAAAGGAATTCCCGGAAAATCTATTTACTATGATGATGATTTTGAAATAATAGTTAAAGAAATGTCAGATGGTAGTAAAGCTATAGGTCTTTTTAATTTGAAAGAAGAAGAACAAAAAATTACATTAAACTGGAAAGATATAGGTATTGAAGGCGTTAAAAATGTAAGAGACCTTTGGAGACAGAAAGACATTGGTAACTACAAAGGCAGTTTTCCAGCAATAGTACAATCTCATGGTGTAATCTTCATTCGGGTAAATTAATTATCATTTTGTGATAAAATAAGATTGCCCTAAAAAATTACTCGGATTTGTAATAGCAGAACAATCTAGAGTAAAATACGGTTAGTAGTACTAATAAATAATCCAATGTTTTTTAAATTATCCCAGAAGCATGTGACGTTCTTTTGATGACATAAAACACCAATTTCGAGCGACTTTATTTAAACAAAACTTTTTCAAAAATTGCTTTTAGAATAATTATATGAAGTTACACCGAACAGGACTTATGCTTATGTTAGAATTCAAACTACAGTAAGATTGTCCATTAATTTAGTTAACCACTCCATTTTTTATAAAGTACGTTTTCGTTTATTTTACAAAATATCAAGTCATACTAAATTAAGTTTAAGTGAAACTAAATACGAAATACATTTTCACCATTTCCATGGTGTCAGCTATGGGAGGATTACTTTTTGGTTACGATTGGGTGGTGATTGGAGGAGCAAAACCTTTTTACGAAAAGTTTTTTAATATATCACAATCTCCTTCTCTACAAGGATGGGCAATGAGTTGTGCTTTAATTGGGTGTCTCTTTGGAGCTATTACCTCAGGTGTATTTAGTGATAGATTTGGTAGAAAACGATTGTTGATTTTTTCTGCTCTGTTATTTGTAGTTTCTGCGTTAGGAACAGGAGCAACATCAAGTTTTAATTTGTTCATCTTTTATAGAATTTTAGGAGGAATTGGTATTGGTCTCGCTTCAAATTTATCACCAATGTATATAGCGGAAGTCGCACCAGCGAAAACGCGAGGCAAGTTTGTATCGCTTAATCAGCTTACAATAGTTATTGGTATTATGTTAGCGCAAATTGTGAATTTGATGATAGCAGAACCTGTAGCTACAACAGCAACAGATGCTGAGATATTGGCTTCATGGAATGGGCAATGGGGATGGCGTTGGATGTTTTGGGCGGAAATTATTCCATCGGGACTTTTCTTTATTCTCATGTTTTTTGTTCCTGAAAGTCCACGTTGGTTAATGCAAAACGGATATGAAAATAAAGCGGGTAAAATTTTGGAAAAAATTGGAGGAGTAGGGTATGCTAAAACAGAAGTATTCAATGTAACAAAAACCTTAACTTCTTCAGTTAAGAAAGTAGGTGCTAGACAGCTATTGAAACCTGAATTACGACCTATATTAATCATAGGGATAGTTTTAGCAGCTTTTCAGCAGTGGTGTGGTATCAATGTTATTTTTAATTACGCGGAAGAGATTTTTGAAGCGGCTGGTTATGGTGTGTCAGACATCCTTTTTAATATTGTAGTTACTGGAGGTGTAAACCTTATATTCACTTTTATTGCCATCTATACCGTTGATAAATTAGGTAGACGTGCTTTAATGCTTATTGGAGCAGGAGGTTTAGCAGGTATTTATGCTGTTATGGGACTTGCCTATTATTTTAGTATTTCTGGGTGGCCATTGTTGCTTTTGGTTGTTATATCCATTGGTTGTTACGCCATGTCGTTAGCACCAGTAACATGGGTAATACTATCCGAAATTTTCCCAAATAGAGTTCGTGGTGCAGCAATGGCAGTAGCTACAGTAGCGCTATGGTCAGCGTGCTTCTTGTTGACTTATACATTTCCAATATTGAACGAAACTTTAGGGACTTCAGGTACATTTTGGTTATATGGAGTTATATGCTTTTTAGGTTTCATTTTTACACTTAAAAAATTACCAGAAACCAAAGGGAAAACCTTAGAAGAAATAGAAGAAGAGTTAACCAAAAACTAATAATTACATTAAAAATAATAGTAATATTTTGAGTAAGGTAAGTGTAAAAATTCACGATAGAATCATACCAACTTATGCGTTGGGAAAACCAGAAATAAACCCTGTTTTTTTTGAAAAAAGGGTATATCAAGGTTCCAACGGAAAAGTATATCCAGTACCATTTGTAGATAAGGTTTACGACCATGCCATAGACCAGAAGTATAAAGAAGCTGTACTAGAAAATGAATATGTACGTCTATCCATTCTGCCAGAAATTGGAGGACGTATTTTTGAAGCACAAGATAAGACCAATGATAATTATGATTTTTTCTATAAACAGGACGTTATAAAACCAGCGCTCGTAGGTTTGGCGGGACCTTGGCTTAGTGGTGGTGTAGAATTTAACTGGCCTCAGCATCATAGACCAGGTACCTATTTGCCTACCGATGTGCATATTGAACATGAAAGCGATGGTGCCAAAACGATTTGGATGTCTGAATATGACCCATTGAATCGTTTAAAAGGAATGCACGGATTACGATTACGACCAGATAGTTCACTCATAGAATTACGTGCGCGTTTGTTCAACAGAACGCCGTTTATACAAACCTTTTTATGGTGGGCAAATGTAGCAGTAGAAGTACATGATAAATACGAAAGTTTCTTTCCAACAGATGTGCATTATGTGGCAGACCATGCTGTAAGGGCTCAAAGTAGTTTTCCATTAGCGGAAAACGATTATTATGGTATTCCATACCATAAACGAAAAGGAGCTAACGATTTAAGGCGTTATTCAAATATTCCTGTGCCCACAAGTTATATGGTTTGTGAAACCAATTATGATTTCTTTGGAGGTTACGACCACAAAACTAATGGTGGTTTTATACATGTGGCTAATAGGCATATCGCACCAGGTAAAAAACAATGGACATGGGGTAACTCTGAGTTCGGAAGAGCATGGGACAGAGAACTTACCGATAAAGGAGGCCCGTATTTTGAACTGATGGCTGGAGTTTATACAGATAATCAACCAGATTTCAGCTATTTGGCGCCGTATGAAACCAAAACATTTTCTCAATTTTGGTGGGGTTATAAAAATTTAGGACCAGTTCAAAATGCGAATAACGATTTAGCAATTAGGCTTAAAGTGCAACAAGACAACAAATTGGATTTGGGGGTAGCATCAACAAAAGAAATTGAAAATATTGATATTATTTTAAGAGTTGGAGATAGACAAACTAAAATTAAAAATGTATCAATTTCTCCAAATCAACCTTGGAAGGATATTTCAAAGTCTATACTTTCTGGAGAAGAAAATGATATTTCTTTAACAGTAATAGATAAGCTAGACAATGAATTGTTAGCATACCATCAAAAAGAGACTTCAAAAACAAGAAATAGAATAACAGCCAAAGAACCTTTTGAAGCACAACAAGTAGAAACAAATTCAGAATTAAACCTTATAGGTGAACACCTAGAATTATATCGTCATCCAACTAGATACCCAGAAACTTACTGGAAAAAGGCTTTAGAACGAAATTCTAAGGATTCTAATGCAGCTATCGAACTAGGGAAATCCAAATTAAAACAAGGACGTTTTGATGAGGCGTTGGCGAATTTCAATTCTGCCATAACAACCTTAACGTCTTATCATCCAAATCCACAAACGGGAGAAGCACATTATTTTGCAGGATTAACCTACCTATTTCAAAATAAATTAGAACAGGCACATTCAAAATTGTATAAAGCAACCTGGAGTTATACATGGCGTTCCGCAGCCAACTATTTGTTAGCGAATATTGAAAGCAAAAAAGGTAATATATCTTTAGCTCTAGAGCATATTGAAGCATCTTTGGATACCAACAGACAAAATAATAAGGCTTACATTTTAAAAGCGATTTTGCTACATGAAATTGATAGAAAAGAAGAAGCTAAAAACACTTTAAAAGAAGTGTTAAAAACGGATGCCTTAGACCAATGGGCAAAATTTGAACTCGCAAGAATATCGGGAGATTATCAAACGTTTTTAGAAAGCTCTAGAAACGATGCACAAACTATCCTTGATATTACTTTTGATTATACAGATGCAGGTAACTATAAAGCAGCAATTGAATTAATTGAATTACATCATGATAATTTAATTCCAGATTCGGCAGTACCTAACCCTTTAAAGCAATCTACAATTACTTGGTTTGTTTTAGCTTGGTTATATGCTAGGAATAATGAAGTAGATAAATCTAAACTCTTTTTAGAAAAAGCAAGTGGGTTAAACCCAGATTATTGTTTTCCTTCAAGAGTTCATGAACAAATTGTATTGGAATGGGTTATCAAGAATACTACTAATCCAGCCTTGGCAGCTTACGGTTTAGGGAATTATTTATTAGATAAAAAAAGGCATAAAGAAGCCATAGGTTCTTGGGAAATTGCAGCAAAAAAGGATATGCAATATGGTACGCTCTATAGAAATTTAGGGATTGCCTATTGGAATAATGAACAAGATGGAGAAAAAGCACGTAAAGCCTTTGAAAAAGCTATATCATTTTCCCCAGATGACATGCGAATTCTGTTTGAATACGATCAGTTACGTAAAAAAATGAACGATAGTCCGAAAGAACGTTTAGCTTTTATAGAAACTAAATTAGAGGCTATTTTAGAGCGTGATGATTTTAGTGTAGAACTAGCAGCGCTTTATAATTTTACAGGGCAATACGATAAGGCTATGGATGTAATGATTAATAAAAAATTCCATCCATGGGAAGGGGGTGAAGGTCAAGTCATTCGCCAGTATACGTATACTTGTTTGAAAAAAGGACAAAATGCGTTGGCTTCTAACGACGCGGAAAAGGCACTTGAGTATTTTAATATGGCAGAAAATACACCTGATAACCTAGGAGAGAAATATCATCCGTTACAGGCAAAGGCACATTTAAAATATTGGCAAGGAAGAGCATTGAAAACTCTTGGAAAAATTAAAGAAGCTGAGGTATGTTTTAAACAAAGTGCTACCGAACAAGGTGATTTTGTGGATATGGCTGTGAATGCTTATTCCGAACTATCTTATTATTCAGCATTATCTCTTAAAGAATTAGGAGAAAACAAGGAGGCTACAGATTTGTTGATTAGTATAAGAGCTTATGCAGAAAACAAGTTGAAGGAGACGGTTAAGATAGATTATTTTGCGACTTCACTTCCTTTGTTATTGGTGTTTGAAGAAGACTTACAACAAAGAAACAGTTGGGAAAACAAGTATTTAATAGGGCTAACAGAATTGGGTCTTGGTAATAAAAATAAAGCGTTACAGCTGTTTAATGAAGTGTTACACTTAAATGCAATGCATGTTGCAGCACATAGGTTTAAGAACAAAATAACGGTGGAAATTAGTTTGCCCTAAAACCAATAAAAGGCAATTTTTTTGAAAAAATAGTAGCAAAAATGGTATTAAAGCATGTGATTTTTACAATGTTGACACTTTTTTCAGCTAAGTGTAATTATTATTCATAAATAATCTCGTGAAAACTCTGAAGTTTTCTGTAATGGAGTCAAACCATACAACTACAGTTCCTTATTGGAATTGAGAGGATTAGTTAACAGTTAGATATTTGGAATCTGACCAGATAGACCTCTTAATGGTTATTGGGTTTAAGTTCGTAGAAGGTAAAGGAAAATATGTATTTCGGTTCAATCGGCTAATCTTTTTTGATTTATGTTGATTAAGAGATGTAACAATAAATAAAATAATACTGTATGAGGTTTAAAGAATTTATAATGTTAGTTTTTTTGATATGTACTTTTATTTTTAAGATAAAAGCGCAACAGGTAAATGAAATTGATTTATCCGGAGAATGGTCTTTGAAATTAGACCCCAAAGATGAGGGCATTTCTCAGAAATGGTATGACATAGATTTTGAAGACAGCGTAAATCTTCCAGGTTGTTTACAAGAGCAAGGTTATGGTGAAAAGCCTGGGCCAGAAACAAAATGGTGGAAACCTTTAGACTTATCAAAAAGGCATCCGTCACTTGATAAATATGCTCAGGAAGACGACAATTTTAAACTTATACAGTTTTTAATGCCAAGGCACCATTATATTGGAGCTGCTTGGTTTTCTAAAGAAATAGAAATCCCAGAAGGTTTTGAAAATAAAAATAAAGTTCTTTTTCTAGAACGTTGTCATTGGAAATCTACAGTATGGCTGGATGGGAAACTTTTAGGTTCTAATGAGTCCTTAGCAGTACCACATCAATATGTTTTAAATGAATTACAAACAGGGAAACATAGATTAACAATTAGGATTGATAATAGCGAAATTTATAAAATAGGTAATATGCCTCACAGTGTTTCAGACCAAACTCAAGGTACTTGGAACGGCATTGTTGGCGCTATTAAAATAAATGCCAAAGACAAAGTATCAATTACCAATGTAAAGACTATTCCAGATATAAAAACAAAGACTGTCAAGGTATTAGTTGATGTAGAAAACACATTAGGTTTAAAAGGCGCGTTCAACTTGAGTTTAGATGCGCATGGGTATAATGGTAATGAACATATTCCTTTGGCAAAAAACGAGAAAGGAGTTTTAACGGGCGATAAAATTCAAAAATTAACCTTTAATTATACTCTAGGAAAGGATACTAAACTATGGAGTGAATTTAATCCAAATTTGTATAAACTAAAGGTTGATTTAGTAGTTAAATCTTCAAGTGAAAATTATCATGATACTGCATCCGTTACATTTGGGATGAGAGCATTTAAAACCGATGGGAAGCATTTTTATATTAACGGTATTAAAACTTTTTTACGCGGTAATGTAGATTGTGCAGTATATCCTAAAACAGGATATGCGCCCATGTCTGTAAATGAATGGAAACGTGTGTTGCAAAAACATAAAGATTTTGGGTTAAATTTTGTGAGATATCATTCTTGGTGTCCACCAAAACAAGCTTTTATAGCTGCCGATGAACTAGGTGTGTACTTGGCGCCAGAAGTACACGAATGGTCTTGGGTTAAAGACCCTGAAATACATCAATTTTTTAAAGAAGAATCTGATGAAATGTTGTCTTATTTAAATAATCACCCGTCGTTTGTAATGATGGGATTAGGAAATGAAAGTGGGATTGATACAGAAATAGCTGATGATTTAATAGAACAATGGAAAAATACTGATACAACAAGGTTATATACTGTAAAAGCGAGTATTGCTGAAAATCAAGGCATACCGAATGAAATGGATTTTGAAGTTGTAAGTCATATAAAAGATGACTCTTTTGAAAGAGGCAGAGGGCGTACACGTTATCAGGCATTTTGGCCTCCAATACCCGAAAATTCATTGTTTTATACAGAAAAGCCACAAACAACAATAGATTGGGACGAATCAATAGACTTGTATAATTCAAAATTTAACAATCCAATTATATCTCATGAATTAGCACAATTTTGCGCTTATCCAGATGTATTTAATGAAATAGAAAAATACAAGGGATACTTGAGACCTACGTATTTAGAGATTGCTGCAGACCAACTAAAAGAGCGAGGTTTAGTTAATCAATTGCCAAATTTTATACACGATTCTGGTAAATGGCAAGTGCAATTAACTAAGGAAGAGATAGAGGCTGCATTCAGGTCTGGTGAGATGGCAGGGTTTCAATGGTTGTCATTAAATGACTTTACAGGACAAAATACAGCTCCTGTAGGATTTACAGACGCTTTTTACCAAGAAAAGAGTTATGTAGATGCTAAGGAAATGCAAAAATTCTGTGGCACATCTGTGTTACTGGCTAGATTATCCAAAAGAGTCTTTACCAATTCAGATAGTTTTTCTGCCACGTTCGAAGTCAGTCACTATGGAAACGAAAATTTAGACTTAGAAGATTTAGAAATGATAATAACCAATGAAGCAGGAAAAGTTATCATTTCAAAAAAGATACCATCAAAGGCTATAGTAAATCAAGGTTTACAAGATGTTGGAGCGTTTCAAATGGATTTATCAGATGTAGCGCCTTCAAAATATAATTTACAGTTAGTATCAAAAGTTAATGGATTAACTAATGATTGGGATTTTTGGGTGTATGCAGACAGTAAAGTGACCGAGTTTCCAAAGTCAATTAAGGTAACTAATAGCTGGGATAATAATACTTTAAAGCAATTGAAGAAAGGAAAAACAGTATTATTATTGCCTAAAAAAGGAACATTAAAAGGGAACTTACCAAGTTGTTTCACGACGTTTTATTGGACGAGTTTTGGTGAGAAAGGAGGGCAATCTTCAGCTAATGGCATTACTATGAATCCTAAACATACATTCTTTAAGGACTTTAAGACAGACTCTCACGCCAATTGGAATTGGTGGGAGTTATTAACAGAGTGCCAACCAATGATTTTAGACCAGTTTGAAGAGAAACATCCTTGGCCTATAAATTACAAACCTATCATTCAACCTATAGATTCATGGAAGTTGAATAGAAAATTAGGATTAGTAGTTGAGGCAAAAGTAGGCAAAGGCAAACTTTTAATTTGCGCTATTGATATTGAGAATAATTTAGAGAACAGACCAGTTGCTAAACAATTTAGACAATCGTTAATTAATTATATGGCTTCAAAAACATTTAATCCAGATACTCAGATTGAAGTATCTCAAATTACGTCACTATTTGATACGTCAAACCCCGAGGTTAAAGAAAGTATGCAAGGACTTCCAGATGAAGGTTAATTAAGTCTAAACCAGCAAAATTAAAGATGCTTTATGATGAAGAATACATAATTCAATCAAAAAAAGAGAACAAGGATATTATGGTTATTTAATAAGGAACTAAAGAAAAGTTATCTACAGATATTTTAGAGCTTCAAAAGGAAGTTAAACTATTAAGGTTAGAACTGGTAGGTAAAAATCAAGCTTTAATGGAATTACGAAGCAATTCCAAAGGGAATTATAATAGTTCGAAATTAACAAACCCATGGTAAAATAAGCAGTATATTGCTAATAACCATGGGTTTATTTTGTAGCGAGAACGAGAGTTGAACTCGTGACCTCCGGGTTATGAATCCGACGCTCTAACCAACTGAGCTACCTCGCCATTTCGCTGTAAGCGGCTGCAAATATATAGCTTAATTTTTTGATCTTCAAAATTACTTTAGGGAAATATTATATCTGTTTTGTTTTTTTATCTTTTAGAAATATATATATTGGCAATAGAAAACAATTTAGAATGAGTGATAAAATAAAATTTGAGATAGAGTTTGTAATACAAGCGTCACCACAACTGTTATATCAGTATTTATCTACACCTTCTGGGCTTTCAGAATGGTTTGCTGATAATGTTAATTCAAGAGGAGAGATTTTTTCGTTTATATGGGATGGGGCAGAAGAAGAAGCTAAACTGTTAAAGAAAAAGAATGATGACTTTGTAAAGTTTGCTTGGTCGGAGAATGATGATGATAGCTATTTTGAAATGCGCATAATAGTAGATGAAATTACAAAGGATGTTTCATTATTTATTATCGACTTTGCAGAAGAAGATGAATTGGATGAGGCTAAAATGTTATGGGAGAATCAAGTTTCCGATTTAAAACATATTATAGGTTCTAATTAATCATCCCTGATATTAATAGTATATTTGGCCTTAATTTTTTTAAGGCTTTTTTTATGGTCAATTTTAACGGAGATATAGTTGCTAAAAATTCTTTTTTTCTGAATCAAGAAAATAGAGGATTACGATATGGAGATGCATTATTTGAAACTATTCGAGCAGTGAATGGAGAGGTTTTTTTATGGGAAGACCATTATTTAAGGCTGATGGCTTCAATGCGAATTTTACGTATGGAAATTCCAATGAATTTTACTTTTGAGTTTTTAAAGGACCAAATTATAAAAACTGTTACCGCTAATGGTTTAGAAAAATCTCCGTCAAGAGTTAGACTTACGGTTTTTAGAAAGGATGGTGGTTTGTATATGCCAGAAACCCGTGAAGTTTCGTACATCATAGAGGCCAAAGAATTAGCTACACCTTTTTATACTTTTAATGATAACGCGTACGAAGTAGAATTGTTTAAAGATTTTACGGTTAATAGTGATATGTTGTCTACACTTAAAACCAGTAATAAACTTGTTAACGTTTTAGCCAATATTTATGCTAAAGAAAACGATTACGTCAATTGTTTACTAATTAACAATGCTAAACAAATTGTGGAAGCAACAAATGGCAATATTTTTCTTGTTAAGAATAATATTGTAAAAACACCGCCATTATCAGACGGATGTTTAAATGGTATAATTCGAAAAAAGTTAATCGAAATTCTTAAAAAGAATGAAGCTTATCAGCTCGAAGAGGCTTCTATTTCTCCATTTGATTTACAAAAAGCAGATGAATTGTTTATAACAAATACCGTGATGGGCATTCAATCAATAACTAAGTACCGAAAAAAGCAATTTGAGAATACTTTAGCCAAGGATTTAATTGGAAAGTTGAATATGGCTGTGCGTTTGGAACAAACAAAAAGCAATTAATTTAAACTAGGGTTTTCGGGAGCATTTGACCATAGAAGGTAATTCCCTCCAAGTTCAATCATTTTTTCTTTCCAAAATGCAACGGTGGACTTTTGAATGATGTTACTCTCGTACTCGTTCTTAACAATAATCCAAGAGTTTGAAGATAACTCTTCATCTAATTGCAATGAAGCCCAGCCAGAATAGCCAAGAAAAAAACGAATATCGTGTTCCGAAATAGTTTCGTTATTTATTAAGTCAACGGTTTTTTCAAAATCTCCACCCCAAAAAATTCCGTCAGATATTTCAATGCTATTTGTAATTAAATCCGGAACCTTATGAATAAAGTATAAATTATCCTGTTCTACAGGGCCTCCATTGTATACTTGAAAAGGAAGATTTATTTCTTTAACTAAATCACTAATAAGATATTCTAAAGGTTTATTAAGAATAAAACCTACCGAACCTTCGTCATTATGTTCTGCAAGCAAAACAACAGATCTATTGAACGAAACATCACCCGTCAAAGATGGTTCAGCAATTAAAAGCTTTCCTTTTTGTGGTGATAAATTTTCCATTTAATTGTGGCTTTATTCTCTAAAATAAGACATTTATAATAAAAAGAAAAGAATGGGTAACAAAAAAAGCGCTTCATATGAAGCGCTTTTTAAACTAAATAAATATTTTTTACTAGTTTACAGCTTTACCTAAATCAGCACCTGCTTTAAACTTTACAACATTTTTTGCTGCAATCTGGATAGTTTTTCCAGTTGAAGGGTTTCTTCCTTCTCTAGCGTTTCTTTTAGAAACAGACCATGATCCAAAACCAACTAGAGAAACTCTATCTCCTTTTTTAAGTGAACCTTCTACGTTACCTAAGAAAGACTCTAATGATTTTTTAGCTGCTGCTTTTGTGATGCCAGCGTCTGCTGCCATAGCATCGATTAATTCTGTTTTGTTCATAATGTAATTAAATTAATTGTTGTTAAAATAATTTTAATCCTTCAACAAATTTATATGGATTTCCCACCAACGCAAGTAAATTGGGGGGAAATCGCTGTTTTTGTTGATAACTAATGCTGTTTGTTAATAAAGTAGGGCATTATTTACATTTCTGGCAGCCCAATGATAGCGGGGCTTTAGGCGACATAGTGATTTTTTTCTACATTTAAGCCATTTAATACATCAATTGTTTTCATTTTTCGTTTACCAGGAAGTTGAATTTCTTCTAACAAAATGTACCCCCCATCTACGGCAACTTTCATTTCTTTTTTTGTGCTCTTAATCTCACCAATCTTAAAATTATGGTCTTCAATGCTTTTGCTTACCTTATATATTTTTAATGGTATTTCTTCTTTGTCATTTGTTAGTGTAGTCCAAGCACCAGGATAAGGACTAAGTCCTCTAATATGATTATATATATTGTGAATAGAATCTTTCCAGTTAATTTGACAAGTGGACTTATGAATTTTGTATGCGGACTTTAATGTACTAGAATCTGGTTGTTTTTTAGTTTCAACAGTACCGCTTTGTATATGCGTAACGGTTTCAATAACCAAATCGGCTCCTAAATACATTAATTTATCGTGTAATTCTCCAGCAGATTCATCATCCTTAATAGCACATTTTTTTTGAAATATAATTTCTCCGGTGTCAATTTTATCATCTATAAAGAAAGTGGTAACTCCAGTTTCCTTTTCTCCATTAATAATTGCCCAATTAATTGGCGCGGCACCTCTGTATTGCGGAAGTAACGAGGCGTGCAAGTTAAACGTGCCTAACTTTGGCATACTCCAAACAACTTTAGGTAACATTCTAAATGCAACTACAATTTGTAAGTTAGCTTCTAGGGCTTTTAAATCTGATAAAAATGCTTCGTCCTTTAAATTTGTTGGTTGTAGAACTGTCAAATTATTAGCTACCGCATATTTTTTAACCGCAGACTCATTAATTTTTCGCCCCCTTCCTGCTGGTTTATCTGGAGCAGTAATTACTCCAACCACATTGAAGCTTTGCTTTACCAAACTATCTAAAATAGTAACAGCAAAGTCTGGCGTTCCCATAAAAACTATCTTAATGTCTTTCATTTTTAACTAAGTGTGTATTCGTTTTTTGTATTAATAACAATAATATTGTCTTCCAGCATTTGTTTTAAAATATCTAATACCAAAGCTTGGTTATGTTTTAGCATAGAAATTAATTCTCTTGAAGTATATTTTTTTTTCTTTAAAAGCTGTTTTATTTCTGAAACTATTGTCGAAACTTCTGTGTTTTCTTGTTTTTGAGAAATACAAACATCGCACATCCCGCAAACCTCTTTTTTTGATTCTCCAAAATAGTTTAACAATTGAATACTTCTACAAACACTTTTGGAGTTTATAAAAGTTAGCATTTTGTTTATGTTATCTATTTTTATGCTTTGCTGTTCCTTAACTTTTTTAGCAAAAAGGTTAATTGCAATATCATCTTCTCTTGGAACAAGAAAGGTAATTTCAAGGTCACTATGTTTTCCTTGATAGTTAACAATATTATGTTCTTGAAGCTGTTCTAAGGCTGAAATAACATTTTTTTCTTGTACACTAGCTTTTTTAGAAACTAGGTGCGTATTTATTTTAGTTTCAAATTCAAAAATACCTCCATAAGTTCTTAAGATAGTTTGCACAATATTACTCAGGTATTGATTGTTTTGTAGGTATTCCATCAATACATTTTTTGATGTAATAAATTGTACAGTGGTTTTCGTAAAGTAGGCTTTGCTTAAAGCAATTACAGAATTTTGGTCTAAAATTTTGAAAGCGTTATATGCTAGTAAGGGATTAAACTTATAAATACTGCAGAATTCATTAAAGTTTAATTGATGCTTCGTGTTATGTCCTTCTCCGTATGATATTTGAAAATAGTTGTTTAGTTTGTTGTAAGCGGTTTTTAAAAAATAAATATCGGGTAAAACACTTAAAAATTGTCTTTTTAACCTGGTTTCATCAGCTTTATTAGTAATTAAAATAGCTTCAGCGTATTGTCCATCTCTACCAGCTCTACCTGCTTCCTGAAAATAGTTTTCAATACAATCAGGAATTTGATAATGGACAACCAATTTAACATCTGGCTTATCTATTCCCATTCCAAATGCGTTTGTAGCAACCATTACTTGTACCTTATTATCCAACCATTGCTGAAGCTTTTCTTTTTTTTCTTTTTGAGGAATTCCTCCATGAAAAAAGGTAGCTGTACTATTTGAGGCTGCAATTAGTTTAGCTAATGACTCTGCAGATTTTCTATTTCTAACATAAACAATACTGCTATGTTTAGTGTTAGAGAGCAGCCTCTTTAATTGGTGGTTTTTATCTTCATCTTCCAATACTTTAAAAGCGAGGTTTTTTCTAAAAAAAGAATCCTTAATAGTTAATGGATTCTTAAGATTTAAAATTTCTCCAATATCTATGATTACATTTTTTGTCGCTGTTGCTGTGAGTGCTATAATTGGAATATGAGGAACCAATGTTCTTAACTGCGAGCAGGCTAAATACGCAGGTCTAAAGTCATGTCCCCATTGCGAAATACAATGAGCCTCGTCTATTACAAACAAATTAATTTTCATTTGTAGTAGTCTGTCCTTTATAACATCCTGTTGAAGCCGCTCTGGTGATAGATACAAAAATTTATAATTCCCGTACAAACAATTATCAAGCAAGTTGTTTACCTCTTCAAATGATTTTCCGCCTGTTAATCCAATAGCTTTAATTCCTTTTTGGTTTAGGGTATCTACTTGATTTTGTATTAAAGCGATTAGTGGAGAAACAACAATACAAATTCCATCATTGATTAATGCCGGGACCTGAAAACAAATGGATTTTCCGCCACCTGTTGGTAAAAGTGCAATTACATCAGTGCCATTTAAAACAGTATTAATAATCTGTTCTTGGGATCCTCTAAAACTAGGAAATCCCCAATATTTAGCTAATACATCTTTTGGACTTTTAAGCACTATCTTTTTTGATTTGATTTAGGATAAAGTTTTTTCGTTCTTCAACACTACCTAATGGTACAAAAATAACATCATAATCAAACAATTTGTATGTGATTTCTAGATGATTATGAATTTCTATGGCCTCGTCAAAACTCTCAAGGCGTTCATTGTCTGAAATGTAAATCTCTTCCCATGGAGGGAGGATAAAAATTTTTTGATATTGATGCGTTTTGCAAGCATCAATAAATGTTTTGGTATATTCTTGCTTAAAATAATCCATGTAAGCCAAAACATCAGGAACGCCACGGTCGTAAAAAAGCACATTTTTTTTTATGCTATCACCCTCAATATGCTGCTGTATTCTAGCTTCAAGTAATTTTTTGTTGAATAAAAATGGGTCATTGGCAAATGCTAATGGGTTAGAAACTTGGGAATTGGGATTAGTTTCTTTTTTTGCCTCAAGAGTCATTGTTCTAATAACCTCATGAAAACAAAAAAAACCGTCTTGTTCTAATGCATTTATTATTGATGTTTTACCTGTACCTGGACCTCCAGTTATAACAATTTTTTGAGCAATCAAATTCAACTATTTAAGTAAACAAAAGTAATGAAACCCTTAGGATTAAAAAATTGAAGCTTTACCATTATATTTGCACAAAATGTTACCCAATGAGCACCGAAAAATCTGAAGAGTTTTATTCTCGATTAAAAGAACAATTGACCGAGACATCAAAATGGCCATCAAACTATTTATATAAATTTATAGTACTTTCTGATTCGGACAACTCAGATAAAATAAACAAGATTTTTGATAATACTGGGGCAGTTATCAATTCTAAAAAATCTAAAAACGGAAAATACACCAGCATGTCAATTACCGTTAATATGAAAAATCCAGATGCAGTAATCGAAAAATATAAAGAAGTAGGTAAAGTAAAAGGTGTAATATCCTTGTAAAATAGTAATTACAGTATAATTTTATTATTTTGCAGTCGTTATTATAATACTTCTCTATTATATAATTTTTAAGATAAATTTTTCAATTTGAATTTAGTAGAAAACTTAGAGTACAATACTGAGCGTCCTCAACTTATTATTCCAGAATATGGTCGTCATTTTCAAAAAATGGTGGATTATGCGGTTTCATTAGAAGATGCAGGAGAAAGAAATAAGATTGCAAAGGCAATAATAAGCGTTATGGGTAATTTACAACCGCATTTGCGTGATGTGCCCGATTTTCAGCATAAATTATGGGATCAGTTGTTTATAATGTCCGATTTTAAATTAGATGTTGAATCTCCTTTTCCAATAACTTCTAAAGAGGTTTTACAAAAAAGACCTGACCCATTGCCTTACCCTCAAAATTTTCCTAAATATCGTTTTTACGGAAACAATATTAAAAGAATGATTGATGTTGCGGTACAGTGGGAAAAAGGGGATATGCGTAGTGGTTTGGAATATGCTATTGCGAATCACATGAAAAAGTGCTACTTAAATTGGAATAAAGATACTGTAGACGATAAAGCTATTTTTAATCATTTATATGAATTGAGTGATGGGAGAATAGATCTTGCTGCTGATGGAGAAAATCTTACGGATAGTGGTCAATTCTTAAAAAACAGGGTGGCAAAGAATCCAAGATCTTCAAATAAAAAGAATCAACGTAATAATAATCGCGGTAAAAAACGCTATTAATCTTCTTCAAAAAACTAGATGGGAACATTTAAAATTGAAGGTGGTCACCAATTATCAGGTGAAATAACACCTCAAGGGGCAAAAAATGAAGCCTTGCAAATTTTGTGTGCAGTTTTATTAACTGCTGAAAAAGTTACAATTAACAACATACCTGATATTGTTGATGTTAACAAGCTTATAGCACTGTTAGAAGACTTAGGGGTTAAAATCCAGAAAAGAGGTAAAGGCACATATACCTTTAAAGCGGATGACGTTAATCTTGAATATTTGCAATCTGATCAGTTTAAACAAGATGGTAGAGGTCTGCGAGGCTCAATTATGTTGGTGGGGCCATTATTAGCTCGTTTTGGAAAAGGTTACATTCCTAAACCAGGAGGAGATAAAATTGGACGTAGAAGATTGGATACGCATTTTGAAGGTTTTATAAATCTTGGTGCAAAATTTAGATATAATAAAGAAGAACATTTTTACGGAGTTGAAGCTAAAAAATTAAAAGGAACATACATGTTGCTTGATGAGGCTTCGGTTACAGGAACTGCAAATATTCTTATGGCTGCGGTTTTAGCAGAAGGTGAGACTACAATATATAATGCTGCCTGTGAACCATACTTGCAACAATTGTGTAAGATGTTGGTTCGTATGGGGGCTAAAATTTCTGGAATTGGATCTAATATGCTAGTCATTGAAGGAGTTGAAACTCTTGGAGGTACTGAGCATACAATGCTACCTGATATGATTGAGATTGGTAGTTGGATAGGTCTTGCAGCGATGACAAAAAGTGAACTTACTATAAAAAATGTAAGTTGGAAAGATTTGGGACAAATACCCACTACTTTTAGAAAACTAGGTGTAACTGTTGAAAGGAAAGGTGATGATATTTATATTCCTTGCCATAAAGATGGTTATGAAATTCAAAATTTTATAGACGGCTCTATCTTAACTATTGCAGATGCTCCGTGGCCAGGACTTACGCCTGATATTTTAAGTATTATTTTGGTGGTTGCTTCCCAGGCTAGAGGAGAGGTGCTTATACATCAAAAAATGTTTGAAAGTCGTTTGTTTTTTGTAGATAAATTAATAGATATGGGAGCAAAAATTATTCTTTGCGATCCGCATAGAGCAACAGTAATTGGTCATGATTTTAAATCTACATTGAAAGCAACAACTATGGTTTCTCCAGATATTAGAGCGGGAGTTTCGTTGTTAATTGCAGCGTTATCAGCAAAAGGAGAATCCACTATTCATAACATTGAACAAATAGATCGTGGTTATGAAAATATAGACGAACGTTTGCGAGCTATTGGAGCTAAAATTGTGAGAGTGTAATTTAAATTATAAGAGATTAAAAAAGGAGGTGTTTTTTAACACCTCCTTTTTTTATTTTTCAACAATAGTACCATCAGGAAATTTAGCAAATCTTCCTTTTTCTTTTTCGTGTACATTATCTGGATACTGCCATGGCCATCCTCCAAACTGAGTTAGCTGATATTCTTCCATGGTTTGTCTTATTTCATCTTCGCTATTCATAACAAAAGGTCCGTGTTGAACAACGGGCTCGTCAATGGGATTTCCTTGTAGGATTAATAAATGCCCTTTAGCATTACCATTTTTAATAACAGTGTCAATATTAGAGCTTAACTCCACGCCATAATTTGGTGAAATCTTATTTTCTTCAATATTTAAAGAATCTCCTTCATAGAAATAGAGTGTTCTGCTAACATTACCTCTAGACTTTGGAAGTGTGTAGGTAGCATTTGCTTCAATTTTTATATTCCAAATAGCAACTTCGTTTTCACTATCTGCAGCCCATGAATTTGGGGTTGGTTTTGGCGCAATATTCCCATTATAGTCACCAGCAATAACCTTAATCGTAGCGGAGTCTTCTTTGATAATAGGAATATCTTCATGCCACAACATTGCAAAATGAGGAGAAACAAGTTTGTCCTTTTTTGGAAGATTAAGCCATATTTGGAACAACTCCAATGGATTTTCTTTTTCAGTGTTTAGTAACGGAAACATTTCAGAATGTTGAACGCCCGAACCAGCGGTCATCCATTGAACATCTCCTTCTCCAAAACGACCAGCAGCACCTAATGAATCGGAATGGTCACAATACCCTTTATTGGCTATAGTAATAGTTTCAAAACCTCGATGTGGATGGTACGGAAATCCAGGGATTGTATGACCATGATACATGCGCCAACCATCTTTAATTGTAAAATCATTACCCAAAACGCGACCTTCAAGTGTTGCATTAGGGCTCATATCTTCATTTCCTTTAGGGTATTTATCGTAATGATAAACACAAAATAAAAAAGGATCCTGTGTCTGCCATGGAAAACCTAACTGAAATATATTCTGGATACTAGTACTCATTTTTTAATGTTTTGCGTTATTAACTTCAATCCAATAGCCATCGGGGTCTTGGAAATAGATTTGCTTAACACCATCTGCGCGCAAGGTTATGGTATTTTCTTTTCCAGGCCAATCAAAATAGGGAACGTTATTTTGTTTTAAATGATGGGTAAAGACATCCAAATTCTGCGTGGCTAGACATAAGTGTACGGATTTACTTTTTGTGAATTCGGGGTTCTCTTTCTGAATTAAATGTATTTGACTATTTCCACTTACAATAAACCATCTAAATCCTTTTTTTAGTGTAGGGTGAGGTGTTTCTTTTAACTTTAGAATGTTGGCGTAAAAGTCAGCGCTTTTATCAACATCTTTTACAATAACTGCATAGTGGTCGTAAGTAAAGTCAAATGATTGTGCAGAAAGAAAAGAGCTGCAAATTAAAGCTAATACTAATATCTTACTTTTCATATAGGTTTATTTATAATGTAACTTCCATAACAACAAACTCAATACCCCCTTTTTTATAGGTTCTGTTTGTTTCCGTCATAGAAAATTTGTGATAAAAATTTGTTTTATTTTTTCGAGCGTTACACCATATGGTGTTCATGTTTTTATTTTTTGCAAATTCAAAAACATGATGTAATAATTTGGTAGCATATCCTTTTCCTTGGTGATTTTCTTTGGTTGCTAACTTTCTAAATTGTGCTTTATTATTTTTAATAAATAATGAAACTATGCATATAAGTTCTTCATCTACATAACCTCCAAAATGGAAACCTTCACTATCGTTTTCCAGTTTTACAAAATCAAAAGGCTTTTCTGGCCACATAACCGTACGCCTAATCGGCCATGTTTCTTTAGCTAGTATATTTTTAATTTTCAATGTAATTATTTTTGTTTTACGGGAGGAGGGCCGTCTGGAATTATGGGTTCATAAACTTCATCTCCTTTTCTTTCAGTGTACTCTTTCTTTATATCAGCAATTGCCTTTGGATTCTCAAAAAGGTCAGTAGCGGTCATACCTAGAGCTTTAGCCGCATGAAGCATTCCTTTATGCCCAATGCTCATACCTCCACAAGCCACTACGGCCCATGAATGCCATGGGGTATCTTTCGGTGCAACGGTAACACTTAAATTAATATTAGGAACATTCCAACTTACGTCACCAACATCAGTAGAACCTCCGCCAGGGTGTTCTTTTGTGGTTTTTAGGGGTTTAATTTTGCTATCCATCCCTACTTGAGGTTTTCCTGTTTGTTCTTGAATTTTTTTTCCAAATAGGGTTTCTTCTTCGGTGTAAGTTAGTGGACCAAGCAACTCTAAATTGTTTTGCATTAGTTTTCCTCCAGACCTATTTACAAGAACTTCGTATATACCAGAAATTAAAGATATTTTGTAGTCCACGTTTGCCATAATTGCAGCACCTTCTGCCATTTCTTTAACCCTTTCATAAACTGGCATCATTCCACTACGTTTTGTGTCTCTAACGCGTACCCAAAGTTTGGAATAATCAGGAACCACATTTACTACTTGACCACCGTCTTGAATGTGATAGTGTATTCTAACTGTAGGTTTTATATGTTCTCTATAATAGTTAATACCTGTTGTGTAAAGTTCTAAAGCGTCAGAAGCACTTCTGCCATTCCAAGGGTCTCCAGATGCATGGGCGGCTTGCCCAAAGAATTCTACCTTAAAATCTACTAAAGCTAAACTACTTTGAACATCAGCTTCAGTTTTTGCAGAGGGATGCCAACTCAGGTTAACATCAACATCATCCCATAAACCGTCACGAACCATCCATATTTTTGCAAAGTACTTTTCTTCCGAAGGTGTACCTAAAAATTTAATAGTCCCTTTTATTTTTCCATTTGCCATAAGCTCTTTTATTGCTATTGCAGCTCCCAAGCTTGCTGCACCAAACAAATTATGCCCGCACCCATGTCCGGCAGCTCCATCTTTAAGGGGTTCTTTTATCGGTTGGGCTTTCTGAGAAATACCTGGTAGTGCATCAAATTCACCAAGAATACTTATTACGGGTTTACCAGATCCATAAACCGCAGTGAATGCTGTTGGTATATTGGCAACGCCTCTTGTAACTTTAAAACCATTTTTTTCTGCATATTTTGCAAGAATTTCTGCAGATTTTGTTTCTTCGAATGCCGTTTCTGCGGCGGCCCATATAGAGTCACTTATTTTAATGAGATCAGCTTTGTGCTTTTCCACAGAAGCAACTATAATTTTTTTATTCTTGCTCATTTTTTGAGCATTCAAAGACACTACAAAAAGTAGTAGTGTAATCAATAAAGTAATTTTTTTCATAGTAATTAACATTAGTCAGATTAATTACTTAAATATAGTGAAAAGAAGTACAATTTTTATGGGATGGTTAGAGTAACAAATTCATAAAAAATAAAACAAAAATTAGTTTAAAGCATTTTTATAAGCAGAAAGACAACGTTCCCTGGCAAATTTATGATCAACTATTTTTTCAGGATAGGAAAATTCTTGAAGGTCAGGAATCCATCGATTAATGTATTCTTTTTGTTTGTCAAATTTAATTACTTGGGTTTGAGGGTTAAATATACGAAAGTAAGGTGCGGCATCAACACCAGAACCCGCAGCCCATTGCCAATTACCAATATTTGCGCTTAAATCATAATCAAGTAATTTTTCGGCAAAGTAAGCTTCTCCCCAACGCCAATCAATTAGTAAATGTTTGCAAAGAAAACTAGCAACCAGCATGCGAACCCGGTTGTGCATAAACCCAGTAGAATTTAATTGTCTCATGCCTGCGTCAACTAATGGGTATCCTGTTAATCCATTTTTCCATTTTTCGAATTCGTTGGGGTTATTTCGCCATTGAATTCTGTCATATTTTGATCTAAAGGACTGAGTTACCGTATGGGGATAATACCATAATATTTGCATAAAAAATTCACGCCAAATAAGTTCATTCCAAAAAGTTTCATTTTCAGACAAAATAGCTTCTTTTAGAATTTGCCTTATAGAAACAGTTCCGAAACGCAGATGTGGACCTAAATTGGATGTTCCGTTTTTTGCCGCAGGATAATCTCTGGTGCCTTCATAAGTATCTATGAAATCAGGTGTTAAATAATAGTCACTTACGACAATATTCGATTTTATAAAACCCAAATTTTGCATTGAAATATGTGGGAGTTTTTTGGTTTTAATAGTGTTATTTAGCAGTTTTAAACTATCATGTGTTGTCAAATTTGTAGTAGCGGAGAAAAGAGATTTCCATTTGTTTTTGTACGGAGTATATACTACATACGGTTTGCCATCAGGTTTAACGACTTCGTTTTTTTCAAAAATCACCTGATCTTTAAAGGTTTTAAAAGAAATAGAATTTTTGTCTAACAGTTTTTTAATTTCCAAATCTCTTTGTTCGGCATAAGGCTCGTAATCGTGATTGGTATAAACCGTATTAATTTGATATTCGCTAATTAGAGATTCAAAGATTTGATTAGTTTTTCCGTGATAAAATCCAATCGAACTTGAAAATTCATTTATAAGTACGCTATTTAACTTTTGAAGAGTTTCGTAAATAAAATTTACTCTTGCGTCATTTTTAGGAAGTTTATTTAAAATTTCTGAATCATATATAAAAATGGGAAGTACAGGAAACTTACTTTTTAGCGCGTTATATAGCCCTACATTGTCATTAAACCTTAAATCTCTTCGAAACCAAAAAATATTTACTGTTGTTTTCAATTTCAAATAGATTTTAATTCCAATTCAAAAGGAGCATTAGTAACTCCGAAGATTTCCTGTAGTTTTTTAGCTCTAAATTCAAATATTGAGCGAAGTTGCTTTTTTACAAAAATGGTGTTAGCTAAACTTCCAAGTATTCCTAATGGAAGTTTATAATCAATAACATCTTCCAGAATAACTCCTTTATTTGTTGGGTGAATAAAGTGCTTATGGTGCCAAAATGTGTAGGGACCAAAACGTTGCTCATCTACAAAATAACTTTCGTTTTCAACATGAGTTATTTCTGTAATCCATCGTGTTGTATAACCTTTAAAAGGCGACACGTTATAGTGGATAACTTGACCAGCAAAAACTTTTTTATCTGCTCCAGATAATATATTAAAGTTCATGTGTTTTGGTGTTATCGTTGCTAAATTTTTTGGAGTAGACAGAAAGTTCCATGCTTCTTCTTTAGTTATTGGAAGAACTTGTTTAGATTTAATTTGGAAAAACTTCATAGAATTATTTTGTTTAATAAAAATAATGAAAAATTAAACAAAAAAATAAGGTAATTGATTATTTATAGCTCTAAGCTTATTTACATACTTACTGTAGTTTCAAATTTGTATATTTTTGCTTGAAATGTAATTTAAGAAAGTGAAACTCTTCTGTTTGTTTTTTATGATTGTAGTTGGTTCTGCTTTAGGGCAGAATGGTACTCTTGTTGGAAACTTGCCAGAGAGTTTAAAAGAAAATTCTGGACTTATATTTTATAACGGAAAGTTAATAACGCACAACGATTCAGGTAATTTACCAGAGCTTATTGAATTGGATACTATTTCGTTAAACATTACAAGAAGAATTACAATTTCTAACGCTGCAAATATTGATTGGGAAGACATTACGCAGGACGATACCCATATTTATATTGGAGATATTGGCAACAATAATGGAACAAGACAGGATTTGGTTGTTTACAAGATTCAAAAATCCGATTTTGATGTTTCAGACGCTATTATCGCAGAAAAAATAACCTTTTCATATGAAGATCAGGTTAGTTTTAATACTGATGGATTGAGCGATTGGGATGCAGAATCTATAATAGTTTTAGAAAATCATCTTGTTGTTTTTACGAAGCAATGGAAGGGGAAACAAACGGTGGCTTACCAAATACCAACTATTGCGGGAGATTATAAAGCTTCAAGACTTGAAATTTATAATGCTAATGGGTTAATTACTGGAGCCACCTATAATACGTTGTCTGATGTGTTATTACTTGTTGGCTATTCGGATAGTCTAGATCCTTTTGTTGTTAGGTTTGAAAATTCTTCTTTGGAAAACATTTATGGAAATAAATTAAACAGAATAAATCTTGATACTGGAATAGCGCAGATTGAAGGAGTTACTTTTACAAGTGAAAATCGTTATTTTATTTCTTCGGAGCTTTTTAAAGATACTACAACAGAGACTTCATTAAATCCGCAATTATATTCCTTTATAGATTTGGAATGGGAAGCTGAGGAAACGGAGGAATCGCAGGAAATAAAAAATGAAATTACAGAAGATTTTATTGTATATAAACCTCAAAAATCGAATACACTTTATTATCAATATGAAACCAAAGGAGCTAACCACGGAAGAGCCATTTTTGATATTTCAGGAAGACTTGTAGATTATACAATGGTATCTGATGACAGTAAAACGGTTGATATTTCTTGGTTAAATTCATCGTTGTATTATCTAACTTTATATGTTGGTAACGACGTTGCGACGAAAGCTTTCATTAAAAATTGAATTTTTTCCACACTTTTATTTAAGACTTTCTTAACAAAAGTAAGGGCCGATTATCTCTAGTTTTGTGAAAACTAATAACCTTATAAGAAATGAAAAAATTATCACTTTTATTATTTGTAGTTATGGCAGCTTTTTCAACCCAAGCTCAAATTACTACACCTCAGCCAAGTCCTTTTTCTAAATTAGAGCAGAAAGTTGGATTAACCGACGTTACCGTAGAATATTCAAGACCTTCAGTGAAAGGTAGAACTATTTTTGGAGATTTAGTGCCATACAATACGTTATGGAGAACAGGAGCTAACAAAAATACTATTGTTTCTTTTAGTGATGATGTAGTTGTTGATGGCCAAATTCTTAAGGCGGGTTCTTATGCAGTTTTTGCTAAACCTGGAGAAACTTCTTGGGAAGTTATTTTTTATGCAGATACACAAAACTGGGGAACTCCAAAAGAATGGGATGAGAGCAAAGTAGCGGCTAAAACCACAACACAAGTATATCCTTTGCCAGTTTCTATTGAAACTTTTACAATCACAATTGATGATTTAACTAATAATGGTGCTGCTTTAGGTATTATGTGGGAAAAAGCATATGTTGGAATTAAGTTTGAAGTACCAACCGTAGCTAAAGCAACTAAAAGTATTGAAAATGCAATGAAAGGGCTTACTGCAAACGATTATTATGCGGCTGCGGCTTACTATCTTGAAGAAGGTAAAGAGCTAAGACAGGCACAGGAATGGATTAATAAAGCAGTATCTATGAATGATAAAGCTTTCTGGATTTCAAGAAAACAATCTCTTATTTATGCAAAGCAAGGAGATAATAAAAATGCTATTGCTGCAGCAAAAAGATCTCTAGCTGCGGCTAAAGAGGCAGGTAATGCAGATTATATAAAATTGAATAAAGATTCTTTAAAAGAATGGGGAATAGAAGTTGAGTAAACCTCTATTTCTTAGAAATGTAAAAAAAAGCAGCAATTTAATATTGCTGCTTTTTTATTTTCATTATTATTTATAATGCTTTAAGACTTTGTGCTGCTACTTCAGCAGTAATATCACGTTGCGGCATACCAAACATTTCATAACCAACCATGAATTTTTTAACCGTTGCCGAACGAAGTAGAGGAGGGTAGAAGCTCATATGAAAATGCCATTCTGGGTGTTCTCCATTTGTTGGAGCTTGATGTATACCGGCAGAATATGGAAAAGAAGTATCAAACAACTTGTCATATTTTTGAGTAACAATTTTTAATTGTTCTGCATAATCTTTTTTCTCGGTATCAGTTAATTCTCCAATATGCGTTCTATGCGCTCTTGGAATAATCATTACCTCATATGGCCATACTGCCCAAAAAGGAACTAAACTTACAAAACTATTATTCATGGATATAATTCGCTCATCAGCTTTTAATTCTTGCTCCAAATAGTCAGTTAGCAAACTTTTTCCATTTTTATTAAAATAGTCCTTTTGTTTTTCTGTTTTTTTCACTACTTCATTAGGTATTGACTTTTGAGCCCAAATTTGTCCGTGAGGGTGCGGATTACTGCATCCCATGGTGGCACCTTTGTTTTCAAAAATCTGAACATGGTTAATTTCGGGTTTAGCACCTAATTCGGCATATTCATTCTGCCAAGTAGTAATTACATTTTCTATTGCCGAAACTTCCATATCCGGAAGGGTTAATGAGTGATTTGGTGAAAAACAAATTACTTTGCAAATACCAGTTTCTCCTTCCGCTAATAGTAAACCATCTTCACTTTTAAAATCTTCACTATCTGGCAATAAAGCTCCAAAATCATTGGCAAAAACAAATGTGTTTTTGTAGTCAGGATTTATCTCTCCATTAATTCGGGTATTAATTGCACACAGGTAACAGCTGGGATCGTGCGCTATCATTTCTTTTTTAGCAGTAGTTTCCTTTTTACCTTGCCAAGGTCGTTTTGTTCTATGTGGAGAAACCAAAACCCATTCTCCAGTTAAAATGTTATACCTTTTATGTGGATTAGCATTAAAATTATCGTTCATAAGTTCTTTAAGCATTTAAAATTTTTACGCTATCATCAATTTCTAAGTGAAAGCATTCGGCTTCAATTCCAGTTTCTTTTTTATAGGCAGTTTCAATAGCTGATTGAGCACTTTCTAGATGTTCCGTTTTAATTAAATTTATGGTACATCCACCAAAGCCTCCGCCCATCATTCTAGAACCTAAAACACCATCTTGTTCTTGACTAACATTTACTAAATAATCAATTTCAGAAGTGCTAATCTCAAAATCTTGAGACATGGAGCGGTGTCCTTCTAAAAGAATTTTACCAACTTCAGAAGCGTTGCCATCACCAAGTGCGGTAATCATTCTTTCTACTCTTTTATTCTCCATAATTATATATATAGAACGTTTGTAGTCAACAGGGTCTACAAAATCTTTAACTTTTTCAAGAGCTTCTTTAGAAACATCTCTAAGCGAAGCAACAGTATCGTTAGATTCTTTTATTTTATTAACAATAGCTTCACATGAGTTTCTACGATCGTTGTATTCGTTTCCAACCGCTAGTTCATGCTTGACATTTGAGTTGATTAATAACCAGCTGTAACCATCTAAATTTATAGGGACATATTTGTGCTGTAAATCTTTACAATCTAGAAAAAGGGCATTGCCTTTTTTACCAAAAAGAACAGCATATTGGTCCATTAATCCGCAATTAAGACCAATTTTATGTTCAGCTGCCTGGGCAATTAAAGCAATTTCCGTTCTAGAAATATCTAAACCAAGTAGGTTAGAAACTGCATATGTGAATCCACAACAAAGTGCGGCAGAGGAAGAAAGTCCAGAACCAATTGGGATATCTCCGCCAAAAACGCAATCAATACCTTTTAAAGTATAATTTTTTTCATTTAATATTTGAATAATAGCCTTAAAGTATTTTCCCCAAAATGCGGAAAAATCTTCATTTTGACCCTTTAAATCAAAGCTCACTTTTTCTTTAAAAGTTAAAAAGGCTTCAATATTAATAGTATCAGTATTGTTGGTTTGGGCAGCAAAGTAAATCGCTTTTTCTATTGATGCGGGAAGTACAAACCCTAAATTATAATCAGTATGTTCTCCAATAATATTAACTCTACCAGGAGCCTTAATAATTAATGGGTTTTGGCTATAGTTTTCTTTAAAATAAGTAACTACTTTATCTTTTATCATGATCCTTAAAATTAGACTTGCAAGTTACGGATTTTTTAATATTAAACGTATTTTTTACATTTAATAAATAAAATTATTGCTTCTGTTTTGTTTTTTAAACTTAAGTTGCTTACATCTTGTGCGTTATATGTCAAAGTTGTAGCCTTTTGTCTTAAGTATATCAAACTTGTCTTTATCAAAACAGTACAAGAAAGCGCCTTTTTTAGATTCTGATTTATCTTTTTTATCTGTTTTAATTAAAATGTTCTGTGATAGTATTTTTTTTCTAAAATTTCGAGAATCTAATTCCCGCTGATAAATGCTTTCATATAATCGTTGCAACTTTGGTAAAGTAAAATATTCTGGAAGTAAATTAAACCCAATGGGTTGGTGTTTTACCTTTTTACGTAGCCGATTTACGGCATCTTTTACCATTTGGTTATGGTCTAACACTAAGTCGGGGATTTCGTCTAAATTAAACCATTTGGCATCAAACTCTTCAACTTTTTCAATATCAAAATCATTAATACTTATTAGACTGTAATGGGCAATAGAAATTACTCTGTCTCCTGGGTCTCGATTATAGTCACTGTACGTTTTTAATTCATCTAAGTAAATATCTTTAAGTCCCGTTGTTTCAAACAGTATTTGTTTTGCAGCATCATTGATTGATAAATTACCCTTAACAAAGGCACCAATTAGCGACCAATCTCCTTTAAAAGGGTCTACTTTTCGTTTAAACAATAGAAGTTTTAAGTTTTGCGTGTCAAAACCAAAAATTATGCAATCTACAGCGACTAAAATTTTTTGTTGCACATTGTACATATGTGCAGTATCTGTTAATTTCATCAAGTTATATTTTCATCGGCATTTAATTCCATAACAAAATAACGTAAATATTACGTATATCCGAGAAAAACAGAATAACATCTAATTCATAGCCTAACCTTCTAACGGCTTGTTTTTAAGAACACGGTCCATTACTTCAAAAATTACTGCGATAAATATGACTAGTGCTGCACCGATGAAATTTAGCCATAAATACCCTAGTTTTTCCTGACCAGACGGGTATATGTGAATGTATTGGTAGTAGACAATACATATAATAAGTTGTGTTAAAAGGGCAGAAAAGAAAACTGCATTTCCTCTAACAAACTTAAAAAAGAAGGCTAAAAGAAAAATACCTAAAACATTGCCATAAAAAATACTACCTATAATATTTACCAATTGAATGAGGTTATCAAATAAATTGGCAATGCATGCAATTACTATAGCAATTATACCCCAAAGTAGTGTAAACCCTTTGGAAGCAAGTACAAAGTATTTTTCAGTATGAACAGTTTTTGTATTTCTTTTAAAAAGGTCAAGGGCTGTTATAGTTCCTAGTGCATTTAATTCGGATGCGGTAGAAGACATAGCTGCAGATAGTATCACTGCAAGCAATAGACCTATTAAGCCATTTGGTAGGTTGTTTAATATAAAATGAATAAAAATATAATCCTTGTCATTTGTTTCAATATCACTATTAGCTTGTTTAATTAAAGCTTTTGCCAGAACTCTATTTGTACTATCTTTTTTATTAATATGAATAATTTGTTCCTTAGCTTCCTTTACAGCATTAAATTCCTTTAATTCTAAAGCGGTAGAAAATTTGTTTTGCGATATTCTTTTTTCGTTTTCTAATTCAATTTGTTCTTGTTGCAGAAGTCTGTAATCATCACCATAAGATGAATTTAAAACGGCTTCAGTGGCCGAAGGGTTAAAATTCAAAGGGGAAGGGTTATATTGATAAAAGACAAAAACCATTACACCAACCAGCAGAA
The DNA here is from genome assembly GCA_947498505.1 of uncultured Maribacter sp. Lineage (GTDB taxonomy): Bacteria > Bacteroidota > Bacteroidia > Flavobacteriales > Flavobacteriaceae > Maribacter_B. Next base: position 940,456 of record CANMKG010000001.1, on the reverse strand, counting down.
TAAAAAATTGCATAGGTATTTTTAAAATACCATTAAAAACTAGCCCTAGTTGACTTTCTCTAATAGATTTTCCAGATAAATAACGTTGTACTTGACTTTGGTCCGTGCCAAAATATGCAAGAGCTAAGAAAAGACCTCCTGTAATACCACTCCAAAATGTGTATCTACTTTTTGTGTCAAAACTAAAATCTAGAATATTAAGCTTATCACTTGCACCAGCAATTTTAAGGGCTTTAGTAAGATTAACATCAGCAGGTAAATAACCTATTATGAAAAAGAACGCAATAAACATTCCTGTCATTATAATGAACATTTGCTGCTTTTGAGTAACATTAACAGCTTTTGTACCGCCCGTAACAGTATAAATAATAACAAGGGTTCCTATTAATATATTTAAGGTGCGTAAATCCCAACCCAATACAGCAGAAAGAATAATTGAGGGCGCAAAAATTGTGATTCCCGCTGCTAACCCTCTTTGTATTAAAAACAGAATAGCAGCTAATGTTCTTGTTTTAAGGTCAAAACGACTTTCTAAAAATTCGTACGCCGTGTATACCTTCATTCTATGATATAAGGGAACAAAAACAAGGCAAATAATAATCATGGCAAGTGGTAGTCCAAAATAAAATTGCACAAACCCCATTCCATCATGAAAAGCCTGTCCAGGGGTGGATAAAAAGGTTATAGCACTAGCTTGAGTTGCCATTACTGACAAACCAATTGTCCACCATTTGGTTTCGTTACCGCCCTTTACATAATCGTTAACATTTTTACTTCCTTTTGTTTTCCATACACCATATGCAACTATAGAAAAAAGGGTGCCAGCAAGTATTAGCCAATCAATTACTTTCATTTTAGATAAATGAGGTCATTAGAAAATAAAAAAACAAAACGTATGCTATGTTAAAAAGAACTACCAGTGTGTATTCTCTTTTCCAAATGAAAGGTTCCTTAGTGTTTTTCATCCCTTAATTTTGTTTTCCGCTTTTATTTCACTTTTTCCAGTAGAAAGCATGTTGGAAAATAATTTATACGCTCCAGGAACACCAGCAGGAAGCTCTCTAAAAAAGCTTAAACCTGTGTATATATAATTTCCTTTGCCGTATGGAGCGACCAGTAAGCTTCCTTTTTTCGCAGACTCACCTTGGTCTTTCATTTCTAAAATAGGCGTAAATTCATCACTCCATTCATTTGGGAAGTACAAACCTCTTTCTTGAACCCATCCGTTGAAATCTTCTTCGTTAATTGGATTTGGAAAGTTTACGATTGCATGTTCTTTAGCCAAAATTTTGACTTTTGCATGTTCATCCGTTACTCTATCTCGAGATACTTTTAAAGGGTAGGGCGCAATATTTTCAAATTGTTTATTCCACCTACCCGCAGTATTATACTGTACGATTAAGTTGCCACCTTCCTTCACATAATCTAGTAGAAAACGTTGCTTATATTTAAGTTCCGATACAACATTGTAGGCACGTATACCTAAAACAACGGCGTCGTATTTTTTAAGAGACTCTTTATCAATTGTATTGGGGTCAATAGTATGAACTGAATATCCTATTTGTTCTAAGCTATTGGGAACTTTATCACCCGCACCCATTATATAACCAATATTGTCACCTATTCTATCAATGTTTAGACGTACAACTTTGGCTTCGGAAGGTAGTAATACGGTCTGTGTTGGAATATGATCGTATGCAATTGTAACAAGTTCTTTAGAGTACTCTTTTCCATTAATTTTAATAAGTGGAGATATTATACTTTTACTTTCCTCTTCGGGTGGAGTTAAAGTAAATATTATTACCTGAGTATCTCCTGACTTTTCAATTTTGAAAGACTGTGTTTCCGCATCAACTTTCCACTCTTTTGAAAAGCATAGTTGAACTTGCCCTTCAATATTATCTTTGTGCGCTTTAATGGTAACCGGTATTTGCTTAGCATTGTCATCAGCAAATATTAAGACTTTGTCTTTAAAACTTGCCGTGGCTTCAGGTATAATTTCAAACGGTTGATACAATTCACCTTTATCTGGTTTGGCGTATTTGTGCACAACAGGTTTGGTAATGGTAATTTCTTCATTGTTAATTCGTAAATTAAAACTTGCATGAAATGCCCTTGGAGTTTCAGGTTTCCCAATTAGCATTTCATTTTTAACTTTATACATTCCTAAGCTTCCCTTTTCTTTCAACCAGTAAGCGTTAGTGTAGTTTGCATCTGTGGCTATTTGTAAAGGTGTTTCAAAATCAATTTTTTGATTTTTACCAAGTTGAATGTTTTTTGAAACAAGATTATTATTGGTGATTTCAATAGATTTTAAATGAACGTCCGCATTGCTTCTATTTATAGCCTCAATTTTCACATTAACCGTTTCCCCAGGAGTTGCGGAAGCTTTAACTGTTGAAGCTTCAAGATAAAGACCAGTTATGGCTACAATAATATTATCTAATGCCTCAGATTTAAGTGTTTTCCAATGGTTGTTTTTTAATGAAGCTATTAGTTTTCTAGCCTTTAGTAGTTCAGGAAGGTGCTGTGATGGATTCTTAAAGTTAAAATTGTTTTCAACTTTATATAAAATATCTCCAATAGCTTTTCCGCCTTTAACTCTCGACCAAGTTGTGTTTATTCCTTCAAATAAATCATTTTTACTTTGTGGAAGGTCACCTTTTATTAATTCTACATATTCTTGATTGGAACCTCTACTAGAAAGCCTACCAAAACCTTGACATAAATGTTGACTACTTGCTAAAGAAGCAATTTCATTGTTTGAAACTCCAAGTGTAGGGTAGTAAACTCCAATATCAACATTTAAAAGGTTAGTTTTATCCGCTTTTTCAAACTTTTCTCTACTGCCATAAAACCACCAAGAGGTATTAAAAAATAAACGTTTGGGTTGCCATGTTTCGGTATAATTTAATTGCTCTGGGTATGCATCTGTTTTGTTTACAAGATCAAAAGCTTCAACACTTAGCATTGCAGATGACGTATGATGTCCATGTGTTGTTCCGGGTGAACGATGGTCAAATCGATTTATAATTACATCCGGTTTAAATGTACGAATGGTACGCACAACGTCTGCAAGAATATCATTTTCGTTCCATATTTTTAAAGTTTCATCTGGATGTTTGGAATACCCAAAATCGTTAGCTCTACTAAAAAATTGTTCGCCACCATCAACTTTTCTGGCAGCTAAAAGTTCTTGGGTTCTTAAAACACCAAGCAGTTCTCTAATTTCAGTACCAATAAGGTTTTGTCCTCCATCTCCTCTTGTTAGAGATAAATATGCGGTACGCGCCTTAACCTCATTTGATAGGTAGGAAATTAACCGCGTGTTTTCATCGTCTGGATGAGCTGCAATGTATAACGCAGTGCCCAAAAAATTAAGCTTTTGAAGGCTATGATAAATATCGGTTGATGAGTTGTTTTTAGAAGATTGAGAAAATGTTGGATTAGAAAATAAAATGGCTGTAAAACACAAAACCACAAAATGCCGCATAGTTCTTAATATTTATGATATTCTCAAAGATAGAAAGATTATGTAGCTGAGGATTTTTTTTACAACTTCTTTAACAAATAGTAGCTTTAGTTAAAACTCTTTTGATTCTATAACGGAAATCGGTTTCTGCATCATTAAACTATTTGGGTATATTAAATTACCACCGTTTTCTGAGCGTAGGGTTACATGAAAAGCTTTTATATCCTCAATTAAATAAGGACCTTCACCATCAATATCTTTATCTAAGATTTTAACTCTATCTCCAATTTTAAACGGAAAGGCGAAAAACAAAATTATCCCAGCAGAAAGGTTACTTAATATAGACCATTGGGCAAATAAAGCAATACCTAGTATTGCAAACATAGATGAAAATAGTAAAGCAAGTTCTTCGAAGTTAACTCCCCAAATAAAAGTAATAATTCCAACAATAATGAATGCCAGAATAAGCACCATATATTTTATGGTAAGTTTTACTCTACCTTTTACAAAATTATTTAGTCTACCTATTCTACGAACAACAATTATAATTATGAATCTAATAATTATAAAGGCAACTAAAGTTGCAATTGTAGAATATATCTTGTTGGTGTTTTCTAAAAAGAAATCTGTCATAAATTATAATCCTAAGCTATCTCTTAAATGCAAGCTACTATTTTTATTTTCTTGCCAATAAGGAGATTTAATAGTGTTTATTTTTTTTGCTGTAGTTGTCATTACCTTGGCATTAACGCCAAATCCACTTGAAAAAGTTTCCGTCCAACTATTTATTTCATAAGGAAATTTAGATGAAAAGGTAATATTTATTTCTCGTTGTAATTCTGGATAGGTAATAGAATATATGGAAGTATTTTCTTTATTATTTAAAGATACTTTGGCCTCATAAGCTTTTAGCTTTTTGTGAGACAAACGTACATACTCCAGAGAAGGAATCATTTTAATTTTCCCAATCGGCAAATCATTTGGATTAATACGTATTTTATTCCAAATCTCGTTTTCTAAGAGATGCTTTTCAAGATTGAAATTTTCATCGGCTTCAGTTTCAAAATAGGAGTGTGATGTTACCTCAAAATCATCTTTATTATTAATTTGGGCATATACATGTCCGCACCATTCTTGCGAAGAAAACGAAACTTTAACAGCATGTTGATTATCATAAACAGGATAAAAGCTGCTATTCATAATAGAGTAGGGGTAAATACCTGTGAGATATTTTTTTGTACTATTTAATTTTAATACTTGAACATTATCAGGGTTGTGACCATCAGCTTTTACTTGTTTTTTTGCCAAAAAAGGTTCGGTAACATATATTAACACCGCAGAGCCTTTTCGGAATTCCCCATACCTAGCTTGTGTAAGCTCGTACGAAGATATTTCCGCCTTTCCAGCATACCAATAATCTTTAAACTCTTGTGAAAGTTGGCGTTTTGGTTTTTTGGTTTTTTCCACAACGGCACCAGATTCCATTGCCAGTATTTCATTATTCTGTTTTACTTCATTTTTGCATGATAGTAATAATAGCGCCGAAAAAGAAAATATACCTAGAATACTTTTTACTTGTTTCATAACCCAAAGTTTTCAATAAAATTACCAAAAATAAAATTAGTACTGCCTTTTAAACCAGATTTGGAATTAAAAACATCGAATTACAATTTGGTAAGAAAAGTAATGGTTAAAACAAGGTTATTTAAGTGTTATTTAAGTGGAGTTGTAATGTGTTGGTATAGTGGTTGATGCCAAGTACAATTATAAATCTTAAAATATTAAAAATGAAAAAATTATTATTCTTTGCAAGTGCTTTTATGGTAACATTAGTTTCTGCTCAAACATCAAAATCAAAGTTCACTATTGAAAAAGGAACATGGCGTTTAGGTGGAGATGTTTCCTTTGGAATATTAGATATTACTAGAAATAATGCCAATAATCCAACAAACATAGATGATAAAACTAGAAGTTTTAACTTTTCCCCAATGTTAGGTTACAGTTTAAAAGATAATTTAATTGTTGGGGTAGGTTTGGTAACTAATTATAGCATATCAGAATCTTCATCTCGTGAAGTGGGTTTTGAAAGTATTGAAAACACTTCAGCGTCATTAGGTTTTAGACCTTTTATTAGAGGGTATAGAGCGTTGGGAAATAGATTAGCCTTTTATTGGCAGGCTGAGGCCAGCTATTCAAGAGTATGGTATGAATACCAATCGGAGAACTCGTCGAAAACAAAAAACAATGGAAAAAGTGCGTTTGTTGGGGCCAGACCAGGAGTTTCCTTTTTTGCTTCTAAAAAAATTGCTTTTGAAGCTAGTTTTGGAGCTATAGGGTATTCATATTACGAAGCTAAAGGTGAAAATAGCTGGGACATTAAAAATAATAGATTTGAATTTTCGTTGGACGCATCGGAACTACTTTTTGGGTTAGCCTACTATTTTTAAAAGATGTTTAAAATCCTTGATTGATGAAATCAAGGATTTTTTATTTACTAGTAATTTCTAAAAGTGTTTTATATACTAATTGAGTAGGTAATCCAACAACATTGGTATATGAACCTTGAATTTCTTCAATGGCAATTAACCCAATCCATTCTTGAATACCATAAGCACCAGCTTTATCAAATGGCTTATAATTGTTTATATAATACCAAATTTCGTCATCACTTATTTTTTTAAACTTTACTTTGGTAGTATGGTTAACAACAGATTGAGCATTGTTTGTGGTAAAGCATACAGACGTAATTACTTGATGCCAATCTCCAGATAATTTATTGAGCATTTCAAAAGCTTCCTCTTCATTTTTTGCCTTGGCAAGAGACTCATTATTATACCAAACAACAGTATCTGATGTTATTAAAATTTCCCTCTCTTTTAAATTTTCTTGTTGTGGAGAAGCTTTTAATTTGGCAAGATAATCTGATATTTCAGCACCCTTAAGTTTTGAAGGGTAAATTTCATCAACCTCTTTTAGCCTAACCTCAAACGGTAAGCCTAGGTCTTTAAAAAATTGATGTCTTCTGGGAGATCCAGAAGCCAAAATAATTTTATATCCTTTAATTTTTTCCAGCAACATGGTTAGTCGTTTGCTGCGCTATAATTACCTAACCAGTCACCGCGTACTTTTAAAACCTGTTCAATAACATCTCTAACACAAGCATCACCACCATTTTTGTGCGAAATATATTTAGCAACTTTTTTTACTTCTGGTATGGCATCTTGCGGACATGTTGGCAATGCAACATGTTCCATAGCCGGTATATCGGGCATATCATCTCCCATATATAGCACATTGTTAGGGTCAATGTTGTTAGTACTTAAATATTCTGTTAAGGGCTCTATTTTTAGGTGAGCTCCCATGTAAATATCTTTAACTCCAAGTCCTTGCAATCTACTTTTAACTCCTTCGTTTGCTCCTCCAGTAATAATGCACATGTTGTACCCTTTTTTTATAGCCACTTTTACAGCATACCCATCTTTTACGCTCATTGTTCTTAACATTTCTCCACTTGTGGTAACTAATACATTACTATTGGTGAAAACACCATCAACATCAAAAACAAAAGTTGTAATGTTTGCTAAATACTCTTTATAACTCTTTTCCATATTTATTTAAAATAGCCTCAGTTAAAACGGTATATATTTTAAGGTGCTCTTTATTTGTAATTTGTGATTTATGAATTTCAATGGTTTTTAAATCGCCACGCTTACCAGGTCCCGTTTGAATAGATTCTGGGTCAAATGAAGTTCCTTTTTTTGCGGTCTCTAAAATTAAAGGTTTCAGAATACTAAAAGGAACGTTGTTTTTTTGACATATTTCATTACCTATTTGATACATGTAATTGCTAAAGTTGTTTATGAAAACAGCTGCTAGATGCATTTTTTTTCGCTGTTCAGAGCTAAGGTCGTATACGACATTAGAAATATAATTAGCCAGATTGCTTAACACAGAATAACTTTCTTCGTTATTAGCTTCTATGCACATTGGTACAGACCTAAAATCCACAACTTGATTTTTAGTAAATGTTTGCATTGGGTAAAAAACGCCATGGTTTGTGTGTTTGTTTAAAACACTCATAGCAACACTACCCGTGGTATGCGCCACAACTCCTTTTTTATCCTCAAGAAAAGTAGATACTTCTTCAATCGCATCATCACTGACTGAAATAATATATAAGTCTGACGTTTTTAAGTTGTTAAAATTAGTTTGTGTAGGTGCGGTGGCTGCAAAATATTTTAATGCCTCAGTGTTTCTTCCTACAATTTCGTTAATGCTAACATTTTTATTAAGCTTAAACGTATCAAACAAATGTTTAGCAATGTTTCCAGTTCCTATAATTGTAATCTTAATCATGCGGCTAAATTAATCATATTTTATGGTGTTAAAAAAGAGAAGTGTATAGTATATAACACGATAGTTGTCTCGTAAATAGCTTATTTTTGCAATCAGAAAATTAAAAGCCTTCTCCATAATGATTCAGGTATTAAAAAAGATATTTTTTTCAACGCGTTTAATGTCAGTTTTGTTCATTGTTTTTGCCACAGCAATGGCTTTTGGAACGTTTATAGAAAGTTGGTATAGTACAGAAACTGCTAGAATATGGATTTATAATACCACATGGTTTGAGGCAATTATGGTGTTTTTTGTGATAAATTTCGTGGGTAATATTTCAAGGTATAAATTATGGAGAAGAGAAAAGTGGGCCGTTTTATTGCTTCACATTTCATGGATATTAATAATTGTTGGGGCGTTTGTAACTAGGTATATCAGTTTTGAAGGAATGATGCCAATACGGGAAGGGCAGTCTGAAAAAGTATTTTATTCTGATAAAACTTTTTTAACTGTTTATGCCGATGGAGAAATTAATGGAGAACCAAAACGAAAAGTTCTTGAAGACGAATTAATGGTTACTGCTGAAGCACGAAAAACAAGTCTACCATGGAATTCAGATTTTAATGGAGAACCTTTTACCATTTCCTATATTGATTTTATTCGCGGAGCTAAAGAAGGTTTGTTGCCAGATGAAAATGGAAATCAATTTTTAAAAATTGTTGAAGCCGGTGAAGGACAACGTCATGAACATTATCTAGAGCATGGAAAAGTAGCAAGTATTCATGGTGTTTTATTTGCTTTAAACAAGGAGACCAGTGGAGCAATTAACATAAGTACTACAGATAGTGTTTATTTAGTAAACTCTCCTTTTGATGGAGATTTTATGCGAATGGCAGATCAGTTTAGAGGAAAGTTAAGTAAAGATAGTATTCAGCCATTACAATTACGTTCGCTTTACAACACAGCAGGAATGCAATTTGTAATTCCTGATTCTTTAATTCGAGGAACACACGGAGTGGTTAAAATTCCTGATGATGAAGTTAACGAAACCAGTTTAGATGCGTTGGTGTTAGAAATAAAAACAGCAAATGAAACTATGCAGAAAAAGGTTTTAGGAGGAAAGGGGACCTCAAGTTTTACAAAAAAGTTTACAGTAGGAGGTTTAGATTTTTCTGTTTTGTTTGGCTCTAAAGTTTATGAGCTTCCGTTTAGTATTAAATTAAATGATTTTATTGCTGAAAAATATCCTGGTACTGAGGCTGGTTATGCTTCTTTTATGAGTAAAGTTACTGTAGAGGATGAACGCTCATTTGACTATGATATTTTTATGAATAATATATTGGATCATAAAGGGTATCGGTTTTTTCAATCTGGTTTTGATCCCGATGAGGCAGGAACTAAATTGTCTGTAAATCACGATTTTTGGGGCACATGGATTACATATCTTGGTTATTTTCTTCTGTATATAGGGTTAATGGGAATTATGTTTTATGGAAAAACAAGATTTAGAGACTTATCTAAATCACTAGATAAATTAAAAACAAAAAAAGCAGCACTAACCTTACTATTTTTATGTGCTTGTATGGCACCATCTTTTTCTCAAGAACATGAGCATTTTGATGGAGACGGACATGATCATAATTTAATGCCCACTACGGAGCAAATAGATTCTGTTTTACAAACTACCATTGTTTCTAAAGAGCACGCAGCTAAGTTTGGAGAAATTGTTCTTCAAGATGAAGCGGGTAGAATGAAACCCATAAACACATTTTCGTCTGAATTATTGCGGAAATTGAGTTTAAAAGATAAGTATGAGGATATGAATGCTGATCAGGTGTTTTTATCTATGATGTTAAACCCCGCTGTTTGGTATAATATAGAATTTATTGCTGTTGATAAGAAAAAACAAAATGATAGTATTCGTAATACAATTGGGATACCATCTGGAGAACCTTTTGCAAAGGCAACTGACTTTTTTGACAATAATGGCAATTACAAATTAGAACCCTTTTTAAGGGATGCTACGTCCACGAACAATCCAAATAAATTCCAACAAGATATTAAAGATGCTAGTATGCGATTAAGCCTTTTGGATCAGGCATTAAGTGGGCAAATAGTAAAAATATTTCCTTTATTAGAAGATGAAAATAACAAGTGGATTTCGGCAATTGAATATCGTGGAGGACAATATCAAGTTTCCGATTCGTTATATGCTAATTTTGTAAAAAACTCTTTCCCTTATTATTTAATGACTTTACGTAAAGCGCAAAGTACTGGTGACTACTCTAGTGCTGATCGTTTGGTTGAAGCATTTAAGAAAAATCAGCAAAATCATGGTAGCGAAATATTACCCTCTAAAGAAAAAATTAAAACGGAAGTACTATACAACAAGTTAAACATTTTCAACAATCTTTATAGGCTTTACGCAATGTTTGGCGTGTTAATGTTTTTTACTTTGATTTTTCAAATATTTAAAGAACGAGAAATCTGGAGAGTAGCGATTTACTTTTTTAAAGGAACCATAATGCTCTTCTTTTTTTGGCATACTGCAGGCTTGGTATTGCGTTGGTACATTTCAGGTCATGCTCCTTGGAGTGATGCATATGAAAGTATTCTTTACGTTTCATGGGCAACTATGGGAATGGGGTTATTATTTGCAAGAAAAAGTGATATGACAATTGCGGCTTCTGCATTTGTAACCGCAATGTTACTTTGGATAGCGCATCAGAGCTGGGTAGACCCATCAATTGGAAATCTTGTTCCGGTTTTAGATAGTTATTGGTTAATGATTCACGTTGCCGTAATTGTCGGTAGCTATGGGCCATTAACTGTAGGTATGATTTTAGGAGTGGTTTCACTGATTTTAATTATTCTTACGAATAAGAAGAATAAAAAACGAATGGAAGTTAACTTAAAAGAGCTTACGATTATAAATGAATTGGCATTAACCGTTGGCTTAGTGATGTTAACTATTGGTAACTTTTTAGGAGGTCAATGGGCTAACGAAAGTTGGGGGCGCTATTGGGGGTGGGATCCCAAAGAAACTTGGGCTCTAATTTCCATAATGATATATGCCTTTGTAATTCATATGAGAATTGTACCTGGTTTAAGAGGAAGATGGGGATTTAATTTCGCTTCAGTTGTTGCCTTTGGAAGTATAATGATGACTTATTTTGGTGTGAATTTTTACCTAGTTGGTTTACACAGTTATGCAAGCGGAGCGCAGGTTATTACACCATCTTTTATATGGTATACTGTGTTAGGAGTTTTGCTTTTGGGAGCAATAAGTTTTTGGCGATATAGAGTTAATTATTCAAAATAATTATTGCTTTATTCATTTTGTAAGAAAAAAATACTTTTATTTGTGTCATTATGAAGTTATAAGAATTATGTTTTACAAAAAAGATGTCTTAGGGATTGTGCCTAAGAAGTAGTTTGGATTTTCAAATTACTTCAACCATCTTATCTGTTTTTTTCTTTCATTAACATAATTTTTTTATAATGAGTTCTCAAAATAAATTTTCTTTTAATAATATATTCAAACATTTTATTGATGCCATAACTGGCAAGCAAACCGATTTTACTTCAGGTAGTATTCGCAAAGCGATAGTTATGCTTTCCATTCCTATGATATTAGAAATGTGCATGGAATCGGTTTTTGCATTAGTAGACATTGCGTATGTATCTCAGGTAAGCGTTAATGCAGTTGCTACAATTGGTTTAACGGAATCCGTTGTTACCCTAATTTATGCTGTAGCAATAGGTTTAAGTATGGCTGCTGCTGCAATTGTAGCACGTAGGGTTGGTGAAAAAGATATACAAGGAGCAAGACAATCAGCAGTGCAAGCAATAGCTTTAGGGATTTTGCTGTCCATTTTTATTGGAGCTTTTGGTTTTGTGTATGCCAAGGAAATTCTTCAATTAATGGGGGCGGAACCAGATGTTATCAAAGAAGGGTATGGTTACACTCAATTATTGCTCGGAGGGAATATTACTATTTTGTTACTTTTTCTGATAAACGCAATATTTAGAGGAGCGGGTGATGCTTCAATTGCCATGTGGGTTTTGATTATCTCTAATGGATTAAACATTATACTTGATCCTATATTTATTTTCGGGTGGGGACCAATACCAGAGTATGGTGTTATGGGGGCTGCAATAGCCACAAATATAGGGAGAGGCACGGCTGTACTTATACAATTGTTAGTACTGTTTTTTGGGTGGAGCAGAATTAAAATTGGATTTTCTGATTTGGTGCTTAATATTAAATTGATTTTTAATCTTGTTAAAATTTCATTAGGAGGAATTGCTCAATTTTTAATTGGTACAAGTAGCTGGGTATTTTTAATGCGTATGATGTCTGAATTTGGTAGCGAAGCCCTGGCTGGTTATACCATTGCTATACGTGTAATTATGTTTACCATGATGCCAGCATGGGGAATGAGTAATGCCGCAGCTACTTTGGTTGGTCAAAACCTAGGAGCTAAACAACCCGATAGAGCAGAAAAATCGGTCTGGATTACTGGAAAGTATAATGCCATATTTATGGGTATAGTATCTGTGGCATATTTGCTATTTGCTCATGAAATAATAGCTTGGTTTAACACTAATTCTGTAGTCGTAGAAAATGGTGGGTTATGCTTACAGGTCATAGCGTTAGGTTATATCTTTTATGCGTATGGTTTGGTAGTTCCTCAAGCATTTAATGGGGCAGGGGATACTAAAACTCCAACAAAAATTAACTTAATATCTTTTTGGCTATTTCAATTGCCTATTGCTTACATTTTTGCAATTACCTTTGATTTAGGACCTCTTGGAGTATTCTTGGCGATTACGATAGCACAAATTTTGTTGGCAATTATTTCTATTTTTTGGTTTAGAAAAGGTCATTGGAAACAAACTTTAGTTTAGGCGATTTTTGTAACTTTAGCTTAATTCAAAATCACTTGATATGGCTAAAAATATAAAGGGAATCAATACAATTTGTACGCATGTTGGAGAAGTTAAAGATGAACAATTTAAAGGAGCAGTTTCTCCATTATACATGAGTTCTTCCTATGCTTTCGAAGATGTTGACGTTAAAAGATATCCTCGTTATTTTAATACACCTAATCAAGAAGCACTTTGTAAAAAAGTAGCAGCGTTAGAACACACTGAAGCCGCTTTGATTTTTGGAAGTGGAATGGCAGCAGTAAGTACTACTTTATTAGCGTTTTTAAAAGCAGGAGATCATATTGTAATGCAACGGGCATTGTACGGTGGCACTTATAATCTTGCGACTGAAGAGTTTGATAAGTTTGGAATAGCCTATTCTTTTGCTGACGGAATATCCGTAAAAGATTTTGAAGATAAAATTCAAAAAAACACTAAAGTAATTTATATTGAAACGCCTTCAAATCCGTTATTAACGATAATTGATTTGGAGGCTATTTCAAGTTTAGCCAAAAAGTATAATTTGATTTCAATGATAGATAATACTTTTGCAAGCCCTATTAACCAGAACCCTATAGATTATGGGATAGATGTAGTTATACATAGTGCAACTAAATATATGGGAGGGCATTCAGATATATGTGCAGGAGCGGTAGCTTCAAACAAGGAAAACATAAAAAGAATCTTTCATTTAGGAAAAAATTTGGGTGGAAGTTTAAGTGATTACACGGTCTGGTTACTAGAACGAAGTATGAAAACTATGGGGATTAGAGTTAATGCTCAGAATAAAAATGCTCAAAAAATGGCAGAGTATTTATTTGAACACAAGGATATTAAACTCGTTTATTATCCGGGTTTACCATCTCATCCAAATCATAAGCTTGCAAAATCACAAATGAGAGGGTTTGGAGGTATGCTTTCTTTTGAATTGAACGAGAACTTGGACGCTTATCAATTTCAAAAAGCTCTTACCTTAATAAAATCATCTATGAGTTTAGCAGGGGTAGAGAGTACAGTTTTATCACCAAGTAAAACATCTCATTCGTTAATGGGAGCAGATGAGCGCAAGCGTCAGGGAATTGCTGATGGTTTAATTCGTTTTTCTGTAGGTATTGAAGAGCCTGAGGATTTAATTGCTGACATAGAACAAGCGATAGAAAAAGTAAGAAAGTAAAAAGTATTACGACTTTTACTCAGATTTAAAAAAATATGAAATTAGATATATTGGTTTTTGGTGCGCACCCAGATGATGCCGAACTTGGAGCGGGGGGTACAATAGCAAAGGAAATTGCTAATGGTAAAAAAATAGGTATAATAGACTTAACGCGAGGTGAACTAGGAACTCGAGGGTCAGCAGAAATTCGAGATATGGAAGCCAACAACGCTGCGGAAATATTGGGAGTCGTTGTACGAGATAATTTAAAATTTGCGGATGGTTTTTTTATAAATGATAAAGAACATCAATTAAAAATTATTGAACAAGTTAGAAAGTACCAACCTGAAATTGTATTATGTAATGCAATTGATGATAGGCATATTGACCATGGTAAAGGAAGTAAATTGGTAAGTGATGCTTGCTTTTTAAGTGGACTTATAAAAATACAAACTCAGATAGACGGTGAAGAACAAAATGCTTGGAGACCCAAAGTTGTATATCATTACATTCAATGGAAAAATTTAGAACCAGATTTTGTAGTAAACATTTCCGATTTTATTGATAAAAAAACGGCCTCTATTTTAGCGTATTCATCTCAATTTCACGATCCTAATAGTGATGAGCCTGAAACTCCTATAAGCAGTAAAAATTTTATTGACAGCGTTAATTATAGAGCCAGAGATTTAGGTAGACTAGTCGGAGTTGATTATGCAGAGGGCTTTACAGCTGAACGTTTTGTTGCGGTAGAAAAGTTAGATGACCTAATCTAGCTTTTCCTTTGGTAAAGTAAAGAAAAAGGAAGAGCCTTTATTTGGTATGCTTTTTACCCAAATTGTACCATTGTTTTTTTCAATCATTTCTTTACATAGTATCAAACCAAGGCCTGTGCCTTTTTCGTTTTCAGTTCCATAAGTAGATTTATTATTGTTTTTAAGAAAAAGATGCTTGGTTTTTTTCTTATCCATACCAATGCCATTGTCGCTAACTTCAACTTGCCAACTGTTTTGTTGTTCGGTGGTAGTTAAGGTTATTTTGCCATTTTTTGGTGTAAATTTAATAGCGTTACTCATTAAATTTCTGATTACCACATCTATTTGGTTTTTATCTGCCCAAACGTAAACTGAAGTAGGAACATTGTTTAAAATTGTAATACCCTTTTTATGGGTTATCTCTTCCAGTAGGTTACTATTTTCTTGAATTAATTTATATAAGGAAATCTTTTTAGGTTGTATGGAACTACCTTTCATTTGAGACTGTCCCCATGAGAGTAAATTATTTAAGGTGAATGATATATTTATAATGTCCTTTTTTATTCTTGGAACAAAGCCAAGTAATTCTTCTTTTGATAATAATCCACTGTCAAAAAGTTTCAAAAGCTCTTTAAAAGCGCCAATTGGACCCCTTAAATCATGACCAATTATAGAAAAAAGGCGGTCTTTGGTTTTGTTTAGTTCTTTTAATTCTTTTTCACTTTCTTCAAGGGCTTCTTTTTTTATGTTTAGTTCTGTGTTAATCTTTTTTAAAGCTCTTTTGTTTAGAGTTACAAAGGTGATTATTACAGCTGCTATTATTAAAAAGAAAATGGAAAGATAAATGTATTTTTTTTGGTTATAGAGTGCCTTTTCGTTTTTTATAATTAATTCTTTTTTTTCGATATCGTGTAGTAGCTTACTTTTATAAGCAACTAAAATTGATTGATTTTCAATGCTTTGAGCGGAGTCTGATAGTTTTTTGTGAAGCTCATGGTATGCTAATGCTTCCTCAAAATTATTTTCACTTTTGTTAATTTTGTAAAGTACTTCGACAGATTCTCGAATTCCCCTAGGGTTTTTTGTTTTAACAGCTAGATTATATCCTCTCAAGCCATATTTAATAGCCAATTCACTTTTTTTTAAAGATTTATAGTTTTTAGCAAGTTCGATGTATAAAAATATTTCGCTTCTTTCATCGTCTAAATTTTTAAAAATATTTTCAGCTTTTAGTAACCAGTTAAGACTTTCATCGAACTCATTTTTTAACAAATAAATAGAACCTCTAATTGTGTAGGCATA
The DNA here is from genome assembly GCA_947498505.1 of uncultured Maribacter sp. Lineage (GTDB taxonomy): Bacteria > Bacteroidota > Bacteroidia > Flavobacteriales > Flavobacteriaceae > Maribacter_B. Next base: position 924,510 of record CANMKG010000001.1, on the reverse strand, counting down.
CCCAAGCCAATCCAGTTTATTAGTTTTTTCAAAATATTGAATGCTTTTATCTATATTTTTTCTAGCATTCTCTAAATCGTTCATTTTCACATACACAGCTGCTAAATTGGTAAATATACCAGCGTAATAACCAGGTTCCGCCTCTTTTTTAGCTGCTTCAATTACTTTTTTGTAATATTTTACGGCTTCTACATAATCTTTTTGATGCACAAAGAGGTAGGCTATGTCTTCGTAGCTAGAAGAAATTCGAATATTGTAGTCAATTTTTTTTGCCAGTTCAATGCATTCTAAATATCCGTTAAGCGCTTTGGTGAAGTTATTTTCCTTAAGATATAATCCTGACATTTTACTTTTAATGTCCACATAAAGTTTATTTATGGTGTTCTGGTCATTAAGTATTTCAATTGCTTTTTTTAAATGATTTCTGCCTTTTTTTAAATAGCCAGCATCAGCATAATAATCACCAAGGTTTGCGTGAGCTTTTATTTTTCCGTCTAAGTAGTTTATTTCAGAACTTAATTGTAATGATTGATTTGATAATGTTAACACACTATCAACGTTGTAATATTTAATTTCATATGCTAAGCTATTTAAAAGGTTAATATATGTGGTGTCATTAGGAGTAAAGTTTTTCTGGCTAAGTTTTAACTCAATTTCCTTTTTTATACTATCCTGTTTTATCTTTTGGGAATTAACTTGAAAAAAAGAAAGAAGAAAAATAAGGGCAGGGGCAATACTTTGGAAGAAGAATTTTTGTGATTTATAAGAGTTGAAAAAAACTATAATCATATTATCATAACCAAAGAAAGAATTTAAAGGAGTAGTAGGATTATTGATTTAAAAAAATACAAACCTAGTTTGCCTTTTGCTTCCCAATTACTACAATTTAAAAAAAAAATAGGTACCATAGATTAAGAAAACCAATAAGCTTTAAAATTAGAATTAAATTATTTTCCTTCTTTGAGAAGTTATTACGCGATTTTTTTGAAACTTCTTTTTCCCTTAGGAACTGTAAAATAAAAGCAAGACCCTTTGTTTAAAGAACTTTCAACCCAAAGTTTACCCTTATTTTTTTCGACCATTTCTTTACATAAGTTTAGCCCCAATCCTGTTCCCTTTTCTTCATTAGTTCCGTATGTGGTATAAGTACTATTGTTCTCAAAAATTTGCTTTTGAGTTTTTTCATCCATTCCAATTCCAGTATCCCTAACTGAAATCTCCCAGTGATTTACTCTTTGGACGGCTCCGATTGTAATGACACCGTTTTCTGGAGTAAATTTTATGGCGTTACTCAGGAGGTTTCTTACTACAATATCTATTTGATTATTATCGGACCATGCCACAGTATTAAGCGGAATGTTGTTTACAAGTTTAATAGATTTGTTGTTAGCGACTTCAGAAAGTAAGCTTACATTTTCATTAACTAACTCGTCTATCGAAACTAGAGAAGGTTTTGTTGTAGCTCCATTCATTTGCGTATGCCCCCATGAAAGTAAATTGTTGAGTGTAAAAGAAATGTTGTCGATATCTTTTCTAAGTTTTGGAACAAAGCTTAGAAATTCTTCTTTGGACATTTCCCCATCTTTAAACAACTTTAATAAACCTTGAAAAGCTCCAATAGGTCCTCTTAAATCATGTCCAATAATGGAAAATAATCTATCTTTTGTGGTATTAATTTCTTTAAGCTCCTTTTCGCTGATTTGAAGTTTTTTTGTTTTAGACTTTAATTCAACATTTAAACCGGTCTGAATCCTTTCATTTCTTCTTATGAATAAGGTAAGCCCAATAAAAACAAGTAATACTGTTAGTGAAATGTATACATATACTTTCTGTTTAGTTAACGCCTCTTCATTTGCGAGAATAAGTTCTTCCTTTTGCTTTTCATGTTCAATTTTGGTTTTCAACATGGTAAGACCTTTCCTGTTTTTATTTTTGTTTATGGAGTCAGAAGATGCTTGGAAAATTTCATGATAAATTAGTGCCGTTTTAAAATCCCCTTTGTTTTTGTTTAGTTTATAAAGCGTATTTGCACATTCTACAATACCGTCTTTATCATTAATTTTTTTTGCCAAATTATAAGCTTTCAATGCAAAGGGTTTAGAGGTGTTATCTTTTTTTAAACCTAAATAAGCCTTCGCAATTCCATTTAGTAAGCTAATTTCTGCACGGTCATCCTCAAGTTGCTCATGAAGCATTTCACTTTGCTTATACCAATAAAGAGCCCATTTATATTTTTTTTGCTTTAAATACACCTTACCTTTTACTTCGTAAGCGTATGCAAGCCAATCTAATATCTTTTTATCCTCAAAAATTGTAATACTAGAATTAACATTATACATAGCATATTCAAGCTCTCCCATATCTGCATATGCTGAGGCCATATTACTCATAGTCTCGGCGAAGTATATTGGATTGCCAAGTTCTTCATTAATTTTTTTTGTCTTTTTATAGTAAACCATTGCCTCATCAAAGTCTTTTTGATTACTATATAAACCAGCAATGTTTTCATTTAGAATTGAAAGCATAAACTTGTCTTGAATTCTGGTGGCAATTTCAATACATTCCAAATATCCTTCCAATGCTTTTCCATCATTACCTAAGTAACTGTACTGAGATGCAATTCTACCTAAACAGTCGAGTTCTAACGAAACGTTGTTTATAGCTTTTGCAGCATGAAGGGCTTGTTTAAAGTAAGAAATACTTTTTTTATAACTTCCTTTATCAGAATGATAAAAACCTAACCCCATTAAGGCTTTAATTTCACCCACTTTATAGTTTGCTGATCTACTGTATTTCAAAGCTTGCTTAGATAGCGCTAATGAACTATCTGCTTTGTAATACCTAAGTTCATAACTTAACCGAGTAATAAGTTTTATATAGGAAGTATCTTTTTTACTAAAGCTTTTTGTTTTACGCTGTTTGTTTATAAGTGTAAGTAAACTATCATGAACAGACACTTGTCCGTTGCTACTAAACACGGACAAGACGAAAACACATAAGAGTATAAGTTTTACACTTTTAAAAGTTAACTTACGACTCCTGCAAGCTTTGTCTTTAATCATTCTGTTTTTAATTGATTTAAGAGTTAAAAATAAAAATCAAATGAGCTGATTTCTAATTTATGTTGTGAAATGCATTTTTTTGTGTGTTTTGACGTAAAAAACATACATTTCGTCGATGATTTGTGTTTTGTCTTTTCTTTCAATCGGTTTTAGTAAAATTGGCATTTTTAAATCAATTAAAAAATGAATAAAGTTCCCAATAAATTACATAAGATTTTTGCTTTACTAATTGATTGAAAACAAAGTGTGTAGCTTCATAATTTTTAGCTATATGTATTTTTTTTAGATTTTACATGAAAATCTTTTTTGAAAGAAGGAATAAAAAAATTACCTTTGCCGTCGCTTACAAATGGTGGTTGTAGCTCAGCTGGTTAGAGCATCGGTTTGTGGTACCGAGGGCCGCCGGTTCGAATCCGGTCTTCCACCCCAAAAATAAAAAGTCCCTAGAATTTCTAGGGACTTTTTTGGTTTTATGCCTTTATTTCTAATTTTCAGCTTTGTCCACCACAACTCTTTGTTCTCTGTTGGCAACTTCCCAAGCTGTGTAAAAAACAAGCTTGCTACGGTTAGTTAATAAATCATAGTTTATTTTATCAGGGGTGTCTCCCGGTCTATGGTAGTCATCATGTGTACCATTAAAATAAAATATAATGGGAATATTGTTTTTGGCAAAATTGTAATGATCACTTCTGTAATAAAAACGGTTTGGATCATTTTTATCATTATAAGTATAGTCTAATGTAATGTTAGTGTATTTTTTATTAGCAGCTTCAGATAACTCATGAAGTTCCGTACTTAGTTTATCGGAACCAATTAAATAAATATAATTTCGATCTCCATCTCGTTTAGGGTCAATTCTTCCAATCATATCTATATTCAAATTTGTAACGGTTTGAGCTAATGGAAAAATTGGATCTATATCAGTATAATATTGCGAACCTAAAAGTCCTTTTTCTTCACCTGTCACATGTAGAAAAACAATAGATCTTTTTGGGCCTACTCCAGCATCAGCAGATTTTTTAAAAGCTTCTGCAATTTCTAAAAGAGCAACCGTTCCAGAGCCATCATCGTCTGCACCATTATTAATTTCACCATCTTTTGCGATTCCAATATGATCTAGGTGCGATGATATTATTACATATTCATTTGGTTTTTCTGAACCCTCTAACACGGCTACAACGTTTTCAGAATTTACTTTGCTATTACTGCTATCAATATTTAACTCGAGTTTTGTATCAATTTCTAGGGGGATACTCTTTGTTTTAATTTCAGGAACCAGTTTTTGCGCAAGTGTACTATTAATAAATATGGACACGAATTTATGATTTCCAGTTTTCTGAATCTCCATACGCCCACTATTGTTGCTTTTGCTAAAATTAAAGCGACTTTTAAACCTACTATAATTAGCATCATCGTAATACAAAATACCTATAGCTCCTTTGTTTTTAGCAAGAATAAAGCGTTTCTCTAATGACTCGTTAGCATTACTCCAAATAGATTTTTTAGTAGAGTTTGTTAGAACATAAGTGCCATCTTCATTTTTTGGTTCTCCAGTTTTTACCAAAACAAACTTACCTTTAACATTAATATTAGCGTAGTCTGAATATTCACCATCTTCTATTCCGTAACCTACATACACTATAGATTCATAGGAACCAGTAGCCTCACTAAAACTTAAAAAATGATTTCCTATTTTATATTCTTCACTATTAATAGTTATACTTCCAGTAGGTACTTTACTTAGTTTTAATGGCACATTTTGAAAATAGTTGCCGTCAGATTTTGCAGCAGGTATTCCAAGCTTAATATATTCGTTCTTTAAATATTCAACTGCCTTTTTTTGCCCTGGTTGTCCAGTTTCTCTTCCTTCAAACTCATCCGAAGCATAAACGTATAAATGTTCTTTTAATTCGGATTCGGTAATACTTTCCCCGTAAGTTTTTGCATCATCAGGTTGTAATGATTTGTTTTGAGTGGATTCGTCTACGGTTTTCTGGGAAGAGTTACATGCCATAATCAAACTACAGGCAAGAAATAGTATTTTTTTCATTAGTAATTTTTAGTGTTTCTAATTGGTAAAATGCAAGTCGCAAATAATCAGTTTGTTATACGCTATACATTTTATTTTTGCTATCAATCAAAAATAATAAAACCATATTTAATTTAGCAGATTATGACAGGCAATAATAGGAGAGAGGCTCCTGAATTATATTGTAATAAAAAAGAGAAGCCTCATACAAATGAGGCTTCTCTTTTTATCGATCCCGAAAATGACTTAATCATTAGATAGAATACTAAGAATATACCAAAACAGTAACATTAATGAGGCAAACAATCCTAAAGATGCAGCTACATATTGATGAGATTGGTATTTATGAATCATATTTGATGTTTGGTATAAAATTGAGCCAGAGGCTAAAATTACCATACCTACACTAAACCATAGTCCAAGGTTAAAGCCAAATAACGTTCCAGCGATTATGAGCCCAATAGCAATAACAAAACCCATTGTTAAGATTGATTTTAGAAAAGAAAAATCCTTCTTGGTAAGGAACACTATTGCGGAAAGTCCCGTGAATAATGATAAAGTTAGGATTGCAGCCTGATTAAGAATTTCAAAACCTCCATCACCAGCTACTGCCATCGCAATAAATATCAAAGGAATAAATATAAAGGCTTCAGCGACAACATAGAGTATTAACCCTAAATAATGTGTTGTAGTATTGTCACTACTTAAAGCCATTTTTTCTGCATAATTAGTTATAAACATAAATGCACCTAACAATAAAAGCCAACTCCAACCGCCGGTTAATGATAAGGCAAAGTTTACTAAGGGTTCTATTTGAAAAAATAAGGTTTCTACAAGTATAAACAGCAGTACAGCTCCTGCTAAATGCGTATAGGTTTTTTTGTAAAAAGCTACTCTTACATCTTCCGATAAAGAGCTTACCATTTGAATGTTTGGTGATTGGTGGTTTTCCATGTTTTTTGGTTTAATTGTTAAAGATATCCAATATAACGAAAATAATCGATTAAAATTATATGCTTTTTGCGCTTGTCTTGTTTTTTTTGATTTCCATTTTTTCGAGCATCCACGCTGGGTAATCATCTGGAGATTCAGCTTCGTAAATGCGAATTTTTTGGTCTGGAGAAGGTTTTTTTAAATCATCTGGAGATTTACCTAAAATACCAGCAGCAGTTTCTACTCCTGAATGCCCAGCACCTGCAACTCCATGAGATAACACACTGGCTCCACATAAGTATAGATTTTCTATTTCGCTTTTAGATTTATAAGAAAAAGGACCTATATGCATTAAACTTTTTTCGGTTCCGTATACGTTACCTTTAGTAGAGTTTATATAATACTCATTAGTAATAGGAGTTCCTAAATCCATATAAACAATGTGTTCACGAATATTAGGAATCGCTTTTTCCAGACCATTAAGCATTTTTTGTGTAAGCTGCTCTTTAAATTTTAAGTAGGAGGAAGATCGCTGTTTTTTTTCATCAGAAAATTGAGCAAATGCGGAGTAATCTACATACGTGATAGCTTCAATTGTATGATGTTTTCCATCAAAACTTGACGGGTCTTTAAGCGAAGTACAGCTAATAAACATGCCATCAAAAGCTTCTCTATCTAAAACGTTTGTCCGTAAATTGTCTTCGTAAAAGTCATCAGCGCTTTTATCTGGCATTAGCCATATATTGCCAGAATCTAACCCCGCTTTTTTTACATCCATGTCCACAATTAAAAAAAGCATTAACGAGGTACATGAATATTTAGTTTTATTAAGTTTTTTTACAAGTTTCTTACTTAAGTTCTCTTTACCAACTAAATTGAAATATGTGATTCCTGGATCAGCATTTGAAATAATATGTTTTGCAAAAAATTGTTCACCACTCTTTAATTCAACTCCAATTGCTTTTTTTTCTTTTTTATCAAGCAAAATTCTGGTAACGCTTTTACCCGTTTTTATTTCACCGTTGTAACTTTTAATCTTGTTTGTCATTGCTTTAATAAGAGCTCCACCACCTCCCATGGGATAATAGCTGCCATTAAAATAATGACTCATAAGAGCACTATGAAGAGAGAAGGGTGCTTTACTGGGTTGTAAACCGTGGTCTCCACATTGAATGCTTAGTATATTTTTTAACAGAGGGTTTTTTATATGCCAATTCATGACTCTTTTAAGGCTAAAAAGACCATATTTACCCATATGCCTGGTTTTATATGGAATTATTAATTTTTGCCAAAAACCTTTTATATACGGGAGTGAGTATATTTGTTCACTAACATTTTTTACCAGCGTTAGGTATTTTTCAATATTTTTTTGTTCTTCTGGGAATTTTGCAGAAAGTTTTTTGATGAGTTGGTTCAGGTTAGATGGATAGTCAAATTTTTCTTTTCCAATCCAACAGTGTTCATAACCATCAGGATTCATCCTAAAAAACACTAAATCATTTGCAATACCAAGACCTCGGTATAAATCGTTGGTGGATTCACCTTCTCCTAAAAGTCCAATATAATGAACACCAGGTGTAAACCTATGACCTTTTAAGTAGAAGCTATGGCACCAACCACCGGGAACATCGTGCTGTTCCAAAACAAGTACTTTTTGTCCTGCTCTGGCAAGACATATGGCTGCTGCTAAACCTCCAGCTCCAGAACCAATGATTATAGTGTCCCATTGAGAATTATTTGTAGCAGAAAATACGGGTGAAGATTCTTTTTCTTGAATAGCTATAATTAGATAGTTTTAGCAAAGGTGAACGACTAATATAACCATAAAAGAGTAGTTTTTTATATTAAGCGTAAATTCGATAATTATTATTTACGCTAACAATTGTTTTTCGGCATCAGTTAGTGTAATGTTTTTAAATAAGTCATTTTTGGTAGGACGTTGCGATATTAGATATAAAACCAAACAAACTGCAATTAAAAGTGGAAGTGCATTTTCAGTAATTTGAAAAGCTAATAGTCCCAGAATAGCAGGAACATCAATTAAAATATATTTTAGCATACATCCTTTTTGATAGTGCTTGAGTTTTACTTCTAACGAATCTGTTTTGTTTACTTTATCCATTCGTTTTTTAAAAAAATGTTTGCTTCCAAAGTAACCTAATAAGGCTGTTATAGGAACTACGTAAAGTAAAATTTCGCTAGTATCTGTTTTTGTACTAATTCCGTTGCTTTGAAAATATACAATAGCTCCAAAGAAAAGTAGAGCAACAACTAGAGTGATGTGGGAGATAGAAAGTGATTTTAAAAATGTTTTTGGTTCCATAGGTTTGGTTAAATAAGGCCCCAATATAACATTTTAACAATATAATTAGCTAGAAACCCACCAAAATATGAAAAAGATAAACACAATGGAAAGTAATATAGATATGGCGTAGATAAAAGCTAACATTCGTTTTTGTTGCTTTGCCTCCTTTCTAATTTTTTGCTTGATTTTGAATAGTTCGGTGGGACTAACTTTTTTAAAATTTACTTGTGTGTTTTCCGTTTCATAACGCAGTAAATCTTTAATGTCTTTGAACTTTCTTTTTTTTAAAAGTGCCCTGTTTTGTTTTAGTGATTTAATGGCGTAAGCCATGCTGCCTTCTCCTCCCATAAGTACATTGTTTATATATGGGTATCTGTTTTTAATAAAATGTTACAGAAAATTAACTATATAAAAGGAGCTTCAAATTAAAATAAAGCTCCTTTACATGTTTTTTGTTGTTGTTGAGTTTAATACTTCGCACTCTTACCATTGGACATGGTACGTTTTATAAAATCGCGAATATCGTCATTTGCATTTTTTAAATCTTCTCGCCTTAAATACATCATATGACCCGAGCGGTAACCTTTAAAACTAAATCGGTCAGACATTTTACCACTTGGGTCTACCTGCCACATAGTGTACTTTGCATTAAAATATGTGGTAGCACCATCATAATATCCGGACTGTATCATTACATTTAAATAGGGGTTTTGTGCCATTGCTTGTCGTAAGTTGTCTCGAGTATTATCGTTTTCGTTATTCCAAGGATGAACAGGACCAAACATATTATACTTAATATCTGTTTTAAATTTCAACTCTTCTTGTAAATAGTAGTTAATGGCAGGGGTAAAGCTGTGTAGCCAAGATGTTAGTTCTGCACTGTAATCGGGTTTGGTTCCTGTAAGCTGTCTGTCAATTCCCAAATAGCGAGAATCTAACCTACCAATGGTGTAACCACTTTTGTCTTTTAAAAGATGCTTCCAAAAATAAGCCGTAGGAACGGTTAAATTTTGCTCCAAAATTTCTTTTTCTGACAAACCTGAGTAGTATGCCATTTTTTTAGCTACCCCATTTTTTTCGGTTTCACCTATAAAACCACCTTTTGCAAGCGCAGGAATTAAAGTGTTAATTGTATATTTTTCTGATTCGGGAAGAATATCAAGTAAATCTTTATCCTGAAGTTCTTTTGGTAAGGCTTTATGATGCCACGCGGCAGCAGTATAATATGGAAGGTTCATAGCATCCGATACCGGTCCGCCTCTTCTAATTACTTTATAATCTGCCGGTGATACCATTATAACACCGTTTAGATACATCCATTGTTGATTTTGGAGTGCAAGCGAAAGTCCCATTACTCTTGTTCCTCCATAACTTTCACCAATAATATATTTAGGTGAGCGCCACCGATTATTTCTGGTAACAAAAGTATTTAACCATTCCGCTAAATATTTTATATCAGCGTTAATACCAAAGAATTTTTCACGATCAACTTCTTTACCTGTTTCAGGTATCGTACGAGAGTACCCTGTATTGGCTGGATTTACATATACAATATCCGTTACATCTAGAACCGAAAAGGGATTGCTTTTTACACCATAAGGTTGAACAGGGTAACCTTCATCATCAATTTTTAAAACTCTTGGTCCCGTATATGCCAAATGCATCCATACTGATGCAGAACCTGGACCTCCATTAAAAGAAATAAGTAGTGGTCTTGCGGCTCTATTTTTTACATTATTTCTAGTATAATAGGTGTAATGTAATGATGCTATTGGTTCTCCTTTTTTATTCCAAACGGGTTGAGTTCCCGTTTTTGCAGTATAATTAATGGCAGTGCCATTAATAGTAACACTATGTTGTGTGGTGACCACAGTATCAATGGGTAATTTTCTGTTCTGCGCATAACAGCATAATACTCCTAGAAAGAAGGAGAGGAATAGTAGTTTCTTCATGTTTCAATTTTAATTAGTCACTACTAATGTATGAAAATAGATTTAGAGAAACTTAAAAGAATAAAACCTACTTATATGGTTAATTACAAGTAGGTTTTAAGTAGGATTGTTTATGATTTATCTGTTAACGTTTTAAGGAAATGAATAAGGTTTTTTTGTTCCTCATCTGTTAAATCTAATGGGTCTGGAGGTAAGGTTTGTAATTCTAAATCAATTCCAACACCTGCACCACCGCCTCTGTTATAAAAATCTATAACCTCTTCTAGTGTTGTATATACTCCGTTGTGCATGTACGGAGCAGTGAGTTCAATGTTTCTAACAGTTGGTGTTTTAAAAAAGTGCTTGCGTTCTTCGGTTTTGTAAAAGTAATAACGTCCTAAATCAGCATCAACTAGCGCATTAATGGTATCGTTTTTAGCAGGAACACCCAATAATTCCATTTCGGTATCCTTATACAAGGTTGGTACCGTGCCATTAAAAACAGGAGCAAAATGGCAGGTTGCGCATTTTGCTTTACCCATGAAAAGATTAAAACCATTAATTTCATTGGTGGTCAATGAATTTTCTTTGCCCGTAATGTTTAAATCAAATTTTGAATTGAATTTATTTAGACTTCTAATGTATTCGGCAATAGCATTTCTAACTGTGTAATCTGTTACTTTACCTTCATAAATGCTATCAAAACGCACTTTATAGTTGGGGTTTTCTTCTACGACTTTCTGCAAGGTTTCTAAATTGGTATGAAATTCTGAATCGTTTTTTACAACAGCAACAATTTGACCTTCTAAGCTACCAGCTCGGTTATCATAAAAAAAGTTTTGTTGTAATGATGCATAGGTTAGGGTAGGGCTATTACGTAATTGCCCTTTTGGTTTAACCATTCCATCGGTGAAAGCTTTTTCTTTGACATGGCAAGTAGCGCAACTCATGCTACCATCTTTAGAAAGCCCTTTGTCATTAAATAAATCACGACCAAGAGCAACCACTTCTTTAGAATATCCAATGTTTTTGGCATCAGAATAATATTTTGGGTTAAATGTTTTATCCGAAAACAAAGAAGGTGCATTGTTGTTTAATGCTAAGGTAAAAGGGAACTCAACGCTCCAGTCTTCAACGGTTTTATTAAATAAATCTAACTGTTTATGCGTGTGGTTTTTGATAAAATTGTAACGGTCAAACTCATTAAATTTTACACTTTCTAAACTTTTAAGCGTGGTGTTAATTTCATTTACCCAATTGGTATAAAGTGCTTTATTTTTGAATTTTGTTTTCGCAAAATCTAGATATTCTTTAAGGCTTTTATATACAATAGTTGCTTCTTCTAATGATTGCTCTAAAACTGGAGAATCAAAACCTGTAATTCCAGTTTGCGATACGCGTAAAACGGCATCTCGCAACAACCATAAAAAATGGTGATTTTTAAAATAGGAGAGTTTAGTGTTTTTTTCAATTAATTTAAGTCGGTTTCTAATGAGTCCTGCAGTATTTTTAATTGTAGTCACCTCTAAACTATCTGCGTATATAGTTTCTTCTAGAACCTGAAAGCTCTTAGGAGATAGTATTTTAATGTTTGTAGCGTCTTCTTCTTCAACTTTTAAAATATTTGGAGCATTTAAAAATTTGTAATTCTCTGCATCATGAAACGCCATAATGGGTTCCATTTGCTTAAAAATTGCTCTAGACTTTAAATAGTATTTTGCAAAGTTTTCTCTGGAAGTACTTTTAGATAAACTGTCTGTATATGCTTGACATTTAATTAACTCATGAGTATATTTTTTTTCGATTTGCTCACCTAATGTAATTTCAATCGCCTCCTCTTTTTTCTTTACCTCATTACATGAAATAATAGATAAAGCAAAGAGGTTTATGAAAACATAAACCCCTTTTCTTATATTTTTTATTAAGTAACTATTCATCTAAACAAACTAGTTTGATAAACCTTTAATAACAAATAACTGACTTCCTTCTTTACGGCTATTCGCATCTGGATTAGCAAAAGGATCTGTAAAAGCAGAACCGTCTGCAGGCTCCCAACCATGGTTTTGAGTAATCATGATAAAAGTATCATCAATTCCTAAAGCATCAGAAACATCAATCATACCAGTAATTTCCCAGTTTTTTTCAGTGTTTCCAACTCCGTTTAATGAAGCAGAATTTTGGTCACATTCTAATACTGTTTTAAGTTCACCAGTATTTAAGTTATACTGATATAATTGAGCGAAATGTGATTTTTCTGGAGTGTCAGGATATCCATTAGGATCTTCCTGGATGTATGCAAAGTTTTTAGAAACCACAATGTTGTCAGGGCTATGAAAAGCTTTGGCTTTACCATCTAATTTATCACCATCTAAAACACAAGATATTGTAGCTTTTGTTGGGTCATCTTTACTTAAAACCACTTTATAAACTCTTCCGTAAAGTGTTCCTTTGCCAACAAGACCATCTTTTTTTCTTCCTGTAACGGCCATGTATAATTCTCTTTGGTTAGCAGCAACACCTCTTCTCCAGTCGATGTCTTCAAGTCTTGAGAATCCCATTGCACCTTTTTCTTTTGCTTCAGCATCTAAAAGGTCAATAGCTCTTTCTTCCATTTCAACAAACTCAGCCTCATAAGTTTCACCTTCAACCATGTCCATTTCGTAGTTGATACCTTCAGTAGTTACTTTTAAGGTATATAACTTACCATTGTTAAGGTCACCTTGCTCTGCAACATACATTCCCAATTGTCCAGAAGGAACCTCGTTGTTAGAGTTATCGTCTCCGATAAAGATTACAGTTTTTCCAGGAAAAGCATCTTTACCAATTGCAACAGCATTTTCAGTAGACCATTGCCCTAAAGCTGGTAACATGGAAGCTACAGAAGCGTTAGTTGTGCTTTTGTAAGGGTCAGTTGAGAAAACACCTTTTAAAGAACCACCCCATTCACCACCAGAAAGGTACATAGGACCAAAACCATGCTCTTCAGGTGTAATTAATGAACCTGAACATTGTGCAGTGTTTGCAGTAGCTTGTGCGTTTAAGATGTACTCACCTTTTACTGGCTTAAAAGATTTGTCAAACTTTATTCTAGCAATGGAGTAATCTGCTTCTATATTATTAATTAAAGTAAAGCTATCATCAGCTTCTTTTAATAAACCAGCGCCATCTGCCATAGAACCATAAACAAAATCAGGAGATTCTGGTAACACATCTCCAGAACTTAATATGGAGTAAATTTTAACATTGCTGAACTCAGGAGCTAAATCAAAATAAGCTGGAGTGTCTGAGTGGTTTTTTAAAACAACACCTTTGTCTTCTCCACCGTTACCACCACCAACAAAGTCGTCTAGTTTTTCGCATGAAGCCATAGACGCTACGCCCGCTGCAAGGAGTAAAAAATTGTTTAGTTTTTTCATTTTTTCAAATAGTTTATAGGGTTATATAATTTGAGATAAAATTAGGGGCACATGTTTAAGATAGTTTTAACCCAGTATTTTATTTAGTTGATGTGAACGTTAAAAACATTAGCATTTTGTTATTACTTAGAATCGTTCAAAATAGTTCTTGTGTTAATGTAATCCTTTGTTTTGTAGTGTTTTGTGAAAGTATATTTTTTGAAAGATGTTTTTAGTAAATGTGCTGTTTTACTATTTGTAAACATTAACTTTAAGTTGGGATTAATACATAAATAGGTTAATTACTTACCAAGTGTTTTTAAAATCAGGGTGTTATAACAAGTATTGAAAAGGGTTTAATTTTTATGACAATGCATTTAAAGGTGTTTTTAGTTTGTAATTTTTAAAAGTTGGTCATATTTAAAGTGGTGATAACTTAGATTTAAGAGTAGGTTTAAATGGTTGTAGCGGTTAAGCATTAATTTTCCAGATAACAATTTGAGAATTAAAACCTATAAAATGAAAACCATCCCACAACTGAGTAAAACCATTTTTGCACTATTATTAATTGCCATCACTTTTGCGTGTACTAAGGATAATGACACCGAAGAAAAAGAAGAGCCAATACAAGAAGGACTACCTGAATTAGTTAAACTTATTAAAGAAAACGAAGAACTAAGCTCCTTTGTTAATGTTTTAGAACTTATAAATGAAGAAGTATTAGTGCAACTAAATTCAACGGAGCAAAAAACAGTTTTTGTACCAACAAATAATGCTTTTGAATCGCTTTTTTCATCACTAGAAGGTTATAGTTCTTTATCTGATTTTGATTCTTTGGAAAAGAAAATAATATTGGCGGAAATTGCAAAGCACCATATTATTAATGGGGAAGCTTTGATGAGTAAAGACTTATCTAATGGTATAAAGCTAGTAACGGAATCTAAAGAAGAGTTTTCTATAACTATTGACGGTGACATTTTTATCACCGATGAAACGTTAACACTTGCTAAAATTATAAAAAAAGACCAACAAGCTATAAACGGAGTTGTACATGTTATAGATGAAATTTTATTACCCAAATCTATATTGGGTCAATTATTTCCTGAAAAATCCATTTTAGAATTGGTTTCTGAAAATAGCGAATTGAGTTTACTTAATGAGGCAATCACCAAAGCAGATTTAACAAATGCTTTGAGTACTGATGGTCCTTTTACAGTATTAGCACCGAGTAATGCTGCAATTGAGCAGTTGTTTAATTTGTTAGGAGACAATTTTAATAGTTTTAACGATTTTAACGGTCTTGTTGAAATAGAGATTTTAAAACGTATTCTTTTATATCATGTAGCTCAAGGAAAAATGACAATAAACGAGTTGCCCGTAGGAAGCCTACCCACATTATTAGCGGGTGATACTGTTGAGGTTATTGATTCAGGAACTGGATTTGTTTTCGGAGATGCTTCTGAGATTAATGCTAACCTAGTACTTGAAGATATTGAAGCTAGCAATGGAATTATTCATGTAATAGATAAAATATTAATTCCGGCTGAAGTACAGGAGTTTTTAGACTCTATTAATGTTGTGAATAAAAAATCACTTAAAGAACTAGTAGAGGAGAATGAGAATTTTTCCTTTTTAAAAAAGGCATTAACCATTACAGGTCTTTTAGATACCCTTGATCAAGATGGTCCTTTAACCGTTTTTGTACCGTCAAATGAGTCGTTTAGTGGTTTACTACCGTTGTTAGGAGGAGCGTTAACTACTATTGAAGATTTTGATACAACGGCAGAGATTAATTTGTTACGTGATATTTTGTTATATCATATTCATAATGGTGAGTTGTTATCCGCGGACTTAGTGCTAGGAGATGTTACAACATTGTCCGGAGAAAACAAGCTTAAAGTAGTTTCTACCCAAGAAGGTTATGGATTGGTTGATGCCACTAAGCTAGCTGCGGATATTTTAGTAGCTGACGTTAAGGCAAAAAATGGGATAATTCACACCATAGACCGTGTTTTATTGCCACAATCTATTATAGATGATTTGGCATCTCAGGCAAATAAAGTTTTGGCTGACGTTTTAGCAGAAATAGATGATTTAGACGAAGCTTATAAACTTTTTGTATCGCTAGGTGCCAGTTTACAGAATGCGTTAGAGAACGAGTTTACTTTCTTTTTTCCAACCAATGCCGCTTTTGTAGAACTCTTTAAATCAATAGAAGGTTATGACTCATTGGCCGATTTTAATACCGCAAAAGATATCGAAATTTTAAAAACCATTATAAAATATCATTGCGTAGAAAGTGGTAAACTTTTGTCATCAGAATTAACTAATGAGCAAATTTTAACCACGGCACAAGGTGAAACTTTGCAAATTGTACTTAATAATGGTACGTATGTGGTTGATAAAACAGGTTTGCCCGCTAAGGTTAAAACAACCGATAAAGAAGTACTAAAAGGCGTAATACATATTGTTGATAAAGTATTGTTGCCCCAAGAATTAATTGAAAAACTGTAGTTTTTAGAATTTTTCAAAAACACCCAAACCAAATAAAGCAAAGTCATACTTAACAGGGTCATGTGGGTCTAATTTTCTAAGATTCTTATCAAGTTCAGCTAGGGCTTTTGCATCATTTTGTTTACGATGTAAAAGCCCTAATTTTCGTGCAACATTTCCTGAATGAACATCCAACGGACATGATAGGGTAGCAGGGGAGATACTTTTCCATAAGCCAAAATCTACACCGGTGGCGTTGCTTCGTACCATCCAACGTAAATACATATTTATACGTTTGGCTGCTGAACCTTTTAGAGGGTCAGAAACATGTTTGGTAGTACGTTGTGGATGTGGAATTTCAAAAAATATCTTTTTAAATTCAGAGATGGATTTATGCATTCCAGTATTGGAGGCATTTTTAACAAAAACACTTTCTAAACCCTTATGGTTTATATAAATGTTTTTTAGGCTTTGTACAAAAAAAGATAAATCCTGGCTGTTAAAAGTTCTGTGCACAAAACCTTCAAAATTGGCTAGGTCTTCAGGTTTGTGGTTTAGCACAAATTCATGTGGAGCATTATCCATACGCTCCATCATTTTTTTTGCGTTGGTGATAATACTTTTTCGGTTTCCCCAGGCAACGGTTGAAGTTAAAAAAGCACTTATTTCTATATCTTCCTTTTTTGAAAACTCATGCGGAATCTGAATAGGGTCGGTTTCTAAAAACTTAGGAAGATTGTATTGCAATACCTTGGCATCTAAAAAATCTTTTAGCTCCGCTTTCGTCATTACTCCACAATAGTATTGTCTAAAACGCCTTGCTCAGATTTTGTAATGTTACCATCTACCATAACCAGTTTTCTATCCGCCAATTCCGCTAGCTCAGCATTATGGGTAACAATAACAAAAGTTTGCCCAAATTTCTCACGAAGTTCAAAAAATAATTTATGCAAATTATCTGCGCTTTCAGAATCTAGATTACCACTAGGTTCATCGGCAAAAATTATAGAAGGACTGTTAATTAAGGCACGAGCAACAGCAACACGTTGCTGCTCTCCCCCAGAAAGTTCGGAAGGTTTATGATGATATCGGTGCGATAATCCTAAAAAATCTAACAGTTCTTTGGCTCTACTTTCTGCTTGACTTTTAGGCGTCTTTTTTATATAAGCAGGTATGCATACATTTTCTATAGCCGTAAACTCTGGAAGCAGTTGGTGAAATTGAAAAATAAAACCAATGTGCTCGTTTCTAAATTTCGCAAGCTCCTTATCCGAAAGATTAGTAACCTCAATAGTATTAATTAATAGATTACTTTCTTTTTTATTAGACTGTACATCTAATGTACCAAGTATTTGTAAAAGAGTAGTTTTTCCAGCTCCAGAAGGTCCTACAATAGAAACTACTTCGCCTTTTTTTATATGTAGGTCTACACCTTTAAGAACCTCAAGTTCTCCATAAAACTTTTTAATATTTGTAGCCTTAATCATGATAACAAATTTGGTGGGATGAAAGTAAACAATAGGGGCGACATGGCAAAATAGTTGACAACGACTAGCGCCAAAATTAGCTTTTATCTTATGTAATGTTCACGCTTATTTTCGTCTACAGTAACACAAAAAATAAAGGTTTTTAACCAAAAACCGTATTTAGCACCTATTTTTGCATTATTTTAAATGTAAAAGCGAGATTAACTGATCAACCTGAAAACAAACAATATATGTCTGTGTACAAAAATTTGGAGGAGTATAATATGGAAGTTACCACTGAGGTAAAAAGCAAATTTTCTTCCATTATTGATGAAATTGGTGAAGATGTAACCAGAGATGGACTCATAAAAACACCAGAAAGAGCTGCAAAGGCAATGCTTTTTTTAACCCAAGGGTATAAGCAAGATCCTGTTGAAATATTAAAAGGAGCCATGTTTAAGGAAGATTATGACGATATGGTTATCATTAAAGATATTGAATTATACTCGTTATGCGAGCACCATATGCTACCTTTTTTTGGTAAAGCCCACATTGCATACATACCTAACGGACAAATTGTTGGTTTAAGCAAAATACCGCGTATAGTAGATGTGTTTGCCAGACGTTTACAAGTACAAGAAAGACTTACGCATGATATTTTAGAATGTTTAAATAATACATTAAAACCACAAGGTGTTGCAGTAGTTATAGAAGCGTCTCATATGTGTATGATGATGCGTGGTGTACAAAAGCAAAATTCGGTAACCACAACTTCTGGGTTTAGAGGACAGTTTGAAAAAATAGAAACACGTAATGAGTTTTTAAAGCTGATAAGCTCCGATTTGTCGTAGTTACAATTTTGGCATTCTTGTTGCTTTCGTTAAGTTGTAACCATAACTTATAAATATGACGGAACACAAAAATAAAAAAATAAGAAATCTACTCTTAGGGCTGCTTTTTGATGCCATAGGTATGCTGTCTTTCGCAATACCCGGTATTGGAGAGTTCTCTGATGTTATCTGGGCGCCCTTAGCGGCCTGGTTAATGACACGTATGTATAAAGGTAAAGCAGGACAAGCCGCAGGTGCAATTGCTTTTGTAGAAGAGCTTGTACCTGGTATGGATATTATACCTACGTTTACTATTATGTGGTTGTATACCTACGTTTTCTCCAATTTAAAAAAGTAATTCTCTCAGCAGAAATATTGATGTTTTTGTTTTTGATTCACTTCAGAAAAAGGTAATCATATAACCGTTTACAAACGTATAGCATACCGCTAATATTTTTTAAAAGGTAACAACAGTGGGTATATACAGTAATATTTCTATATTTAGACTATAAAAGAAATATGATCAACTAGTTGATTATATCCAATTGTTGTCTTCAATTTTAAATCATCATTTGTTTAATGAAATTTGAATCTAAATATTTAGCAAAAAACATTTCAAAAAAATACAAAAACGGATTTATTCTTGTCTTTCTCATTGGTCCTGTTTTAACAATTGGACTTTGGGCAATTTATCTAAGTACAACCTTGCCAGATAATAGCAGGAGAGCTATAGGAAAGGTAATTAATGGAATTAAAACAATGCCCATGGACGAGTTTCTAATAGCTGCTATTTGCGGAATTCCTATGGCAGGACTAATAATTTTAATGGGACAAGCATTACATGGACAAAAAAGAATAATTGTATCTATGGAATTTAACCACGAGTTAGAACTTTTAATACTAAAAACACAAAAAATTACAAAGTATAAATTGGAACAAGAGGACATAAACTATTCGAAACTAAGGATTCGAACTGAACATAAAATCTATGATGGAATGTCTATGGACGTATTCGAAGGCATTGAATTTTTAAATAATGGAAAATATGTCGGTTATCTTTTAAAAAACCATTTCTCATGGTCTAAGAGTGAAATAGATGACATAAGTTTGGAATTGACTAAAATTGGAAAAGCACCAAATTTATTTTAAAAAACTGAAGACAACAATACCTATAATCAATTGCTCATGGTGGATTTCCTAACGGAAATCCTTAACTTTATACAATGGCTCGGGGCTAGGCAGGAAAAGTCCTGCGGACGTTTTCCGCAACAGATCATAGCCGAACCGTTAGCCACAAGCTTGAAAAAAAAATTGAAAGCCAAACAAACATATCTCAAAGGAAAATCCGTTTTTAAAGTATCTCTAATCGTAATTGGAGTTACCACCTTAACCGTTTATCTAACCGGAGAAAATTACAACAGAAGTTTAACCGATAATTTTTATCTTTCATTAGGCGTTATTTCTTGCGCACTTTTTCTGTTTATGATTTATGGACTCTATAAAGGAGTAGGACTTTTGGACAACTTTCCAAAAATGGAGGATTATAAAGCAAAAACACCAATATTTAATTCTGGTAATATGCCAGTAGCACCGAGTATAGAAGTCGGAGATGGAATTGGTGGACTTTTAATGTCTATACTCTTATGGATTGGAATAACTATCCTACTTGCTATTCTATTAGTGCTTTTCGAAGCTGTATTATGGCTTTCGATTTTTATTATTTTGGCGATGTTATATTGGGTATTCTTCCGAGCTCTAAAGTTTGTGTTTTCCAAATCGTCTGAGACAAAAGGAGATATTGGCATATCCGCAATGTATGCAATTGGTTATACTGCTCTATATGTCGGCTGGATTTTTGGACTAGTTTTTATTGTGGACTCACTCGGATGAAAAGCCTGTGGCTAACAATGCCTATAATTAATGCGGTGGTTTGGTGTTAACCCCCAAGTTTTGCGTAATTTTATAAGGTCGCCAAATCTGTTTGATTTGACATTTTAATCATCAAAAAAAATAAAACGCAAACAAAAAGCTCTGGCTTAGCGCGAAGTCGGAAACTTTACAGTTTCCTTGGATCTGCACTAATCATAGCTTAAGCGTTGGCAAACATTAAAAAAACATTAATTTTTATTGCTTTCAAGGTACTCATGCTCATTATGGATAACAAGTTTGGAAAATACTAATAGTAACAAATGAAAAAGACAATTATCATTTTTTTTGTAATTATAAGTTGTAACCAAAAAGCTAAGCTTGATTATGAAGATTATAATGATGAAGACTTCCTTCCTGTACAAGGCATAATAACAAAAGTTTACAAAAAAGGCGCAATAAATAATTTCATAAAAAAGGATATTCACTTTATCTATAATTTAGAAAAAGAAAATCCTTCAAAAGGATACGAAGTATATTCTCCTTATATATTAAATGAAGGTGAACCAGCTATTATTTTAGTACATAAAGACAATGATAGTATCAGCTTTTTTGGTAGTAGAGGTATAATTCATGAAAAGGTATTAGAAGATTATTTAAAAAAATGTGACTTGGACAAAGGAACTTATTATGGTGTAGATTATTGATATTCATTAAATAAAAAAACGTTTGCCAACAATACCTATAATCCATTGCTCACGGTGGATTTCCTAACGGAAATCCTTAACTTTATACAATGGCTCGGGACTAGGCGGAAAAGTCCTGCGGACGTTTTCCGCAACAGATCATAGCCGAGCCGTTGTGCTTAATTATAAAATATGTCTTGTCCTGAAATAGGTTGACTAAAAAAACAAACATTTTTAGTAATCTATGGAAAAACAAGACAAAACTAAGACGTACAAATTAAATTAATTAGAAAATTGAAAAACGAATAGACAAAATATAAGGACAAGTTCATGTTGAATTCACTCAAATATCAAATCATTAACAATTATCATAAAATGAATACATTAAAGATTATTACGGTGTTTGCGGTATTTGCAATTGCTACCTTCACACAAGCTCAAGAAATAAAACCAATTGAAGTAAAAAAAGTCATGGGTAAAGTTGCTGACTGGCAAATAGAACATTACCATGATTTGTATAGCGGAGATACAAAGCCCCACCACCCGCTGGATTGGACAAATGGTGCATTGTACGTTGGTATGGTAAAATGGGCCGCGATGGCTGATGACGACAAATATTACAACTGGCTCAAAGAAATTGGAGAAAAACATGAGTGGAAATTGCACCTTCGCAAATACCATGCGGATGACCATACTGTAGGTCAATTATATGTGGAGCTGTATAGAAAGTATATGGATGAGAATATGCTTGAACCAACCAAGGAGCAGTTCAATTTTATCATGCTCCATCCTGCACAAACATCATTACAGTGGAAGTCCCCATATCATCAATCTCGCTGGAACTGGTGCGACGCGTTGTTTATGTCACCTCCGGTTTGGGCAAAGCTATACAACATTACAGGTGAAGAAAAATATCTCGATTTTATGATGGCTGAATACAAAGCAACGACCAATTTCTTGTTTGATAAAGAAGAGAGCCTGTATTACCGCGATGAAAGCTACATGGGTAAAATGGACAACGGTACAAAAATATTTTGGTCACGAGGTAACGGTTGGGTATTTGCAGGGCTTACGAATATAATGAATGAGCTCAGTCCCCAGAGTGAGGAATACAAGTATTTCTTGAACATTTACAAAAAAATGGCAAAAAAACTGCTTGAAATTCAAACCCCAGAAGGCCACTGGTCAATGAGTTTATTGGGGCAAGAGTTTTATCCTACACCTGAAACAAGTGGCTCATCATTTTATACTTATGGTTTGGCATGGGGTATAAACAAAAGAATTTTGGATAAAGCAACCTATGCTCCAGCGGTAGAAAAGGGATGGAACGCTATGGTTGGTCATGTCACAAAAGAAGGCATGTTAGGTTATGTTCAGCCCATTGGAGCCGCTCCTGGTAAAGCTTGGGCCGACAAAACTGAAGTTTACGGAACTGGAGCGTTTTTAAGTGCCGGTTCAGAAGTATATAAATTGTATGGAGGAGAATGAAATATTCAATATATCTCTAAGCAACAATAATTTAAAATTGAAAATGAATATATCCCTATGCCCAGCATACAACAAAGTATAAAAACAATAGCCGCAATATCAGTATACTCAAGGGTTGTAGCCCGCTTCAACTTTCTTGTAATTTGACAGGAAAGTTCCACTCAGTTGGCTACTATTTCTATGCTAACCGTTGTGAGACATATTACAAAAATTAACATAGGAATATATGGATATTGAAATATTGGTTGCCTCAATTGCATTAATTATCTCTTTAATCTCAGCTATTTGGTCAGTTTGGTATAATGTAAGCAGCAATAAATCTTCTAGAGTTAATAAGACTACTGAATTATCTGTATTATTTAATGCAAGTGATTTTCACAATTCTAGAGGAATTGGTTGGGCTCTGTTGGAAACTATTAATAAAAGTGAAACTCCAATTACATTTAAAATGCTTTGGGAAGATATATATAATGAAAATGAAGTAATAAAGTTCGGACATTTGTATAGAGTATTATCCTTTTGGCAAATGCTTTTTGTTTTAGGAGAACAAAATGAAATCGATAAAAAATTGACTAATAGACTTTTTAAATATGAATTCATTTGGTGGAATAAACAAGTTACTAAATTGATAAAAAACACATACGATGCAAAAGAAGAAAAGCCTAACTTCTTTGAAGTATTTATCAAAAATCCTAAATGGTTAATAGTCTAATTTATTGAATTGTAAACTTAAGACGTGTATAATTAATTGCTTTGGCAAGTGTTTATTTGGAAAATTCCGAAGGAATTTTCTTGCGTCCGTTTTTGTTTACTAAATTAGTTGCTAAAATACGCAACTAACCATACACAACAACGTTAGCAAAAATGGCTCAAAACATAAATTTCCTAAATCCGTTTTAAACCCTGCTAAAGTATAACCCCTGTTATCAGTTGTATTTATTTACCAATAAAAGGTGTAGTATCTAACAAACAATGTGTTGAAATTTGTTAATAATCAAATTATTTGAAAAAAATTAATTTATCCGTAATGAATACAACTTTTTTAACAATTATCTATTTTGTTTTACCACTTATTATAATGGGACTATCAGCAAAACATATTTTCAATTTAGATGTTAATATTTTGTTTCCTTCCGCAATTATGTTACTGCTTTTTGTAATTCTTACAATCTGTTCACACTTTACTTCAAAGAAATATGAAACAGAATTATTTACAATATTTTGTGTTCTAGAATTAGTAGTGCTGATAGTAGCCATCTTATTAATGTCAAAGCAAGAAATATTATGGAAACATTTTTTTATTTCTTTACCTTTTCAATTTTTTTATTGGGTGATTCTTTTTTATTACGGAGGCTTGCAGTTTACACATAAATTTGAAGTGTAATTACCTTGCTAGTGGATTTTAACTTATTTGTGTAAATGTACTCCACTCTTGCCCAATCGTTGCGCAAATGGACTTTACACATGTGTAATCGTTATGAATACGAAACACTTATATAGCGGAACATATTGTTGAGTGCATACTCGAGTGGGTCGCAACTTTTGCTAACAAAGCCTAAACGTAATGCGGACTAAGGTGTTAAATCGTAAGGTTTGCGTATATTTATGAAGTCGCTAAATCTTATGCCCCGAAGCGTCGGGGTAGCTTTGGATAAGAAAAAATAAAACTAAACAATAAGCTTTAGCTTCGTGCGAAGACGGAAACGAAAAGTTTCCTTGCTTCCGCACTGCGCTTGGCCGAACCGTTTTCTACAAGTTGAAAAAACAAATCGATGAAAAAAATACTAATAGCATTATTGACAATAATCTCTTTTAGCTGTCAAGCACAAAAGACAGAAAAATACAATCTCGGATTTGAAAATCAAAAAGAGAAAAAAACACTATCAGATGGGTGGTTCAAATGGGGAAACTATGAACTGACAATAGACGCTACAGCTCATTCAGGCAAAAAATCAGGAAAAATCACATCCGACCAAACAGGAAGTTCTTTTGGAAGTATTGCTTATAAAATTCCAGCAAATTATGTGGGCAAAAGAATAAAGTTGAAGGGATATATGAAAATCCAAAATGTTGAAAATGGATTTGCCGGTTTACTATTGCGTGTTGATGGAAATGTGAGCACCTTAGCATTTGACAATATGCAAAACCAAAATGTTTCAGGTACAAAAGATTGGCAGAAATATAGTATCACTCTTGATTATCCCGAAGAAGCAGAGAATATTTTTATTGCTGGAATACTTTCGGGAAAAGGAGAAGCTTGGTTTGACGATTTTACTCTTTCAATAGATGGAAAAAATATCCAAACGCTAAAAGAAGTGGAAAAAGAACTTTCAAAAGCACAACTTGACAAAGAATTCGATAACGGGTCATCTATTGAACTTTCTAACCTGACTTCTCAAAATATTGAAAACCTTGAATTACTGGGCAGGGTTTGGGGGTTTTTAAAATATCATCATCCCGAAATTGCGAAAGGGAACTATAATTGGGATTATGAATTTTTTAGATTTTTACCAAAATACATTGTGGTGAAAAATAATATAGAAAGAGATAAACTCATTATCAACTGGATAAACTCATTAGGAGAATTAGAAAAATGCACTAAATGTAAATCAACTGATGAAGACGCTTTAATCAAGCCTGATTTAAAATGGATTGACAAGCAAGATGAACTCCTAAAAGGCAAGCTACTTTACGTTTATAGTAACCGTTCACAAGAAAAAAACTTTTATGTTAGTATGAATCAAGGTGTTGGAAATCCTGATTTCAAAAATGAAAACCCTTATTCGAGTATGTCATATCCTGATGATGGTTTTAGATTATTGTCGCTTTTCAGATATTGGAATATGATAAATTACTTTTTCCCATATAAACATTTGATGGATGACGATTGGAATTCTAAACTCAGCGAATACCTTCCTTTATTTCTAAACGCAAAAAACGAATTGGAATACGAAATGGCTACAATTCAAATTATTGGAGACATTCATGATACTCACGCTAATCTTTGGGGAGGTGCTGATAAAATTGATGAATGGAAAGGTGCCAACTATTCGCCTGTACACGTAAGATTCATAGAAAATCAATTAGTTGTAACAGACTATTACAATGAAGAATTAAAAAATCAAGTTGGATTAGAAATTGGTGATATAATCACAAAAGTAAATGACGTACCAATTGAGACAATAGTAAAAGAGAAATCTAAATATTATCCAGCCTCTAATCAGCCAACAAGATTAAGAGATATTTCGGCAGACCTTTTACGTTCAAATTCAAATACTATTGAAATTGAGTTTGTTTCAGGTAATTCTAACTCTCAAACAAAGACTCTTAAATTATATCCTAAAGATAGTCTTGACATTTATCGTGGGTACAGAAAAAGTAACGATAAATCTTTTAAAATACTGGATAATAATATAGGTTATGTAACGCTTCAAAACATCAAAGAAGAAGACATTTCCAAGATAAAAAGGGAATTTGAAGACACAAAGGCAATCATTATTGACATTCGTAATTATCCTTCAACTTTCGTTCCATTTAGTTTGGGTTCTTATTTTGTTTCGTCATCAACACCTTTTGTAAAGTTTACCAACGGAAATGTTTACAACCCAGGAGAATTTACGTTTACAAGCAATTTAGAAATTCCAAGTCAAGGCAAAACTTATAGGGGGAAATTAGTTGTATTAGTCAATGAATTATCTCAAAGTCAAGCAGAGTATACATCAATGGCTTTTAGGGCAGGAGATAATACAACAATTATTGGAAGTACAACAGCAGGAGCAGATGGAAACGTATCAACAATTATGCTACCCGGGGGGCTTAGAACAATGATTTCTGGAATTGGAGTTAATTATCCAAATGGTGGAGAAACCCAAAGGATTGGAATAGTTCCAGACATTGAAGTAAAGCCAACAATTGAGGGTATCAGAAAAGGAAAGGACGAACTGCTCGAAAAAGCGATTGAAACCATAATGAAGGAATAAAACCTGCAGAAAACAATGTATATAAAAAATAGACAAAATAGTAGTAAGATTAAAGGTTTTGGCTCGTATAAAACTTTGTGCTTAGCCGAAAGTTCAGTGCTTCGTAATCGTCTACTTTTCATATGCTAACCGTTGTAAGTAATTTAAAAATAGGAGTTTCCAATGCTTAAAAAAAAACTATTATTTGTTTATCTATTTAGTTTCTTATTTTTTAACGTTATTTCTTGTAGAGAAAAATCATTTGAAGAGTATAATGAAAATGATTTTTATAAAGCTCAAGGTATTATTGTTTCCGCAAAAATGACCAGTACGATTTTGGACAGTCCTTTTATGAAAGAAATCGAATTCGAATACTTTATAAATGATTCTTTAATATTAAAAAAATCAGAGGACTTATCTTTTATGGATTTAGAGAAAGGCATCCCAATAGAAGTTCTGGTACATAAAGAAAATCAAGAAGTGTCTTTTTATTGGAGAAATGGATTAACAGATAGCATTACTCCTTTCCAGGTACAATATGTAAAAGCCAAAATGGAAAAAGCTGTATCAGAAATTAAAAAGCCATAAATAAAAAATAAAACTACTTACAACAAAACCTATAGTTAATGCAGTGGTTTGGTGTTAATTTAAAAAGCCCGTGTAATTTTATAGGGTTGTCAAATCTGTCTGATTTGACATTTTAATATCAAAAAATAAACGTAAACAAAAAGTTTTGCCTTAGAGTGAAGTTGGAAACAAAAGGTTTCCTTGCCTCCGCACTACGCTTAGCCGAGCCGTTGTAAAACATTTGGTACGATATACAAACATCCTTTACAAAGTTATAGAAACATCGTTTACACTTTTTAAGTTGTATTCTTATAAACAAAAATTTGCGAAAATGGAAAATCAAAAATTAAACTAAAAATTATGTTGAAAAAGAGTACCAACGTTGTTTTAAGCTTAATTCAAATTATACTGTCTGTATACTGGATTTATGAAATGATATCTCTTTATTACAAATATCATTATACAGATATTCTATTCGCTTTTATGTATCCGGATTGGGTTTTGTTTTTAAATATATTCCTATGTTTAATCAATATATTTCAAGGAATAAAATTAACTCGGAATAAAATATCACTTAAAAAAAGTTATGGTTTTTTCGGAATTTCTTTGGTAATTGGAATTTTAATTAACAACTTTTATTAACTAATTTAGAATAAAAACGTGCTACAACAACGTATAAAATTAATTGCTTGTTACAAGCCTACTTACGAATCCCGATAGCTATTGGGACTCGCGGATTTTCTATTCGGTTTGTATTTGCTAAATTAGTTGCTGAAACACGCAACTAACCATACACAAACAAGTTGTGCGTCATTATAAATTAAACAATGTTCGACAAGATTAGCCCTATTATCCATTCTGTTTCGCCTGTTTCAAGTAATTCAATTGAAAAAATAAAGAATTTAGTCGAATACACTAACATAAAAAAAGGAGAGCCAATAACCACCGTTGGACAAAAGAATAATCTGGAGTATTTTGTGATTGATGGTATCTGCAAAAGTTTTCTAAACACACCCGAAGGAGAAAATGTGACGATTTCTATTTTCATGGCTAATTCGATAATATCACCAAGTACTACAAGAAATCAAAAAGGTAAATCCGTAATTAATATACAAGCTTTAACAGATGTTGAGATTGCAGCTTTCAATGCTTCAGAGTTTGAAAAATTAATGATTGAAGATCTAGAAATTCGAGATTTTGGAAATTCTGTCTTAAGAATTGAACTTATGGCCAAGGTCCAGAAAGAAATAGCTTTAGCTTCACTTAAAGGAAAAGAACGGTTACTTCTATTAAGAAAGAATTACCCGAATATTGAAAACCTCATACCACATTCTGATATTGCTTCATATTTAGGAATAACTACTATTTCTTTAAGTAGATTAAGAACACAATCTTAACGCTTATCATTTGTTAATGGAATCGCCATATGAATTGACAACCTTTGTTTTCTAATCAAAACAATAATTATGTCAATTCTAAATTCATTCTTTCAAAAAACTTCCTCAGTAAAGACATTATGTATCTCATTTGTAGCAAGTCACTTTGTCTTGCTGATTATGATGATATATACTTTTCCGGTAATCAATAATCAAATTGGGGCTAAGGCATTTGACCTCCTACCTTTTGGGTATTCGGTTTCTGAAGCAAAATCAATTGTGAACAACTTGAATAATCCAAGTGCTGACCTTTACCTTTTTCCACAATTAACTTTGTTAGATCTACTCTACCCTTTTCTACTGGCTTTGTTCTTAAGTAGTATATTATTTCGGCTTATTAAAATAACGGAGTCAAAAAGGAAATTCGCCTCGATATTCTTGATTATTCCATTTCTGGCGATGTTATCCGATTATTCAGAAAACATATGTATTATATTAATGATATCAAAATCAATTGAGATATCTGAGACGATCGTGATTTTATCGAGTACATTTACCGTTTTAAAAGGAGTCCTAACTTCAATTTCATGGGTAACCATCTTGGTATATGCTACGAAATGGTTTAGGTTGAAAATTCTATGCAGAAATAAAAAACGAGCTCTTACAAAACCTAAACTGCGTTAAAATGCAGTTTAGCCAAGCCGTTGTAAAATATTTGAAAACGACAATCTGCATACTGATTTTTATAAGCTTCGGATTTAAATGTGCCGATAATAATTGCGATTTTGAAAACGGAAAATATAAAATTGTTTATGAGAAGGAGTTTGCAAATTACCCAAAATTTGAATTTGTAATAAATGGACAAAGTTTGACGGAAATAAACTCTGACTCGAATCGGAAATACACGATTGAAAAACTCGGAGAGAATTCTTTTCGACTTAAATTGCTTGAAAAACAAACGGACTCTTTAACGGATTTTTAAAAAACATTAATGTCAAACGGAAAACTATATTATGAAATTACCGATTGCAGAAAAGACACGATTGACTTTATAATGCGAGTGAATCTGCACGAGATTTCTTATTCTGGAAAATTTGCCCGAATAAAATGAAAGAAAAACATTTTACAACAAGTATAACCGCAATTACGGTGTCTTGACGCCGCGGGAGACTTCGCCCGAATCAACCTGGAATTGCTAAAGTCTTTACTAAACCGAAAATAAACGCTAATTTAACTCGTAACTGATGGTTATTCGAGCCCTTACTACAAGCTGATAAAAATGAAAAATACTGAGATATACATAATTGGCTCTGGAGCCATCGGAAAAGCATTAGCGGTTTTTTTAAAACTAGAAAACAAACAGGTAAAACTCATAAGAGGAAGTATTGATAATATTCCAGATACAGAAAAATACATTACCGTTATTGGAAAGGATTACACTTTTAAAGAAAAAATTGTTACCACAACATTTAGTAATCTGTCTTCCATAAATGGAATTGTTTTAATCACTACTAAAACATTTGGTAACAATAAAATTGCAAGAAAACTTAAAAATATAGGGGGCGATTTTGCTATTGTATTACTTCAAAATGGACTCAATATAGAACGTTCATTTAAAGTTTTCGATAAAGTTTATCGCTGTGTTTTACTTTCAACCAGTCAAGTAGCAAGTGAAAACGAGGTTACTTTTAAAACTGTTTCAGCTTCACCAATTGGAAATTTGGAAGGAAAAAATGAAAATCTTGACGATTTGATAAAGCAAATTAGTACCCCGAATTTTGAATTCCGTGAAGAAGCTAACATTAGTAAATACGTATGGAATAAAGTAATCGCAAATTGTGTATTTAATACAGTTTGCCCTCTTTTGGAAATAGACAATGGAATTTTTCACCGCAGTACAAATGCAAAGACTTTAGCTGAAGTAATTATTGAAGAGTGTGTCGCATTATCTAAAATAAAAGGTATTAACCTTGACAAGGACGAAATAATAGAAAACTTAATTTTAATAAGTCAAAAGTCAGACGGACAATTAATTTCTACTTATATGGATATTCTTAATAATAGAAGGACAGAGATAGAAAGTTTAAACTTGGAAATTGCTAAAATGGCAGACGAAATGGGGCAATCTGAATTAGTGAAAAATACAAAATTATTGGGACAACTAATTCAAATAAAGTCTAATGAAATAAAGATAAAAACCTGAAGCTAACACGCTTTGTAAAACATAGCTAAATCGTTGCATGCAATTAAAGCAAACTATGAACTTCAAGTATAGAAAAGCAAGTTTTGATGATATAAAGGAGCTAGAGAAATTAATTGAAATTTCAGCTAAATCAATAAATTCTTCATTTTATACCAAATCTGAGATAAATGCTGCTTTGGGTAACGCGTGGACCGTTGACAGCCAGCTTATAATTGATAAAACATATTGGTTGGTTGAAAATGAAAAAGGAAAAATTATTGGATGTGGTGGCTGGAGTAAAAGAAAATTATTATTTGGAAAATCAGAATCATTAAACTTAGATAAAATAGAATTGAAACCAGATTTTGAACCAGCTAGAATTAGAGCGTTTTTTGTTCATCCAGAATACAAGCGTATGGGTATTGGAAAAGAATTGCTAAAAAAATGCGAGAAAGAAGCAGTATTGCAAGGTTATAAATCTTTAGAATTAGTTGCGACTCTTAGTGGAGAAAAACTGTATTCTGCAAATGGATATATAGAAATAAAAAGATACGAAGTTGAATTAGGAAACGGAGTAACAAATAAGGTAGTTTCAATGAAAAAAGTATTACCAAAGAACTAACTACAACAAAACCTAGAATTAATGTCAATTTTACGCTTAAATTTAAAAGCTTGTGTATATTTATATCGCTGCTAAATCTTTAGCTTCGATGCTTCGGGGTAGCTTGAAACATGAAAAAACAAAACTATTAGCCTTGTTTATATACCTAATCAAAAGTTAGCTGCTTTTAACTCAGGTATTAACTATAGCCGAAGCCGTTGACAAACATTGAATACCATAAGTTTGGGAATATCTATAAACATTAAAAAGTATGAAGAGGAACTAGGGGAGATAAAATTTTCTAAGGCAGATAACGCATCTCAATTTCAAGGAAAAACAAAAGGACTTGCTTTAAAATATGTAGTCGAAGGAGCAGAAAACTATCACTTAAAAGAAGGCAATATTCATTTAGCTAAAGGACGATTTTTACTTTTAAAAAAAGATGAAAACTACAAGGTTACTTTTGAAAACAAAGGATACCTAACACAAGGTATTTGCTTAGATTTGAATCCTGATTTGGATAAAAAATTAGCGGATTTATATAAAAATGAAATTTTGTTTAAAACAGTGTTTAATTGCTCTCATTTTTCTCCTTTAGTAAATTCTTTACAAGGCTTATTACTAGGACTTGATAAAAAAACGAATAATCAATCAATTCTTAATTCCATTTCTTCTCAGTTGATGTTTTTTTCTGATGAGATATTTGAAATGCAAATGAGGTTACATCTTTTTGCTAAGAAAACCAAAACAAAAAGCGTACTCATTTCTAAATTAATGACTTCTAAAGAGTTTATTCATAGAAACTATACTAACAAAATCACATTAGATCACTTGTCACATATATCTGGGATTTCAAAGTTTCATTTTTCTAGGTTGTTTAAAAATTGTTTTAACCAATCACCTCTTGAATTGCAAGAATCTTTAAAAATGCAAAAGGCTAAGAAAATGATTTTGGACCAAGAAATGTACTTAACTGATATTGCTTTTTATTTAGGGTATTCTGATTTAGCTGCTTTTTCAAATCAATTCAAAAAACATTTTGGATTATCTCCCTCTTTTCTTTAGAATAAAAATGTGCAATATTTTACAAATGCATTACTTTTTGAATTTCTATTTTTACAAAAAGGCTCCATGAAAAATAGATTTCTTTTAATTAGTTTGTTTATAGTCACATTTTGTAATTGTCAA
Organism: uncultured Maribacter sp.; assembly: GCA_947498505.1. Lineage (GTDB taxonomy): Bacteria > Bacteroidota > Bacteroidia > Flavobacteriales > Flavobacteriaceae > Maribacter_B. The sequence goes on along the minus strand of CANMKG010000001.1, from coordinate 892,153 downwards.
AATAACAGGGTTCCTTCTTCTGTTAATTTTAAAAGTATTGCTGAAGATTTTAAAGAAGGATTTGAAAAACTAAATCTTAGACCTTTACAACTTTCCTATGTTGAAAATCTTCAATCCATTAAGAGTAAAGATTCTATTTTACAACAAGAAATGTTTTTTCAAAAAATTGCAATACGCTTGCAAGAAATAAACCCCAGAGAGTTATCAAAAAATAACCAATTAGCTTTTAGTTTAATTGAGTACGAAACTAAAATCAATCTGCTTCGAATTGTTCAGGAAAAAAGATGGAATGATTTAGAAGTTCAAGATATTCCTGATACTGGTTTATTTTCTTTACCGATAGGTAGAGATTTATACATTTATTTTTTAAGACGATGGATTGGTTTAGAAGTAACTCCAGATAAAATGTATGAGTTTGGTTTGCGTGAAATTAAGCGAGTAAAAGCGAGAATGAAAACTGTTCAAACCAGAGTAAAAATGGATAGCTTAGCCTTTAAGAAACATATAAATAATGATTCTTTCTATTATAAAGATGTAGCGATTGTCCAAAAAGAATTTGAAAAAATAAAAAAAATCGTAGCTCAAAAACTATCAAAAAACTTTCCCTATTTAGATTTAATTTCTGACGTCAAAATTGAACGTGGTACGAATAAAAAGTTGGCGAAAGTCCCTGCATTTTACAGAAACAAAACATTCTATTATAATTTTTTTGACCAACCTTTTAATAAAAGACAAATTAGTTGGATTTACATTCACGAAGCTATGCCAGGTCACCATTATCAGATTACGCTGGAAAATAACTTAGAGCGTTCTGACATTCAAAAAATGTTTCAATATTCAAGTTACAGGGAAGGATGGGCTGCTTATATCGAAGAAATTGGTTACGAAATTGGAGCTTATCGGGATATGTATGATGAATTAGGAAAATGGGAATGGGATATTATTAGATCAGTTCGAGTAGCGATGGATGTCGGATTAAATTACTATGGTTGGAATGATGAAAAAGCTTTGGAATTTTGGCGACAACATATTCAAGAACAGGATAACATTGGGTTAAGAGAAATTGCTAGAATAAAAAGATGGCCTTGTCAGGTGATTACCTACAAATATGGTGCAGATAAGTTTATGCAATGGAAAGAAAAATTTCAAAAACAAAGGGGTTCAAACTTAAAGGAATTTCACCAAATTATTTTGGAAAATGGGTCATTACCATTTTTGATTTTGAAAAATCTTATAGATAGTAAAATTTAATACAGGATACCCCTTCTTAATTATAGCACATCATCCACACAAATGTTTTTTACACCGACTTTTTATCTCATCATGTACTCCTTTTATACAATTTCATCGGATTTAATAAAATAAATTATAGACACTAACGGGCAATACTCTTTGCGAAAAAATCTATAGAAAAATTATTCTTTATTTTTGAATCTGACAAGAAATAGAGTTTCTAATTCATGAGCACTACACAACCAACCAAAGATGAAGTAAAAACGGCATGGCATAAATTTATCAGCAGCTCTGTAGGGTATTGGTTTCAGAAATTAATTGTATTGACAATTTTCTCTTTGGTAGTAAATCATTTAGCATCGCGGGAAAGTTTTCCAGATACTGAATCGTATAGATTTCCTTTAGAAGGTTTTTTCGCGTCTATTGCTTTATGTATTATCATTGGAATTATAACAGATCTTAATTTTAAATTTTACAAGAAAAAGCATTTTTCCAAAAAGTTAGAAATTGTTACTATTGTATGGTTTATGGCTTCTACTCTAGGGTATATTACAATAATGTATATCCCTTTAAATATTATTTTAAATGTAATCGCGGGTGGACAGACCGAGCTTTATTATATATTAATTGGTTTGCTAATAACCTTGTTGCTTAGTTTTATTCTCATAAGCTTATTGTATGCGCAAGACATATACGATTTGTATAGATTATCTATAAAAGACGCTGAGATTACCATTGAAAGTGGAGCGAAAATGACAAAGGTTACGTATGAAAATATTGCGTGCTTTTACATCGAAAATAAAATTGTATACACAGTTCAAAATAACGGTACAGCAATTAGCACCGACTTTACATTAAATGAGCTCGAAGAAAAAATAAACAATCAGTTATTTTTTAGAGCCAATCGGCAAATTATCTTTCACAAAGATGCAGTTGAACAGATTGAGAAGATTGAAAATGGCAAGTTGCGTATTCGGTTAAAAACTTCCAGTGAAAACGGTTCGATTCCTGAAATCAATATTAGTCGTTACAAGCGCAAGGAATTTATGAATTGGTTTAAATAAACTATCGACTATTCAGTTATAAATTTAAGACCATTCAGTAAAAACATGCTTATTTAAAGAGGCTTTCAGGGATTTTGTTCATTATTTCGTTTAGAATTTAAAATCAAAAAACAATGAACAAAATTACGTTAAGGCAAACATTAATTCCATTAAGTACCATTGCAATCATCTGCTTTATATGGTTTGGACCAATTCGTTTAAGTTATATAGAAAATATTGTTATTTCTATATTAATCATTATTGCAAATTATGTAGAATATAAAGGAAAACCATTTTCAGCACTTGGATTTCAACGTGAAAAATTCACTTTTAAAAATATCCTAGTATTTGCTCCATTAGTTGCACTTGGGCTCTTTGTTTTTTATGTATTTGCATTGGTTCCTTTAATTACAAAATTAACAGGAACTCCTATAGATTATTCTAGTTTTGAGCAATTGAAAGGAAATCTTCCAGCCTGTTTAATTTCATTGTTATTAGTTTGGGCAACCGCGGGGTTTGGAGAAGAAATTATCTTCCGCGGTTATTTTATGCGACAATTTGTAAAATTCTTTGGAGAAAGTAAAGTCAGTATTGTGCTTAATATTGTTTTATTTGCTTGTTTTTTTGGCTTTATGCATAGCTATCAAGGGATTACAGGGCAACTTGTTACCGGAGTAATAGGAGCGCTACTTGCTTTGATATTCTACTTGCGTAAATACGATTTGTGGTTTCTTGTCGCTGTTCACGGTTTTTTTGACACTATTGCTTTAATTTGTATTTACCTTGGTTTGGTGTAATAAAATTGCATAATAATACTTACATTTTGAGTTTACTTAATAAAATAGCCATTTTTTTCTATACTTCATTCTAAAAGTAAAAATGAAACTATGTTTATACTTGAAGGTTTTTGAAATTTAGACCAAATTGCCGTGGTTAATACAACTAAAAAGATATGATAATTACTGTTGAAGTGTTTCGTATTTTAGTTAACCCCCTACATGGTTTATTTTATTACTAAATTAGGTGCTTAAACACGCAAGTAAATATATGAAAAGCACATTGGTCTTAATTTCTTTAACTATAATGGAATTTGGTCATGCGGAACAAAACAATCCTTTATATGAACAAATAGTATTCTATTTCTATAGCGCAGAAATTATTGATTCTATTCCATAAAAAAAGGTAGAAACTAATTTAATTTCGAAATAATAAGATTTACAGACACAAGTTTGACAACTAAAAGTGCGTTAAATGTGGTTGAAATAGACAAAAACTAGAATTTTAAAGCTAAATATATGAGTGCTCTATGGCTTCCTATTCAATTTTTATTGTTTGCTCTAATAGGGATTGTTGGAATATATTCTTTATTTAGGGGATTAATTACAAAAGACAAAAAAAGAGTGCTTATAAGTTTTGTTATGATACTCTTGGCTTCTATTTCTGGATATATAACAATAACCGAAACAATTGATTCTATGTGAATAAAAAAATTGCCACAATAGTTATAATTAATAGATACCATTGTTTAATCATTAAATTACAGTTAACTTTCTTATAAATAACGTAGTAGGTAATTATGACTAACCAAAACCGATGAGCGATAGTTTAATAGTAGTGCTAATTATTATAGTATACTTTTCACCGGTTTTTTATCAATTAGGTTTGGTGATAAAAGAAAGTAAAAGAGGAAACAAAGTACCGTTAAAAAAATTCATTAAGATTCTGAAATATAGTTTTGCAATAATAATACCTGTAATCATTGGATTTGGAGTATTAAGTCGGGTGAATTTTTTGAATTATGAAAAGCCATTAACTTTTGACAAATATGACCAAATAACGTTTGAGAATTTTAGAGGTCTAGAGTTTTTTAAAAAGTCACTTTATGGAAGTGAAAGGTTTGCTTATGTAGTTACCTCTATAGAAAATGATTTTGACAATAATTCTGTAACCGTTCAATCTCTTTTTCATCCATCTCGTTCATTTGTTTACAAAAAAAACACAAATAGTTATGAGCTTCTGACTCATGAAAAATATCATATAAAAATAACAGAACTTTTTGCTAGAAAAGCAAAGGAAGAAATTTCAAAACTAAGACAATTCGAAAAAAATAAAATAGAAGAAATAATTGAACGTGCTAAAAAAGAAGAGAGAAAATTTCAAAGAGAATATGACTATAACACGTTTCATAGCTACGTTTTGAAGGAACAAAAAAAGTATGAGAAAAAAGTTGATAGTTTACTAAATTTACTTACCGAATATAAAAGACCAAAAATTGAATTTAATGACAAAAATTAGACTCACTCTATTAGTTATAATATGCATTACTCTTACAAATTGCAAAACAGAAAAACACGAATTTCCTCTTGATAAACGATATTGGGATTTAAACGACTATGACAAAGTGGTGCTCGATCTTAATTTTGGTTATGAAGCTGATGAAAAGCTTCCAAATTTTAACGACCCGCAGACAAGAATTATTGTTGAAAAGCTAACTGACCAACAGAATTTTAACATTGTACTTGATGACAATGAATTAGGGCTTAAACACAGAAATGAAGTCGCAGAAAAATTTTTTAGTGAATGGAAGGATATGAATGATATCTATGACGCACTAGACAGAAAAGATCAATATTTATATGATATGGAAATGCTTGCAGTTTGGCATTTTGGTTTAGGACTTCAACAAAAATATTTTAAATTAGGAAATAGTCAAATAAAGGAAAGTGCTGATGACCCAAATTCTTCTAGAGTTAAAAATAATGTTAGCTCAAATGTAAGAACTCTAATTGCGAATTACCTGATTTATTTGGACGAGGTAAACAACGAAAAAGCTTTTTCCGAAGAAGGAAAAACAAAACTTGCGGAGGGAATTAACAAGTATTTTTCTGAGTTAATAGAATTATATCCAACAGCAAATTATAGTAAAATGAAAAACAAAGCGAAATTATTAATTAAAAAGAGTAAATCTGATGAAGTAAAATCCTCTTTGATTAAATTAATTGAATTGATTGATTCAAAAAAAGAGACGGAAAATAAATAATTAAGTGTTTAGCTTAAGGAGGTATAAGTATATGAACTGATTTACCAAGTAAAAAATAAATATGAATCCGCAGAATTTATAGTTAAAAGCTGTTTTAACGAATTACCCTCCGTAAATAATTTGTATTTCGACCTAGATAAAAGGTCATTGTACATTCATAAAGCCCAAAAATTTTAAACCTCTATGTTAGATAGTAACTCTCCATGTTAGATAAGATTATAACAAATGAAAATTGCATACATACTATTTGATGACATAACGCTTTTAGACTTTATAGGGTTTTATGACCCCATAAAGAATATAAAAACGAAAGGGTTTATGAAAAACCTGAATTGGGATTTGTGTGCGACTAAAAAAACGATAAAGGATAGTTTTGGATTAGAAATTATTGTAGATAAAATTAAACCAAATTTATCGAGTTACGATATGATAGTTGTACCAGGGGGATACGGAACAAGAGAACTTCAATATAATATAGATTTTATTGAATGGTTGAAAACCGCAGAAGACACCAATTATATAGTATCTATATGCACTGGTAGTCTGCTACTTGGTGCAGCTGGATTTTTGAATAACAAAACCGCAACCACCAATTTTAGTGCATATAAATTATTGGAACAATATTGCGAAAAGGTTGTTGAAGCAAGAATTATTGAAGACCATAACATTATAACTGCAGGTGCGGTTGCATCGTCATTGGATTTGGGTCTATATGTAACCGAAAAACTTATTGGAAAGGAAAAATCCGAAGAAATACGCATTGGAATGGACTATCATCCTGAGAAATTTGAAATAATTACAGTAGCTAACAAGAGTCATAAAATATAGTACCCAAGCCTTAATGGTTGGACTTGGGCTTTCCAACTATTATTGTTAATTTAATCGCTGCTTTTAAAATTATGAGTTTAATACAGTCCAGACCACATTATGATAATAAGACGCATTAAAAAAACAGGAATCAGTATTATTTTGCTATTCATAGGAATCAATTTTCTATCAAGTCAAGAGCTAAAAACTAACGAAAGTGCCTCTTACAAACGTTTTCGTGAAGGTAAAATTCGCTATGAAAAACACAATGAGTTTAATACGCAATTTAAATACGTAAAACTAGAAGGGTTTAATTTTGAAGAAGGAGTTGAACGTTATTACCCTTCAAGTGTTATAAAAGTAGATAGTACTTATTATATGTGGTATTCAAAGCCGCCCTCTTTTTCAAAAGTAGTTGGCCCAAATGAAGCAACAGATTCAACTAGAGCTTTTCATTGGGATCTATGTGAAGTATGGTATGCGACTTCTACAGATGGATACAAATGGAAAGAACAGGGTATTGCAATTCCCCGTGGTACAAAAGGGAGCTACAATCATCGCAGCGTTTTTAATCCAGATATCCTGGTCGCAAATGGAAAGTATTATATGTGTTATCAAGCAGCAGGAAGTATAAAAGATGCGCGCTGGTCTAAATTGTTTAAAACATCAGGCGATTTTGTGCCTAATGTAATTGGTATGTCTGTCGCTGATTCACCTAACGGTCCATGGAAGGCGCTAGATGCACCTATACTAAAACCTGGCCCTGAAGAAGATGCTTGGGATGGAGAGGTTATACATGAACCTACTTTTTTTGTTAAAGGAGGTCAATACTATTTATATTATAAAAGTGATGGACGGTTACCTTGGAAGCCTAATATTACCCCGGGAGAATTTAATAAAAAACACGCTGATATGCCACTAGCAACAGGGGTCGCTATAGCTGATAATCCCGAAGGACCATATATTAAATCTAAATATAACCCTGTTCTTATTGGCGGGCACGGAAGTATGGTTTGGCCATACCGCAATGGAGTATGTGCTACTTTACCAGAAGGACCAGAAAGAAATAGTATTTTATTCTCAGAAGACGGAATTAATTTTTATCCTGTTATTCAGGGATTAACCGTTCCTAAAGGGGGAGGAGCTTATCGTTCAGGAAAGTTTACTGATGTTGATGAGCAGCCTGGGCAAGGTTTAACTTGGGGAGTAGGGCATGCGTTTTACCCGCAGTATCATTTTGTTCGTTTTGATTGTAACTTATCTATAGAGAATGGAGATAAAGTACGGAAGGAATATCAAATGGTTAAGGATTATATGAATGGTGATGGTTATGAGTTTGATCCTAGTTTAGACCCTAGTAATAAATAATACTATCCTTTTTTCTTTAGTCGGAAGCGCTATTGTCATCAGACAAATAATAAAACTTCTAAGACAAATCTAAAAGGTCTTTTTTACTTAAATTTCGACCAATTATGGAAGTTAAGACAATTAATCTGTTTGGTCGACCTGTATTCAATTTGGTTACAATACAAGATATTGTACATATGCCAACTCCAATGCCTGAAGATGAAGCTGCATTTGTATATGTCTTAGAAGGGGAATGTATTAGTTACTCTGAAGTTGAGGAAATTAATATAAGGACTAATCAAGCTGTTCTTGCCAAATGTGGTAATAGTACATTTAGAACATTAAAAGTAGGTAATAGCTTAAAGTATTGCGCGCTAACAGTTAAATTTCACAAAGATATCCTGGATGAATTATATGAAAATTCATCCACTCCACTTATGCCACCAAAAGAGCATCCTTTGCTTGTTAATTCTACGAAGCTGGAAGTTAACAAGATTATTAATCAGTATATCAATGGGTTAGTTTCATATTTTGAGAATACAAGTTTTCTTTCAGAAGACCTGCTTGTACTTAAATTAAAAGAACTTATTGTTTTGTTGTTACAAACGAAAAATGCTCCGAACGTCTTGGGGATTATGAATAATCTCTATGAAAAAAAGGTTTTTAAATTTAAGGAGATAATAAAATCACACATCTGTTCTTCATTAAGTATAAATGAGCTAGCACAATTAACAAATCACAGTCTTTCCTCTTTCAAGAAAGAGTTTAACCGTATTTATAACGACACACCAAATAATTATCTTATTGCACGGCGAATAGAGCTTGTAGCTAAATCATTAATTACAACAGATAGTTCAATTAGCAACATTGCGTACGATTGTAGATTCAAAACGCTTGCGCATATGTCTAGGGTTTTTAAAACCAAATACGGTATGTCGCCAACTAAGTATAGACAAAACTTCTTAGACAAAAAATAAAACTTCTCAGGCAAATTTGTGCTATTAACGCCCGTTATTTTTGTGTTAGTCTAATCTAAAAATAATGAAGGTAAATAGGTTTAAAACATTTTTCATAACAGGAATAATGTTAACGACATTTAGCACAATAGTTATGGCGCAAAAAAAACAACAGTACAAGGAAATTAAAATTAGTAAAACAAGTGAGGTTATTAATGTGTCAGCGGATGAACTATGGAAAATCATTAAGGATCCAAAAGCCGTTGAAAAATGGAGTACACTTATTGATTCTGCCACAATTTCAGGAGAGCCAGAATTTGAAGGGGTTATCTGCAGTGAAAGGGTTTGTAAGGTAAATGCAAAAGGGCACCATGATTCGTATGAAAAAATAACTTCTTACAGTGAAAAAACTCACGAAATAACTTTTATTTCAACAAAAAGACCTAGCTTTATTTTGTATGTAGATACGCATTGGAAGGTGATTGAAATTGGTCCGAAACAGTCGGCTATCCAAATGAATAATACAATGCACCTTAAAAGATTTATGGGGTTTTTACTTGGTGGGTTAATGAAAAAAAGTATTTTTAAAAATGTTAATAACGGCATTGAGGATTTAACTGTGTTTGCCGAAACAGGAGAAATTTCTGAAGCTAAAAAAAGCAGAATAGAAGCGCTTAAAAAGGAAAATAAAGAAAACCGTCTTGAATGAAAACTATTCTAATAGATACCATAAAGGAAAAGGTTAATATCTCTGATGATGACATTAAAATATTAACCTCTTATTTTCAAATTATAACCAAACGTAAAAAATGAATATTTGGTCAATGAAGGTGACAAGTCTTTATATCTATACTTTATAATTGATGGATTTGTTAGATGCTTTCTAATTGATGAGGGAAACGAAATTACAACGCAAATTTATACAACTAAAGATTTTGTGACTTCTTTTGAAAGTTTTCTTAATAATGATTTCTCGAAAGAAAATATTCAATGTACTTCTGATTGTACATTGTTAAGAATTTCAAAAGATGAATATCAGCGTTTGCACAACGAAGTGTCAAATTGGTCAATATTTTGTAAAAGCGTGTACGAAGACCAAATTATGAGAATTTCAGAAAGAGCATATTCTCTTCAAAAATTATCTGCATCAAACAGATACGAAAAACTATTAAATACACAACCGCAAATAGCTTTAAATACAGCAGTAAAACATTTAGCTTCTTATCTAGGAATTCAACCGCAATCTTTAAGTAGAATTCGAAAATCTATTAAGTAACAAATGTGATTTTTATTGGTTTTATACCTCCATACTTTTGAAAAAAAAATGAAAGTATGAACAGCGTAATACCAATTTCAATCTGGTCAAGAGGATTAATAAATTGTTTCTTAATTAAAGGTACTCATAAACATATTTTAGTAGATACTGGAGTTCCAAACAGTGAAAAAAAAATTCTAAAACAATTAGCTCAACATAACATTAACTATAGAGATATTGGGTTAATAATAGTTACACATTCTCATATAGACCATTTTGGAAGTGCAGCTAAATTAAAAGAAACACTTAAAGCACCTATTCTTGCTCATGAATTGGATCAAAATTCTTTTATTGCTGGGAGAGCAGACGTTTCCACAATGAAGCTAAATAAATCGCATTGGTGGTTATTTAAACAAATAATAAAAAATCAAAATACAGTTCCGTTTACCCCAGATATCCTTTTAAAAGGTGACCAGGTTTACGATTTATCAGACTGGGGAGTGCAAGGAAAAGTAATTCACACTCCAGGGCATACTCCAGGTTCAATCTCTATTATTTTGGATAATGGAGAATCCATAATTATGGATATGATGGCCTCGGGCATTTTATTAGGAGGTGTCTTATTTCATTCGCGAGTAAAACATCCTCCTTTTCACGATAACTTACATGAACTTAAAAAGAGTTTTGATAAAGTATTATTGGAGAAGGGCGAGAGGTATTATTTGGGGCACGGAGGGTCTTTGAATCGGGCGCAAGTAAAAAAATATTTTGACAAATACTTGAAACATTTAGACAACATAATGGTATAATATGGGATGGTTAGATGCTTTTCCTCAATAATCAGATTTTATATAATAACTATTTATATTGTAGATTTCTATGTGTATTGTCGTTACGTGTAGGTAATGTGGTGATTGGATTAATGATAAATAAATTTGATTTGTACAGAACGGTCTGTTTGATTACATTTGCTGTATGAATTATAAACATAATAGGGAGGAAGTTGTTAAAAAGGGAATGGAACTTTTTTGGAAGAAAGGGTATCATAATTTGGGAGTAGATGAAATTTGTCGGGAAACTGGAATGACAAAAGGAGCCTTTTATAATTCATTTAAAAACAAAGAATCATTTTTACTAACGACCATTGAAAACTATGGTAGCTTTATAACAGATTATCTTCAAAAAAAGTTAGAACATAATGAATTAAATGCATTTGATAGGTTATTAGCCTTGTACGAAGAAATGCTAGATGCCCAAACAGAAAATCATCATATAGGTTGTTATGTGAATAATACGATGTCTGAAATGGGGGCGCTAAATATGGTTATTGCTTCAACAACCTCTAATCAATTCAATAAATTTTTAAATGTAATAGAGCCAACGGTAAAGGCGGCACAGGAAAATTCAGACCTAATAAATACGTTAGACTCAAAATTATTAACTAAAATAATTCACACCACTTTTTTTGGAGTGTTAACCACATCAAAGAGTACAAAGACTTCCGGCTTTAGCACAATGAAAGCATTTTTATATTCACTAAAAACTAAATAATGGAAAGAAATAATCAAATATGGGAAACATATAGCGAAAGTTGGAGCAATGATAATTCTATTAATAGAATTGAGGAGTTACGCAAAATAATGACTGAAGATTTTGAGTATCGAGATCCAAATATTGTATTAAATGGTTGTGAACAACTATCAGATTATATGTTTCAATTTCAAGAAAAATATAAAGGAGCTTATTTTACTATTACTGATTTTCAATTTCATAATAATAGAAGTCTGGTAAATTGGAATATGCTTAACGCTCAAAACCAAGTCGTAAGTAAGGGTACCGACTTTGCAATGTATAACGAAGGGAAATTAAAACAGATAATAGGTTTTTTCAAATAAAATTAAATTCTATGAGTACTAAGACAGATTTAATTCATTCTTGGGATTTAAACAATAACGTTACTATATACTTGCTTAATAGCATTGAAAAAGAATGGTTATCAGAAAAACTTGGAGGAAAGGGGCGTAGTATAGGAGAGCAATTTTTACATATAAATAATATTCGTTCATATTGGATTGGAAAAGTGGGCGAAAAAGTTGATTTGAAGTTAGATACGAAATATGCAAAAGACAAGCAACAACTGGAGGAAGCATTGTATAGGTCTTCGAAGAAAATGAAGGAAACCTTATCAGTGATATTGGAAAAAGATGTTGTTAAAGGTTATAATCCACACCCGATTGCTTTTTTTTCTCAAATGATTGCACATGAATCTCACCATCGGGGACAGATTTTGATAACTACTTCAAGAAATGGGTTAAAAATAGATAAATCCGTGAATTTTGGACTGTGGAATTGGAACAACAAATAAAACATTCAAAAAAATTAATAGAGCACAAAGCTTTGTATTAAAACAGATGAAATTTCACCTAATTTCCAGTGCTAACACTTCCGTTTTATTTAGTTAATTCATGTTTTTTAATTTTCCCTTATCATTTTCATGATAATTTGCAAGTATAGATTTAAAATATTACTTCAGAATTTTAGCTGCAACAAAACGTTAGATTAGTCGTTTATAATTTTAATTGTAAACAACGTAGAGCAAATGGATGGTCAAAAAAAACGAATGCGGGTAGGAGAGGGCAGAATTAGTGGAGCTATCTCAATATTTCTTGGTTCATTATCGTTGGTAGGAATTCTGTGCTTTATGTTTCCTGAACAATTAACAACACCTGAATTTCGTGAGGTATATTCCGCAAATATGGTTGAAAACCTTATGTTAGGGGGTATTATAGCCACTTTTCTTTTTGCCCTAATAAGCATATTACTAAACAAGAATAAAAAAAATGCGACAATCGGAATTTGTTTAGGAGTTTTAGCCATAGTATTTGGAGGGTTCTCTGTAGAAGGTAGAGCAGTAGAAAAAATAGATTGGAGTGTTGGTTTAGATTGGCTTATTCTAGATTTACTTATAATGGCTTTGCTATTTGTACCTATAGAACTTGCTTTTCCAAAAAATAAGTTACAATCTAAATTTCATGAGGAATGGAGAACAGATTTAATCTATTTTGGAATAAGTCATTTGGCAATTCAATTATTTGGGGTAATAACGAAAAAGCCCGCCGTTGCTTTTTTTGGTTGGCTTAATTTAGAACAAGTTCATATTTGGGTTTCAGAACTACCTTTTGTGGTGGAGTTATTCATAGCGTTATTAATTACAGATGTATTTCAGTATTGGGCACATAGGTTTTTTCATTCGCATCATTATTTATGGAGGTTTCATTCTATACATCATTCAACCGAAAATATGGATTGGTTGGCAGGTTCAAGAACCCATTTTATAGATATATTTTTTACCCGAAGCATTACGTATATTCCACTTTATGTACTTGGTTTTTCTACATTAACATTTAATGTATATATTTTATTTATTGCCGTTCATGCAGTGTTAATTCATGCGAATACTAGAATTAATTTTGGCTTCTTAAAGTATATCATAACTACACCCCAATACCACCATTGGCATCATTGTGAAGAACCAGAGCATTATGGCAATAATTTTGCTGTGGTATTTCCTTTTATTGATAAAATTTTTGGAACCTATTATCTTCCCGGAAATAAATGGCCAAAAGGAACAGGGTTAGTTGATGCATCATTTCCCAAAGGCTTTGTTAAACAATTAGTATTTCCGTTTACAAAAAACCCTTTTAAAAATGATTTGTTACCGGAAGAGAGAAGTAAACGATAACCTATCTAATAAATATTATCAGTATTCATTAAAAAAGAAATAACACAATGAGAAGTTTAGTTTACACCTTAATAATGGTTTTTAGTTTTTATGGTTTAGAAGGCCAAGAAAAAATAAAAAAATCTGATTTAATTGGAAAATGGAAATTATCTGAATCTTTTGTAAGCGCAGGAGGAGGTAAACATTGGGTAACTGCTACTGATGGTGATGAATATGAATTTTTTGATGATGGAACTTTTAGCTCAAGCAAATATTCAGAATGCACAACGGGTGTTTTTTTTATTGATGAAAGCACATTGTTTTTGGAGTATAAATGTGATGGATTTGAATCTAATTTTGAAAATAAAAAAGGGTATATAACGTATACATTAAAGTTTGAATCGGATTCCTTTATTGCCACTCCCACCAGTGGACCAATTTGCACCGAAGGATGTAGTTATAAGTATATTAAAGAGTAAAACGCTCCTTTTTAATATTATTTTTCTAGTAATATCAACTCATATAATTACTATTTGCCCACATTAGTCTACCCACCTTTTTTAATTCTAACCTAAATTTTTAGCATATAAATTTAGAATTACTGTAACGGTCATCTTTTGAATGTGTCTAAGTTATAAAGCAAGTATAAGTAATATAAATTAAGCTTTATGATTAAAAAAACACAAATTAAATGGGTACTGGTGGCACTATTTTTTGCTACCTCAATTATTAACGCGCAATCCAAAAAGACGACAATGGAAGAACAAAGTGTAGTAAGGACAATTGAAAAAATGACAACAGCTTTTAGCTATAACGATGTTGAAAAGATAATGTCTTGTTATGAGCCTAATGCAGTAATAGTTTTTGAACCTGAGTCGCCAATATCTGATGCCAATGTTTTGAAGAAAATGTTTACAGAAATGACTAAGGTTAATCCAATATTTACGTATGGAGAACACGAAGTATTTATTAAAGGAGATATAGCAATACATATTAATCCCTGGGAAATGACAGGAGAAGCTCCAGATGGTACTAAAATTAAAGAAAGTGGGTTGTCATTAGCAGTTTTACGAAAGCAAGAAAATGGAGAATGGCTTATGATTATAGATAATCCTCATGGACAATTTTTACTGAATAAGTAAAGGCTTGGTTTTGTGGCAATTTGCCTTTCTTGGGAAAGGTAAATTGTCATATATTTAAAATATAAAATGAAGAAAGAACAGATAAATGTTTCGGCCACCGATGCTATTTTAATAGGGCAATCTCTCGCAGGAAATAAGAAAGCTTTAGAAAGTCTAGTAAAAAAACATCAAGATTGGATTTATAATATTGCTTTAACTTTTGTTGGAGACAGTAATGAAGCTGCTGATTTAACTCAAGAGGTTTTAATAAAAGTGGTGACTAAACTGGATTCGTTTAAGCAAAAAAGTAACTTTAAAACCTGGGTTTATCGTATTGTTAAAAATCACTTTTTAAATACGAAAAGAGGAAAAAATGAAACCATTCCTCTTACATTTGAAGCCTTTGGAGAAGGATTAGATCAACTGCCAGATGAATCGCTCTCAAACTATTCGCACGAAACCGAAAAAAAAGCTTTGGTTGAAGAGGCTAAAATTAGCTGTATGAAGGGGATGTTGTTATGTCTTGATAGGGAACAACGATTAATATTTATTATGGGCGAGTTGTTTGAATTTACGGATACTATTGGTGCTGAGATTATGGAAATTTCTAAAGAAAACTTTCGAATTAAGCTTCATAGAGCAAAAAAGCAGCTTTACAGTTTTATGAACAACAAATGCGGTCTTATTAATAAAAGTAATCCATGTCGTTGTGTGAGAAAAACTGCAGGTTTTATAAAAATGGGTTATGTGGACCCTATAAACTTACACTTTCAAAAAAATACAATTACACATATTAATGGTGTTATTGATAAAAAATTGGAGCAGTATAAGGGAGAGGTTATTTCGGAATATCAAAAATTATTTCAAGAACACCCCTTTTTACAAAGTCCGGATAAATTAGCATCTATAAAAAAACTACTTTCCTCTAAGGCTATAAAGGAAACCTTTGATTTTCAATAATTAATTTTCTTTTTACTTTAATCTAATAAAGACAAAGCAACCTCAATAGAGTTGGTTAGTTTTTTTTTATTGGGTTTAATTTTAGATACCACTCTAATTCCATTATACAGGGTATAAAAAAGAGAGGCGAGAGATTTTAAGTCGTTGTTGGTTTTTAATTGGTTGTTTTCCTTTCCTTTTTTTAAGTACTCGTAAAATAAGTTTTCAAAATCTTGTTTATTTTGTTCTAAAACTAGTAAAAGATTTTCATCATTCGGAACAAGTTCAGTTGTAGTATTTACAACAAAACAACCTTTACGGTCTTTATCATTTACTGCTTCTTTTATAGCAACATCAAAAAGTTTAGAAAAACCATTTTTTACATTCGGATGATTTTGAAAAAACGTACTCAACCATGCTAAATTTTGCTTTCTATATAGGTCAAAAGACTTCTTAAAGAGTTGTTCTTTATCACCAAAAGTATCATACAAGCTGGCACGGTTAATGCCTAAATGATTTACCAAATCTTGAACAGAAGTGGCTGCATAACCCTGTTTCCAAAACAAATTCATTGCTTTGGAAAGCACCATTTTTTCATCAAATAATTTAACTCTTGGCATAGAAAAAAAGTAGAAGCGCCAACCCAGCGCTTCTACAAAAGTAATTTATTGGAATTTTCATTCCAAAACATAACCTAAAAAAATTACCCTAGAAGTGGATTAATATTAATACCACCGTCAATATTATATTCGCTACCCGTAATAAAAGAAGCATCATCAGACGCTAAAAAGGACACTAGTTTAGCAATGTCTTCTGGCTGACCAAATCTTTTTAAAGGAATACGATTTTGCATGGCTTCAGCAAATCCGTTCAGTTGTTCTTCCTCCATTCCGGTTTTACCAAAAATTGGAGTATAAACAGGACCTGGATTTACAGAGTTAATTCGAATTTTACGAGGTGCTAGTTCGGTTGCAGCGGTGCGAGTGTATGAATTTAACGCTGCTTTAGATGCTGCATAAACTGCAGTGTTTGGCATACCCGTATAGGCATTTACCGAAGATAAATTTATGATAGAAGCTCCGTCGTTTAAAATCGGCAAAAACTTTTCAGTCGTAAATAAAGCTCCTTTAAAATTAATACCCATTTGATGGTCAAACATTTCTTCACTTATTTGACCTACTGGAGCTGGTTGAAAAATACCTGCATTCACAAATAATACATCAACTTTACCCAATTCGGTTTTAACTTGCGATACCAAATCATCTATTGCTGAAACGTTTTTAACATCAGCGACAATTCCTTTAACACCTAATTCTTGCGCTGCGGCGTTAACTCTTTCAGAATTACGTCCTGTAATTACTACTGTAGCACCCTTATTTTTTAGTTCTTGTGCTGAGGCATAACCAATACCGCTATTTCCTCCTGTTACAACAGCTACTTTACCGTTTAAATTACTCATTTTATATTTTTTATTATGTTAATTATATTAGAACGTTCGTTCTGTTTTCAAATATAATTATATTAGAACGATTGTTCCAAATAAAAATATAATTTTAAGATTTATTTATAAAAAAGTTATACTGACGCAATTTTTTTAGATTTGATTATTAATAGAATTATTATGCATAAAACAAATATTTCTCAAACAGATTATAAAATAAGACTTGCTACATTAGTGGATCAACCTAAAATATTAGACCTGTATAAAAAAGTTGCGAAAAACGCTGGTGGAATTGCTAGAACAGCTGAAGAAGTCACCGAAGAATACATTAAGAATAATCTTGAAAAATCAGATAATAGCGGAATTTGTTTAGTTATAGATGACCCTTCTGCCAACCGTATAATTGGTGAAATACATTGTTATAAATTAGTTCCTAAAATTTTTAGGCATATATTAACGGAACTTACTGTAGTTGTAGATAATGAATACCAAAATAAAGGACTGGGGAAATTACTATTTACTTCGTTATTTAACATTATAGAAACCAGTAGAACAGATATTTTAAGAGTGGAGTTAATTGCAAGGGAAAGCAATGAAAAGGCCATAAGATTTTACGAAAAACTTGGTTTTAAAATTGAAGGCCGATTTGAAAAACGAGTCAATGGTGTTGAGGCAGATATACCTATGGCATGGTTTAATGAAAATTACGTATCTGAAACGTCTACCAAAGATATTTAGTTAAATAACGTGTTTTTAAAAGATAAAAAAGATTATCCATCATAAAGAAGATTACTAATGAAAAGAATAACCGTTTTTTGTGGTTCAAGTTTTGGAACAAATAAATATTACGAAAAGCATGCTGAGCTTCTTGGTCAAAAACTAGCACAAGAAAAAATAGAATTGGTATACGGAGGAGCCAATGTTGGGTTAATGGGAGCTGTTGCAAATGGAGCATTGTCTAAACAAGGTAAAGTTATTGGAGTTTTACCTAATTTTCTGGAATCTAAAGAAATAGCGCATAAAAACCTTACCGAACTAATTCTTGTAGATACAATGCATGAACGTAAAACAAAAATGAATGAGCTCTGTGATGGTGTAATTGCATTACCAGGTGGTTTTGGTACACTCGAAGAGGTTTTTGAAATGCTCAATTGGGGGCAGTTGGGATTACATAAAAAACCAATTGGAGTGTTAAACACTAATGGTTTTTATGATTCATTAATCAATCATTTAGATAAAATGGTGGATGAGGGCTTTTTAAAAGAAGTAAATAGAAATATGATATTAATTAGTGACGATATTGATGTTTTATTAGCTCAAATAAAGTCATATAAAGCTCTGGAAGTTGAAAAATGGATAACAAAAACAACAACTTAAAAAATACCTAAATTACAATCTAATTTGATCTACGTTAAAGATTTAGAATTTTAATTTTTTTTGTTTGGAGGAAGAGAAATATATTAAAGGGCTTAGAGATAAAATGAATAGTTATGCACCAATTTCTAACGAATCTTGGACACATATTAAATCGTTAATTAGCTTTAAGCAGCTTAAGAAAGACAATGTTTTATTGCGAAATGGTCGGATAGCTAAAAATATATATTTTGTTTGTAAAGGAGCCCTAAGAGCATATGTTATAGATTACAACGGAAATAGTTATTCCAAAAATATATTTTTAGAAGATAACTTTGCTGGTTCTACAGTTTCATTTCTATTATCAAAACCGTCTGACTTTACCTTAGAAGCTTTGGAAGACACCACTTTAATTTGTTTAGAGTATAAAAAGTATAGACATTTTATAGATGAGCGTATGGATTTAAAAAACTTCTATATTGCGTATTTAGAAAAGAATTGGATTATAGAAAAAGAGCAGCGAGAGGTTTCTTTAGTAATGGAAAATGCTACTGAAAGGTATCGTAAATTATTGTTACAGCATCCAAATATAGACAGTAGAATTCAGCAGCTTCATATAGCTTCCCATTTAGGAATTACACCAACTCAATTAAGTAGAATTCGAAAAAAGCTTAATAAAAACACCTGAATCAACATATGTAAAGGCATGGTAGTTTTTCTCTATTTATTTTTGAAGTGTAAATAGAAATTAACCTTTTATCAATATATGAATCAGTATACTTTATTGCTCTTGGCATTTATAGGTGGAGTGTTTTTAGCTATGCAAGGAGGCTTAAACGCGCATTTGGGCGTTCTACTTAAAAACCCACTACTAGCATCTATGGTAGCCTTTACATGTAGTAGTTTTTTTGCATTAGTAATTGTGGCATTAAGTTTAAAAACGCCACCAAGCTTAAGTTTAGTTAAAAGCATTCCAATTTATTTATGGTTTACAGGTGGATTGTTTAGCGTTATAGGCATAAGCTTGTATTATTTTACGATACCAAAATTGGGGGTTTCAACTATGATTTCCTATGGACTGTGTGGCCAGTTGTTTTTTGCAGTTGTAGCCGGACATTTTGGATGGCTTAATTTACCCACCGAGCCTATTACCATGCAAAGAACATTGGGATTGGCTGCAATGATAACTGGAATATTTTTAATTAATTGGAAATAAGTATGAGTGCAAACACAATACAATTAAACATAAAAAACCTGACCGAGTTATGGAAAACTGTAAGCGAGTTTCATAGTACTTCGCAATACAATTATATAGCAAATGGAAATTTAAAATGGCCCAATAGGTTATGGTTTAATGGAGATGTAACCCAAGAAAAAATGTTATCAGCTAAAAATAAAGTGTTTTCGCAGTATAAAAACCTTGTTATTGCTTATTGGGATATCTATGGGAGTAATTCCAGTAAAATATTTGAACAACACGGGTTTGTAAAGCAATTTGAACAAGTGGGAATGTCTCTTAAACTTACCGAGCAATTTGAAACGTCTAAAAAAATAAAATTAAACTTAGTTACTAATATCGAAAAAGGGGAACTTTGGAGTGAGTTATTTACGGCGTCGTTTGGATATGAAATACATCCTAAGATTGTAGCTAACACCTATAAGAAAGTTAAATACCACATAGCTTATTTCAAAGATAAAGCTATTGGAACGGCAATAATTTACCAAACAGAGAATGTAACAGGTATTCATGCAGTTGGAATAATTCCAGAATATCGAAGGATGGGATATGCTGATTTATTGATGCGATTAGTACTTAATGAAGCCATAAAAGATAAAAGTGAGTATGTAACGTTGCAAGCTTCTGATTTAGGAAAAAAAATGTATCTAAACTTGGGGTTTAGAGAAGATTTTGTTTTAAAAAATTATGCCTTGTAACGCCATGATAGCTGTCATCATCATGTTTTGCATCTTTGCCTAATGCTAACTGTTTTTTTAGGTTACAAATATTAATTTTTTATAAATCTAGTCTAAAATTCATTTTAAAGGCAACTCCCCAATTTTCATGAATAATATCCTGATTATAATTATCAGAAACTACTAAATAGATATAGGATAAGGGTTTATATTCCCATTGTAGGCGACTATTTATATTAAAATTGTCAAATTGTGTATTATATTGTATGTAGGTGGTCCAGTTTAGTCGGTTTGAAAAGAAAATTTCCCCGCTAAACCGCGCCAAATGAAATGTATCACTTCCTAATTCGTTTAAATCTATTCCATTTCTTTCGTAGCGAATTTGTAAACGTGCTAATGGCATTAATCTGTATTGAAGGTTAGCACTTAAACGATTTCTATGTCCACCATAGTAACCGCCAAATTGAAAGTCTCCACCATATTGGGCTTTTTTGCTAGTGTTGGAACTATATCCACCACTAGCGATGTAGTAATTATAAATATCTGGAGCAATATAGTTTCCCGTTTGTAATGGGTCAAATCCATATTTTAGATTTACATAATGGTGACTTATTCTTCCGTAAATAGAAGACATATTTTTGAATAGCAAATCATTATTTAGAGTGCTCGAGGATTGTAAAATAACTCCTTGTTCATCCCAAAATGTGTTGTTAGATATATTAAGGTACTTATGATTATCAATGATTTTAGAATCTTTATAGAATTTAGTTAAACTAAAACTACCACTGGTTTGAGTATATCCCTCCCGAATAGTATTTTCATTAACTGCATCGTAATTATACAAACGGGGCACAAAACCAACATCAGTAATATAATTGCTTTCTACTTTTTTTATAGAAGCACCTAAAGCCACGTTAATGGTATTGTACCAAAGGCCTAAATTGTAAAAATTATTATCTCCTGAGATATTGCTGGTAGAACTTTTAGCATAATTTGCAAGTCCTGCCCATTTATTATTTTTCGATTGATAGTTTAAGTTAAGTCCGCTTACTCTGTTATAATCATCTAAAAAAGAAAAGCCATCTGTTTCTTGTCTGTTGATTAAAAACGATGTTGCGGTAAAAGTATCAGAAAATTGTTGCTGTAGCACTAAAGCTCCATAATTTTGCGCAGGATTAATGTCTTTTGCTTTAGTAGCTACATTAAGGACTCCTAACCGTGTTTTTTTTCCAATATTCCCCGATAGTTTAACTCCGAAAGATATTTCGCTTTCTGCACCTATTTGTCTGGAATAAAAAGGATTAACATCATTAACTCCTAAGCCTGTGAATAAATCGCTATTTTCTAAAAAGAAATTGCGACGTTCAGGAAAAAATATAGAAAAACGACTCAAATTAGTTACCTGTTGGTCAACATCTATCTGTGAAAAATCGGGGTTTATTGTGACGTCTAATTTTAAGGAAGAACTCAAATTGTACTGAACATCCATACTAGGTTTTATATTGGTGTTTTTTGTTTTATTTACAATGTCTTCTTGGTGATTTACTGTTATGGATGGTATTACTGCAAATCTAGAAGATTTATTCTCGGCTAGATTTTCAACCTCAAAAGCTTTTGAAAATCGCAAATCAAATTGCCTATAATTACGATCTATATTTGTATTTGTGGTCCATTCATTAATTTTTATATTTCTCATGATACACAAAAGCCCCCAATTTGGATTCTCTGCTTTGTAACCTAGCGCCTTTAATGGAATTTCTATTTCAAAGATTTTTAAATTCCCTTTAATCGACGTTTTAGCATTCCATACGGTATTCCAACTGGTGTTTATGTAATAAGCATCATCTCTTCTAGCAATCAATGCATCTATTAATGCTCCTCCCATATTTACTATAAAAAAATACCCCAATTGTTGTTGGTTATAGGTATCTATACTTATAGCAAAAGAATCGCTACTACCTCCCGAGTTTCTAATATCATCTCGTTTTAAAGATCCTATTTGAGCTTTGGAAGTGGTGTCATGATATACTGCACTTATGTAAAGGTTTTTGCCGTTATGAAATACTTTTACCTCCGTGTTGTTAGAGGCTAATTCTCCGTTATTAGGAATATAGTTAAAAAAATTGCCCTGAGTCTTAAGCTGATTCCAAATAGGTTCGTTAAGTTCTCCATCTAATTTGATATCACTACTATTAAAAACTATTTTATTGGTCTGAGCATTGGTACAATAAATTGTAAAAAAAGAGATTAAAACAAAAACAAATCCTCTCATCTATGAATTCTTAAGTTAAATTTTATGTTTGTTAAAAGTATTTGAACCATGCATTGCTTTTATGAATAGTAGACCAATTCCCAACTTTTATATGTAGAGTATTATTTATAGCAGAAAAATAGCTTTGTCTATGGTAATGGTATTTATAGCATCCGCATTCCTTATTTCGGCTATTAAAAGCTCGCAAGAGTATTTATATTGTATTTTAGAGCGTGCATGAGCGGTTTAAAAGGCATACCAACATTTTTTAGCATTCAATTTGCTAGACATTTAATGTTTTGGATTGCAGTGTTGGTTTATTTTATTATTACGATAGAGATTGAATATTTTGGCAGCTACAAAAAAGCGATTGAAGCCAATGTTATTTTGGTTTTTATACAAATTATTACCGCCTATAGTTGCCTTCGCTTTTTAATACCAAATTATTTAATCTCTAAACGATATGTTCAATTTTCGATTGGTTTGCTGCTGTTGCTAGTGGTTACGTTTATATTTTTTGTATGCATTAAAGAATTTTATTATCAACCAAAATATTTTGAAGGTGATGAGCTTGCGGTATATGATTCCAAAAAGGAATTTTGGAATCATATTTTTAATATTCAGATTTTTGCAAGTAAATCCGTTAAGTTTCTCACACCGACAACATTATTAGTGATTGCCAAAAACTTTAAAGATCAGCAAGCATATTTACAACTAAATGAACAAAAAAAATCTGCCGAACTTGCTACATTAAAACATCAATTAAATCCTCATTTTTTATTTAATACGCTTAATAATTTATATGCTTTAACCATAAATAAATCGGATGAAGCCCCTGAGGTAATTACTAAACTTTCCGAAATGCTGGACTATATGTTATATGGGTGTAATGATAAATATGTGGCACTGCAAAAGGAAATTGAATTAATAGAGAATTATCTGGCTTTAGAAAAAATACGTTACGGTAAACGTGTGGTTATTGAGTTTACTAAAAATGTGAAAGACGATGTAAAAATAGCGCCTTTAATTCTTTTGACTTTTATAGAAAACGCATTTAAACATGGAGTTTCTCAAGAGTTAAAAGAGGCTTATATACATATTCGGATAGCTTTAAAAGAGGACTATATTTATTTTGATATTACAAATTCAATTGCAAAAAATAGAGTTTCTAAAAACAAAGAAAACATAGGCCTTGCCAATGTTAAAAAACAATTAGAATTATTATACAACGAAAACCATTCTTTAGATATTAAAGAAGATGAGGAGTGTTTTATTTTACATTTAAAATTAGCAACAAATGATGTATAAATGTTTAATAATTGATGATGAGGAATTGGCAAGAGGACTCATTAAAACTCATTTGTCTCGGTTAGAGGATTTTCAATTAATTGCATCTTGTTCTAGCGCTCTTGAAGCTAGTGTTATTTTACAAAGAGAACCTATAGATTTGTTGTTTTTAGATATCGAAATGCCTGTGTTAAAAGGAACGGATTTCTTTAAAAATTTAATACACAAACCAAGAGTTGTTTTTACAACAGCGTATAGAGATTATGCTATTGAAGGATTTGAACTCAATGCCGTGGATTACATTTTAAAACCTATTACATTTCAACGTTTTTTTAACGCCATTGAAAAGTTTAGAGCTTTGTATGGGGGTTCCGTATCGATTCCTGTTACAACTCCCAATGATATTGGTAACGATACTTTTATTTACATAAGAAAAGATAGAAAGCAAGTAAAAGTACAGTTAGGGTCTATTCTATACATTGAAAGCTTAAAAGATTATATTAAAATTCATTTAGAAGGAGAGAATCATATTACTAAACATAGTATTTCGTCATTTAAAGAAAAGTTAGACAATCGTTTTATAAGAGTGCATCGTTCCTATATTATCAACAAAAATAAAATTACTGCGTATACTAAAAACGATATTGAAATTGGTGAAATTGAAATCCCCATTGGAGAGAATTTCAGGAATAATATCTCTACTTTTTTGACATAGTAAAAAGTTAACGCGAAAGAAAATAAAACGCTTATGGTATGTTAAGTTTACTAACAAAAATCTGAACAGATTTTCTATTCAATTCGTATTCATTAAATTAGTTGTGTAGGAATAAAAATATGGAACTAAAAAAATAAATATGATACCTGTTAACGATTTACTATTATTTGCACTAGCATCATTGATTATGGTTATTTCGCCTGGACCTAATATGATATATTTAATATCCCGGTCGTTATCACAAGGTAAAAAAGCGGGGGTCATTTCTTTATTTGGGGTAATGTGTGGTTTTTTGTTTCATATTTTAATGGTTTCTTTTGGACTTACCGCAATATTTTTCGCTGTACCTTACGCATTTATTGTTGTTAAATTTTTGGGTGTAGGTTACTTACTTTATTTAGCATACAGCACTGTGAAGTCCAAAGACAAAATATTTGATGCGAATCAAGATTTAAAGTCAGATAGGCCTTTAAAACTTTTTAATATTGGGTTGTTAACCAATGTTTTAAACCCAAAAATGGCAGTGTTTTATCTTTCTTTTTTTCCTCAATTTATAAAGCCAGAATACGGTTCCATACTTGGTCAAAGTTTTCAACTTGGAATTGTTCAGGTAATCATTAGTTTTTCGGTTAATTTATTAATAGTGCTATCAGCTGCGAAAATGGCAAGTTGGTTTTCTAAGAAACCAATTTGGCTTAGAATTCAAAAATGGTTTATGGCATCTGTACTTACCGGTTTAGCGGTTAAAATGGCATTGACAAAAGCAAAGTAAACCATGAGAAGCAAACTTATATATGTTTTTTTATTTATTTCGGTCTTTGGTTTTAGTCAAAAAAAAGAACTTAAAGCGTTTTCTAACCTTGTAAACAAAATGTGGATTGCAGAAGGCAATTGGGGAGATGGAAGTAAGTTTAAACAAAAAGTTGTAATGAATTTTGATTTAGATAGCACACTTATTGTTGTTAAGTCTTACGGGTTTATTGATAAGGAGCAAACTAAATTTGGACTTAGAAGCCGAGGTATAAGACAATTTGATAAAAAAAATAACAAAATAAAATTTTGGGAGTTTGATGTTTTTGGAGAACTAACTCGCGGAGAGGTGTTTTTTGAAGATAAAAATGTTTTATACCAATACCAATATGGAGATACTACACTAACTGATATGTGGGAGTATGTCGATGAAAACACTTATAATTTTAAAGTAGGTAGTTTAGAGGAGGGTAAATGGAAGCAACTGTATTTAAATACACAGTTTAAGGTAGAAGAAAAGTAAATCTTTAAAAAAGTAGCATGGAGTTAAGAGAAGAGAAGCTTCAGATTTATGACGCACTTGTAGCTAAATGTAGTAGATTTAAAAGAAAAGGTAAAACCATGCCTTATACTTCGGCAAATGGTTATATGTTTTCACTTTTTAATAAAGCAAATGAAATTGGAATTCGGTTTTCAAACGAAACTCAGAAAAAATACATTTCTGAATTTAATACCACAATATATAAATCTTACAATGCGGTAATGAAAGGCTATGTTTTAATACCAGAAGAAATGTTGAAAGACTTAGATGTGGTTGCGAAATATCTAAATGAAAGTTACGATTATGTAATGAGTCTTCCTCCAAAATAATAAACCTCCGGTTTAAAGTTAAAACCGAAGGTTTAAAAAATATTCTAGTATAATAGTAACTTCAAAAATTACTATAAACTCTATTCAACAGTTACTGAAAAGTTTTGAGCAATGTCCGTTTCTCCTCCAGCGTCGTTTAATGAACCATCGTTAGGTTTTTTTGGTTCGTGACGTAAAGTAATTTGCAAAGCACCTGAACCTGCATCTCCAGTTGTAAGGCTAAAACTGAGACCTATAGGGTTGCCATTTCCATCTTGATCTGTATAAGTAACTCCTGAAACAGAACCTGAAGGAGTAAAGAAAAATTGATGTTCTTCATCTTTTTCTTCTATCTCTTCTGTAATATTTTCAGCAGGACTTTCGGTTTCATTAAGAAGCTCAATACTACCAGCATATGTGGAGTTAGCTACTAAATTACCAGAGACAGTAATCACAGGAGCATCAGGTCCGTCTCCATCTAAATCTTTGGATTCTAATATAATATCAGGGGAACCAGCAGATGTTAAGGTTACCGTTATGGTGGTGATAACCTCTTCCTCTACAACTGGATCAGGGTCTTCATCATCATCGGAACAAGATGTAACGAAGCATAATGAAAAAATTATAGCAGAAGTAAACAAAGCTCTGCTTAAAATTGATTTTTTTACTGGTAAATGGCTCTTTTTCATTTTAAATAAATTAAGGTTAATAATTATAAATTAATCGTAGACTAATGTTTCTACCCTGATTATTTACGAAATAGCGTAAACGGTTAAGGTAGTCTCTGTAATTAGTATTAGTTATGTTAGTTATATTAAGACCAATACTTAAATCGTTCTTTTTTTGAATTGAAAACTTACTTGAAGCATCAAAAGACAAAAGATGATAAGCAGGTGGTGGTGTGTTAATGTTTAATTCTTTTTCTCTTTGTTCTTGCGGTGAGAAAACGGTAATATTAGGAGGAAAACGTTTTTGTTCAAATACATATTGGCTTTCCAATGTAACTATGAAATTATTCCATTTGATATTTGAATAGGATATGCTATTATTCAAATTAGCAGCAGGAATATTTATTAACGGAATATTCGTAGATTCATCAGTACCTTTTACATAAGAAAATTTATGATTGGTTCTAATCTTTGAAGACCAGTTATTATACAAAGAAAAATCAGTCCCTAACAATAAAGCGTTTGTTTGTCTATAAGACCATACCGGGAATGATCCACGAATCGTAAATTGTAAGTCATTGGGCTCAGCAAGAATAAAGTTTTTGATATTGTTTAGGTAAGGAGCTAAAACAAATCCCCATTTCTGAGAATTAAGTTCGTATGACAAAGAAATTTTTCTTGAAGATTCATTTTTAATTCTTAAATCTCCTAGCTCAATGCGAGCAGCAGAATGGTGTAAACCGTCACTGAATAGTTCAGAAGGGTTTGGGGCTCTTTTAGCTAAAGATAAGTTTAATTTTAAAGTTTGATTTTCTTTTAAGTTGTATTGCAGGCCTGTCATTGCAGATACATTGTGATAGTCAAAAATAGGGTTTACCAAATATTGAGTTCCTGCATCATTAATGATTAATTGACTAAAATCTTCATCATAACCTCGTTCTTCCCAACTAGATTTTCTATAGAATTTTTTGGCATTCATTCTAGTAAAATCATAACGGATTCCTGCATCTATTGTTAAATTTGGTTGCATCAAGAACTCTCCTAAAACAAAGGCTCCAAAATCATATTTATTATAATCAGGAATCAACCTTCTAACCCTAGTTTCGGGATTTGCAAAATTCTTTTGAAATCTTCCTAAAACTCCAAGTTTAAGTTCAAACTCTTTTTTGGAATCTAGCTGAATTGTAGAAGAAACAGTATGGGTTGAGAGTTTTAAATCTAATGAGGCATTGTCCGCGTTGTCACCAATTCGCCGATCAAATTCAAATCTTCTATTATTTTGAAAATCATATTGCACATTTAATTTACCGAAACCAGTAAAACGCCTATAGTAGTTTAACTTTGCTAAATGATGTGTAACTTCTTGACTTGGTTTATCTATAGTATACGAAAAGTCATTAATAATAAGTGGGGTAGGGCTTTCTATAGCGGTAATTAAATCATCAGTATTACCAATATGTGATGACGCCAAAATACCTATGTAGGTTTTAAAAAAAGAATAATATCCTTCCCATCCTTGAACAAAATCTCTTTTTCCGGCACTAAGAGAAATTCCATTTTCTTTAATACCTGTGTTTGATAGTATGTACTCAGGAGCTTCAATATCACCTAAACGTTTTAGTGAACCTTGTGCTTTTAAGTAAAAACCAGATTCAAATGATTTTGTTAATGAGGTACTAATATTCCCTCCGCGACCATTGGAGAATAAATTTAGTTGCGTTTTTCCATAAAGAGAGTCCGCTCTTGCAATGGGTAAAGGTTTTAATACAATTACTCCACCAATGGCATCACCTCCATATTCTAATGCTGCTGCTCCTTTTATTAAACTAATATGTTGATTAGCATTGATATCAATGTTTGGAGCATGTTCTTGACCCCATTCCATATCTTGCATTCTAGTGTTGTTGTTAATAACAAGTACACGACTACCGCTTAGACCTTGAATTACCGGTTTAACTACATTGGCTCCAGTATTTAACGATGAAACTCCAGTCATGTTTTTTAAAGCGTCGCCAAGACTTTTTCCACTTGATTTTTCAAAATCTTCTTTACTCAATTTCTCTTCTTGGCTTGAATTCGTATTTTTTTGTTCATTGCCTACAACTTTTACCTCATTTAGCTCTTCTAAATGATGTTCAATTCGTATTTTTTGATAGGTATTTCCATTTATGGCAATAGATATAAACTGTGTTCTGCAATTGGGGTGAGATACTTCAAGTTCAATAACACCGTTACAAAGGGTTTTAAAATTGAATTTTCCATATTCATCAGAAGTTGTACTTAGGTTTTTACCTGTAATTGTAATTGTTGCATTTTCTAAAACAGTATTGTCATGAAAATCAATCACCTCACCAAACAAAATTGAGTTACAATCTTGTGCAAATGATGTGTTACCTGCAACACAGGTAAAAATTAGAACTAAATAAAACCTCATAATGAGTATGTTTACGCTGATAATAGTCAAAAAAACTCAATAAGCTTTTTGACAGACTTTTTGTTTTGGAGTTAAACCAAAGCAGGAGGGGGGCGGCCGAAAAGACTATAAGATTCAGCGTTTTTAATGATTCTCGAAAAAGAAGTTTCAAAAGAATCTAACTTCAAAGGATAGTTAATAGGGTATTCAAAAGACATAAAATTCTGAAAAAGAAACTCAGAATTTTGATTCTCAATTGCAGATTCACATATCAAACAGTTTTCAATAGAATCATGATCAGAATCCTCATGACTATAAGCATGTACCGCTGAAACTTTGAAAAACATCAAAGCTAGCAATACAAATGTTAGTATGTGTTGAATCTTTTTTAAATACACGATGCAAAAATAAGGAAAGTATTAGGACATAATGTTAAGGAAACCTTAACGGTTTATTTGAATAAAAATCCAAGCCCCATTCTACTTAACATTTTCTTCTCAAAATTCCAGAAAAATTTAAATTGGCCGAATAGCCAACCAATTGCAACTAAAAGAACCTGGTAAATTGGAAAAATAATTAAAACTCGTAAAGTAACATACAAAAAACCTCCCCACCAAGCACTTGAAAAGGAAGCTCTTTCAAGACCAATTAGATTTAATAGTGGTTTTGCTAAAAATACGGCTGATGACCCCGTAACCGAAAAAACAATGAGTATTACAATGATTTGAAAGTTGGAATCAATACCCCAACGTTGTTTTAATTTTTCCATGCATAATAAATTCGCATGCAAAGATACTTTATTAAATTCTAGGAATAAAAGAACCTAAGCGCTGATTGTATTTTCTTTGGAAAAAAATAAAATAATTATATAGTTTGTAGTTTACCTCATACCCATAATCTATATTTCTGTCATAGTTAATTTGAAGTTCATATAAATTAGGATTGAAATTAAAGGGCTGATTAGTTCTTAAGTTCCATTCCGTAACATATATATTATTTCTATTTTCAAGAAATGATTGCGAATAGTAACCTTCTGGTCTTGCTGTACTAATTAACCAAGCATTAAATCCGGGTTCAATTATGGTAATCTCATATTCGGTTTTATCACTAGAAATAGTAATCGTGTCTCCTTCCACTTGATTAAACGCAACTTTTTCTTCATCGGATATCGTAGCATTAGAAGCGGTTTTTGAGCTATTGCAACTACTACTTACAATTGTAAGAATGAAACAGAAAAAAGCTATTATGTAAAAATATTTTTTCATATGTATTAAAGTTACATAATTTTTAGTAAATGGTTAACCATAAATTGTTTAGCTTAATAATTTAAGTTGTTAAAACTTTTACTTTCTTTTAAAGAAATATATAAAAAAATGGCGTTAGAATTATGAAAAATAATGCGGTATAAAAGGGATATAAGTTTCATCTTTGTAGTAGATATTACAGTATTTTTTTATCATCAATCAGCATTAATTTATCAATAATAAAATGGATTTAACATTGAATATCCCCGACACTACAAAATCCAGAGTTGTAATTGTTGGAGGAGGTTTTGCAGGAGTTTCTATTGCGAAGGAATTGGTAACGCGTGAAGATTTTCAGATTGTACTTTTAGATAGACAAAATTATCATACGTTTCAACCTTTGTTGTATCAAGTATCAACGTCATCCTTGGAACCAGAATCAATTGCTTACCCGTTACGTAAAATTGTAAAGCGAGGAAAAAACACTTTTTTTCGTATGGCGGAAGTTTTAAGTGTTGATGCTTTAAAGAAAGAAGTTAAGACAAATATTGGTGATATTAAGTTTGACTATTTGGTTATTGCTACAGGAGCGCGGACTAATTTTTTTGGAAATAAAACTATTGAGCGTAATGCTATGCGTATGAAAAGTGTTCCTCAAGCTCTTAAGTTACGTAGTTTGATGCTTGAAAATTTAGAACAAGCAGTAATAACTCCGGACAAAGAATTAAGAAAAGAACTTTTAAATTTCGTAATTGTAGGTGCTGGGCCAACAGGGGTTGAGTTGGCCGGAGGTATTGCAGAATTAAGAGCTAATGTATTACCAATTGATTATCCAGATATGGATTTTTCTGAAATGGAAATACATATTATTGAAAGTGCAGATAGGATTTTACCCCCTATGAGCCCTGAAGCAAGCAAAAATGCTCAGAAGTTTTTGAAAAGGTTAGATGTGAATATTCATTTAAATACTATGGTAACTGATTATGAAAATCATGAGGTGGTTACTAATACCGATTTAAAATTGAAGGCTGCTACATTTGTTTGGTCGGCAGGCGTTACAGGCGCGCCTATTAACGGAATAAATGGAGAAGCTTTGATAGAACGTGCGAATAGGTATAAGGTGAATGAGTTTAATCAAATTGCTGGATTTAAAAATGTGTTTGCAATAGGTGATATAGCACTTATGCAAACTGTTAAATATGAAAGAGGACACCCAATGGTTGCACAACCGGCTATACAACAAGGTAGGCATTTGGCTAAAAATTTACTTTCAATGCATAAGGGCAAAAATATGAAGCCTTTTAAATATTTTGATAAAGGATCAATGGCAACTATTGGTCGAAACAAGGCAGTTGTTGATATTAATAAGCTACGTTTTGGTGGCTTTTTTGCTTGGTTTATTTGGATGTTTATACACCTTGTTTTTCTGGTAGGTTTCCGAAATAAGATAATTACGTTATTTAACTGGGTTTATAACTATATTAATTTTGACAAAGCTTCTAGATTAATAATAACACCATTTAAAGCAAAAGAAGATACGGATGTAGTGTAATTAAAATAAAAATGCCAGATGTTAATCTGGCATTTTTATTATTATGTAAAGGGAAATTGTTTATTTTCCAAAAAGACCTCCAAGTAATCCACCAAGACCACCGCTGCTTTTTTTACTTCCACCACCAAGTACCATTCCTGCAACATCATCTAAAATACTACCATCTCCATCAGAATCTAAAAAAGATTCAATTAAAGATTGTTGTTTGTTGGCGTTGTTTCCTCCACCAAGTAAACCTCCTAATATGTCTCCCAAACCATTAGCGCTACTTACGTTTTGCTGTCTAGTTTGTTGCCCAAGAAGTCCCATTAAAATAGGTGCGGCAACTTTTAGTATGCTACCAACAGATCCAGCATCAATACCCGATTTTTGACTCAATGCATTTTCTACTTGAGGCTGTTTAGATCCTAAAATATGACCTAGTATTCCAGCACCATCATCCATTACAGATTGATCTACGCCACCACCGAAAAGACCTCCAAGGTCGTTTAAAATACCACCGTCGTGTTTATTATTTAAAGCGTTCAACAATCCTTGAGCACCTTCAGGTGTTGAAGCGTTTTTTTTCATTGCTCCCATTAACACAGGCATAGCCATGCTAAGTAAACCAGCTGTTTTATCTTCTGATTGACCAGCTTGACCAGCAACTCCGCTAATTAATTGTTTCCCCATTGGGCTGTTTAGTAAGTCTAATAATCCTGACATTTTTATAGTTATATTAAGTTATGTTTTCAATGTACAAAAAAGACTTGATACCGTCTTTATGCTTTTATTAATTCAATTATTTGATTAGCAAGTTCCATGCCAATTCTGTCTTGCGCTTCACCCGTAGCGGCGCCTATATGGGGCGTCAATGATATATTAGGATGCATTAATATTTTTATTTCAGGTTTTGGTTCTGACTCAAATACATCTAATCCTGCAAAAGCAATTTTATTATTGTCTAAAGCATCAACCAAAGCTACTTCATCAATAACGCCACCACGGGCAGCATTAACAATACCAGCATTATTTTTCATAAGCTCTAACTCCTTTTTTCCAATGACATATTCTTTCTGAGCAGGAACATGAACAGTTATAAAATCAGAACTTTTTAAAACCTCTTCTTTAGATAGGCTTATAAAGTTGAAGGAAACGGATTGACCATCAAAAAAAGAAACTTCAAGTGAAGCTTTTTCAATAAATGGATCGTGGTAAATAACTTTCATTCCTACACCCAATGCTACTTTAGCAGTAGCTTGTCCAATTCTTCCAAAGCCAATTATACCAATAGTTTTTCCTCTTAATTCGGTTCCACCTGCATAATCCTTTTTTAGTTTTTTAAACTTACTATCTCCATCAAGAGGCATGTTTCTATTAGAATCGTATAAATACCGAACACCACCAAACAAGTGTGCGAAAACTAGTTCCGCCACAGATTCCGAGGAAGCTGCTGGGGTATTAATAACATGCAACCCTTTTTCTTTAGCATAAACAACATCAATATTGTCCATACCAACACCACCGCGTCCAATAAGCTTTAAACTCGGACAATTGTCAATTAAACTTTTGCGAACTTGGGTAGCACTGCGTACTAATAAAGCAACAATTTTATTTTGATTAATAAAGTTTTCTAACTGTTCTTGAGCAACTGTTGTGGTTAATACTTCAAAACCATTTTTTTCAAGTTCAGAAATTCCAGATTGCGAAATTCCATCATTAGCTAATATTTTCATTTGCTACATTTTAGTAAGTTACCCTTTTCGTTCTAATTCGCTCATTACATCAACAAGAACACCAACACTTTCTAGAGAAAGTGCATTATACATAGAAGCGCGGTAACCACCTACTGAACGGTGGCCGTTTAGTCCATTTATACCAGCCTCAACAAGCATTTGATCAAAAACATCTTTAAGTTTAGGGTCAGCCAGATTAAAAGTTGCATTCATATTAGAACGATCTTCTTTTTTTGCATATCCTTCAAAAACAGGATTTAAATCTATTTCAGAATAAATTAATCTTGCTTTTTTATCATTAATCTCTTCAATGGCTTCTATACCACCAAGATTCTGAAGCCACTCCAAAGTAAGCATTGATGTATAAACGGCAAAAACAGGAGGTGTGTTAAACATACTGTCTTTACTAATATGAACTTTATAATCTAACATAGAAGGTATAGCTCTAGACACTTTTCCTAAAATATCTTCTTTTACAACCACTAATGTTGTTCCGGCAGGACCCATATTTTTTTGTGCTCCTGCATAAATTAGGTCAAATTGAGAAAAATCTAATTGTCTAGAGAAAATATCAGAGCTCATATCACAAACTAACGGAGCATCTGTTTTTGGGAATTTTTTGAGTTGTGTTCCAAAAATGGTATTGTTAGAGGTTAAGTGTAAATAATCAAGTCCCTTAGGCACAGTATATCCTTTAGGGATGTAATTAAAGTTTTCGTCTTTTGAAGATCCAACTTCCACAACTTCACCAAAAAGTTTTGCTTCTTTTATAGCTTTAGTACTCCAGGTACCCGTATTTAAATATCCTGCTTTTTTTTCTAAAAGGTTGTAAGCTGTAATTAAAAATGATGTACTAGCCCCTCCTTGTAAAAAAAGCGCTTGGTATCCTTTGTCCTTTAAATCTAATAATTCAAGTGTAAGGTCTCTTGCTCTATCCATAACAGCGACAAAATCTTTACTACGATGAGAAATTTCAATAAGCGAAAGACCTGAGGAGTTAAAATCCATTACTGCTTCGGAAGCTTTTAAAAGAACTTCTTTTGGTAAAATACAAGGGCCTGCACTAAAATTGTGTTTTTTCATTTTGATTTAGATTCTTGTCTGATGCTACTCAGCGTTATTAAATGTTTAAAAAAATGTGAACATCAAAGGTCTTAAAAATAAAGGAAAACCTTATCATGTAATATTGTAAATATTAGTTACGTTTTTAACAAGAAGTCAACAGTGTCAACGTTATCAGCGTATTCATGAAGTTTTGGTTTTTGCGTTTCCCCAAAACTAATTTCAGCATCAATAATTTTATGAGAAACAATACACTGTAACTTTTCTTTATCCGTAACGGTTAGTTTTTGAGTTAGGACCTCAAGACTATCGTAACTTTCATAAAATAAGGTTGCAATAGGGGAGGCATATTGTTCATCTTTCTTGAGCATTAAAAATCCGTTTTCTAATATTTTAAATTCGCTCATTAAATAAACCGCCTTGTTATAATCGTAGTTATTGGCGTATTTTGCTTGATTAATAATAGGGTTGTACTTATAGATTGCCTCGAAAAAAGGGTCAAATTTATATCCTTTTGGGACAAATAATTTAGAAACACTACGGCATCCTAACCCATAATATCTAAAGATATCTTCTCCAAGAGCTTCAAGTTGTTCATTAGTTTCTTTACCAGTTAAAATGGCGACAGAATTTCTGTTTTTACGAATTATATGAGGTTTTTTACTAAAATAGTGCTCAAAATAGCGAGCAGTATTATCGCTTCCTGTTGCAATTACAGCATCAAAACCTTCTAATTTACCTTCTGTAAACACTATTTGATTGCTTAAAGAAGGTTCTTGATGTATTAAGTATTTAGATATAAAAGGAAGCAAAACTTTATCGTTGGAAGATAGTTTAATAAGTGCTTTATTTCCTGTCAACAAAACTGCTAAAAAATCATGAAATCCTACAAAGGGAATATTTCCAGCCATTATTAAGGCCACTGTTTTTTCTTTATTTAAATTAACATTATATCTGTTTAGCCAATTTTCTAATTGCTTTTTGGTAAGCAGTTTTTGCCAGTTTTCTATTGCAAAAAGAATGTTTTCTTGAGTAAACCATCCATTATGGTGCTTTGCAGCGGCAACCAATTCGGCAAATTGAGTTAACCATTCTTCATTTTTAGACCCAATATTTGAATTATTATTAGTGTATTCACAAAATTCTTCGAAGAATTCCCCCAGTTTAACAAAAGCTTGCAGTCTTAAAGTATGGTTTGTCATTATATTTGTAAAAAAAATTATTTGGCGGTAACTTTGCAAAAGTATATATACTGCGACAAAATAAGTTAAAAACAAAGAAATATTATGGCAATAATCATAACAGATGAATGTATAAACTGTGGGGCTTGCGAACCTGAATGTCCTAATACAGCTATTTATGAAGGAGCTGATGAATGGAGATATAGTGACGGTACTTCATTAACAGGCGATGTAGTTTTGCCAAACGGTAAAGCTGTAAATTCTGATGATGCTCAAGAACCAATAAGTGACGAATTTTATTACATATCTCCTGATAAGTGTACTGAGTGTAAAGGTTTTCATGACGAGCCGCAATGTGCTGCTGTTTGCCCAGTGGACTGTTGTATACCTGATGAAGATAATGTAGAGACTGAAGAAGTGCTTTTAGGAAAGCAAAAATTTATGCACCCAGAAGGGTAATAAAAACTTTTTTAATTTTAAAAGCCCCATGTAATTGCATGGGGCTTTTTGGTTAAACCAACTACTCAACTCAAATAAATCAAAAGTTAAAGCCTAGTTTAGCATAGTAATATGCTCCCCCGAATCCCATTTGCACGGCTTCCCAGTATCCTCCAGAATCTGTTTCACCATCATTTTGCTGATCAGGGTAAACATTAAATAGGTTATTACCACCAACGTTTAACTTTAGATTATTTGTTAGATCAAATCCAAAATTTAAGTCAACGGTCATTTTAGCTTCAAAAATATCCTCTGTATCGGCAAAATCTACAACCACAACCTCACTGAATCTAGTTGTTGCTAGAGAAACGTCAAACTTTTTTCTTACATATCCTAAGTTCAAACCTAGTTTGCTGTCAGGAGCTGAGGCTAATAAAAAAGATTGATCTCTTCTCCCGAAAAAAGTTTCTTGATCTAAAGCTCCATTGTTTACACTTTTAATTTTCATATCGTTAAAGTTTCCAGTGAAAATGGCAGATAAACTTCCATTGTCAAGATGTTTTTTCCATGAAAGAACAACATCTAAACCAGTAGTTTGGGTATCAGCACCATTTACGAAAAATTGTGCATTAGCAACATTAGGTATCTGGGGTGCATCAAAAGGACTTGTAAGTACAATACGATCTTGGATGTCTATGAAATAGCCATCTATTGTAGCATTAAAGTTTCCGAATGAGGCTGTGAACCCAAGACCAGCATTAAGAGCTTTTTCTTCATTTAAGGCATCTATTCCAAACGACGCAGTTACAGGACTGTTATTCGGAGACAATAGAGATTCTTCTGCTACCCCGCCATCAAAACTTGTAAATTTAAGGTTGTAATAAATTTGTGCCAAAGATGGTGCTCTAAAACCAGTACTTAGAGATCCTCTAATATTAAATTTTTCGGACGCTTTTAATCGCATGGCAAGCTTTCCGTTTATAGTATTACCAAAGTCACTATAATCTTCATATCTAACAGCCGCACTTAATAAGAATGCCTGGGAGAAATCTATTTCCGCATCAGCATATAAGGAGACGTTAGATCGGTTACGGTCAACTTCATTTGCAGGGCTGTAACCTGGAAAACCTTGAGAACCACCAGGTCTTAAATTTCCAGTTTCAGGATCAGTTGGCTGTGTTTGCGTAGAAGGGTCAGTAATTAATAACCCGTTAGTATCAAAAGTTCCATATGCAGTTTCTTCTCCTGCAAAAATTACAAAATTTTCATTTCTGTATTCCGCACCAAAGGCAAAGTTTAGTCCTTCTAAAATTTCATCATAATATTTAGAAAAATCCAAGTTTAGCGTGTTTTGCGTTAAACTATGACCTCCTGCATCAAAATCAGTTGGAGAAGATTCTTGTAATGAAGCGTTTAAGCTACCTTTAATAAAATAATGAAAATTGTTTTTACCGTAAGTATTGCTAAAATCTACCTTCCACCCGTTATCCAATTCTGTTTTAAACCCTGCCGAGATAGAATTATCTGTAATAATCGAAGTAATTCTAGGCGTGAATCCATCGGGGTACCTGCTTATTACATTACGTTCTGTTGGGTTATTTCTAGTAAAAGCGAAAGCATCGGTATCTCTGTAGTTTCTTCCTCCAAAAGCATAAATTTCTGATTTATCTGATACAGGAATAGAAGCGTTTAACATAAAGTTGAACCCTGTAATTGCGGCCTCACCAAAACCTCTCCTAAAATTATATCCTGGGCGCAAGGTTTTGTTTTTATTGATGTATTCTGTGGTTAGATTTACATAGCCTCTTTCTCCAATTCCGATTCCATAATTAATTCCAGCTTTAACCGATCCACCATCAAAATTTTGGTCACTTCCAATTTGATTCCCATCTTTATCAGTATCTAACCTGTTACCGTCTGTATTAGGAGTTCCATCAGGAAAATCTCCATCTGCGTTAGCGTTATATGCTCCATAACTAACAAAACCGCTAACCTCGTCAACGTTATTTTTTAAAACAATATTGATAACACCTGCAATTGCATCGGATCCATATTGTGCAGCAGCACCGTCTCTAAGTATCTCAATTCTTTTTATGGCACTTGTTGGTATTGCGTTTAAGTCGGTACCTGTATTACCTCTTCCTCGTGTACCAAAAATATTGATTAATGAAGATTGGTGTCGTCTTTTTCCATTAATTAATACTAATGTTTGATCTGGTCCTAATCCACGTAATGAGGCTGGGTCAATATGATCAGCTCCATCAGAACCTGATTGTTTATTCGCATTGAATGAAGGAGCGGCATATTGTAATAATTGATTTACTTCTATACTACCACTTTGTGTGGCTACGTCAGCCACATCAATAACATCAACAGGTACAGATGAGTCCGTTGCCGTTCTTTTTGGACTTCTTGAACCTACAACTTGAACACCATCTAATTGCACACCTTCGCTAAGTGATACGTTTAAAGTTGTGTTTTGACCAACCACTTTTTCTAATGTTGTAAAACCAATATAACTATAAACTAATGTTGAACCTTCAGAAACTGTTATTTCATAATTTCCATCAAAGTCCGTAGTAGTTCCGTTTGTAGTTCCTTTTTCAACAATATTTACACCACCTAAAGGTTCTCCATTTTGATCAGTAACAATACCAGAAACATTATTTTGAATGGATTGTAGAATTAAGGTAGTATAAAAATGCGTGTTTTGTGCCATTTTTGGCTTTGCAGTCTTTGTCTTTTTAATTTTTTTATGATATACTACATAATAGTTATTACCTAGGTACTCAAAGTCGAACTTGGTGTTTTCTTCTAATTTGTTAATAATAACTTCTAGCGTAGCATACCTATACTCTTCTGGGTTTAATTTTGTATTGGATACTATAGCAGGGTTATAGGTGAAATACACCTCATGTTCGGAACTGATAGTATTTAAAAATTCAGATAATGTAATGCTGTTAAGCGATGTTTTTGTCGCATAAATTTGAATTGAGTATAGCGCAATGAGCGACGATAAAAGAATAGTTTTGAGTTGTTTTTTTAGCATGATTGTTTGAGTTTTTAATTATTGGGTAGATATTAATATGGAGTCATTTCTTTTAACAAGTTTTACTCCAGCAGACTTTTCAATTGCTTTTAAGCATATTTCAATGTTTTGATTGGGAATTCCTCCTGAAATTATTATTTGCTCTAAGTTTTTTTCTTTAAATATAACAGGCAATCCATAGGTAGATTCTATGTTTTTCATAACGGATATAAGCGGCTGATTGTTGAAAATATATGTGCTGTTTCTCCATAATTTGTATGGATTTTTTTTAGAAACTTTAGTATGAGTTATTTTTTCTGTTTCCTTTGAAAAAGAAACAAACTCCCCAGGGTTTATTTTTTTAGTAACTCCGTTTTCAAGAACCAAGTGAATAGACCCTTCGTCTAAAACTACATCTGTTTTTTTATCACGAGTATTTACATGAAACTTTGTTCCGAACACTTCTACCTTGAGGTCATTAGTCGTAACCCAAAATTTTGCTTTAGTAGAAGGTATAGGCTTTACTTTAAAATACGCTTCCCCAACTAGGGTTACGTCTCTGGGGTTTTGTTTCGAATAAGTAATAAATGAATTACCGTTAAGAACAACTGAAGTTCCATCAGGTAAGGTTAAATTAATAATTTCTCCGAAGGCCGTCTCATGTTTAATCGTAGTATTACTATTGGAAACAAGAACAACGAAAAATATTGCCAAAGCTGCAGCAATACCATAAGGCACATAAGAAAGGATATTTTTTTTAATTGGTTTATCTTTTATTGTTGAAAAAGGAGTGGGAGAGTCTATGGCTGTAAGTACCTTGTTTAATTCCGTTTCTACAATATCATTTGGTAATTTTGTTTTATTAAAATTAATGCCAATTATTATGGATTTGGCAAGGTCTACTGTCTCTATTTTTGATTCGTTATTGGAAATCCAAGAATTCCAATAATTGATATCGTTTCGGTTTTCTTTTTTAGCCCAATTAATAAAGGAGGTATCCTCTATCAAATTTTCTAAAAGTTCTTGGTCTATATTATTCATTATAGGGTGTATTCATTATTAAAGAGGCAATAATAAATAATATATACCCTATTTTTATAAAAAAAAGACCGTCAATTGACGGTCTTTAATTTTTTTTGTATTAAATGTTTGGATTATTTAAGGCTTAGGCTAACTCTGGCAAATAAAAATCTACCTCCAATTCCAAACTGTTGAGCTCTTCTAGACCAATCAAAACGACCAGAACTTCTATTATTTCCTCCATCCGCTAG
The DNA here is from genome assembly GCA_947498505.1 of uncultured Maribacter sp. Taxonomy (GTDB): domain Bacteria; phylum Bacteroidota; class Bacteroidia; order Flavobacteriales; family Flavobacteriaceae; genus Maribacter_B. The sequence continues at coordinate 851,559 of CANMKG010000001.1, read as the reverse complement.
TTCGTCAGCGGCTCTATCCGGGTAAATATCGAATAAATTATTGGCTCCAACTGTAAAAGTTAACGCATCAGTTGCTTTATATCCTATAGATAAATCTGTAACTAATTTGGTGCCAAATACTTGTTGTCTATCCACGTTGGTTGTAGCTTCAGTTACTTCACCAAAGTATACATTTCTAAGGAAAACAATTAATTTATTTGAAGTTAAGCTATTTGATAAGTTAATTTTGGTACGAGGTACAGCCTCTTCTAAATATACACGACTATCCTCAGGGAAATAAGTGCCTACCAATCCAGCATTTTCCAAAACCTGTGAGGCATTTATATCACCAACTTGTTTAGTTTTAGCGAAAGTACCTGCCAAGTCTGATTTTAACTTCCAGTTATCTCCAAGGATTGCCTTATGCGTAATTACAACGTCTAAACCTTTTGATTCTGTATCAATTGCATTTGCGAAAAATGAAGCTGCCGTTGCATTTGCTTGTCCAAGTAAAACATCCAACTCAGATCCAGTTCCTGGGCCTCTAAATTGTCCAGTATATACCACTCTATCATTGATTTTAACAAAATAACCATCAACAGTAAAGGTAAGATTAGCATCAGGTATTTTAGCAGTTAATCCAAGACTAGCACTAGAAGAAGTTTCTTCTTTTAATTGAGGAATGCCTAAAAGACTCGCAGCTCTACTATCGTTGGCAAAAGTACCAACTTCTTGTGGATCTCCGTTTTGATCAAAAATTGTGGAAGTAGAGTTAAAATTAATTTGGTGTAATGATGGAGCCCTAAATCCAGTGTTAACAGCAGCACGCATATTAAAATTGTCTGTGATTTTATATCTCGTGGCTAACTTAAAATTAATTGTTGAACCAAAGTCACTGTAATTTTCGAATCTAGTTGCAAAGCTTGCTAAGAACTTCTCAGAAAAATCGGCCTCAATGTCAAAATACCCGGCAACACTACTTCTACCTCTAGATAGCTCATTATTAGGACTAAATCCCGGAAAAACTTGTGACCCTCCTGGTCTTGAATTGCCAAAAAAGTCTTGTGAAGGTTGTTGCGAAGCTAGGGTGATAACTTGTCCATCTGCTGTATATTGAGAGTAAGAAGCTTCTTCACCAGCAACTATTTCATAGTTTTCAACTCTATACTCAGCTCCAAATGCTATGTTTAAGCCAGCCATGATATCATCAAAAAATTGATTAACATCTAAGTTTGATGTGTTCTGAGAGAAAGAGAATCCCCCTGCATCAAATTTCGTTGGAGAAGAACTCTGTTGAGAGGCGTTAAATGTATTTCCGATGGTATATAAAAACGAATTTTTACCATATGTGTTACTAAAGTCTACATTCCAATCTCCAATTTTACCTTTAATTCCAGCAGATAAGGAACGGTCTTTTATGTTTGAGTTAATTTCTGGTAAAAAACCATTTATATATGCAGGGGTAAATGTTCTGCTTTGATTTGGTAATCTGTAGAACCCTGCTGAATTACCTGTTCTGGAGCTAATTCCTGCAAAGGAGTATATCTCGGTTCCATTATCATCTAACGGTAGGGAGAAGTTGGCAAAAAACCTTCCGCCACGTAAAGCTGATTGTCCAACACGCATATTGTAATCACTACGTTGTTGTCCTCTTGCTGCTAGTTCAGAATCAGTAGCATCCGCCGATAAGACAGTTCTTAATTCATCCTTTGTTGTTGCACCATTTAGATTTATTCCGGCACTGTTGGCGTATTGAATAACATCAGCAACATCATCATCCAACAAATTAGAAATATCATACCCGTCATTGTTCGCAAATCTTTCAACAGTATTGTAAGCATTAAATACATTGCCTTCCCATTCTTTCATACGGCTGTAATCTTGACGTACATCAAAATCCCCAGCAAACGTTATATAGCCACCATTATCTCCTAAGGGTAAACCATAACTTGCTCCTACATTTGTAGTTTCACCATCCGAACCACCAGTTTGTCCATTAGCATTTTTAGAGAAATTTGCACCGGTTGTTACAGATGCATTTAGTTCATTTACAGCGGTGTTTAAAACAATATTAATAACACCAGCAATTGCGTCAGAACCATATTGAGCAGCGGCACCATCTCTTAAAACTTCAATTCTTTTTATGGCCGCAGCTGGTATTGAATTTAAATCTGTTCCCACGCTACCTCGTCCAAAAGTTCCATTTACATTAATTAATGATGAAGTGTGTCTTCTTTTTCCATTAATTAACACTAATACTTGATCAGGTCCTAAACCTCTTAAAGAAGCTGGGTCAATATGATCTGTTCCATCAGAAATCGTTTGTGTATTGGAAGTAAACGAAGGTGCAACGTAATTTAAAATTTGATTTAAATTTACTTGCGGAGCTACTGTATTTAAGGTTTTTACGTCAATAACATCTACGGGTACAGAGCTTTCTGTAGCCGTTCTGTTTGGATTTCTAGACCCAATAACAATGGCTTCAGAAAGTTCAACTCCAGCGACCAGAGTGACATTTATTGTTGAACCATTTACAACTACCTCCTTGGTGGTGAAACCAATGTAAGACACTACTAAGACATCTCCTGTGCTAGCATTAATGGTATAGTTACCATCAAAATCTGTAGTTGTTCCTGTGCTAGTGCCTTTTACAACGATTGAAGCTCCTGGCAAAGGTTCTCCATCTTCATCCAACACCTTTCCAGTTACGGGTTCTTGCACTTCAAAGGCAGTTGTTTTTTCGGAATGAATAGCATATACCTCTGAGATACCTAATAAAAGAAACAAAGAGAGTACAGCACTAAGCATTTTAGTTCTTTTCATAATTTTGAGTTTTGTTGTTAGTAATTAGTTGAAACTTAACATTAGAAATTTTTCAACCGTAAATAGACATACTATTACAGTTAACAAATCACCATATTGTTAATAGAAACTAGAGCGTTTAAACTCCTCATTCTCTATTAAGAGTCATAATTCAAAAAAATATACCCTAAATTATTTTAGGGATTTAAAATGTGTTGAAGTGCTTTGGACTCAGATTTATCTCTGAGTTTTACAAAAGCCTTTTGTAATGTATTTTGAACACTTTGGTACGTAATGTTCATAACCTCGCTAATTTCTTTTGTGGTTAACAAGCTATAATACTTTAAATATATAGCTTCTCTTTCGCGAGTAGAAAGACTGTTTATAAGTGTGGTTAATGCTTTATTTTTTATTAAAAAAATTTCCTGTTGAATATGAATTTCTTCTACTGAAAATACAAAATCCTTATTAGACTCAAACAAATCATCGTAGGACAAATGTTTTTTTTCTTTTTTAATATGTTTAAATAAATACCTTCGGAATGAAATATACAAATAGGATTTTACATTTAGTACATTTTCTAGTCTATTTTTATTTTCAAACAAATACACAAAAAAGTTTTGTAAACAATCCTCGGTAAGTTCTTTGTTTCCTGAAATTTTAACACCATAATTATGTAGCATGGGGTAGAAGTGCTTAAACAAACCAGAAAAAGCGTTTAAGTCTCCCTTTACAAATAAAAACCACAATGATTTTTCAGGTGAAAATTCCATATAGTTATAAGTAGGATGTTATCAAATATATATTTTTTTTGTTAAAACGGTGTTAATAATTAATCTTAAAGGATATTATTGCTAACTAAAGAATAAAAGGTTGTTGTGATTAATGGTTTAGCAAAATAAGATACCTTTCGTTTGTAATATATAATTATAGAAGTAAAAACTATATTTGCATTTTTAAAACCATTTTAAATGAAAGCAGGTATCGTTGGATTGCCAAATGTTGGAAAATCTACACTATTTAATTGTTTATCAAACGCAAAAGCTCAAAGCGCAAATTTTCCTTTTTGTACAATTGAACCTAACATTGGAGTTGTTAATGTTCCAGACGTTCGCTTAGAAAAGTTAGAAGAACTAGTTACTCCTGAAAAAGTAATACCTGCAACTGTGGAAATCGTTGACATTGCTGGTTTGGTTAAAGGAGCGAGCAAAGGTGAAGGGCTGGGAAATCAGTTTTTAGGAAATATTAGAGAAACTGATGCCATTATTCATGTGTTACGCTGTTTTGATAACGACAATATTGTTCATGTGGATGGTTCTGTTGACCCAATTAGAGACAAGGAAACTATTGATATGGAATTGCAGTTGAAAGATTTAGAAACTGTAGAGAAAAAACTAGATAAAGTAAAGCGAGCTGCGAAAACTGGTAATAAAGAAGCTCAGAAAGAAGAAGCTATTTTATTAACCATAAAAAATGGATTAGAAGCAGGGACCTCTGTAAGAGCTATCGAAATTAGTGCCGAAGATAGATTGGAGTTTGTTAAGCCAGTACAATTTATTACAGACAAACCGGTAATGTACGTATGTAATGTAGATGAGGGTGCAGCTGTATCTGGAAATGCATATGTTGAAAAAGTACAACTAAATGTAGCCCAAGAAAATGCAGAGGTAGTGGTTTTAGCTGTTGGAACGGAGGCTGATATAACAGAATTAGATTCTTATGAGGAGCGTCAAATGTTTTTAGAAGATTTAGGCTTAGATGAGCCAGGTTCTGCTAAATTAATTCGTGGCGCATATAAATTATTGGATTTAGAAACCTATTTTACAGCAGGGGAAAAAGAAGTACGTGCTTGGACAATTCCTGTTGGAGCAACAGCTCCTCAAGCAGCTGGTGTAATTCATACCGATTTTGAAAAAGGTTTTATTCGAGCAGAAGTTATTGGGTATGATGATTACATTTCTTTTGGTAGTGAAACTAAAGTAAAAGAAGCTGGTAAAATGCGTGTAGAAGGTAAAGAATACATTGTTAAAGATGGAGATGTAATGCATTTTAGGTTTAATGTGTAATGCTACTTTTATTGAAATATTTTTGGCTCTTAATTTTTTAGAGCCTTTTTTATATCTGAACATCGTATTTTTAATATGTAAGCCCTTAGGTGATTTATGTTTTAAAAGTATTTTAGTTTGATGATAAAAAATACATCATCAAGATTCCTAGGGGTAATTTTTGCAATATTGGGAGTAGTACTTTTTTCTGCGAAAGCAGTAATGGTTAAACTAGCTTATAGATACGGAGTAGATTATACCTCGCTTTTACTTTTTAGAATGGTTTTTGCGCTTCCATTTTACTTGGGGATTATTCTCTTAAATAGATCTTTAAAAACTACAGACAAAAAAGCAAAAGATTATTTGTGGCTTGTGTTTTTTGGCTTTGTTGGATACTACTTAGCAAGCCTTTTTGATTTTATTGGACTCCAATATCTAAAAGCAGGATTAGAGCGTATTATACTTTTTATATATCCAACATTAGTGGTTTTTTTCTCTTGGTTATTTTTTAGAAAAAAAATAACTCAAATACAAAAAGCTGCAATTTTGGTAACTTATTTGGGGGTTATAGTTACGTTTTGGAATGAAATAGGAATCACAGGAGAAACCGTAGTATGGGGCGCTTTCTTAATTTTTTTAAGTGCGGTAACTTATGCGTTGTATTTAGTAGGAAGTGGCTGGCTAATACCTAAGTTTGGTGTGCTTTTGTTTACTTCGTATGCCATGGTTGTATCAACAATATGTATAGTTGTTCATTATAGTTTTGTTGGAGATTTTAATTTGTTTAACTATCCCACGGAAGTTTATTTTTTAGGCTTAGCTATGGCAATTTTTTCAACATTGTTGCCTTCTTTTTTAGTTTCTTCAGCAATTGAAAGGTTAGGAGCGTCAACGTTTTCAATATTTGGTAGTTTGGGACCTGTTTCTACAATAATACTTGCATTTTTCTTTTTAAATGAAAAAATTACGGGAATTCAAGTTATTGGCATGTCTATAGTTTTAGCAGGTGTAAGCCTTATTTCCTATAAGAAGAATAAAAAAGCAGCTTAAAAGTATAAAAGGTCTACTATATCAACAAAAACAAGCATTTTATTGTTAATTACTTTACGCTATAAGAGTTTCTTTTTTTTGGAAGACGTGCTATATTAGCAACACTTTGTAAAAATCCCAATTCATGGCAGAAAACACCCAATATACCGAAGATAATATTCGTTCGTTAGACTGGAAGGAACATATTCGTATGCGTCCTGGTATGTATATTGGGAAATTAGGAGATGGTTCGTCAGCAGATGATGGTATTTATATTCTTTTAAAAGAAGTAATAGATAACTGTATTGATGAATTTGTAATGGGAGCCGGAAAAACTATTGAGATTTCCATTAGGGATAAAATGGTTAATGTTAGAGATTATGGTCGTGGCATTCCTCTAGGTAAAGTTGTAGATGTAGTATCTAAAATGAATACCGGTGGTAAATATGATTCTCGCGCTTTTAAAAAATCTGTTGGACTAAATGGTGTTGGTACAAAGGCAGTAAATGCGCTATCAAGTTTTTTTAAGGTACAATCTTCCAGAGATAGTCAAATAAAAACTGCAGAATTTAGCAAGGGTGATTTAGTAACGGAAGAAGGACCATTAGAAAGTTCGCAACGTAAAGGAACTAAAGTGTCTTTCATTCCAGATGAATTAATTTTCAAAAATTACAAATACAGAAATGAGTATGTAGAGCGCATGCTTAAAAACTATGTGTATCTAAATCCTGGATTAACAATAGTATTTAATGGTGAAAAATTTCATTCTGAAAATGGACTAAAGGATCTTTTAGAGGATAATAACAATGTAGAGGATATGTTGTATCCAGTTATTCATTTAAAAGGGGATGATATTGAGGTAGCAATTACGCATAGTAAAACGCAGTATAGTGAAGAGTACCATTCATTTGTGAATGGACAAAATACAACACAAGGAGGAACACATCAGTCGGCATTTAGAGAGGCTATAGTTAGAACCGTTCGTGATTTTTACGGAAAAAATTATGAAGCTTCCGATATTCGAAAATCTATTATTTCAGCCATATCGATTAAAGTTATGGAACCTGTTTTTGAAAGTCAAACAAAAACAAAGCTTGGTTCAACAGATATGGGAGGAGATTTGCCAACGGTACGTACATATATTAACGACTTTGTTGGGAGGTACCTAGATAATTATCTTCATAAAAATTCTGAAACCGCAGAACTTTTACAGCGTAAAATAATGCAGGCAGAAAGAGAGCGTAAAGAACTTTCAGGTATACGTAAATTAGCAAAAGACCGTGCTAAAAAAGCCAGTTTACACAATAAAAAATTACGTGACTGTCGAATACATTTAGGAGATACAAAAAAGGATAGATGTTTAGAAAGTACGCTTTTTATTACTGAGGGAGATTCTGCTTCTGGTTCTATTACAAAATCACGTGATGTAAATACGCAAGCTGTTTTTAGTTTAAGAGGTAAGCCTTTAAATTCTTATGGAATGTCTAAAAAGATAGTTTATGAGAACGAAGAGTTTAACCTACTTCAAGCTGCATTGAATATTGAGGAATCTATGGAGGATTTACGATATAATAATATTGTAATAGCCACTGATGCCGATGTTGATGGAATGCATATTAGACTCCTATTAATTACATTCTTTCTTCAGTTTTTTCCAGAATTAATAAAAGAGAATCATCTTTATATATTACAAACACCATTGTTTAGAGTTCGTAATAAAAAAGAAACCATATATTGCTATAGTGAGGATGAACGTAAAAATGCTATTGAAAAACTTTCTGGTAAGCCTGAGATTACCCGATTTAAAGGTTTGGGTGAAATATCGCCCGATGAGTTTAAACATTTTATTGGTGATGACATTAGATTAGAGCCAGTAATGTTAGATAAAGCAATGTCCATTGAAAATTTATTGCAATTTTACATGGGAAAAAATACTCCCGACCGTCAAAAATTTATTATCGAGAATCTTAAAGTTGAGATTGATTTGGTAGAACAAAACTAATTATAAACCTAACAAAATACGTAGCTGCCCTTTATGGAAGAAAATGAAGAGCTGAACGAAGAGCAAAACGAAAATATTGAAGATTCTCAAGAGGCCTTGGTAAAGGTCACTGGAATGTATAAAGATTGGTTTTTAGATTATGCATCTTATGTAATTTTAGAAAGAGCAGTACCAGCAATCGAAGATGGTTTTAAACCCGTTCAAAGAAGAATTCTACATTCGTTAAAAGAACTTGATGATGGCCGCTACAACAAAGTAGCCAATGTTGTTGGGCACACCATGCAGTATCACCCACACGGTGATGCAAGTATTGCAGATGCCATGGTTCAAATAGGTCAGAAAGACCTTTTAATTGACACTCAGGGTAACTGGGGTAATATTTTAACAGGAGATAGAGCAGCAGCTTCAAGATATATTGAGGCTAGATTATCTAAGTTCGCTTTGGAAGTAGTTTTTAGTCCAAAAATTACGGAATGGCAGTTGTCTTATGATGGACGTAAAAAAGAACCCGTAAATCTACCAGTTAAATTTCCATTATTGTTAGCTCAAGGTGCGGAAGGTATTGCTGTTGGTTTATCAACAAAAGTGCTTCCTCATAATTTTAATGAACTTATTGACGCTTCAATAAAACATTTAAAAGGGCAAAGATTCAAGATTTTTCCTGATTTTCCAACCTCCGGAATTATTGATGTAAGTAATTATAATGATGGTCTAAGAGGAGGTAAAGTTCGTGTTAGAGCTAAAATATCGCAGTTCGATAAAAATACATTAGTAATTAATGAGATTCCTTACGGAACAAATACATCCTCGTTAATTGATTCTATCCTTAAGGCAAATGAAAAGGGTAAAATTAAAATTAAAAAGATAGAAGATAATACAGCAGCCGAAGTTGAAATTTTAATTCATTTGCCAAACGGAATTTCTCCTGATAAAACCATTGATGCGTTATATGCCTTTACAGCGTGTGAATCTTCTATTTCTCCGTTAGGTTGTATTATTGAAGATAACAAACCATTATTTATAGGGGTCACTGAGATGTTGAGGCGCTCTACAGATTATACCGTAGAGTTGCTAAAAGCAGAGCTTGATATTCAATTGAATGAGCTTATGGAGCAATGGCATTTTGCTTCATTAGAACGAATTTTTATTGAAAACCGTATTTATAGAGATATTGAAGAAGAAGAAACTTGGGAAGGTGTAATACAGGCCATTGATAAAGGGTTAAAACCACATACGAAACATTTAAAAAGAGCGGTTACCGAGGAAGATATTGTAAGACTTACTGAAATTAGGATTAAGCGAATTTCTAAGTTTGATTTAGATAAGGCACAGCAGTACTTAGATAATCTTGAAGAAAAAATAGCGGAAGTAAAACACCATTTAGCACATTTAATTGAGTTTGCTATTGACTACTTCAAAAATTTGAAGAGCACTTATGGTAAAGATCGTAATCGTAAATCTGAAATTCGCGTTTTTGATGATATTGAAGCTACCAAGGTGGTTATTAGAAACACTAAGCTCTATGTAAATAGAGAAGAAGGTTTTGTGGGTACATCATTGCGTCGTGATGAATATGTAACAGATTGTAGTGATATTGATGATATTATTGCTTTTACACGTGATGGTAAAATGATGATATTTAAGGTAGATACTAAAGTGTTTGTTGGTAAAAATATTATCCACGTTGCTGTATTTAAAAAGAAGGATAAGCGTACCACATATAATATGATTTATAAGGATGGTAAGGGCGGTCCAACATATATAAAAAGATATAATGTCACTAGTGTAACTCGTGATAAAAGTTATGATTTAACAAATGGAAGTCCAGGGTCCATAGTGTTGTATTTTACTGCAAACCCTAATGGAGAAGCTGAGGTTGTGACAGTTAACCTTCGTCAAGTGGGTAGTATTAAAAAATTAAAATGGGATATAGATTTTGCAGATGTGCTTATTAAAGGAAGAACGTCTAAAGGAAATATTGTATCCAAATATGCTGTAAAGCGTATAGAACTTAAAGAAAAAGGTGTTTCAACATTAAAACCTCGTAAGATATGGTTTGATGAGGTTGTTCGCCGTTTAAATGTTGATGGACGAGGGGAATTGTTAGGAGAATTTAGAGGAGACGATTTGTTACTTATTATCACCCAAAAAGGTGTGGTAAAAACAATGTTGCCTACGCTAACATCTCATTTTAATGATGACATGATAGTGTTAGAAAAATGGAATCCTAAAAAACCAATTTCTGCTATTCACTGGGAAGGTGAAAAAGAGCGTTTTTACGTAAAACGATTTTTGATAGAAAACGAGAATAAAGAGGATATGTTTATCACTGAGCATCCTAAGTCTTATTTAGAACTAGTTTCTACAGATTGGAGACCAGTAATAGAGTTAGCGTATCCAAAACCAAGAGGAGGTGAACCCAAGCCAAGCACAACAATTGATATTGAAGAGTTCATTGCTATAAAAGGATTAAAAGCAATTGGAAATCAATTAACATCAGAAAAAGTAAAAAGTATTGATGCTTTAGAACCCTTGCCGTTTGAAGAACCTGAACCTGTGAAATCGGAAAACATAGAAGTTGTAGATGAAGAGAATGTAACCCCTTCAGAAACCAATGGATTAGCAGGTAGTCAGGAAGATTTAGATGATGAGGCGCAGACAACACTTTTTTAAATTAACTATTATTTTAAATCATAATCCGTAATAGTTTATATTATGGATTAGTTATTAACTACTTTTAGCATAAATATTTTTTTATGGATTTTACCAACCCCCTGGTTTATGGAGTGCCTTGTTTTATTGCTTTTATTTTATTGGAATTGACCTATAGTAAAACACATGGCGATGATGATTTGTATGAGTGGAAAGACCTTTTTGCTAGTGGAGCTATGGGAGTAGGTTCGGCAATTATTGCACCATTGATAAAAGTAATTTCGGCTATTGTAATCTTTGAGTTCATGTATGAATTGTGCAATCCATTAGTTGATGGAGTTCGTACTAATGTTTTGGGATATAAGTCCTTTGGATATGCTTGGTATATATGGTTACTCTGCCAGTTAGCAGATGATTTTACATATTATTGGTTTCATAGAGCCAATCATGAAATAAGGATATTATGGGCTGCCCATATTGTGCATCATTCCTCTGATAATTTTAATTTAGGAACTGCGGTTCGTAATGGTTGGTTTACCATTTTGTATAAACCATTGTTTTATATGTGGATGCCTGCTATTGGTTTTCCTCCTGAAATGGTGGTAGTTTGTTTGGGTATTGAAGCTTTATGGCAATTTCAGTTGCATACAGTTTACATACCTAAAATGGGTTGGGTAGAAAAAATAATGAATACGCATACTATGCACCAGGTACACCATGCACAGAATGTTGAATATTTAGATAAAAACCATGGCGGGTTTTTAAACATTTTTGACAAAATGTTTGGTACTTGGAAGGAATTGGATGATAATATTGAAGTGAAGTATGGAGTAATACATGCTCCTGATTCTTATAACCCTATTGTAATACTTACCCATGAGTTTAAGGACATTTGGAACGACATGAAAAAATCTCCAAAATTGTATCATAAATTTATGTACATTTTTGGACCTCCTGGTTGGAGTCATGATGGTAGTACTTTGACGGTAAAACAACAGCAAAGACTATTTAAAGAGCAAAAAGATAAAAACCCAGAAGTAGCATTTAGTAGACCCAATTAAAGTTAATAAATTATATTGTTTATTGTGGATAATCTCTTTAAATACTTATTCATTAAGTTCGGGTCAAATGTCTAAATACTGCGTATTGTTGTCTGTTTTCAATTAAGTGTTTTATATAATTTTGAAGAAATAAAACTCTTAAAAAATGAAACGATTTTTTGTAATTACAGGAATACTTATTAGTCAAATATTTTATTCCCAAACCCCTGAAGAAATTCAGGAGATTAAATATGCAAGTGAAGCTGCTCCAAATCACATCACCGATAATGCCAGCTTTATGATGTTTAAAGATGGAAAATATGTGGAAATTAAAAAAGGTACTAATAACTTCACCTGCTTTGTTATTAGAAATCCGAATGGAAGGTATGAGCCTTCTTGCTTAAATGAAGAAGCTATGCGTTCTATTTTTCCTACTTATGAAATGCATACACAACTTTTGTATAACGAAGTATCAGATAAAAATGCTTTGACAAAAATAGAAGAAGCGTTTAAGGAAGGAATAATACCAACAGCCGAGACAGGAGCCTTAATATATATGATGTCTCCAAATAATAAAGTATATAATCCCAATACAAAGTCACTAATTAAGATGCCTGCACATCAAATGTACTTTTATCCTAAAATTTCTGATGAAACATTTTCCTTAACGGGTACGTCACCATGGTTATGGCAAGGATATCCTCATTTATCCTCGCTAATAGTATTGACCGATAATTAAGAACCGTAAAAAAACTAAGGATGTATTAAGAAATAGCTTTGTAAAATGTATGGATAGTTACAGCTTATAAAGCTATTTTTTATAATAATTTTGTTTTATAAGTGTAAAGGGCTAGCTTAATAACACCACGTTAGATTATTCCAAGCGTTTATTTATAACACTGCATTATTACGCTACTAATAAATTCTGTATTCTATAATTATAAGTTAGCGTATATTTGGTTTTTCTAGGACAGAATCATGGTAGAATTATTTTTATTGTGAAAAAGCTATAACTCTTTAGATTAATTAAATGACGGAAAATTTAAAAGAGAAAGTAAAAGAGTTTGGATTAGGCACCAAAACCTCTTACGGAGTTTACAGAGCTTTAAATAAAGACGGAACGTTTAATGTAAAGAAAATTAATACCCCGTTTTTGGAACGCATTAATTTTTTTCACACATTAATTTCAATGTCTTGGATTAAGTTTCTTGGCGTAATTCTTTTAGGGTATTTTGGAGTTAATATAGTTTTCGCTACCATCTATACCATGCTAGGAGTTGAGAACCTTACTGGCGTGGATGACTCTTCGGTAGAAAGTAATTTTCTAGAAGCCTTTTTCTTTAGTGCGCAAACTATAACTACACTTGGTTATGGAAGAGTTGCACCAATGGGTTTACTGGCTAATATTGTGGCCGCAATTGAGTCAATGTTGGGGTTGTTGTCTTTTGCATTGGCAACAGGAATGCTTTATGGAAGATTTTCAAAACCTTCTCCTAAAATTAAATATAGCTCTAACGCCGTAGTGGCTCCATTTAATGCCATTAACGCGTTTATGATTAAGATTGTTAACCCTCAAAAAAATCAATTGTTAGAGCTAGAAGCTAAGCTTACACTGTCTATGAAAAAAGATGGTTCTAATGTACGGGACTTTTATAATCTAGAACTCCAAATTCCTAAAATTGTCTTTTTTCCTTACATGTGGACTATTGTACATCCTATTGATGAACAAAGCCCTTTATTTAATTTAGATGAAGCTGCAGTTTTGGAGAAAGATGCTGAGTTTATAGTTTTTGTAAAGGCTTTTGATGAGTCGTTCTCACAAACGGTGTATTCTAGATCTTCCTATAAAGCCTCGGAAATTAAGTGGGGAGAAAAGTTTGTATACACGGTAAAGCAGGGAAGTGAAGGTATGATTGTAGATGTGGGAAGACTTAATGAGACGGAAAAAGCAGTATTAAATTAAAAAGCCCCAAGCTAGGATAGCATGAGGCTTTTTTAAGTTTTAACTATTAACCTGTTTGTAGACTATTCAGTAATTTTTTTGTTTTTCTTCATTCTTAAGTCAAAAAACTCAACCATTAATGAGAAGGCGATTGTAAAGTATAGGTAACCTTTTGGTATAACACCTACTTCATTGTCAAAAACAACCAAATGTGCTAAATGAGCTGCTTCAGCAATAAGCATAAACCCTATCAAAATCAAAAAGGATAAGCCTAGTATTTGAACAGAAGGGTGACGGTTAACAAATTCACCAACTGGGTTAGCAAATAACATCATAATAATAACAGAAATTACAACAGCAACGATCATTAATATTAAAGCATCGTTTGGGTTAGGCGATATTCCGTTTGTCATACCAATAGCAGTAAGAATGGAATCAAAAGAAAAAACAATATTAATGACAGTAATTTGCATAATAGCATTACTTAATGTTTTTGACCTAGCTTTAGTAACCTCACGTTCATCGTGACCTTTGTCTTCTACTTTTTCATGTATTTCTTTAGTACTTTTATAAAGTAGAAAGAGTCCTCCTGCGAATAGAATTAGTGCCTGTCCGCTAACACCTCCAGAAATCCAGTCAGAATCAAAAACCCAAAAAGGTTTTTTCATTGAGGTTAGCAACGATATGCCAAAAAGCAATACTATACGCATTGCCATCGCTAAAACTAAACCAATATTGGTTGCTTTTTTTCTTTGAGCTGGTTCTAGTTTTCCAGCTGCGATAGATATAAATATAATATTGTCAATCCCCAAAACAATTTCCAAAAAGGTAAGTGTTAAAAGGGCAATCCAAGCATCCGGATTTGCGAAAATTTCAAACATAGTTAATCAATTTTTATGGCGGTTCCTGTTTTTACAATGAGTTGTTTAAGAGGGTCTTTAACAGCATTTTTATATTCAAACGTATACGAAGAATCAGTAGTGCTAATAATTTTATAATGGATTCCCATTTTATTATTTAGGTCCTGAAGTACAAATTCACAATCGTTAAACCATCTTATAGAAGCGCTATCTATTTTTCCTTCAAAATAATCAACACTATATTTTTCGTCACGTACAAATTTTCCTTTTTTCTTTTTACCATTTATCTCATACTCAAAAGAAAAAGTTCCTGTGCGATAGTCCTTGCAATTTCGTTCTGGTGTATAACAAGAGCTTAAAAAAACTAAAACTAGTACGGTATAAAGTTGCTTTTTTAACATAACCGCAAAATAAACAAATTACAAGATACCAAACCTTTTTTCATGCAAATTTATTGGCGATAATAGCCTTGTCTAATTATTTATGTAGTTCTGTTTTGTACTTTTGCTTCTTATTAAATTGTTATGATTATTACAGAAAAAGAGTATCAGAATATTAAGGAGATAGGTGTTTCCGGAAGGTATGTAACAAATATTCAAACCGATACTTTTCTTGATGAACTTAATTTTGGTAAGGTTGAGGAATTGGGTAAATCAGAAGAAAACCGAACAATTAAGGGGGTTACTGTTGGAGAAGGAAAAATAAAATTACTTATGTGGTCTCAAATGCATGGTAATGAGTCTACAACGACAAAAGCGGTTTTAGATTTTTTAAACTTTCTTAAGTCGGGAGAAGAAAGGGCAAAGCAGTTTCTTAAAAGTTGTACTATAAAAATTATTCCCATTCTTAACCCTGATGGTGCTGTTGCGTATACACGAGTTAATGCTAATAATATTGACTTAAACAGAGATGCTCAAGATTTAAGTCAGTCAGAAAGTAATATTCTTAGAAAGACCTATACATCTTTTTCACCTGATTTTTGTTTTAATCTACATGATCAAAGAACAATTTTTAATGTTGGGGAAACTAACAAGCCGGCTACAGTATCGTTTTTAGCTCCTGCTTTTAACGAGGAACGTAGCATATCTGAATCCCGAAAAAAAAGTATGCAGCTTATAGCAGCAATGAATCATGAAATTCAAAAGTATATACCAAATCAGGTGGGTAGATATGATGATGGTTTTAACGCAAATTGCACTGGAGATGCTTTTCAAATGTTGAATACTCCAACAATGCTTTTTGAGTCTGGTCATTTTCCAGAAGATTATGACAGGGAAAAAACAAGAGAATACATTTTTTATGCACTTTTAAAAGCTGTTGAAACTATTAGTGATAATGCAGTTAAAGATTATACCATAGAAGATTACTATAAGATTCCTGAAAATGGAAAAATGTTTGTTGATGTTTTAATTGAAAACGCGGAGGAAATAGATGCTTTATTACCAAAAAATAGCATTATATCTATTCTATATCGAGAAACTCTAGAAAACAATACCATTAAATTTGTACCCGAAATTGTGTATAAAGGCGTAAAAAATAAAATTGTTTTTGGTCATAAAAGTTATAATTGTTCGCTAAGTAATGATTTAAATGAACTTAAAAAAGAAAAGTATTGGTCAATTTTAGCATAACATTATTAAGTTTTTGTTAAATTTATACAAATCGTTACGTTTTTTTCAATAAAAACTAAGATTTGTTGAGTTTAATTCTATAATTCTTTATTTTTGCGGCTGTAATATTAACATTATCATGGGTAAAATTAAATTAGACGAAATAGACCATCAAATTCTGGACATGTTAATTGATAACACCAGAACTCCATTTACTGATATAGCTAAAAAACTTTTAATCTCTGCAGGTACGGTTCACGTAAGAGTAAAAAAAATGGAAGAGGCAGGAATCATAAAAGGTTCTTCTCTTACACTTGATTACGTAAA
Source organism: uncultured Maribacter sp. (assembly GCA_947498505.1). Classification (GTDB taxonomy): domain Bacteria; phylum Bacteroidota; class Bacteroidia; order Flavobacteriales; family Flavobacteriaceae; genus Maribacter_B. The sequence goes on along the minus strand of CANMKG010000001.1, from coordinate 835,271 downwards.
ACTGGGATATTCTTTTATCGCATACGTTGGAATATTTTTAGAAAAAACGCATCAAACTAAATTTGTTTTGGAGCGCTTAAATGAAATTCCAAATGTAACAGTTGCACATATAACAACAGGTAAATTCAATATTTTCTGTAAAATAAGAGCTAAGGATACAAATCACGCTAAGAATATTATTTTTAAAGTAGATGATATTGATGGTATTAGCCGAACTGAAACTATGATTTCATTAGAGGAAAGTATCAATGATAAGAAAAGACTAATGCATACCATTTTCAATGAGTTGTAATTAGAAAAAGTTTAATAAATTAAAGCCTCAATTAAATTTTTAGTTGGGGCTTTTTTAATACTATAAGGAATGGAATTATCTCAACTTGACAAAACTGAATTTAAGGAGTTTTATGGTATTTATCTTAATCAATTGAGTGATAATACACTCTTATTGGATGAACTAAAAAGAGGAAAAGAGGTTTTTAAAAGTTTTATTGAAAACTTACCTAAGGAAAAAGGACTGTACAGGTATGATGTTGACAAGTGGACAATTAAAGAAGTGTTGGTACATGTTATAGATGCCGAAAGAGTTTTTCAGCATCGCGCATTTAGATTTTCAAAACAAGAGGGTGTTTCCTTACCTGGCTTTGATCATAATACTTTTGTGAAAAACTCTAGAATAAATAACAGAAGTTTACAAGGTATACTAAAAGAATACAGTGGTGTAAGAGATGTCTCTATCACATTATTTGAAACCTTTAACGATGATGAGTTACGTTTAAAAGGAACAGCAAGCGATATTCAATGGAGTGTAGGAGGACTTGGTTTTGTTATTAGCGGCCATCAAAAACACCATCTAAAAATATTACAGGAAAAATATATCTAATCCATTTCTTCCAGGTCAGAGGGGGCGTGTTCCTGTTTAATATCTAGTTCTTTTTCAATAGAATCATCAAAATTAGAAATAAAGCTAGCCAAACTATTACTAATTTTTACCAAATAAATAGTGTCTTCGGTTCTTAATTCAACTGTTTCTATTATTTCTCCTTGAAGGTTTTTAAACATTATAATATCATCATCACCATATCCATCTGGGTAGGCTTCAATTAATAATGCGGTAAGTTCATGGTCTAACTTTTTGTAACTAATAAGTTTACGTAACATAAAGGTTTAGGTTTACGGGTTAATTATATTCCTAAACTAATTATTAAATGTATTGGTAATTACAAAGAGTTGTAAAACGTAAGTTTTAGTATATGTAGGTATTAATCTTTGTAGTAGGAAAATGCTTCGGCAAATAAATCGTTATTAATTTTAATATCTATTGCAGTTTCTCCAATGCTTTTTAGCAATACAAAATTGATGTTACCGTGAGAGTTCTTTTTGTCGAACTTTAATAGTTTAAGGATATTTTCAATATCATTTTCAGTAAACGACACTTTTTTGTATCTATTTAAAAAGGTAGATTTTATATCCTCTAACTCGGCTAATGATAGCCCTGTTAATTTATATGATAAATAAGCCTCTAAAATCATTCCAACAGCAATCGCTTCTCCATGAAGTAGAGTCTCATGATTGTCACTTTCTAAAAAGTAAGATTCAATTGCATGTCCTAAGGTGTGTCCGTAATTTAATGTCTTTCTGATGTTTTGTTCAGTAGGATCTATAAGAACAACCTCATTTTTAATAAGAACAGATGTATAAATGTGCTTATCAACACCATCATAACTGTTTATTTGCTGTAATGTCTTCCAGTACGAAGCATCTTTAATTAAACCGTGTTTAAGCATTTCTGCAAAGCCACTATTTAATTGTCTTTCTTCAAGTGTTTTTAGAAAAGCGGGAATAACCAAAACCATTTCCGCTTGGTTAATAACTCCAACTTGGTTTTTTAAAGTGCCTAAATCCACTCCAGTTTTTCCACCTACAGAAGCATCAACCATTGCAAGTAAAGTTGTTGGAACATTAATAAAGTCAATACCTCTTTTAAAAGTCGAAGCTACAAAGCCACCTAAATCCGTAAGTACGCCTCCGCCTAAATTAATTAATAGGCTTTTACGGTCTGCATCTAATTCTGATAAAGCATACCATACCTGAGTACAAGTTTCTATATTTTTATTAATCTCACCAGATACTATTTCAATAATTTCATATTCATAATCGCCATGTATTTCAGCCATAAATTGCGGTAAACAATGTTCATGCGTGTTTTCATCAACCATGATAAAAACTTTAGAATATTTTGAAGATTCTAAATGTGAATTTAATGCAGCGTATGCTGTCTCATTAAAATGAACGGAATATGACGAGCTGGTAATAGACTTCATGAAATTAACTTGATTTTTGTCTTTAAGCTTAAGACAATTTAAAGCCTACAAATTTACACTTTATAGCGTAAAATAAAGCTTGTTTTTAGTGATAAGAATATAAAATGTGTTATTATATTTGATTGACTAAGATTTTTATAATAATGACTGATATTTTTGAGAATACTGCAAATGCTTTTGCACTAAAAACAGACTCCGAATTAGAAAGAGCATACTTTTTATTTAAATTAATTGCTAACGAACCCCTTGTTAAGTTGGGTACTTTAATGACAAATTTTGCAATCAAAACAAACATGCCGGTTGAAGGATTAATTAGAGCGACTGTGTTTGATCATTTTTGTGGAGGAATTAATGAAGAAGATTGTTTGCCTATTGTAGATAAAATGTGGCAAAAAGGAGTGAGTTCGGTTCTTGATTATTCGGTAGAAGGAAAGGAAGGAGAGGAGCACCCATTTGATACAGCTATGGGTAAAATTTTAAAAATTTTAGATTTCTGTAAAGAGAAAGATTCAATTCCGTTTGTGGTTTTTAAGCCTTCTGGTTTTGGAAGATTTTCGTTGTATTATAAAAAAGGAGCAGGAGAAACCTTTACACAGGATGAAGAAGAAGAGTGGCAAAGAATTGTTGGTCGTTTTGATAAGGTTTGTAAAAAAGCTCATGATTTAGGAGTATCTCTTTTAATTGATAGTGAGGAAAGTTGGATGCAAGATGCAGCCGATGAATTGGTAGAGGAGATGATGGTAAAGTATAATAAAGAAAATACCATAGTTTTCAACACCATGCAAATGTATAGATGGGATAGGTTAGATTATTTAAAAGGATTACGAAAGCGGGCACAAGAAAAAGGATTTAAAATTGGAATAAAGGCAGTAAGGGGAGCTTATCTGGAGAAAGAAAATGAAAGAGCTGCAGAAAAAGGTTACACTTCTCCTATATGTTCCAGTAAGCAGGAAACGGATTATAATTTTGATTCTGGTATCTCTTATATAATTAGCCATTTAGATGAAATTTCGCTATTCGCAGGAACTCATAACGAAGAGAGTTCATATAAGTTAATAGCGCTCATGAAGAAAAAAGGCATAGATAAAAATGACCCAAGAGTTTGGTTTGGACAGTTATATGGAATGAGTGATCATATATCCTTCAACTTAGCTAGTGAAGGATTCAATGTGGCTAAATACGTTCCATTTGGACCAGTTAGAGATGTTATGCCATATCTTATTAGAAGAGCAGAAGAAAACACTTCGGTTGCAGGACAAACTACGAGAGAATTATCGTTGCTGAAAATTGAAAGAAAACGTAGAAAAATTTAGAGAATAGAATAAATTTTTTAGCGTTCTATTTTATCAATTCTAGCCTTATTAGGGCAATTTTTTACGGTAATAGTTGCGGGTTGATTTTTAATAGTCCCTTCTACAATATATGTTCTACAAGGAACAGATTTTGTATTGCTCTTTCCAAAATCAATATCACCATTGGTTAAGAGTAGTTTTATGTCTAAAGTGTCTAATTGTTTGTTCGCAAGTAAACTACTTACTTCATTAGAATACACTACAGGTTTGGAACGAATATCTTTAAGTGTTCTACAGTTTGGTAAATAACAAAATGAAACACCTGTTTCATCGGATTTTTTCTTGAAAAAGAAAGTTAAAAAAACAATACCTATGGATAATCCGAAAATAAAATATCCAAGGCGCTTTAAAAAGCCCATATTAAAAAATTAAGAAATTTATATCGCTGTATTTAAGGTCAAACCATTCTCCTACAGCTTTGCTGGTTAAAATACCGTGGTACATATACAAACCGTTTCTAAGTCCGCGATCAAAATGTAAAGAGTTTTCAATACCACCGTCTTCACCTAGTTTTAATAAATAAGGCGTAAAAATGTTGCTGATAGAAACTGTTGCCGTTTTTGGATATCTTGAAGGTATATTAGGAACTCCATAATGAATTACGCCACATTTTTTAACAGTAGGTTTATCGTGGGTAGTAACCTCACTAGTTTCAAAACATCCGCCCATATCAATACTAACATCAATAATTACAGCGTCCTTTTTCATATTTTCCACCATAGTTTGTGAAACCACAACAGGTGACCTGTTTTGACCACGAGTAGCTCCTATGGCCACATCACAGCGTTTTAGTGATTTTAAAAGGTTTTTAGGCTGTATGGTAGATGTGTAAACTGTTTGTTTTAGGTTAGCTTGTATTTTACGAAGTTTTGTTAACGAGTTATCAAATATTTTTACGTTAGCTCCTAATCCAATAGCTGATCTAGCAGCAAATTCACCAACTGTACCTGCGCCAATAATAACAACTTCAACGGGCGGAACACCACTGATGTTGCCAAACATTAGTCCATTACCTTTATTGGTAGCAGCCATAAGTTCTGACGCAATTAGCACTGATGATGTTCCGGCAATTTCACTTAAAGAACGTACAGCAGGAAATTTACCATCTTCATCTTGAATATATTCAAAAGCTATTGCAGTAATTCGTTTTTTTGCGAGTTCTTCAAAATAGTTTTTCTCTCTGGTTTTTATTTGTAGGGCTGAAATTACTGTTGCTTGCGGACTAAGCATCTTAATTTCATCTAATGTAGGAGGTTCTACTTTTAATAGAAGAGGACAAACAAAAACTTTTCTAATATCGCTGGTAACTTCGCCTCCTGCGTTTGTATAATCACTATCAGAAAAATGTGCGCCTTCACCAGCACCAGATTCAATCAAGACTCTATGTCCGTTTGCAGTAATAGCATTCACAGCATCTGGAGTAAGACAAATACGTTTTTCCTGATATTGTTTCTCTTTAGGTAAACCAATAAAAAGCTCTCCCTTTTGTTTTAAAATCTCAAGAGTTTCCTCTTGCGGAAGTAATTGTTGTTTACTAAATGGAGAAGTTGGTTGATTCATATTTAGGAGTAATCAAGACCTATGAAGTAGGCTAACATCAAATTTACAACTTTTAATGAATAAAAAAACTTAATTAAATGAAGATTGGGGGTTACCCTTTCATATTAAAGAGTTCTTGCACACCTTCTTTGCATAATGAAGCGATATTAATTACCTCATTTTTAATGTCAAGAATAATTTGTTTAAAAGCGCCTGGTTGTTTACTTGTATTATAGTCCGTTTGTTTATTAGAGTCACGCTTTGCCTTAAGAATTTCAAGTTCTTCCTCCATGGCTTCCAAGTCAATGCCATGAACATATTTATCATATAATTTTATTCTAATAAAGTATACGAAAGGTATTACTATCATACAAACAGGTAATAACCATAACATATTTTCGGTGTCAACATAAAAATCATCTGAATAAACAACTTCAAAGATTTGAAAGGCATACATCATAATTGGTATGATAATGATGTGATACCACCATTGCTTACAGGTAAAGAACCAAATCATAAGTAGATAAAAGGGAACAAGTTTTCCGACCAAAAACCAGCCATATGTACTTACGTCCGCAAAACCATTACTATCAATGGTAAGCCCCATAAAATTAAAGGTTTCACCAGCTGTTCGAGGTAAATATTCATGTAATTTGAAAATAAAAGGAGAAATCGCTATAAGGAAAAGTACAAAAGAATCAATAAAAATTTTTCTTTTAATTTTTATACTTTTTTCAGAGGTTTTTGTTTCCATTTAGCTAGTAATGTCATTTCTTATTGTATTTTCATTAACGAAAAAAAAGACGCTTTATTGAGCGTCTTTTTAAAATATTATTTTTAAAGTTGTTATTTTGCCTGAGAGGGGATTTTTCTTTTATCAACCCCTTGTTCGTACAGGTTATCTTCTTCAGCGGTATTATTATCACAAGAAACAGCTAATAATGTAACACAAGCCATAAGGCCAAATAAAAATTTCTTCATCTTCATAAGTTTTAATTAGTTAATAAATGGAGCATTCTCGCGGCTAATGTAGGAAAAAAAGTAAAACAACTTAGGGTTAAAATGTTAAAAAAGTGCATTTCATCGATAAAAAATTTGTTTTTGTCGAAATTTTTCGATAAATGGTAAATTTTATAAAATAAAATTCTCAAAAAAACGTTGCTGGAAACATTTTTATCTTTCAGATATAATTTTTTAAGGAATAAATGAGTCTTTTTAATACCAAGTTGTTGTATTTTATGACTAAAATTTTCTCCAACTCCATGATATAATTGCTACTATTGCTGTCTTTAATTTTTATAAGACGTTTATCTGAATGAAATCATTTTGGAAGAAAAAGTTTATATGGGATGTTTCTATGGCAATACTAATAATGGTGTTACCTTACGTTTTGCTAATTCATACTCTTTTTGATACTAATAAAAATTTTATAGTTTGTTTTGGATTCAAGTATTTTCATGGTTATCAGGGCAACGATACCTTTCTTTATTTGGTTCTTAGTATTGGCATTATTTGTGTTCTATTAGCTTTATGGTTTGTAAATAATTCAAGATGGTGGGGTTACTTCATTTTATTTCCATTGGTTGTTTGGTTGGATAGATACTTTAGAAAAGTTTTTAAAAACTTAGATTTTATAAAGGAAAATGAAATTGTTTTTTCCATTGTTGTTAATCTTTTTGTGATTGGTTTATTGATTGTAATTAAGAAAAGACTATATAGTAAAGAAGTTATTGGAGTTTATATGTTTCAATACACTAAAGGATTTCTAGGATTAAAACTTTTTTATACTTCAATTCATCAGCAATTTTTGGTTGCTGAAAAAGTAGAAAATAATGAAGAATATCTTGGGAAAAGAGTAAAAAGCAAAATGTTGATTCAGGAAAAATTGTCCAACTTTTTTATCAAGGAATCTGAGTTTTTTAAGAAAAAACCTACCGAGTTTTTCTTTGCTTTTGTCTTGTTTTTAACACCTTTTTTGACATATACGAGTGATATCTTATCAACTCAACATCAGGAAACTTTACTTCTAACTTTTGGACTGTTTGATTTTGCTCAATATTATTCAAATAATTGGTTTTTTATTTGGTTTATTACTGTTAAGCTTTCATTGTTAATACAATATATTATTTGGTTTGTTTCTCAAAATGAATGGTGGCGTTTTGCAATATTGTCGCCCATTGTGTTAACAATATACCAATTTACCGAGGTGTTTGGAGAAACACAAACAATTGACGAATCGTCTTTTTTAAGAGCCGTCCCAATAATTGGTTTAGTGATTTGTTTTATTTTATTATTTTCTAGAGTAATAAACTATAAATCCAAAATATTAAATATTTACGATGAATTATCGTCGGAAATTGAAGTGCTTTTACAAAAAGTAGGGGAAGATAAAACAATGTTGTATCAACAAAAATTTCAGTTTAGTGAATTAACTAAAAGTAAAACAAAGTCTTCCGAAAAACTCAAACAATTACTTCAATTAAAAAAAGAGTTGCAGGATGAGCTTGAAAATAAATCAAGTTTTACAAAGTAATTCTTCTTTCATTAGGGCTTACAACTTCAATAGTTACTCGTTGACAATCTTCGGGTAGGAAAGAATTTATTTTCTCAGCCCATTCAATAAAAACCCAGTTATCTTGATAAAGGTAATCCTCAAAACCTAAATCTAAGGCCTCAGTTTCGTCATTCAATCTATAAAAATCAAAATGATGTCCTAATATTTCTCCATTAGGTAAGTTGTATTCGTTTACAATTCCAAAAGTTGGACTATTAGCAATATTTTTACCACCTAATTCTTTAACCAAAGCCTTGATTAATGTGGTTTTTCCTGCACCCATATCGCCATAAAAACATAATTTTTTTGACTTTGTATTTGACAACAATTCGTGGGCTATTTGTTGTATTTGATTTTCTGTATAGATTTTATTCATTGGAAATCTAATAAAATAGCTACTATTGCAGCTTAAAATTTCAAAGTACAAAGTTAACTAGATGAAATCTTTTTGGAAAAGAAAATTTATTTGGGATGTAAGCATGGCGGTTTTGGTAATTGTTTTACCAATGTTGCTTTATTGTCATTTATGGTTTAGTGAGGCTAATGATTCTTTTTGGTTTTTTGGATTTGAGTATTATCATGGTTATGTTGATAATTTGTCATTTGCTTGGCAATTTTTATCTAAAACTATAGCGCTTCTTCTTTTGTCGTTATGGTATTTAAATTGTACTTTTTATTGGAGTCGCTATATTTTAATTTCTGTAGTTTTTTGGATAGATGAAATACTCAGAAATACTCTTATTAGAAGCGTACATATCAATTATGATACCCTTATTTTGGAAATAGAAATTGTGCTAGCCGTAATTTCGATATTAATAATAACTAAATATTTTTTCATTGATAAGATATGGAAATGCTTGCTTTTGTTTCCATCAGGCAGAAAGTTTTTATTTAATAATAGATTGTTTTATGATAATGCCAAATTAAAAATAAAGGCAATTAAGGAAACAAGTAATTTAAGAGATATAAATGGTAAGATTCGTGAACTGACTTTAATGAAACTTTATCTGAGTAATTCTAATTATTTTGATTTTGCTATACAATTAAACAAGAATAAGTTTAAGATTACTAATCTTTTTATGCTCTTATTATTTGTTTTTTACCCGTTTGTAGTTCGTTTATGGTTGTTTTTTCCAGAAGATATTAGAAGTTATTCATTTGGTTTTTTTTCTATTAATTCTAATGGTTTCAAGGATTTACATTCTCATTTGTATTACTTAGGTCTTAAATTAGGCGTTTTGTTTCCCATACTTGTATGGTATGCAACAGATAGGAATTGGTGGAGACATGCTTTATTTGTTCCATTCATTCTAACTGTATATCAAATATGGGAAATTTATAATAATAATGGTGCGGTTGACGAATACGAAATGGTAAAATCTTTTCCTGTATTAGTTGTTTGCATATGCTTTATGATAATTATTTCTAGAGTTGTTAGATATAATTATAAAATGCATGATTTAATCGAAAAAATTAAAGAGGATATTGACTTTTTAATTACAAAAAATCATAACACAACTTCAAACATGACAGAATATGACGAAATTTTAAATAATTACGAAAGTAAAAATAGTACTAAACGTCTACAAGAATTAATTGAACTAAAAAAATCTTTATTAAACGAAATTTCCGAAATCGAAGACGGGAATTAGTGAATTGCTACACTAATCCTTTTTTCTTTCTCTTTGAACACGTTCTATTTCGGCAGTAACTTCACTTAAAAGTTGTTTAAGCTCTACTTCTTGGCGTTCCTTTATTTTCTTTTCAATAATTTTTTCGATTTCTTTTTGCTTATCAACAGGTAGCTGATTAAAGTCAAGAATTAACTCTTCATTGTTTGATTTAAGCATTTCACCTTCACCAGTCATTAACCAAACAAGATTCAATTGCGGATAGGTTCTTAAAATGTTTTCAATTACGTCACTACCTATAGAGGCTTTGTTTTTTTGCATACGTAAAGTGTATCCATTTCCTGCTCCTATAGATAAATCAAATTGGCGTGCACTTAAACCTGCATACTTAATGTACTGAATTAAACGATCAATAGTTTTTGGCATAATATTTTTTAGGTTAAAAAGAATTGGTTTGCGTTACTTGGGACTAAGATACAAAAAATATGAATCTCTCGTACTCCTGTTTTTTCTTATAGGTTTGAGGGAATTATGCCTTCTAAAAATGACGAAATTATTCTACAAAAAATTGTAAGTAATGAAAATAATCTATAAACTTGCGTAAACTATCTAACACACTAAACCATTAGTTGTATTAAATCTGCCAAAAAATCGGTAACTAAATAAAATTGAGGTGTTTGCAGGTGAAAAAAGGTTGTATATTAAAAATTTCTGTGTTTTTTAATATGTAGATAATCAACCAAAACTTAGGGGTAAGTTTACTTGCAACCCTCAATTTTTTATTTTGGCTCTAAAACAATAAACGGAATAATCATTTCTTCTAACGAGATGCCCCCGTGCTGGTAAGTATTACGATAATAACTCACGTAATGATTATAATTATTGGGGTAGGCAAAAAACAAATCGTTCTTCGCAAAAATGTAAGAACTACTTACATTAATGTTTGGTAAGTTTATTTCATACGGTTTTTCAGCTGCAAAAACATCTTTGTTCTCATAAGTAAGACTGCGTCCTGTTTTGTATCTTAAATTTAGACTGGTATCCTTATCTCCTATAACCTTTGAAGGGTGTTTTACATTTATAGTTCCATGGTCCGTGGTTATAATTAATTTTAGACCCATATCCTGAGCTTGCTGTATAATTTGGAGTAGGGGAGAGTTTTTAAACCAACTTTGGGTTAAAGAACGGTAAGCTTTATCATTTGAAGCAAGTTCTTTAATAACTTCCATTTCGGTTTTAGAGTGAGATAGCATGTCTACAAAATTGTAAACAATTGCGGTAAGGTCATTTTTTTGTTGTGATTTAAAATTTTGAAGTAAATGTTTCCCTTGTTTTAAGCTACTTATTTTATGATACTCCCATTCAATATCAAGGTTTAACCTTTTTATTTGAGCTTCTAGAAATCTATCTTCATATAAATTTTTACCACCTTCATCTGTGTCGTTTTTCCACCATTCAGGGTGTCTTTTAGACATTTCAAGAGGAGTTAGTCCTGAGAAAATAGCATTTCTTGCATATTGCGTTGCAGTAGGAAGAATACTTAAAAATGATTTTTCTTTTGTCTTTTTATAAAAAGTGTTTACAATATTTTCAAAGGCGTACCATTGATCATACCTTAAGTTATCAATAACTATTAATAAGGTTTTATTATCCTTTAGTTCTGGCTGAATCCATTTTTTGAATAAAGTGTTTGATAAAACAGGGGCGTCATCATCATGGAACCAATCAGCGTAATTTTTATCAATAAATTTCGCGAAGTGGTTGTTGGCTTCCACTTTTTGAGATTCTAATATTTCAAACATACTGGTATCTTCAATCTCCTCTAATCGAAGTTCCCAATAAATTAGTTTTTTGTACAACTCAATCCATTCTTCAATAGTATTTACCATGGATAAATCCATGGCTATTTTTCTGAATTCTTGTTGGTAATTTGCTGTAGTGGTTTCAGTAATTAGTCTAGAATGGTCTAAATTCTTTTTTAAGGATAGTAAAATTTGATTAGGGTTAACCGGTTTTATAAGATAATCTGCAATTTTAGAGCCAATAGCTTCTTCCATTATGGACTCTTCCTCGCTTTTGGTAATCATTACTACTGGAATTGTAGTGTCAATAGCCTTAATTTCGCTGAGGGTTTCAAGCCCGGATATGCCGGGCATGTTTTCATCCAAGAAAACAATGTCAACTCTATTCTTAGTTAATTCCACTAAGGCATCTTGACCACTTTTGCACGTAATTACATCATAGTTTTTACCTTGTAAAAAAAGAATATGAGGCTTAAGAAGGTCTATTTCATCATCGACCCAAAGTATTGTTATCTTGTTCATTTAGTACTTATATTTGCAGGTAAATAATCCAATTTTGGCAAAATCCAACAAGCTTAAAATTTTTAATGATCCAATTTACGGATTTATTAGAATCCCCAATACTTTAATTTTCGATCTAATTGCTGATCCGTATTTTCAGCGTTTACGTAGAATATCTCAAATGGGTATGTCTTACATGGTTTATCCTGGAGCTCATCATACACGTTTTCATCATGCACTTGGGAGTATGCATCTCATGCAAAAGGCGATTCAGGTATTACAATTTAAGGGTGTTGAAATTACACAGGCTGAAGAAGAGGGGCTTTTATGTGCCATTCTTTTGCACGATATAGGTCATGGGCCATTTTCACATGCGATGGAACATAGTATTGTTGAAGGTGTTAGTCACGAGCATATTTCGCTACTTTTTATGCAAGAACTTGATAAGAAGTTTGAAGGGAAACTAAAAGTAGCACTTGAAATTTTTAAAGGAGCTTATCCAAAAAAGTTTTTGAATCAATTAGTTTCAAGTCAATTAGATATGGATAGGCTAGATTATTTAAAAAGAGATAGTTTTTATACTGGAGTTGCCGAGGGTAATACTAATGCAGAGCGTTTAATTACAATGTTGAACGTTATTGAGGGCAATTTGGTAGTAGAAGAAAAAGGTATTTACTCTGTTGAAAAGTTTATAATGGCAAGGCGTTTTATGTATTGGCAGGTGTATTTACATAAAACAGGAGTAGTTGCCGAACAGCTTTTAATAGGGATCCTAAAAAGAGCCAGAACATTGTTAAAAAATGGAACTCCATTAGAATGTAGTTCGCCACTATTGTTTTTTCTAACGAATAAAATAGATGTTGATAATTTTAATACGGAAAAGCTCCATTTGTTTTCAAAACTAGATGACGTAGATATTGTTTCAGCAATTAAAAGATGGCAAGATTCTTCAGATTTTGTTTTATCTGAGTTATGTAAAATGGTAATAAACCGAAAATTGTTACATATTAAGATTAAAAACAAACCTATAAGTATAGAAAAACGTGAAAAGTATTTTAATTACTTTAAAGAAAAGCACGGTTTAACCAACGAGGAAACCAAATATTTTGTGTTTTCGGGTAAGCTAAGCAATAAAGCTTATGATAAAGAAAAACAACATATTAACATTCTTAAAAAGAATGGAAAAATAAACGATGTAGTAAAGGAATCTGATCATTTGAATTTAAATACACTTTCCGAAACCGTAACTAAATATTATATGTGCTTCCCAAAAGAGGGGGTTTAACTATTTTTCTTACTTTTGTGTCCATGATATTTACAGCAGGTCAAATTGCAGGTATATTGGAGGGCGAAGTTGAGGGAAATCCCGAAATTGCTGTCCATAAACTTGCCAAAATTGAGGAGGGCGAAAAAGGCTCTCTAACCTTTTTAGCAAACCCGAAATACACTTCATTTATCTATAAAACAAAAGCCTCTATTACTATTGTTAATAAAGACTTTGTTCCTGAACAAGATTTAAGCACAACTCTAATAAAAGTTGAAGATGCCTATAAATCTTTTTCAAAGCTTTTGGAATATTATAATGAAGTAAAAAACACAAAAACTGGTATAGAACAACCTTCTTTTATTTCTGAGAATGTTTCATACGGAAAAGGAATGTATTTAGGTGCATTTGCTTATGTAGGAGAGAATGTAACTATTGGAGATAATGCCAGAATATATCCAAATGTATATATAGGAGATAATGTAACCATAGGTAACAATGTTACAATATTTGCAGGAGCAAAAGTATATTCAGAAACTATCATTGGAGATAATTGCTTAATTCATAGTGGAGCAATTGTAGGCTCTGACGGTTTTGGATATGCACCAAATGAAAATGGTGAATTTTCGAAAGTTCCACAAACGGGAAATGTTATTTTAGAAGATAACGTGGATGTTGGTGCCGGAACTACGATAGATAGGGCAACTTTAGGCTCAACTATTTTAAGAAAAGGTGTAAAGTTGGATAATCAAATTCAAATAGCTCATAACGTAGAAATAGGCTGTCATACGGTAATTGCTGCGCAAACAGGAATTGCAGGTTCAACCAAAATTGGTCAGCATTGTATGATTGGTGGACAGGTAGGAATTGTTGGGCACATTACTATTGGTGACAATGTTAGAATTCAAGCACAATCGGGAATAGGAAGGAATATTAAAGATAATGAGGTTATACAAGGTTCTCCTGCATTAAACTACGGAGATTATAATAAATCATACGTACATTTTAAAAACCTACCAAAAATAGTAAGTAGAATAGACAATTTGGAAAAAAGAAGTAAAAAGTGAATACTGTGTCAGGAAAGCAAAGAACTATAGCTAAAGAAATAAGCTTAACAGGTGTAGGCTTACACACTGGTGAAAATGTTACATTAAAGTTTTTACCTGCTCAAGAAAATCATGGGTACGCGTTTAAGAGAGTTGATCTTGAAGGACAGCCTATAATTGAAGCAGATGCAAATTATGTAGTTAATACACAACGAGGAACTAATTTAGAAAAACGTGGTGTAAAAATTCAAACTTCAGAGCATGTTTTAGCAGCTTTGGTTGGTTTGGAAATAGATAATGTTTTAATAGAATTGGATTCTCCAGAACCTCCTATTATGGATGGTTCCTCTAAATTTTTTATTGAAGCACTTGAAAAAGCAGGTATTGTTGAACAAGAAGCTGATAGAGAGGTATATGTCGTAAAAGATGTTATATCGTATAAGGATGATGCAACAGGAAGTGAGATTACAATAATTCCTTCCGATAAATATACAATCACTACAATGGTTGATTTTGGTACTAAAGTTTTGGGTACTCAAAATGCAACTTTAGAAAACCTTTCGGATTTTAAGACAGAAATTGCAGATGCCAGAACCTTTAGTTTTTTGCATGAGCTAGAAATGCTTCTTGAAAACGGTTTGATAAAAGGAGGTGATTTAAATAATGCTATTGTATACGTGGATAAGGAGATTTCTGATGCCACGATGAAAAAGTTAGAAAAAGCATTTAATAAAGAAAAATTGTCCGTTAAGCCTAATGGTATATTAGACAATTTAACACTTCATCAACCAAATGAGGCTGCACGCCATAAGTTGTTAGATGTTATTGGAGATTTAGCTTTAGCAGGGACCCGAATTCAAGGTAAAGTAATAGCAAATAAGCCGGGGCATTTTGTAAACACTCAATTTGCGAAAAAGCTTGCGAAAATCATAAAACTAGAAAAACGCAACAAAGTTCCTAGTTATGATTTAAACCAACCACCTTTAATGGATATTCATCAAATAATGGATATGCTTCCGCATAGACCTCCATTTTTGTTGATAGATAGAATTTTGGAGCTTTCTGATTCGCATGTAGTTGGGATGAAGAATGTAACAATGAATGAAAACTTTTTTGTTGGTCATTTCCCCGGAGCACCGGTTATGCCAGGAGTGTTACAAGTAGAAGCTATGGCGCAAACTGGAGGTATTTTAGTATTAAGTACTGTTCCAGATCCAGAAAACTATCTAACTTTCTTTATGAAAATTGATAATGTAAAGTTTAAACAAAAGGTGTTACCTGGTGATACTTTAGTTTTTCATTGTAGTTTAATAACTCCAATCCGACGAGGAATATGTCATATGCAAGCTTATGCGTATGCTAATAATAAATTGGTATGTGAGGCAGAATTAATGGCTCAAATAGCAAAAAAGAATTAAAATGAATCAACCTTTAGCATACATTCATCCTGGCGCCAAAATTGCAAAAAATGTTGTTGTAGAGCCATTTACCACAATTCACAATAATGTTACCATCGGAGATGGAACCTGGATAGGCTCCAATGTTACCATAATGGAAGGAGCAAGAATTGGTAAAAATTGTAACATCTTTCCAGGAGCAGTAATTTCCGCAGCCCCTCAGGATTTAAAATATCAAGGAGAAGATACTACGGTGGAAATAGGAAATAATACCACTATTAGAGAATGCGCCACGATACATAAAGGCACATCTGACAGAATGAAAACGGTTATTGGTAAAAATTGCCTTATAATGGCGTATTGCCATGTTGCTCATGATTGTTTTGTAGGCGATAATTGTATTTTTTCCAATAATTCTACGCTTGCAGGGCACGTAACTGTGGGTGACAATGTAATTTTAGCAGGATTAGTTGCCGTTCATCAATTTGTATCCGTAGGTCAACATGCATTTGTTACAGGAGGGTCTTTAGTGCGTAAAGATGTGCCTCCTTTTGTTAAAGCAGCTCGTGAACCATTGTCTTATGTGGGAATCAATTCTGTTGGTTTACGTAGAAGAGGGTTTCAATCAGAAAAAATTAGAGAAATTCAAAATATATACAGAATTCTCTATCAAAAGAATTATAATAATACGCAGGCGGTTCAGATTATTGAAGCGGAAATGGAGGCGACACCAGAGAGAGATGAAATTCTCCAATTTATTAGAGATTCGCAACGTGGTATTATGAAAGGATATTTTAGTAATAATTAATAGAAATTATGGCATCTACATCAGATATTAGAAAAGGATTATGTATTAGATATAATCACGATATATTTAAAATAATTGAGTTTTTACATGTAAAACCAGGAAAAGGTCCTGCTTTTGTAAGAACTAAATTAAAAAGTGTTACCACAGGTAAGGTTATAGATAACACATTCTCAGCAGGTCATAAGATTGAAGATGTACGTGTTGAAACGCGTTCATATCAATTTTTATATGCCGAAGGTACAACGTATCATTTTATGAATACTGATGATTATAATCAAATTACCTTAGAAGAAAGTAGTTTAGATGCGCCAGGCTTATTAAAAGAAGGAGAAGTTGTTAAGGTGATGTTTAATACTGAAGACAGCATGCCTTTATCGGTAGATATGCCAGCTAGTGTAATTTTAGAGATCACATATACTGAGCCAGGTGTAAAAGGTAATACCGCTACCAATGCAACCAAACCTGCTAAAGTAGAAACAGGAGCAAGTGTTAATGTTCCATTGTTTATAAATGAAGGAGATAAAATAAAAATAGACACTGAAAAAGGTGCCTATATGGAACGTGTAAAAGAATAATTGATTTCTTTTAATGAAATTTCCTAAGCCCTATACATTAAAGCAAATTGCAAATATCATTCAGACTGAGTTTGTTGGAGACTCTGACTTTCTGGTTACTGGTATGAATGAAATACATGTTGTTGAGCATGGAGATATTGTGTTTGTTGATCATCCTAAATATTATGATAAAGCATTAAACTCTAATGCAACTACCATTTTAATAAATAAAAAGGTGGATTGTCCAGAGGGTAAATCTTTGTTGATTTCAGAAGACCCTTTTCGCGATTTCAATACTTTAACAAAATTTTTCAAACCTTTTAAGGCCAGCAAAGGTTCTATATCTGATAGTGCTAAAATAGGAGAGGGAACTGTTATTCAGCCAAATGTTTTTATTGGAAATAACGTAGTAATAGGCAAAAATTGCCTCATACATGCTAACGTAGCTATTTATGACAATTGTGTTTTAGGCGATAATGTTACTATTCATGCTGGGTCAGTTTTAGGAGCAGATGCTTTTTATTATAAAAATAGACCCGAAGGTTTTGATAAATTAATTTCTGGAGGTAGAGTAGTATTAGAAAATCATGTGGATATTGGTGCTCTTTGCACCATAGATAGGGGAGTTACGGGAGATACTACAATAAAAAGAGGTACGAAGCTGGATAATCAAGTTCATGTAGGTCACGATACTGTTATTGGAAAAAAATGTTTAATAGCGTCTCAAACCGGTATTGCTGGATGTGTTGTAATAGAAGATGAAGTTACCTTATGGGGACAAGTTGGTACAAATAGCGGTATAACTATTGGTAAAAAAGCTGTTGTTATGGGGCAGGCTGGTGTTACAAAATCTATAGAAGGAGGGAAAAGTTATTTTGGTACTCCAATAGAGGAATCGCGTGAAAAATTGAAACAATTGGCATACGTAAAAAAGATACCATTTATTATTAAAAAGTTAGAAGAATAATTTTAAAATAAGATTACTTTAAAAATCATTTATAAACCCATATTTTTGGGACAGATAAAAACAAATAAATTAATATGAGTGTTCTAGTTAACAAAGATTCTAAAATAATTGTACAAGGATTCACGGGAAGCGAAGGTACGTTTCATGCTGAGCAAATGATTGAGTATGGAACCAATGTAGTTGGAGGGGTTACTCCTGGTAAAGGAGGACAAGAGCATTTAGGAAAGCCAGTTTTTAATACTGTTGAAGAAGCCGTAGAAAAGGTTGGTGCTGATACCACTATAATTTTTGTGCCGCCAGCATTTGCAGCTGATGCTATCATGGAAGCTGCAAGCGCAGGAATTAAAGTTATAATTACAATTACAGAGGGTATTCCAGTTGCTGATATGGTTAAAGCAGCTGATTTTATTAAGGATAAAGACTGTCGTTTAGTAGGTCCTAACTGTCCTGGAGTTATTACTCCAGAAGAAGCTAAGGTTGGAATCATGCCAGGATTTGTTTTCAAAAAAGGAAACATAGGTATAGTTTCTAAATCTGGGACGCTTACTTACGAAGCTGCTGATCAAGTTGTTCGTCAAGGTTTAGGTATAACTACAGCAATAGGTATTGGAGGAGACCCAATAATAGGAACAACAACTAAAGAAGCGGTTGAGCTTCTAATAAATGATCCAGAAACGGATTGTGTTGTTATGATTGGTGAAATAGGAGGTCAGTTAGAAGCTGATGCAGCACAATGGTATAAGAATAGCGGAAGTAAAAAACCAATAGTTGGTTTTATAGCTGGTGAAACTGCTCCTGCTGGAAGAACAATGGGGCATGCTGGAGCTATTGTTGGAGGTAGTGATGATACTGCTCAAGCTAAAAAGAGAATTATGGCAGAATGTGGTATTCATGTTGTTGATTCTCCTGCGGAAATAGGTGTAAAAGTAAAAGAGGTTGTGGGTTAGGCACTTAAAGTGTTAAAATTTACAAAAAGAACCTTATAATTAATCCATCATTCTTACATTAGAATGATGGATTTTTTTTACGATTAATCCTGTTAAAACGTTAACTCTTAAAACCAGCAAAATGAAAAAAAATATTTTAGCATGTTTGTCGTGTATTGTAGTTTTTATTTCCTGTAAAGATGAGGCAAAAAATACTGGTATGATTACTAGTATAGAAAAAGATGCCAATGGTTTTAGTTATGAAAAAGTATCAAATGACCCAACAGGGTTACGATTGTATACTTTAGAAAATGGATTAAAAGTATACTTGGGTAAGAATCAAGAAGAACCTAAAATTCAAACATTAGTTGCAGTTAGAGCGGGTTCAACATACGACCCAGCTGATAATACAGGTCTAGCGCATTATCTGGAACACATGGTTTTTAAGGGAACCAATAAAATTGGAACTCAAGATTATGATAAGGAAAAAGAGTTTTTAAAAGAAATTTCGGATTTGTACGAGACTCACAAAGCGGAAAAAGACCCTGAAAAAAAGAAAGAAATCTATAAGAAAATTGATGAAATTTCCCTAGAAGCGTCAAAACTTGCAATTGCAAATGAATATGACAAAATGGTAAGTTCGTTAGGAGCTGAAGGAACAAATGCTTTTACCTCCAATGAACAAACCGTTTATGTAAATAAAATTCCAAGTAATGAGTTGGATAAGTGGTTAACTGTGGAGAGTGAGCGCTTTAAGACATTGGTTTTGAGACTTTTTCACACAGAATTAGAGGCCGTATATGAAGAGTTTAATCGAGGCCAAGATAGTGATGGAAGAAAGCAGTATCAAGCACTTTTAGAAGGTTTGTATCCTAATCACCCCTATGGGAAACAAACAACAATAGGAAAGTCTGAGCATTTGAAAAACCCTTCAATGGAGGCTATTCATAATTATTTTAATACGTATTATGTACCAAATAACATGGCGGTAATCTTGGTAGGTGATATAGATTACGAAGAAACCATAAAAAAGGTGAATGAAGCTTTTGGCGATTATGAAAAAAAGGAAATCACTCACCCAACTTTTAATGAGGAACCTCCCTTGTCTAAGCCTGTTAAAATGGAAGTTTATGGTCCAACAGCGGAATCAGTTTATGTTGCATTTAGAACAAAAGGAAAAGGAGATAAACAAGAAATTATTGTTACGCTTATCGATTATATGTTGGCCAATTCTAGCGCTGGTTTAATTGATTTAAATTTAAATCAAAAGCAAAAAGTACAGAGGGCATCTTCATATACTAATTTTAATAATGATTATGGGTTTCATTTGCTTTATGGGATGCCAAAACAGGGGCAAACTTTAGATGAAGTTAGAGAGCTGTTGCTTGAACAAGTTGATAAAATTAAAAAAGGAGAATTTGAAGATTGGTTATTAGATGCCGTTGTGAATGATTTACGAGTTTCAAAAATAAGGTCTTTTGAAAACGCATCTTCAACTGCTTATGAATATTTAGGAGCGTTTATAGGTTTTCAAGATTGGAAATCTAGGTTAACAATGCT
The DNA here is from genome assembly GCA_947498505.1 of uncultured Maribacter sp. Lineage (GTDB taxonomy): Bacteria > Bacteroidota > Bacteroidia > Flavobacteriales > Flavobacteriaceae > Maribacter_B. The sequence goes on along the minus strand of CANMKG010000001.1, from coordinate 815,049 downwards.
AGATGAAATGAAGAAAATCACCAAAGAGGAAGTTATTGCATTTGCTAATGAGTTATACGGTGATAACTACGTGGAAGTTCATAAAATAAAAGGAGAGGATAAAAACATTGTAAAAGTTGAAAATCCGGGAATAACGCCTATTGAATTAAACAGAGATAAAGAATCTGAATTTTTAAAGGAGTTTACTAAGTTAAAAACACCAAATTTAAAACCACAATTCATAGATTATAAATCGGCCATAAATGAGATGAAAACTAAAAATGGTCTGAGCTTGTCTTATATCGAAAATCCCAATAACGATATTTTTAGTCTAAATATCATTTTTGATATGGGAAGTGATAACGATAGAAAAGTGTCTTTAGCTGCTGGGTATTTAAACTATTTAGGAACAGATAAATATTCTCCTGAAGAGTTAAAACAAGAGTTTTATAAAATAGGAATTAAGCATAGTGTAACAACAAGAGAAGATAAAACTTATGTTAGTATTTCCGGATTAAAAGAAAATCTTGATGGAGGGCTAGTGTTGTTAGAGCATTTATGGGATAATGCTATAGCTAATCAAGAAACTTATGACAAATACGTAGATAAAATTTTAAAAGGTCGCCAAGATGCTAAAACCCAAAAACAGAATATTTTTTGGAAAGGACTTATGAGTTACAGCAAATATGGAGAAAACTCTCGTCTACGTAATATTTACTCAATGTCTGAGTTAAGAGCAATTACACCTCAAGAACTAGTAGAAAAAATAAAAGAACTTAAGAAGTTTAAACAGCGTGTGTTTTATTATGGTAGAGATGTGGATAATGCTGTAGCATCAATTAATAAAAATCATATCGTAAATGTAAAAGAACTTAAGGAATATCCAGAAAAAACAACTTATATAGAAAAAGAAACGGGAGGCAATGTATACTATGTAGATTATGATATGGTACAGAGTGAGATACTTCTTCTTGCTAAAGGAGCGGAGTTTGATCCTAAGAAAATGGCGATGTCAAAATTGTTTAACAGCTATTTTGGAAGTGGCTTATCGTCTATTGTATTTCAAGAAATCAGGGAATCTAAATCCCTTGCATATGCAGCCTTTTCAAGTTATAGTAATGCAAGAGAAAAAGGGCAATCAGATTATACTTTTGCATATTTAGGTACACAAGCAAATAAACTGCCGGAAGCTGTAGATGCTATGATGGATTTAATGACGAATATGCCAGAAGCACAAGAGCAGTTTAATCAAGCAAAAGAAGCAGCGTTAAAACAATTAGCTGCTGAGCGCATTACAAAATCAAACATTTTTTGGAGTTACGAACGCTTAAAAAAGAGAGGGTTTGATAATGACTATAGAGAAGATTTATATAACGGAATAAAAAACATGACTTTAAGTGATCTTAAAACATTTTTTGATGATAATATAAAAGGTGCGAATTACAACGTAATGGTAATTGGAAATAAAAAAGATATTGATTTTGAGTCACTTAAAAAACTTGGAAAAATTCAGGAAATGGACATAGATGAACTCTTCAATTACGAAAAGTCAGCTCCAGTAAAAGGCTAACATATTTTATAGAAAACAAAAGCCCCTTCATAATTATGAAGGGGCTTTTAAATTGGTATATTTGTTTCGCTAACATATTAAAGACAAATTAGGAAAGTATGAAACTTCTTGAGGGAAAAAATGTAATTATTACAGGAGCAAGTAGAGGAATTGGAACAGGTATTGCAGAAGTATTTGCAGAACAAGGAGCCAATGTAGCGTTCACTTACAGTTCTAGCGAAGCTCCTGCCTTGGAATTGGAAAAACAATTAACAGAAAAAGGAGTAAAAGCTAAAGCTTATAAGAGTAACGCAGGTAGTTTTAGTGAATCTGAAGCATTAGTTAAAAGTGTATTGGAAGACTTTGGCGGTATTGATGTTCTTATTAATAATGCAGGCATTACCAAGGATAATCTATTAATGCGAATGGGAGAAGATGATTTTGATAAAGTAATTGAAATCAATTTGAAGTCCGTTTTTAATATGACCAAGGCAGTTCAGCGTACTATGTTGAAACAGCGTAAAGGCTCTATTATTAATATGAGTAGCGTTGTTGGAGTAAAAGGTAATGCAGGTCAAGCAAATTATGCGGCTTCAAAAGCAGGTATGATTGGTTTTACAAAATCGATTGCTTTAGAATTAGGTTCTAGAAATATACGTTGCAATGCTATTGCACCAGGGTTTATAGAGACAGAAATGACAGCGAAATTAGATGAAAAAGTTGTACAAGGTTGGAGAGATGGGATTCCACTTAAAAGAGGAGGAGCACCTGAGGATATCGCCAATGCTTGTTTATTTTTTGCATCTGACTTGTCTGCATATGTTACAGGACAAGTATTAAATGTTGATGGAGGAATGTTAACTTAAAAAAATGGTATGATTTACGTTACAACCGAATCAATTCTAGGTAAAGAAATAGTAGAATCTCTTGGCACTGTCAGAGGAAGCACGGTAAGAGCTCGGAACATTGGAAGGGATATTTTTGCAGGACTTAAAAATATAGTTGGAGGAGAAATTTCTGAATATACTAAGCTTTTAGCCGATGCACGAGAACAAGCTATAAAAAGAATGTTAGATGATGCTAAAAAACTTGGAGCTGATGCGGTTGTGAACGTTAGGTTTAATACTTCTCAAGTTATGCAGGGAGCGGCAGAAATGTTGGCTTATGGTACTGCAGTAAAACTAAAATAATGCCTGTTGAAAGTTTTTTTCCTATTGTAGTAATGGTTGTAGTTTATGGTGGAATACTTGCTGCTATAATATATCTAATTTTTAAAAGAATTGCTGATAGGAAAAACGAAAACTTCGAGAAACGAGACAATTAACTCATGCAAACCCAAACAATATTATTTATAATACTTGGTGTAATTGCATCATTATTGGTGGTTTGGATTCAATATTTTCATAAATCTTCACCCAAAGGCAAATTAAGAATACTACTTTCTATATTGCGTTTCATTTCGGTATTTGGCTTTTTGTTTCTTCTAATCAATCCTCAGTTTTCTAAAAAGGAATATCAAATAGAGAAATCTAATTTGGTTGTACTAACAGATAATTCTTCTTCTGTAAATAAATCAAAAGAATCTATTATAGGTATTTTAGAAAAATTGAAATCAAATTCAGCAGTTTCTGAAAGGTTTAATATAGAGGGATATGCTTTTGGATCAGTTGTAAAAAAGACAGATAGTTTGCTTTTAAATGAAAGTAAAACAAATATTTCAAAGGCTCTTAATACAATAAAAGATATATACCCACCAACCAATACATCTGTAATCCTTATCTCAGATGGTAATCAAACCTTTGGAGAAGATTATAGTTTTTCTACGTACAATTTTTCTACTCCAGTGTTTCCTGTCGTAGTAGGCGATACAACGCGTTATGAAGACCTAGCAATTAGCGCGTTAAACGTAAATAAATTCGCTTTTTTAAAAAATAAGTATCCCGTAGAGGCCTATGTTTCTTATCAAGGGACAGGTGAGGTAAACGTTAGAGTAACTATTAAAGTTAATGGGCAAGGTGTTTTTAATAAGGCTGTTAAATTCTCAAACGTTAACAATAGTGCGGATATAAACCAACTTATTGATGCAAACTCTGTCGGGATTAAAAATATTGAGGTTGTTGTAGATAGGCTAGAAGGAGAACGAAACATTAGAAATAACAAAAAAACAGTTACCCTAGAGGTAATAGATGAAAAAACCAAGGTTGCAATTGTTTCAGATATAGTTCATCCAGACATAGGAATGCTTAAGAAAACGGTTGAAAGTAACGAACAGAGAAGTGCTAAAATCGTAAAATCTAACGTTGATGTTGGTTCTATTTCGGATATTGACCTATTTGTTTTATATCAACCTAATCGTAAGTTTAAAAGTATTATTGATTTTATTGAACAGAAAAAATCTAACACCTTTATCATCGGAGGCACACAAACAGATTGGAACTTTTTAAATAATATTCAGCAAAATTTTCAGATAGAAAATGGTTACCCCGTTCAAGAGGTTTTTGGAACTAATAATCCTGCTTTTTCGAAGTTTGATGTTTTAGATTTTAAAGTGAATAATTTTCCACCGCTATTAACTAATGTTGGTCCAATTTTATTTTCAGTACCAAATGAAGCATTGCTAGGAACCAAGATTAAAGGAGTTGCATTGGAAAACCCTCTGCTTACTGTTTACGAAAAAGAAAAAACAGCGCATGCTTTGTTTTTAGGAGAGGATATTTGGAAATGGAGATTACAGGCATACAGAGATGAGAACAATTTTAAAAGTTTTGATAATTACTGGGGGAAAATAATACGATATTTAACCAGTAACTCTTCAAAAGATAGACTTAACATCAATTATAAATCAATTTTTGAAGGGAGTAGTGAAGCAATTATTACGGCCACCTATTTTGACGAAACCTTTGTCTTTAAAAATGATGCAGATATTGTTGTACAAATTACGGAAAAAGGGAAAACGAGTTCTAAAGAAATTCCGATGCTTATAAAAGGAGCTTATTATAAGGCAGATTTAACAGATTTGGCTCCAGGAGATTATACGTTTAAAGTAGTAGTTAAAAAAGAAAGTCGTTCTAAATCTGGTAGTTTTAAAATTTTAGATTACGATGTTGAACAGCAGTTTGTGTCAAGCGATTATAAAAAATTAAAGCAGCTTGCTGATAATAGCAAAGGAACAATGTACTTTCCGAATCAAATAGATAGTTTGCTAAATAAGTTGTCCACGGATAAGCGTTTTTTACCCACACAAAAGAGCACTGAAAATATTGTATCTTTAATAGATTTTAAAATAATTCTTTGCCTAATTTTGCTGACTTTAGCCATAGAATGGTTTATACGTAAATATAACGGATTAATATAAAAATAGAATAATGGATAAATTACCAAAAATTGCATTTCCTGTAGTATTTCTAATAGTAATACTAATAATAGTAATAACTAAATCTGCTGTTACTATAGGTTCTGGTGAAGCAGGAGTATTGTACAAAACCTTTGGAGGAGGTGTTGTTACAGATGAACCTCCTTTAGGAGAAGGGTTTCATATAGTAGCACCTTGGAATAAGGTTTTTGTATATGAAGTTAGACAACAAGAAGTTTTTGAAAAAATGCAGGTGCTTTCCTCAAATGGTTTGGAAATTAAATTAGATGCCTCAGCATGGTTTCAGCCAAAAAGAGAACTCTTAGGGAAACTACATAAAGAAAAAGGAGAAGATTATGTACAAAGAGTGTTGTTGCCAACAATTCGTTCGGCGGCTCGAAGTGTAGTTGGGCGTTACACTCCAGAACAATTGTATTCCAGTAAAAGAGATGCTATCCAGCAGGAGATTTTTGAGGAAACCAAAAAAATTGTAGATGGGCAGTATATACAATTAAATGAAGTTTTGGTTCGTGATGTGACCTTGCCACCTACGATTAAAGAAGCTATTGAGCGTAAGTTAAAACAAGAGCAAGAGTCTTTAGAATATGAGTTTCGTTTAGTTACGGCTCAAAAAGAAGCTGAAAAAGTAACCATTGAAGCTCAAGGTAAAGCGGATGCTAACCGAATATTAAGTGCCTCATTAACTGATAAAATTTTATTGGATAAAGGTATAGATGCTACTATTAAACTATCAGAATCTCCAAATTCTAAGGTTATTGTTGTAGGTGGTGGAGAATCAGGGCTACCATTAATTTTAGGTAATAATTAATTTGTGTTAGTTTTTTTAATAAAAGTTCAATAGTTGTTAAAAAAACATTTTTTGCTTTTGTGAAATTAAAATTAGTTTTATTTTTACACCATAATGAGAAATACAAACATGCATCATCATTTTCATACTGGCTCTCAAGCGAGGTGAGAATGTATTGTGTGAACCTAATATAATATATAACCCGTTTGAGAAATCAAGCGGGTTTTGTTTTTAAACCAATTTGATTTCCAAACAAAATTTAAAGGAATGACAAAAATTAGAATTGCAATTCAAAAATCTGGAAGATTAAATCAAGATTCAATTGAAATACTTAAAAATTGTGGTATTTCAATTGATAATGGAAAGGATCAATTAAAGGCTTTTGCTAGAAATTTTCCAATGGAAGTTTTCTATTTAAGAAATGGAGATATTCCGCAATACCTAAAAGATGGAGTTGTTGATATTGCTATTATTGGAGAGAATGTACTAATCGAAAAAGGAGAAGGGATTACCATTGCTGAAAAACTAGGTTTTTCTAAATGCAAAGTTTCTTTAGCAGTACCTAAAGGAATAGAGTACAATTCTGTATCGTATTTTGAAGGTAAGCGAATAGCTACCTCGTATCCAAATACGGTTGAAAAATATTTTGAAGAAAAAGGGGTTACAGCTGATATTCATATAATAAATGGCTCTGTTGAAATTGCCCCGAATATTGGTTTAGCTGAAGGCATTTGTGATATTGTTTCAAGTGGTAGTACGTTGTTTAAAAACGGTTTAAAGGAAGCTGAAGTTATGCTTACAAGTGAGGCTGTATTAGCAGTTTCTCCACAAATTTCTGAAGAAAGAAAAGAAATATTAAACAAATTACAGTTCAGAATACAATCAGTTTTACAAGCTAGAAAATCCAAATACGTTTTACTAAATGCTCCGAATAATAAGTTAGATGCAATTATAAAGTTGTTGCCAGGAATGAGAAGTCCAACAGTATTACCTTTGGCAGAGGAAGGTTGGAGTTCTGTTCATACAGTAATAGATAAAAATAAATTCTGGGAAGTAATTGATGAGTTAAAGCAGGCTGGGGCGGAAGGTATCTTGGTTTGTCCAATTGAGAAAATGGTTTTGTAAATTAAATTCATATGGAAAACCTTAAAATAGTTTTAATTCCTCAGCATGAATTGCACTCTATTTTACCATTGGTATACAAGTTAAATGATGGGAAACTATCTAAAGAAGTGCTTTCAGAAAGGTTAGAAAATATTAAAAAGACAAATTACCAATGTGTAGGAGCTTATATTGATGATAAGATGATAGGAATATGTGGTATTTGGATTTTAAACAAGTTCTATATCGGAAAACATATTGAAGCGGATAATGTTTTTATAGAAAAAGAATATAGAAGTTACGGTGTTGGCAAGTTAATGTTAGATTGGGTATATAATTACGCTAAAGAAATTGGATGCAATAGCACCGAATGTAATTGTTATGTAGACAATAAAAAAGGTATTAAATTCTGGGAAAACCAAGGTTATGTTGCAGAAGGATACCACATGAGAAATGTTTTTGATAGAAATAATGAATAAAATATATAACCCGGATAAAAAGGACTGGAGAAAGTTGTTAAAAAGGCCAACACAAACTGTTGCCGATATTGAAGCTACTGTGAATTCTATTTTTAATGAAGTTGCGGATGACGGGGATGTTGTATTAAAAAAGTATACAGAAAAATTTGATGGGGTTTCTGTGGATAATCTTTTGGTTGCTACCGAAGAAATTGATGAAGCAAAAGGCTTAGTATCAAAAGAACTAAAAAACGCGATTGCCTTAGCCAAGAAAAACGTTGAAGCATTTCATGCAGCTCAGAAAACGGATAAAGTGGAGGTAGAAACTGCTAACGGCGTTTTATGTTGGCAAGAAAAAAGACCAATCCAAAAAGTTGGATTATATATACCAGGAGGAACTGCTCCATTATTTTCTACCATATTAATGCTGGCAATACCTGCGAATATTGCGGGTTGTAAAGAAGTTATTTTGTGTTCACCACCAAATAAAGAAGGTAAAATACATCCTGCAATTTTATATGTGGCTAATTTATGTGGAGTTACCAAAATATTTAAAGTTGGTGGCATACAAGCAATTGCTGGGATGACCTTTGGTACGGAAAGTATACCGCAGGTATATAAAATATTTGGACCAGGGAATCAGTATGTTACAGTAGCTAAGCAAATAGCAACTAAACATGGAGTAGCTATAGATATGCCTGCGGGGCCAAGTGAGTTATTAATTGTTGCGGACGACACGGCAAATGCAGCTTTTGTAGCATCAGATTTGTTAAGTCAGGCAGAACATGGTGTAGATAGTCAGGTAATTTTAGTGTCAACTTCTAAAGAATTAATACTACTTGTAGAACAGGAAATAGTAAAACAACTTAATGAGTTATCTCGTAAAGCAATAGCAGAAAAGGCCATTGCAAATAGCAAGTTAATATATGTAGACGATGATAAAACGGCTATAGATTTAATTAATGAATATGGTCCAGAGCATTATATTGTGTGTGTTGCTAATGAAGAAAAGTATATAAATAACATAGAAAATGCAGGATCTGTGTTTATTGGAAATTATACACCAGAAAGTGCAGGCGATTATGCATCGGGTACTAATCATACGCTACCAACAAATGGGTATGCAAAACAATATAGCGGAGTAAACCTAGATAGTTTCATGAAAAGCATGACATTTCAGAAAATATCTGAAACAGGTATTCAAGAAATCGGAAGGGCAATTGAGTTAATGGCAGAAGCAGAAGGATTACAAGCTCATAGAAATGCGGTAACATTACGTTTAAAGAGTTTAGAATAATGTTTAGTTTAGATAATATAATAAGAGAAAATGTAAAAGCTTTACAACCATATTCTTCAGCAAGAGATGAATATGTGTCAGATGGCTCCGCCATGGTGTTTTTAGATGCGAATGAAAATCCGTTTGAAAATGGAGTAAATAGGTATCCTGACCCTCAACAGCGTAGTTTAAAAGCTGTTTTAGCTGAACAAAAAGGTGTAAAACCAGAAAATATTCTTTTAGGTAATGGTAGTGATGAAGTTTTAGATCTGTTATTTAGAGCTTTTTGTGAACCAAAGAAAGATAATATTATAACGCTACCACCAACTTATGGTATGTATAAAGTGTTATGTGGTATTAATACTGTGGAGAATAAGGAAGTAGTACTAACAGATGATTTTGAACCCAATGCGGACAAAATATTGGGCACGGTAACTAATGATACAAAGTTTGTGTTTTTGTGTTCGCCAAATAATCCAACAGGAAACAGTTTTTCAGAAGAAAGTATTATTAAAATATTAGAAGGTTTTAATGGCTTGGTAGTTATTGATGAAGCTTATATAGACTTTTCTAAAACAAATACTTGGATTAATCAGTTAGAGAAATATCCTAATCTTATAATAACGCAAACTTTATCTAAAGCTTACGGAATGGCAGGTATACGTTTAGGCTTGTGTTATGCCTCAGAAGAAATTATAACTGTTTTAAATAAAATTAAACCACCTTATAATGTAAATGAGCTTACACAGCAAAGAGCATTAGAACGTGTTTTAGATACAAAATCTGTAGTTACAGAAATAGCTGGTATTTTAAAAGAAAGAGAAAAACTATCTAAAGCATTAGCACAGGTTAGTTATGTAACTAAGGTTTATAACTCCGATGCTAATTTTATACTAGCAAAAGTAGACGATGCGACTAAAAGATATAATCAATTGTTAGAAAAAGGAATTGTTGTACGTAATAGAACAACACAAGCTTTATGTGAAAATACGTTGCGCTTTACTGTTGGAACAGTAGAGGAAAATGAAAAGTTGATAATAGCTTTAAAGCAGTTAGCTTTAAACTGAATTGTATATTAAATTGTGGCTAGTTGTTTAAGGTCATTGCGCAAAGCGAAAAACAAATGAAAAAAGTATTATTTATAGATCGAGATGGTACACTGGTATTAGAGCCACCTGTGGATTATCAATTAGATAGTTTAGAAAAGTTAGAATACTACCCAAAAGTATTCCAATTTATGGCTAAAATTGCCTCTGAATTAGAGTATGAATTGGTGATGGTAACAAATCAAGATGGTTTAGGGACAGACTCTTTTCCTGAAGATACGTTTTGGCCGCCGCAGAATAAGATTATTTCAGCTTTTGAAAAAGAAGGAGTAGTATTCAGTGCTATACATATAGATAAAACTTTTCCGCATGAAAATGCGAATACTCGCAAGCCTAGAACAGGATTGTTAACGCAGTATTTTGATAAGGAACAATACGATTTAGAAAATTCATTTGTTTTGGGAGACCGTATTACTGATATGGAATTGGCAAAAAATTTAGGGGCTAAAGGTATATTCTTATCAGAAGACCCAGGGTTAGGAGCAGATGAAATAGAAGCTGATAAACAAGCTATTCTAGATTGTATAGCCCTAACGTCTACAGATTGGGCAGCAATCTATGAGTTTTTAAAATTAGAAGACCGTGTAGCAGAAATAACAAGAAACACCAATGAAACTAAAATATATATTAAACTAAACCTAGATGGTTCTGGTAAAAACGATATTGTTACTGGATTACATTTCTTTGATCATATGTTAGATCAAATTGGTCGCCATGGGGCAATGGATTTAACGGTAAAGGTAGATGGAGATTTAGAGGTAGACGAGCACCATACTATAGAAGATACTATGATAGCTTTAGGAGAATTATTCTCTAAAGCATTAGGAAATAAGCTAGGCATAGAGCGTTATGGATTCTGTTTACCTATGGATGATTGTTTGGCACAAGCAGCTGTAGATTTTGGTGGTCGCTCTTGGTTAGTATGGGAAGCCGATTTTAAACGAGAAAAAATTGGAGATATGCCTACAGAAATGTTTTTACACTTATTTAAATCGTTTACAGATGGAGCAAAATGTAATCTAAACATAAAAGCAGAAGGAGATAACGAGCACCATAAAATCGAAGGTATCTTTAAAGCATTTGCAAAAGCAATGAAAATGGCAGTAAAACGCGATGCTAATAAAATGTTTTTACCAAGTACAAAAGGAATGTTATAATTAAGTGGTTAAGAATTAAGGCGTTGATGTTTTTTAACTTCTTACATTCTTAACTGCTTAACTACTTATATAAAAATGAAAATTGTAATAATTAATTACGGAGCTGGAAACATACAAAGTATAAAATTTGCTATAAAACGTTTAGGGTACAAAGCGGTTTTGAGTGATGATGTTGAAGAAATAAAAGCTGCCGATAAAGTAATATTTCCTGGAGTAGGGGAAGCTAGTAGTGCTATGAAAAAGCTTCGAGATAGTGGTTTGGATAAACTTATACCCGTTTTAAAACAACCTGTTTTCGGAATATGCTTAGGGATGCAACTTATGTGTAATTCTTCAGAAGAAGGAGATACAACCGGACTTGGTATTTTTGATGTAGATGTTGTTAAATTTTCTAATAAAGTAAAAGTACCTCAAATAGGATGGAATCAGATTGTAAATCTGAAATCTGATTTGTTCAAAGATATTTCTGAGAACGAGTATATTTATTTAGTACATAGTTATTATGCTCCATTATGTAACGAAACCATTGCAGAAGCAGATTACGGTCTTAATTATAGCGCAGCTTTACAAAAAAATAATTTTTACGGAACACAATTTCATCCTGAGAAAAGTAGTAGTGTTGGGGAAAAAATTTTAAAGAATTTTTTAGTACATAGCATTCAGTAAATAGTACAAAGTTGTATGAATAAATATGAAGATTTAAAAATTTGGAATAAAGCCATGGTATTGACTGAAGAAGTATATAAAATTTCTAAAGAATTACCTAAAGATGAAAAATATGGTTTGATTTCGCAAATTAAGCGATGCTCAGTAAGTATACCATCGAATATAGCAGAAGGTGCTGGACGAAATTCTAAAAAAGAATTTTTATACTTCTTAAGTATAGCTCAAGGCTCTTTAATGGAACGGGAAACTCAGCTTTTACTATTGAATAGATTGAGCATGGTAGAAAAGGGAAATGTTAATCCATTATTAGAAATATGTAGTGAAGTACGTAAAATGAATTATGCACTTCAAAAATCATTAAAATAATTTATTTTACTCTAAACTCAGTACTATTTACTGTGTACTAAATACAAAAATAATGAGAATAATACCAGCTATAGATATTATAGAAGGGCAGTGTGTAAGGCTTTCCAAGGGAGATTATGATACAAAGAAAGTGTATAATGAAAACCCATTGGAAGTAGCTAAACAATTCGAAGGACATGGAATAACACATTTGCATTTAGTAGATTTAGATGGAGCTAAGTCCAAGCATATTGTAAATCATAAAATTTTAGAACAAATTGCTTCAAAAACAAGTTTAAAGATTGACTTTGGAGGGGGATTAAAAACAGATGATGATTTACGCATAGCCTTTGAAAGTGGTGCAAACCAAATTACAGGAGGAAGTATTGCTGTAAAAGATAAAAAAACCTTCACCAATTGGTTAACAAAGTTTGGAGCAGATAAAATTATTTTGGGCGCAGATGCCAAAGATGAAAAAGTGGCGGTTTCTGGCTGGTTAGAAGAATCAAAAGAAGAGTTAATTCCTTTTATTCAATCATATCAACAACAAGGAGTTAGTTATGTAATTTGTACTGACATTAGTAAAGATGGTATGTTGGAAGGTCCCTCCTTTAACTTGTATCAAAAAATATTAGAAAAGGCTGAATCTGGATTAAAATTAATAGCGAGTGGGGGCATATCTACTTTTGATGAATTACCAAAATTAGCTGAGTTAGGTTGCGAAGGAACTATTATTGGTAAAGCTATTTATGAGAATAGAATTAGTTTAAAGCAATTGGAAAATTTTATTCTGAATAATTAAAAAAATGGAAGCTAAGGGTTTAAGTTGGGACGATTTTTCTAAAGTAGAAATGCGCATTGGAACAGTTATTTCAGCAGAGGTGTTTAAAGAGGTTAGAAACCCTGCATATAAAATCACTATAGATTTTGGTTCTTTAGGAGTTAAAAAAACATCTGCGCAGATAACAAAGCTGTATACTTGCCAAGAAATTATAGGAAAACAGGTAATAGCGGTTATAAATTTTCCTCCCAAACAAATTGCTAATATGATGAGTGAATGTCTAATACTAGGCGGATTAGGAGATGATAAGGAAGTAATATTAATACAACCAGAACGTAACGTAAAAAACGGAACAAAAATAGGATAGGTACTATGCTTACAAAACGAATTATACCTTGTTTAGATATTAAAAACGGCAGAACAGTAAAAGGAATCAATTTTGTTGATTTACGAGATGCTGGAGATCCTGTAGAATTAGCCAAAATATATGCAGAGGCAGGAGCCGATGAGCTTGTTTTTTTAGATATCTCGGCGACAGAAGAAAGAAGGAGGACTTTGGCAGATTTGGTGTATCATGTGGCAGAAAAAGTTAATATACCTTTCACAGTAGGAGGAGGAATTTCGTCTGTTGAAGACGTGGATATTTTATTGCAAAATGGTGCAGATAAAATCTCCATTAATTCTTCTGCAGTAAAAAATCCGGAATTAATTAACGATTTAGTTGCTAAGTTTGGTTCGCAGTGTATTGTTGTAGCCATTGATGCTAAGCAAATTGATGGAGAGTGGATTGTACATTTGGTGGGCGGAAAGGTACCTACAGAATTAAACTTATTCGACTGGGCTAAAGAAGTGGAAAGGAGAGGAGCTGGTGAAATTTTGTTTACTTCTATGAATAACGATGGTACAAAAAATGGCTTTGCAAATGAAGCTTTAGCTAAATTGTCTACAGAATTAAATATTCCTATAATAGCTTCTGGTGGAGCTGGCACTATGGAACATTTTACAGACACCTTTGTGAAAGGAAAAGCTGATGCAGCTTTAGCTGCAAGTGTTTTTCATTTTAAAGAAATAGAAATAATAGATTTGAAAAAGGAGTTAAGAAAAAACGGAATATCGGTAAGAATTTAGGTTGTGATAGAGGCAGGCAAACAACATAAAGATCTGGTTATTCGTATTCTTGTTTCTGCATTTGAAGATATTAGAGAAGGTAATTCTATTAATTTTGTGGTTAAACAGGACGGAAATAGAAAAAAACGAATGAAAGTCTTGATGGGATACTTGTTTGAAAAAGCCCTTTCTTTTGGGAAGGTGTTTATTTCTGATAACAAAAAGGCGTGCTTGTTAATCATTTTTTCAGATAAGGAAAGGGTAACATTAAAAACGATGATTTTAGACTTAGCTTTGGCTTTTAAATGTATTGGCTTTTATAGGGTTTTTAAGGTATTAAAACGGCAACAACTTTCTAAAAAATTCTACCCTAAGGGAAATTATATAAAACCATTGATAATGGGAGCTTTTAAAGATTTTTATGGAAAGGGAACTGCAGCTAAACTCGTTCTTCAGGTTAAAGATTTTTATAAGGAAAATAAACTACCAGTAATTATTGATACGGTATCTGATTATAATGTGAAATTGTATCAAAAATTCGGATTTAAAATAATAGGAAAAGAAGAATCATTAGGGTATCCACTGTACTTTCTTCGATTAAATTGATAAAAAACTACGATGAATATAGATTTTAATAAAAATAATGATGGATTAGTTCCTGCCGTTGTGCAAGATGCGGAGACTAAAAATGTTTTGATGTTGGGTTATATGAATCAGGAGGCATATGATAAGACTGTTGAATCAAAAAAGGTAACATTTTATAGTAGAACTAAAAACAGACTTTGGACAAAAGGCGAAGAAAGTGGGAATTTTTTAAATCTTGTAGATATAAAAAATGATTGTGATAATGATACGCTTCTAATTTTTGTAAATCCTGTAGGACCAACATGTCACAAGGGAACTGACACCTGCTGGGCGGAAGAAAATGATTCTAGTTTTGGCTTTTTGTCAAAACTTGAGAAAACTATTGAACAAAGAAGAACTTCATCTGATGGAAGTAAATCTTATGTTGCATCTCTCTTTGAGAAAGGAATTAATAAACTTGCTCAAAAAGTAGGCGAAGAAGCTGTTGAAGTAGTAATTGAAGCTAAAGACAACAACGATGATTTATTTTTAAATGAAAGCGCAGATTTGTTATTTCATTATCTAATGTTATTACAAGCCAAAGGCTTTACTTTAAAGGATATTGAAGCCGTTTTGAAAGGAAGGGAAAAATAAACCTCGTTTTTTGATGAAAATCTATTTTATTTGATTCAAAACAGATTCAATAGCTTCATCTTTACCAGATTCTTTGAGTATGGTCATCAATTTTGTATACCATTGTTTTTCATTCAACGGATAGTCTAATTCTAAGTGTGGAGATACTCCAGTAACTTCATAGCACTCTTCGTTTGTGTCTTGGTATATCTCATTTGATAGTGAAAACTCCCATCCATTTGGTAATTTTTTTTCAAGAGCATCAGAAAAGACACCTTTTGAGCATGAACCAATAAGTTGAATTTCTTTTTGGGTTAATGCACCAAGCAGTAGTATTTCAGTTGCACTAGCGGACCAATGACTTTGCAAAATATATAATTTCCCCAGATACTTATTGTTTTTAGGTCTAGCTGTAATAAATTGTTTTGCTCCAAACGAATCTTTTATTCTCTGTTTTTTAGTAAACAATGTCATTTCTTTATTGATGAAGTAGGTCAGAATTTCCATAGCAACACTATCATATCCACCACTATTAAATCTTAAATCTAAGATAATATGTTTAGTATCTTTCAAATCGGTTAAAATTGAATTCATTGTTTTTCTAACACCATCAATTTCATCTGTCAAAGGATTTACACTGCTTTTGAGTTTGTCTAAATAACGTGTTTTAGCCTGCTTTTTAGTCATTGTACTATCAACACCGTAATCAGCCTGCCCAGACATAGCATTTATTTGAACATATCCAACCTTATCATTTATTTTTCCCCATATAGTTTTGGAAATATTATGAGCTTTTGGATTTTTGATATACTGTGCTATAAGAGCGTTTCTAAACTTTGAAACAGGAACCTCTAATTTAATATCTTCGATATTCATTTTCCTCGCTCGTTCGATAATTTCAAAAGGAGCATCAATAGAAACATGACCATCATCTAATTCATTCAACATATCTCTGAAAATAGTATACTGTTGTGCCTCTGTTGTTTTTTTCGATACTTTTTTCCTGTATTTCTCGTAACTTATTAACCAATTAACATTCCTTTCTTTAAAAAAGACATAATGTTCATTAAATGTATTCCAAAGAACTTCAAAATTGTAAATAGGGTTATTAGCTATTTTTTTTCCAAGTTTTTTTGAGCATAAATTGGGTAGTGCGGGTAATCTGTCAAATGTGTATTTTGTAATTCCAATTTTTAAAATTAATTCATATTCTTTCACTTGAATATTCTGAAGTATTTGAGAAATTGGGTAAGAAGTATTTGGTGTACATGAATTTTGAGTAATATCAAAAACCTGCACTGTAGAATTATTTATAGCAAGGACCCAACCATACCCTTGAGATTGCCAAAAACCCTCAACTGAACGATTGAATTGAGAGTTCATGTATTTTCCTATTAAAAGAAAACAAAGGAGTAAAATTATTTTTTTCATTAATGACTAGCAATATAATTTTATACATCAAAGCTAGTCCTTTTTTATAATTTTTGAATCCCCAGATAGTTTTTGTCTTATAATTTCAGCATCACCTTTATAATAAAGTTTACTATCGGCTGCAGCCTCAACATCAATGGTTTTAGATACAGATAAAAAGGCATCTGAATCTGCAAAAAGGTTGATTTCTAAGTCTTCAGTAATTAAATCGTAGCCTTCTAATTGAGAGTCAGCACTCAAAGAAGCATCAATATTTTCAATAGTTCCAAAAATTAAAGCATTGGAATCCGATTTAGCATCAAATACTAAATTATCAGCATTAATTTCTCCTTCAAAGTAACTGTCTGAGTTTAATTCTATGGTAGCTATGGAAACATCAATAGGGTCTTCCAAAATAATTTTGGAATCAGAGTATGCTTTAAAAGTTTTTATTGAATTTGTAGTAATATATACTTTTAAAGTTTCGTTTCCTGTAACTATTATGTTGTTTTTTAAACGAACATCAAGCTTATTACCCGAAAAATCAACTGTAATTTTATCGAAAAGATTTCTGTTTGCTTTTATTTCTAATGTTTCCACAGACGGGGAAAATCTAACGTACGCTTCAAAATCATTCGCGATTGTAAGTTCATTAAACTTTGAAGTAGCGTAACTTTTTGTTTCGATACCTTTTGAAGGGTTAACTATTTGTTTATTACATGATGTTTGTAATATTAAACCAAGAAATAAGACAAACAATGATAATTTATTTTTCATTCTGTTTATTTTAAGATGTCCAACTAAAATCTATAGGAAGCCACTCATCCGACATTTTAAGAAAAACCTGATTGTTTATTACAAAAACTGGCTGAGTGGTTAATTTTTCTGAAGTGTTTGTTTCTTTAATCATCATTTAAATTCTTTTTATATCGATTTTTTCCCATGTTAAAAATGCCAACTTTTACTCCAATACCTGCTGAAAACCCATTTATTCTTTCCAGAGGACTAGGTGTTAAATCAATTTTACTAGAAAAACGATATTTAATTCCTGCCTCTATTTGTAAAAATCTTGATACGTTATATATGACACCAACCCCTGGTTCTATAATAAATAGTCCATCAGACTCTTGTGTTTCACTTTCTTCATAATTATCATCGTCAAACAAATCACCATCTACATATGCAATTCCTCCGGCACCAACTAACAGCGGGAACGATAGGTTTACTCTTGATTTTCCAAATAAAATAGGTTCTAAATGAATACCAGCATACCCACCAATTAAATCTTGATTTACGGAAGAAATTATTCCTGAAAGGTTTTGTTGAGAATAAAAACCACCTGCGGCTACACCTATCTCCAATTGTCGGTTTGCAACGTAGGCAACTTTTATACCCATTCTATAAGTTTCCTTCCCATCAATTTCACCAAAGTGTGTAGATAAGCCTAGGTACACTCCATGTACTATTTTTTTTCGATCGTTAAATTCTAAGTAGTTGTCATCTTCCTGACTCATCATGGTAAATCCACTTAAAGAGCATAGTAATAGTAATAGGTAAATTTTAAAATATTTCATTGTATTTGATGATTGATTGTTATTTATATAGACAACATCGTAATTAAAAGGTTGCATATTTTAGAATGTTTTTTTTGTAAGAAGAAAAAAATATTGATTTGTTACAATTATTGATGTTAAGTTTATTGGTTTTTTTCTACTATAGAAATGCGAATAGTCGTTAAGATTTTTTTAAAATAAGGTATAACCTATTTTAAAGTTTTAACTTTATAGTATGACTGTAAGAAAAAAAGGATTTCACTTTTCAGTATATCAAGCACCAAATCAATCTCCCTTTGAAAAACTTTTTGAAATTTTTAAGGAGTTAATAACTCATACCTCAGGTGATGTTGACGAAGCAATAGATTGGCTCAGAGAATTGGATAAAGAATATGAGTTAACTGATGAGAATTATACTATTGACGATTTTGTTGAAGATTTAAAGGCTAAAGGTTTTTTACAGGAAGAAACTGACCCTGATTCTGTAGAAGGTAATGAAGGAGAGGAAGGGAACAATGGAGATGAAAACGGAGGAGAGAATCTATCTATTACTTCAAAAATGGAACGTATAATTAGAAAAGCCGCCTTAGACCAAATTTTTGGAAAACTAAAGCAGCGTGGTTCCGGCAATCATAAGACAGGAAAAGCGGGAAGGGGAGATGAACATACTGGAGATTATAGAGAATATAGATATGGTGATAGTTTAGAACGTATATCTATTACCGAAAGTTTAAAAAATGCTCAGATTAATCATGGGTTAGATTCGTTTTCGCTTAGTGAAGACGATTTAGTTGTAGAAGATACACATTACAAAGCTCAAATGAGCACAGTGTTAATGATAGACATTAGCCATAGCATGATACTTTATGGCGAAGACCGAATTACTCCTGCTAAAAAAGTGGCAATGGCATTAGCCGAATTAATTACTACCAGATATCCAAAAGATACTATTGACATTTTAGTTTTTGGAAATGATGCGTGGCCTATTGCTGTAAAAGATTTACCATACCTAAAAGTAGGCCCTTATCATACCAATACTGTCGCTGGTTTACAATTAGCAATGGATATGCTAAGAAGAAAACGGAATACTAATAAGCAAATATTTATGATTACAGATGGTAAGCCAAGCTGTTTACGTTTACCGGATGGAACCTATTATAAAAATAGTGTTGGGTTAGACGACTATATTGTTGAAAAGTGTTATAACATGGCAAGGCAGGCAAGAAAATTGCATATACCCATAACTACTTTTATGATTGCTCAAGACCCATATTTACAGCAGTTTATTCGTCATTTTACAGAGGCTAATAAGGGGAAAGCCTTTTATACAGGGTTAAAAGGTTTAGGAGAAATGATTTTTGAAGATTACGAAACAAACAGGAGAAAACGATTAAAAGGATAGATAGCTAAATCTGATACAATTTAATATGAATATTGATATAGATAAGATAAAAACACTAGGTCAGCTTAAGAAAGCGAATTACAAAAGTAAAAGCATTAAGGATGAGCTTAGAGATAATCTAATACACAAAATAAAACATAAAGAACAAGTTTTTAAAGGAGTTTGGGGTTATGAGAACTCTGTTATTCCAGAGCTGGAAAGGGCTATATTATCTAGGCATAATATTAACTTATTAGGATTACGTGGTCAAGCAAAAACAAGATTGGCCAGATTAATGGTTAACTTACTGGACGAGTATATTCCTATTATTAAAGGCTCTGAAATTAATGATGACCCTTTAAATCCTATTTCACGTTATGCATTAGATAGCATTGAAAAAGAAGGAGATAGTACACCTATTTCTTGGTTGCATAGAAATGACCGATTTTACGAAAAGTTGGCAACACCAGATGTTACTGTTACAGATTTAATAGGAGATGTAGATCCTATTAAGGCAGCAAATTTAAAACTTTCTTATGCTGATGACAGAGTTATACATTTTGGAATGATTCCGAGAGCTAATAGATGCATTTTTGTAATTAATGAACTTCCTGATTTACAAGCTAGAATTCAAGTTTCATTATTCAATATTTTACAAGAAGGGGATATTCAGATAAGAGGTTTTAAAATTAGAATGCCTTTAGACCTACAGTTTGTTTTTACAGCAAATCCTGAAGATTATACTAATAGAGGTAGCATTGTTACTCCATTAAAAGATAGAATAGGGTCGCAAATTTTAACGCATTATCCTGAGGATGTTGAGACTGCTCGAAAAATTACAGAGCAAGAATCTAATTTAGAAAGTAGACAAATAGAAAAAATATATGTTCCAGATATTGCTAAAGATTTACTTGAGCAAATAAGCTTTGAAGCCAGAAATAGTGAATATGTTGATGCCAAAAGTGGGGTAAGTGCGCGTACTAGCATTACCGCACTTGAAAATTTACTAAGTACAGCGGAATTAAGAGCTTTAAAAGTTGATGCTGAAAAAACAACTGTTAGACTAAGCGATTTTACTGGTGTAGTTCCTGCAATTACGGGAAAAATAGAATTGGTTTATGAAGGAGAACAGGAGGGAGCTGATGCTGTCGCAATGATTTTAATTGAAAGTGCAATTAAAACCTTATTTCCTTCATACTTTCCTAAGATTAACAAATTAGAAAGAAAAGATGCACAAACTCCTTATGATGAGCTGGTTAGTTGGTTTTATGAGACGGATGGAGGATTTGAACTTTTAGATGATTTACCTGATGATGAGTATCAAGTTTTATTAAACAGTATTCCTCCTTTAAATAACTTGTTGAAAGAATATCAACCTAATGTAAAAGAAGAAGATTCCTATTTTGTTAAGGAATTGGTGTTATGGGGGCTTGTTGCTCACAAAAAGTTAAGTAAACGTAGATTTTTAGAGGGGTATCTTTTTAAAGATTTATATGGGAGCTATATAAGCGGACTATAAGAGACAACTCAAAAGTAAAAAGCCTCCTTTAATTTAAAGGAGGCTTTTTTGTGGGGAATCATAGCAATTAATCTCCCTGAACTATTATTGATAAGCTGGTAAATCAAAAGTAAAGGTGCTTCCTTCTTTTGGCTTACTTAAAACAGTAATAGTAGTGTCGTGTAGATCCATGATTTTTTTAACAATAGCTAATCCTAACCCATAACCTTGACGTACAGCCTCTTTATCAATTTGTTTGTAACGGTCAAATATATAGGGTTGATCTTTAATAGGAATTCCTTTTCCAGTATCCTTAATATTAATTTCAATATTATGCTTTTTTCTTTGTATGGACAGCGTTACCTTTCCGTTGGTACTAGTATATTTTAAGGCATTTTCGATTAAATTTTGAAGAGCCCTTTCCACAAGACTTACATCGGCAAAAACCATACTGTTTTCATTAGGATTTTCAATCTCCAAAACAATATTTTTTTTGTCCGCAATTACCTTGAATTTAGCTATTAAATCATGTCCAAGCTCGGTAATCGAAAATGGCTCCTTTACCGGTGTAATTTGTTCAGCTTCCAGTTTAGAATATTCAAAAAGTTGGTTAATTAAATTAGAAAGCTTATTAATGTTATCATGGGTAATTTGAAGATATTCTTGCTTTTCATTTTCTGACAACGATTCTCGCTTAATTTGCAAGGTTTCAACATATCCTTTTAGTATAGCAAGAGGTGTTCTTAGGTCATGAGAAACATTAGCTATAAGCTCTCTTCGAAGGTTATCTACTGATTTCATTTTATCAATAGATTCCACTATAGTATCTGCCATGTCATTAAACGAATGCGCAAGCACTTCCACATCCGATTTTTCCGGATTTTTGATTCTAGCAGCTAAATCACCTTCTTGGAAACTTCTAACGGTTTGAGTCATTAACCTTAAGTTTTTAGTTAAAAACCATATACTAAGCAATCCAATTAAAAAAGCGAATAGCATACTTAGTAAGGTAGCACCAAGACCAAGTTTTAGAAAATATCTACCCAATAAACTGTTGCTAATTAGCTGATGCTCTTGACCTGCCAAAATAATGTAAACAAATCCTTCGTATCCATTAACATTGTATGGAGCAGCTGAAAAAATTCTTTCATTATTTGGATTTCTAGGGTCATCACCTACAATGTATTTTTCTCCTTTATGAGCTATGAATTCTTTTATTGGAGTAATGTCTACAGTTTTAGATTCTGCATTTTCACCGTGATCTAAAACAACAGAATAAAGTACAGTCCCTTGTTTGTCTAACAGATAAACTTCTATACTTCGGTTAACAGCCATCATATCGTGCATTAAATCACCAAACAATGGTTTGTTAACACTACCGTCCTCTAAAAACGGAGATGCGTTTTGAAATTTTTCTTCAATTAAATGGTTGGCAACATTGGCATTTACTTTTTGAGTAGTTGCCTGATTGTAATTATGTACAAAATATCCTGTTACAAGTACATATGAGGCCCCCATGATTAAAATAATCAAACTAAAAACCAGTAAGATTTTTTTAATTAATCTAGGAGTTAGTGTTTTATCTGCCGTTTTCATAAGCCAATATCTTCATTAAATTTATAGCCAACACCCCATGTTGTAAGTATATAAGTTGGGTTGGTCATATCAGTTTCTATTTTTCCTCGTAGCCTATTAATGTGAGAGTTAACGGTATGCTCGTAACCTTCAAAATTGTATCCCCAAATCATATTGAGTAAATCAGTTCTTGAATAATTTTTTCCCGGGTTTGAAGCCATCAAAACCAATAACTCAAATTCTTTGGGAGATAATTCTATTTTTTGATTGTTTAGTAGAACCTTTCGTTTATCGATATCTATGGTTAAACCTTCAAAAGTTAACCCATCCGTTTTGCTATTTGTATCTTCCTTTTCATTAGTTCTGCGCATTACGGCTTTAATTCTAGCCAATAATTCCCTAATACTAAAAGGTTTTGTAATATAATCATCGGCTCCAATTTCTAAACCCAAAACTCTATCAATTTCTTCAGATTTAGCTGTTAACATTATTATTGGCGTATTTTTCTTTGCTCTTAGTTTTTTACAAATATCAACCCCGTCCATTGTTGGAAGGGTTAAATCCAATAATATTAGGTCATAATCGTTTTCCAATGCCATTTTTAATCCTTCGGCACCGTCCATGGCTTTTGAAGTACTATAAATGTTATCGGTTAAATGAATTTCCAGTAGTTTTATAATCTCTGGATCGTCTTCTATTATTAAAATCTGTTTCATAATTATAGGGTACTAAAGAAATCAAAAAGTATCACACAAATATCACAGATAGAAAAAACTATCAGTTATAATCGTTGATCCCTCTATGTAGCCGTTTATAAATGGGCATCCTTACACTAATTTGTTGATTATGTTATTCAAAATTTTAAAAACTATATTTTCTAAAATATCACAATAAATTAAACATAAAAGTTAACATTCTGTGATACTTCTGTTACTTCCTCATTGTTCCTTTGTCTTAAATAAATCTAAAACAAAAAATAAAATGAAAAAGTCAGTTAAATTAGTAATGGTCGTTGCAATGGCTCTTGGCCTTCAAACCGCTTGCACGCATAAAGGAGATACTCCAGAGGAATCTAAATTAGTTCTAAATTTTGATGGACTAGAAGATTTGGGTGATAATTTTTTATATGAAGGATGGATTATTGTAGATGGAGCCCCAGTTTCTACAGGAACATTTTCTGTTAATGCTGATGGAGATCTTTCTCAAAAACGTTTTGATGTTGATGAAGATCAACTAAATAAGGCAACAAATTTTGTATTGTCTATTGAACCTAATCCAGATCCATCACCAGATCCAGCTCCAACTAAAATATTTATCGGTGAGTTTAGTGGTAATCAGGCTGAAATGACAACTAATACGGTTGCTTCTAGTTTTAGTGATATTTATGGAAAATATATTGTTGCTGCTCCAACAGGAACAGGAGATGAATCAGAAAAATATAGTGGTATATGGTTTTTAGATAACAGTTCTGGTATGGCAGTAGCTGGTTTACAATTACCAACTTTGTCTGATGGATGGAAATATGAAGGATGGGTTGTTATTGATGGAGTTCCAGTTAGTACTGGTACATTTACAGATGTTAACGCTGCTGATGAATCTGGAATGTTTAGTGGAGCCAATCCTGGTCCAAATTATCCAGGGGAAGACTTTTTGGTTAACGCTCCTGATGGTTTAACATTTCCTACGGATATCAGAGAGGGTGTTGCAGTAATAAGTATTGAGCCTTATCCAGATAATAGTCCTGCACCATTTACGTTAAAGCCTTTAGCTGGACCAATTCCTGCTGATGCAATGGGTGTTCAACAGATTGACTCAAATGTAGCGGGCAGTTTTCCTTCAGGAACAGCAAGTAGGTAACAATATTATTGATTGTACTATACACTTTTTAAAAGTCGCTTTACAAAAAAGCGGCTTTTTTTAGTCCCAAGTGTCAATCTTATTGTTTAGTTCTTCAAAATTGTAACCACCAACTTTTTGTTTTCGATAATGTATCGCCAAAACAGATAACCCTATTAATAAAATTTGTAATAACATAGCCAGAATGCCTAAAGGAATAAAGGCTGAGGATATGTTATAACTAATGTACTCTCCATAACTAAATACAATAGTGGTAATATCAATTAATTTATAAAAGTAAATGGCAATTACAATATAAAAAGCATATTCAATATTACGCATTTGAATATCAGAAACTTCATCTTCTTTTATTTTAAACCACAGAACATATAGATAAATAGCATGGATTATTGAAAAAATGGGGAGAACGTAATTTTTAAGTTTAAACAGATATATTTTATTGGTATAAAAACCATAAAATCCAAAAATAATTACAAGAGGGATAATACAAAGCGATAATAGCAATGTACGTTTCCAGGGGAACAATCTATGTATTAAATTCATATTAATAAGGTTTGGTAGTACTTCAAATTTAGTAGAAAATTACCTCTGTCAAAATTAGCCTAATTATATTTCGACAAACTGATATATATATAAGATAGAAGGAGAAAAACGGAGTTTGCAGAATAGTTTATGCTAACTCCGTTTTTTTTATTTATACTAGGAAATCCAGTTTTTGTCGATAGCTTTCTTACTTAAAAACACTAAAGCAACTGCTATTATAATTATCATTACGGACATTAATATGCCGCCAGGCCCGTAGACTTCAAAATTATTACTAATGAAAAAGGAGTGAGCGTTTTGAACAAGAACTCCTAACAAAGAAATTAAAAAAACCTGTTTTGCCCATTTTTTTCTCCATAGTAAAGCAATACACCCAAAAACTCCTCCCCACACTGCAAGGGCAAACGCTGCGGTTACCCATATGGGAACATTTTCGTATAACGATTGTTCATTAACTGGTAGTTGTGCTAAATCTTCTTGGGTCATATAGGCTTGTTGCAAATAAGCCATTGCTCCCATAATATTCCATAACAATGCAATACTTCCTGCAATCCAAAACCACAGTGGTGGTTTTTCATCATTTGTTTTTGTCATAATTTTTTTGGTTTAATTGATTAGTCTATAGTAAATTACAAAAAATATAATAAATTAATTTTACTAACTGTTTGTGGGACTAGCCGTTGTTTTTATCTTTAAAAAAATTGAAAAATGAATGCATAAACGGCGTTATTGTTATTTAATCAAAGTACAATTTTTAGGGTTTAGGCTAAGCGGGTGGCAAAAACAACCAGGGCAGAAGACTGTAGAAGGGTTGTTACTTAAAACCTTAAAATACATTCTTCCAGATGTGAAATATAAAATATTAGGAGCCGGTAGAACTGATGCTAAGGTGTCCGCTTTGGATGCTGCTTTTGAACTTTTTGTGTATGATTATGAGATTAATGAAGAACAAGAGTTTTTGACGCTATTCAATAAAAACCTCCCTCCAGATATTAGAGTCATTTCTATTTCAGAAATAAAGAAGAAGTTTAATATAATACATGGTAGTAAATCTAAGCAATACGTCTATTTATTTTCTTTTGGTGAAAAAAATCACCCTTTTAGTGCTCCATTTATCGGCAATTTTATAGAATATTTGGATCTAGAGAATATGAAAAAAGCTGCTGAGCTCTATGTGGGGACACATGATTTTTCCTCCTACACCGCCAGATTGCAAGAAAAAACAAAAGTTATTCGTACAATAACATCATGTAAAATTGTAGACAACACTATTTTAAAAGCTAATTTTTTTCCAAATAAAAGCTATGCTTTTATTGTCGAAGGTCAAGGGTTTATGCGCTATCAGGTTCGTATGATGATGGGTGCGTTGGTATTATTAGGTAGGGGAGAATTATCACTCATGGATTTTAAAAAAAGCTTAGAGCCTAATTCAGAAGTAATAATAAGTTTTGTTGCACCAGGTTCTGGTTTGTTACTAAATAAACTTGATTTTGATAGCTCCGAATATTTATAATAAAAGGTTAAATATAATTATGAAAAGACTTAAAAAAATAGGTGTTGTTTTAGCAGTTTTGTACTGCTTTATAACTTTTATGGCGTATAAATATCAAGAAAAACTCATTTTTATGCCTACCAAAATGCCTGTAAATCATGTTTATGATTTTTGCCAAGACTTTGAGGAATTATGGATTAATACAAGTGATGGAGCTAAGTTAAATGGTGTTCATATTAAAAACAATTCGGAAAAAGGTGTAGTGTTGTATTTTCATGGTAATGCCGGGAACGTATCTCATTTAATACATGTAGCGAATTTAATAACAAGAAAGGACTATGATGCTATATTAGTAGATTATAGAACGTATGGAAAAAGTACAGGAAAGTTAAGTGAAAAGGCAATATATGATGATGCCCAGTTATTTTACAATATAGCAAAAGAAAAATATGGCGAGGATAACATTATCGTATATGGGCGATCTTTTGGAGGAGGTGTTGCATCGTATTTGGCAGCAAAAAACAAACCATGTAAATTAATTTTGGAATCTGTTTTTTATAGTGCGATTGAAACAGGAAAGCGTAGGTTTCCTTTTTTACCTATAACGTGGCTATCAAATTACAGATTTCCTTCGTATGAGTATATGAAAGAACTAAGTTGTCCTGTTTATATGTTTCATGGTGATGATGATTTTGTTGTGCCTCACAGTGCAGGAAAAAGCTTGTTTGATGAAATTCCAGGAAACAATAAGTACTTTTTTACTATTGCAGGAGGTAGACATAATTACCTACAAGATTATCCAGAATTTAAAATTGGAATTGAAAAGGCTTTTGAGTAATTACTAATCAAATATATCCGAGGATAAATAGCGGTCACCTCGATCACAAACAATAGATACAATAACTCCGCTTTCTAATGTTTTTGCTAATTTTATGGCAGCAGCGGCAGCTCCGCCACTACTTACTCCAGCAAAAATTCCTTCTTCCTTTGCTAAACGTTTCGCCATTTCGTTTGCCTCATCTTCGTTAACTTCCATAACGGTATCAACCTTTAAAGGGTTAAATATTTTAGGCAAATACTCTTTAGGCCATTTGCGTATACCAGGTATTTTTGCACCATCCATAGGTTGAACACCAACAATTTCAATATCTGTATTCTGCTCTTTTAAAAAGGTTGAAGTTCCCATAATAGTACCAGTCGTACCCATAGCAGAAACAAAATGGGTTATTTTTTGATTAGTGTCATTCCAAATTTCTGGACCAGTAGATTTGTAATGAGCCTTCCAGTTATCATTATTTGCAAACTGATTCAGCATAATATAACCTTCGTTTGACACTTTTTTTTCAGCATAATCTCTAGCTCCCTCAATTCCAATATCAGCAGGAGTAAGGGTAACTTTGGCTCCATAAGCGCGCATGGTTTGTACTCTTTCTTTTGTAGAATTTTCAGGCATTACAAGCTCTATGTCTAACCCATAAATTCCTGCTATCATTGCTAAGGCAATACCTGTGTTACCACTTGTAGCTTCAATTAATTTATCTGTTTTCGAGAAATCTCCACGTTCTAAACCGCACTTAATCATATTTAGTGCAGCCCGATCTTTAACACTTCCTCCAGGGTTATTTCCTTCTAACTTAAAATAAACAGTTACATTTTTATTGGTGTTAAGCTTTTTGGAAATTACCAACGGAGTATTTCCAATAATATCAATAATGCTTTTAGACATTCGGTAGTGTTTTTATTTTTATTTCAGGAGTATGGTAAACCGTGGAATTGGCTGGAACAGAACTTGTAATCCAGGCATTACCACCTATTATGCTGTTTTCGCCTATAACAGTATTACCACCTAATATAGTAGCGCTGGCGTATATAGTAACATTATTTTCAATTGTTGGATGACGTTTTGTCTTTTGAAGGTTTTTAGCAACATAGAGCCCTCCTAAGGTAACACCTTGATATATTTTTACGTTGTTTTTTATTATAGCTGTTTCTCCTATTACGATACCCGTACCATGATCAATATGAAAATAATCACCAATAGTTGCACCAGGGTTAATGTCAACACCGGTTTGTCTATGAGCATATTCTGTCATTAATCTTGGAACAAGCGGAAACCCCATTTTGTGTAATTCATGTGCCAACCTATAAATAGCAATGGCATAAAAACCGGGGTATGCCATATAAACTTCTTCAATAGATAAGGAGGCAGGATCACATTCAACAGTAGCTTCAGCATCTAAATTTAGTTTTTCTAAAACAGAAGGTAGTTTAGCAACATAATTGTTCCATAATTTTTTACACGGTTTTGTTAGTTCCCAACAAGCCAAATTAACTAACTCATCAAAACTGGATTCCAGAATTGATAAATTTTCATCTACTTTGGTATCAATATCAAAAAGTGTATAAAATAGTTTGTTTGTAAAATTTTCAGCCTCAGTTTTTAGCTTAAAGCGCAGGTTAGGCTGTTTTTTATGCTGATTGATTAAATCTATTATAGATTGATCTGCCATTAGAACGGTTTAAATAAAGTATAAAATTAACCAATAATTTAGAAGCATTATAGTATGAATGGTTAACTTTAGCTTAAAATGTTAAGATTACTGTCGAATGAACACAATAAATATTACAAAAGAGGTTTTTGTTTTTTTAAAGAAACTAGAAGAAAATAATAATAGAGAGTGGTTTGCTGAAAATAAAAAGGAGTTTAAAAATATTGAAACTCAGGTAAAAAGTTTTTATGCTCATGTTATGGAGGATTTAAAACTACATGATGATATTGAAAAAATGAAGATGTTTAGAATTTATAGGGATGTACGATTTTCTAAAGACAAGAGCCCTTATAAAGCACATTTCGGAGGTTCATTTTCTAGGGCAGGAGCTAGGCTACGTGGAGGGTATTATTTGCATTTAAAACCTGGCGATAGTTTTTTGGCTACTGGATTTTGGGAGCCTAACAAGGAAGATCTGTTGCGTATTAGGAAAGAGTTAGAATTAGATGCAGATGAATTTAGAGAAGTAATTAATGAAACGTCTTTCAAAAAAATATGGGGGGAGGTGCAAGGAGATGAAGTTAAGGTAGCACCTAAAGGTTTTGATAAGCTTCACCCTAATATTGATTTAATCAAAAAGAAACAGTACATATTTGTTCGTAAATTCACTGATAAAGAGATTTTTTCAAAAGATTTTTCTAAAAAAATTGATGAATCATTTAAAGCTATTCGACCATATTTTGATTTAATGAGTAGTATATTAACTACGAATTTAAATGGAGAATCACTTTTAGACTAAAACTTCAGATTCTAATAATTGTATTTGATCCTGAAGCCTTTTTATAACCATATTCATCATTCTTTTATTTATTGCCGAAGAATCGCTAATATAATTTTCGTATTCGTCAATTGTGAATTGACCGATAACCATTCCTTTAAGGGAATTTCTAAACTTAATATCTTTTTGAATTGCGTTTTCAATAAAAACTAATTTTTTGTCTAACGATAACTCATAAAAACTGTTCTTATGTTTTCTAATATAGTTTTTAAAAACAGCAAGAAATAAATCGTTTTGTAATTTTAAAATGGGTCTTAAGGTTTTATTTTGAAAAGCTTCATTTGGACTCATATTCTCATGAATCCTACTAGTTTCAATATCAGAACGTATTAATAAAAGGTGTTGGGCACGACTTTTCATAGAATGTGGTTTGTATAAAGTTATGTATTATGCTCACCGGAATTTTTCAAAAGCTTTTAAGTTTTTAACGTAATTATGAACAAAAGGCGCTATTAATTGTTTAACAGCGCCTTTTATGTATAAATAAAAAGTAGAGTTATTAATTGTTTAAAAAATCTTCAAAGGACTTAAAATTAAAAGTTTCTTTTTTTGAATACCTTTTGTGCAGTTTATCAAATTCTGTTTTTGCATTGGTAAATTTCTCCGAAATAAGTTCTAAATTTTTTAACTCAGATGCTGTAGGTTTATCATAACTATTTGCAAGTTTACTAAATAAAGTTGCAATTTTTTCTCTCAATTGGGGTTCAGCGGAACCAACATAATTATCGCCAGTGGTAATAACCAATGTTTTTTTAAGAGCGTCTAGTTTGCTGATGTTTTTTTGATTTCCATGAGCAATCATTTCATCTATTTTGTAAACTAGATAGGCAAGCTCTTGGGACATATTATATAGCTTCATGGTGGTATCATGTTTCAATTTTCTATCCATTTCTGTAAGTGTAGATTTCGGATTATAAACTAAGTCAAAAACATGTTCAAAAGTTTCCTTTCCTTTTTTTATAACGGCCTTATACTTTCCAGCGGGTACCTTAGGTGATGTGAAGCCTCCAAAAGTGAAGGTTTTGCCTTTTGCAACTTTTGGTTGTTTTCTCCTGTAACTCCAATCTACAATGTTAATACCTTTAGATTTTCCAGGTCCAAGGTCCATAATTTTATTCCCTTGCATATCCTGTATTTCCATAGTCATTTTTCCAAAAGTATGTCTACGATTCAAGTAATACTTTATTTGAACATTATTGGATTTATTTTTCCCAACAAATTGAGTTTCCTTGCCAAAGCTTCCTGAAAAATTGGAATTTTCATTTATAATGGTCGGTTGGTTTTTAAAAAAATGAAGTTTTTTTCCCAATACATCTTGATTTATTTCTCGTAATGGAGAAATGTCATCAATTATAATAACACCGCGCCCATGCGTACCCATAACTAAATCATTAGTAGTTTTTTGAAGATCAATAAAATGAACAGCTACTGAGGGCATGTTATTAGTAAACTTATTCCAACTTTTTCCACCATCAAGAGTAATGTATAAGCCAAATTCGGTTCCTAAAAATAACAAATCTGGGTTTACGTAATCCTCTTGAATATTTCTAGCAAAACCGTATACCTCATTAGTAATGATGCTACTCCAAGTTTTACCAAAATCAGTCGTTTTATACACATATGTATTTTTATCATTCATTGTATGACCATCAAAAACAGCATAAGCTGTGCTCTTGTTAAAAACACTTGCTTCAATATGATAACACCAAGTATTTTTTGGTAATCCTTTAATATTTTCAATGGTATTTGTCCAAGTTTCACCACCATTTGTAGTTATTTGTACATTTCCGTCATCCGTCCCTACCCAAATAATATTTTCATCCAAGGGCGACTCAGCAATGGTAAAAATTGTAGTGTGATTTTCAGCTCCAGAATTGTCTTTAGATAAGCCTCCAGAGTTTTCTTGTGTTTGCTTACTACTGTCGTTAGTGGTTAGGTCTGGGGAAATAATTTTCCAAGTATCACCCATATCTTCAGACCTGTGCAAAAACTGACTTCCCATATAAAATCTATCTGGTTGATGTGAACTTACAGTCATAGGAGCATTCCAATTAAAACGTAGTTTTTCATCACTACTAGTTGGAAGAGGCTGGATAGTTTTAGATAATTTTTTATCTACATCATACCTCCACACGTTATCAGCACCTTGCATTTCAGAATAAATAATATTTTTGGTTGGGTGTTTTAAAACGCGAAAACCATCACCATAGCCCACTGAATTCCAATCACGAGCTTCTACACCCCCTGGAGAAGAGGATGGTCCGTACCAAGATCCGTTATCTTGAAGCCCACCATAAACATTATAAGGAGTTTCATCATCAACACTAATATGATAAAATTGAGATAATGGTAAATTCTCCACAATTTCCATTCGAGTACCACCATCCCACGATCTATATACACCACCGTCTGTACCTACATATAAAACATCAGAATCTTTAATACTAAAGGCAATATCATGGATGTCGCTATGCATGCGTCCAAGAGCTTTGAAAGTTTTACCACCATCTCTCGAAATAGAGCCACTTAAACCGCCTTTAACAATAACATTTTCATCTTTAGGATCAACTACAATTCTTGAAAAGTAAAAAGGTCTAACCGTTAAACCAAAATCGTTATTAAGTTGTTCCCAACTTGCTCCCGCATTGCTACTTTTGTATAATCCTTTTCGCTCATCCTTTTCTGCTTCAATAACCGTATAAAGTATCTTTGGATTTGAAGGAGCTATAGCAATACCTAAACGACCAAGTTTCCCCGAAGGAAAACCATTATGGATTTTGTTCCAAGTTTTACCTGCATCTAAAGACTTATACAGTGCACTGTTACTTCCACCAGATTCAAAGCTCCAACCAGTTCTTCGAAATTCCCACATAGAAGCATATAGTATTTTAGGGTTTGTAGGATCAATTACCAAATCCGCGCAACCAGTTTTTTGATTAATATAAAGAATTTTATTCCATGTTTGCCCTCCATCGGAGGATTTAAAAACTCCTCTTTCTTCACTATCGCCCCATAAAGCACCAAGAGCGGCGACATATATTTCATTGGAATTTTTAGGATTAATAATGATATTAGCAATACGTTCTGATTTTTCTAACCCAATTTTTTTCCAATTAGAACCTCCATCTGTAGATTTATATAAACCATCACCTATTGAAACGCTGTTACGGGTCCAAGTTTCTCCCGTTCCTACATAAATAGTGTTGTCAGGATCATTAGGGTCTAAAGTTACAGCACCAATGGATTGACAATAATCATCAAAGATTGGATTAAAAGTAGTACCTGCATCATTAGATTTCCAAACTCCACCACCAGCTGATCCCGCATATATAATTCTACTATTAGTAGGGTGAACTTCCATGTCATTAATACGACCACTCATCAATGCCGGACCAATATGTCTTGCAGTCATATCTCCAAACAATTGTTTTCCATTGTTTTGAGAAATAGTAGTGTTAATAGTTAGTAATAGAGGTATAACTAAAAGTAAATATTTTGTTTTCATACTTGAAGTGTTTAAAAAAAAGACCCTAACATTAGTTAGGGTCCATAAATAATATATTGATTACTTTTTTTCTTCTTCCTTGTTTATCTCTTCTGGAAAATCAAAAGCATTTTCTTCTACCGTTGGATTCAGTTCAATTTTACTAATAGAAATGGGATTTCCAGGCTGTCCTTTTACTCCTTGTGTTAATGAAAAAGGAAAATACAATCCATCTACCTCTTGATAGTCACTCATAGTTATCTCTGAAGTCATACCTTTTCCTGGTCCAGCTTTTATATCAGTATGAATCGCAATTGGAACAAAATTTTCGGTATCGAAATAGTAAAAAGAGATATCCTCTTCTTGTTTTCCATCAACAGTAACTGGCTCCTTTATCAGTTTTATTTTAAAGGTTTCTGCACCATCTATGGTTTCTTTTCCGAGAAGTTCAACGGTATATCCTTTTTCTTTATAATTAACAAAAGCATCAGGAAAATCATTAGTATTAAGCTTAAAATTATTGGTTGCTTCTGCATCACTTTTTTCCGCTTTCATAGTCATAAAATTATGGCCCCATAAAGTTTCACCATCAAATACACCCTGCTTAATTTCTTTACCTTGAAAATTAATGGATGTCATTTGTCTACCATCTTTTAATTGCACAATTTCCAGTGGAATCTCCATACCTTGTTGATTAATTTTTGCATACATTTTTACTCCTGATATGCTTTTTAGTTTATCTAAACCTCCCATGTTTTCAAAGTAGGTAGTAATAATTTCATCAACAGTTTGTGCTTGGCCATAATTAGCAAATGCCAGTGTTAATAAAGCAATACAAATTTTAAGTGTTTTCATGTTTAGTATTTTACGTTTTTTAATATGTGTTAAATATACTTTTATTGTTACAAAAAAATGAGGTAAATTACTTTTGTATAAAATAATATGCCATATGAAATTTGGAAAAGTGGAACATCCTGAAAGTATAGATTTTACCTTACCCAATGATCACTTAGATACTGAGGTTGTTTTGGCTAAGGAAACATTAGAAAAATCAACTAATGTTTATGTTGGATGTGCAAAATGGAATAGACAAGACTTAAAAAACTTTTACCCTAGAGGCACAAAAGATGAATTAGCATATTATTCTTCACAATTTAATTGTATTGAATTAAATGCTACATTTTATAGGATTTTCCCATCTGAACAATACACAAAATGGTATGATAAGACTCCTGATAATTTTAAGTTTTTTCCAAAAATTGTTCAAAACGTAAGTCATCTACGAAGGTTAAATGATCAGGCATACCCCGTTTTAGATGAATATTTAAATGTTACATCAAATTTGAAAGACAAATTAGGAACAATTTTTCTGCAAATGCATAATAATTTTGGACCTAAAAATTGGGATAGAGTAGTTCGTTTTGTAGAATATTGGCCAAAAGGGTTTTCTTTATCCATGGAGTTTAGACATACGGACTGGTTTAATGATGAAAAAGTAGCGAATGAGTTATATCACTTACTAGAAGAAAACAACATAACTAATACTTTGGTAGATACCGCAGGAAGAAGGGATATTATGCATATGAGACTTACGAATAAAGAAGCTTTTATTAGATATGTTGGAGCTAACCATAAAAGTGATTATGCTAGGCTTGATGATTGGGTAGAAAAATTAGCCACATGGAAATCAAGAGGACTCCAAGATATTCATTTTTTTGTGCATCAAAATTTGGAATTAGAATCTCCATTATTATCAGCTTATTTTATTGAGAAATTAAATAAAAAAATAGGGTGTAATTTACAAATTCCGAAAACCATAAATAAATCCGATTTAAAACTATTATAGACAGAATTACTTATCTAAATTTATGGTGTTAAAAAGGACTAATTATGAGATTTCATACCAGAAAATGGGTTAAACCAGGGGATTTAAATGCGAACGAAACATTGTTTGGAGGTACTGTATTGGCCTGGATAGATGAGGAAGCGGCTTTGTATAGTATAATTCAGTTAGAAAGTAAAAAGGTGGTTACCAAATACATGTCTGAAATTAATTTTATGAGTACGGCTGTAAAAGGTGATATTGTAGAAATTGGTATTGAAGTTGTAAAATTCGGAGTTTCATCGTTAACCTTAAATTGTGAAGTCCGTAATAAAATGACTAGGGAAACTATTGTTACCGTAGATAATATAATTATGGTGAACTTGGATGAAAAAGGTAAACCCAGGCCACATGGAAAAACTAAAATAGAATATGTAAAGGACAGACTAAAAGAGGCAGAAGAAAAATAGTTTACTTCATCTCATTAGCTACGTTTTGCACTTCATCAAGTACTCTTAACAGGTTTTCTCCCCAAAGTTTTTTAATATCACTTTCGGAATAGCCTCGTTTTACTAGTTCTAACGTAACATTAAAAGTTTCAGAAGCATCGGCCCAACCTTCGATTCCACCACCTCCATCAAAGTCTGAGCTTATTCCAACATGGTCAATACCAATCAATTCAACCATGTAATCAACGTGGTCTATAAAATCGGATACATTTACGGCAGGAGGTACGTTATCCATTATAGATGCCTTGTTCTTTGCAATTTTCAAAACCTTAGGATAATTTTCCATAAAATGAGCTCGCTCATGCGCTGTTAGCGAAGCGAAATCCGAACGGGAAACCCATTTAAAACCTAACGAATCTGCAATTTTTGGATAAAGTTGGTTCATAAAGTTAGCTCTGTTTTCATGCTTTTCAGTATGTAAATAAGAACTAAAGGCTACCGTTTGAACTACTCCACCATTTTCTTTCATTAAAAGTAATTGCTCATCATCTAAATTTCGACTATGATTACATAAAGCTCGGGCAGAGGAGTGCGATGCAATAATTGGAGCTTTAGATAGCGCTATCATTTGTTTCATAGATTCTTTTGATGGGTGAGATACATCAATCATGATACCTAATCTGTTCATTTCATGAACTGCTTTTTTTCCTAATTCACTTAACCCACTATGTAACCATATACTATCTTTTTCGCCTGTATTTGAATCACAAAATTGACTATGCCCATTGTGAGATAACGAAATATAACGAGCACCCAGATTGTAATATTTTTCAAAGTCTTTTAAGTTTGAACCCATAGGATAGGCGTTTTCTACACCAATCATGGCAATTTTTTTTCCTTTTTTATGAATTTTTATAACATCATCAGAGTTTAGTGCCAATTCAATTTTATCTGGTGCAATTTCGTTGCAAAGTCTATGAATAGCATCAAACTTTGCCATTGCATTTTCTCTGGCTTTTTTATACCCATTTTCGGTTAGGGAATCTTGTCCAGTATACACAATTAACCAACTAACATCAAGACCACCTTCCTCCATTTTTGGAAGATTTATTTGCGTTTCTAAACGCTGAGTATAATTTACACTGTCGGTAAAATTTTTAACATTAATGTCGTTATGGGTGTCAATAGTAATTATGTTTTCATGTATTTGTTTTGCGGTTTCATCAAGTGTTTTAACACTAGGTTTCACATTTTCTTTACAAGAAAAAATCGACAAACAGCAAATAAAACAGATAAAATACCTCATATCTCTTAAGAATTAGACATACAATATAGAGCATTTGACAACACAAATGTATACCTATAGAACATTTAGTTGTTGTAGCAGTATTATATGCGGATTTTAGAATACGTAAAAGCAGTATGCTGCTTGCTCCAAATTGATAAATGCGATAAATAAAATGTCTTTAAAAACCAAAGGTTTACTTACTCAATTAGCTCGAATAGAAAGTACGCTTAATGACTTCTCTTTTGAAGAACTAAAAAGCGATGAAGCTAAAAATTTACAAAAATCGTTCCTTTCGTTTAAAAACAATTTAGAGCGCAAGTTATTTAGAGAGGCTATTACGGCCGACGGAATTACTGAAAGCTATGAAAATGAGCATGAGGAAATTGCTGTAAATTATCAGCAAGATTCACTAGAGGAGGCAAAAAAACTTATAGCGCATGTAAGTCATGAAATTAGAACTCCATTAAATGGTATTATTGGTTTTACAGATTTACTAAAGGAGGATAAGTTAAGCTCATTGCAAATGGAGCGTGTAAGTGCTATACAAACGGCTTCATATTCTTTACTAGACATTATCAATGAACTTTTAGAGTATTCAAAAATTTCCGCAGGACTAGAAAAATTTGAAATTATAAATTTTAATTTTTCCGGTCTTATTAAAGATGTTATTTACTTGTGTAATACACTAATAGTTGACAAAAACATAAATCTACATACAAAAATTGATTCCAGAATTTCAAAGACTTTGGTAGGCGACCCATCGAAACTTACACAAGTATTGTTGAATTTAATAGGAAACGCAATCAAGTTTGTAGAAACAGGAGAAATATTTTTAGGCGTTGAATTAAGTGAAAGAAAAGGAAAAAACCAACTCCTGAAATTTACCCTTAAAGATACTGGAGTTGGTATCTCAGAAGAAGCACTAAAGAATATTTTTGATTCATTTAAACAAGAAAACCACACAACCTATTTAAAGTACGGGGGGTCTGGATTAGGCTTAAGTTTAGTAAAACAAATTATTGAAAAACTTAATGGCGACATTCAAATCACCAGCAAACTTGGAGTAGGTACCACATTCTATTTCACCATTCCTTATACAGAAGGAGACGATTCTAAAATAAAAGAATCAAAGGCTGATAATTCGAGCTCAAGAAAAGGAAGCCAATTAATTAAAGATACCAACATTTTGGTATTTGAAGATAACGAGTTAAATCAAAGACTTATCAAACAACACTTAATAAACTGGGAGTGCAACATATTTATTACCGCTGATGCTAAAACCGGAATAAATATTCTTGAAAAAGAAAATATTGAAGTTGTACTAATGGATTTAAGAATGCCTGGAAAGGACGGATTTGAAGTGTCTAAATTAATTAGAAATAGTAATATGGAAAACGTAAAAAAAGTACCAATAATAGCTGTTTCAGCTGATTTTTCGGTAGAAGATAAAAAGCAATGTGCAACATATGGAATAAATGATTTTGTATTAAAACCATATAACCCAGAAGAGCTATTGCTTAAAATAGTTAAGAATAAAAATACAATTAAAAGTGCTATTGATGTTCCTACTTCTATGGGTGTTGTTCATGAGGATATTGATAATCAACAAAGTGTAGATTTAGAAGGTGTTTTGGAAGAATGTGTTGGCGAAATAGAAGTTTTAGAAGAGTTAATTGTGCTTTTTAAAGGAAACGCAATAGAATTTATAGGCCTGGTGCGTACCCATTTGAACAATGAAGATATCGAACAAGTAGGTTTTGCCGCTCATAAAATAAAAGCAGGGCTCGCTATGTTGAAAACTAAAAAGTTGCATTCTATTATTGTAGAAATGCAAAACGTATGTAAAACAAATGTAGAAAAGAAGTATGTGGAAGAGTTGTACGAACGTTTTTTGGTGGAGTATCCTAAAACCGAAATAGAAATTGACAAGGCCTTAAAAAAGATAAAAAGTAATAACAAGTAAAGGATGATGTATGTTGAACAAAAAAATACTCCTAGCAGATGATGACGAATTATTTGCTTCCCTTTTAATCTTTAGATTAAAAAAAGCAGGTTTTCAGGTAACTCATGTAACAGACGGAAAACAAGCTAAAGAACATCTGGTGGATAATCTTCCAGATATTGTGGTGTTTGATATAATGATGCCATATTTCTCAGGAATAGAGTTAATAGATCATGTTAGAAACGAAGTAAAATCTAACATTCCTATAATAATAGTTTCTTCAGCAGGTAATGAAGAAAATGTGCTAAATGCCCTTGAAATGGGGGCTAACGATTTTATGTCGAAACCAGTGAGTCCGTCTGAACTTTTAGTTCGTGTGACCAGAGAATTGAAAAAAATGTAGTATTGTTTCATAAGGCATTAACATATTCCCCCATTACGTTAATACGTGCCCCCAAAATTCATACAGACCTACTGTGGGATTTGGTAGTGCTTTTTATTGTCTTATCTGTACTATATTTTGTATCTGTTTTTTACTTCAGAAACAAACTATCAAAAGCCTCAAAAAAATTAAAAGAAAAGAAAACGGAATTTTCGCCTATTGTGAGCGAATTCCTTTTTTATGATGAAACTGATTCTAAGACAGAAAAATCTAATTATATAAATCTTAAAATTCAAATAAGAGAATTACTTAAAGATAAATATAACCGTAAAGTACTTACTGATGTTCTTTTAGATTTAAGAAAAGATGTGTCCGGACAAACGCAAATAAATCTTTTTGAACTATATCAAAACCTTGAGCTACATAAAGATGCTTATGTAAAACTAAAAAGTTGGAAATGGCAAATAGTTACCTCAGGTATACTGGAATTAACTAAAATGCAAGTAAGCGAGTCGTACACTTTTTTAATAAAATTTATTAACGATAAAAGGCCAACAATTCGTAAACACGCTGAAATAGCTGTAGTAACATTGGACGACCGAGGAATTTCTTATTTTCTAGATACTACAAAGTATAGAATATCTGAATGGCAGCAGTTGAAATTATTAGACGTTTTACGAAATAAAGAAAACTTTGAAATTCCAAAATTCAAACTTTGGTTAACATCAAAAAACAAACATGTTGTCCTTTTTGCTTTACGATTGATAAAATATTACAATCAGAATGATGCTACAAAATCTTTAATTCCACTTATAAAACATAAAAGCAATCAAATAAAACAGGAAGCTATTAACTGTATTGAAGAGTTTTATGTGGAGGAAGCAATAGATACTTTAAAGCTGGTATTTTGGAAAAGTTCTGAAGATGTAAAAATGAGTATTCTAAGTGCAATAGCGACTATAGGTACAGAAAACGACTTAGATTTTCTAGTAGAAATAGAGCAACGTGTTCGCAGTTTTGCAGTTAGAAGTAAAGCAATTAGCACAATAAATGAAATTGCACCAGAAACCATATTACCATCCGATCACATTGAAAAAGATACTGCTTTTGAAAATACCATTCCAGATATTATAGAGCATGAAGATGCACCAGAAATTAGTATTTCGGATCAACTACAACAAAAACTGGAAGAAAAAAATGTTGTAGAAGAAGTTAAGGAAAACAACACCGATGAAATTATAGAGAACCATAATGATATTCTAGTTGAAGTGGAAGATAAAAAAGATAACATCGATGAAGTTTTAACTGAAAAAGAAATAGAAGAAGACCTAGAATTAACTGAGGTAACTAAGCAGGAAGATGTTGTTGAATCTGAAAGGGAAAATGTTACTGAATTACCAGTTGAAGTAGAAGAAGAAAGTGTTTTAGAGGAAAACATTAACCAAAACGAAGTTTTACAGAATATAGAAGTAGTAGCAGAAAGTATTGCTCAAAATCAGAAACAAATGGATATTAATAGGGAAGAAGAGGAAATAAATGAAGAACTTAAAATATCTCTTGACTTTCTTCCATTAGTTATTGAGGAACAGGAAGAAAAAGGTATCCAAGAACCAAAAGCTGTAGTTGAGGATGAAGTTATTGTAGAAAATAGGGAATTAGATTTAAGTTTTTTACCATTGGTTATAGCTAATACAGAAGATTTTGTAAGGCACTCTGTTACTAGTAATCCTGAAGAAATTACTAGCCAAAAAGTTGATAGTAACGAACCTGAACTCCAGGATTCCATTGATTTTATGGAACTTGATTTTTTACCTTTTGTTGAAAATACTGATCAAAATTTTAAAGAAGAACAAGCAATCCAATCTTTAGATAATCTATTTGATTTTATTCCAAAACCTCATCAAATAAGTGATGAAGAATCTGAAAAATTATTGCTTTTAGCGGATATTGAAGAGTTTGGTGATGCTCGCGAAATTCCCTTGTTGGATGAGTACTTAGCCAATGAAAAATCTCCCTTCTTAATTGAAAGAATAGAGGAGATAATGGAGGAAATTGTAAAGAGAACTCCTTTTGTTATTCCAAAAGAAAAAGAAGAGCTTATTGAAGATTCTTCTCTAGTAAGAGGGTTTATCTCTGAAATATTTGCTAACCAAGATGTAGAATCTCAACTAATACTACTTAAAGAAATTGCTATAGTCGGAGATGAAAAAGAAGCAGCTTTTTTACGAACGTTAATAAAAGAGACTAGTGAAGCGGTAGTGGTAGAAAAGGCAAATGAGGCGTTA
This sequence comes from uncultured Maribacter sp., assembly GCA_947498505.1. GTDB lineage: Bacteria > Bacteroidota > Bacteroidia > Flavobacteriales > Flavobacteriaceae > Maribacter_B. The sequence goes on along the minus strand of CANMKG010000001.1, from coordinate 773,879 downwards.
ACTATAATTAAAGATCGTCTTTCAATTGAAGCTCAGAATACTAATTTAAATGAGGAGCCTCCAGTAACACAAGAGGTTGATTTATCGGAAGATGAGAAAAGTGAGGAAACGGATTCCATGTTTGATGTGAATTTTGAACTTTCTCCAAATACAGAGGATATAGATATTACCCTGAAAACAGAAAAAAAAAAGGATAATAAATCTACCTCATTTGGGAGCCAGTTATCGGAAATTTCAAAAAGAATTAAAGATATACTAAATGGACAGTAGTTTATTCGGCATATTACTAGAGTATTTAAACACGGTTTTTTTCGTGTTTACACTGATCTTGTTTACGATGTTTACGTTCATGGCGTATTTGTCAACTCGTAATTCCATTCACTATAAAAACAAAAACAGTTTTGGAGATATGTCTAAAGTAATGGCATCTCCTTTAGCTCCAAGTATTACCATTATTGCTCCAGCATATAACGAGGGTTTAACCATTGTTGAAAATATTCGTTCACTATTATCACTTCAGTATGTTAATTATGAGGTTATGGTAGTTAACGATGGAAGTAAAGATGATACACTTCAAAAAATGATTGAGGCCTATAATCTTGTCAAAATAGAGCAAGAAATAGATCCAAATTGGAAAAACAAACCTATAAGAGGAATATATAAGTCGGAACAAAGAGCATTCTCTAAACTTACCGTGATTGATAAGGAAAATGGAGGAAAGTCAGACGCATTAAATACAGGAATGGCATTATCAACTAATAAATATGTGGGTTGTATTGATGTTGATTGTTTGTTATTGCCTGAAGCTCTTTTGCATGTGGTAAAGTCTTTTTATCAAAGGTCGCAAAAAAGAGTTATTGCTGTTGGTGGGGTTATTAGGGTAGCAAATTCATGTGTTATTCAAGGAGGAAGGCTCGAAGAAATTAGATTACCTAAAAATTGGCTTGCTAGATTTCAGCTATTAGAGTATACACGTTCGTTTATTTTAGGAAGAATGGCATGGGGTAGGATAGATAGTTTATTAATTATTTCTGGCGCGTTTGGTTTTTTCGATAGAGAAATTGCTTTGGAAGTTGGGGGTTACGATACTAACACCGTTGGAGAGGATATGGAAATTGTTTTTAAAATGAGAAGGTATATGGAAGAACGTAAGTTGCCTTATACTGTTGAATATATGCCAGACGCTCTTTGTTGGACAGAGGTACCTGAAGATTTAAAAATATTAGTTAACCAACGAGACCGTTGGGCACGAGGAAATCTTGAAACCCTGTATAAACATAAAGACATGTTTTTTAATCCCAAGTTTGGGAAGTTAGGAATGTTAAGCTACCCGTATTGGTTTTTTTACGAGTGGCTTGCTCCGCTTTTAGAGTTTTTTGGTTTTTTCACCATTATACTTTTCTATTATCTGGGAATATTAAATACCAAATTTTTTATTGCGATTACGGCAACGGTATATATGTATTCTATAATGTTTTCATTTTATGCTATTCTATGGGAAGTGTACTCTTACAATGAATATAAAAAGACGAAAGATATTCTTCTACTTATGCTGTGCGCAATAATAGAACCTATTGCTTTTCACCCTATTGTTGTTTGGGCAGCAGTTAGAGGTAATTATAAAAAGTTATTTAAAATTAAATCAGGCTGGGGGTCTCAGGTTAGAAAAGGATTTGCAAAAGCAACGTAACCATGCAAATAAATAAGGACATATCAACTGCTCCAAAAGCAAAATTGCTTAAAGACTTTATTCCATTAGTCTTAGCGTTTTTTTGTGGCTTAACGGTACTGTCTTTATACCAGAATATTAGATTGTATATAAACGATGTTTTAGATAACTTTTTTAATGTATCATTTTTGTTGTTACTGCTTCATCATATTGGATACGCATCGGTTGCAGCAATAGTATTAGTTTTTTTATTTCGTCACTTAGAACGAAAAGTACCTGGTCTTGGATATAAATCTGTTAGTATAATATTTATAGTATTATTGTGCGTTGAAGGCTTTTTAATAGAATATTTTATTAAAAACCTTGAACCTCTTGGGGCAAACATTTTAAACACGCCATTGATTTTTGATAATAGTGCATCAATATTGGTTACGGTTATGGTAATTGTAATAAGTATTGGAATTGCAAATTATCTACTAAAGTATTTACGCTTTACTTATAATGCTGTTAGTAAAATGTATCCTTTTACAATTGTTCTTTTAAGTTTGTTTCTGGCAACCCTTTATACCTCAACAAAGCCAGTTAATGAAAATAAAACTCAGTTTTTAGTAACAAACCTTGGAGGACATTTATTGAACTCTAATGTATATAAAGGTGAAAAAAAATTCCCGTTGCTTAAACCATCAAATAAAAAAAGCGATTTAGCTCCTTTTTTTAAGTTTAAAGAAGAAAAACCTTCATTCATATTTATACTAGTAGAGGGACTCGGAAAAGACTTTGTTGGAGACAATAGCAAGTATAAAGCGTATTCACCATTTTTAAATTCAATTTCTAAAGAGTCGCTATACTGGCCAAATTTTTTAAGTAATACAGGAGAGAGTCATGCTGCAATGCCTTCTGTAATTGGGTCTCTACCTTTTGGAAATAGCGGATTTACAAATGTTTCAAAACGTATTAACAGGCATTCTATTTATACTATTTTAAAAGAAAATGGGTACGAAACTTCGTTTAATTATGGTGGAAACAGTTCATTAAACTCTTTCGATAAGTTTTTAAAAGAGGAAGGTGTTGAAAATATTATAGATCGAAAGGTTTTTAGCCCTAAATATAAACAACAAAATAAAGATAATGCAGGTATTTCACTAGGATACCCAGATTATGATTTGTTTGAGAATTTTAGAAACAGACCTTTTAAAAAGATAACACCTAGTGTAGACGTATTTTTGACCTTAAGCTCAAGAAAACCATATCTAATTCCAAATAAAGAGGTTTATGTAAAAGAAGTAAAAAAGATTCTTTCTGAGGATAACTTAAGTGCTAAAAATAAAAAGATTGTTGAAAAAAATAATGAAATTTTTGCAAGCATGTTGTATACAGATAGTGCTATTGCTTCATTCATTTCGGCATTAAAAACAACAACGGCTTTTGAAAATACCATTATCGTAATTACAGGTACCCACAATGGCACAGATTTAAACCGCACTAATAACTTAAAACGTTATCAAGTGCCATTGATAATTTATAGCCCTTTATTACGAGTTTCTCATAATATCAACACATTAGCTTCTCACGTAGATATTGTTCCTTCATTGGCGAGTATGTTAAAGAAGTCTCATAATATAGAGACACCATCAGAAGTTGCCTGGTTAGGAGATTATTTATACAACTCAAAAGTGTTTCGTGAAGAAAAAGAAATTCCATTATTCAGGTCTAACAGTACTATTAGAGATTATATAGTCGGTAATGTTTTTTTATCAGATAATGATATATATACGCTAGATGAAAAACTAAACAGGAAAAGTAATGATAGCTCAGTACTAAAAGAAAATGCGATTAAAAAATTCAGATACTTTAAATCCGTTAACAAATATGTAATCTCAAAAAATAGAATAATACCTAAAGATGATTCCTTGTTGGCTGAAAACACAATTTCTTTCTCTAAGGAAGAATTGGTATGGTTACAAAGTGTTTTTAATGGTAACGATTATGATGATGCCTATTTTAAGGCGAGAAGCTTAGCTTTTAAGAAAAAATGGGGTAAAGCATTATTGTTATGTAAATACATTCTGTATAATATTCCAAGACATGTAGATACTGAGATATTAATTGGCAGAATACATTCTTGGAAAGGAGATTACTTAAAATCAGCAGAAATACTTGAAAAAGTAGTACTTACATATCCTAATTACGCAGACGGATATGCAGCATTATTAGATACTTATTATTGGTCTAACATAAATTATAAAGCAAAAGATCTTATGAACTGGATGCTTGAAAATAATATTGAAGACGAAAATGTTACCAAAAAATTAAAAAGATCAATAGAGTTTCTAAAAAATAACTCATCAAACGTAAAAAAGGAGAGTATTACTACAATTAAACAAGACATTGCACAGTTAGAATAAAGATGAAATTGTTTCACATATATATATTCATTCTAGGTTTACTTCTTTGTATGACAGCGGAGGCTCAGGAATATGATTATGCTGGAGATCCAGATAAATCTTTTTTTGTAGCCAGAGATTTGGCGTTTAGCGGAGAAACTGCTCAAGCACGTGATATCTTACAATTAATACTTAGTAGGTATCCAGAATATGTAGACGTGCGTAATTTGTTGGCAAAAACGTATAGTTGGGATAAAAAATATGATGAAGCCAGAAAGCATTTCAATAAAATAACATCAAAAGATAAAGACAACAAGGAGGTGTGGTTAGCTGCGGTAAAGAATGAGATTTATGCTCAAAATTATCATACAGCACTGGGGCTTGCCAATAAATCACTAAAACATTTATCTAATGATTCAGATTTACTGGCTTTAAAAGAAGAAGCTATAAGTAACATAACAAAGCAAACAAGCCAATACTCCGTTGAGGTTAAAAAAGAACCCAAAAATAGTGTTGCTATTAGCAATTCATTTGAAGTATATGATATTGTTTTTGATCCAATGTATTATGCAAGTTTGGAGTATAAAAGAGAAACGAAATATGGGTCTATAATACCAAGAGTTAATTATAGTAATAGATTTAATATTAATGGAACACAGTATGAAATAGATGCTTACCCAAAATTTTCGGAGAAATTTTATGGATATTTAAATTACGGATATTCTAAAGCTAAAACATATCCTTCTCATAAAATGGCCGCTGAAGTATACACTAATTTTTCAAAAGCATTTGAAGCTTCGTTAGGATATAAGTTTATGGACTTTACTTCAATTAAAGCTAATATCTTTACTGGTAGCTTTGGGCTATATAAAGGAAACTATTACGCATCATTACGTCCATACGTTACATTAAGTTCTCAGAATCAATTTGGCGGGTCTGGAAATGTACTTGTTAGAAAGTACCTAAAGCATGAAGAAAACTATTTAGGTGTTTCATTAGGAATAGGGTATTCGCCAGAACTACAACAATTAATAGACGGAGATACTGTCTTAGCAGAAACGCAATTGTTCATTGAGTCTCAAAGGCTACGGATAGAATATCAATTTTCGAACAAAAGCAAAACCAATCTATATCAAACAAACCTTGGTTTTACTAGACAAGAGCTAGCTTTTAGTCCTGGAAAATTTATGTGGTCTGTTTCCGCAGGAATTATTTATCATGTGAAGTTTTAAAGTTATACCATAGGGCGTTTTCACAACAGTTTTTTTTAGATTCACCACAATTTATTGTTTTGTTATAACGTTATATTTATGTTTGATACAAGTAAAAAGACCCAAATCAATAAATATTAATTAACCTATTTGTAACATGTTATACGATACCTACGGAGAAGAATATTTAGAGTTTCTCCAAGACTTAAATGAGATTTTGAGTCTAAACGAATTAGTTGAGCTAGATTATATGTAACCCAAATTAGATATTAACCTAAAACCTAAGTTATGGCAAATAAAAATTCTAATAGTGCAGCTTATTTAAGCTTTATAGAAGATTTAAACGAAATTCTAGTAGATATAGAAGTTAGTAAGTTAAGTTTTTCATAAACAAATAAGTATAAAATATATAAAAAGGAGCTACAATATTGTAGCTCCTTTTTTGGTAAAAGAAAGTAACATGCAAAATACTATCCTAAGTAGTCCTTAAGTAGTTTGTTTTTAGAGTTATGTCTAAGTTTTTTTATTGCTTTTTCACGTATTTGTCTTACACGTTCTCGTGTTAAATCAAAAGTTTGCCCAATTTCGGCAAGTGTCATAGACTGTTGGTCTCCAATACCGTAATATAACCTCACCACATCAGACTCTCTCGGAGAAAGCGTTTTAAGAGCTCTATTTACTTCCGTATTTAAAGATTGTTGTAATAAAGTTCTATCTGGTCCTGGAGATTCGTTAACATTAAGAACATCGTACAGACTAGAATCTTCCCCATCCCTGAGAGGAGCATCCATGGAAACATGTCTACCAGAGTTTTTAAGCGATTGTTTAACCTCACTCACGGTCATTTCCAATTCTTTAGCAATTTCCTCCGGCGATGGTGGTCTTTCATTAGTTTGTTCTAAGTACGAAAAGGTCTTTTTTATTTTATTAATGGAGCCTATTTTATTTAAAGGAAGCCTAACAATACGAGATTGTTCCGCTAAAGCCTGTAAAATAGATTGTCTAATCCACCAAACCGCATACGAAATAAATTTAAAACCTCTAGTTTCGTCAAATCTTGTTGCAGCTTTTACGAGTCCGAGGTTACCTTCATTAATTAAATCGGGTAATTTTAGTCCTTGATTTTGATACTGCTTAGCAACCGAAACAACAAACCTTAAATTAGCATTGGTTAATTTTTCTAATGCTTTTTGGTCTCCTTTTTTTATTAATTGGGCTAACTCAACCTCTTCATCGGCGGTAATAAGGTCTATTTTGCTAATATCTTGTAAGTATTTGTCTAATGATTTGGATTCTCTATTGGTTACTTGTTTTATAATTTTGAGTTGCCTCATATATTGTTATTTACAGTTAAGAAAAGAATAAGGGTTTAACATACATTTTTATTATTTGTTTTCCAAAGAGATAGCTAACTTATTATACAATACTTATTAAAAAAGTAAGAATAAACTTTCTAATTATATCGTTTGCATTTCCTTTGCTATTTTTGAACTTATATGAGCAAAAGAGCACTCAAAGCCTATTTATTAGAACTTCCGAAAAAGGAGCTGGAAGAACAGTTATTAGATTTATATAATAGGTTTCCTGCGGTAAAAGAATATTACAATTTTGTTTTTAATCCTAAAGAGGACAAGTTAATGCAGGAAGCAAAGACAAAAATTTCCAATGAGTACTTTCCTATAAAACGACGACGACCTAAAATGAGGAGGTCAGTCGCGCATAAGTTTATAAAAAACTTTATAAACTTAGGGGTAGAGCCCATGTTAATTGCAGATTTAATGTGTTATAATATTGAAATAGCACAAACTTTTGAAAAGGATAAAAAAGTGCCAGAAGCCTTTTATAAAAGCATGTTGAATTCGTTTACCGAGTTAGTTCAGTTTTTAGCAATAAACGGTTTGCTTCCAAATTTTAAAGAGCGTTTGGTTAATGTGTATAACTTCACTCAAAATGAAAATTGGATATTTAAAGAAGAATTTTCTAAGGCTTTAGATATAATAGACTAGCGCTATTTGTATAGTGTTTGTTCAAATTAATTTTTCAATTTTTAAGTATATATTTCTTTTAAGTACAAAAAACTCCTAATTTTGGTAGATTACGTTATTACGAAAACCTAAAATCAAAAAATCCCTTTGGAGTTACAAAAAGAGACAAGCGAAAAGTCACTATATGATTATCAAATAGAGGATCTTAATACTATTTTCAAGTACTTCGAGGAAGCACCTACCAATACAAATTTGTTATATCAGTTACCTACTGGTGGTGGAAAAACAGTAGTATTTTCTGAAATAGCCAGAAGATTTATTGAGCAAAACAATAAAAAAGTTGTTGTACTAACGCATAGAATAGAGCTTAGTACGCAAACATCAAAAATGCTCGAAGGTTTTGGTGTAAAAAATAAAATCATAAATAGTCATGTTAAGGAGTTAAAGGACCAAAACGAGTTTATGTGCTTTGTTGCAATGGTTGAAACTCTAAATAACAGGCTTCAAGAAGAAAAGGTTGAAATTAACAATATTGGTCTAGTAATTATTGATGAAGCTCATTACAATTCTTTTAGAAAATTGTTTAAATATTTCGACAATTCTTTTATTCTTGGAGTAACGGCAACACCTTTAAGTTCCAATATTAAGTTGCCAATGAAAGACAATTATAAAAAATTAATTGTCGGTGAGTCTATTTCATCATTAATAAAAAGAAAATTCCTTGCTAAGGCAAACATGTATAGTTATGATGTTAGTTTACAGGGGTTAAAGTTAGGAATAAACGGTGATTACACAGTAAAATCCTCAGACGAGTTATATGGTAATCAAAGCATGTTGGGTAGGTTAGTTACGGCATACAGTGAAATTTCTGAGGGTAAAAAAACACTTATTTTTAATAATGGAATAAACACCTCGCTATACGTTTATGAGACGTTTAAAAAGGCAGGGTATGATATTAGGCATTTAGATAATAAAAATACAGCAGCAGAGCGAAAGGAAATTTTAAAGTGGTTTTCTGAAACACCTAATGCGATATTAACCTCAGTAAGTATACTTACTACCGGTTTTGATGAGCCAACGGTTGAAACTATTATTTTAAATAGAGCTACACGATCGTTAACACTATATTTTCAAATGATTGGTAGGGGTTCTCGAGTTTTACCCAACAAAAAGGAATTTACAGTAGTAGATTTAGGAAATAATATTGCACGTTTTGGAATGTGGGACGCCCCAATGGATTGGCAAGAAATTTTTCATTTTCCAGATTTTTTCCTTGAAAATATTAAGAATGATGAGGATATAGAACGAGACTTCGTGTACAAAATGCCGGATAGTCTTCGTCAAGAATTTGCAAAATCCGAAAATATCGAATTTGATATAAAGGCGGAATATAAAAAAGGATTTGCGGAAGGTATAAAATCTAAAGTTGTATTGGATCGCAGTATAGAACAACATGCGCAAATTTGTGTAGAAAATGCTGAAGATGTTTTTGATGCTAGAATATTGGCAAAAAAACTAAAAGAAGAAATATCTTTTAGAGTAAAACAGTATTCGTATTGTATTATGAATAATACAAAGAATTATAAGGAATGGTTGGAAGAAGATTATGAACGAAGGTTACGCTCCAGCATTTCAAAAAAGTTTGCATCAAAGATGTAGAAAATGCAAGTAGATGGTCTTAGGGTATTAATTATAGGTTTTGTATGGCCAGAACCTACCTCTACAGCAGCAGGACAGCGTATGTTGCAGCTCATTAAGCAACTACAAAAGGCTCAATACAAAATAACCTTTGCGTCTACGGCAAAAAAAACAACACTTAGCTTCAACTTGTCTGAGATTGGAGTGGTGGAAAAGGACATTACCCTAAACAGCTCTTCCTTTGATGATTTTGTTAGCGAATTGAATCCAGATGTGGTCGTTTTTGACCGATTTATCATTGAAGAACAATTTGGTTGGCGAGTATCAGAAAACGTACCTAACGCAATAAGAGTATTAAATACTGAGGATTTACACTCCTTGCGCAATTCCAGAGAAAAAGCTTTAAAACAAAAGACTCATTTTTCTATTGATTTTTGGAAAACTCAAGAAATAACCAAAAGAGAAATCGCCAGTATTTTAAGATCAGATATATCATTAATTATCTCATCTTACGAAATGCATTTATTGGAACAAGAAATAGGTATAAATAAGAGTCTTTTACTGTTTTTACCGTTTATGTTTTCAAAGGTTGAAGACAATTTTTTAAGTTTTGAATCACGTAAAGATTTTATATGCATTGGAAATGGAAAACATGCTCCCAATATTGATGCTGTTGTTACACTGAAAAAAAATATTTGGCCAGCTATAAGAAAACAGTTACCTGAAGCAAGTTTACATATTTATGGTGCTTATTTACCAGAACATATTAATCAAATGCATAATCCAAAAGAAGGATTTATAATTCAAGGATGGGCGGAAAACGATTTAGATGTTATGTCTAAGTCTAAAGTCTGCTTAGCACCGATCAATTATGGGGCAGGAATAAAAGGAAAACTTTTTACCGCTATGCGGTCTGGTACGCCAAGTGTAACAACAACGGTAGGGGCAGAGGGTATTCTATTTGGTGAAAGTTGGAGTGGTGTAATTACAAAGAATACTTTGGAGTTTGTTGAAAATGCTGTTAAGCTATACACAGATAAAGCTGAATGGAAACAAGCTCAAAAAATTGGTTTTAAGATTATAAATAACGCTTATAATGCTACAGATTTGGGTAGTGTTTTGTTAGATAAACTAGCAGATGTTAGAAAAACGCTAAGCCAACATAGGAGCGCTAATTTTATAGGAAGCGTTTTACAACATCAAAGCATGAAAAGTACTAAATACATGTCTCGGTGGATAGCATTAAAAAATAAGAAATAGCTGTAACTTTGGATACAAATAATTATAAACATGGAAAAAGCCAACTGGAAAACGGTAAAGGAGTTTGAAGATATTACCTATAAAAAATCTAATGGTGTTGCTCGTATAGCGTTTAATAGACCTAACATTCGGAACGCATTTAGACCAAAAACTACGAGTGAGTTGTATGAAGCCTTTTACGATGCACAAGAGGATACATCTATTGGAGTAGTGCTGTTGTCTGCCGAAGGACCTTCAACAAAAGATGGTGTTTATTCCTTTTGCAGTGGAGGAGACCAAAAAGCAAGAGGTCATAAAGGGTATGTTGGTGAAGACGGAATGCATCGTCTTAACATTTTAGAAGTACAACGCTTAATTAGGTTTATGCCTAAGGTAGTTATAGCTGTTGTTCCAGGTTGGGCAGTAGGAGGAGGACATAGTCTTCATGTGGTGTGCGATATGACACTTGCCAGTAAAGAGCATGCCATTTTTAAACAAACTGATGCTGATGTTACTAGTTTTGATGGTGGTTACGGTTCTGCGTATTTAGCAAAAATGGTGGGTCAGAAAAAAGCACGTGAAATTTTCTTTTTAGGACGAAATTATTCTGCTCAAGAAGCTTATGAAATGGGAATGGTAAATGCCGTAATTCCGCATGAAGAATTAGAAGATACTGCATACCAATGGGCTCAAGAAGTATTAGAGAAATCTCCAACGTCCATAAAAATGCTAAAATTTGCTATGAATCTTACCGATGATGGTATGGTTGGTCAACAAGTTTTTGCTGGTGAGGCTACACGATTAGCGTATATGACAGACGAGGCAAAAGAAGGTAGAAACGCTTTCTTAGAAAAAAGAAAGCCAAATTTTGATAAAAATAGCTGGATTCCTTGATGATTGAAATATAGAAACCTATATAACTAAAAAGAGTCTCGTCAATTAAGACGGGACTCTTTTTTGAGAACACTATATGAAAATGAAAAATTATTATTTACTCTTATACTGTAAATGTAAAGTCTAAGTACGGTTTTAAGAAAGTATTGTTGTAAGAGAGCCGTTTTATGTTGTGAAAACTTAAATCAATGTAGTATAACATTAATCATTGTCACTAATTAATACTATTAATTACCTCTTTCACAAAGTTATTTAAATCAAAATTTGGGTAGCCAGCTAGTCCTGTTCTAACAATTACAAGGTCTTTGGAAGGAATAATAATTACGAGTTGCCCTTGAAAGCCAGATGCCATATACATATCTTTTGGAGCATCAGGATATTTTCCTCCCGCATTTAGCCAAAAATGAGCTCCATATTCACCATTAGAATTTTTTGTTGGTTTGGTAATATACTTAATCCAATTCGGAGAAAATAGTTGTTCCCCGTTCCAACCCCCATTGTTTAAATAAAGTAATCCAAATTTTGCCCAATCTCTAGTTGTTGCCCAAGAATAAGATGAGGCTACATAATTACCTTCAAGGTCTGCTTCCATAAGCATAGAGTACATTCCTATTTTGTCAATTAACTCTTCATAAGGGAAATTTAAGTATTCTTGATGTGTTTTAAATTGCTTTCTTAAAATGCCAGACAACAAGTTAGATGTTCCTGAAGAATAGTTCCAGACTTCTGTTGGCTTCGCAACACTCGTTTTTTTTTCTTGAGCTTTCGTCATGTCTGCATCCAAAAAAAGCATTTTGGTTACATCAGAAATAGCGCCGTAGTTTTCCTCCCATTCCAATCCACTTTGCATTCTAAGAAGGTTATTTATTGTAATATTTTTTCTTTCATCATCTTGCCAAGAAACTATCGGTGCAGGACTATTTATATCTATTTTTTCTTGATAATTAAGTATACCGTATAATGTAGCTAAAATACTTTTGGTCATTGACCAGCCTAAAATTTTGGTTTTTTTATCAAAGCCGTCAATATATTTTTCAGCAATAATATTGTTCTTGTAACAAATTAAAACGGTACGGGTTTTTTGTACTTCTGGATTGGAAAAAGCATTCTCAACAGCTTTGTTTAATTGGGAATAATTTACAGTGCTAAAAATGGTATCCTTAGGTTCTAAATCGCCATAGGGAAAAGGAATTTCTTCTTTGCAATACCATCTTTCTGGGCTTAGTTTAGTTCCTATTTCATGATTATTACCTTTAACTAAAACGCTTCCCAAGCCTTTTCTGAAAATCGCTTTACGATTCATTAGACCAAAAACGCTTGCAGTGGCAGAATTTTCTTCTACTTCTACATCAGAAAGTTTAATTAGCGGCATGTTATTGTCATGCTCCACAATAGATTTTTCTGACCTACCAGCTATAAAAACACTCGAAGCCATATTTTTTGCAGCATAACCAGATATAATATTGAGTTTTGGATAATTGTATAGTATTGCTGCAACTGTTAGAAGCAAGAATACAAGTAATATTTTCCATTTTGTTCTCATACACTAATTTTATTGATTGTTTCTTTAAATAGGTAGAATTGGATGAGTTATTTTGTAAGACAATTTGTTGTAAATTTAAAGAAAGATATCAAATTTTATGCGCAATAAATTGGCATCATTTTTTTTATTAGTATTGTTACTTTCTTCGTGTACTGCATCATTAAAAATAATTGATAAACCTATTGTTTTCGATGAGGAAAGGAAAGAGCTTACCCTAGAGTATATGTCTTCTCGATATAATATTCAACAAAAAGAGCCAACTATTGAGCCAATAATGATAGTGCTTCATTGGACAGTTATTCCAACATTACAAGAAACGTATAAAGCATTTTACAATTCCAAGTTACCCAATTGGAGACCAGACATTAAAAGCGTTAGTGGTTTAAACGTATCATCACATTTTATGGTTGATCGGGATGGAACCATTTATCGCTTGCTGCCTGAAACCATTATGGCGAGGCATGTTATTGGCTTAAATCATTGTGCAATTGGAATAGAAAACGTAGGTGGCACTAGCGATTTACCCTTAACAAAAGCTCAATTAAAGTCCAATATTAATTTGGTGAAGCATTTATCTAAAAAATATAGTATAGAATATGTTATTGGTCACTATGAGTATACTAATTTTGAAAACCATCCATTGTGGTTGGAAATAGATAGCGATTACAGAACTGTAAAAGATGATCCTGGAACAGATTTTACGCTTAAAGTTCGTGCCGCTGTGAAAAAATATAATTTTAAACCTATTCCAAATAATTAATAAAATGCGAAATACTCGTTTATTTTTGTTATTACTATTATGTGCCTTTTTTAGTGTAAACGCGCAGGATGAAATTACTTCCAAATTGTATGATACTTATGATGATTTTAAAGAGGTTAGTTTAAACTCTCGAAGGATAAAGTATAATGAACTACAGCTTATTATAGACAATTTTAGGAATGATAATGTATTTACCATAAAAAAAGTTGGAGAATCTATTCAAGGTAGAAATTTAAACTTAATTAGTATAGGTACTGGTGATGTTGATGTTTTTTTATGGTCACAAATGCATGGTAATGAGCCCACCGCTACTCAGGCAATTTTTGATATTTTAAATTTTTTAAAATCAAGTCAATTTCAAAATGAGAAGGCAGAAATATTGTCAAAATTAAGACTACATTTTTTACCGATGTTAAATCCTGACGGTGCAGAAATTTTTCAAAGAAGAAATATATTAGGAATTGATATTAATAGGGATGCTTTGCGTTTACAATCTCCGGAAGGAAGAACACTAAAACGAGTTAGAGATAGTTTGCAAGCTGAATTTGGTTTTAATCTTCATGATCAAAGTACATACTATAATGCTAATTTAACAGATAAACCAGCTTCAATATCATATTTAGCACCTGCTTATAATTATGAGAAAGATATTAATGAGGTCCGTGCAAATGCAATGAAAGTAATAGCGTTTATGAACAAAATAATTCAGAAATATGCTCCTGGTCAGGTAGGTAAGTACAATGATGATTTTGAACCAAGGGCTTTTGGCGACAATATTCAAAAGTGGGGGACGAGTGCTATTTTAATTGAATCTGGAGGTTATAAAAATGACGTGGAAAAGCAAGAGATTAGAAAGCTAAATTATGTGTCTATTCTTGCTGCAATTTATACTATTGCAAAAGAAGGCTATAAAAATATTCCGTTATCAGATTATAATATAATTCCTGAAAATGATAGAAAGCTTTTTGATTTAAAAATAGAAAAAGCGACTTATAATTTGTTGGGAGAGAATTATGTAATTGATATAGGTATAAATTGTTTAGAAGTAGAGACCGAAAACAATAAAGACTTTTGGTACAGTAGTAGAATAAAAGACCAAGGTGACTTATCTACTTACTTTGGCTATGAAACCATCCTGGCGGAAGGATTTGTTATTAAAAGTGCAAAAGTATACCCAGAAGTAATAACTTCATTAGAAGCATTAAAAGCGAAAGACATAAACACACTTTTAAAGCAAGGTTATGGATATATACGGGTAGATAAAATTCCAAGAAAAATGTTGAATTCACCTTTCCCAATTCATATAATTGGTAAAAAGTACAAAGTGCCTTCGTTGTTTTTAGAACCAGGAATTAATCCTACTTTTTTTCTAGAAGAACAGGGAAAATTGCGCTACGCTATTATAAATGGTTTTGCAATTGACTTAAAAGCAAAGTCAAGCAATTTTATAAATGCAATGATTTTTAGGTGATTAATATCCAAATCGTATGTTAGTATGTATACCAAAATGAAGTAATAAAATAAGCATTGTAAACAAAGTAGAAACAATTGTTGCGAATAACAACAACACCATACTTTTGTACATTTTAGAACTCGCGCCAATCGCACTATTTTGAATAATTTCGTGAATTACATCCATAATATTTTCTTTAAGTTAAACAACATAGTTCTAGGATGTTAGTAAATGTAAAAATTGGGGTTGTTACTTATAAAACAATTTAAACAGCAAAAACCCTACCTAAAGAAAACAAAAAAGGAGTATTATTTAATAATACTCCTTTTTTAGATTTATGTAAGTTAAGTAATTATAGATTTTCAGCATCTAATAAAGCAAAGAACTTATCTAGATTTGGAAGAATAATTATTCTTGTTCGTCTGTTTTTTGCTCTGTTTTCTCTTGAATCATTTTCTACAAGTGGTAAATATGAACTTCTACCTGAAGCAATCAATTTTGCAGGATCAACATTGTATTTATCTTGTAGAATACGTACAACTGAAGTTGCTCTTTTAACACTCAAATCCCAGTTATCTTTAAACATAGCAGTGTTTATAGTTCTAGAATCAGTATGACCTTCAACCATTACTTCCATACTAGACTCTGAGTTAATAACTTCTGCAAGTTTTGATAAAACTGGATTGGCTTTGCTGCTTACCCTGTAACTACCACTATTGAAAAGTAATTTATCAGAAATATTAATCATAACTACTGTTTTATCAATATTTACATCAATGTCACCTTCTTCATCGGAGATAGAGTTTTTTAATTTGTAAGAGATTGCAAGATTCATAGAATCTTGTAATGTTTTAGCCTCCGCCAATTTGCTAGGGTCAACTTTAGCTAAAGTAGCTCTCATTTTTTCTTTGGTGTTATTGCTCATCATAGCAACACCATCAACACTAGTGAATTGGCTATCGTTAATTTCTTTTAGAGAATTAATTTTATTATTGTATTCCGTTACTCTGGCTTCAATTTTAGCCATTTTAGCTTCTAATTCTTCCTTTGCTACCTGAGTTTTAGTAAGTGTAGATTTTGTGTTTGATAAATCGTTTTCTAAAGCAACATATTTCTTTTTGGAAACACATGAAGCTAATAACACAATAGATAACGTACTTGTAATAAATAATTTTTTCATCTTCTTTAAAAAATAGGTTTTGTAGTTATACGGATGAAAGTTTATTTAAGATGTTTTAAGGAATGTTAATTCGTTTAGTGTTGTTTTAATTATTTGAATTATAGCTTTTTATAAAATAAAAAAATCGCCTTTAAATGAAGGCGATTTAATATCTTAAAGTACGGAAGAACTGTTTTATTCACATCCACCAGTAAAACCGTTAGCACTAAATTTGGTTTGTACAGCTCCCTGTAAACCACCATTTTTTACTTGAATGGCTAAATTGTTTTCACCACTACCATCACGTTTAGGGCTACAATACTCAAATAAGTAAAAACTATTTGCCTGCTCAGATACTTTTAAAGATATGTCGTTAAAAGTATTTTCTAAGTCATTTTTATTTCCAGCAAAAACGCTAAATGTTTTACCAATATTCATGAGAACTTCAGTATCAATTTCTGCGCCCAAACCAATAGAAAAGAACGAAATATTTGGATTTGCATCGTTTACCTTTTTTAAAGCAAAAGCCTCTGTATATCTTGAAGCTTGATCGGTTCCATCAGTAAATATTACAACAGACGCCGCTCCAATATTGTTATTTTCTTGTGATTCTTTTAAAAGTTTTTCGGCAGCATCAGTAGATTTTATTACTGCACCGTATAAATCGGTAGAAGGATCATTACTAATGTTTGGTGTAATATTATCAATCGCTGTGATTAATTCTTGCTTATCAGCGGTTAATGGATTTAGCAGGTGTAACTCATTTTCACCATCAAACCAATAAATTACCATTTTAAAAGATTCTTGCGTAGTGGCGGGCATTACGTTATTAACAAAACTTATTGTAGCTTCTTTTAGCTCAGTTAAACTACTACTTAATACACTATTACTTAAATCAAGAACTAAAATGGTGTTATTTGTAAATATTTGAGAGTTGGGAGAAATTCTAGCAAAAGACTCTGAAGTAGAAATGGTATTAAAACAATCATCATTTCTGCCTTGCTCATATATTGTAAATTGGTCAGCAGTTAGTTGAGAAACGGGATTTCCTTCGGTATCTGAAACCTTAAATAAAATAGAAACCTTTCCAGGAAGGGTAGTATACTGTTCTTGAATGGATAAGACTAAATCATTTTCTCCTAAATCAAGGCACTCATCAACAGGAGTTCCTTTTCCAAGAGAGTTGCCAAAATTTAAGTTTAAACTAACATCATCACTAGCATTTCCACATGAGATAGCTATAAATAAGACACCTATTGCGCCAAATATTTTTAAAATAGATTTCATTTTCATTTTTTTGGGTTCAACAAGGAGAACGGCTAAAACCTATATAAATTATGGAGGTTCTAAAAAATAGTGTTAAAGAATGTTAAAGATGCTCACTATAATATAATTAGGTGTTCATTATGAATTAATTTACCATGAATTGTTTTTATAACTAATGACGCACGAATTAAAACATATAATTAAAGCTTTTCTGGAAGCTGAAAAAAAAGGAATAAAATCGGTTTTAGCAACTGTTGTAGCTTTAGATGGGTCTTCATATCGTCGACCAGGTGTAAGAATGCTAATAACTGAAGATAATCAAATGATAGGGGCGGTTAGTGGAGGCTGTGTAGAAAAAGAAGTTGTTAGACAAGCGCAGAGTGTTTTTGTAAATGGAGAAGCAAAAATAATGACTTATGATGGCCGATATCGTTTAGGGTGTGAAGGGGTATTATACATTTTAATAGAAACTTTTTCCCCTGATGAAAACTTCATTACCACCTTTAGTAATGCAGTTATACAAAGAAACAGTTTTGAAATTCATTCCTACTTTCAAAAAGAAAATAGTATCAGCAACAGTTATGGCTCTATTTTTAAGTATGAAAATGTAATACAATCGCTATCTAAAACTACCGTTACTACCAATTTAGTTTTTAAACAAAAAATGTCTCCCAGTACAAGATTAGTAATTATTGGAGCTGAACATGACGCAGTTGCATTATGTTCTTATGCTTCCCATATGGGTTGGGAAGTCACAATAGTAGCATCTCCAACAGAGGAAAAAAAAGTAACTGATTTTCCTGGTGCAAATACATTATTAAATATTGAAGCAGAGCAGTTGCCAAATAATTTAATTGATGAGGATACTGCAGTTATGCTAATGACACATAGTTATGCCAAAGATTTAAGATTTTTACAGCAAATTAAAAACTCTTCTCCAATATATTTAGGAGCTTTAGGTCCAGCAAAGCGTAGAGAAAAACTTTTATCAGAATGTATTGAACTAAACCCGGAAATTAATGTTGAATTTATTGAGAAAATACATGGTCCAGCAGGATTAAATATTGGAGCAGAAACAGCGCAAGAAATCGCTATAGCAATTCTCGCTGAAATGTTAGCAGTTATTCGTAATCAAAAACCAATAATGTTAGTTGATAAATTAACAGGAATACATGATTAATGCAATCTAAAAAAATAGTCATTGTAATTTTAGGGGCAGGTGCATCGAGCCGAATGCAGAAAAGGAAACAACTGTTGAAATGGAACAATACAACTATGTTAGAACATGCGATTACAACAGCAAAAGCTTCAAATGCAACTGAGGTAAAGGTTGTACTGGGGGCAAGTTATGAAGAAATTATAGCAGAAATTAAGGATAAGCAAATCGAATATTTAATTAACAAAGATTGGAAACAAGGTATCGGAAAAAGTATAGCATTTGGTATTGAAAATATTGCGAGCGATTTTGGAGCTGCAATTATAATGCTGGCAGACCAACCTCTTATTGATGTATTATACTTAAATAAGCTTATTGAAACTTTTCAAAATAATAATAGTAAAATAATTGCCACAAAATATAAGAATAGGGTGGGAGTCCCTGCTTTATTTGGAAGTTCGTATTTTACAAAACTTCAGATGTTGAATGGTGATTATGGTGCAGGACAATTATTAGTAGAGTACGAGAAAGATGTTTTATGTGTTGAAGCAAGTGGTAAAACTGTAGATATTGATACCGAAGAAGATTATAAAAGTGTTTTAAAACTAAATAAGAAATCATGAGTAAATATCTTGGCATTTTTATAGCGTTATTCTCAATTACCATATCTCGTTCACAGGAAATGAATTTTGAGAATTACAATCCAAATTCAACCTTGGTAGTACCCGAGCATAAGGTTGAAAAAGCTAAATTTCCGTTTATTGATATTCATAGTCATCAATTTAGAATGGGCTCGCAAGATTTATCAAAACTTGTAAAGCACATGGATGCCATGAATATGGCGGTAATGGTAAATTTAAGCGGGGGCTCTGATAATGGCTTAAAAAAAATGTTGGATAATGTAAACGCAAATTACCCAAACCGGTTTGTTGTTTTTGCTAATGTAGATTTTAGGGGAGTTGGTAAAAAAGATTGGGCAGATAAAGCTGTAAATCAATTAGAAATAGATGTAAAAAACGGTGCAAAAGGACTTAAAGTATATAAAAGTCTTGGGCTTCGTAATACTGATACTGATGGAAAAAGAATAGCGATTGACGACTCTAGGTTGGATCCCATTTGGAAAAAGTGTGGAGAGTTAGGTATTCCGGTGTTAATTCATGCAGCAGATCCAAAATCGTTTTGGGATCCAATGGATAGTAAAAATGAACGTTGGTTAGAGTTAAAAACCAAACCAAGAAGAAAACGCTCTAATACAGACCCGGCTCCTTGGGAACAAATAATACAAGAGCAGCATAATATGTTTAAAAAACATCCAAACACAAAATTTATAAACGCTCACATGGGGTGGTATGCTAACAATTTATCAAAATTAGGGGAACTTCTAGATGTAATGCCTAATATGTATGTTGGTATAGCCGCCGTTATTGCAGAATTAGGTAGGCAACCAAGAAATGCAAAAGCTTTTTTTATAAAATATCAGGATAGAGTATTATTTGGAAAAGATAGTTGGAAACCCGAAGAATTTCCTACATACTTTAGAGTGCTAGAAACTAATGATGAATATTTTCCATACTATAAAAAGTATCACGCATTTTGGGCAATGTATGGCTTAGATTTGCCAGATGAAGTCTTAAAAAAATTATATTACAAAAATGCGCTAAACCTAATAAAAGGATTAGACTATAGCCTGTTTCCTAATTAGATTTCTCTTCCAATTCAGTTTCAAAATTTGGAGCATCTTGAAAAATACCACATGAAATTTCTTTTTTTAAAAGTGAATTTTTTGTTGTTTTTCCTTTCGCTAGCGCTTCAATTTCTGGAGAAAGATATTTCATAACTCGTTATATTTATTAGACTGCAATAACGTATTTCTAGGTTATTTGTTGTTTATAAGTGCATTACTTTACAGTTAATTAACTGATAATAGCATATAAATTAATTAAAAAATGTGATTATTTTCAGATATGGATACTAATAGGTCAATCTAATATAAATGCATGGGCAATAAAGACGATGAATTTGTATTGTTAATTCAGGAAAATCAAGGTATTATTTTTAAAATAACAACGATATATACTGACAATGCAATTGATCAGCAAGACTTATACCAAGATATAGTATATCAATTATGGAAGTCATATGGTACTTTCAGAGGTGAAGCCAAAATATCTACTTGGATGTACAGAATTGCACTTAACACAGCAATTACCAGACTTAAAAAAGAAAAAAGAACGGGTCATAGAGTGAGTATTGATCAAGTTGTTTTACAACAGACAGAAAACTACGATATGGAGTTTGAAGAAAAACTCAAAATTCTATATGCTAAAATTCATAATCTAAATGTATTTGAAAAAGGTTTAATGCTTCTTTTACTTGAAGGAAAAAAATACAACGAAATAGCGGAAATAACAGGTATTTCAGCATCAAATGTTGGAACTAAAATATCCAGGATTAAGCAAAAATTAAAAAATCAACTCGTAAAATAATAATCATGGAACTAGAAGAACTACAAGCAACATGGTTGCAAATGAGTACGGAGTTAGAAAATCAAAAAAAACTTACTAATGATATTATTATGAAAATGACTCAAGATAAATACGCCAAAAAGTTTAATAAAATATCATTGTTCGAGACCATTGGAGCAGTAATATGTTTTGCGGTAGCACTTTTACTAATTATAAATTTTAAAAAACTAGACACTCCTTTCTTAATTGGGTGTGGGATTTTCACCTTAATCTTTTTAGTAATACTACCCGTAGTTGTATTACGCTTATTGTCTAAAATAAGAAACCTCGATATAATTTCTAATACATATAAAGAGACTTTAATTCAATACACTAAAACAAAAAATAAGTTATTATTAATTCAGAAAATAAATTTAGTTTTAAGTTTTGTTTACTTTTTTATCACTTTACCTCTAGCTACTAAAATTATTGGCAATAAAAATTTAGTTCTATCAGATAAAGGAGCTTCTTTCTATATTCTGATAATTGTGGTATTAGTTGGGCTGTTTTTCTTTGCCAGGTGGGGTTATCGTTCTTATAAAAAAATTATTACAGGAGCAGAGAATGTAATCAAAGAACTAGAATAGGAGAGGGTTAAACACCTTCAGATAGTTTTTTTTGAATATAATTTAAAATTAACATCCAATTCATTTTTAATAACAATGAGGCTGTAGGCACATTGTCATCTTCAATTGCAGAAATAATGGATTCATGCTGATTGTCAGCTTTATTGTAAAAAGAATCGTCAGACATAATTGCTTGTTCGTAGAAAAAAATTCTAGCCTTTAAGTCACTTAAAATGCGTTGTACAATATCATTTTTATATTCTTTAGTTAACAAAAAATGAAAATGCATATCAGCATTAATACGATCTATAGCATTTTGAGCATTTTCAAAAACAGCATGTTGCTTTTTTAGCTCCTCAATGTGCATTTCCTCAAAAACGGAATTTTCTATGGCAAGTACCTCTAAATTGGCAACTAAATCATATAAATCATGTGCTTCTTTTGAATTTAACTTTGCAATAATAAATCCTCTATTAGGAACAGCCTCTATAATGTGTGATTGTTGTAATTGAGTTAACGCTTCTCGGATTGGGGTAACACTAACGTTTAATTCTCTGGATAATGCAGCTAAATTAATAGTGTTTCCAATTTTTAATTTTCCCAGACGAACCTTTTTTAAAAGGTGTTTACGTACACTATCTCTTAGGCTTGATTGTTGTTGCATGCTTCAAATATAGTCAATCGTATACGATTTTAGATAAATACAGCTGCTTTTGTCTAAAACACCAGATTTGGAATACTAAAAGAATCCAAAACACGTTTCATTTATTGATTTATAACCCAATATTATACAACATGAAGAAACTTAGCTTTTTTAATTCAAAAATTTTATTAGTTGCTTTTTTGGCAATTTTTGTAGCAAGTTGCAGCGAGGATGAAAAAAATGCCATTGACCTAGAACAAGAACAAACATTAGATAAAACAGATTTAAAAACCATCTTAGAAACGGACAATGTATCTGGTATCGCAGATAATGTTATCAATAACGTTTTTATTAATAAAGGAACGGCCGGCAAAGCTTCAAAAGAAACTACCGATACCTGTTATGATGCTGTATATTCGGAAACAGGTTTTGTTTTAACCTTTAACAATTGTGTGTTAAACGGAACAAGTGATGTCAACGGTACATTAACAGTAGTTTATGCAGTAGGATTAGAAGAATCTGCTTTTACAGTAACGTATAATGATTTTTATGTTGGAGCTATTAAAATAAATGGATCACGAAGCATGGTTATTTCTTCTGACCAAATGAGCAGCACAATTAATTTTAATGTTACCAGTGATTTAACTGTAATATTAGAAGATGATACGGAAGTAATAGAGACAGGAACAAAAACTGTTGGAATTGCTTTTGGTCAAACTCTAGAAGAAAATATTTTTTCTGTAGAAGGTAATTGGACACTTAAAGTTGGAGCGGACACGTATTCTGTAAATGTAACCAAAGCTCTTAAATCAAATTTAGCGTGTAGTTATGTAAGCGAAGGAACTATGGATGTTAATAAAAATGGCCTAGCAGTAACTGTTGATTTTGGTGCAGGAGAATGTGATGATAAGGCGACCTTGACATATCCTGATGGAACAGAACAAGAAATTGTTATAGAAGAATAGTACAATTTATACAAACAAAAAAGGGATGTGGTTGATTAAGCCGCATCCCTTTTTTTGTTTTTAAACTATAGCCAACTAATAGCTATAATTTCTTGACTCTGACCATTGTACTCTTTTAGTATTCTTAAAATTTGATAAGAATATATACTTTCTAGAAGATGTTGGTAACTGCTTGTTAAAAGTTCTCATGATTTGTTTTTTAAGATTGATGTATACTTTAAATTAATGGGTATAGTGTCTTACTTCTGCCCATTGCACTCTTTTACTGTTTCTAAATTTAGAAAAGAATGAATTTCTCCTTGATTCCGTCGGGGTGTTTCTAATAAAAGTTCTCATAATTGTATGTTTTTAAATTGATGTAAATAATTTTGTTTTATATATAGAAGACGATGGAGAACTATTTTTGTTACAGTACTATGTAATAAAAGGTACTATTTGTGTTTTTTTTAACACAAACTTGTGACACTAAAAGTGGAGTAGAGGCTGCTAACTATAGTGTTTTTAGGTACTCTAAGACAGCTTCTCTTTCTTCTGAACTAAAAGCATCACCAAATCTATGACCACCATTTCCGTAACCTTTTAATGTGGTATTGTAGGTGTTTACATTTTCTTGAGAAGTTTCTACGTTGTAATTCCAACCAACTTCACTGGTATCATAATCTGTAGAAATAAAAGTTCTTGACCAAAACTCAGGTCTGTTTTTACTATTGAGCACATGAGCCAGGGTAGGAACTGAAGCATTATGAAAATAAGGAGCAGAAGCCCAAATGCCGTCAAGAGGAGGTGCTATATAACCTTCTTCAGATTTAATTTGCAAGGGATTTTGCGTAGAACCAAACCAACCAGTATTAAACCAATCCATAAAATAGTTATTCTGTTCAGTGGTAGCGGCATAATGGTTAGAGAGTTCTGGATCAGTTTCAACACTTTCCAAAGCTACCAATAGGTTAGGGTAAGTTTCATTATCTCCGTAAGTTCCATGACATGTAGAGCAGTTATTTTCGAATAGTGCTTTACCGGTATTCGCTTTTTCTGCATCAATAGCAAAAGGATATTTAGGAGCTTCAAGGCTTTGAATGTAAGCTAAAACATCAACCATTTTTTCATCTACCTCAGCGGCTTTGGTAGCATCACTTAATGTTAACAGGCTAGCTCCAATAAATGATTTGCAAAAGTCTAACCTTCCAATAGCCGTGCTAAACATGGCATTTTTCTTTTTAAGTAACCACCAAGCTGGAACATCAGCAGGTAGTACTTCATCAGGAAACACAACGTTAGGTTCATCTAGCCATTCTAAAGTTTCTTTATTTCTATGCGAAATTAATACCTCTGCAATTTTATTGGCAGGATTTACTCCTTTACTTGCCATTATAGTTTTGGGTCCTATTGCAGTAATACTTTTTCTAAATTGGTCGTAAGCATCCCACTCTTTACTATCCTGACCATATACATTAATTATGGCTGTGTTTAATAAAGACACTTCATTTGCTCTATTACTTGTAAAGTTTGAATTATGGTCACCAAGGCCAACAATAAAGTCATTATTTAATAGAGAGGAGTGACAACTCAAACAATTAGGAGCAACAACTTTTGCCCCGTTAGGTGTATTAAATGCTGTGTAATCATGATTTATTATAGCGTTATCTCCAGTTCTATTAAGTAAATTATCTGTGTTTTCGCCATTCACAAAAACATACGCATTATAAGGTATTCCCGAACTCATATAATCTCCAGAGAATAAGTATTCTTTTCCCTTTACAGGGTCACCTGTGCGTTGTATTGGAGCAGATATGGGTGAACTTTTAATAACTAATGACTCTTCTTCTGGGATATCTATAATAGCTTCATTTATACTGTCTCCAGAACATGAGCTTAATAATATAGATAATAGAAGTAGTGTAAATAAATATGTTTTCAATGTATGTGAGATTACTTAATAGTACTTAAAATCAATCGGTTAAAATAAATGTTTACTTTGTTTTTTGTTAAAAAATCCGTTAAAAGTATGGTAAAAACGATTAAGAATACAATGGATAGGTTTTTCTTTCTTATTAGTACATACCTTAATTCATGATAAAAGACATTATTTCGGTAAGTATGACGGTTAATGGCAAGTATTTTGGGTACATATCTTTAAAAATGACATCCTGTCAGTTTTTTTTCCTTGGCATATTGTTTGTCATTCCCATACTGACTAAAATGAATTTTAATACTTTAAAATATATAAGATGAGTAAAATTATAGGTATCGATTTGGGAACAACCAACTCTTGTGTATCCGTAATGGAAGGTAATGAGCCAGTGGTTATACCAAATGCTGAAGGAAAAAGAACTACTCCTTCGGTAATTGCGTTTGTTGAAGGCGGAGAAATTAAGGTTGGTGATCCTGCTAAAAGACAGGCCGTTACTAATCCTCATAAAACTATTTATTCTATAAAAAGATTCATGGGTAACAAATACTCAGAATCTCAAAAGGAAGCTAATCGCGTTCCTTATAATGTTGTAAAAGGAGATAATGACACGCCTAGAGTAGATATTGATGGTCGTTTATATACTCCTCAAGAATTATCTGCTATGATTCTTCAGAAAATGAAGAAAACTGCAGAAGACTATTTAGGTCAAGATGTATCTAGAGCAGTAATTACCGTTCCTGCATATTTTAATGATGCACAAAGACAAGCAACAAAAGAAGCTGGTGAGATTGCTGGTTTAACCGTTGAGCGTATTATTAATGAGCCTACTGCTGCTTCTTTAGCGTACGGTATGGATAAAAAAGATACCGATCAAAAAATTGTTGTTTTTGACTTTGGTGGAGGTACACACGATGTTTCTATACTAGAATTAGGAGATGGTGTTTTTGAAGTACTTGCAACTGATGGAGATACACATTTAGGTGGTGATGACGTTGATCAAAAAATTATTGATTGGTTAGCAGAAGAGTTTAAAGCTGAGGAAAGTATTGATTTACGTGATGATGCAATGGCTTTACAACGTTTAAGAGAAGCTGCTGAAAAGGCTAAAATTGAATTATCAGCTTCTGCACAAACAGAAATTAACTTGCCGTATGTTACTGCTACTGCTACAGGTCCTAAGCACTTAGTACGTTCATTAACAAGAGCTAAATTTGAGCAGTTAATTGCTGATTTAGTTAAACGTACTATTGAGCCTTGTGAAACAGCACTTAAAAATGCTGGTTTATCAAAAAGTGATATTGATGAAATTATCTTAGTTGGTGGGTCTACTAGAATTCCAGCAGTTCAAGAGGCTGTTGAAAAATTCTTTGGAAAAAAACCTTCAAAAGGAGTTAACCCAGATGAAGTTGTTGCGGTTGGTGCAGCAATTCAAGGAGGAGTATTAACAGGAGACGTTAAAGACGTATTGTTATTAGATGTAACACCTTTATCTCTTGGTATTGAAACTATGGGTAACGTTTTTACGAAATTAATTGAAGCTAATACCACGATTCCTACTAAAAAATCACAAGTATTCTCTACTGCTGCTGACAATCAGCCTTCTGTTGAGATACATGTTTTGCAGGGAGAAAGAGCAATGGCAGCAGACAATAAAACAATTGGTCGTTTCCATTTAGATGGTATTCCTCCTGCACAAAGAGGAACACCTCAAATTGAAGTAACTTTTGATATTGATGCTAACGGTATTATTAAAGTATCTGCTACGGATAAAGCTACAAATAAGACTCAAGATATTAGAATTGAAGCTTCATCTGGTTTAACAGAAGAAGAAATTGAGAAAATGAAAGCTGAAGCTGAGGCAAATGCTGAAGCGGATAAGCAAGCTAAAGAAACTGCTGATAAATTGAATGAAGCAGATAGCATGATTTTCCAAACGGAAAAGCAGTTAAGTGAATTTGGAGATAAAATTTCTGAAGGAAACAAAAAACCAGTAGAAGAGGCTTTAGAAGAATTGAAGAAAGCTTACGAAACTAAAGATTTAGCTGTTATTACACCTGCTTTAGAGAAAATTAATGAAGCTTGGAAAGGGGCATCAGAAGAAATGTACAAAGCTCAGGCAGAAGCGCAACAAGCAGGAGGAGCTGCACCAGAAGGTGATGCTGCTTCAGGTGAACCGGCTGCTGAAGGTGATAACGTGGAGGACGTAGACTTTGAAGAAGTAAAGTAATTATTTCTTTAAATAAGTTTAAATACAGAAGAGGAACAAAATTATTGTTCCTCTTTTTTTGTAGTACTTTTTGCTTTTGTTATATAGGATTATATTCTAAATTTACTACATGGTAAAAAACTACGCTTCTATTATTTTATTAGGATGTTTTTTAATTGGGGGTAAATTTGCTAAAGCCCAAGAGATAACTATTTTCTCTTCAAAAGATTTTGATTTACAAGGCAAGGTAAAAACCTGTATTGTAGTAACAAAATACGGTAAAGAAGAATACGACTTTAATGAGCGTGGATTACTCACCAAATCCGTTACACGTTATAACGATGATGACTATAGCGTTACCTACTATAAGTATGATGCAAATTATTTAATTGAAAAACGTGTTGAAAACTACCACGATAACCAATTCAATACCATAACGTCCTTGGCTCACTTTTACACAATAGATTCTACTAGCACGAAAAAAATTACAGAAAAGATTTTCTCGTACGATAAAGAAATATTAGATCAGTATGAGTATTGGTACAATTCTGATGATGCAATAAAAAAAATAGTGAGAACCAATAATAATGGAGTAGATGAAACTTTGGTCGAATATAAAAATGTAAAAGGAGAAGCAACAACATCGTACCTTTTAAATGGAATAATTTTAAAATCAGTTAGAACATCTAAAAGGAAAAACAAGAATAAAAAGTTAGAAAGAGTAGTGCTAACTAAAAATTATATTACAGGAAAACCCAATACCGCGGAAGAAGCAATTTATAGTACGGAAAGTGATAAGTTAATCTCTAAGACTACTTATAGGTTTAATGAGAAAGAAAACCAATTTGCAATAGAAAATGTTACAACATATGGATATGATACTAAAGGTTTTTTGACCAAAAGCAAGCTTACTAGTGGCGAAAATTTAGAGAATAAAGAATACATTCATCAATTTGATGATGAAGAAAAAGGCAACTGGGTAAAACAAATTGTAACACCTGATAATACCTATACTACTAGAAAAATTTCCTACTATCCAGAAGAAACTCTAGTTGAAGATTAATTTAGAATATTTTTATTTTTAACCAATAAGAGTATTTAATATTTCAACCTTTATTTCGTGTTTTCCATCAAAAATTATTTGATTTACCTTACCCATAAAAACACTCTGCATTTTAGCTGTTTCCTCTTTAAGTTTTGTTGCTGAAATATATTCATCTTTATCACCAACTAAACTTATAACATCAGTTTTGTTTTCATGCAAATGAGTAAAATCTTCAACAGTTAATTCTTTAGGAAGTGCACCCGCGTATAAAATTAGTTTACTGCATCTAATTTTTCTTTTAGCAACCCATCTTGATGCGATTGATACTCCTTGCGAAAACCCCAAAACAATTAAGTTGTGAGTTGAATTTATATTCTCATTTTGTAATACTGCATCCAAATAATTTAGCACATTTTCAACCTCAATTGGCGTGTTTTCTTTTGTAAGCCAACTAGCTCCAACACGCTTGTAATTGTTATTTTGGTAATATTTTGAGGGAGCCTGAGGAGCAATAATATAATTTTCTTGAGAAGATAAACTTTCAAAATATCGTATAAAATATCTACTTAAATAACCAATACCGTGCAAAACAATCCAAACATTTTTGGTTGTATTTGTAAGTTCATTTAAAGACTCGTAGGTATTGGTTGTGGTATAATTTACTTGTTTCATAAAATAAAAACTTCAATCAAATATACCTTCTTTTATTGTGTAAGGAATGCTTAATTTTACAAAAAATAATTCATGGAGAACCATAAAGATAAAATTCTTAAAGTGTGTAACGCAGCTTCAAAAAACACTTTAATGGAAACTTTGGAGATTGAATATATTGAAGTTGGAGAAAACTTTTTAATAGGTAAAATGCCAGTTTCTCCAAAGGTGCATCAACCTGATGGCGTTTTGCATGGTGGTGCTATGGTTGCATTGGCAGAGAGTGTTGGAAGTATGGCCTCTTATATTTTTTTAGATGGACAGAATTTTTTTGTTCGCGGTATAGAAATCTCAGCAAATCATGTTAAAAGTGTCAAAGCCGGAAATGTATTTGCAAAAGCAATAATTGTACATAAGGGTCGTACAACCCAATTGTGGGACATTAAAATAACCGATGAAGACTCCAATTTAATTTCGGTTTGTAAGCTTACTACAATTGCTTTGACAAAAAAATAATATGATTAACGAGTTAGTGCAAAAGGCACAAAACCAGCTTAATAAAGAACTCCCTTTTGTTTTGTTTAAAAAGCCAAAACAAAATTTGGTAAAGGGGATTTTTCAAAATGACGCTGAGCTACATTATATCAATGATTTTTTAGAGCAAGGCTTTGTTTTTGCTCCGTTTAACGATGCAGAAAAAACAATCTTACTAAAGAAAGATGAAGAGTTCTCTGTATCCTATTTGACTGAAAAAAACAGTTTAATAAGAATAGAATTGAACGATGATGTTTCTGATAAAGAAATTCATATAAATTTAATAAACAAAGGCATTTCAAATATTAAAAAAGGTGCGTTTAATAAAGTAGTACTTTCCAGAAAATTGGATGTAAAAACAACTACAAATGCGCTAGACTTGTTTTTGAGGTTGATTGGAACTTATGATAATGCATTTTGTTATATATGGTATCATCCTAAAGTAGGGATGTGGTTGGGAGCAACTCCAGAAATTTTACTAAGATTAGAGAATAATAGGTTAACAACAATGTCATTAGCAGGAACCTTACCCTATGCTGAAGATGAAAAACCTAATTGGAGCTTGAAGGAATTGGAAGAACAAAAAATGGTAACAAATTTCATTTGTGACGCTTTAAATGATAAGGTGACTAATTTAAGTCTGTCTGAAACAATATCAATTAAGGCTGGTAACCTGTGGCATTTACGAACTAAAATTTCAGGTCTATTATTGAGTAATAAGCTAAAAGATGTTCTTGATGTATTGCATCCAACACCTGCAGTTTGTGGTTTACCTAAGAATGAATCTAAAAAGTTCATTTTGGAAAATGAAAATTACGATAGGCAATTTTATACGGGTTTCTTGGGGGAGCTTAACGTAAAAGAGGAAATCCAGAGGTCATCTAGAACTAAAAACCAGGAAAATCAGGCTTATAAGGCTATAAAAACAGTTTCTGAGTTTTATGTTAACCTTCGTTGTATGCAACTTACTGACGATAAGGCTACCCTATATATCGGAGGAGGGATAACTAAAGATTCTATTTCGGATAAAGAATGGCAAGAAACCGTTAACAAAAGTAAAACCATGTTAAAAATACTAGCGAATTAAAGCTAGTATTGGGTTAAGAAATTATCTGGTTGTATTTTTGATGCTATGATGTATTCTAGCATACCTTTAGCCCAGAGCATTGTTAAACATTGTGAGGTTAATGGCATTAAAAATATTGTTTTATCACCTGGTTCCCGTAATGCACCCTTAATTATTGGTTTTTCAGAAAACCCTTTTTTTAAATGTTTCAGTATTGTAGACGAAAGGTGTGCTGCTTTTTTTGCGCTTGGCATGGCGCAGAATTTAAAAGAACCTGTGGTAGTTGTATGTACATCAGGGAGTGCTTTATTAAACTACTACCCAGCAATTGCTGAAGCTTTTTATAGTGATATTCCTTTAATTGTAATATCCGCCGATAGACCAACATATAAAATAGATGTTGGTGATGGTCAAACTATAAGACAGGATAATGTTTTTGATAGGCATATTGGGTATTCAGCTAACTTAAAGCAAGATGTTTCTCATGCTACTGAGCGCGTTAGTAATTATGTTCCAGAATGGATTTCTGAAATAGGGGTTAAGAAAGCGCAAAGTGTTATCCAAAATTTTAATGATAATGAGTTAAATCAGGCTTTTAATATTTCAAGAACTTCAAATTCTCCGGTACATATTAATGCTCCTTTTGAAGAGCCTTTATATGATGTCAAAGGTAAGGGTACAGTAACTCCTAACGTTGTTATAAGTAGTGCTGAAATTTTGCCAGAGTACGATTTTAATACCATTCAAGAAGAATGGAAAAAGGCAAAGAGAAAAATGATACTTGTAGGAGTAAACATGCCTAATGAAATAGACCAAGATTTATTGAATATTTTAGCGGATGACCCGTCCGTTATTGTGTTTACGGAAACAACTTCGAACTTACATCATACTAAATTTTTCCCAAGTATTGATAGCATTATTGCGCCCATAGAAAAGTCAGAGGACAAGGATATCCTCTTTAACAAACTCCAACCTGAAATCTTATTGACTTTTGGAGGTTTAATTGTATCAAAAAAAATAAAGGCCTTTTTAAGAGCTTATAAACCAAAAAAACATTGGCATGTAAATGAGAAAAAAGCATTTAACACTTTTTTTGCCCTAAGTAATCATTACAAATTACCAATAAACCAATTTCTTAATCAGCTTTTAGCTAAAAATGAAAAAACGAATAGTTCATATTTTGATTATTGGAATACTATAAAATTGAATTATCAAACTAAAAGAAAAGAATATATAAAAAATGCTTCTTTTAGCGATTTAAAAGCATTTAATATATTACTAGATAGTATTCCGGGTAATTATCAGTTGCAGCTAGCAAATAGTTCTACGGTAAGGTATGTTCAGCTTTTTAATATTAATAAGTCATTAGAGGTTTTTTGTAATAGGGGCACAAGCGGAATAGATGGAAGTACTTCTACGGCTATTGGTGCGTCTATATATAACAAAACTCCAACGGTTTTAATTACAGGAGATCTAAGTTTCTTTTATGATAGTAATGGATTATGGAATAGCTATATAAAAAACTCGTTCAGAATTATTTTGATTAATAACTCTGGTGGAGGAATATTTAGGATACTTCCCGGGAATAAAAAGAGTTCAGAGTTTGAAAACTATTTTGAAACATCACATAATTTAAATGCAAAAGGATTATGCGAAATGTATGACTTTGAATATTATCAGGCTTCTGATGAAACAACCTTGGACAGAAAATTTAAAAAATTCTATAACGTTTCTGATAAACCTAAGTTAATGGAGATAAATACACCTAGATTAAAAAATGATAAAATTTTGATGGATTACTTCAATTTTATATCTTAGGACTTTTTAAAACCATATTTAATTACAACACTAACAATTATGAGTAAAAGAGACGAATTAATCGCAAAGTACGAGGCAGATATCAAAGAAAAATTTGGAGAAAAGGCTGACATGGATTTATTAACCAAAGTTACTATAGGTTTAGGCCCTTCAATTTATAACCTTGATGCTTCTAAAGTATCAGGTGGAGATGAGAAGGAACTTGATACGGTAAAAAATAATTACCTAATCAAAAAACTTGGTTTAGCAGATGGACCTAAATTAACTGAAGCCATTAATAGCGTTTTAGAAAAGTATGGGTCTTCAAACAAAAATAAGCATAGAGCGGTAGTATATTACATGCTATGTAAGCACTTTGGTAAAGAGTCAATATATTAACCAACCTAATTTAATATATTTAAAACCGCTCAATTTGAGCGGTTTTTTGTTTTAATAACTGTAGCAAATGACTATATACATAAATTAAAACGTAATTTTGCAAAATGATTGAACTTGGAAAGTTAAATACACTTAAAATTCTTAGAGATACTAGTGTAGGTTTGTTTTTAGGAGATGAGGAAGGCAATGATGTTTTATTACCCATAAAATATATGCCAGAAAGCTACGAAATTGGAGATGAACTTACTGTTTTTTGTTATTTAGATTATGAGGAACGCCCTATAGCAACAAATTTAGAGCCATTTATAATGGTGAACGAATTTAGGCTGCTTCAAGTAGTAGAAGTTAATGAAATAGGTGCTTTTTTAGACTGGGGTTTAGAAAAGCATTTGCTTGTTCCGTTTAGAGAGCAGCGCAATAAAATGAAAGAAGGACAATGGTATGTGGTTTATTGTTATTTAGATGAGCGTACTAACAGATTGGTTGCCTCCAATAAAATTGACAAATTTTTAAATAACGATAGTGTTAACCTGAAAATTTGGGAAGAAGTAGATTTATTGGTGACCAGACAAACTGATTTGGGGTGGGAGGTAGTTGTAAATAATAAACACAAAGGGCTTGTTTATTTTAATGAGGTTTTTAAAAGAATAAATATTGGAGATTCATTACCAGGTTGTATAAAGCACATACGGCCAGATAATAAATTAGATATTTCTTTACAGCCCTTGGGAACAAGAGTTTTAGAACCAGCTGCAAATAAAATTTATGATGTTCTAGTTGCAAACGGAGGTTATTTAGGGTTACATGATAAATCTGACCCCGAAGATATTCGAGAAGAGCTTCAGATGAGCAAAAAAACCTTTAAAAAAGGAATTGGCACTCTGTATAAAGCAAGAAAAATAGAAATTAAAGAAGACGGAATTCATGCTATATAAACTTCTTTAGTCAATTGCACTGTATTTTAAAGGAAAATATCTTTGAAAACACTATATTTATCGTGATATTACATGTTGTAATAAAGCAATTAAGCTATTTGTAGTTAACTATAACTAAAGAATATACCTTTTAAATTCACATTTTATTATGCCGTTTATTGAAGAGAGTGATTTATTAGAATTACATAAAGACATTGACAAGGCTCAAATAATTAATGAGCGCTTACTTGATCAAATAAAATATAAAAACAAAGAACTTAAAAAGAAAAAGATACAGCGTAATATTTTCGCAGGAATAACGTGTGTTTTTTTAATAGGAATGCTTGCTGTTACCTCTTATACTGCGGGATTAAGCAGTTCAAATAGTTTTGATAAACAAAACAATAATCTTTTAGTTTCTATAGATAGTTTAGATGCCATTAAAACGCGAATTGATAACCTTAAACAGCAGAATGAAGAATTAAGTTTAGTTAAAGAGTTTTATTTGGCTAAAGAGTTTTTGGAAAAGGAAAAAATTTATTCTGTACAAATAAAGTCATTTGTGGATAATAATATTACACTCGCATCTGAAGCGTTAACAAACACAATGTTTGTAAAAACAAATCCTTTTTATTCTTATTCAATCGGCAATTTTGAAACATTAAAAGAAGCTCAAACCTTTAGACAGCAACTGGTTGATTTAGGTTTTCAAGACGCCTTTGTTGCTTCGTATAAGGAAGGGAAACGTATTCAAATAGAATCTCCTAATTAGTTTACAATTTGAATAGTTTTTCGGTTTGGGTAAAAGCAGCCCGATTAAGAACTTTACCGCTTTCCATTTCTGGAGTTATCGTTGGAACGGCTTTGGCAAAGTACTATAATGCTTTTGATTTCGTAATTTTTGTACTAGCGTTATTAACCACTATTGGTTTTCAAGTAACTTCCAATTTTGCTAATGATTATGGTGATGGTGTAAAAGGCACGGATAATGAAGACCGTATTGGGCCAAAAAGGGTACTTCAAAGTGGTCTGTTGACAAGAAGTCAACTAAAAAGAGGCATTATAATTACCATACTAATTAATATACTATTAGTTATAACCATTGTTGCATATACCTTTGGGTTAGAAAATATTGGTTATATACTACTGTTTTTGTTTTTAGGAGGACTTAGTATATGGGCAGCAATAAAATACACAGTAGGAGAATCCGCATATGGATATAGAGGGTTAGGAGATTTGTTTGTTTTTTTATTTTTCGGAATTTTGGGAGTATTGGGGTCAATGTTTTTATATACCAAATTTTTAACCCTTAATGCTGTTTTTCCCGCAATAACAATAGGTTTGTTAAGTACTGCTGTACTTAATTTAAATAATTTAAGAGACTACGAATCCGATAAAAAATCTGGTAAAAATACTGTTATTGTTAAGCTTGGATATGAAAAAGGCAAAGTGTATCATTTTGTCATCACAATCATTTCTTTTTTAAGCTTGTTGTTTTTTATTAGCAATACCTACACCAGTTGGTTTCAGTTTATTCCGTTACTTTTTTATATTCCTATCGGGATTCAACTAGTAAAAGTTAAAAAGGAGAAGCAACCCAGAAACCTTGACCCCGAACTAAAAAAATTAGCCTTAAGCACTTTCGGTATTGCTATACTATTCTATTTTTGTTACCATTATTTTTTGTAATTTTGAATAATAACCTTCAAAAAACTATATCATTTGGAAAAGCCAATTAGAATCCTGATTGTAGAAGATAATGTGATTATTGCAGATGATATGCAATCCATGCTCGAAGAGATTGGTTACGAAATTGTAGACAATGTAATTGTTTATGAGCAAGCTGTTGAAGTTTTAAAAAATAATCAGGTAGACTTAGTACTAATTGATATTATTTTGGCTTCTGATAAAACAGGTATAGATTTAGGAAAACATATTAGAGATAATTATGATATTCCTTTCATTTTTGTAACATCAAATTCAGATAGAGCAACAGTAGAGAATGCTAAAACAGTTAAGCCAAATGGATATTTGGTTAAACCTTTTGAGCAGCAAGACTTATATACTTCTATAGAAATAGCATTATCTAACTTTACTTATGGTGCTAACAAAAAAGTAAATGGATCTGCAAGTGAAAGCGAAGAAGATGTTCCAATGTCTAATTCTGTTTTAAAGGATTCAATTTTTGTAAAAAAGCAACATCTGTATTATAGAAT
The DNA here is from genome assembly GCA_947498505.1 of uncultured Maribacter sp. Lineage (GTDB taxonomy): Bacteria > Bacteroidota > Bacteroidia > Flavobacteriales > Flavobacteriaceae > Maribacter_B. The sequence goes on along the minus strand of CANMKG010000001.1, from coordinate 738,104 downwards.
TCAGTTTGGAGACATTCAATTTATTAAAGCAGATAATGTTTATTTAGAAGTTAACACTGTAGATAAAAAGTTTTTAGTAAGGTCACCTCTTAAAGACTATTTAGAGAAATTACCAAAAAATAAGTTTTACAGAGCTCATAAGTCTTACATTGTTAATGTTGATCATATAGATGCTATTAACTCTAAGGATATTATGATTAATAATAACTTAATTCCAATTTCAAAAGACTTTAAAGAGTTTATCATTTCTGCAATGAACTCTTAAAAGCTAATTATATAATTTATCACAAGACGCCTCAATAGGGCGTTTTTTTTGTATCATATTTTAAACGGAATACAACAACTTTTCAATTGTTCACAACAATACTTTTGCCAATATTAATAGTACATATACTTTAGCAATATAATATTGAAATTAATATTTGAATTAGCGTTAAATAATTTTTTTCATTTTCATATAGTGTTCTCAAAAAAGAGTTCTGATTTATTTACAGAACTCTTTTTCTTTTTGACTAGTAAGTCTATTTTTTTGTAGGGTATTTCTTCGTTTTTAAGAATGTTGAAAATCGACAAACTGTATAAAAAATAGGTTGAACTACACCAATTGTTTCCTGAACACAGTTTCACAACAAAAAAAGGGGGTTACACAACAATAACCAGAAAATTACATTACCATGCAATATTTTTGGTACGTCTTTTAAAGACTCCCAAATTTTATCATTTATTATAATTTCATTGCGTTTTTGGTAAGGTTATTACCAACCTTTTTAATTGTTTTTTGGTTTTTTTACAAACCTTTTTAGGGAGTAAATTAAATTATAAATTGGGTATTAGAGAACACCCCGAACAATTGAACAACGTTTTTTGTTTAATGAAAGTTGTTTTTAGTAAACAACAAAAATTTAGTAAAATCAGGTTATAACGTTATGTTTGATTTTACTGTTTTAATATGATATGAAAACATTTCTTACCAAAATATTATTTCTAGTACTTGCTAGTATTCTAACATTATCTGAGGTTACCGCCCAAGATAGTATTTTATCAAATGAAGATTTTTTTCAAGAATTTCAAAACTTAAAAGAATCTCAAGAACAATTCAATTATTTTTTTGATACTCCTAATCGCTACAATTTAAATTCTGCATATGACTGGTTAGATACGGTTAACTTGTACTTAAATGACGCACAAAAAATAAACGATTCTGTAGCAATAAATAATTATAAAATAGTAACCTCACAAATCTATTTTGATCTTGGTGATTATGATAAAAGTTTGGCTATTACTAAAGAGTTATACGGCGGTAAAAAAAGCTTAGATGAAAAAATTAAAGTCATAGTACTTAATTTAATGGATAACAATTATTCTAAATTAGAACTCTATGCAGAACAGATTGAAATTAGAAAAGAAAAAAAAGAGTTAGGAATTACTGAAAAGGTTGCCTTCTATGATATTTACTCCAATTTGGGGTTACATAGGAAGGCTATGGATGACTATTTTCTGGAAGAGAAAAAAAATGTAAGTGAAAATGATTTTTATAGTCAAGCCGTTTTTTATAATAATGTTGGAAACTATCTACGATTAGATAAATCTACACCAACAGCTCTTAGTACATACAAAAAGGCTAAAGGTTTTATTGATGTTTTTTTAAATGATGTTACTAAAATAAAGTCGGAAAAAGAAGTTATTGATGGCAATCATTTAAAAGGAATAATAGAAGGGAATATTGGTAAGTGTTTTTCACAACTTAAACAGTATGAAGAGGCAATTCCATATTTAGAAAATAGTATATCAATTATAAAAAAATACAATAAGGGTAAGTTTTCTTCTAACGTCGTTGAAAACACGCTTGAAATAGCTTCGTGCTATCTGCAACTGGACGATTTCGAAAAAACCACAGATTTCTTGAGCGATAGTATTGACCCAAGAAAAACGGCTAATATTATTAAAAAGAACAAACTATTAGCAGCTTACTATGATAAAACAGGAGACTTTGAAAATTCAATTATTTATTTAAAAAGAAATATTAGAATAAATGATTCTATAGATATTAATAAGTCCGCTATTAAAAAACAGCAATTAGCTGCAGTTGTTGGCCAAGATTTAGAGAACTCTAGAATAATGCTAGAAGAGCAAAAAAAGGAGATAGAAAAATCTAGAGACGAAATGATTCAAAAAGAAGAGCAGATAAATCTGGTTTTTATTTCATTGATATTTACCTTGCTAGGTTTTGCAGGTTTGGTTTACGCATATTTAAAAAGTATTAAAAATCAACGTTTAATTGCGGAGCAAAAAGGCATTATTGAGAAAGCTCTTGTTGAAAAAGATTCTCTTTTAAAAGAAATTCACCATCGTGTAAAAAACAATTTACAAATGGTTTCAAGTTTACTGAGTTTGCAAACTAAAAATACAAGAAGTAAGTCTGCGATAGCTGCTTTAGAAGAAGGTAAGAGTAGAGTAAAAGCCATGGCATTAATTCATCAAAAATTATATCAAAATGATGATTTATCGGTTATTGAAATGCAAGGGTATATTGAAAGTTTAATTAATAGTGTACAATCTGTTTACAAAAAAGGAGGACATAATATTAATATTACAATTGATGCGGAAGGGGTAGAGTTGGATATTGATAGAGCAATTCCTTTTGGATTAATGCTAAACGAATTGGTCTCTAACTCATTCAAATACGCATTTCCAAATGATGAAGACCATGGTAAAATTTACATTCACCTTAGAAAAACTATGGGAGAAGAGGGCTTCTTTGAGTATACAGATAATGGTGTAGGCTTACCTGAAGACACTGATGAAAGAGCACAGTCTTCTATGGGAATACGTTTAATGAACCGTTTAGCTAACCAATTACAAACAAACTTGAATGTAGATAAAACTACTGAAGGCGTTCGTTTTTGGTTTAACTTTAAATAGATAAACTGTTACCTAACAGCACTTTTTAAAACTATTTTATGTAATAGCTTAGGAAAAAAACGTTTTACGTAAACGGCTAAAATTTCCTTTCTGCCAATGTTAGCTTCATATTTTTTGCGTTCAATAGCATTTATCATTTTATCAGCAAAAACAGGAACTGGCATACCATTTTGAGTGGCCTCGTCTTTTTTATTAAGAGCAGTTCCGTCTTCTGTTAACGCATTTTTATCTACATCGGTACTAATAAAACCAGGGCAAATTAAAGTAACATCAATACCATCTTTTTGATGTTCCATTCGTAATACATCAAAAAAACCATGTAATGCATGTTTAGCTCCACAGTAACCGGAACGGTAGGGTGAGCCAAATTTTCCCATAAGACTGGTTATAGTGGCAAAATGACCACTCTTTTGATTAATAAAATAAGGTAAAATGGCTTTACTTAGCGCAACCGTTCCTAAATAATTAACATCAATAAGTTTTTGATATACAGAAAAGTCGGTATCTACAATTAATGAACGTTGACTAATACCGCCGTTATTAATCAAGAGGTCAATTTTTCCAAAAAAAGAAATAGCAGTTTCAGTTTTAGATTTCATATGTTCAAAATCTTGTAAATCAAGAGGTAATATTTCAACATTTTCAGAATTACTACAGTTGTTTTTAACCCTAAGCAAAGCATCTTCTTTCCGAGAAGATATAATAAGCTTACAGTTTTTGTTGTTCAAGGCGTATGTCAAGGCTTCTCCAATTCCTGAAGAAGCACCAGTAATCCACACTATTTTTCCATCAATCTTTGGCATACAATAATTTTAAGAGCCAAAATATAGCTAAATTTGACGTCACCAGATGAAAGCTAGCTATAAAAAATACATTTTAAATTTTAAACGTCCCAGTGGAACATCTAGAGGAGTCTTAACAACAAAGGAAACCTGGTTTATTGTTTTAGAAGAAAATGGTAAACTCGGTATAGGTGAGTGCGGAATATTAAGAACACTTAGTTGCGATGATGTACCAAATTATGAGGAGAAACTTAAATGGGTTTGCGATAATATTCAACTAGGATTGCCTGTATTATTAGAAAATTTAATGGATTTTCCGAGCATCCAGTTTGGATTGGAGCAGGCTTTTATATCTTTATCTGGAACCACACCATTTAAACTTTTTTCTTCAGATTTTACAGAAAGAGAAAACCCTATTCCTATTAATGGTTTAATATGGATGGGAGATGAAGCTTATATGTTAAAACAAATTCAGCAAAAATTAGCCCAAGGATTTAAATGTATAAAGTTGAAAATAGGAGCTATTGATTTTGAAACAGAATTATCACTACTAGCGTCTATTCGGTGCAAATATGACGAGCATACTATTGAGCTAAGAGTTGATGCCAATGGAGCTTTTTCTCAAACCGAAGCACTGGATAAGTTAAAAGCACTATCTGAATTTAAGCTACATTCTATTGAACAGCCAATAAAAGCTGGTGGTTGGAGCGCAATGAAAGGTTTATGCGAAAATACACCCTTACCAATTGCTTTAGACGAAGAATTAATTGGCGTTTTTAGTGTAACACAGAAAGAAAAATTAATACAAACAATACAACCGCAGTTTATTATTTTAAAACCTAGTTTGGTTGGTGGAATTAAGGGGTGTGAAGAATGGATTTCATTGGCGGAAAAACACAATATTGGGTGGTGGGTTACTAGTGCTCTTGAAAGTAATATAGGCCTCAATGCAATTGCGCAATGGACTTATACTTTAAATAGTAATATGCCTCAAGGTTTAGGAACAGGAGGGTTGTATACTAACAATTTTGACAGTCCACTTACGGTAAAAAATGGTACATTGTTTTATGATAAGGGCAAAAAATGGAAACAAAATTTAATTAGTGATTTATGTATATAGAACAAGTATATAAAGGAAAAAATGATGTCTGGAGATATATAATTGGTCTTGTTACCATTTTTATTGGATGGCAATTTGTTGGAATGATTCCTTTAGCCATATTTCTTTTTCCAAAAATGATGGATGAAGGTAAAGCGGTTAGTGAGGTTTCGGAAATGAGTAATTTGCTAGGGTCTAATCTGTTTTTGTTTTTAATGCTATTGTCCTTTACATTTGGTCTTGTAGCTACTTTTTTTACTTGTAGAAGCATACATCTAAGAAGCATTACTACATTAACGACTTCCAGAAAAAAAATTGATTGGAAAAGAATATTTTTTGCATTTGCTTTTTGGGCAATTATAACCATAAGCTTAACGGGAGTGGATATATTATCATCTCCAGAGGACTATGTATATAATTTTGAGTTAACTCCTTTTTTAATTCTTTTAGTAATATCGGTATTGTTTATACCACTGCAAACAAGTTTTGAAGAATATTTTATGCGTGGTTATTTAATGCAAATGATAGGTTTAGCTGCTAAAAATAAATGGGTGCCTTTGCTAATAACCTCTGTTTTTTTTGGACTCCTTCATGTTTTTAATCCGGAGGTAGAGAAATTGGGGTATGGTATTATGGTGTACTACATTGGTACGGGGCTTTTTTTAGGAATATTAACCCTTATGGATGACGGGTTAGAACTTGCTATTGGTTTTCACGCGGCTAACAATTTAATTACCGCACTTTTGGTAACTGCTGATTGGACAGCTTTTCAAACGCATTCACTTTATAGAGATGTCTCTGACCCCGCGTTAGGGTGGGACGTGTTTGTTCCTGTATTAATAGTTTATCCCTTGTTATTGTTTATATTTTCAAAGAAATACAAATGGACAAATTGGAAAGAAAAGCTTACAGGAAATATCACATCAAAAGAAATATTATTGGGTGAAGATGAAGTTAATCAAATAGGGGTTTAGCTTGCAAATGGTTAAAATACATCCAGATTTTAAATTCAACGGAGTTCACTATAATTATAAAGAATTACATAAAGTAGCTCAAGATTTATTAAAAACTAATCAACCATTTGAAAAAGAGATAGGGTTGTTTTTTAATAGCTGGATAAGCAGTAATCCTATGATTGAGGTTAGTACTTCTGGTTCTACAGGTACACCTAAAAAGATTCTATTAAAAAAAGAATCAATGGTAAATTCGGCTTTGGCAACGGGAGATTTTTTAGGGCTTAAACCAAAAAATAAAGCACTTCATTGTTTGCCAACGAAGTTTATTGCTGGTAAAATGATGTTGGTTAGAGCAATGGTTTTAGGATTGGAGATTGATTGTGTTTCTCCTGGATCAAATCCTTTATCAAAAATTGAATCAAACTATGATTTTTGTGCCATGATACCACTTCAGGTCATAAATTCATTGGGGAAGTTAAATTTAATCACCAAACTTATTGTTGGTGGAGCTAAACCTTCTAATCAACTAATTGATAAAATTCAAAAAACTAAAGTTGATGTGTATGAAACATATGGAATGACGGAAACCATAACGCATATAGCGTTAAAAAAAATAAGCAAATCAAAAGAAGATTATTTTACAATATTACCATACATATCCATTACTAAAGACAATAGAAATTGTCTTGTAATATCTGCCCCAGAACTTCAGGACAAACCTGTTGTCACTAATGATATTGTGGAGATTATTAATGATAAACAGTTTAAATGGCTAGGTAGATTTGATTCTATTATTAATTCTGGAGGGGTAAAACTGATTCCTGAAGAAATAGAACAAACACTGGCAAAAGTTATTGCTAAACCTTTTTTTGTAGCTGGTATTTTAGATGACATTTTAGGTCAAAAGCTAGTTTTAGTGATAGAAAGCGATGATAAAATTTCTGATTTAGAATTTAAGATTGTCGAAAATAAATCACTTTCAAAATTTCAAAAGCCAAAACAAATTTTCTATTTGCCAAAATTTACACTTACTGAGAACGGAAAAATTAATAGAAAATCTACAATAGCCCTTTTAAACTTGTAAAACACCCAAATTAAAAGGTTTTTCTATGGGAGCGTGATTTGCAGCATTAATACCCATTGAAATCCATTTTCTTGTTTCTAGAGGATCAATTATAGCATCAGTCCATAAACGAGAGGCCGCATAATATGGAGAAACCTGATTGTCATAACGCTCCTTTATTTTTGAAAACATTTCTTTTTCTTTAGCTTCAGTTATGGTTTCACCTTTTTTCTTTAGGGAAGCTTTTTCTATTTGTAGTAGAACCTTTGCAGCAGAATTACCACTCATAACAGCCAATTCAGCACTTGGCCATGCAACTATTAGATTTGGGTCATACGCTTTTCCGCACATTGCATAATTACCAGCACCATAGCTGTTTCCAATAATTATGGTAAACTTTGGTACTACTGAGTTACTCACCGCATTTACCATTTTTGCTCCATCCTTAATAATACCACCATGTTCACTTTTACTACCAACCATGAATCCAGTGACATCTTGTAAAAATACTAGTGGAATTTTCTTTTGGTTACAATTTGCTATAAATCTTGTAGCTTTGTCCGCAGAATCAGAATAGATTACACCTCCAAACTGCATTTCTCCTTTACCGTTTTTTACCACTTTTCTGTGATTTGCAACAATACCAACTGCCCAACCATCAATCCTAGCATAACCTGTAATTAAAGTTTTCCCATAATCCTCCTTGTAAGGCTCAAATTCAGAATTGTCTACCAACCTTTTTATGATCTCCATCATATCATACTGTTCTGTGCGAGCAGCTGGCAAAATGCCATAAATATCTTCTGGATTATCATTAGGTTTTAAACTCTTTTTTCTGTTAAAACCAGCAGGAGTATAATCACCTATTTTATCAATTATATTTTTAATCTTGTTTAAAGCATCTTTATCGTCTTTGGCTTTGTAATCTGTAACACCACTAATTTCACAGTGTGTACTTGCTCCGCCTAAAGTTTCATTGTCAATATCTTCTCCTATTGCAGCTTTCACAAGATAACTACCAGCTAAAAAAATGCTGCCGGTTTTATCAACAATTAAAGCTTCATCACTCATTATTGGTAAGTAAGCACCTCCTGCAACACAACTACCCATAACTGCAGCTATTTGAGTGATACCCATACTACTCATAACAGCGTTATTTCTAAAGATTCTCCCAAAATGCTCTTTATCTGGAAATATTTCATCTTGTAACGGTAAATAAACACCAGCACTATCTACTAAATAAATAATAGGTAATCTGTTTTCAATTGCTATTTCCTGAGCTCTTAAATTTTTCTTCCCGGTAATAGGAAACCAGGCACCAGCTTTCACCGTAGCGTCATTGGCAACAACAATACATTGTTTGCCCTGTATATATCCAATTTTAACAACAACACCTCCTGAAGGACAACCACCATGTTCTTCATACATTCCATCACCAACCAAAGCACCAATTTCAATGCTATCCTTATTAGAGTCTAAAAGAAAATCAATACGCTCCCTAGCTGTCATTTTGCCTTTAGCATGTAATTTTTCAATACGTTTTTTACCTCCACCTAGTTTTGTCTGCGCAATACGTTTTTTAAGTTGAGATAGTTGTAATTTATTAAAGTCTTCGTTTTTATTAAACTTTAAGTTCATATGAGGGTGTTTCTATTTTTCTTTGATAAAGATAAGGAGTATACACTAAATTTAAATGCACAAATTAATGCTAGTAATAGTTTTTAGGAAGAATTAAAATTGATGATATCATAGAAATACTAGGAAAATTTACGATATTTGATTCTACGAAAAACCAAACTAAGATACTATGGGAATGAATAAAAATACCGTGCTTGCATTGGCTACATTTATAATGATATTTGTAGGGTTAGCGCTTATAGCACTAGGTGCTTTTAGGTATGATGAAATTGCAGGATGGGGGTTTGCTTCAGTTGGAATTGGCTTTTTTGCAATTGCATGGGTGTTTAATGCACTTAAGGGTCGTGTTTAAACACGTAAATAAATACTTTAATCTTCATCTAATTAATTAAGAAATAAAAAATATCAATGTCTGACGATAAGAAAGTTATTTTCTCCATGTCTGGAGTAACTAAGACGTATAAAAATGCCAATACACCAGTACTTAAAAACATTTATTTAAGTTTTTTTTACGGCGCTAAAATTGGAATTTTAGGTTTAAATGGCTCAGGTAAGTCTACACTTTTAAAAATAATAGCGGGTGTAGATAAAAATTTTCAAGGGGATGTAGTTTTTTCTCCAGGTTATAAAGTAGGATACTTAGAACAAGAACCACAGCTGGACGAAGACAAAACTGTTTTAGAAATTGTAAAAGAAGGCGTTGCAGAAACAGTTGCTATTCTTGACGAATACAATAAAATTAATGACATGTTTGGGCTTCCCGAAGTTTATGAGGATGCAGATAAAATGCAGAAACTCATGGATAAACAAGCGGAGTTGCAAGATAAAATTGATGCATCCAATGCTTGGGAGTTAGATACCAAGTTGGAAATTGCGATGGATGCACTAAGAACTCCAGATTCTGATAAAAAGATTGCCGTGTTATCTGGAGGGGAAAGAAGAAGAGTTGCATTGTGTAGATTGTTATTACAGGAACCAGAAATATTGTTGTTAGATGAGCCTACAAACCACTTAGATGCAGAATCTGTTCATTGGTTAGAGCACCATTTAGCACAATATAAAGGAACTGTTATTGCGGTTACACACGATAGGTATTTTCTTGATAATGTTGCTGGTTGGATTTTGGAGTTGGATAGAGGAGAGGGTATTCCTTGGAAAGGAAATTATAGTAGTTGGTTAGATCAAAAATCTAAACGATTGGCCCAAGAGAGCAAACAAGCTTCAAAACGCCAAAAAACATTAGAACGAGAATTAGATTGGGTTAGACAAGGAGCAAAGGGAAGGCAAACGAAACAAAAAGCACGTTTAAAAAATTATGACAAGCTAATGAGTCAAGATCAAAAACAACTTGATGAAAAGCTTGAAATATATATTCCGAATGGACCTCGTCTTGGAACTAATGTTATTGAGGCAACCGGTGTTAGTAAAGCATATGATGATAAAATATTGTACGAAGATTTAAAGTTTAATCTTCCTCAAGCCGGTATTGTTGGAATTATTGGGCCTAACGGAGCTGGTAAAACCACCATTTTTAGAATGATTATGGGAGAAGAAACTCCCGACAATGGAGAGTTTGTAGTTGGTGAAACAGCAAAAATTGCTTACGTAGATCAGAGTCATTCTAATATTGACCCAGAAAAAACTATTTGGCAAAACTTTAGCGATGAACAAGAGTTAATAATGATGGGTGGTCGTCAGGTAAACTCAAGAGCTTATTTAAGTAGATTTAACTTTTCTGGAAGTGAGCAAAATAAAAAAGTAAACATGCTCTCTGGTGGAGAGCGTAACCGTCTGCATTTAGCAATGACATTAAAAGAAGAGGGTAATGTGTTATTGTTAGATGAGCCTACCAATGATTTAGATGTAAATACGCTTAGAGCCTTAGAAGAAGGGCTCGAAAATTTTGCTGGATGTGCAGTAGTGATATCTCACGATAGATGGTTTTTAGACAGAATTTGCACACATATTTTGGCGTTTGAAGGAGATTCGCAGGTTTATTTCTTTGAAGGGTCGTTTTCTGATTATGAGGAGAATAAGAAAAAACGACTTGGCGGTGACCTTATGCCAAAGCGTATTAAGTATAAAAAACTTATTAGATAGTATAAACTTTACAAATATTTTGAAAAAGAGAGTTTTTATGACTCTCTTTTTGTTTTTTAAATATTTGATTTTTAGTCATTTAAAATCATCAAGAAAACTTTTTTTAACATAAAAAAATCTAAAGTAAATAATATTGCGTATATAATTCCGATACAAACATTTTATTTGAAAGTTATTCTATAACTAATTTTAATTATTATGACTGAAACAAAAAATAACAACGGATTAAAGGTATTGGCAGGTTTGTTAGGTGTGATTCTTTTGGGGACCATTATCTATACAGTTAGTCTTTTTCAAGACAAAAAGAAAACTGAAGCTGTTCTTACAAAAGAAAAAGAAGTGGTAATTGGAGATTTAAATAGTTTAAAGTCGGAATACGACAAGGCTATTTTAGAAAGCAATGCTACTAATGAAGAATTAGTTAGCGCAAGAGATAATATTGCAAAATACATTGATTCTGTAAAAGCTATGAAAGCTGATATCTCATCTTTATATAGATACAGAAGACAAGTAGGTGTTTTAAAGGCAGAGAGAGAGCAGTTATTAAAACAAGTAGATTCTCTTACTCGTTCTAATACGCTTATTGCTATGCAAAGAGATAGTACGTATGTTGAGTTGGAAAAACAAACAGTTTTTAACGATTCGTTAGTTGTTCAAAATACACAATTGGCAGATGTAGTTGAAAAAGGTTCTGCGTTAAACTTATCTAAATTTACAGTAGATGCTGTTAAGGAACGTAACAGTGGTAAATTAGTTTCTACTTCTAGAGCAGGAAGAACTGATAAATTTAAAATATGTTTTACTATAGCGGACAACGTTATTGCACAAGCTGGTGATAGAGAGTTTTTTATTGAGGTTCTTGATCCTCAAGGAAATGTTTTAGGAGAAAGCTTTTCTAAAACTAGTGATTCTGGAGCTTCTGTAACATACAGTAAAGGAACAGATTTCTATTATGAGAACAAATCTTTAGACGTTTGTGATTACATTAATAAGCCATCAGGAGATTTCCAAAAAGGAAATTACATGGTTAATGTTTATGATGATAAATTAAAATTATTGGGAACTTCAAAGTTCACATTGAAATAGTCACACTATCCATTAATAAAAAAAGGGTCAATCTTTCGATTGACCTTTTTTTTGTTTAAAAAGTAAGTTTGATACTATTTTAAACTTCCAACCATGTCTTCAGGTTTTACCCATGCGTCATAATCTTCGGCCGTTACATAACCTAAGTTTATCGCCTCTTCTTTTAAGGTAGTACCATTTTTATGTGCTGTATTGGCTATTTCCGCTGCTTTATAGTAACCAATCTTAGTATTTAAAGCTGTAACTAACATTAAAGAGTTATTTAATAGCTCTTTAATTACTCCATGATTTGGCTCAATACCGGAAGCACAATTAACTTCAAAACTAACACAAGCATCACCAAGTAATTCAGCGGACTGTAAAATGTTTGCAGCCATAAGTGGCTTAAATACATTTAACTCATAATGACCTTGAGTTCCTCCAACACTAATGGCAACATCATTACCCATTACCTGAGCGCAAACCATAGTTAATGCCTCACATTGTGTAGGATTAACTTTTCCTGGCATGATAGAACTACCAGGCTCATTTGCTGGAATAATTATTTCGCCTATACCAGAACGCGGTCCTGATGCCATCATTCTAATATCATTTGCAATTTTATTTAACGAAACTGCTAGTTGTTTTAAAGCTCCATGGCTTTCAACTATAGCATCATGAGCAGCTAAAGCTTCAAATTTGTTCTCAGCAGTAATAAATGGTAATTCAGAAAACTCAGCAATATATTTAGCGACAAGTACATCGTACCCTTTTGGTGTATTAAGTCCAGTACCAACAGCAGTACCACCTAAAGCTAATTCAGCAAGATGGGGTAGAGTATTTTTAAGCGCTTTTATACCGTGATCTAATTGAGAAACATAACCAGAAAATTCTTGCCCTAAGGTTAGCGGAGTAGCATCCATTAAATGCGTACGACCAATTTTTACAACATTTTCAAATTCTTTTACTTTTTTAGCAAAAGTGTTTCTTAGTTGCATAATACCTGGAATAGTAACTTCTACAATTTTTTTATAAGCAGCAATGTGCATTCCAGTTGGAAAAGTATCATTTGACGATTGCGATTTATTTACATCATCGTTGGGTTGAATAGTTTTTTCTCCTTCACCAATTTTCTTTCCAGCAATTTCATGTGCTCTATTAGCAATTACTTCATTAAGGTTCATATTACTTTGCGTACCCGAACCTGTTTGCCAAATTACAAGCGGAAATTGGTCATCTAATTTACCAGCTAAAATCTCATCACAAACGGCAGCAATTAAATCACGTTTTTCCTCAGATAAAACGCCAAGTTCGCAATTAGTGTATGCTGCAGATTTTTTTAGATAAGCAAAACCATAAACTACATCTAGCGGCATGGAAGCTGAAGGCCCAATTTTAAAATTGTTTCGGGAACGCTCAGTTTGGGCTCCCCAATATTTATCACTAGGGACTTTTACTTCTCCCATAGTATCCTTTTCTATTCTAAAGCTCATTTTATAAAGATTATGTTTAAAACAAAGGTAATTCTTTAGCCAATTATTTTTGTTTTTTTCACGCTGAGATTTGTCAGTTTATAGTATTTACAACTATATTTGTGGCGTAAAAAATATTTTAGATGTTTGATTTTGACCAATACTTAGGATTTTTAGCGTTTTTAACCATATTAACTATTGGTTTTTGGTTAATGATTTTCTTATTAATGTTTGTGGTGCCCTACTGGTTAGGGGGTAATATTATGGAACTTTTGAAAGAAAAAAGAGAAGCTAAAAAAGCTAAACGAAACGAATAAAAAAAGGCGCTAATTTAATTAGCGCCTTTTTTATAATATTTCTAAGGAGCGCGTTTATCCTTCAAATTCAAAATCGTCTTCACTATTATTTCTCATGCCATTTCCACGTTTTTGTTTTTGTGGTTCGTTAAATCTGTATTGAAAAGTTAAAGTAAATTGTCTTTGCCTCCTCTGAAATTCACTTTCTGTAGTAGCAAAAATGGTAGTGGTAGTTGATTGTCTTTTTCTTGTATTAAATAAATCACTTATATTAAGTGATAATGACGCCTTATCCTTTAAAATATCCTTACTAAATGCGAGATTAGTACTTAACATTCCTTTGGTGTTTGTCTGAGCATTTTTTCGTGGTCCTCTGTAAAAAATATTAGATTGCAAGGCTATTTTATATGGTAAAGGAACTTTTGCACTTAATCTTGTAAACCACGTAAGGTTTTTTGCATCAAAATTTTGATTCACAGTTTCTCCAATACTATTTACATAATTATAGTCTCCCTTTTGAATATTATTGAATAAATTTAAATTCCAGGTTAACCGCCATTTTCTTTTTGGAACAAACGTACTTGTAAAATCTATTCCATATCGTGTAGCTGTGGCTAAGTTAACTGGTTGACGAACTTGAACGGGTACTAAAATATTTTCAAGAGAATTATTAGGGTCCTCTAATTCAACAAACTCACCTGTTTCTTTACTAATAAATTGAAACACTCCGGTTGAATAATTATAGTAAATAGAAGAAGTTAGCGTTAGTTTATCCCAACGCTTCATATAACCTAGGTCATAGGCATCATTGTAAGTTGGGTCTAAATCTGGATTTCCTTGAAAGAAATTGGTGTTGCTTGATCTTGAAGGAAACGGATTTATCATTCGAGAGCGAGGTCTTCGTAACCTTCTACTATAGCTTACAGTTATTTGTTCTGTTTCTGAAAATTCGTACCCAAGAAAAAGTGAGGGAAACCAGTCATCGTATGTTTTATTTGTGAAGTCATTTGTGTCCAATAATTCCACATCAATATCTGAAGCTTCATAACGTAACCCTCCAAGTATATTAAATTTGTTAAACTTGCTGCCTAACTGAAGATAAGCAGCGTTAACATATTCTTTATAATTAAGATTATTACTAATACTTCGGTCTATGATAAAATCTGAATTTTCGATAACACCAAAATCATAATCTGTATTAAAATTATTAAATGTTCCGCGATATCCTAGTTCCAATTGGGATGCATTATCTTTTCCAAAGGGAAGTTTATAATCCATTTGTACTAACTGCCTGACAACTGATTCGAAATTAATTATTTGCTCAGGTGTTAGATTTTCATTTGTTGTTAATATTTTTTCTTGGATTAAATTTTCTTCAATTTCATCCCCGGAGGAATATTGATAATCAAGAGTTAATTCATGACCGTCATCATTAAACTTGTTCTGATAGTTGACGGAATATTGAATGTTTTCGTCATTTTCGCTTTCATCGGTATATCTATTTCGCTTTAAGGACACTATTTGCTCGCTATCATAGTTTACGAAATCTACATTCACATTTGTTCCGCCAATAGATTTTCTATAAACCATTGAATTTGTAATACTACTTGTTTTGTTTATGAAATATTCAAAGCCTACATTAGTATTATAATTTTTGTTTTTTCTATAAAAATTTCTGAATTCATCCTGAAACCCCATGGTTAATCCTGTATTTCTATCAAAGTTTTCTTGTAAAAATTCAGCGTTTCCAGGAGCATTTCTATATCTGTAAGAGGTATTTGTAAAAATATTAAACTTATCTCTACGCATATTAAGATTTACTGAACCTCCAAAATTGTCTGGATTACCTACATAAACACTAAAGGAACCATTTATACCTATGACTTTACTTTGTTTAAGTATGATATTTAGTATTCCTGCCGTTCCCTCAGCGTCATATCTCGCTGATGGGTTAGTAATTACTTCAACTTTTTCGATGGCATCTGCCGGTAATTGTTGTAGTGCTTGAGAATTTAACCCGGATAGAGCTGAAGGCTTACCGTTAATTAAAACTCGCACACTTTCATTACCTCTTAAACTAATTATACCTTCTTCATCAACTGTGACAGAAGGTACATTGTCCAAAACATCTGTAACGGATCCACCTTTAACTGTTAAGTCTTGCCCAACATTATATACCTTTTTATCAAGACGTAATTCAACTGTAGTGCGCTCAGCTGTAACTTCCACCTCATTTAACTGTGCAACATCAACTCCTAATTTAATTATGCCTAAATCCTGAGAGGTGTTAAAAATTTGATTTTTTAATTCTTGAGTTTTGTAAGATATGTATTCTACTCGGACATTATATTTACCTGGGGAAACTTCCACTTCAAAATTTCCTTGTGCATTGGATATACCTCCAGTAATTTTATCTGGATTACGAAGACTTTGAAGCACCAAAGTTGCATACTCCAGTGGTTTGTTAGTATTTCTGTCTAAAACTTTTGCCGTAATTTTTACTAGTTGGGGTTTCTGGCTTTTTGAATGTTGCCCGTTTATTGAAATTGATATTAATAATAATACTATCGGCAACAGTCTTTTTTTCATAACTAGTCTTTAGTTTTCTTACGCTTTTTTCGTTTTTCCTTTTTGTTTTTTCGTTTCGTTTTATCTATTCCATTCTTTTGCATTTCAACAAAAGCCTCATACTTGTCAAGGGGCAATCCTGCTTTTAGTTCTTCATCTTGACGTTCAGTAATTTTATTATAACCCTCGCGCATTTTTTCAGGGCTTAGCTTTAAAATTTGCATTTCGATACGTTCTTTCAAATACTTTTTTAAAACGGAACTCATTACAGCTGCTTCAAATTCGTTTAAGTCGATGGCCTCAATTATAGAAGGCATTCCTTCATCAACAATTTGTTCAGCGGTTTTAGGTTCGGGTTCTTTTGGAGTTTCTTGAGCTTGAGGAATGGCAGATCTTTGTCTTCCATAACCGTAGCCTCCACCTCCATAACCATTGCCGTAGCCATACTGCGCACAAACATCCATTCCCAAAAGAAGTGCTGTAAAAAGGACTAGTAAGCTTAATATATTAAGTTTCATAATCTTTTCTGTTTATTGGATAGTAAAAATAACTTTAGGTTTAATTTCGTTTTGTTAATTCTGTGTTAAAGAATTAATCAATGAGTGTGCCAATAAAGTTAATAAAAACAAATTTTATATAATATCCATTATATTTTCTGGAGGTCGTCCTAATACCGCTTTATTGCCATTAACAACTATTGGGCGTTCTATCAATTTTGGATGAGTTACCATTGCATTTATGATTTCATCATCAGAGAGCTGTCTACCTTTATAGTTTTCTTTCCAAATAGTCTCTCCTTTTCTAACAAGTTCTTCTGGCGAAATACCAAGAAGTTGTATTACTTCTTTTAATTCGTTCTCCGTTGGAATATCATCTAAATATTTGATTATCTCAACCTCTTTTCCCGCTTCTTGAATAATGGCTAAACCTTGACGAGATTTACTACATCTTGGGTTATGGTATATTTTTATCATGCTATAATAAATTTATTCTTCTTTTTGGCCCATAGCCATTAAATACGCTTTTAAAAACGGGTCAATTTCTCCATCCATTACGGCATCAACATTTCCTGTTTCTTGACCGGTGCGAACATCTTTTACAAGTTTGTACGGATGCATAACATAGTTCCGAATTTGAGAACCCCATTCAATTTTCATTTTTGATGATTCAATTTCTTGTCGCGCTTCCATTTTTTTGCGAAGTTCAATTTCATATAACTGTGACTTAAGCATTTTCATAGCAGTAGCACGGTTATCATGCTGGCTTCGTGAGTCTGAACACGAAATTTGAATCCCCGTTGGTTTATGTACCAATTGAACCTTGGTTTCTACTTTATTAACATTTTGACCACCAGCTCCACTAGAACGAGCCGTAGTAATTTCAATATCAGAAGGATTTACTTCAATTTCAATACTGTCATCAACTAATGGATATACATAAACAGAAGCAAAAGAGGTATGACGTTTTGCATTACTATCAAATGGTGAAATCCTAACTAGCCTATGAACACCATTTTCTCCTTTTAACCATCCAAAACCATATTCACCTTCAATTTCTAAAGTAACTGTTTTTATACCTGCAACATCTCCATCTTGGTAATTAAGCTCTTTTACTTTATAACCATTTTTTTCAGCCCACATCATATACATCCGCATTAACATAGCTGCCCAGTCACAGCTTTCAGTTCCTCCAGCCCCTGCAGTTATTTGTAAAACAGCAGTTAATTCATCACCTTCTTCAGAAAGCATGTTTTTAAACTCTAATTTCTCAATTAAGTTTATTGCTTTTTCATATTGCGCTGTTACTTCTTGTTCGGTAACATCTCCTTCTTGAAAAAATTCAATAAGAACTTCTAAATCTCCAATTAAATTTTTTCCTTTATTAAAATCATCAACCCACTGTTTTTTGGATTGAATGAATCTCATGTGCTCTTGGGCCTTTTGTGGATTGTCCCAAAAATCGGGAGCAAGGGTTTTTTCTTCTTCGTTTTCTATTTCAATAAGTTTGGCATCTATGTCAAAGATACCTCCTTAACGCTCCAAGGCGCTCAATAAGATCTTTTGATTGATCTGTAGTAATCATAAATTATTAATTTTTTTCAAAAATAAGATTTACCAAACTTTAATACTCTATTAAAACAAAATATTACAAAACACTTATCTACATTAACCTTTAAGATAGATTAAACCCTCTTGAAATTTGGCACCTATTTTTGAGGGATTTTGGTTACATTTAGCTTTAAATTCCTCAAAGATGAAAAATATAGCGTGCATTTTATGTTTTCTGTTTTGTTCACAAATAACAGTTTCTCAATTTTCGGAAAAAAGTAAAGATTTTAAAAAATACAGCGGATTGTTTGATTTTCAATATGATCAAAATAATGATAAAATTTACTTGGAAATTAAGGAGTTAAATAGGCAATTTTTATACGTGTATGCTCTAAGTAGTGGTGTTGGAAGTAATGATATAGGTTTGGATAGAGGACAACTTGGTAATGAGCAAGTTGTGTTCTTTAAAAAATCAGGAGACAGAATACTTTTGATACAGCCAAATTTAAAGTTTAGGGCATTAACAGATAATAAACTAGAAAAGAAATCGGTAGAACAAGCTTTTGCAAAATCCGTGCTATATGGATTTAAAATTGAAGAAGAAAAGAATGGCAAATTCATTGTGGATGCTACTGGTTTTTTTATGCAAGACACGCATGGTGTTATAAATCGACTAAAAAGATTAAAACAAGGTTCTTATAAATTAAATGAGAAAAAAAATGCGTTTGATTTGGAGCGTACTAAAGCATTTCCGAAAAATGTTGAATTTGATGTTATGTTAACTTTTGAAGGAGAGGCTCAAGGGAGTTATATTAAATCTGTAACTCCAAATTCCAAATTTGTAACGGTATCACAGCATCATTCTTTTATTGAACTTCCTGATGATAATTACAAAAAAAGAGTATTTGACCCCAGATGCGGTTCATATCCGCTTTCTTATTATGATTATGCGACACCGGTTCAAGAACCTATTTTAAAACGGTACATAACCAGACATAGGTTAGAAAAGAAAAACCCTAAGCAAAAGATTAGCGAAGCTGTTAAACCAATAATTTATTATTTAGATAACGGAACTCCAGAACCCGTACGTTCTGCATTGTTAGAGGGTGGAAAATGGTGGAATCAGGCCTTTGAAGCAATAGGATATAAAAATGCTTTTCAGCTTAAAGTATTGCCGGATAATGTAGACCCTTTAGATGTTAGGTATAATGTAATACAATGGGTTCATCGTTCAACTAGAGGATGGAGTTACGGAAGTAGTATTACGGATCCAAGAACTGGAGAAATTATTAAAGGACATGTTAGTCTGGGAAGTTTAAGAATTCGTCAAGATTTTTTAATTGCACAAGCGTTAATGAACAAGCCTTTTGCTGAACAAGATGATAATTATCAGCCCATGCTCGACTTAGCTCTAGCTAGAATAAGACAGCTGTCCGCCCATGAAATTGGTCATACACTTGGTTTTGCTCATAATTTTGCAGCTAGTTCTAACAATAGAGCATCTGTAATGGATTATCCACACCCTCAAATAACAATCAATAACAATGAAATTGATTTTTCAAATGCGTACGATGATGGAATTGGAGAATGGGATAAATATACTGTTGCATACTCATATGGTAATTATACTAATGAAAAAGAGGAGCTTAATAATTTATTAATTCAAGCTTCTGACGAAGGACTTCGTTATGTTTCAGACCAAGACGCTCGACCTCAAGGAGGAGCTCATGCCTATGCTCATCTATGGGATAATGGAAAAGACATAGCAGAGGAACTCAATAATATATTGGCAGTAAGAAAACTAGGGATTAAGAATTTTTCTATTCATAATATCAGAATGGGGGAATCCAATTCCACTTTAGAAGATGTTTTTGCTCCTTTATACTTTTTTCATAGGTATCAAACTGAGGCAGTATCTAAAATCATTGGGGGATTAAATTATTCTTATGAAGTTAGAGGAGATAATCAAAAAAGCGTTGAAACCATTAACGCTACTATCCAAAGAAAAGCGCTAAATACTATTTTAAAAACTCTTGATGCTTCCGAAATAGCTATTCCTAAATATAAATTAACGCTCTTCCCACCAAGAGCAATTGGATATTATAGAACACGAGAATCTATTAAAGGTAAAACAGGAGTAGCTTTTGACCCTCTTTCTGCAGCTGAAACTGCTGGAGATATGACACTTAGCTTGTTACTTCATCCAGAAAGAGCATCTAGATTAATTCAACAAAAAAGTTTGAATAAAAATCAACTGGGATTAGAGGAAGTCTTGAATACTCTAATAAAGAATACTTTTTTAAAGAGTACAAAAGACGCTTACCTATCAGAAATCCAATGGAATATAAATTTTAGAGTGCTTGATTATATAATGAATTTAGCTGCTAATGCCAATGTACATCCACAGGTTAATGCAATAGCTTTTAAAGTTTTAAACAATTTAAAAACTAGTTTAAATAGTGGTTCTGATAGCGCAATTTCAAAAGAGGTAATTCGAAGAATTAACAAATTTAGCAGTGACCCCAGTCAATTTAAATCCAAAGTTTCACCAAAAATTCCAGATGGCTCTCCTATTGGAATGAGTTGCATGCATTAAAGGAAATCCATTTATCAAATGAAAATTAATTTAATAAGCGATACCGTAACAAAACCAACAAAAGGAATGTTGGATGCAATGATGGATGCAGATGTGGGGGATGACGTGTTTAAAGAAGATGCTACGGTTAATTTTTTTGAAGAAAAAGTAGCCAGACTATTTAATAAGGAATCGGCATTGTTTTTTCCGAGTGGTACTATGGCTAATCAAACCGCAATTAAAATACATACACAGCCGGGCGAACAATTAATATGTGATAAATATTCACATATTTTTAATTATGAAGGTGGAGGAGTTAGTTTTAATAGTGGAGTTTCATGCAGGTTAATTGATGGTGATAGAGGAATGATGACAGCTGAAGAGATAGGTAAAGCTATAAATCCTCCGGATTTTTATCATAGTCCGTTAACAAGTTTAGTCTGCATAGAAAATACAACTAACAAAGGGGGAGGGGCCTGTTGGGATTACACGGAACTTGAAAATATTAAAAAAGTTTGTTTGGATAATAACTTGGCGTACCATTTAGATGGTGCTCGTTTATGGAACGCTATGGTGGCTAAAAATGAAAAACCAAATAAATACGGAGAGCTGTTTGATACTATTAGTATATGTTTTAGTAAAGGTTTAGGTTGCCCTGTAGGTTCAGTTTTGGTAGGAAATAAAGAAGCTATTGCTAAAGCGCTAAGGATACGGAAAATTTTAGGTGGAGGTATGCGTCAAGCTGGATATTTGGCGGCGGCAGGAATTTATGCTCTAGAAAATAACATAGAAAGATTAAAGGAAGATCATAAAAAAGCAAAAGAAATAGGTGCAGAACTTTCTATTTTAAACTTTGTAAAAAAAGTTGAAAAAATCGAAACCAATATTGTAATATTCGAAATTGACGAAAGTTATATGACCACTGATACTTTTGTACAAAAACTAAAAGAAAAAAATGTGCATATTATTGATATGGGACAGGGAAAACTTAGAGCGGTTACGCACTTGGACTATTCAGAAGCAATGCATAATCATTTTTTAGGAATACTAAAGCAATTATAGTTTTTTGTTAGCTAAAAAACCTATACTTTTTTTAAGATTTTTAATTCCATTTTCCATTCCTGCTTCAGAGGAATACAACTCGCTTTGTCCAATTAACTCACCATTACCGTTTTTAACATTAAATAGAAATTTACCGTCAAAATTGGTTTTTCTTTCATAGGTACTTCTATTGTCTTTAATGCTAATAACCTCATTAATCACATTATTTAACAAATTTTTACTAGCAAATCTTATGCTTTTCATCAAAATAGATCCAGATGTACTTTTAATGTTAAACATGAATTTATTATCACTTGTTGTTTCAATTTCAATCATACAATCAAAAGCTTAGATACAACAAGGTAAGAAATATTCTAAAGATTATTCAGGAATTAAATTTAACATTTCTTTAAACTTTTTGTGTGGTTAAGTGACTTTTTAGAAAAGTTTGTTTCTAACGTAATGTATAGAAGTTACAATGTTTAACCAAAAAAAGAAAACTAATTAAACACTATCTATTATGAGAAAAAAACTATTATTATTAGCTGTTATGACGGCATCTTTTGCTATGGCTCAAGATTTACCAGAAAATCCGCAACCCGGTAAATGCTATGTACGTTGTACAACACCAGATGTTTATGTAAATGAGACGGAAACTATTACTTTAAAGCCAGCATATAAAGTTTTAAAAACGGTTCCAGCAACATTTAAAACAGTTACGGAAAGAGTAGAAGTAAAAGCAGCAGGGAAAAAGTTGACAGTTGTTCCAGAAAAATGGGGAACAGAAACGGTTACTTATGTTTCTAAACAAGGAGGTAATACCTTAAGAATTACTCCAGCATCTTTTAGACCAAGCTCTGAAACTATTGAAATTAAGCCAGCTTACGCGCAATGGGAGTTAGGTGCAGCAGCACCAGACTGTGAGTCAGGTAATCCAGATGATTGTAGATATTGGTGTTACAAAGGGTATCCGGCAGAATTTACAACTGTTGATACTCAAGTTTTGGGAGTAGATGCTTCAACATCAAAAACGCCAATAGGGTCTAAAAATGCATCATATACAAAAAGAGTTCTTTTGGAACCAGCCAGAGTAATTGAAGAAGTTATTCCTGCAGAGTATAAGACGATAACAAAGACAGTTTTAGATAAAGATGCTTACACAGTAGAAGAAACTATTCCTGCAGTTACAAAAACAATTTCAAAAGAAGTATTGAAACAAAAAGGAGGTTTAACTACATGGAAAGAAGTAGAATGTTCTTTAGTAGAGTACCAGGCATTACCAATTAACTGGAACTTGGGTAGCGCAACTTTAACTTCAGCTGCTAAAAGAATTATTGATACTCGTTTGTTACCAGTTTTATCGCAAAATCCTGGTGTTAAATTAGAAATAGCTTCTCATACTGATGTTAGAGGAAATGCAACTTCTAATCAAGACTTGTCAGAAAGAAGAGCAAAAGCTGTTGCTGATTACTTAATCTCTAAGGGGATAAACTCTAGCCTATTAGTTGCCAACGGTTATGGAGAAAACAAAACTAAAAACAGATGTAAAGAGGGTGTTTCTTGTACTGAAAGAGAACATGCTGTGAACAGAAGAACTGAATTTAGGTTGATAAACAACTAAAAATTTAATTTTACATTAGTGCAATAAAAAAGGGCTTTCATTTGAAAGCCCTTTTTGTATTAGTAATTTTATTTGTGTTTATTAAGCATATCCAAATGGTATTGAGTCTCTCCATTCATACTGTAGCCAGAGTACTCATCAATAAGTCTACCTTTGGCATTTATTATTTGTAACATAGGAAAAACTCCTTTTTTATTATACTTAATAAGTAGCTCTTTATTATGTTTCATTTGGGCTTCAGAAATTAAATCTTTATTTCTTGGAATATCAATATATAATAAAGAATATTTATCGGCTAAAGCAGCAAATTCAGCTGAATTAAATAAATCTTTTTTTAAACTTTTGCAAGGAGGGCACCAATCACTGCCTGTAAAATATAATAAAACGTATTTATCTTCTTTAGACGCTTTTTTAATTGCCTTTTCATAATTGGTCAGCCAATCAATTTTTTCATTTGATTGCGCTCCCAAAAGAATTGGAAAAAGTAATACTAATAATAAACGTTTCATTTTTTTGGTTTTTACTTAGAAGACAAAAAGTGTTCCAAATTTTACTTAAATAACGAATCCATTCCAGGAATATTGGGCATTCCTTCTTTGGCTACAGCTGCCAACTCTGTTTCATTAACCTTAGTTGCATTTGCAATAGCTTTGTTTATAGTAAGTATTAAATAGTCTTCAAGTTGTTCTTTGTCTTCAAGTAGAGAGTCATCAATTTTTATTTCTTTGAGTTCCCTGTTGGCGGTTATCGTTACTTGCAATAGGTCATCTTGCGATTTTTCATCTAATAAAACGGTGTTCAAACGCTTTTTAGTGGCTTCTACTTTTTCTTGGGTTTCTTTGAGCTTGCCCATCATACCCATCATGTCTCCAAACATCTTTTACGGTTTTATAAAATTTAACAATTCAAAATTACTAAATTGATTGTTGGGGTAATTATATTTTATAACACATTTAAGAAAAAAGACTTCATTTTTATATTAAGCACTATTTTTGTCGCTTCGTTATAAAATCAATCAAAAGAATGATAAAACCAATAGCTCCGATTGCCAATAAAAAATCAAAGAAAATAATTACACATAATGATGTAAGAATTGATAACTACTATTGGCTAAATGATAGAGAGAATAATGAGGTTATTAATTATTTAGAAAAGGAAAAGGAGTATTATAATGCTAAAACTGCGCACACAGAGGATTTTCAAGAGTCATTGTTTCATGAAATGAAATCTCGCATAAAAGAAGATGATACCTCTGTGCCTTATAAATTAAATGGATATTGGTATGTCACCCGTTTTGAGAAAGGGAAAGAATATCCAATATATTCTCGACATAAAGAAAATCTTACTGCTCCGGAAGAAATTTTGTTTGATGGTAATGAAATGGCAAAAGGTCATGATTACTTTAATATTGGTGGTGTTTCTATAAGTCCTGATAATAAGTACGCTGCTTTTGGTGTAGATACAGTTTCAAGAAGACAGTACACCATTAAAATTAAAAATTTAGAGACAGGTGAAATTCTATCAGATAAAATAGAAAATACCACAGGTAGCGCTGTATGGGCAAATGATAATAAAACTTTGTTTTATTCAAAAAAGGACGTCACAACCTTACGTGCAGATAAAATTTATAAGCACCTTAAAGGAAGTTCAGAAGATGATGATGTTTTAGTTTTTCATGAAGAAGATGAAACATACAATACATTTGTATATAAAACTAAATCTAAAAAATACATTGTAATAGGCTCTGTAAGTACACTTTCATCAGAGTACAGAACTGTAAATGCGAATACTCCAAATGATGATTTTAAGGTGTTTGCAGAACGAAAAAGAGGAATAGAGTATTCCATATTACATTTTGAAGATTGTTTTTACATTTTAACCAATAAAGACGGTGCATTAAACTTTAAATTAATGTATACCAAAGAGGGTAATACAAAAATGGAAAGCTGGGAAGAGTTTGTTCCGCATCGTGAAAATGTACTGTTAGAAGATGTCGATATGTTTAAAGACTATTATGTACTATCAGAAAGAGAAAATGGGCTTAATAAAATAAAGGTTATAAAATGGGATGATGGCCAAAGCTATTTTTTACCTTTTGATAATGAAACCTATACTGCAAATGTGGGCAACAACCCTGATTTTGATACAGAAACTCTACGTTTTGTATATAACTCCATGACTACACCAAACTCCGTCATAGATTTTAATATGAAAACCAGGGAAAAAGAAGTAAAAAAAGAACAAGAAGTTCTTGGTGGTGCTTTTGACAAAGAAAATTATGTATCCGAAAGACTTTGGGCAAATGCTCGAGATGGTGTAAAAGTTCCAATATCTATAGTTTATAGAAAGGATACCAAGATAAATGCGTCAACTCCAATTTTACAATATGCATACGGTTCTTATGGTAGTACGGTAGACCCATATTTTTCGTCAATTAGACTAAGTTTGTTAGATCGAGGTTTTGCGTTTGCTATAGCGCATATAAGAGGTGGCGAATATTTAGGAAGAGCCTGGTATGAAAATGGTAAATTGTTAAAAAAGAAAAATACGTTTACTGATTTTATTGACTGTTCAAAGTTTTTAATTGCTGAAAAATATACTAGTTCAGAACACCTATACGCAATGGGAGGCTCTGCTGGTGGATTATTAATGGGGGCAGTAGTAAATATGGAACCTGAACTTTATAATGGAGTTATTGCTTCAGTGCCTTTTGTAGATGTTGTAACCACAATGCTAGACGATTCTATTCCTTTAACAACAGGAGAGTATGATGAATGGGGGAATCCAAACGACAAGGAATATTACGACTATATGAAATCGTATTCTCCATACGATAATGTAGATGCATTAAATTATCCAAACCTATTAATTACCACAGGATTGCATGATTCTCAAGTCCAATATTTTGAACCTGCTAAATGGGTTGCCAAACTGAGGGATTATAAAAAAAACAACAATTTATTATTGTTTGATATTAACATGGATGCGGGGCATGGAGGAGCATCCGGAAGATTTGAATCTCTTAAAGAAATTGCTAAAGAATATTCATTTTTATTAGATTTAGAACATAAAATTCCGTCATAATGCTAAAAAAGTAGTAATATTGTAGCATAATTTTACGATATAAAACTTTTAAGCTATCGTGATTTAGAAGGTTGATTTATGGAAAATAAGATAAATGCTTATAACAACGTTTTAGAACTCGTTGGTAATACACCTCTTATAAAGTTAAATAAAATTACATCTAAATTTTCTGGAAATTTTTACGCTAAAGTAGAAGGGTTTAATCCAGGACATTCCTCTAAAGACCGTGTTGCTATTCATATTATAGAACAAGCTGAACGCAGTGGGCTTTTGACAAAAGGAAGCACAATAATAGAAACAACTTCTGGTAATACTGGCTTTAGTTTAGCTATGGTTAGTATTATAAAAGGCTACGATTGTATTTTAGCCGTTAGTTCAAAATCATCAATGGATAAAATAGACATGTTGCGTTCCATGGGGGCTAAAGTTTATGTTTGCCCTGCTCATGTTAGTGCAGATGATCCAAGATCGTATTATGAAGTAGCTAAAAGACTTCATAAAGAAACAGAAGGTTCTATATATATAAATCAGTATTTTAATCAATTAAATACTGATGCACATTACCATACAACTGGAAAAGAAATTTGGGAACAAACAGGTGGTCAAATAACTCATTTAGTAGCGTGTAGTGGTACAGGAGGAACAATTTCTGGAGTCGCTAAATATTTAAAGGAGAAAAACCCTGCTGTAAAAATAATTGGTGTTGATGCTTATGGTTCTGTACTTAAAAAGTATCACGAGACAGGAAAATTGGACCAAGACGAAATATATCCGTATAGAATTGAAGGGCTAGGAAAAAATTTAATTCCAACAGCGACTAACTTTGATGTTATTGATGAGTTTATAAAAGTAACTGATGAAGATAGTGCGCATACGGCAAGGGAAATTGCTAAAACTGAAGGTCTATTTGTAGGATATACAAGTGGAGCTGCAACGCAAGCTTTAAAACAGCTAAATGAACAAGGTAAGTTTACTAAAAATAGTAATGTAGTTGTTATATATCCAGACCATGGTTCACGTTATATGAGCAAAGTGTATTGTGACAAATGGATGGAGGACCAAGGTTTTCTTAAAACTGAGGTAGAAGAAGAAAGTCAAGAAATACAGTTCATTAAATAACATTTAAATATTTATTGAATAAAGAGTTAAGCAGTAGCATGTATGTTACTGCTTTTTTTGGCTTTAATTTATTTATGAATCCTAGTTAAAAATCTCTATTTTTGCATTTAGAACCAACGATTCGCATGAAAGACTTATTTGAGAGAATTATAGCAAACAAAGGGCCTTTGGGGAAATGGGCTTCACAAGCAGAAGGTTATTTTGTTTTTCCAAAATTAGAAGGACCTATTTCAAATAGAATGAAATTCCAAGGAAAAGATGTAATTACTTGGAGTATAAATGATTATTTAGGACTTGCAAACCTACCTGAAGTAAAAAAGGTAGATGGCGATGCTGCATTAGAACATGGAGCAGCGTATCCGATGGGTGCAAGAATGATGAGTGGTCATACAGAGTACCATGAACAATTAGAAAATGAGTTAGCGGCTTTTTCTCAAAAAGAGGCGGCTTATCTTTTAAATTTTGGATATCAAGGATTTATGTCAGTCATAGATGCCTTAGTGACTAAAGATGATATTATTGTTTATGATGTTGATTGTCACGCTTGTATTATAGATGGAGTTCGTTTACATATGGGTAAACGTTTTACTTTTACACATAACAATCCTGAAAGTCTTGAAAAAAACCTTGAGAGAGCTACAAAACTAGCAGAACAAACAGGAGGCGGTATTTTAGTAATCTCAGAAGGGGTTTTTGGAATGCGCGGAGAGCAAGGAATTTTAAAGGAAATCGTTGCTTTAAAGAAAAAATTTAACTTTAGATTATTAGTAGATGATGCTCATGGTTTTGGTACTCTTGGAAAAACAGGAGCGGGAGCGGGAGAAGAACAAGGTGTGCAAGATGACATCGATGTATATTTAGCTACTTTCGCTAAATCTATGGCAAGTATAGGCGCTTTTGTATCTGCAGATCAAGAAATTATTGATTATTTGAAATACAATTTGCGTTCTCAAATGTTTGCAAAGTCATTACCAATGGTTTATGTAAAAGGAGCGTTAAAGCGTTTGGATATGATGCGTACGCAACCAGAACTTAAAGCAAAACTTTGGGAAAATGTAAATGCATTGCAATCTGGTTTAAAAGAAAGAGGTTTTGATATTGGTACAACTTCTAGTTGTGTAACTCCAGTATATTTAAACGGTAGTATTCCAGAAGCAATGGCTTTAGTTAAAGACTTACGTGAAAATTTTGGAATTTTTTGTTCTATAGTTGTGTATCCTGTAATACCTAAGGGATTAATTCTTTTAAGATTAATTCCAACGGCGACACATACTCTAGATGACGTAAATGAAACGTTAGAAGCGTTCTCTTCAATTAGAGATAGACTTTCTAACGGCACATATAAAAGATTATCCGCAGCTGTTGCTGCTGCGATGGGAGAATAACCCACAATTGATTGTATCCACGAAAAAACCTCAAGTATTTTTAAGTATTTGAGGTTTTTTATTTAAGATAAGTTTTTACGATATGTTCTTCTCTTTTTAAACACTTCTGGGTTAAAATGCTTCCACATTTGTCTTATAGCTGTGTTGTCCGATAATTCTGGTGTTCTTATACAGTTTTGAATACCTTTATCCGCAAACGTTTTATAATACTCACTAAAAATAATGGCAGTTAATCCTTTATTTTGATATTCCGGATGTATCCCTATTAAATAGAATAAAACATCTTTACTATTTTTTTTAGCTTTTAAAAGATGAAATAATCCAAAGGGAAATAATTTTCCGTTTGCTTTTTGTAATGCCTCAGAAAATGAAGGCATAACAATACTGAATGCCACTAAATTTTCATTTTCATCCACAATGAATTTTATATACTCTGGATTAATGAAACTGATATACTTTTTTTTGAAGTATTCTTTTTGGATATCAGTTATCGGAACAAAAGACGCCAATGAGGCATAAGTTTCATTAAATAAATCAAACATTTTGTTCGCTAAAGGCATTACTTCTTTCGTCTTTGTAAAATTAATTGCCTTTAAGTTGTATCGTTTTTTTATAAGCGTATTTGCTTTCTCAAAAAATTCTGGTTTTGCATTAGAAAACAAAAATTTATTTTCCAAATACTCTTTCTCAACAGTAAAACCTAGTTCTAAATAATGATTTACGTAGTAAGGATGATTATACCATGTAATCATACTTCCTATCTCATTAAATCCTTCCACAAGAACTCCAACCTTATCTAAATTAGAAAAACCAACAGGCCCTTCCATATAGCTTAGGTTGTTTTCTTTTCCAATAGCTTCAATCTTTTTAAGTAATGTTTTTGAAACTTCAATGTCATCAATAAAGTCAAACCAACCAAAGCGCATTTTTTTAACCTTTTGTTGATTTACTTCAATCCAGTTAATAATTGCAGCTATTCTACCAACTATTTTATTGTTTTTATATGCCAGAAAAAATTGAGCTTGAGCATCTTTAAACACAGGGTTTTTATCTGAGCTAAAGGTTTCGAGTTCATCATTAATGATAGGAGGCACCCAGTATTTAGAATCTTTATAAAGCGAAAAAGGAAACTTTACAAACTTTTTTAATTCTGCTATGTTTTTTGCTTCTTTTAAAACAATCATAAATTATTTTTTGGGTAGATCAATATTACATATAATTACTAAGGCAGTAAAACGCTATGCTTACTTTATACAATTACTTTGGTAGGGTTAGACATAAAATAATCCTGCAAACGGTCTAGTTTGGGATTCATTTTCTCGGCAAGCACAACATACTGGCATTTTTTAATACTTTCTGTCAGCGAGTTAATGGCCATTAAATCACCTCGTTGAATTAAAAAATCAGCATCATTAATAGCAAAAAGTTTTAATTGAGATAAACTTACACCATTTGCTAAAAATAGTTGATAAATGTTTTTTGGAGTAGTAATTAAAATATCAATCCCCATAAAAATCTCGGACTTTTGAATATCGATATGTAGTTTTTCATATCCCATATAAACTCGTAGTCCCATGTACTTTGTAAATTGTAAGAACTTGCCATGGAGCTCCACAGCTTTTTCTTTGTTTTCAACTACAACAACAGCTCTAGGGGCGTTACCTTCTGGCGCACATTGCAATTTTTGTAATACTGATATTATTAAGGAGGTAGTTTTTCCGCTATTATTTGGTGCTATACCATATACATTTGCACCGCTTTTAATTTTCTTTATTCCAATTTGCTGAAACGGAGTAGGGGTTTCAATTTTTAAAAGTGAAATAATTTCTTTAAGTGCAGGATGTAATTTTCTAAAGGCCATAAACAAGAACTAAAAAAGAAGCAAATATGCTTCCTTTATATAGTACAAATATAGTTTGATTTATAGCTTTATTTGAAGATTTAGGCAATATTCATTAAAAATCAATTACTCCATTGTCTTCTTCTTTTTGTTTCTTTTTTTCCTTTTTACGTTGTTTTCTCAGTTGTTTTTTGCTTGGAGTTAAATCAATATCTTCAGCACCAGATCCTTTTTTGGCAGCTCTTTTTTCTTTCTTTTTCTTCTTTTTCATGGAGCCTTTTTTAATTTCTCCACCATTTTCGTTTGCTTTTTGCTCCTCTATAGAAATTACTTTGTCCTTGTGCATATCAAACCTATAAGAACCACCAAGTCCAATAAATAACCTAGAAGGAGTGTCTTTAAACCCTGTTCCAATATTAAAATCTGCCTGTAAGGTTTCATTGAACAGGTAGGCAAAACCACCTCGAACTAAATTATCTGAATATCGATCACTTTTAATTCCTTGATTTTCTAAGAAAAAACTCCATTTAGGGTTTCTGAATGCTCTTGTGAATGAAACTATATAACTCATTTCAGGAAAATCTGTTCCTATGCGGTCATAAGCAAAATTCATTATTAAAACTGTTCTAGGGGTTAATCTACTCTGGGTAGCCACCATTGCTCTTGGTGAAATTGTTGGGTCTCCAACGTAAAATGGGTTATCTCCAAGTATAAAATTTGCTCCTCCATAAATAGATACTGCTGGCAACAAGTTTTTCCATTGAAACCTATGATTAGCTTTCCAACTGTATAAATTTGGCTTGTTATTCTCTGGATTTTTAAATGGATCGTAAACCAAAAATTTTAATCCTAATCTGTTTCTGTAAAAATTGGTATTGGAGCTTTTCACATTTGTTTCCCGATGCGTAATATTTTGGTTTTGATATGTCCCTTCCCAGTTAATTTCAAGACGCTCAAAAAGCAAACCATATCTAAGCGATAAATCGCTTCCTAGAATGTTTGATTCCGTATTTAAACGAGTATGATCTTGTTGTTCATATGTAATTCCACCTTCTACCTGAATAACATTTTTTCCTACGGCATAAGCACTTACAGATTGTCCTGGTCTATTAGAATTTATAACATCAGTATATTGAGAAGAAACAAGAAAAGGAGCTACGGCTATAGCAAAAGTGGTTATAAGTTTGAGTTTATTCATCTTTAAAAAGTTACCTTTAGTTAGGATTTTATTAATATTTTAAGATTTTTGCTCTGCTATTACAACGGTAGAATTGTACTTTTGATATACTTTAATAAAATAAAATGGCATTTTTTAAAACGATTTTAATAATTCTCTTAGTTTATTATTTGCTAAAAATAGTAGCACGCTTGTTTGCTCCGAAAATATTAAACTATGCTGCAAAAAAGACAGAAGCACATTTTAGAGGCGCTTTTAATGATTTTTCGGATACAAAGTCTAAAAACGAAGAAAAAGTAGGAGATGTTATTATAGATAAAAACACAACTAAGAAAAGTTCTTCGTCAAAAAAAGTTGGTGAGTATATCGATTTTGAAGAGGTAGAGTAATTATATTTACAAAACCAACTACTATTATTCTATATGAAAACTGGCTTAAACGCATTTCTTAAACATTTTTTTGTACTTGTTCTTTTTGTAATTACTGCACTTTTATATTTTAATCCGGTACTTCAAGGTAAGGTCATTCAACAGTCTGATATTGTCCAATATACAGGTATGGCCAAAGAACAAAATGACTTCAGAAAAAAGAATAACGAAGAGCCTTATTGGACTAATAGTGCGTTTGGTGGTATGCCAACCTATCAATTAGGAGCTTATTACCCACATAATTACGTCAAAAAAATAGATAGCGCTATAAGATTTTTACCAAGGCCGGCTGATTATTTGTTTATTTATTTGCTGGGATTTTACATTTTGTTATGTTGTTTAAAAGTGGATAACAGACTAGCTGCTCTAGGGGCATTGGCTTTTGGTTTTTCAACTTACATGATTATTATTCTTGGAGTTGGACATAATGCAAAAGCTCATGCTATTGGTTATCTGCCCATGCTTTTAGGAGGAATAATTTTAGTATTTCGAAAAAGATATATTTGGGGGTTTGTGTTAACGGCAATTGCTATGGCGTTGGAAGTTGGGGCAAATCACTTCCAAATGACATATTATTGTATGTTGCTGATTCTTATTCTCGGAGTAGTGTATTTGGTGCATGCAATTAAACAAAAACAATTAAAACATTTTTTTACTTCTGTTGGAATTTTAGTTATTGCTGTTGTGATTGGAATAGCTGCAAATGCTACCAATTTAATGGCAACAAAAGAATATGCGGATTGGAGTACTAGAGGAAAATCTGAGTTAACTATAAATCCAGATGGTTCTTCAAAAGAGAATACAGGGGGGCTCAGTAAGGAGTATATTACCCAATATAGTTATGGTATAATAGAATCGTTGAATATTTTTTCACCACGTTTGTTTGGAGGCTCTAATGGTGAAGACCTAGGAGCTAATTCTAAAACATATGACTTTTTAATAGATCAAGGAATATCAAGAAAACAAGCTTTAAACTTCTCATCTGGGCTACCCTTGTATTGGGGAGATCAACCAGGTACAGCTGGGCCAGCATATATTGGTGCAGTAATACTTTTTCTGTTTGTTTTAGGACTTTTTATTTCAAGGAATAAAGCCAAGTGGTGGTTGTTAGGAGGAGCTATAATGTCATTACTACTTTCATGGGGTAAAAATTTTAGTGTATTAACCGACTTCATGATAGATTATTTTCCACTATATGACAAGTTTAGGGCGGTATCTTCTATTCAAGTAATTCTTGAGATATGTGCTCCAGTTGTTGCTATTTTAGCTTTAGTAGCTCTTTTTTCGAAATCTATTGAACGTTCGGAAAAAATTAAGGCATTAAAACTTTCAGCAATAATAGTTGTTGGTTTAGGTGTGTTGTTATTTTTGGTTAAGGGAATGTTTAGTTTTTCAGGAGCTAGTGACGGCTATTTGGAACAAAACTATGGAAAAGAATTAATGACGTTAATTGAGCTGGATAGAAAACAAGTTTATACTAGCGATTTATTGCGCTCTCTTATTTTTGTTTTGTTATCAGCAGTAGCGTTATGGTTTTTTATTAAAGAAAAAATAAAGGAAAACCTCTTATTAGTAGTATTAGGAGCACTTATATTGTTTGATTTGGTTGGAGTAAATCTAAGATACGTTAATAAGGATGATTTTGTGGCTAAAAGAAGAATGACAGAGCCTTTTCCTGAAACAACAGTAGATAAACAATTAAGAGAAGATAAAAGCATTTATAGAGTTTATGACCCCTCAGAAGGTTTAAATGGCGCTAGAACGTCATATTACCACAAATCTATAGGAGGTTATCATGCAGCAAAACCTGCAGCAATGCAAGATCTTTTTGATTTTCATATTTATAAAGGACATGTTAATGTTTTAAACATGTTGAATGTAAAATACGTGTTGCAACAAGATGAAGAAGGTAAAAGTTATCCTGCGGTAAACCCAGAAGCAAATGGAAATGCCTGGTTCATCAAAAAAATAAAGCCTGTATCCAACGCTGACAAAGAAATTCAAGGGCTTGAAAATTTAGATACTAAAAATGAAGCAGTAGTAAACACATCAAAATTCACTTCGTTAAATCTACTAGATTTCCAGGTAGATTCTTTAGCCTCAATAGCGCTTACCAAATATAGCCCAAATCATTTAACGTATCGTTCTAATAATAATCATTCTGGAGTAGCAGTTTTTTCAGAAATGTATTATCAAAATGGGTGGAATGCATACATTGATGGGAAACCAGTTGAACATTTTAGAGTAAACTATACATTACGAGGGTTAAAAGTTCCAGCTGGTAAACATTCAATAGCCTTTAAATTTGAGCCAAATATTGTTAAAGAAGGCAGTACAATAGCCTTAGCAAGTTCAATTTCATTAGGAGTTCTAATTTTGATGGGTATAGGTTTTACATTTTGGCGTTCTAAACAGGAAGAAGAAAAAGAATGAAAAAAGTACTCATCATTGCTTATTATTGGCCTCCAGCGGGTGGACCAGGAGTACAACGGTGGTTGAAATTTATAAAATATTTAAAGGATTTTGATGTTGAGCCGGTTTTATATATTCCTGAAAACCCACATTATCCAATTCAAGATGAAACTTTGATAGGTGAAATTCCCTTAGACCTAAAAATTTATAGGCATCCTATTTTTGAACCCTACAAGGCTGCAAGTGTTTTTTCTTCTAAAAAGACAAGACGAATTAGTTCTGGAATAATTCAAACTAAAAAGCAATCTGTATTAGAAAAACTTTTTTTATGGATTAGAGGAAATTTATTTATTCCAGATGCGCGTAAATTCTGGGTGACCCCTTCTGTTAAACACCTCACGAAAATTATTAATCAAGAGCAAGTAGATACAATAATTACAACTGGACCACCCCATAGTGTTCATTTAATAGGTCTTCGTTTAAAAAAACAACTGCACATCAAATGGCTAGCAGATTTTAGAGACCCTTGGACAACAATTGGTTATCATAAAAAATTAAAACTAACCCAATGGGCTGCAGCTAAACATAAAGAGTTGGAAAAAAATGTACTAACCAATGCAGATACTATTATTGTTACTAGCCCAAGTACTAAAACAGAATTTGAAGCTATTACCAACAAACCTGTAGTATTAATTACCAATGGATACGATACTGAATTTGGTAATAATGTTGTTCTAGATCAAAAGTTTACACTTTCTCATATTGGCTCTTTGCTTACAGGACGTAATCCTCATAATTTATGGCAAGTATTAAGGGAGCTGGTGGATGAGAATGAGGATTTTAGAAATTCTTTTAGGCTTCAGTTAATAGGAGTGGTTAGTAAAGATGTTCTCGATACTGTATACAAATATGGGTTAGAGAAATGGACAGATGTTTTAGGGTATCAGACCCATAAAAATGCCATAAAACAGCAGCAAAAGTCTCAAGCGCTGCTTCTTGTAGAAATTAATTCTGAAGAAACTAAAGGCATAATTCCTGGTAAATTGTTTGAGTATATGGCAGCAAACAGACCAATATTAGGTTTAGGACCTAAAAATTGGGATGTGGATGCTATTATTAGCTCAACTAAATCCGGAGTTACATTCACGTATAACCAAAAAGCTGAATTAAAAACAGTACTTTTAAAATGGTTTGAAGCTTTTAAATTAGGTGAGTTACAAAACAAACCGGAAAACTTAACTGCATACAGCAGACGTGAATTAACTCGTAAATTGGTTAAAAACCTCTAATGGGAATTGTATTTAAACAATCATTTAAAAATACTGTAATAACATATTTAGGCTTTGCAGTGGGAGCAGTAAATGTACTTTTTTTGTACACCAATTTTCTGTCTGAGGACAACTATGGTTTGGTGGCAGTAATACTTTCAATTTCATCCATTTTAATGCCAGTTCTGGCTTTTGGAGTGCCTAACACTATTGTAAAGTATTATAGCAGCTACACAAACCCAAAGGATGCAAATGGTTTTTTAAGCCTTATGGTACTTTTACCATTGGTTGCGCTTATCCCTATAGGATTATGCGTTTATTTGTTTTATGAAGAAATAGGTTCCTTTTTATCCGACAAAAATGCGATTGTAAAAGATTATTTATGGTACATTTTTTTAATAGGAATGGCCATGGCGTATTTTGAAGTTTTTTATGGATGGGCAAAAGTTAATATGAAAACTGTCTTCGGAAATTTTATGAAAGAGGTTTTTAGTAGAGTAGGAGCTACTGCGCTTTTGTTGTTATTACATTTTGATGTTATCAATTTAAGTCAGTTTTTTAATGGAATGGTGATTGTATATATGCTTCGCGTTATTATAATGAAAATGTATGCCTATTGGGTTAAAACGCCAAAATTAATTTTCCAGTTTCCTAGCAATACTAAGCAAATACTAATATATAGCTCCTTGATTATTCTTGGGGGGTCTACGGCAATAATTTTACTAGAGGTAGATAAGGTTATGCTAAACCAATTTGTAGAAATTAAAAATGTAGCTTATTATAGTGTAGCCGGGTTTATTGCTGCCGTAATTGCTGTTCCTGCACGCTCTATGCATCAAATTACCTATCCGTTGACTGCTAAAATCCTAAATAGTCAAGATTCTAAGGCACTAAAAAGCATTTATCAAAAAACATCATTAAACTTACTAATAATAGCAGGGCTTATTTTTTTGCTTATTTTTTTGAATTTGCACGATTTATATAAGTTATTACCAAAAGGTTATAGTAGCGGATTTTTAATTGTTTTTTGGGTTGGTTTAGCGAAGGTCTATGATGCAATGCTAGGGAATAACAATGCTATTCTATTTAATTCTAATTATTATAAAACCGTTTTAATGCTTGGTGTGTTTTTAGCTATAATAACCATCTTGTTTAATTTATGGCTTATTCCTATTTATGGCATAAAAGGAGCGGCAATAGCGAGTTTTTTAGCTTTTTTTATTTACAATACTTTAAAGCTAATATATGTAAAACTTAAGTTTGGTATTGTTCCTTTTACAAAAGCTACTGTAAAGGTCATTGCCTTGTTGTTAACTTGTTCTGTATTTTTTTACATTGAACTAGATGTTCATCCTATGGTAAATATTGCTATAAAAAGTTTGATGGTAACATTACTATTTTTAGTTGCTATACATAAATTAAAGATATCTCCAGAAATAAACAAGGTCATTAAAAATGCGAGTACGAAAATAAAACGTAGTTAGTCAGTTTTTTTGTTGTTAAATAGTTGTTGATAAATGGAAAAGTAATTCTGGTTTTTTTATTTCTATATTTTTATCTTTAAAAGATGGATGTTATACGTCGATTTTAAGATTACTTTCATCCATAGATAAAACAAACAATAACCAACCAACTAGTCCCAATTATGAAAAATAGTTTTATTTTAAGCTTGTTATCGCTTTTTTTTGTTTCTACGTTTAGCATTGAAGCGCAAGAACTAACAATGAACTCCGCCTTTAGTAATTATAAATATTACTCAGATGGTAACAGGATAAGTGAAAGTCAATTGCATTCACTTTTATCACAAAACCCTATTTCAGATAAGTATTGGAAATCCTCAAAAACATTTAATAAACTTTCTTGGGCGGCTATTGGAAGTGAAGTTGTTTTTGGAATCTGGGAAATCACCGATAATACTGTAGGAAACGATAATATTACTAGAGCAGGTATTTTTGGTTCATTAGCAGCAGCAATAACCTGTTCAATAATTTCTCATCATAAAAAGAAAAAAGCGTTAAAAAGTTTTAATGATGGTGTAGAAACCAGTTCAAGTTTTCAAATAAAACCTTCAGATTCTGGAGTTGGAATAACACTGCAGTTTTAAATAGGGGAGTTACAATTTTAAAAAAGCCATATTAAGTATATGGTAATGAAAACACAATTAAAAATCTATTTAAACAAATATGTTCAATTTACTGAGCAAGAGATAGAAGTGATTTTTAATCATCTTTCAGTTGAAAATTTCAAAAAAAAAGAGCTTTTACTTCAGCAAAACGCTGTCTGTAAACACAGATATTTTATAATTGAAGGTCTTGTAAGATTGTTTTATGTTGACGCTAACGGCGCTGAAAAAACGGTTTTGTTTGGTATAGAAAATTGGTGGATTACTAATTTGGAAAGTTTTATTAAAGAAATACCTTCGGAAAAGATAATTCAGGCTTTAGAAAACACTGTTGTCCTCAGTATTACCAAAGAAGAACTGGAAAAGTTATATCTATTGGTGCCAAAACTGGAGCGGGCTTTTAGAAAAATCACCGAAAATATGTTGATTTCCATTCAAAGAAAGGATGAAGTCTACATGAAAAAATCTAGTAAAAAAAGATATGAAAATTTGATAAAACAAATTCCAAATTTTATCAATAGAGTGCCTCAATATATGATTGCTTCGTATTTAGGGATTTCTCCCGAATATTTAAGTGAGCTTCGCAAAGATAGCTAATGTACTTTCTTAAGATTTCCTAATGAAATTTTGATATAGTCGGGTATACTTTTGTTTCTTAATTAAAAATAAAAATTATGGAACGAATTTCATTTAATGATATCCCTAAGGGAATGTTTGAAAAGCTAAGAGACCTCGAAACTTTTATCGAAAACTCTGGTATAAATAGAAAAATAGAATTTCTTATAAAACTAAGAGTTTCTCAAATAAATGGATGTGCCTATTGTGTTGATATGCACTATAAAGAACTAAAACATCTAAAAGAAACAGAACTTAGATTATACTCACTAAATGTTTGGCGTGACACCCATTATTTTAGTGATTTGGAAAGAGCAGTTTTAGACTATGCTGAAGAACTTACCAATATTAAAAACACACCGTTAAACGAAGCAATATACACCAAGTTACTTGACTTTTATACTAGAGAAGAAATATGCTTTATTAGTTTAATAATTACTCAAATAAATACTTGGAATAGGCTAATGAAGAGCTTTGGTTTTACGCCTGGCAATTATGAAGTTCAAAACTTGTAATGAACAATTAACTTAAAAATAGTTGATTTTTAAGTTATGTTTTTTGAATATATTAATATTCAGTAAACCAAGGTATAATGGATGTTTATTAAAAGTTTTAATTTACTTAAAAAATAATAACCCCATGGCAAACCACTACCATGGGGCTAAACAACTAACCAACCTAAAAACTATTTTTATTGCCTTCTGCTACTTCTGGTTGTAGCTCTAGAATTCCCTCTTGAAACAACTCTATTAGAAGACTTCATTGTATTACTTCTTCTTTGTGTTACTGCGCTTCTATTTCTAGTTGCAGCGTTTCCAGAAGATGAACGTTGAGCGTTACTTCTTCTTGGGGTTACACTTCTATTTGTTCTTTGCACAGTTCTTTTTGTTACTTCTTTACGTTGAACAGGTCTTCTTGAAACTTCTTTTTTTACCGTTCTGGTAGTTCTAGTAACATTTCTGTTAGTGTTTCTAGAAACAGGCTCTCTGTATGCCTTTGTTCTTTTTACGGTAGTGCTACGCGGTGTTCTTGTAATTTCTCTTTTAGTTACCGTTCTACCTGAATTACTTCTTACAGTTCGGTTATTATTAACCACGGCTCTATTATTTTTTCTATTCACTCTAGATCCGTTTTCAACTCGGTTATTTCTACCGTTGTTTGCGTAATTTCTACTTGATCTAGAATTAGTAGCTCTTGTAATACCGTTATTTCGTCTATAATTATCTCTAACACTAACTCTACGGTCATTTCTATATACTTTAGCTCTATCTTTTCTAACTTTATTATACCTATATGTATGACCTATTTTAGCATAAGATCTTCTGTAATTATATCTGTAAGGGTTATAGTATGTATATCTTACAGGACTATAAAACCTTCTGTATGGACGATTAAATACTAAACTAAATTCTATAGCTGGTCTTAAAAAGAACCTGTGAAATGGTCTATAAATATATCTTCTATTAAAATGATTTATGTACCCTGTATGGTAGTCGTAAAAACCATTACGATTGTAATATACATACATGCCACCTAAGCGGTTAACTCTTCCATTTCTATAGGAAATAAATACATCACCTATTTCAGAAACGCGACCATAATTATCATAATAAACAGGAACATTTTCTACTTGAACAACAGCTCCGTAGTCATCATATTGAGCAAATGGACTATAATCAAATCCAGAGTTAAACGTAACACCTGTGTTACACTGTCCAATTCTATTTGCGATGTAGAAATCGAATTCACCATCAGGATAAACTGAGAATGTAATGCCATTTTCAACAAAAATAAAAGAGTTGTTGTATCGATAAGCATTGCGAGTTGCAACCTTATCATCTATTGTACTGGCTATGATACTAGAAGTACCAATAACAAACGCCGTAATAAGGAGTACTAATTTTTTCATGATATAAGGTTTTAAATTTTAAATGCAACTATTTACATTCGGTAAGTGTATACCAAACAGCGTGCCAAAAAAATTAAAACTCATCTATCATTCTGATTATCAATAAAATAATTATCTATAATTTTTCTCTGAGATAATTTGCAGTAAAAGATTCATTGTTTTTAATTATTTCCTCTGGTGTTCCTTGCGCAATTAATTGCCCTCCTTTGTCACCACCTTCTAGTCCTAAATCTATAATATAGTCTGCACATTTAATTAATTCTATATTGTGCTCAATTACAACAATGGAATGCCCTCTTTCTAATAAAGCATAAAAGGAAGCAAGTAATTTATTGATATCATGAAAATGAAGTCCAGTGGTGGGTTCATCAAAAATGAACAAAGCTTTATCTTTTGTATTTCCTTTTACCAAAAACGATGCAAGTTTTATACGTTGCGCCTCACCTCCAGATAGAGTAGAAGAAGATTGCCCCAATGTTACATAACCCAACCCTACATCTTGCAAAGGTTTTAGTTTATTCGTGATTTTTGTTTGGGCATTTGTTTCAAAAAACGAGATGGCATTATCAATGGTCATATTTAAGACATCATCTATACTCGCATCAGCAAATTTTACCTCTAAAACCTCTTTTTTGAATCGTTTTCCATGGCAAGTATCACATTCAAGATGAACATCGGCCATAAACTGCATTTCTACCGTAATTTCCCCTTCACCTTTACATTTTTCACAACGCCCTCCATCTACATTAAA
Source organism: uncultured Maribacter sp. (assembly GCA_947498505.1). Classification (GTDB taxonomy): domain Bacteria; phylum Bacteroidota; class Bacteroidia; order Flavobacteriales; family Flavobacteriaceae; genus Maribacter_B. The sequence goes on along the minus strand of CANMKG010000001.1, from coordinate 696,748 downwards.
AGAAAAGTGTTTGGCCTGATAAGCTCTTATTTTACTAAGTTTTTGAGAAGCAAATAATGCTCTAATATCATCATAAGCTTTAATATAGGTTACAGGATTAGAGCGTGAGGATCTACCAATTGGATTTTGATCCACAAATTCGATATGTTTTATAGATTGGTATTTTCCTTCAACTGAGGTAAACTGCCCAGCTTTTTCTCCATAACCACCAACTTCCTTTAAAACAATAGGATACAATATTTTTTTAACTAAAGTACTTTTACCACTACCAGATACTCCGGTAACCACAGTAAGCATATTTAAAGGAAAAGTAACATCAATATTTTTTAGATTGTTTTCACGAGCCCCCTTTATATCAATAGAATTTTTGATTGGTCTTCTTTTTTTAGGTAACTCAATAGCTTTACTTCCATTTAAATATTGAGCTGTTAAAGAAGTGGAATTTAAAACCTCTTTTAATGAGCCGTGAGCAACAACTTCCCCTCCGAAAGTTCCTGCTTCTGGACCTATGTCAATAACTTCATCTGCTGCTTTCATGATATCTTCATCATGTTCAACAACAATTACCGTATTACCTAAATCTCTTAAAGATTGTAGTACTTGTATTAAATTTTCCGTATCCTTTGGATGAAGACCTATACTTGGCTCATCTAGAATGTACATAGAACCAACGAGACTACTACCTAGTGAGGTTGCTAAATTTATTCGTTGACTTTCCCCTCCAGAAAGCGTATTAGATTTTCTATTTAAGGTTAAATAACTAAGCCCAACTTTATGCAAGAATTCAAGACGAGTATTTATTTCTTTTAGCAAGCGTTTCGCAATTTGAGAATCATGTTCGCTTAGCTTTAAACTATTAAAAAAAGAGGTAACATCCTCTATAGATAAACCTACCAAATCAGAAATGGATTTTCCATTAACTTTCACATTATCCGTTTCTTTTCGCAAGCGTTTACCGTTACAATCTTGGCATTTAGTTTTACCTCGATATCGAGAAAGCATTACTCTGTTTTGAATTTTATAACTTTTTTCTTCCAGCATGGTAAAAAAGCCATTTAGACCCATAAAATGCTTATTACCTTCCCATACAACACGTTTTTGTTCTTCGGTTAACTCGTACCAAGGTTTATGTATAGGAAAATCAAATTTATACGCCGAATTAACAAGCTCATCTTTATACCAACCCATACTTTCTCCTCTCCATGGAAATATGGCACTTTCATAAACAGATAATGCCGTGTTTGGTATAACCAAGTCTTCATCAATACCAATTACATCACCATAACCTTCACATTTTGGGCAGGCACCATATGGATTGTTGAAACTAAACAAATGAACATTTGGCTCTAAAAACTGAATACCATCTAACTCAAACTTATTGCTAAAATGTGTTTGAGAATTATCTTCTAGCTTTTCTATTATACATTGACCCTTACCTTCAAAAAAAGTAGTATCAATGGCATTGGCTAGTCTATTATAAAAGTCTTCATCATTTTTTGTTATAATACGGTCCACCACTAAATAAAATTCTTTGCCAATAGTGTCCGGAACTGCATCTATACGAAGTACTTCTCCTTTATATTTAATTCTAGCATATCCTTGTTTTGATAGTAACTCCAGCGATTTCAATGTATCTCTATCTTCACGTATAACAATAGGAGCAAGAAGTAAAAGTTTTGTATTATCATCATAAGTTTTGACATGATTTACAACATCAGAAACTGTGTGTTTCTTAACTTCCTTACCAGAAACTGGAGATATGGTTTTTCCAATACGGGCATACAATAATTTAAGATAATCATATATCTCAGTTGTAGTACCTACCGTAGATCTAGGGTTAGTAGAATTCACTTTTTGTTCAATAGCAATAGCAGGGGCTATTCCCTTAATGTAATCAACTTTTGGTTTGTTTAACTTACCTAAAAATTGTCTTGCATAGGAAGAAAGACTTTCAACATATCTTCGTTGTCCTTCGGCATATAACGTGTCAAAGGCTAAACTAGACTTTCCTGACCCAGATAATCCTGTGATTACCACTAATTTATTGCGAGGTATTACAACATCAATATTTTTTAAATTATGAAGTTGAGCTCCCTTTATAATAATATTTTCCTTGGGGTTTATATCAGCAAGTTTTGTCATAATAGTGAATAGATATACAAAGATACAATACCTATTTTCTTTTCATCGTAATTTGATTGTAACATAGATCTAATCAAACATCATTTTAAACATTTTTTTAAAACATATTTAATTTTATATATATTTGTAACATAACAAATCGAGGAAAGCCTATAGCGTAAAATTACTTTTTAAAAATTTAGAATAGTAACCCCACTAGGTCTTATTGTATAATAAGGTCTCTATTTTAACCTTAAAAAGTAAAGCTATGAAACAACTACAACTCGATGATTCAGTATTAGTTAAGAATTATATTAACGGAGATGAAAGAGCTCTGGAAACATTACTGAACAAACATAACCAACGTCTTACAGGATTTATATATTCAAAAGTTGGTGACCGTGAGGTTACTGAAGATATTTTTCAGGATACTTTTATGAAAGTTATAAGAACACTTAAAAGAGGAGCTTATAATGAAGAAGGTAAATTTTTACCTTGGGTAATGAGAATTGCACATAACCTTATTATTGATCATTTCAGAAAAAATAAAAGAATGCCAATGTTAAAGGGAGCAGATAGTATGAATTTGTTTGCGCTTATTAGTGATGAAAAATTAAACATTGAAGGTCAAATAATAAAAAAACAAATAGATTCTGAGCTAACAACACTTATTAAAGAACTTCCGGAAGACCAACAAGAGGTTATTTCAATGCGCATGTATAGAGATATGAGTTTTAAAGAAATATCCGAGTGCACAGGCGTAAGTATTAACACTGCTCTTGGAAGAATGCGTTATGCTTTAATTAACTTAAGAAAGCTTGTAGACCAGAATAATATAGTTTTAACGAATTAATCTGCTAAAGGTCGAACGATTTTATTACATTTAGTGCTTCTGCGTTCTATTATTGAAACAACAACGAAGTATTATGGAAAAAATTTACGCTAAAAAAAATATAGAGAAATGTAAGCTAGTTAAAACAAAACCTGAAACCATTCAGTTTTTACTTAACTATTCTAAGTCTTTAGATATAACTGAGGCACAAGGTATAAAGTTTGAAACGAATATGAACTAAAGCTTCCTTACAATAATTAATATAGTAGAAACCCGCTATTCTTTTTGAATAGCGGGTTTCTTTTTACACATAACATTACTTCCATTACAAGCTTCCAGCAACTATAATTTTTAAGCTTTATTGTATTGAAAAATATAAAATGATGGTTTCACATCAAAAAATATGGGTTTTACAACATACTTTTTTGTGCAGGAGGCCTTTTACATAGTTTTATATCATAATTAACAAACACACAATTTAATTAATCATTAACAACAGGCCTAAGTCTTAAACCAAAAATTAAGTATCACTATGGAATTACAAATCGAAGATTCAGAATTAGTAAGAGATTATATCAGCGGCGACGAAAAAGCTCTTGAAATTTTAATAAACAAGCATAATCAACGTATTACTAGTTTTATTTATTCCAAAGTTTTAGATAGAGATGTTACCGAGGATATTTTTCAAGATACCTTTATTAAAGTAATAAAAACATTAAAGAAAGGTAATTATAGTGAAGAGGGGAAGTTTTTACCTTGGGTAATGAGAATTTCTCACAATTTAATTATAGATTATTTTAGAAAAAATAAGAGAATGCCAATGTTTGAAGGCAGTGATGATTTTAATATCTTTTCTGTAATTGGTGATGATAAATTAAATGCTGAAAAACAAATTATTAAAGATCAAATTAGTAGTGACCTAAGAGTATTGGTTGAAGAATTACCAGACGATCAGAAAGAGGTTTTGTTAATGCGTATTTATAAAGACATGAGCTTTAAAGAAATTTCAGAAAACACCGGTGTTAGTATAAATACTGCACTTGGAAGAATGCGTTACGCTTTAATTAACCTTAGAAAAATTATTGAAAAACATAACATTGTTTTAACAAGTTAGAAACATAAAAAAAATACACTAACAATATTTCCTTTTTGGTTGCGTTATCTTGTTATAACAATGCTATAAATATGGAAAAAATTTACTCTGATTACCAAAAATCTTCGAAAAGTATTAAGGCTAGTGCTGAAACTATTCAGTTTTTAGTAAACTATTCTAAAGCTGTTTATTTTGTTGAACACAAAAACATGAAATTCGTAAACATATTAAATTAAATATAAAAGCCCTATTTATAGGGCTTTCTTGTTTTTGTAATACCCGTCGGTAACAGATTTTCTACCAATAGTTTTTGTAATTACGTCTTTTTCTAGATTCCACCCTCTTGCTGGAGAATATTCTCTTCCATACCATATAATTTGTAGATGTAAATCATTCCATAATTCCTTTGGAAATAATCGTTTTGCATCCTTCTCTGTTTGTACCACATTTTTACCATTGCTAAAACCCCATCTATACATTAATCTATGAATATGAGTATCAACAGGAAATGCCGGTATTCCAAAAGCTTGAGAGACCACAACACTAGCTGTCTTGTGCCCAACCGCAGGGAACTCCTCTAGTAATTCTATCTCTTTCGGAACAATACCATTATATTTTTCAATAAGCATTTTGGATAAACCATATATTCCTTTTGCTTTCATCGGAGAAAGACCTACAGGTTTTATGATTTCTCGAATTTCTTCAACAGATAACTTTACCATATCATACGGATTATCGGCTTTTTCGAATAACAATGGAGTAATCAAATTAACTCTGACATCAGTACTTTGAGCAGACATTAGCACAGCAATTAACAAGGTATATGGGTCTTTATGATCTAAAGGAATTGGTATTGTAGGGTATAACTCTTGTAGGGTGTCAATGGTAAATTGTATCTTTTCGGCTTTAGTCATTTTTTTATTTAATTTGTTCAAAATTTAATTTATGAAAACACTTAAAGTAGGAGATAAAGTTCCTGAATTTTCAGGAAAGGATCAAGATGGTAATATTATTAATTTATCAGATTATAAAGGAAAAAAATTAATAGTTTTTTTCTATCCTAAGGCCAGTACTCCAGGATGCACTGTTGAAGCATGTAACCTAAGGGATAATTACGGTTTGCTACAAGAAAAAGGTTATTCTTTGTTGGGAGTTAGTGCTGATTCGCAAAAGAGGCAATCTAATTTTAAAAATAAATACAATTTTCCATTTCCGCTTTTAGCAGATGAAGATCATACGGTATTGAACATTTTTGGCGTTTGGGGTCCAAAGAAGTTTATGGGACGAGAATTTGACGGAATTCACAGAAAAACTTTTTTGATAGACGAAGAAGCTAAAATTTTTAAAGTTATAGATAAAGTTAAAACCAAAAATCATACAGATCAAATATTGGAATAATATTTCATGTTCCAAACTCCCATGAATACTGAAATTTAATGCATCAAAACCAGTTTTTTGTGACTTTAAATTGGCTGAAATTTTGATTTAATTTTGAAAGAAATTTTAGCAGTTTTTTTGATTTTATAAAAAAAACTGCTAAAATTATCTTAAATTAATCAATATTTGGTCGTATTATTGAACAATCGTCATAATTGAAAATGGTTTTTGAATCTCCAGTTAATGCTAATTCTATTAAGATTGAGCAGCCTCAGAATGAGGAACTGTTTGATGTCTTATATGATTTATATTATCAAAAATTATACATTTTTGCGTATTCATACATTTCCTCAAAAGAAGATGCTGAAGAGATTATTCAAGATGTTTTTGTTAAACTCTGGAAAAACAGAAACAAACTTTCCTCTGTCTCAAACATAACAGGCTACATTTATAAGGTAACCAGAAACAGTTGTTTGGACTTTTTACGAACAAAAAAAAATGTATTAGCAATTGAGTCTAATATGTTACAGCAACAAAATCTTTTAAATTTACATGCCTTATCTGATGATCCATCAAGTTTAATTATAGAAAAAGAGCTTGAAGCTCAAATAATGATGGAAATAAGCAAACTACCAGAGAAATGCAGAACGGTATTCGTAAAAAGTAGAATAGAAGGTTTAAAACATAAAGAGATTGCTGAAGATTTAGAAATTTCCACAAAGACTATAGAAAACCACATTTCAAAAGCGCTAAGACTATTAAAAAAACGCTTTAAAGATTTTTTTTAAAAAAAACAGATTTAGAGTAGGGGATACATTTAAATTATACGTCTATATAAAAAAGACTGTTAATTAAAATGAATAAAAAGGATATATCTAAGCTTGTTGAAGGACGCCTTGACGATTCCAAAAAAAAGGATGTCATTGATTCTTTGCTCAAAAATCCTAAACTGCAAAAAGAATACCAAAAAGAAAAAGCTAAACATGTAGCAAGTATGATTGGAGGTGACTTTAACAAAAGAAATAAGAACCCAAAAATTTATATAAAGCTATTTAAGTATGCTGCTTTGTTTGCCATGTTAGCTTCTATTGGGTTTATAATAAATAATAACGCTAAAAAAGAAAGTGTTGTTGAGAATAAAATGACTTTAGTGACAACTTCGATAGGAGAAAAGAAAGAAGTTGTATTATCAGATGGTACAATTGTTACTGTAAATTCTAATAGTGCTTTATCGTATCCAACAAGTTTTATTGGTTCCACTAGAGAGGTTGTTTTAAAAGGAGAAGCTTTTTTTGATGTTACAGAAAATAAAGAAATGCCCTTTATTGTAAAAACAAATGAGGGTATGGATATTAAGGTCTTAGGAACAACTTTTAATGTGAAATCATATCCTGAGGATTCTAATATAGAAACAACATTAGTTACAGGTAAAGTAGAAGTAGTAGAAAGGAGTGACAATAAAACTGTATTTCTTTATCCATCACAACGAGCTACCTACGTTAAAAATGATGACCAACTTATAATAGATAAAGTAGATACCGAAAATTACGTTTCATGGAAAGACGGAAAACTAATTTATGATGAAACACCTTTAAGAGAAGTAATCAAAGGATTGGAAAGAATGTATGATATAACTTTTCAAGTTAAGTCTGAAGAAATTCTTGATTATAAATTTAAAGGAACTTTTGACAATTTAACTATTGAACAGGCAATAGATTTATTTGAACTATCATCACCTATAAAAGGAACTCTAAAAAACAATAATGTAACACTAGACATTCAAAAATAAAAGGGAAAGTGCTGTAACACTTCCCCTTTAGGCTATTATTTAGCTCAATTAAATAAGTAAATAACTTAAACTAACTCAAAATTATGAAAAAAAAGACAAATTTTTTTTCAAAAATCCCATTATTCCGGATTATGAAAATTTACATGGTATTGACATGTTTTACTTTGATTAAAGTTTTTGCGTCAGACTTAAACGCTCAAAGTATTTCATTGGACATTTCCAATGCTAAATTGAAGAAAATTCTAACTGAAATTGAAAACAAAAGTGATTACAGTTTTTTCTACAATAGTAGTATTGTAAATGTTAATCGAAAAGCATCGGTTAAGGTGCAAAATGTTTCTGTAGACGATGCCTTGGATATGTTGTTAAGCAATACGGAAATTGATTTTTCATTTGTAAGAAATCAAATTATTTTGTTTCCTAAAAACAACCCAGAGCTTAAAGAAAAAATCGAAAGCCTTATTTACAAAAACGAGAAACAAGACCTTCTATCATTGACTCCGGCTAAGATTAATGATATTTTAATCGCTAGTCTACAGGAAACAATCACGGGAATTGTTATTGATGAAAATGGTGTTCCAGTTCCTGGCGCAAGTGTTGTTGTTAAAAATTCAACAACTGGTACAGCAACAGATTTTGATGGAAACTTTACACTTGATGCACCCTCAGATGCAATATTAGTAGTTAGTTATCTTGGATATAAAACTATTGAAGTTCCAGTAAACAATCAAAGTCAAATGACCATCACAATGCAAGAAGATACAGCTTTGTTAGATGAAGTTGTTGTTGTGGGTTATGGTACTCAGAAAAAAGCAACAGTAACTGGTGCCGTTACAGCGGTAAAAGGAGCTGTTTTAGAATCTTCACCAGCAATTAGTGTTTCTAATTCTTTGGCTGGTCGTTTGCCAGGTGTTGTAATTATACAAACTAGTGGTGAGCCTGGTAACGATGAATCTTCTATTAACATTAGGGGTACAAACACTTTAGGTAACAACAGTCCTTTAGTTGTTATTGATGGTATTCCTGATAGAGATGGGGGAGTTGCTCGTTTAAACTCTAATGATATTGAAAATATTTCAGTATTAAAGGATGCTTCTGCAGCTATTTATGGGGCAAGAGCTGCAAACGGTGCTATTATTGTTACTACTAAACAAGGTAGAATTGGAAAGCCAAAAATAACATATAGCGCTGACTTTGGTATAAACCAACCATCTAGTGTTCCAGAATTAGCTAGCTCTTTTGAATATGCATCTATAAGAAATGAATTACAGGTATATAGTTTACCATCAAATGAGTGGTCAAATGCCTTTAATGCATTAAATACTCAAGGTAGTTATACTCCAACAAGCGCTGGATCAGATGTTATTAATGCGAGTTTTAGCCCTGAAGCCCTTGAAGGTTATAGAACAGGTAGTGACCCAATTTTATATCCTGATACAGATTGGTTTGATGAAACTTTTAGAAATTGGGCAAATCAGAGTAGACATAATTTATCTATTAGCGGTGGGTCAGAAGCTATTAAATATTATTCTTCTTTAGGGTATTCTGATCAAGATGCGTATTATAAAAACTCAGGTACTAGATACCAACAGTATGATTTTAGAATTAATACTGATGTTAAGGTAAATGATTATATAAGTTCAAAATTAGGATTTGCTTATAGAAAGGAAGATCGTCGACTACCAACAGAAGAAGCCGATGCAATTTTCAGGATGATTATGAGGGGTAAACCAACTGATGTAGCAGTATGGCCAAACGGACTTCCAGGACCAGATATTGAAAATGGTCAACAACCTGTTGTAATTTCTACTAATGCAACCGGTTATGATAGTAGACTTACGGATTATTTACAGTTTACAGGGTCTGTAGATATTAAAAACCCATGGATTGAAGGTTTAAAGGTAACATTACTTGCTGGTGTTGACCAAAGTCAGGCTAGAAGAAAGTTATGGGAAACACCATGGCAACTATATTTTCTAGATCGTGATAACTATATAAATACTGGTGAGGTTGTTTTAGATGGTGCCGTAAGATCTAATTTTACAAGCGCTAGATTGCTTCAAGAGTCAAGTAATATCTTAAACATCAATTTAACTGGATTGTTAAATTATGATAAAACTTTCGGTGATCATACCATAAATGTTTTGGCTGGTATTACTCAAGAAAGATCATCCATAGAATATATTAATGCTAGTAGAAGAGATTTTTTATCTCCTTTATTGGATCAACTCAATGTTGGTGGGGAAGATGGACAAACTGCTAATGGAGGTGCATTTGATAGAAACAGATTGGGTTATTATGGTCGTTTCCAATATAATTATAAAGAAAAGTATTTAGCTGAGTTTATCTGGAGATATGATGGTTCATTTATTTTTCCTAACAATGATCGTTTTGGATTTTTCCCAGGTGTTCTTGCTGGATGGAATATATCCAATGAAGACTTTTTCAATGTAGATTTTGTTAACTCATTAAAATTAAGAGGATCTTATGGTGAAATGGGGAATGATCAGGTTGCTTTCGATAGCAATAACAACGGTGTTATTGATGACGAAGAAAGAATTGATTTTGGATACTTATCATTATATAATTACGGAAGATTTCCAATTGATGGAGCGGTACAAACTACACTATTGGAAAGTACTTTGGCTAATCCAGATTTTACATGGGAAAGAGCCAAAAATATTAACCTTGGTTTAGATACATATTTGTTTGATAATAGTTTGGCTTTTACGTTTGAGTATTTTGTAAACAAAAGAGAGCAGATTTTGATTCAAAATACGGGGTCTACTCCAGAATCTTCTGGAATTGTTTCTAGACTTCCTCCTGTAAATGCTGGAAAAGTAACTAACAAAGGATTTGAGTTTTCCCTTAATTATTTTGGAGGTAACCCTGATGGATTTCAATGGGATGCTGGAATTAACGGTGGTGTAGCTAAAAACACTGTTGATTTTATGGATGAAGTACCAGGCGCACCTGACTATCAAAGACAAGAAGGAAAGCCAATCAGAAGTCACTTTGTTTACATGTCAGACGGAGTTTTTATAGATGAAGCTGATATTGCAGCGAACACTTTGGATTATAGCGAAGTTACTTCTGAGTTAAGACCTGGTGATATGAAATTTAAAGATTATGATAATAATGGTATTATAAACGGAGATGATCAGGTTCGTTTAGACGAAAATACTACTCCAACATTTAACTTTGGAGCAACATTTAATGCGTCTTACAAGAATTTTGACTTTTCTATGTTACTTCAAGGAGCAACAGGTGCTTCATTAAGAATTTATACTGAATCTGGAGACATTGGAAACTATTTAAAATATAGTCATGACAACAGATGGAGTGTAGATAATCCTAGTAGTGTACACCCTAGATTAGCCAGTAGAGCGGATACATACTACACTGGAACTTCAAATGCAGGGTCATTTGGTAACAATTCATACTATTTATTTAGTAAGGATTATGTGAGACTTAAGAATATCCAATTAGCATATAACTTTCCTTCAAAACTAGTTGAGCCTTTTGGTTTATCTAATTTCAAAGTTTATGTAAGTGGTTTAAACCTTTTAACTTTTGCTAAAAACGATATCTATGATCCAGAAGCTAATGCTAGTAATGGAAGATTTTATCCACAAGCTAGAGTTATCAATACTGGATTTACTTTAACATTTTAAAAATTGGTTATGAAAGAAAAAATTTTATTATTGATGATAATGTTTGCTACTATAGTTTCTTGTAGTGAAGATTTTTTGAATACTCAGCCTAAAGACAGGAGTATTGCATCAGATGTTACTTGGGCAGATCCCGCACTATCACAGGCATTTGTTTTTAACATATATTCTGCTTTGGGTAATGCAGGTTTTGAAGAAGAGAGTCTTGCTTCCCTAACGGACGAGGCTATGTTTACCCATGCAGGTAGAGATATTAATGTGTTGAACGAAGGGACTTCATCTCCTTCCAATCTTGGAAACACAAGAATAATTCCAACTTGGGGGGAACTGTATACGGTTATTAGAGATGCTAATATTGCTATTGAACAATTGCCAGAAGCTACATTTGATGATGCAGAACTTAAAGATAGATTACTTGGTGAAGCTAGATTTTTAAGAGCATATTACTATCATCAATTATTGAGGTATTACGGTGGTGTTCCAATTATTGATAGAACTTACGGTTTAGGTGAAGATTACAGTATAGCTAGAAACACCTATGAGGAAAATGTAAACTTCATTGTTAGTGACTTAGAGGCTGCTGCAAGTTTATTAGATGGCAAGGAGTTAACTGATGGTAGAGCTAGTAAACTAGCTGCTATGGCTTTAAAAGCAAGAGTGCTTTTATATGCAGCAAGTGATTTACATGATGCTACTACAGCCACAGCAAATTCCTCTGTACTGGCTAGTTATTCTAATATAGAGTTAGTAGCTTACACGTCTGGTAGTCAGTCAGATAGATGGAATTTAGCTAAAACTGCGGCAAAAGCTGTATTGGATGCATCTACTGGTTACAAATTAGATTTAAGTGCTCCAGTTTCAGCTGAAGAAGGTAGAGCTAATTACAACGCAATAGCTATGGGTGGTGGTAGTAACGCTGCTGACCCTGCAGGTAAGAGTGAATTAATATGGGAACGTACGCATTCACCATTGTACACACAGCCGGGTGAAGAAAGTTCTTGGCCACTTGGAGGAATCCATCAAGGGATTAATAATGGACCCAATGGATATCATAACTGGGCAGGAAATACTCCTATTCAATTATTAGTTGATGATTATGAAATGATGGATGGTTCTAAGTTCGATTGGAACAATCCGACTCATGCTGCTGATCCTTATGCAGATAGAGATCCAAGATTATATGCAACTGTTTTATTTGATGGTGCTGATTGGAAACCACGTCCTTCTGATGTAGTTTCTTATGATGAAAAAGATCAAGTACAAACAGGTCAATATGATGATGGTGCAGGAGGTAAAATCGCTGGAGTTGATACTAGACAATCTCCAGTGGAAGATTGGAATGGAAGTAGAACAGGATACTATGTTAGAAAATATATTGATCCAGATCCGGCAGTAATTGATAATCAATCAGGAGCTCAGGTTGTTCCTTGGCCTTTTATTAGATATACCGAGGTTGTATTAAATTATGTTGAAGCCTGTATAGAAACTGGAGATGAAGCAGAGGCTGTAGCTTGGCTTAATAAAATTAGATATAGAGTTGGTATGCCAGCAATAGCTGATTCAGGTTCAGATTTGGTCGACAGGTACAGAAATGAGAGAAGGGTAGAAATGGCATATGAAGAACAACGTTATTTTGATACGAGACGTTGGATGATTGCTGATCAGACATTAGGTAGAGGAATTAAAGTTATGTCTACTGATGCAACCTTAAAAGCAGGCGCAACTCCACATTCTCCTTATTTTCATGATAAGTCCGTATATGATTATACGTACACTGTAGTTGATAATACAGATACCGAAACAAGAACATGGGATGACAAAATGTATTATAGAGTTATAAGCAGAAATGAAATAAATAGAAACTCTTTACTCGTACAGAATCCAGGTTATTAATATAGTTTGAGATTATGTTAGTTTTTTTAGTAAAATCTACCCTCTTTTAGGGTAGATTTTTTTACATTGTATGTATATGAAAATTAAGAATAAATGCCTCTTTTGGATAATTCCATTCATCTTTCTAGGATTACAATCTAGTTGCAATCATAAAGAAAAAAACACCAATTCAGAAAAAGAAAAGAATCCGAAAGTCAAGTTATTTGCACTTCAATCTTCTGATTCTACAAATGTTTATTTTGAAAACCGCTTGCAAGAAAACATGAATGTAAATGTTTTAATGTATGAGTATTTATACAATGGGGGAGGAGTAGCAGTTGGCGATTTCAATAATGACAACAAAATAGATCTTTATTTCACTTCTAATTTAGAAGAAAACAAACTTTATCTAAATCAAGGTAATTTTAGGTTTAAAGATGTTACCAGAGTATCTAATACCTCCGGAAGAAAAGGCCCATGGAAAACTGGTGTTACTTCGGTTGATGTAAACGGAGATGGTAAATTGGATATCTACGTTTGTTATTCAGGAGCGCTACCAGAAGCTAAAAGAAAAAATCAACTATTTATAAACCAAGGTAATAAAAATGGTATTCCTTACTTTGAGGACGAAAGTGAAAAATACGGACTTGCCAGTGCTGCATTTAGTAATCAGGCTCATTTTTTTGATTATGATCATGATGGGGACTTAGATGCACTTTTGCTAAATCATAATCCAAAATCTTTACCAGTTTTAAATGAAATAACAACAGCTAAAACTTTAAAAATTAGTGATTCCTTACGTGGCTTACGTTTATATGAACAAAATAATGGAATATTTCAGGATATTACGGAAAAATCCGGAATTAGCGGTTCTTCATTAAGTTACGGACTTGGTTTGTGCATTAGTGATGTTAACAATGATGGCTGGGTAGATTTTTATGTGTCAAATGACTATACCATACCAGATTACCTATACATTAACAATAAAGATGGTACGTTTTCTGATAAAATTGCTGAAAGCATGGGGCATATCAGTCATTTTTCAATGGGAAATAACATTGTTGATATTAATAATGATGGTTGGCAAGATATTTTCACATTGGATATGCTTCCTGAAGATAATCAACGCCAAAAATTATTACTAGCGCCAGATAACTATGAAAAATTCGATCTAAATATTAGAAGCGGTTTCCATTCACAATATATGCGTAATATGCTTCAGTTAAATAATGGAAATGGTACGTTCAGTGAAATTGGTCAATTTGCAGGAATATCAAATACAGATTGGAGTTGGGCTCCTCTTTTTGCAGATTTTAATAATGATGGATGGAAAGATTTATATGTATCTAATGGTTATTTTAGAGATTATACCAATTTAGATTTTATTAATTATATGGAAAATTATGTCCAATCCAAGGGTAGATTAAAAAGAGAGGACGTTCTTGAAATAATAAAAAAAATGCCTTCTTCTGATATTCATAACTATATGTTTATCAATAATAAAGGAATTAGCTTTAGAGATAAAACATTAGATTTTGGTATGGACGAAGCATCCAATAGTAATGGCGCTGCCTATGCTGATTTGGATAATGATGGTGATTTAGATTTAATTGTTAATAACATAAATAAACCTGCATTTATTTATGAAAATAAATCTCCTTTATCCAATAGCAGTTATCTAAAAATAAAATTAGAAGGAGTAGATAAAAATACCAGTGGTATTGGCTCCAAGGTTATTTTGTACAATAATGGAATGCAGCAGAACGTTGAACAAATTTCTACTAGGGGGTATTTATCTACAGTATCTAATATTCTTCATTTTGGTTTAGGGAATACTAAAGTTGTTGACTCTCTTCATGTTTTATGGAATACTGGTAAACAACAAAGTTTATATCAAGTTAATACAAATCAGCTGCTTACTTTAAAAGAATCCGAAGCTAGTATTATTAAGTACAAGAAAAACAGTGTTACAACTGTTTTCAATGAAATTAAATCTCCAATATCTCACAAGAATATTAGTTTAGAAATTAACGATTTTAAAAGACAACCTTTATTATTAAATGAATTTTCACATCAGGGTACAATTGTTAAAAAAGAAGATATAAATAACGATGGGAAAGAAGATGTGTTTGTTGGAGGAGAAAAAGGACAAGCTTCCAAAATATATCTTCAAACCGAGAATAATAAATTTTCAAAAATACACATCGAAGATTTTGAAAAAGATAAAGAGTTTGTAGATAGCGATGCCACTTTTCTTGACGCAAATTCAGATGGAAATCAAGATATTTATATTGCAAGCGGAGGATACCATGATTATGAACAAAATTCTGAACTTTTGCAGGATAGAATTTATTATGGAGATGGAAAAGGTGGTTTTTCTAAAGCAAAAAATGCTATTCCAAATGTAAAAGGAAGTAAAGGATGTGTTGCTGAAAACGATATAAATCAAGATGGATATATGGATTTGTTTGTTGGAGGAAGAGTAATTCCTGGAAGATATCCTGAAACTCCTGAAAGCTTTTTCTTAATAAATGATGGAAAAGGAAACTTCATAAACAAAACTAATAGCATATTAAAAGAAGTAAAGAACCTTGGAATGATTACGGATGCCATTTGGGTTGATGTTAATGGAGATGCTATAAAAGATTTGATTTTAGTCGGGGAGTGGATGCCGATAAAAGTTTTCATTAATAAGAATAGCAAACTTATTGATAAAACTAATAATTACTTCAAAACTGAATATAAAGGTTGGTGGAACACTATACATACAAATGATTATAATAAGGATGGTAAACCAGACTTTATAATTGGTAATATCGGTAATAATTCACAATTTAAGGTAAGCCAAAAAGAACCGGCTGAAATGTATTTTAGTGACTATGACAACAATGGTGCGGTGGACCCTTTGTTTTGTTATTATGTTCAAGGAAAAAGTTATCCATATTTGACCAGGGGAGAATTATTAGGGCAGTTGGGTAGTTTACGATCTAAGTTTAGTTCCTACGATAGTTATTCTCAGGCCACAATCGAAGATGTTTTAAGTGCTGAGCAACTAAAAACATCAAACAAACTTAAAATGAATCATGCTGTAACCTCACTTTTTTTAAGCACCCCTGATGGTTCTTATGAACTGGCAGGTTTACCAAAAGAATCTCAGTTTTCTAATATAAATACCATCCAAACAATAGATGTTAATTCAGATGGCAATGATGATGTTTTACTCTTCGGAAATAACAATCACTATAAATTACGACTTGGAAAATCAGATGCTAATTATGGTGTTTTACTTATTGGAGATGGTAAGGGTAATTTTGAATATATAAATCAAATAAAATCAGGTTTTAAAGTCAAAGGAGAAGTAAGTAGTAGTATTATAATAAACAATTTACTGTTTCTTGGACTTCAAAACGATGAATTAAAAGCATATAAACTTAATTAAGAATGAAAATTAAAAATTATAGATTTTGGTCTATGACCCTTGTATGGATAATAATCATGGGTTGTACTAGAAAAAATAATATTATTTCAAAAGAAGATGTAGCTATTGAATGGTCAAAAATGAGTTTATTTATCACACAATATACACCTTCAAATTCGCCCACATTTGCCTCTAGAGCATTTGGTTATATAGGTTTAACCATGTATGAATCTATTGTGAATGGGTATGATACGCACAATTCTCTTTCTGGTCAGTTAAACGGATTATCTAATCTACCAAAACCAATTGACGGAAAGGAATATAATTGGATTTTAGCATTAAACGCTGGTCAAGCTGCAATTCTCAAAAATATCTATGTTCAAACATCAGATGAAAATAAAATGAAAATTGACTCTTTAGAAAACGAAATAAAAACTTTGTTTTCTCACCAAGATGGAGAGGTCGTTAATCGCTCAATATCTTATGGAAAATCTGTGGCAGAGGCAATTTTTAATTGGTCAAAAACTGATGGAGGACATAGGGGGTATCTCTATAATTTTGACAAAGAGGCGGTGCACCCGAACAGACCTGGTTCATGGAAACCTCCACTGTTTGCACAGTCTTTTAGTCATTATCCATTACACCCTCATTGGGGAGAAAACAGGACTTTTTTAAAAGAACATATGAATTTAGAAACTCCCTATATGATTCCTTATGATACGGTTCCGGAGTCCCCATATTATAAAGAGTTTTTAGAAGTTTATAAGAAAGATTTAGAACTTACTCAAGAAGAAAAAGAGGCTGCTATTTGGTGGGGAGATGACCCAGATGTAACTTTTACTCCTCCAGGGCATTCATATTATTTAGCAACCGTTGCCATTGAAAAATCAAAACCTGAGTTAATGAAAATAGCAGAAGTATATGCTAAAGTTAGTATTGCCGTAGCTGATTCTTTTATTAATTGTTGGAAATGGAAATATCATTTCTTTTCTGAAAGACCTAATACCTTTATTCCTCAATATATAGATAAAGAATGGGAATCTTTTTGGCCAGACCCTCCTTTTCCTTGCTTTCCATCAGGTCATGCTATAAATGCGGGATCATCGGCCGCAGTTTTAGAAAATGAATTTGGAGAAAATTTTAGTATAATAGATAAGGCTCATGAAGGTAGAGAACGAGATGAAGTAAGAGATACCGATTTTGTTATTCGTCATTTCAATTCCTTTAAAGAAGTTGCTCAAGAAACTGCTGATTCTCGTTTTTATGGCGGAATACACACTGCGCAGGATAATAAAATAGGTTTAGAAGAAGGAGCCAAAATAGCTCAAAATGTAGTTAATTTAAATTGGTACGCAAAATAGTCAGTATGCATCGTTGTTTTATACTTGTTTTATTTTTTTTGAGTGTTGGTAGTTATGCTCAGAATGGATTTACAGACGTTACTCAGGAATCAGGAATTGATCATCAATTTATTGTTTATGAAGGCACGTTTGGAGGTGGCGCTGTCGTCTTTGATATTAATAACGATGGTTTTGAAGATTTGTTTATTACAAGCGGAACTGCAGAAGATGTTTTGTATCTAAATAATGGAGACGGGACATTTAAAAATATATTTCAAAACTCTGGCTTAGAAATAACCAAAAATTATGTTACTCAAGCTGCGGTTAGTGCAGATGTAAATAAAGACGGATTTAGAGATTTATTTATCACTACCATAAATACCTTGGATAGCACTTCTGTAATACCTAGGGCTAAAAACCTCTTATTTTTGAATAATGGTGATTTAACTTTTAAGGATGGTACTTCCCAATTCGGTTTAGACGAATTTAATTCTTTCAGCACAGGAGCAAGTTTTGGAGACGTAAACGCAGATGGCTACCCAGATTTATATGTTGGAAATTATTTTGTTGAGTTTACGGGTAAACTTGGAATTTTAAAAGATGCCACTATTGCAAGTGCTAATCAAACATCAAAAGATTACCTTTTTATTAATAAAGAGGGGAAATATTTTAATAATGAATATGAAGAATACAATTTAGGGCACAAAGGCTTCGGTTTTGGAGGCGTATTTACAGATTATAATAATGACGGAAATCAAGATATAATTGTCAACAACGATTTTGGTTACAAAGCTATTCCCAATTTTTTATACGAGAATAGGTCCTTATGGAATGGATTTAAAGACGTAAGTAAGCAACATGAAATGGATTTAAAGATAAACGCCATGGGGGCTGCCGTGGGAGACTTTGATTCTGATGGGCTTCTTGATTACTTTATAACCAATATTAAGTTTAATTTTTTAATGCACAATCAGGGTAAAGAAAATCCTTTTGTTAATGTAGCAAAGGAAAAAAGTGCCTACAATTTTGCAATAAGCTGGGGAGCCAATTTTGCCGACTTTGATCATGATTTGGACTTGGATTTATACGTGTCTAACGGTGACTTAAATCCAAATTGCGCTCCAATGGCTAATTTTTATTATGAAAATAATGAAGCGATGTTTACAGAAAAAGCAAGCTTTATAGGTGTTAATGATCCTGGAATTGGTCGTGGTTCGGTTACTTTTGATATGGATAATGATGGAGATTTAGATTTATTAGTAGTTAATCAAAAACCAATATATAGTTATCGAGCTCCCTCAATTACCAAATTGTTTAGAAATGATAACGAAAAGGGGAATTGGTTAAAGGTTGAACTAAAAGGAAACAAATCGGATACTAATGGAATAGGGGCTAGAATAGAAGTCTTTGCAGGTGACAAACATTTAATAAGAGAAATTGATGGAGGAAACTCCAGCCACATGTCACAAAATTCCGTTATTGCTCATTTTGGACTGGCTAGTATTGAAACAATTGATGAAATATTAGTAGTCTGGCCTGGAGGAAAAAAACAAGTTTTAGAAAATCCTTCGGTCAATAGTTTAGTTACAATTACCGAAATAGAGGGTAAAAATTTTAGTATTTGGTATTTACTCATATTAGTTCCTATGGCTTTCTTAATAATTCGATTTATAAAAAATATAAAGTGATTTAATGGAAAATTTAAGAATAACCTTCTTTTTTTTAATCACTTCTTTTGTCCTTTTTTCCCAGGATGTTAATTACGTCACAGGGAAGTTGGTTGATTTTAATACACAAGAGTCAATTCCATATGCCACTATACGCTTCAAAGAAAAAGCAATTGGAGTAATTACCAATTTAGAGGGGGATTTTAGAATTCCTAAGAGTTACTTGAACAAGAAAATAGTACTTTCAATTTCATCTCTGGGATATGAAAGTTTAGAAGTAAAAATGTCTGAGTTAGCCCAAAATGAAATTAATATTATCACACTTAAGGAAGAAGCTATTTCTCTAAATGAGGCTATAGTTATTGCTAAAGACAAAAAAAAACTTAATGCTAAAAGAATAGTTAAAAAGGCTATAAAAGCAATTCCTAATAATTATTCAATTTCACCATTTACTTTAACTGGCTATTATCGAGATTATCAGCTAGATGAAGACATGTATGTGAATTTAAATGAAGCTTTATTGGAAGTTTTTGATGGCGGTTTTAATTCAAAAGATTTTGAAACCATTAAAGTTCTGCTTAGAGAATATAAATCAAATGATGATTTCAAAATAGATTCTTTATCACGTCAAGGTTATAATTACAGTACTGGACAAAAAACTATTAAAAACGCTTATATAAACGGGTATGGTGGTAACGAATTTATTATACTGAGAGCCCATGATGCCATAAGAAATTATAGGATTGGGTCTTACAACTTTGTTGATATAATGAAGTTGGATTTTGTTAGCAATCATACTTTCTTTTTACATAATTCAATATCCGTTAACGGTGAGCAATTATATGTAATTCATTTTCAAAAAAGTCATAAGAACTTTAAAGTTAAAGGGAAATTATATATATCTAAAAAAGATTTTGCCATCCATAACATGGAATATTCAATGTATAATATTAATGACAAAACTAAAAAGCAGACAGGAAATTTTATTAAAACTAAAACAAGGAAAGAGATTGATGAACAGTTAATTTTTAAAGTAATTACTGAATATAGAAGGGTTGATGATAAAATGTATTTAAACTATATATCCTTTCAAAATAACTTTGAATTAGTGCTACCACCTATATTTAAAGTATTGGATGTTGTTGTTAATATTAAAAGAAAATGTATTGAAGTTAAATTTAATCAGCAACCTGAAAGTTTAAGTGTCCATCTAAAAGACAACTACTTGGTTAAGTATAAAAACAAAACACTAAATTTAAAATCAATTGATCTAGATTTAAAGAAAAATGCCGTGTTTTTACACCCCGACCTAAATGAAGAAGAATTAGAAAAAATGATAGAATCTTTCCTCAAAGTCTCAGGAAAAAAGAATGAACTATTGCAGCTTTTAGATGTAAAAGTTCGAGATATTTATAGCAATAGCGGGAACCTTATTCATCAAAGAAAGAGAAAAAATTATTATCAGCACAGAGAGTTTTTTGTTCAACAAATTAGCAGGAAAGGTAAACTTCCATTAAATGAACAATTTATGGATTTAAACAAACCCATTTATAATAATAACGTAAGTAATGTTTCTGGGAACTTAGATTATTGGATGAATACTCCGTTATTGTCCAACGAAAACTAATTTTATCATTATTTAACCGTAAAATATTTTCTGCTAGTGATATGTTTCTTCCCAATACAATGCTAGTTTTATTGTTTATTAAAAGGATAATATAAGGTATAGAATTATAAAATTAGTTTGTTATTTTTATTCATCACTTCATATGTAACACCTTATAAACAATGACTTCTTCTGAAAAATATTTTTCAATTTCAGTAAACATATTTTTTTTAACATTAACATTTTATACAGGGTTATCTCAAACTATACCTTATCTAAAAAAAGAGCTAAACAAAACTCAACTAATTGTTGATGACAAACCTTTTTTAATCTTAGGAGGAGAATTCTCAAATTCCGTGAGTGGAAGCATTAATCATATGTATTCTACTTCAAAGCCATATCCTCGTAAAAAATATACCATGGTAAATGGTAGTCTCGGTAATGATAGTAGTAAAAACATGGATTACGATGGTTCTGTTTGGAGTCAAATGGAAGACTTAAATGTAAATACTGCTCTAGTGGCTATTTCATGGGAAATGATAGAACCTGAAGAGGGTAAGTTTGATTTCTCCATCGTGGACGCAGTATTAAAAGGAGCTCGTGAAAAAAATATTAAAGTAATACCATTATGGTTTGGGTCATGGAAAAATGGAATGTCTAGCTATACACCATTATGGGTGAAAAAGGACTATAAACGTTTTCCAAGAAGCAAAACAAAAAAAAGTGGTAGTGTAGAAGTAGTATCACCATTTAGCATGGAAGCGAGAAATGCTGACGCCAAAGCTTTTGCAGCATTAATGAAATATATTAAAAAAATTGATAGCAGTCATAGAACAGTAATTATGGTTCAAGTGGAGAATGAAGTAGGCTTACTAGGTGACTCCAGAGATCGTTCTACCATTGCAAACAAGCTATTTAATAATGAGGTTCCAAAAGATTTAATAGATTACCTTGTTAAAAATGAAAAGAAGTTAATGCCTCAATTAAAGGAATTATGGGCATCTACTGGGAATAAAAAGTCAGGAAGTTGGTCGCAAATTTTTGGCTCCAGTGTTTGGACAGATTTAGTTTTTACCTCTTGGCATTACGCCACTTATATGAATTACGTTGCTAAAGCTGGCAAAAACGAGTATAATTTACCCATGTTCGTTAATGCCTGGTTAGAATATGAGGATAGACCAAACCCAGGAGGTTTTCCAACTGGTGGCCCTTTACCTAGAGTGAAAGATATATGGAAGGCCGGCGCTCCGGATATAGATTTTATAAGCCCTGATATTTATGGAGGTGATTTTGTTAAATGGTGCAATGCATATACATCTCAAGGAGATCCTCTATTTATTCCTGAGACCTGGTGGACAAAACCGGAATATGTTGCTTATATGTTATATGCAATTGGAAACTACAATACATTAGGTGTTGCTCCCTTTGGAATAGATAGGGTTAATCCAAAAGAAGAACCTTTATTGGCTGAAATGTATAGCGCTGTAAATTATTTATCCAAGGATATTAACAAGAATCAAGGTAATAAGGATAAAATGATTGCATTTTTGCTTAGCTCGGAAAAACCTTTTGTTGAGTTTAAAATGGGGAAATATATGGTAAAAGCAGAATTATATAAGAGAAGAGGCACTTATAGAGTTGAAGACGCCTATGGCATTATTATAAGAACTGGTGATAATGAGTTTTCAATTACTGGTAGCAAGGCCGTGATTAGTTTTGAATCAATAAATGAAAAAGAAAAAGCAGGTATTGGCACAGTAGATGAATATATCGATTACGAAGGAAATTGGATTAAAGGACGTAGATTAGGTGGAGATGAAACTAATAGAGGTAGAGGAGTGTTTCTTCCTGTTGAAGGAATTGGTGTTCAAAAAGTGATAACATACAAGTATAAGTAAAATTAAAAGGGTTAGTAATTACTAACCCTTTTTTATATAGAATTATTTTTTTGAGCTACTTTTTACCTCAATTTCGGTTTTCTTAGTAAACAAATTTCTTTCTTTTATTATCTCCGCAATCCCTTCTGGCAGCATTTCTTCCCATCCGTCTTCTCCTTTGGTAATTTTTTTCAATACATCCCTAGAGAATATGTGCATAATATCTGGGTCATAATCTATAATATCCATTACTTTTCCATTATACTTAAAAAACTTATAAAGTTCCTTCATTCTTGGATGTACCTTAACATTATTACTGGTCATGATTTGTCCAGTCTCCGCATTTTTCATGGGATATAAGTATACTTGAAGGTCTTTAAAGAAAAGTTTACCAAAGGCTTCCAATATACCTCCACTTAACTCTCTATAGTATTTTTCATCAAAAATGTCAACCAAATTATTAACTCCCATGGTTAAACCAATCCGAGCTTTGGTATAATTATTAAAATACTCAACTAACTTATAATATTCTTGGAATTTAGAAATCATTACAGAATGACCCAAAGAGCATAATAATTCAGCCCGATCCATAAAATCCTGCTCATCTATTTCACCAGACCCAGCTCTTAAATTCGCTAACGTAATTTCAAAAACAACAATGGTTTTTTCCTCTTCAACAGTTTGATCTCTAATAAAAATATCTAGAGATTTTTGAAACATATCCACGTTAACCTTCGTAACAGGTCTAAAACTACCTCTAAGGGCAAGAATGTTCTTTTTGTATAATACGGCAGCAGGAAGCAAGTTATTTCCGTCAGGTCCAAACATAACAGCATCTGTCATATCGTTTTTAATAAGCTGCAAGCTCATTAATCTATTATCTACATTTTTAAAATTTGGTCCTGAGAAGTTAACCATATCAATCTCTACAGTGTCCTTATCTATATGGTCGTAAAGATATCTTAATAAATTTTTAGGTTTATGATACTTATAAAAAGCTCCATAAATAAGATTCACTCCTAAAATTCCCAAGGTTTCTTGCTGTAGACGAGCTTCATTTTGCTTAAAACGAATATGAAGTACAATTTCATCATACTCTTTTTGATTGGGTTCTAGCTCAAAACGAATTCCTACCCAACCGTGCCCTTTATATCTTTTCGAAAAATCAATTGTAGCCACCGTATTAGCATAAGAAAAAAACAATCGATCAGGATTATTTTGTCTACTAATACGTTCTTCCATTAAACGCATTTCGTGCTCAAGCATTGTTTTTAAACGCGCCTGAGATACGTAACGACCGTCTGCTTCCGCTCCATATATGGCATCACTAAAATCCTTATCATAAGCACTCATTGCTTTAGCTATGGTACCAGAAGCACCACCTGACCTAAAAAAATGTCTAGCGGTTTCTTGTCCAGCACCTATTTCGGCAAATGTCCCGTAGATATCCGGATTTAAATTAATCCTTAGTGTTTTTGCTTTTATTGAAGGTATGTTTTCAAATACTGACTCCTTTTTCTTAAGTACTGAGGACATAGTATGATTTTATGTTTGCTTTTAACAAAAGTAGTGAGATTCCTTTACTAAGTAAACAAATATGTTATAAATTTGAATTAAATCAATTCGCATTTGAAAGTTACTTTTTTGGGCACTGGTACATCGCAAGGCATTCCGGTTATTGGAAGTGAACATCCTGTATGTTTAAGTACTAACACTAAGGATAAAAGATTACGAAGTTCCGTACTTATTTCTTGGGATAAGTATAATTATGTAATTGATTGTGGTCCAGATTTTAGACAGCAAATGCTTTCTAATAATATCACAAAATTAGACGGAATATTGTTTACCCATGAGCATGCAGATCATACTGCCGGAATCGATGATATTCGCCCTTTTTTCTTTAGACAGGGAGATATTCCTATATATGCCCATGAACGTGTTTTAAGCTCGTTAAAAAAGCGTTTTGACTATATATTTGCCGATGAACATCGCTATCCTGGAGCTCCAGCTGTTCAAATCAATGAAGTAAAAAACAACAATCCGTTTACTATTGGTAATGAGGTTATCACACCAGTAGAAGTTTTGCATAATAGACTGGAAATATTTGGTTATCGAATACAAAACTTCACCTATTTAACCGATGTTAAAACAATTAGTGATGTGGAAATTGAAAAGATAAAGCATTCAAATGTTTTAGTAATAAATGCCCTTAGAGAAGAGCCTCATCATTCTCATTTAAATTTGGTAGAAGCTTTAGCTCTTGTTGAGAAAATAAAACCACATAAGGCGTATTTCACACATATAAGTCATTTGTTAGGTTTTCATGAAGAGGTTGAGAAAAAACTTCCAAAAAATGTACATTTGGCATATGATAATTTAGTTCTAGAATTATAGTTTTATGAAAAACAAAATATTTATATACTTATTTGCTTTTGTTTCATTGGTTTGTCTGTATCTGTTTGTTAGCAGTGGAAATCTTGCTAAATCTACGAATACCACTATAGGTAAGCTTAAGAATGAGATAATTACACTTCAAGATTCTGTACAAGGAGCGCAGCTGAAAGCTTTAGAAATGCAATATTTCTCACTTGAGAACAATGATGATGCTTTAGCGTATTATGACCATTTAAATATTAAAAACCCAAACGAATATATTGCTGATAAGCTGTTAGAAACCAACGAAAAAAAAGGAGATAATCCTTTGGTGCCTTATGAAGGCATGGAAAACTCATTTAAAATCAACAAAATAAAAATCCTAAATCATAAGTGGATTATAGCCGATTTTTCTGATGGTAAATATTGGGGTGAAATTTTAATTAAATATGAATTAAAAGATGACCTATCTGTAGATTTTACCCTTATGGATCACTTACTTTATACTAGAAGCAATTAAATTTTATCTTCTAACCACTTTTTAAATGAGTAAAAATTTTGCGGAGCTACACCATGACCCACGGGAAACTCTTCGTAAACATAATTTATTCTCAAACTTTTTAAAATGTCAGGAGCTTTTTGAGCCCATTCAGGAGGAATCACCTGATCAACTTGACCATGGGATGCATAAATATTTAGGGAAGAGTGATTTTTTACCTTGTAATTAGGCGCTATAATACCCTCATTAATGTAGCCACTTAGAGCAACCACATTTCTAATTTTTTCTGGATAAGAAAGTGCAACAGCATAACTCAAAATGGTGCCTTGACTAAAACCAAGTAAAGTAACATTGTTCCCATCCAAACCATATGCATTGCATGCTTCATCAATAAATTTTACGATTTTATCTCGAGATTCAATAGCTTGTTTATCATCACTCCACTTGCCATGTACATCATCAAAATTTATTGCATACCACGCATGCCCAAAAGGTTGCATAGGGTAGGGTGCCTGTACCGAAATAACACATAGCTTATCATCTAGTTCAGGAGCAAATGAAAATAAATCTTCTTCATTACTTCCATACCCATGAAACATAAATAATACAGGGGCTTTACCATTGGTGATAGACGATGGTTTAATAATGTGTTCTAAAGAAAGTTGCGCAGTTGTCATATTATTGAATAAACGTAAACCATTTTTGAAAATAAGGTCCTAAAACAGGTACAAGTTGTTTTTTATAACCAAGAGCTCCAATAAATCCATAAACCCATAAAACAATATAACACAAGTAAAGTCCATAGAGTCCATATTGGTTATACCAAACACTGGAAAACAAAGCAAAAGCATGAAACATTAAATGTAATCCAAAAGCCTGTCTTGTATGAAAACGTGCAAATTCATTTTTAGGTTCTCGGTTCATTGTCATGGCAATAATAGCTCCAACAATAGTCATATAAGATATTATAGCGGTAGTTTTTCCTTCTTGCATGGGTTCCTAAATTTTAAGCAAGGTATATATTTTTGAAAAGTTTTGCGTAATCTAAACTGAAATTATAAAACCTTTTTATTTCCAAGAATAACCCCATACACTTTTCCTTTTAATCCTTTGTTCAAAAACATACTATTTTTTGAAGTTGAACTAATATCTAAGGTATCAAAATTATATTCATAATCAGGGTTAAAAAGCGTGATATTGGCCTTTTCGCCTTCTTTTAACTCTTGACTTTCTATACCATAACGCTCACGCCCTTTAGTTAGCAAACCTATTGAGGTTTCCATATCAAAAATAGATTGTAACGCTCCAAAAGCACTTTCTAAACCAATAGTTCCGTATGCCGCATTATCAAACTCTACTCGTTTGTTTTCGATATTCATAGGAATATGATCCGATGTAACAAAATCAATAATTCCATCTTTTACCCCTTTAATAAGGGCTTTTACATCTTTTGACGTTCGTAATGGAGGTAACACCTTGTTATTAGTATCAAAAGCTTCCAAAACATCATCTGTAAAAATTAAATTATGAATCGCAACGCTACAACTAACATTTAGTCCCTTTTTCTTTGCGTCTGCAATTAACTTAACAGACTTTTCCGTAGATATTGTTGGAATATGAAGTTTACCGCCAGTATATTCCAGAATGAACAGATCGCGAGCTATTTGAAGTTCTTCTGCTAAAGCGGGTATTCCCTTTAAACCCAATTTAGTTGAAATAACACCTTCATTAACAACTCCTTTTCCTGCTATTTTGGTATCTAGAGGAAAAGAATAAACAAGGCCATTGAAATTTTGCGCATATTGTAATGCAATTTTAACAAGGTTTGCATTAGATATTGGATGTTTAAAATCGTAGAAACCAACAGCACCAGCATTACTCATATCAAACATTTCAGCTAAATCTTTCCCTTCAGCTTTCATGGTTAAACTACCTAACGGATGTAAATTTGTAACTTGGTTTTTTGATGCATTAATCAAAAAAGTTACAGCAGAACTGTTGTCAACGTTAGGAACACTATTGGGGTTAAGAACAACATCGGTAAAACCACTTTTTGCGGCTGTTAATAAACCATTATCTAAGGTTTCTCTTTCTTCATAACCAGGTTCTCCAAAACAAATTCCACTGTCAAACCAACCAAGTGAAACGTGCAAGTTTTCTAATGAAACAACTTTTGCTTTAGAAGATGCTTCAATTTTAGTTCCTATTTTTTCAATAGTACCATTCTTAATCAAAATATCTCTTTTTTTAAGATGTACGGCTTTATTAGTCTCGTTAATTATTTTGGCTGATTTTAGTAGTATTTCCATGATGTTATACTTTCTAAATAGTTTTTTATTTAATAATTTTTTGAATTAAAACCTCCAGACAAACAAATAAAAGAGCGGCTATTACAAACCATTTCCATAGCGCATTTATAGCATTATCTCTATTCAACTCCTCAAACAAATCTGTTATAGAGTTTTTAAATTGGTTTGGAGCTATTGCTTGTATATCTGTATAGTTTAAATTGCTTTCCTCTCTCAAATGATTAAAACTTATAGTTTTAATAGTATCAATATTTTTCTTAATGTAAAAAATACCGTCGGTGGTGGGATTTTCTCTAAAAAGCAAATTTACTTTATTAGAAAATGATCGTTGAATAGGTATAAATTCATAATCATCTTTCACTACTTTTAATATGTTGTCCTTTTCAACTACAGTAGGAATATCAATACTCACCGAACTATCAATTACTTCATAAAGTGCTGGGAGTGCAAGGCTATTTCTTCCAATATTATATAAAGTAGGAACTATAAGTGGTGAGTTTTTAAAACTAGAATTCTCTTTAGAAATTGATGCTGTAAAAAAATATAAACCATTATTACCTAACAAAAATGGAGCTTTATTCTCGAAAGAAAGCACAGTTGGTATAATAGTGTTAATGGTATAATATGAAGATACCTTTGGATATTGAAAATTAGTAACCTTGGATGTGAAAACGTTTTTATAAAGTGAGTGACTAAAATTAACATTAGTTATGCCATGTTCCTTGTTTATTTTTTTGCCATATTTTATCTGGGCAAGTCCAGCCATAAAATTGTTGTAAGAGGTCAAATCTGCTTTTATACTTGGGATTAGAACAATATTTCCTCCATTAGCATAAAATGATTTTAAAACCTGACTCAAAGAATTGGGAATACTAGAAAGTTCGTTAATTACAATTAAATTTTGCTCATCAATACTACTATAATTTAGGGTTTTAAGTGTGGTAGCCTTAAAAACAAATTCATCATTGCTATAAATGCGAGAAAGATAATCGTTGTCAGTAGCATCCTCAGAAATCGAAATTACTTTTATTTTTTCTGTTTCCTCAATATTGAAATAAAACGTATTGTCGTAGGTCAATCCACTATCTTCGATTTTTACTATTCCATCAATTTTTTGATTAGCAGGAATAGTAAATGTTACTTGCGAAAATTTATTTTTGGAAAATTTAGCAGCGGCTTTTGCTATAAGTTTTTTATCATTAAATAGAGAAACAGGAACACTTTCTATATTTACATTAGAAGAAAGGTTTACAACTAATTGAAAATTATTATCCACAAAATCATCCACATAAACAGAGTCTATTACAATGTTCTTAATATTATCCAGTTTTTTTTGAACAAAAAACAACGTAGAATCAATTTTATTGTTCAAGTTAATGTTGTAAAAATCAGATATTACAACAATATTACTTAAAGTGTTTTTGTTTTTAGATAATAGTGTTTTGGCTTTTAAAGATATCTCATTTAACTCTAATTGCTTTGGGGTATAATTAAGGGTTAGTAAATCATTTTGAATGTCTTTTTTTGTAACCTTTAAAAACTCTTTTTCGTTAGTAAAAAGACTTATTTTCTCATCATTTGGTATCGCTTTTAGTACATCTTGCACAGCAGATTCTAGCAACGTACTACCATTATTCTTTGCCTGCATGCTAAAAGAATCATCCAAATAAATAACAATTTCCTTTTCCTTTAAAGCTGTTTTTTTTGCAAAAAACGGCTGGGCAAAACCTATTATAATACATGCGTAAATTGCTAATCTGGTAAAAAGTAATAACCATTTTTTTAAGGTGTTACTTTTTCGAGATTCAGAAATTACCTTTTGTAGCAATTTAACATTGGTAAAGGGTGTTTTTTTAAATTTTCGAAGTTGAAAAAGATGAATTAAAACGGGAATCAGTAGTAGAAGTAAGGCCCAAAGAAGTTCTGGATGTTTAAACTGCATTCCTAAATTTGATTTAACAAATATACTTAATAAGTATTAAGAGAAACATAAAAAATCAACAAAAGAAAAAATAATCTACACTTGGCAAACTACTCAAATCATCAAAATAGCCTTTAATTACCTTTTGCGCTTCTTCATTTGCTACAGTAATAATACTTTGCGGGTTTTTAATCTTTGATAAATGAGAAAAATGCATCATGGTAACTCCGTAAATAGATTTACCTACTTTTTTAGGGTTATCACATATCCAAGTAAAAGGTATATTTTGTGATAGTAGCCCTTTGGCGATTGTTTTTCCTTTATTTCCAGCTCCCCAAATTACAAGTGGTCGGCTTTTATCATGTTCCAACATCAAAAAATAATGCAGTTTTATATCTAAAAAGTAATTTTGTGCGTAATGCTCACTTGTACGAGAAGTTCTGGTTGCATAATCTCTCCATAAGTGTAAAACATCGTTACAAGGAATGCATTTTAATTTTTGTTTATAAAAACGGAAGGTAAGATCATAATCTTCTGGGTATCTATTTGGATTAAAAGCCTCACATAGATCAAAATCAGATTTAAAAACCATCCAACAAGGCGAAGGAATTACGCATTCTTTGTAAATTTCAGTGTAATTAGTCCCTTTTTGCGTCAATGAGTTTAGCCATTTTTCGTAACGCTCGTAACCATTACTAATACCATTTTCTGAAAAATATTTAACCTTACCAACAGCGACATTTCCTTTTCCGTATTCCAATAATTTATCAACCATAACTCTAAGCTTATTGGAGGTCATTATATCATCAGAATCCATACGTGTTATTAAATCTCCACTACATAGTGCATATGCTAAGCGCAGTGCCTCAATAATTCCACTACCGGTATTATCATAAACCTTTATGCGCTTATCTTCTTGAGAAAAGGTTTCTAAAACTTGTTTACTATCATCCCATGAAGTGTCATTTATTGCAATTACTTCCCAGTTTGTATATTCCTGTTTTAAGATAGATGAAATACATTCAGGAAGATATTGTTCAGTATTTTTAAAGGGAATTAAAATGCTAACAAGGGGCTGATTCATGCTCGCAATTTATGATATTTTACTATTTTTTTAATGTAATATGGATTGACTTTCAAATATTTAATCACGAAGTGAAAATAAAATTTAAAAAAATCTTTACAGAGAAGAAAAAGCTTTCTATATTTGCACCCGCATTCAGGGAATACCTGATGAGACACTTGGAGAAATGGCAGAGTGGTCGAATGCGGCAGTCTTGAAAACTGTTGAGGGTCACACCTCCGGGGGTTCGAATCCCTCTTTCTCCGCAAAAACCGTAACATTTAGTTACGGTTTTTTTGTTTTTAAATATATGCTAGTCCACCATAGGTAGGGCTAAAGTTGTTCTCTTATCTTAATGTTCCATTTGATTCAGTTTTCAGATTTGATAGGGCGTATATAAAAGTGCGAGGTACTAGCTTGGCTTATGCCCTAGTTCAAAACTTATTGTTACACTAAAAATTGCAATTATAGATGCCGGAGAAGAAAATTAAAAGACTATGTGAAGCTTAAAATGGAAGAAGGAGTTAGTAACTTTCTATATTGTAATTTTCCTCTTTCTAGCGGTAATGTTCCAGCTATCTACTTTTCTGTTATTAACTATTACCGAAACATCATCGTGTAAGTTTATAGTTGGACAAATATGATAAGGCACTCCATAAAACACGTCACCAATCTTAATGTCATCCCAATTCTTTACTTTTAAAACTCCATGTTCTTCACTTTGTGAAAGCAACTCATATTCAACCACGTTTAGAAATTTAACTCTAGAATGAATAGGGTTTTCAGCAGCAACAGATTTGTGCCCTAAATCAATTGTAACAATACCTTTTTTAGGTTTAGAGATAACTCTTGAAACTAATAATGCTGCAAACTTAAATTCTTGTTCTGTTAATTTTTCGTCATATCCCCAATCCCAAAATATGCAAGTTCCGGGACTACAAATTCGATTATTTTCGGTTAGATGAGTTGTAAACGAAGGTGTTCCACCGCTTATTAGTTGTAAATCAGAATCACTTCTTTTAAGGTCTTCAAATAACAAGTTGACCTCAGAAAAAGTATTCTTAATATTATTTTTTCGTTTTTGAAAATTAGTATTTCTTAAATGGCCATCATACACGTGTAATCCTTTAAAATTTAATGAAGTATAATTAGATAACCG
Source organism: uncultured Maribacter sp. (assembly GCA_947498505.1). Lineage (GTDB taxonomy): Bacteria > Bacteroidota > Bacteroidia > Flavobacteriales > Flavobacteriaceae > Maribacter_B. The sequence continues at coordinate 664,761 of CANMKG010000001.1, read as the reverse complement.
AGCAATAAGCATGCTTAGTTCTGAACCTAACTCAATACCTGAACGGTTCATTCCATTATTTATATCGATAAAAACGTTTATTTTAATATTTCTGGCAACAGCCTCATTGTTCAACTTCTCGGCGGAAACAAGGTTATCTAATATTGTAGAAAATCGAGTATTGGGAAAAGAATTTATTAATGCTCCAAAACGCTGAATTTTTGGACCAACTAATTGATGAGCAATTAGAACATTTTCCGCTCCCTCTTGCGCTGCAATTTCTGCTTCAGATATTGTTGAGGATTTAAAGTTTGTAATTCCTAAAGCTACCATATGCTGAATAACTTTTGGCATCTTATTTGTTTTAACATGAGGCATAAGCATAGATGTATTGTTATCTACCATATCCAACGTTCTATGTAAATTATACATTAAATGACTTTCGTAAAGCACAATGGAAGGTGAATCTATTTCTTCAATATTATCTATTTCAAACCAATTTTTCATAACTCTAATCTTTAAATAAAGTAGCTAATTTTTGCACAAACTCATGACGTGAATTTGACCAGGAGGAATTAGAACAAAATGCAATTACCAATTGTTCTTCTGGCCTTATATATAAGTATGAAGTCCCACCAGCACTTGATCCACCATGATAAATTTCTTTTTTATCATCTGAAACCCGCCATCCTAATGCATAATTTGTTGATGAACCATTACTAGTATTAAGAGGAGTCCACATTTCCTCTGTAGATTCTTTATTTAAAATTTGAAATTGTAACAACGAGTTTCCAAACTTAACCAAATCAGTTGGTGTGGAAAGTATTCCTCCACCAGGATATTTATTACTTAAATCTACCGGAGGAGTATTTGCCCAAGTTCCATCTCTTAGTCTTTCATATGCACTAACTCGATAGGGAATAATTTGTTCGGGAATGTCTACAGTACTTTGATTCATTTTAACCAAATTGAAAATATTTTTTTTAATCGCTTTTTGAAAAGATGTTTTCTCAATATTTTCTATTATACAGCCTAATATGCTATAACCATAACTACTATAATGATGTTTGGTGCCTGGGTTTGAAACCAGTGAATCCGTCTTAAAAATATCAAGTGAATGAGCAGAAGAAGAGTAACGAGTTAAACTATAGTATTCTTTTTTCAAATCTGGACTATTAAAATTATAATGTCTTATTCCCCCTAAATGCGATAAAAGTTGTTTCGATGTAATTAGAACACCTTTATCTGGAAAAGCACCACAGTAATCCATAATAAATGTGTTAATATCTATTTTACCTTGTTGCTTTAGTAACATTATTTGAGTGGCAGTAATACTCTTGCTAATAGAGCCAACTCTGTAAACACTCTTCGCACTCGCTTTTACCTTATTCTCAATATTTGAAAAACCCAATGCTTCTGCAAAAACTACATCACCCTTATAAGATACGGCTATTGACAAACTAGGTAGTTTATTTTCTTCCATAGCTTGTTCAATGAATAATTTTGCCTTTTTACTTGGAGTATTGGATTGGGCATAACTATTCGTTGTAAACAATACAATAGTTAAAATTATAGTTATGACTTGGATACTTTTGTTTGCTTTTTGCGGTTTCATAAAGGGAGTTTGATTTATCTTTACATAAAGATATATAACAAATATAGATCTTTTATCTTTATATGAAGATATTTAACGGTATTTTGCATCCTAAGATTTGAAACACTCATGGAGAACAAAAAAGATTATGATATAATTGACAATCTTGTAGATGATTGGAAACAAGAACGCCCAGAACTTGATGCTTCTGCGATGTTAGTTGTTGGAAGAATTCTAAAATTGGGAAAAATATTAGAGAAAAAAGCCAGTATTGCAATACAAAATAATGATATAGTTTATTCAGATCTAGATGTTTTAGCCACGTTAAGACGTTCAGGAAAACCATTTGAACTAACCCCTAAACAATTAATGAAATCCGTTCTAATAACCTCTGGAGCCATGACTGCTTTACTAAAAAGGTTAGAAAAATTAAAACTAATTTATCGAATACCAAGTCAAAAGGATGGTAGAGTTATAAGTGCTGGTCTAACAAAAAAGGGGGAGGCAGTAATAGATAATGCTATTGAAATTCGTTTTAAAGAAGCTAAAGATACAGTAAGTATCTTTGATGAAAGTGAAAAGAAACAGCTATCGGATTTGTTAAAAAAACTACTAAAATCTGTAGATTCAAATTAGATTTAATTCACGCGGGACTTAGGTTTTGGCTCCACAATTTCTTCTCTAAGTAAAGTTCAGTTTTCTTTATATTGTTAATGAATAGTTTAAAATAAGCTAATTCAAGGTAACTAAGTTTTTAGACCTCTGAAAACACCTCTAAAACTTGACGAAGTGGAAGTTTTTCATAGTTTCTCTTCCTCCTCAGAAAAAACCTTAACAATCTAAATTAGATATCGTTAAGATTTTTGTTTTTTATACACTTTTAAGACTAGATTTTTTATATTTAATAAATTATTAATATTTCTTTTTTTGTAAATGAAGTCATTTCAGTTTCTGCTATTTTTAGTTTTAATATGTCTTTCTAGCTGCTCTTCAACAAAGCTTATGGACTCATGGAAATCGCAAAGTTTTGATTCCCTTTCTAATTCTAAAATATTAGTAATTTCGGAAAGCCCAGAACTAAATGTGCGAAAATCATATGAAAGGGCAATAGCTAGTAAATTACGTAGTCAAAACCTAGATGCCATAGAAGCGCATATTCAGTTTCCTTCGCTTAAAGAGGCAAACACTCCTAAAGAGGTAACACAAACTGTACAAATGTTTAAAAATGCTGGTATTTCCGGGATTATTATAACATCCCTGAAACAAACTATTGAAACGCAAAATGGTACCATGGCCGCGCAAACAAGTATTCCTGCAAATTATAGTAAAAAAGCTAGTTTTGGAAGTAATTCAAGGGATTCTAACATTCCCATGGTATCTACTTCTAAGACCTATGTATTAGAGGCTCTTACCTATAATCTGACCTTAAAAAAAGAAGAACAGCTTATAAATGTATGTCTTGTTGATGTAACAGATCCAGATGAAGCAGATAAAATACAAAAGACTTTTACTAAAATAATAGCCAATCAGTTTAAGTAAGTGACTTTATTCCTTAATGAATTTCAATTATATGTCTTTGAGTCAAAATAGATTTACGTATCAAATTTTAAAATGGTCAAAAATGACATTTGTTTTGATTATCTTTTCGGCATGCGGAAGTAAAAATGCTGTTATACACAATCCCGTTTTTTTGGGAGATTCATCCAAAAAAATAGCTATTTTTTTGGACGGAACTACAAATAATGAACGTAGTCATACTAACGTTTCTAAGCTTTTTAACTTAGTTACGCTTCAGAATAATCCCCAAGTAAGTGCTGCCTATTTACGAGGAGTTGGTAATGGTGCTGATTTTGTTGGAATACTAACGGGTTCGGGAATCAGAGGAGAAGTCTGTAATGGATACTTATATCTAGCAGAACATTATAATCATGAGCGCATGGACGAAATTTATCTCTTTGGCTTTAGTAGAGGGGCATACGCAGCCAGAATTCTAGCAGGAATGATTCACTCAGCTGGCATTGTTGATTTAAGTGCCATTCCCAAAAGTAAAAGATTAAAATATGTTAAAAAAATATATAACGCCCATAAAGGAGATAAAACCTTGAAGGAGAGAAGAAAAGCTGTTTTTGAATTAACCCAGCAGGAAATGGATTACGATAGTTATAAAATTGAATTTATGGGCTTATGGGATACGGTTGCATCATTGGGTATTCCTGACTATAAAGATGATTATTACGTGGAGGAAACCAAATATCATGATCAGCTTTGTAATATTAAAAGCGCCTCACAAGCATTGTCGTTAAATGATAATAGAGGTTCTGTTTTTACACCATCAATATTAACAGATGATTATTTAGTTAAGTATTGTAAAGAGGTAAACCCCAAGGAAATTACAAATGAAGTATGGTTTTTTGGAGCGCATTCAGATGTTGGTGGAGGTGCTTTTAACACTAATATTAGTGGAGTCTCCCTAAACTGGATGATTGACGAACTTAAAGAATCTAAATTGCTGCCTAATTCAGCTACCGTTTATGAAAATCCAATGGACATTACAAATAATCCAAGAAAGGGTTTCATGAAACTCTTTTATCCTAAAAAGGGACGAAAACTGATCTTCTTTTCTTCGAGAAACGGATACAAAAAGGAAAAACTGAAACTGCATCACTCGGTCTTAGATCGCTTAGAGCGTTCGCTGCAAACCTATGAGGTGAACTTGATTAAGCTTTTTGGAGAATGTTTTAAAAAAAATAATAAAGGAGGCTATGATTACTTAAAAAAATCAGCTTGTTTTAACATCGTAAACTAGTTATTATTTATTGATGAAAACTTAAAGATTAACCTTAATTTTACCACTCTAAATCATCAAAAATGAAAAAAACATATCAATTTTACTTACTTACCTTTAGTCTCTTAATTTTATCTGGATGTGGTGGGATGAAATTGAGTAATTCATACAAGTCAGATAAATTTGAAGCTTTTCGTAGTAAAAAAATGCTTGTAATCTCAAGAACTCCTCTTAAGGATGTTAGAAAAGAATATGAATTAGAAATTACAAAAAAACTTAATAATCAAGGAATTAACGCCGTCGCTAGTCACGAAGCTTTCCCTGATTTGAAACGTGTTGATAACAGGACTTCAGAAAAGATTGAAGAGATAATTGCTACGTTTAGACAACAAGGTTTTGAAACAATATTATTGACCTCTTTGAAAGATGTTAAGGAGCAGGAAATATTGCAAAGACAGGGTGGATACAATTCCTTAATGGAATATTATGGGAATCAATATATCACTTTAAAAGGATATTATGATGATGTAAATGCTCCACCACGTTTACCTCCTTTAGAAAGTCCTGAGGAAGTAACATATAGAACTGAAACCACATATGTATTGGAAGCAGTAATGTATAATTTGGTTTTAGAAGAGGAGAAAAGATTACTATCTATTACAACAGCGGAAATAACGAATCCTGATTCAGGAAAAATAGTACGTAAAGCTTTTGCTAAGATTGTGACGAATGAATTAAGATAAAACCATGCGCTACTTTATTTTAACTTTTTTGCTATTATTCTATGCCGCTGCAAAGGCGCAAGATTTATCATCTCTTTATGAAAAAGTTAAGCCAGCAGTAGTTGTAATTTATACTGAGGAACGAAAACTCCAAAGACTGGGAAATACTATGTCTATGGTTAATTCTCAAGGGCTTGGCTCTGGATTTATGATTTCGGATACCCAAATCATAACTGCCGCTCATGTTGTTGATGTAGCGGAAAAGCTTTTTGTACAGTTTTTAGATGGTGAAATTATAGAGGCTAATGTGATTTCCACCTTTAAACAAGCTGATGTTGCCCTGATTAATTTGATAAAACCTAAAAAAAATGCGGTATTGGTTTCTTTAGGTGATTCAGATAAAAGTAAAGTAGGAGAACAAGTGGTAGTAATCGGAGCTCCATTTGGATTATCGCATTCATTATCCTCAGGTTACATCAGCAGTAAAATAAGTAATATAAAAGATACTAACCCTTTTACGAATACTGATTTTATACAAACTGATGCAGCCATCAATACAGGCAATTCAGGAGGACCAATGTTTAATTTAAAAGGAGAAGTAATTGGTATTGTAAGCCAAATCAAAACTATTACAGGTGGTTTTCAAGGTATTGGTTTTGCAGCAACCTCCAACATTGCCAAAAACCTTTTGATAGATAAAAAAATTCCATGGACAGGAGCTGATTTTCTTCCACTTACTGGTAAGAGTGCCCAATTATTAAATCTTCCTCAAAATTCTGGATTACTAGTCCAACGTGTAGTTTCCACTTCCCTGTATGGAAAAATGGGATTACGCGGGGGTAATGTAGAGGCTACAATAGACGGTACTGATTTACTATTAGGAGGAGATATAATTCTTGCCTTTAATGGCATTCGTTTTGAGATGAATAATACGGTATTAAAACAATTAGGAGATTTTGCTACCAATCTTAAATCTGGTGATACCGTGGAAATTAAAATTCTAAGAGATGGTAAAATTTTATCTCTTAAAAATAGGAAAAACCATTAGTCACTCCTTAGTTAAATTAATTCATATTAGTTTACTCAGGGATTACAATACCATCAATAATAAGTTGATTAACCATTCTTTTGGTAAAACTTTCAGACGCATTTTTTAATGAAGATGGTTCCAATAATGAAGATTGTCCAGTCCATACCATAGTTTTTTTTCCTTCATACAATTCTCCTTTTACATTGTACAATATAGCTTCTATTAGATATGATTTTTCTTTTGTATAATACCCCGGAGTATTAAAAGTTTGATACCCTTTAACAATATATTCACCAACTCTGTAATATGCAGGAACATAAAGTGTTTCTCCCGGTTTATAACGGTCTGTTTCCTTAGAGTTTATCAAAGCCATTGTAATCACGCCGTCTAAATCATTCTCTTTAATAATTTGGATATAGTCCTCAGCAGTCCTAATTTCTTCACTACCTCCTGGAGGAAAAATGCCAATACTTTCAATAGCATTAATTCCTTTATTTTTAAACAAAGCCACTGCATTTTGTTCAAAGATGTTTCGAGCTTTAAGATCTTTTCCCACACCAATAACAGCTATTTTAGAGTATTTTCTATCTTGATATGATTCTTTTGTCCAAGTAGTGTTCATTTTAGCAGTACCACACCCGTTCAATAAACAAATGAAAAGCATGGTCATTACACGAATGACAACATACTTTATTTGAAATATGAATGATATTTCTGTTTTCATAAAAGTTATTCCATTATTTTTTATCCCACCCATTTCTTTTATAAACACCTTTAACGATTATGTCATATTTTTTTAAATATTGATTATACTGGTCATCAGTGAGAATGGCTTTAATTTCTGAATGTTGTTTTTTAAGTAAACTATTGAACCCTAAACGAATTTCTTCTTCCGATAAAGCTTCTTCTTTCATCCCCAAACGTCTCATTTTGTATGTATAATATAGAATAATATTATAGTACTCTTCTCTTGATTCATCATTAAGCCCCATTGCGGTAGCTCTATTATAAAACCAAACTTGCATACTATCACGCTCTTTTGAAGTGAAAACGTCTGAAGTACCCATTTTACTCTTTTCAGACTTTTTTTGAGAAAAAGTAGTGAGACTTGTTAAAATACATAATATTAGCAGTAAATATTGGATGTTTTTCATGAGTAATGTTTAAATATATTAGTAAATTTAATTCAAATTATAACTTCATCACCTTCACGAGCAAAAAAACAATTCCTAAATAAGTCTTGACATTTTTTTTCTTCAGCTCTAATAAAATCGTCGTTATGGTCAGGGTCATGATGGGTCATATATAGTTTTTTGACCCTTGCCAATTTAGCAACTTCAATAGCTTGTTCCCAACTACTGTGTCCCCATCCTCTATATTTTGGCAGCTCCTCAGGAGTATATTGAGCCTCATGAACCAATAAATCTGCATCTTTAGCCAAATCTACAACACCTTGGTCAATTGCCTTTCCATGCTCCACATCAGTACAGTAAACAAATACCTTACCAGCCACTTCAAGACGATACCCGTAAGCTCCTCCAGGGTGAGAATGCCGTTTGGCTAACAATTTTCCTCCCTTTCCAGTAACATAATCATGCTCGCTCGACTTTTCCACATGAAAATTGAAATCGGCTCCCATATTCTCAAGACGTACAGGAAAAAAAGTACTATCCATTTGTTTTGAAAAAATAGCTCTAAGGTTAGTAATTTTCAAGTCTTCACCCATAGCAATAATGTCTATTTTTTTAGAAGAATCGTAAGCAGGAGCAAAAAAGGGAAACCCTTGCATATGATCCCAATGAAAATGAGAAAAAGCTATAACTATTTTATCTTCCAACCGCGAAGGTTTTTGCATTAATTCTTTTCCTAATGTTCTAATGCCTGTACCTGCATCAAAAATCAGTATATCACCTTTTTTGTTATCATCCATTACCGCAACGCAAGTAGTGTTGCCTCCAAATTCTTGAAACCCACTTTCGCAAACAGGTATTGAACCTCTGGTACCATAGAATTTAATTATCATAATCTAAGTTTTGAATTGAAAACAACTAAGTAACAAGATAAAATTTATATTTTGATACCATGGTACTTATTTTCGTAACATTATTGATTTAACTATTTTTATTGTATATGAAAATTAATTCCTCTATACTTTGTCGTTTCTTTAAGTCCTATTTTTGTATAGCATTAGTGTTGTTAACAATATTTGGTATTCAAGCTCAAGACATAATCGTTAATACTGATTCAATAACAACTCCTTTTAGAAAAGGACGATGGCTGACAGGACTATCAGGAAGCATAAGCTCAAACACTAATAAAACTGGCACATCAGAGGAGAAAACAATTACCAATGAATTTGGACTTAACCTATCCACAGGAAGGTTTATTAAAGATAAATGGCTTTTGGGAGGAAAAATTAATATGGACAGAGCCAGTTCCGGTGGAAATATTGACCGCACCACTGAGTCTTTGTTTATTGGTCCATTTGTTTCTCATTATTTATCGGCCAATAACCGCGGCTCACTATTTACGACCTTATCTACTGGTTATGTACGTTATCGGGAAGAAACACAACTAAATACGCTTCAAGTGGCGACTGAATTTTCGTCAGAAGGAGGAGGCTTCGGAACACTTCTTGGTTTGGGCTACTCATATGTTATTCAAGAAAAAATTGCCTTTGATATTGGGTTTAACCTAAACCTATTTTGGATTGGAGTTGATCAAGAGGAACTGCCCTCTGGTGTACTTAGTTCCGAAAATATAGCGATTAGTAATATTGCGTTCACTTTTGGATTCAATGTAATTCTTGATGATTTCTTTTTTTGATGAAAAAGTACTTTTTAAATAGCCTTGTTTTTTTAATACCGTTCTTACTTTTATCACAAGGAAGAGAAGAAGGTTTTGTAAAGACTGATACTATTGGTAAGCAAAAAAAAATAAAGCTTATTGCCATTCCAATAACTTTTTACACTCCAGAAACAAAATTTGGAGTAGGGGGTGGTGGACAATTATTTTTATTAAATAAAACCAATCAATATAATCAACGACTTTCCAATATTTTATTTAGTGGAATTTATACGACAGCTGGACAAATTATGTTCAATATAACTCCTCAGGTCTATTTGGGAAAAGGGGATTACTTTGTTGATGCTAATTACTTGTTTGAAATATATCCAAATTCATTTTGGGGTATTGGTCCAAAAACTCCAGAAGAAAATAAGGAGTTATATGACCAAACAACACACAAACTTAAACTTAGTTTTTTGAAACGATTACCCCCAGATTTAAATTTTGGTTTCACCTATAATTTTATCAATCACCAAGTTACAGAAGTTGAGGAAGGCGGTCTACTAGATTCTGGAACTATTCTAGGCTCAGACCGCACGGTCATAAGTGGATTAGGGGCTGAATTTAATTTAGACACACGAACTAATACTTCTTCTCCAGCTGATGGACAGTTATTTGAAATTGGAGCACACTTTTCAAGTGAGATTTTAGGAGCAACACATAGTTTTAACAAATTTACGCTTGATTTAAGGAACTACGAACCTCTGGGGGTGCGAAGTACCTTAGCGACCCAAGTCTATATTGAAAATAATTTTGGAGATGTCCCTTTTCAAGGTATGGCTTTTTTTGGAGGAAGTAGTAGTGCTAGAGGATATTTTTATGGTCGCTTTTTAGATAAAAATATGTTTGTTATCCAAGCAGAATATCGCTATCGTCTTAAGCCGAGATGGAATTTAGCCGTATTCGGATTAGTAGGAAGCGTAGCTGGAGACGCTACTGACCTTTTGAAGTTTAATGCAATAAAACCTGGCTTTGGTGCTGGTGTAAGATTTAAGATATTAAAAGAACAAAATACTTGGTTACGATTAGATATTGGTAGCGGAAAAGATGGCCAAAATGGTATTTACTTTGGAGTGAACGAGGCCTTTTGAATTTTTCAAGAACTATTTTTATTTTGTTTTTTTTGATTAATAAATTTCCCAACCACTACTGCTGTAATAATTACCAAATAAAACTGTCCTATCAATCCAATTAAAATAGCCGCTTTTTGCGCAAGAGGTGTAACAGGTAAAATATCTCCATATCCAATAGTCATCATCGTAATAAAACTAAAGTACATAAGTTGCTCGGTAAGCGTATGTGGTAATGAGTTTTGCATAGTCAACAATCCACCTTTAAACGATTCAGGGTTAGTCAATTCTATGCTCATACAAATAAAAAAACCTATAAGACCAAGAGAAATAAATCCACTAATCATCCCAAAAATTATTTTTTGATTAATTTCAACGGAATACCAAACTTGTTTGATAATTTCATAAGTAACCATCAGATAAAAGGCGAAATAAATCCCAAATTGGATATAACTTGTTAATAGCGGCATTTCATCATATGCTTGGGTATAACCGAAAATGACACTACTAGCGACTAATAAAACCAAGAAAAACCAGAAAATTTCTTTGCGCTTTGAAATTAGGATAACGCCAGCTATTAGATTAAGCAAAAAGAAAATAGGTCCAATACTTTTTTCAAATATTTGTCCTTGAATAAACAATGAACCAAACAATACGGCTATTTGCGTAAAAAAGAAAAACTCAAAACGATATGAATATAATTTTTTGAACATTCAACTCATTTAAACAGTTAGTTTGGAATCAAAAATTTCGGCTTTTTTTCCATAATAAAGGGGGTTTTTGAGTAGTATAGCCTTAGCGATAGTGCGAAATGTAAAATTCGTAGGTAAAAGTAAAAGTCTAAATGAGTTCATACCTTAATCTAATAATGCTTCATTAAATTGATAACCTTTGTAATCAACCTTATATAATATGCTATAAAAAGCAGGAATAAATAATAAGGTAATTACTGTTCCGAATAAGAGTCCTACCATAATGGTTACGGCCATGGGTTCCCACGTTTCACCTCCACCTAAATACAGTGGAATTAAGCCCAATACCGTGGTAAAGGTTGCCAATAATATCGGTCGAAAACGCTGCAAGCAAGCTGCTATAATGGCATCTTGCGGTTTGCGTTTGATTTCGTTTTCTTCAATTTCTATTCGATCCACGAGTACAATAGCATTGTTAATCACAATACCTGCAAGGGAAATAACACCCAGAAAGGCCATAAATCCGAAGGGAACGTTGAAAATCAATAATCCCAGAACCATACCAATAACTCCCAATGGAATGGTACAAACAATCATAGCCATTTTACGGAAGGAGTTGAACTGAATAATTAATAACATGATGATAATAAAAGCAGATAAGGGCAGGTAACTGGCCACTGCGCCCATATTCTCAGCCGTGGTCTCGGCATCTCCCCCTAAATTGTAACTGTAGCCCTGACCCCAAGTTGCAGCTTGTTCTTCTAACCACGGGGTGATTTCGGCGGTAATTGCTGAAGCATTACCATCTGCGGCCAACTCACTTGAAATATTTATGGTTCGCGTTAAATTCAATCGTTTAACACGGGTATATTGCCATTGAGGAATAATAGAAGCTACTTGTAATAAGGGCACACTTTTTCCAGAACTCTGTGCATAAATATTCAGGGTTTCTAAAGATGCCAGAGATTGTTGTTTGCTTTGGTCACTTAACATTACTATGGGAATAGACTTATCGTTCTCTCGATATTCACCGGTGCTAAAACCGTCTAATACAGTTTGTAAAGAAGTCGCAATATCCTGATTGGTCACTCCCGCTAGTTGCGCTTTATTTTGGTCAATATCAATAATGAATTTCTTTCCCTTTGGCCCCCAATCATCTTTAATATTCTTAGTCCCAGAGATACCGAACAATCTTGTCTTTATGGTTTCCGAAATTTCAGCCAACCTATCTGGGTCATCTCCTGAAACCTTTATTTCTATGGGAGTTCCACCACCTCCGGAGCCTAATAGACCCACTTTAATATCAGCATTCGGAAAGGAGGTGTAACTGAATGAGTCCAACTTTCTGACCATTTCATTGTTTACCAAGAAATCGGAGGTATTGATAAGGATGTGGGCATAGTTTGAATTGGCTTCATCGGGATTGTATCCCAAATCATAGGTTGATGGTCCTTCACCGATATAAGCAGACCAGTCTACCACACCATCGGTTTTATTTTCATTGACTTTAAGCTCCTCAGTCATAAAAGCCTCGATGACAGCGACCATCTCCTGAGTACGTTCAATTTTAGTGCCTTCAGGAAGATTGATATCTGCCGTTATCATATTCCTGTCACTATCGGGAAAGAATACGAAAGCTAGTAATCCGAAACCTAAAATAGATAAAAAGAACATCCCGACGATGGTAAAAAGTACAGTTCGCTTCCAGTTGAGGGCCACCAATATTAAATCTTTATACTTAGATTTTAAGCCATTAATCAAGCGATCAAGGAAACTTACTTTACCTTCTTCTTGTTTTTTCACTTTTAAGAAGAAAACACAAAACAGCGTAATAATACTTAAGGCTATAATCCATGAAGATAACAATGCTATGGTAATGACCACAAAAATGGGCCCCATGATATCACCCATAACGGATTCAGCCATATAAAAAGACAGGAATGCCGCTGAGGTAGTCAAGGTTGAAATCAATAAAGGTGTAAAGAGTTCGGAGCAAGAATCTATGGCGGCTTTTTTGACATCTATACCATTCTCCATTTTTACCATGATCGATTCTGCTACCACAATGCCATTATCAACCATCATTCCCAATGCCATGATTAACGCTGCCAAAGTGATTTGATTAAGCCCGACATCGATTAAGCCCATTACAAATAGAGTAGTAATCGTAACTATGGGTATTAAACTTGCAATCACCAAACCTGTTCTAAGTCCTAAGAAAAACAACATGACAAATAATACTATGGTAATAGATTGTAACAGGTTACCGACAAAATCACTGATTTTTGTATCAATATATCCATCTATAGAGGCCAATCTGTTTGCTTCTAGACCAACGGGCAGTTTTTCTCGCCACTCATTCAGTACAACATCAAGTTCTTCTCCTAGTTTAATGATGTTAGCTCCCTTTTTTAGGGAAACATGAAGTGATAATGCATCTTTACCATTGATTCGCACAATCTGGGTTGGCGGATTAATATATCCTTTTCGAACATTGGTGATATCCTTTAAGGGCACGACTTGCCCACCTTCACCTACGGGAATAAGCATTTCTTCGATATCGGAAACATCATCAAAGTTCCCTGTTGGTTCCAATATAATACGTTCATCTTCAACATTGATTTGTCCCCCTGAACTTAAAATATTGGTATTGCTTATAAGACTTTGTAGACGATTTGAAGTGAGACCATAACTCTTCAGTTTTGTATTATCAAACTCTACGAATACCCGTTCTTCTTGGTCTCCGTTGATTTCGACCTTTGCCGCATCAGGTAGCTTGATTAAATCATCGCGCATATCATCTGCATAGGTTTTCATGTCAGCAAAAGAATAGCCATCACTGGTTACGCCTACTGCAATTCCGAAAACCTCTCCGATACCATCGTCTTTCAATTGTGGTTGTACACCATTTGGTAATCCTTGAATACTACTTAATTTTCTTCGAAGCCTATCCCAAACGGCTTGCAATTCTTCTGGCTTTGTTTGCATCACCAATTCCACCTGAACAACAGACAATCCTGTTCTTGATGTACTGGTAACCTTCTTTAGTTCTGGTAATTCTTGGGCTACTTTTTCAATTTTATCCGTGACCAATTCCTCAACACGTTCAGGACTAGCCCCTGGGAATGAAGAAACAATAGAAGCAACACGAATAGTATATGGAGGCATGCTATCACGAGAAAGCCCCTGATAACCTACTAATCCCATAAGCATTACAACTCCAAGGATACTTAAAACAACACGATTATTATTTATTGAAAACTGGGTAAGATTCATAGGTTGGAAGTTTTAAGTTTTGGTTACTGTAATCTTACTTTTTGTCCATCTAAAAGTGTTTGTAAGCCTGCAGTGGCAATTTTTTCTCCTCCATTAAGTCCACTCTTTACCTTAAACCCATTAGAGGTAAGTTCACCAACTTCAATGTTTTGTTTCTTGACCGTACCCGTTTTTCCATCTTCAGATTCAACAATGAAAACAAAATTGCCGTTTCCATCTTCACCAACTGCTTTTACTGGTACTACCAAACTACTATCCACAGTCTCCTCACCTGTGCTAAAATTAAAAGTTACGTTGGCTGCCATACCTGGTTTTACAGCTGTAGTGGGAGTAACAATGTCTATTTTTACAGGATAGGTAGATGAATTTGCATCTACTACAGGAGATACTTCCAAAACACTTCCTTTAAAATTTTCTCCTAAAGATGAAAGTAAAATATCTACATCCATTCTAGATTGCACTTTGTTAATGACATTCTCGGGAAGTCCTACCATAATATTAATCTGTTCTCCAGCATTGAGCACCGCAATAACTTGACCAGCGCTTACATTGGCATTAAGCGAACCAGGTATACTAGCAATAGTCCCATTTTTCGGAGCATAAATGTAACCGTAATTAATTTGAGACTGCTGAATACTTTTATTTCGTTTTGCCGATTCATATTGATCCAAAGCACTTTGATAACTGTTTTTGGCAGCTTCGTAATCACTAAGAGATTGGCTTCCACTTTCATATAGCGATTTTACCCGATCCATAGCTGATTTAGCTGTTTTCATTGCCGAATTGGCACTATTTAATGCAGAAAGCGATTGTTCATATGCTAAATTAGCCTGTACATTATCTAGCTTAGCAATAAAATCTCCTTTCTTTATTTTTTGGCCGACGGCTGCATCAAGTTTCGTAATAATACCGTTACTACGAAAACTCAATTCAATCTCATCTCCAGCTTTGGCGACTCCACTGAAAGTTCGAATTTTTTGTGCATCCGACTTGCCTACGATTTGATAGTTTACAGGACGTAGCACTTCTTCTTTCTTTTTCTCTTCCTCCTTACAGGAATAAAATACAGAAATGAATAAAAAGCTTAAAACTAGATTACTGAAATACTTCATAGTTCGGGTTGATTTTTTAGTTTCCATTCAAAATGAATTGATTTGCTCTTTGAATAAATGCTTGATTATTATCTTCGGAATTCAAAAGAAAGAAATAACCAATAGCACGTTCCAATTGCATGGATGCCAATAAATAATTATAATTAGCTGTAGCACTTGCCAATTGTGATTGGAAGTAATTAGTTTGTGCATCAATCAACTGAATTAATGGCACAGCACCTTCACTATAAGAAGTTTGAGTCAAATCTAAACTTTCTTTAGCGGCCTCTTCTGCTATTTTTGAAATTTGAATATTGGCAATCTCATTAGTAAGGTCAAGAACAAGGGCATTAATATTGACTTCTATATTCAAATGAATATTACTCTTCTGAATATTTAGCTGATCTTCTTGAATCTTCGCGGTTTGCTTATTTATATTTCTTTGATTTTGACCAAAGATAGGAAGCGATATATTCAAGCCTAAATTATATGTGCCATCAGGAGCAACTGGAACACCAGGAGTTGTTGTAGATCCCACACCAGATTGAGATAACGCTAAATTATATTGTCCTTGAAGCGCTACTGTGGGTACAAATCTTCCAGCAGCATTTAATTTATAATTGCGTTGAGTAGCTGTTAAATTGTATCCAATATTCTTTAGTTCTGGAGCATTGGTTTTTGCCTCCCGAATAAGAAAATTTACAAGATTAGGTCTCAATTTTGGATTATCTAAAATATCATAAAAATCTTGATATTTGTAGTTAGAGAACAATCCTTCAGCAATGACAGCGTCCTTCAAATCAATCTCCATATCTACTGGATTATTCATTAATTGATTAATTGTAAAATATGCTTGACTCAATTGGTTACCTGCTTCAATTAAAGTTTGCATATTCTGTGCCATTTGACTGCGAAAACGAAGCACATCAGATTTCCCAGAAGCTCCAGCTTGAAAATTTTGTTGCGATATTTCAAGATTCTTTTTGGTAATCTCTAAGTTTTGAGCCTGAATTTGAGCATTGGTCTTCAAAATCAATGCGTTAAAATAAGCAACAGAAGCATTGAGAACTGCATCCAGCTCAGCAGCATTATACGTTTCTTGTTGCGCTTTTTGTACATTTTCTTGAATTGCAATACCTGCAGCGGCACTTTCAGAATAGATAAGTTGTTGCAGACCGACACCTCCCGATGTCGAAAATTCTGGATTAGTCCCCCCAGATATTTCAGCAACACGTGGGTCCAGATATATTCCAGTAGCAGTTGCAGATACATCCGGTAAAAAACTGCTCTTTGCTGTTTTTACGTCTTGAGAGCTTAAATCAATATCCTTACGTTCAGCTTCTAACCCTAGATTGCGTACTACGACACCATTCATAATATCCAAAAGAGAATAAGCATTTTCAGCAATGAAGTTGTTATCTCCTCCAACAATATCTACGGTTCCTAACATACTATACCGTAAAGGGAATTTTATTTCTTTTGCAGTATTAAAATTCAAAGAAAGCCTGTTATTATATTCAAGAAGCATTGGTAATTCAGAAGGGTTAGTACCATTTAAAATAGATTCTACATCCAATGCTATACGTCTAAAAAACTGATCAATATTTGACTCGGGTTGGTTCGTAGCAAGAATACCCCTTTCCACATCTTGTTTTCTGTAGGCAGAAAAGGAAGGTAATTGATTTTTATTAATGGTAGAAATTAATGTTCTTAAGGCTGTTTCTGATAAAGTAAAACCTCCCGCTAAATAAACCGCATCAATATCTCCTATTAGATTTGAAACATCTCCATTTTCAGGAATGCTAATCAAGGTATATGAAGCATCTTTATTAGCAAAATAATTATCAAAAAGTTCTTTTACAGGTAGTGCGCTGGGGAGGTAATCATCAACTAGAATTCCAACTTTATTGTATTCGTAAATTGTGTTAAAAGCATCTAAGTCTTTTGAATAGGACAGCGGAGCAATTATATAAGTGATATTATTAACTCCTGAAGTTTTTTGACCCACTGGTAATTTTATGAAATCACTATTTACGGAACCAAATACAATTACCGGTTTCGCATAGATTTTTTGTTGATGGAGTGCAATATTGTTGATAACACCAAAGGCCAGGATGATATCCACATCACTGGACTCCAATGACAAATAGTTTGCCTTTGCCGAATCTAAATCGAAGTTGTTTTCAATGGGATCTTTAAATATAACTTTGGCATCTTGCCCAACAACAGCAGAAATTTCATTTTTCAACTTTTGAAGTAAAGGAGCATTTTCGATAGACGCTTCATCAGCAAGAATTCCTATGATTACAGTCTTGGATCTTTGCGTAAACCCTACAAATGTTATAAATAGAAATATAATTAATAAAGTAGTTTTTTTCATTTTCTAAGCTTCGAATTTTAAATATAATACTTTAAAATTATTTATCTCTTAGAACGCTTAGACCAATATTTTAATTTAGGATTGAATAAAACCACACCTTTCAACTGAAAAAATAGCGTACAATATCTCTCTATTACAATATTCACAGATTGTCTCAGGGTATATAAATTATTAATAAACAAGGGGTTATAGTTGCGCTTTTTTTATTTCAAGCTAAAATCTTCTTCTAAAACCGTATCTGAGCTTCCTCCAACAAATACTTTGAAGTTTCCTGGTTCAACAATAAAAACTCCTTCGTTATTATAAAAACCAAGTTCTTTTTCGGTTAATTTAAACGTAATTGCTTTGGTTTCATTAGGAGCTAGCTCTACAAGTTTAAATCCTTTTAATTCTTTTATTGGTCTTGTTACACTTGCAAATAAGTCCCTAATATATAATTGTGCAACTTCTTTTCCCTTATAATTTCCTGTATTGGCTAAAACAACCGAAACTTCTATTTGGTTTTTACCCTTAGCCTTTACTTTAAGTTGGCTGTACGAAAAATTAGTATAACTTAATCCATGACCAAAAGGATATAATGGTGTATTACTTTCATCTATGTAATGAGACCAAAATACAATATTAGGATTGTCTGTAGTAGGTCTCCCAGTATTTTTATAGTTGTAATAAATTGGGATTTGCCCAACACTTCTAGGAAAAGTCATTGGTAGCTTTCCGCTTGGGTTATAATCACCGTACAAAATTTGTGCTATGGCATTTCCACTTTGCGTACCTAACTGCCATGCTTCTATAATTGAAGGTATATGCCGATCTGCCCATGTAATAGTTAATGGTCTACCATTGTTTAGTACCAAAACTATGTTTTTGTTCACCTCATAAACGGCTTCTAAAAGTTCTTGCTGCACTCCTGGTAAGCCTATTTTAGTTCTGCTTCGGGCTTCTCCGCTTTGAAAGCCATGCTCACCAAGTACCATAACAACAACATCAGCTTCTTGAGCTATATCAATAGCCTCATTAAATTCGGTTTTATCATTGGTGTTAATTTCTAATTCAAACGGAAATCCTATTTTACCAAGGGCAACATCTGTTCCTTTGGCGTAGGTTAATTTATTACCTGAATATTTTTGCATTCCTTCTAAAACGGAAATAGCCGTATTATCGTCAGCAGCAATTCTCCAGCTTCCAAGAGGACTTGTTTTATCACTTGCTAAGGCTCCAATGAGTGCAATTTTTTGATTTTTTTGCTTTAAAGGCAATAGCTCGTTTTCATTTTTTAATAGTACAATTGACTTCTTAGCCACATCAAGAACTACTTCATTAATTTCTGAGCTACCTATGACTTCTTTTTCTCTTTCAAGGTTACAATATTTATAAGGATCGTCAAAAAGTCCTAACTCATGTTTCACCTTTAAAATGCGTCTTGCGGCGTCATTTATGAATTCTTCGGACACTTTTCCTTCTCTTACCAAATCGGCTAATTCTGAGACATAAGCATAAGATTCCATATCCATATCGGAACCTGCGTTTGCAGAAATCTCGGCAGCTTGTTTTAAATCTTTGGCATGTCCATGTGCAATCATTTCCATAATGGACCCCCAATCAGAAACAACAAATCCATCAAAATTCCATTTATCTTTTAATATTTTTCGTTGTAGCGTACTATTTCCAGTAGCAGGAACACCATTCAATTCGTTAAAAGAATTCATGAAAGTTTTTACACCAGCTTCTACCGACGTTTTAAATGGGGGAAATATAATATTGTTCAACGTGGATGTCCCCACATCAACAGTGTTATAATCTTTTCCAGCCTCTGCAAAACCATAACCTGCAAAATGTTTCGCACAGGCAGCTATTGTATTGTTTTTAGACAAATCATTTCCTTGAAACCCCAATATTCTTGCCTCTGCAATTTTGGAGCCTAAAAAGGCATCCTCACCAGCACCTTCCATTACACGACCCCATCTGGCATCTCTAGAAATATCTACCATTGGAGCAAATGTCCAATTAATGCCAGCAGCTGAGGCCTCCAAAGCTGCAACTTCTGATGATTTTTTGATAGCTTCTAAATCCCAACTTGCCGCTTCAGCTAAGGGTATTGGGCTTAATGTTTTATAACCATGAATCACATCAAACCCAATTATTAAGGGAATACCAAGTCTACTTTCTTCAACAGCAATTTTTTGCACCGCACGAACATCATTAACACCTCTAACGTTGAGCATAGAACCTACGTAACCTTTCCTTAAATGGTCGTATTTTTTTGCTTCATGACCTTCCGAAGGAGCAGGACCAGTTACATCCCAAAAACCATTGTACTGATTCATTTGTCCAATTTTTTCTTCCAAAGTCATCATTGAAATTAATTGGTCAACCTTTTCATCAATAGTTAATGCTGTACTATTCGTATTTAAAGCAAGCTTTTTATTTTGACTTTTTGTGCATGCAACTACCGTAACAACTATCAGAATAGTTGTCAAAAATGATTTTATTGTATTCATAACTTTTATTGATAAACTCTTACATAATCAATCTCCATGGTATCTTGAGTAAATCCAGGGTCAACAGTTCCGCCTAAAGTACCACCCATTGCAATATTCAATATCATAAAAAAGTCAAGATTAAAAGGTGTTTCCGACGTATTTGCATAGGTTAAAAACACTTTGTCATCTACAAGAATTTTTATAACATCAGTGGTCCATTCAACGGCATAGTTATGGAATTCGGTTGTGGAGGATGTATTTGAAATCTCATTGGTAATTGCATTTCCTGCAAAGTTACCTGGGAAATGAAGAGCACCAGATGTTTTGGTTTTATCCTGACCAGTTTGCTCCATAATATCAATTTCTCCACAATCTGGCCAGCCAACCACATCAAAATTAGCGCCTAACATCCAAATGGCAGGCCAAGTACCCTGTGCTGAAGGCAATTTAGCTCTAACTTCAACCCGACCATAGGTAAACTCATTTAAGTTTTCAGATTTTAGCCTTGCAGAGGTATAGCCACCATTTTCAGCAATTGCCGTTATTTTAAGTACTCCGTCCTCAATAATCACATTTTTAGATTCATTAGTATATGTTTGAAGTTCTTGATTACCCCAACCACCTGCACCCAAATCATAGGTCCACTTAGTACTATCTGGCGCCCCATTAGTATCAAATTCATCAGCCCATACCAGATTATTAAAAACCGATTCAAATGTTTCTTCAGCGGGACTGGTCTGAAATCTGTGATACCAATACAATACTGGATTTTTTCCATCCAAAGTCCTAACATATAATTCAGTGTCTGATATTTCTAATATTTCATACGATGATGAACTTACATAGTATCCCATAAATGCATTATTTGAAAAATTCATCACTGTTCCTCTTGGCCTAAAATCTGGATCTGGAACAGTTTCCCAGTCAAATGATGTGGGTGCTAATGAAACAATACTTGTGCCAGAGGTATCGAATGGAAAACAAGCATCTTCGCCAGCATCTTCACCTATTACATCTTGATGAGAAGCATTAAAAAACGTACCACTATTGTTGTTTAGTTGATAGGTTAATTGCCCGTTATCTAAAGAAAATGTTAGCTCATCATCACAAAGACAATCACTAATTTCTATTCCACATTTTTCAAAAGGTTGTGCTGCAAAAAAAGAAGGAAACCAAAAAGCATCCGCAGCGATTTCCGCAGTACCTCCAACTCCTAAATGACCAACCTCTGAGGCTGCCAAATACCATGTTCTACTTGAACCTCCTGACAAAAACTGTTTTACCTCCGGGTCATCAAATGAACTAAAAACCTCTATTTCAACTGATGTGCTAGAAGATAGTCCACCTGTACCTATGGCGTTTACAACAATCGTGAATTTATTAACTCCAACTATACTAAACCTATGCATGACTTCTCCTGAAGGAGAAACTTCGCTTAAACCATCTCCAAAATCAAACTTGTAGCTAATAACATTACTCGCAGTAGCCTTTATATTTACAAATCCGCTTCCGTCTCCATTAGGATTCATATCATCTATACCGATTATTTCTGCGGTCAACGTTACGTTTGTTGGTGCTATTATTTCTCCGATTAATGCGTCATCTTCTTGACAAGAAACTAACACAAATAAAAGTATAGAAAGAACGATTGACATGTTGTATTTTAAATTTCTCATTTTTTCTTCTTTTTAAATTCTTACTAGTTTGTATTGCCAAAAGACTCCTGCTCCGGACTCAACATAGACAGACATGGTATCATTATCAACAAAAGTTATATTGTAAGTGATGGAAGAAGGTACTGCTACGTTTGGTAACTCTCCTTGATTGTTAGCTTTTGCTAAACCAATAAAAGCTCCTGTTCCGTTTACGGTAATTGTGCCTGCTCCTGAGTTATAATCATATGTTGCTGCTTCTGAACCGTCATGAGGAGCTACTGGAGTTCCACAGGAATCACTTCCTCCTTGCCAGCTTTCTATCCAAGATTCACTACCTAAAATGTTCATAAAAGAACCATCAGCACCAAATACGTAAGTATCATCATAATAGCATGCTCTTAGAGTAACGCAATCTGCATCACAATTAAACCAGCTGGTGTCCCCTAAACTTGGACCAACTCCTAATGCTCCTGCTTCAGAGGCAAGCTTCCATGTTCCTACTACAGGAGAAACAGTAGTTTCTTCTCTAACCAATTTATATTGCCAAAATACTCCTACACCAGACTCTACATAAACTGAAATAGTATTACTATCAACAAACGTTATGTTATAAGTTATGGAAGATGGTACTGCAACATTTGGTAATTCTCCTTCATTATTTGCCTTTGGAAGACCGATATATGCCCCTGTACCATTTATGGTAACCGTTCCTGCACTTTCATTATACGAATAAGTTGCAGAAGCAGATCCATCATAGGGAGCAACTGGTGTTCCACATGAATCGCTGCCGCCTTGCCAACCTTCTATCCAAGATTCACTACCCAAATTGTTCATAAAAGAACCATCGGCACCAAATACGTAGGTATCATCATAGTAGCATGCTCTTAGGGTAACACAATCTGCGTCACAATTAAACCAACTTGTATCTCCTAAACTTGGTCCAACTCCTAAAGCACCTGCCTCTGGAGCTAACCTCCATGTTCCTACTAAGCCTGTTGGAATAGCCCCGGGAGATTTATAGAAATAAATATTATCTATAAATACTGTACCAGCTGCCCAAGGATCTCCAACAAATTTTAATTGAAAAATTTCGGTAATAGTCAATCCCTGGTCCGTATAATCTGAGATTGGAATTTCGATGCTAGTCCATTCTCCAGCAGATAAGTCTGACCAAACTGGTGCTTCCGTTGCGCCTCCAGCGCTATTATTAATTAAAGAAGTTTCTAACCTGGAAACATCTCCAGAAGTCCATACATCTAAATGTAAATATTCCATTTGCGAAACATCTATAGAAGTTCCATCTGCCAAGGCAATTCCCTGATAACTTAAGTTGATGTATTGTAACATTCTATCACCATCTAGGTCAAACTCTGTCCAACTGCTTCCTTGTCCACCTTGACCCCAATCCGGGAAATAATTAGTTCCTTCAACATCAGAATACGCAGCGGTATAAATAGAAATTACATCTTCTGTGTTTCTATTTGGAGGAGCTGGGGCAGAAGTTAATGGCTGAACAATTGCTGTAACAACAAAATCTTCTTGGTATTCTAGGGTAGCAATGGCTGCGCTCATAGAAACTACTCTTATGGTATATGTTCCTGCCTCTTGATAAGTATAAGATAATGACTCTCCGTTATTAGCCGAAACGGGTTCGTCATTATCAGATTCACCAAAATAAACTTCATAGGACAATGCATAATCAGCTGCTGCAGTTATGTTAACTTGTTTAGAAACCGCTGCATCATTTTCTATAGTCACCACAAGGTTTTCCGGGGATTTAAACGAAACCATTATATTTTGGGTAACTGTAGTTGTTAATCCATTTAATCCTTTAGCAGTAATTGTTGCATCATAATTACCTTCTGCATAGGTGTGATTTATGCTTTCTCCGGGTTTTAAAGCTTCCGAGGCTGGTGAACCATCTCCAAAGTTTATATCATAAGCTACTACTCCTTCTCCAATAGGAGTTATAGTTACTATTCCTGTATTATCTTGAGTTACAGAAACTGCTGCAGAAACATTTGTGGGGGCGACAATGCTACTAACATAGTCTATATTATTATCATCCTCACAACCTAAAGCAAACAGTGCTATAAGGCACCATATATATTTAAAGTTTTTCATAGTATTTTTTTTAATAATTTGGATTCTGAGACCAATTGCCATTAGAAAATTGAATTTCCTCTATTGGAATTGGAAATATTTCATTTTTACCACTTGTAAAACCGTCTATTTCCTGAGCCGCTTTTCCTGTTCGTACTAGGTCAAAAAAGCGATGTCCTTCACCAACAAGCTCCACTCTACGTTCATGGGCTATAGCATCGGTTAACGCAGCTCCTGTAGAAGTTACTTCGTTTGGTGCTCCAAAAGCTCTTTCACGTACTCTGTTTAAATACCCTTGAGCCGTATTATCATCAATACCTCCTCGATTGTATGCTTCGGCGGCCATTAATAATACATCAGCAAAACGAATTGCTCTATAATTATTAGGATTTGTAAGGTTTTGGTCTCCTGTGTTTAAATCTCCCTTACGTGCAATATACTTTCTGTTAAAATATCCAGTATGTTCATGTCCCGTTCCAAATGTTGCACCTGTTTGAGCTGCCCAAGCATCAATATCTAAAATGGCAACAGCTTCTCTTAAATCACCTTCCTCAAAGGCATCTACAACTTCTTGAGTAGGAACATTAAAACTAAAGCCAGAATCAAACTGAGGTCCTGAATAATTTCTTATTCCGTTAAAACCAACGGCAACATTACCTTCACTACATTGAAGACAGTCAAATCCTGCACCTTCAGCATCAGAGTATTGAACCTCAAATACAGACTCAATTCCATTCTCTCCTGCTTCTTCAAATATGCTATCGTAGTCTGTTACTAGATCATACGGACCATTAGCAATTAAATTATCTAATACCGCTGCTGCCTCAGAAAATTTGTCTTGATACAAATATGCTTTTCCTAAAAGTGCTTGAGCTGATCCTTTTGTAGCTCTTCCTATTTCTGGAGCTGTATAGTTTAAATTATTTATTGCATACTTTAAGTCTTCCTCTATTAATGCATATACCTCTGTAATGGGCGCTCTAGGTACCGAGGTTTCTTCTCCTAATTGAAAACGCGTTTCTTTTAAAGGTACTGGACCAAACCATTTTACCAATTCAAAATAATAATATGCTCTAAGAAAACGGGCTTCACCAAGTATAACTTCTTTTCCCTCAAAATCTGTTTTATCTTGAAATTCTAAAATAAAATTAGCCCGATTAACTCCTCCAAACATCCAATTCCAGATGTCTCTTAAATTACTGTTTACCGGAGTATGTATCATATCATCTATTTGTTGAAAGCCCACTACATCTGTAGCACTTTCGCCGCCCGCTAATGTATTGTCTGAGGCAATTTCTCCTAACATGACATTTACATAGGTTGAATGCAGTAAATCGTAGGCACCAATCAATGCATTGTAATAGTCATCTTCAGAGTTAAAATAGCTTTCCGAATCAATACTGAATCTATCTACTTCCTCTAAATAATTATCGCTACAAGAATAAATTGCGAATACAAATAGAAAAGCAAATAGGCCTGTTGTTATTTTGTATATATATGTTTTCATTGTATTACGTTTTATATGGATAGATTTATACCTAAAATAAATTGTCTGGATACTGGATAAAACCCATAATCAATCCCGCTAGAAAATACATCTAGTTTTTGATCTTCATTTACCCCTTGAGCCGCAGGATCATAACCATTATATTTTGTGAATGTAAATGCGTTATTTACTGATGCGTATAAACGCAATTGACTTATTTTTAACTTTTCCAGGACCTTAGGAGGTAATGAGTACCCAAGCTGAATATTTTGTATTCTTAAAAATGAAGCATCTTCAACAAAAAAGTCTGAAAATAATCTGTTTGTAGTAGCTCCAACTGTAGTCCTAGGAACGGAATTACTAGTTCCTTCGCCAGTCCACCTATTTAAATAAAGATTTAACCTATTTACATTAGGTTGATCACGTTCATAATTCCGAACCATTTCCTTACCTAATTCAGCGTACATATAAGTACCAAAGTCAACGTTTTTATAATTAAATCTTAGGTTAAGTCCCATAATGTAGTCAGCTTGGGCCTTTCCTAAATATGTTCTATCAGCAATGGTAATTAGTCCGTCATTGTTTACATCAACATATCTAATATCACCAGGAGCTGCTTCTGACCCTAAACCTGATTGTGAAGGATGAGCATCCACTTCGGCTTGATTCTGAAAAATACCGTTGGTTTTAAGTCCGTAAAAATATCCTATGGGTTGTCCAACTTCCATTCTAGTGATTGCCGGCTGCCCCACGCTGAATGAGCCTCCTTCCGAAATGATATCATTGCTGACAGCTGTAACCTCACCATCAACTTTTGTAACATTGTAACTTAAGTCTAAGGACAGGTTTTTAGCAATTTCATCTTTATAGTTTATAAAAAATTCAATTCCTTTTGTTCTTGTAGTTCCTGCGTTAACAGTTGGTAAACCCGCTCCAGGTGCGGATGCTCCTAATATTCCTGAAACTGGAAAATCGGTAATTAGTAAATCGTTTCTATCTTCAACAAAGTAATCAGTAGTAATTTCAATTTTGTTGTTGAATAAATTAAGGTCTAAACCAATATCTAATTTTTCTGCAGTTTCCCATGTTGCATCGGGATTTGGTATTCTTCCGTTTGCTGTTCCAGAAACAAGACCTCCGTTTAATACATATGTAGCCTCACCGCTAAGTAATGCTCTATACAAATCGTCACCTACATTGTTTCCTAAAGTTCCGTAACTTGCTCTTAACTTTAAAAAGCTAATAATTTCGGAATCTTCTAAAAATGATTCATCTGAAATTTTCCAACCCGCTGTTGCGGATGAGAAGTAATCTATTCTATTATCTGGAGCAAAGTCAGAAGCTCCGTCTCTACGAATCATAGCAGACAACAAATATTTTCCTTTATAGTCATATTGTAATCTTGCAAAGTATGATGATAGTCTAGTATCGTATATAAAAGAACTATTAGTTTTAGCTTCACTTATACCATTTGCTAAAGAAATATCTGCAAA
Organism: uncultured Maribacter sp.; assembly: GCA_947498505.1. Lineage (GTDB taxonomy): Bacteria > Bacteroidota > Bacteroidia > Flavobacteriales > Flavobacteriaceae > Maribacter_B. Next base: position 638,078 of record CANMKG010000001.1, on the reverse strand, counting down.
TTCCCATGCATTGTTCGGGACATCAAAACCTGTAGCCTCCAAGTTATCACCCCAGGCTCTTTGCGCACTTGTTCCAATTGTAACTGTTGTATTGTGCTTATCTGCTAAGAGTTTATTATAGGTTAAAAATGTATCCCATGTATAAGAATTATTCGTGTTTTCAATATGCTTAACACTACTACGATCTCTATTAAACACTTTACCAGAACCAAAGTTTACTATAGGAAAAAATTCTTTCTTTTTATCGTTGTATGATTTTAAACCAATACGAGAAGTTATTTTTAACCCATCAATTGGTCTATAGTCTAATTGGAAAGTTCCTTCAATAGAACTACCAGAATATTCGTTATAAATATTTGCTATTTGTGATATCGGATTTATAACCTCATTCCCTAGAAAACCAGTTATATCTTCTTGGTTTAAATCGTAGGTGGGAGCATAATTAAGTGCATTAAATAGGGGAGTACCCAGAGCATTTTCTCCTATGGTTTTTCTATTGTTATTAAAATAGTTTGCTGATGTAGTGAATTTTAGTTTTTCGCTAACATCAAAACCTAACTTTATTTTTACGTTTGCTCTTTGAAAATTGGACTTATTACTCGCAATAATACCGTCTTGTTCCAAAATTGACCCTCCAAAATAGTAAGTACTTTTTTCTCCACCTCCAGTTGCCGATATATTATGACTGGATATTGGAGCTGTATCAAAAAGCTGCTCTTGCCAGTCGTTTCCAACTCCCAAACCACTCACGTTTGGAAAAGGTAAAGCGTCTCCGTTTGCTGCATAACTTTCGTTTAGTATAAGTCCATATTCAGTGGCATTTAAATACGGTAATTCTCGTGTAGTTTGCTGAATTCCTGTATACCCGCTATAGCTTATTTTAATGGCAGTATTTTTTTTACCGCTTTTTGTTGTTACCAATACAACACCATTTGCACCTTCAATTCCATAAATAGCCGCTTGAGCATCCTTTAATATTGAAAAAGATTCAATGTCACTTGGGTTAATACTATTTAAATCTCCTTTATAACCATCAATAATTACCAATGGGCCATTGTCACCATTGGAGTTAATACCTCTAATTGTGATATTAAATTGCCCTCCTGGAGAACCTGAAGGGGCAGTAACCGAGACTCCAGCAGAAGTTCCCTGTAGTGCTTGAGCTGCATCAATAGGCCTTAACTCTTCAATAGTTTCGGAACTTACTATTGAAACGGCTCCGGTAATATCCTTCTTTTTTTGACCTCCGTAACCAATAACAACTACTTCATCTAACTTAGAAACATCTTCCAAAAGTTGGATATTAATTTGTTCCTGACCAGATGTCTGAATTTCTTGAGTTTGATAGCCTAAATAACTAAATTGAAGTATTGCGTTGTTAGGAATATCTTTAATACTATAATTTCCATCAAAATCCGATACCACTCCTTTTAGAGTATTTTTAATAACAATACTTACTCCCGGAATTGGAATACCTGTTTCCTGTTCTGTTATTGTTCCTGAAACATCATTTTGTTGCGCGTAGGATACAATGCCAAAACAAAAAAATAATAGTAAGCTTATTTTTGCTTTCATAGAATTAGTTTTTGTATTCTCAAATTTAGAACACTTTAATATTGAATTATCATATTTAACCACTACAAAAAACATACATCGCAAAAAAATAGTCCTTTTAATAGGAATAGCATAATACAAAGTGCTATTACCATTAGCCTTTATGTGTATCTACCATTTCTATTTTACAGCAACTTGTTGATGCGGTTATACTAGAATGTTGTGGTGGTGTATAGGTAAATTTAACACTTGTAGCAGCGTTATAATTCTAAAATATAGTTTGTTAAACTAGTTTCATGTGGCAAATTCATCTTTTTGCGTAAGCGATAGCGCTTTACTTCTACACTTCTTGAGGAAATATTTAGTAACGGTGCTATTTCTTTGGAAGATAAATTTAATCTAAGATAGGCGCACAATTTTAAATCGTTAGGAGTTAAGTTATTATGTTTAGATTTCACCTTGTTTAAGAAATCTTTATCAGCATTGTTAAATGCTTCTTGAAAAAACTTCCAATCGTCTGTATTATTAATGTTTTTATCAATAATTTTTATAACCGATTTTAAGTTGTTTCCTAACTGAATTTGATTGAGCTCTTTTTTAATTGTATTTAAAAATTGATTTTTCTTAATAATGCTCATTGTGGATATAGCAAGTTCTCTATTTTTATTTTCTATATCAATCTTTAATTTCTCATTATTTAACTGTGTTATTTGTTGCTTGTTCTCAAGTTCTTTTCGTATTAATTCTTCTTGAGTATGTTTGAGAAATTTTTTCTGTTGTTTTTTATAATAAACATCGGTTAGCTTGAAGAATATCAGAAACAAGCATATATATATAATTATTGCAGTGTTGGATAAATAGAACGGGCGTTCTATGGTAAACCTATAATTAACAATGTTTGTCGTATTATTTCCTGAACGTCCTCTAATGTTAAAGTTATACTCACCATAGGATAAGTTTTCAAACAATTGCGAAGCATTATGCGTCCACTCTGACCATTTATCTGATAGTCCAATTAGCTGATATTGATATTCATTTTCAACAGTTTTATCAAAAAAAGGGAAACTGTAATGAAACTGTATATTGTTTTGCTTATTTCTTAAAACTATATTATTGCTAGTTGTGTTTATATTAAACTTTGGTTCGTCTATTTTGTATACCTCAATTGTATTAATATTTATATTGAGTTTTAATTTATTATTTAGGCTAGGATTTTCTAATAATAGATAGCCATTGGAGGTCCCTATTAAATATTTTTCGGTATCAATTTTGGTCATATTCTCAAAACCAGCAACCATGTTTGTAATGTTTTTAGATATAGGAATAGTTGTTAGTTTTGGTTTGGAGCTAACACTGCCCGAAGTAACTATATTTATATTATCATCTACATAACGCCATAGTTTATTTTTTTCTTCCTTTACTTTCATTAGGGTTGTTAGCCTCTTTGAATTATTAAAAAGTGATGTAAAAACGGAATCTTTTTCAAAATTTTTAGCCTTATTTTGTTTTAGAACACCCGTAAGTGAAGAATAAATTAATGATCCATTAAATTCTAAAACACTTGATCCGTAATCTCCTTCAGGAGTTTTAATTTGTTCCTGATTCAAAACATTTCTATAATCGCTATCAATGGAGAGTTTATATAGTCCTTTAAACTCGTGATTAACGTAAATTGAATTTTCAACAGATTCGAAAAAACGACTGGACATCTCAAGCCCTTTAATCTTGTTTCGAAAGCTCCATGTTCCGTTTTTCCATTCTAAAACGCATAAACCCTTATAATTGCCTTGTAAAACAAGATTTTCACTGCCCTTAATGAGTTTAAAATCCCAGGTTCCATGCTCTTGGTTAAGAATTGTCTCAAGGCGTTGATTTTTAAGAATCATAGTACCTTTATCATGACCACAAAATATAGAATCATAAATTACTTTAAGCATCCAGACCTGACCATTTGTTCCATTGATAAATTCAAAATCTGAATCGCTTTCTATTTTTTTATAAAAAACACCTTGGTTTGTTCCTAAATACAAATAACCTTCGTGCGCAAGCGAAGTATACACTGTACCAAGTCTACCTTCGCTGTCTAGATACACTTTAAACTTAGACGAATTATTTATACAATTAATACCATTATCCAATCCTAGCCATATGTTATTAAATGAATCTTCAAACAAGGAAAGTATTGTATTGTTACTAATTCCTTTTTCTCTGTTTAATTTATATTTAAGACTGCCATCAGAATTTAAACAATATACTCCATTAGAAATGGTACCAATAACCATACTATTGTCCTTTAATGAAATAGCATTATAAACTATGGATTGGCTATTATCTAAAGAAGAATTCCATTTAATAAGTTCACCATGGTGATATTGATAAAATCCCATATTTTCAGTAAGATATATGAGTTGATTTTTCCTTTTAAAAATAGAAATGATTTTGTGCTGTTTAAAAAAATCATCATTATTTATTAATACACTTTTTCCATTTTCAATTTTTAAAATTCCTTTTCCAATTTCTTGATAAAACAAGTCGTTATCAACGTTAATTAACTTAACAATTGGCCCATTAGCATTTATAATTTTAGCTTCATTGGTTTTTATGTTTATCAAATAAATTCTGGATAATGATTGAAAAATAGCCCATTCATCTACATAATCTATGTTCCAAAATTCTTCGTCCTGTTCTAAGTTTAAGTTAAGGTTACTTACAAGCGAATAATACTCTAAAATTCCAAGGTTATTTTTTTGCCAATAACCAAAGTCCATAAAACTTCCCGTTAAAATTTTAGTTTCAATTGCTTTCACGGATCTTACAATAGAACTATTTGGTACTTGGTAAAGCTGCCATTCTGCGCCATTAAATTCTAATAATCCAGCATTATTGGCTAGATATATCAAATTATTTGGTGCTTGCGAGATATCCCAGTTTTGATTGTCTGCACCATATTGTTGTGGTGTAAATACATTAACAGGAGGTAATTCCTGAGCGGACAAACTTGCGCAGAAAAGGAAAGAAAACAATAAACGTAAGTCTTTAAACATGCTTAATACCTTGATATTTATATTACGACTATATACTACAATATACAATTTTGTATGGTTATATGTTTTGTTTATTCATATTAGCTTATTCTTTAAATTAAATAATTCAATTCTGTTTTTTATAAATAAATACTTAATTAAAAAGTATTGCGTTGTAATCAAGTAAACATTACCCAATGAAAACGCCCAATATCTTAGCCTTCAAAATTGGCCTTTTAGCCTTAACTATTATATCATTTTATAACTGTTCTAGCGACTCAGATGATGTTTCAAATATTGAAATTCATAACCCCTTATCAAATCCCGAAAATGGTCCTGCGGCGGGAAATCCTAATGGTAATTTCTCAATTCCTTCAGAAGCTAATTTAGAAGATGTAGCCAATCCAGATAACGTTATTGGAAACGGAACTCCTGAAAGTTGCACTTGTGAAGCGGTTGTTGAAGCGGTGGCAAAAGGAGGGAAAATTGTTTTCGATTGTGGTCCAGACCCCATTACAATTACCATGGATAAACCAGCGAAGGTTGTTAACAATTCGAGTGACGAAGTTGTTATTGATGGAGGCGGACTGGTAACTTTAAGTGGCGGAGGAGAAACTAGAATTTTATATATGAATACTTGTGACCCCAACCAAAAATGGACTACAGACCATTGTCAAAATCAGGATCACCCTAAATTAACCGTACAAAACATAACCTTTGCGGATGGCAATTCTACAAATGAAACGGAATATATTGGAGGTGGAGCAATTTGGGTGAGAGGCGGACAATTTAAGGTTATAAACTCAAGATTTTTTAATAATATATGTCAAGGTACAGGACCAGACGTTGGAGGAGGGGCGATTAGAGTTTTTAGTCAATACAACAACCAACCTGTATACGTAGTGAATAGTACTTTTGGAGGAGCCCCAGATTATGGAAATGTTGGCTCTAATGGTGGGGCCCTAAGTAGTATAGGTGTTTCATGGACAATTATTAACAGCACTCTATCTCACAATAAAGCAATTGGTAACGGTGGAAATCCACAGCAATCAGGAACTCCTGGTGGAGGGAGTGGTGGAGCAGTTTACAATGATGGAAACACCATGACGTTAAATATAAAGGGTTCACTAATTACTGATAATGAAGTAAATGCTTTTGGGTCTTCACTTTTTTTTGTTAGCAATGACCACTCAGGTAATATTGTAATTGAAGATTCTACGATTAAAGATAATATTGGAGGCTCGTGGTATCCTGTTTACCCTAGTATATCAATGCATGATGATACTCCTATACAGGTTACTAATTCAATAATAGAATAAAATCTTGCTATTGCTTATTGAATAATTTTGGCAAAATACTTTGCTAACCAAAAGCAATATCTAGAAGTTTTAGTACCCCAATAACAATGTTTTTAACACTGCTCATAAGGTATACCTTTTAGTCTATGATGATAGTCTGAGTGCAAGTATTATCTACTTACGCTTTTTCTAAGTATCTTAAATAAATTATGTATTTTCAATATAAATTTTATACCATGTCCAACACCAACATAGTAATTGAAGAACGTAGTAGAGATATTGGAAATTTTTTAGTAGGAAGACTTATCCCTTTTAGAAAAAAAAGAATGGTAGGTCCTTTTTGTTTTATAGATCATATGGGGCCCACAACACTTGGCCCAAAAAAATATATTGATGTAGGACAACATCCACATATTGGTTTATCCACATTAACATATCTTTTTAAAGGTGAAATTGTACATAGTGATAGTACCGGCGCCCACCAAAGGATATATGCTGGTGATGTTGGTTGGATGTCTGCCGGAAAAGGAGTAGTGCATACCGAACGTACTCCAACCGAAATAAGAGGAGAAAAAACGAATATTCATGGTTTTCAAATTTGGGTAGCGTTACCAAAAGACATGGAAGATATAGAACCTAGGTTTTCTTATATTCCAAAATCTGAATTACCTGCATGGACTAAAAACGGCATTAAGTTTACATTAATTGCTGGCAACGGTTATGGCAAAAAATCTCCTGTGCCTGTGCATTCTAGCTTGTATATGGTTCAATTAATTTCAGAAACAAAATCTAGTTTTTCTTTAGATAATGAAGTTAAAGGAGAGGTTGGAGTATGCGTTGTTAAGGGCTATATAGAGACGGATAATGAAAAAATTGAACAAGGAAATATGTTAGTTTCTAAGGTAAATGAGGTATGTGATATTGTAATCGGAGAACAGTCTAGAATTCTACTTTTTGGAGGAGAACCATTTAACGAAGAAAGGTACATTGATTGGAATTTTGTTTCTTCCGATAAAGAAAAAATAAAGGAAGCCAAACAAAACTGGGTAAATAAAAAGTTTAAGATGGTTTCAGGAGATTCTAGTTACATTCCTTTACCAAGTAGAAAAGTGTAAATTTGTTTTTAGTCAAAATCATCAAAGAAAGTTTTCCCTGTTTTCAAGTCCTTAATCTCAATATAATCTAACATTCCAGAACCTTTAAAAATATTTTCTATTCCAACAATGCTCCCATTGGGATTGTTATATTTTCCTTTATATATTAATGCTTCGTTCACGTAAGCGGTAACTTCTTTTTGATTCACCCTAACAAATAACGTATTCCATTCATCTGGCTTTATACTAAAAGCAGATAAATTTTCATGCGTTCCATCCACATTATTTTCTCCGAACTTTATTCCTGAATATTGAGAACAACCATCTTCCATTAGTTTAATACTATTTAAATTGTTCATACAATATAAATTTAAAATAAAATCATAGCACGTTATTCCTCCGGTAGCTTTTCCATTTTTAAACTTTGTTTTTAATTCAAAATTATCCCCATCTATTTGGGTGTTTTTAAAAAACCTATTCACTATAAAAAAAACCTGAGGGACTTGCAATCCGCTTTTTTTTAATTCTTCTACTGAAAAATGCAAATAATTATCCTCACTTTTGGTAGATATTTTAGTATCCATCCAAAAACGATTTCTATATCCTTCTTCAACCAAATAACTTTCCCATTCTTTGGACATTGCTAAAATATTTTTGGTTTTTAAAGTATCTAAATGATTTCTTAGTTGAATTTTGTAATATCCAGGAATCTGATACGTAAAATTATAAGCAAATCTGTTTTTATCTGTTTTTTTAATCTGCTCTCCCGTAACTGGGTGAACAAAATCAAAATCTATAAAAAAGCTATCAGAGATAGTTTCCGAAAAATCGTACTTGGTATGTACAGTAAATGGAACAGTACCTATAGAATCTTGAATATCAAATAAAAAAACATCTTTTTCCTTAGCAGTAGCAGTAGCAATAATGTTGTAAGCAACAAAAAGCAACATCAAGGTAACTATAGTCATAGCCATAGCTATTTTTTTTTGTCTACTTCCAATATTGCTTTCCTTTTTTTGAATAGACTTTTGGTATTGTTGAACAAAGTCCTTCCATGAAGCATATCCTAAAAAAATTGATAATGCATCTTTAGTGGCTTGCTGGGGATTATAATTTTCTTTGTATTTAATTTTTCCAAAAAGGCGTTTTAAGGTATGCGCACTTATTGAAATTTCAGAAGCATTAAAGATGATTTCAGAAAGTTTTAAATAATCAGATTCTTTCCAAAATGACGATTTTTTCCAATTTAGTTTTTTCTCTACTTGGAAAAGACAATGTTGTAAATAATTTTCTTCTGTCATTCAATTTATTGGTTATACAAAACTTTGAACAGATTTTGCATATTTCTCTGGTTAGATATATATTCAATAATCCCTTAAATTTAATAAAGTATAAACATTTTTTGGTTACAAAAACTGAAAATAATATAAAAACCCTAATAAACATTCGAGGCATGAAAAAAAATAAAACGAAACGGTATTTGTATTCATTGATTTTGTTTTTGATATGTTCTATTACATTGTTTGCACAAGTTAAAATGACTGAAGAATGGTGGGAATTGCCAACATATGAAGTTATGCCTCCGGAAAAAGCTCCAGCGTTTTTTACTAAAGGTAACTTTCAAGGAGCACAAAGAGTCATTTATCCTTATGCTAAGAACGACGTAATTTCTGGAGAAAAAACAATGCAGAATTGGAAAGCATTGATGCTAGAAAATGAGTATATAAAACTTTGCATTACCCCTGAAATAGGTGGTAAGCTGTATTATGCTACTGATAAAAGCAACAACTATAATTTTATATATAAAAATAGCGAAGTAAAACCTGGAAATATTGGTATGACAGGAGCTTGGGTTTCTGGAGGTATAGAGTGGTGTGTATTACATCATCATAGAGCTTCAACTTTTCTACCCATGGATTATGATTTAGTATCAAATAAAGATGGAAGTAAAACTATTTTTATAGGAGAAACGGAACCCCGTCATAGAATGCGATGGAATGTAGGGGTTACTGTAAAACCCGGTAAATCGTATTTCGAAGCTGAAGTAACAATTTATAATCCAACTCCTTATACACATAACTTTTTGTATTGGGCTAATGTTGCAGCTCATACCAATGAAAATTATCAAACCATATTTCCTCCAAGTGTAGAATTTGTGACCTTTCATCAAAAAAATGATTTTACAACATGGCCAATTTCTACTCATGTATATCGAGGTCAAGATTTTACTAAAGGGGTAGACATAAGTATGTGGAAAAATGTTAAAGAGCACGCTTCGTTTTTTGCACACGATTTAAAGGAGGATTTTATGGGAGGGTACGACCATGGTAAAAATAGCGGTACAGTTCATATTGGTGACCATAACATTGTAAAGGGTGCAAAGTTATGGGAATGGGGGTCAGGTAATAAAGGGCAAGCTACCGAAGGAAGATTAACCGAAACTAGTGGTCCATATGTGGAAATTATGGTTGGAGCTTTTTCTGACAATCAGCCAGACTATACCTGGATAAGACCCTATGAAGTTAAAAAATGGAAACAATATTGGTACCCCGTTAAAGATATTGAGGGTTTTAAAAATGCAAATATTGATGCTGCTGTAAATTTAGAACGGCGAGAAAGTAATAGTGTTTTTTTAGGATATCATTCAACACAAAACCTAGAAAATGCCAGTGTTATTCTAAAAAACAAAGATCAGGTAGTTTTTCAACAAAATATACAACTATCACCGGAAAAAGCTTTTACAAAGAATATAATTGTTGAAAACCTTGAAGAATTTACTGATTTATATACTGAGTTAAGGGATTTAAATACAAATACAGTAATATTAACGTATCAACCAAAAAAATACGATTCTTCGAATAATTTACCTCCTACAGTAACTCCTCCGCCACCAGCAGCAGATATATCAAGTGTTGAAGAGCTTTTTTTAATAGGTAGCAGAATGGAGCAGTTTTATAAAACATCAAACGGAGGAGAAGTGCCTTATTACAATGAAGTACTTAAAAGAGATCCAAACCACACTAGAACTAACATTGCCATTGGGAATAAATTACTTAAAAATGGTGATTATAAAAAGGCAAGAACTTATTTTTCTAAAGCTATAAAAAGGCAAACCAATGATTACACAAGGCCAGCATCTGGTGAGGGTTTATATTTACAAGGTATAACACTGAAAAATCTTGGTTTATACGACGCGGCGGTAGATACCCTTTATAGAGCTACTTGGGACTATGCATATTTTTCCGCGGCCTTTTTTGAACTGGCTCAAATATCCAGTATGAATAAAAATTACACTAAAGCTCTAAAACAAATTAATGAAGCCATATCCACTAATACAAAAAACACCCGTTTATTTGGCTTAAAATCGGCTATACAAAGACGTTTAAATGATTATAATGGTGCTTTAGAAACGATAAAACAAGTTTATGATTTAGACCCTCTTAACTTTAGAATATTGTACGAATACTACTTGACTACTAAAGAATCTCAAACAAATAAAGAGAGTTCTCAAACTTTAGCAGCTTTTCAACATAAAATGCGCGATTTTGACCAAAATTATCTTGAGTTAGCCGTTGAATACCTTAATGATGGAATGCTAACCGAAGCCGAAGACGTTTTAAACCTATGCAAAACTAAAAGTCCAATAGTAGTATACTACAGTGCCTACATTCAAGATAAAAAGGGTAATTCAGATATAGCAATGCAACTGTTTAAAAAAGGGCAATCAATGTCAGAGGCAGGTGTATTTCCCTATAGATTAGAAACTATTCGAGTTTTGAAAAAAGCGTTAGAGTATAATGCTAAAGATGGTATGGCGTATTATTATTTGGGCAATATTCTTTACGATAAGCAACCTGAAAAAGCTATAAATAATTGGGAAAATGCCATTATACATGTTCCTAATTTAGTTATGGCACACAGGAATATCGGCTTTGGGTATTACAGACATTATAATAATTATCCTAAAGCAATAAAAGCTTATGAGAGGGCAATTTCCCTAGATAAAACTGATGCAACCTTTTATAATGAATTAGATGTATTATACGAACTAAATAATAGCAGTATTAAAAAAAGACTCTCCATTTTTGATGGTAATGATAAGTATGTTAGAAGAAGAGACGATGCCTTTGTTCGACAAATGAAAGTACTTACACTTAACGGACAACCAGATAAAGTAATAGAATATCTAAAAGGAAAGACATTTAATTATCGAGAAGGAACCTCTAGAGTTCGGGAAAATATTATTGATGCCCACTTAACCTTAGGTCTCAAATATTTTAAAGACAAAGACTATGAAAAGGCTTTAGAACACTTTTTATTAGCTCAGGTACCAGATGAAGCAGCAGGAAGCGCAAAATACGGTAACCGTGAAATGCAGGTAAACTATTATATTGGTATGGCACATGAAGCAATGAAAAATAGCAAAGATGCTAATCACTTTTATACCCTTTCGACCAAAATTACACAAGCAAGGAAAAATAGTATAATGAATTATTATCAAGGATTAAGCTATCAAAAACTTGGGAACACTATAGAGGCTGATGCCATTTTTAACACTTTAATTACAAATGGAAATAAACAAATAAATTTAAAAGATAAAAAGGTTGATTATTTTCAAATTTTTGGAGAAAGAGATAACGATAATACTATAAAATCTATAGCATATACAATGAGAGGTTTAGGATACAAAGGCTTAAATGAAAATAAAAAGGCAAAAAAAGATTTAAATAAAGCTCTTGAAATATCGGTTAGTAATTTATGGGCCAGAATAGCTTTAGAATAATTAGACAATTTAGTTTAATAAAAATGTTGCAGAAGCAAAAACTGTTCCAACTGACGATAATTAAGACTATGGTTAATTTAAGTAGTTAACTTAACGGAATCTAAACTTTTTTTCTTGACCCAAAAAGAAAAAATAAAAAGCGGTCAACTTTATTGCCAATTCGTTTTCTTATTAACGAAAACGCCTTAGTAATATGGACTTCAACAGATTTAACTGAAATATTCAAATAGTTAGCAATATGGATATCTTAGCTATAGGAGAATTATTAACTACATTTTTTTATTAATATTAAAATTGATTTAAGTGAATAAGAACATGTGCAGAAATTTAATTTATGTTTTGAGGTTCTAATAGTTTTTCTTCATTTTTAGCCATCCAATTTGCTCTATAGCTCTTTGGGGATGTCTTGAATTGTCTTTTAAAAGCAGTAGCAAAGTATTGGCCACTTGAGAATCCACACTCATATCCAATTTTTGTTACACTTTTGTTTTGTTCCTCAACCAATAATCTCGCTGCAACCTCCAGTCGAACTTTTATCAAATAATTAATTGGAGTTAAATTTGTTATTTGTTTGCAATATTTAGATAAACTGGTCATACCTAATCCGCAATGTTCTGCCATTTCTTCAAGAGTCCAATGACGCTCGTAGTCTGAGCGGAGATGGTTTAAGAAAATTTCAACTGTTCGTAGGTTTATCGTAAGGGACTCATCTAATTTAACTCTTCCATTCTTAAATAAATATACTATTTGAAGAAAGAGTTCATTAATTAAAATATTAAGTTTGGAGTGTGGAATTCTAATTAGGGTATTAGCGTTGGTTTGAGATTCATTTATACATCTACCAATTTTTCGGAAACAGTTATGAAGCGCATCCGTTGTTTTCCAAACAGCCATTTCATTTTGTCGTAGAATTTTGGTGAGGTATGTCATGTCCTCCTTTGAAAGAATTATCCAATCTGGCCAATTCCAATCTTGATGTGGTTGTATTACGCCAACATCTATTATTAACCAATATAGTTTACTGGAAGTGACCGAAGGATTGCCCACTTTGTGCAGTTGCCATGGCCTAGTGATAGTTAAATCACCAGGGGTTAAATTAAAATAATCGTTTTCAACAGAAAATTCGAGGCTTCCCGAAGATAAGAAAGTAAATTCTAACCCTTCATTCCTGTGCCAGTCAAGTCCCCAATTTTGATTTTTCTTGGCATCCCAATACCCAATGCTACAAATGTTAGAAAGTACTTCATCAGAAAGATTTAAACCAGGGTAGTTGGCGCGACTTAACGCCTTCATTTCCAATTCACCAAGGTTAGCTGCTTTAATCAGGGACTCACAACGGTCCGCAGAAAAAACGTCATAAAAATTTTTACTAGGTTGTTCATTTTTCTTTCGATTACTAGCCATATTTATGATTGTGTTATGTTAAGCCCTCAAGATTACTAAGATAATCAAAACTTTGCTTGACGGCAATTTCCCCGGCAACCTCTAAAGTAGTATGTCCATCAAAACCAACTTTTACTAGTTCTTTATATATGTCTTCAATTCCTATCACACCTTCCCCTAAGGCTATTAGTGCCATGCCACAGCCAAATACTTTACCTCGTTGAGGAATGAACTCACTAGGCAAGTCTTTCCAGTGCACATGCTCTATCTTTGAACCAAGTTTTTGAATCATTTCTATTGGGTCACCACCTCCTAACCAAAGGTTACCGGTGTCTAAATTAATACCTAAAGCTTCAGAGTTACATGCATCAATAATGCGTTCCATATGCTTTACAGAGTCGGTGTATTTTCCATGCGGCTCTAGAAGGATTTTAACACCATAGTCCTGAGCCATTTTCAAAGGCTCATGAAGTTTCTCCCTTATTGAAAAAATAGCTTCGTCATCTGTTAGGTTTTTACCAAATGAGGTATGCGCATCTCCTTCTGTAGTAATCACATGATTTACACCGATAGAGGCTGCCATTCGAATTGCTTTTACAATTTGCGAAGTGCCATAGCGCCAAGGGGCAGTTGGGTCAAGTAAGGTTGCATGTGAGCAAACACTTGTAATTGTAATGCCCCTTGATTCAAAAAGTCGCTTTATGTCGAAAGCGTTGGCATCTAGACTAGCCACTGCATTGAACCCAAAATGCGAACCAAGGCAGGCGCCGTCAGCATTATCGGTTACGTCAGCATATTCAAATCCCCATTCTTTAATTTGGTCAACTTGTTTGTCTAGAGTCTGAAATGGGTTGATAAGAGCAAAACATCCTACTTTAATAGCCATGGGTATTTATTTTAAGTTAAAAATCAGTTATTATATGAATTAGTTTTCTTGTTTATTTGAATTAATAAAACTTTGATAATGTTGTTCTATTTCAAAACGGCTTAATGCTTTGGAGTTTATCAATGTCCTATATTTATATTGTATTCTTTCACCTGGGAGCAAAGTGATAGGTTTGTTAAAAACAGGAGAGGGATTGAAAAAAGCAAAAGCATCCTTTTTGTAAATATACCAGGGAACTTTATCATTCATATTGTCCGGATGATTTATTATTGTCAACCCCGAGGCATAAGTCGATTCACCAAGATATCCAGATAAATCCATCCACTTGGCCTTTTCTCCATAACCCACAATGTCCTCTTTATTTTCCCAATTATTAGAATGGATATATTTGTGTTGTGACATGTTTTCTGTTGCTCTGTATGAGAGACCTGCGTATCCACCATATTTTGGACCTCCTAATTTTTCCGGTAGTGTTCTATTTAATGTTACTGTATCATTTTGAGCAACCCAATCAAATATCCAGTCAATATAATAGTTGCCTTTTTTGTCTGGAGGAGTAAATTTATAAGTTCTTTTTTCTAATAACATTGGGATCCCAGGTTCTTTAGAATAGGAAATGTTCATTTTAACTGTTGCGGAAAAATCCTGATTAATTGTTTTTACAACATTTTCGACTTTGGCATAACCTTCAGAAAGACTAGTTGATTTATCTTCTTCCCAAAAGTTTACATCATTAATATATTTCCATGAAAACCATAGTCCATAATGCCAAGGATGATCACTTGGTCGCAACCAGACAAGATCATGTTCATCAATAGTATTTAAAGGCGAAAAATAAGGCTTACCCCTTTTTAAATTATAGTTGAGCTGCCATACAACCTTAGTTCCATTTATAAAAAGTAAAGATGAATCAGATTCTTGCCATGAATAGGGTTTAAAATAATCACTTTTGATATCCTGAGTAATTACCTTGTTTTTACATCCTAGGGATATCATAATACTTATAAAACATAAGAATAAGGCAATAGCACTTGTCTTCATATCAATCAATTTTCGGTATATATACTATTTGGTTTATTGTAAAACGTTCTTTAGGCTTTTAGTACTCACTTATAAGTTATATCTAATGAATAATAAATAGAATTTTAAACAGAAATTTTATAAGTCAATTTTGTAATCTGTAAACTCCAATTTATTTACCTTTTAATACGTAGCTTTTCTTTATTCAAAACGAATAAAGTTTCTTGTCAAAGAAATTCAGTCCATATCAAACTATTGTATTCGCAACTAGCATCATTTTAGTTAAAAAACTTAACCAATCTATTGATAGGTGATATTAATCAGAATATCAATTATATAGACCAATAGTCTAGTTACGCAATGCACATTTATCATGATTAAATTATTATAATACTTTAATTTATAGGAAACATGAGAATATAAATAGATATTACAAGAATCGTAAAAATTATATAAAACCAATCATGGTTTTTATTTTTAATATATTCTTTGTAACCTCTAAAATTTATTTATCTAAAATATGTAAATTGACAATGAAAAATGTTTAAAATATCGTATCACGATATTTTAAACATGGTTTGATTAATTCTTAAGTTTAAGATTTAAAAACTAAGATGATGTCAGATTGTACAAAGCGCATTCTTTTCAATTAATAGTGCTTTTTAATTCCACGAACCTTTTTAGTTTGTTTTGTATATGAAGAACGGATGGACTAAAGAAATACTTTTAAGCGTTTTTTAGTAATCAAATAGAATTAAATGTATTAATAATAACGGGGTTTTTGTGAACTCATGATTAGGGTCATAAGATAAATTATAGGATTAGATAAATGACGGCTAATTGATAAAATAGTTTTGATTAAGTCATATAATTTACTTTTAAAATATCTCAACGCGATATAATAAACAAATTTGTATTTATGATGGCTTAACTTTATGGGTTATATTAAATAACGTTAACATGAAAAAACTAAAAAAGGTTATATATTCTTTGGTGTTAGTCATGGTGCTAGTCTCTTGCAAAAATGAAGCGAAAAATGAACGAGTTTTTACAGAATGGAAACGGACAATCAATGAACATGTAGATTCAGTTGTAAAAGTGTATGGTAAATATGCTGCGGTAAAGTTGCCAATTAAAACTGGTGTTAAACTTTGGAATCCAACAGCAATTACAAAAGGCCCCAATGGCGTAATGTATGCCGCTAACTATACTGGAGAGATTTATTCATTGCAAGATACTAATGGGGATGGTTTAGAAGATTACGCTAAGCTATATTGTAATGTTAAAAATGATAGTTTAAGGTATCCTACGAGTATGATTTTTAATGGGAATAAATTGTTAGTTGGGACTACTCAAGAGATTAGAATGTATGAGGATACAAATTCGGATGGAGTAGCTGACAAAAGCGAAACTTTTTTTAAAGATTTTCCATATACAATGCATTTATTTGACTGGACTTTTGGTTTAGAATTGGGGCCTGACAAGTCTTTATACGTAATTCTATGTACTGATTCTTGGAATGATAATCCAGCACCAGATCCTAATAAACTTCGTGGTTCTATTTTAAAAATTTCTCCTGATGGAAAATCGTATGAAAGATATGCAACTGGATTAAGGTTTGCATATGGTATGAGATTCAATGAAGATGGTGATTTGTTTTTTTCTGATAATAGGGGTAATGAAAATAAATATGAAGAACTAAACTATGTTGTTAAAGGTAGTTTCTATGGAAATAACCAGTCCAAGTACCCGGAATTTGTGCATAATATTACAGAACCTTTGGTAAAGTTAAAGTACGGTTTTGCGCCGGTAGGAATAGATTTTAATCCAAAGAATAATGATTTTGATGGAACTGCGGGAGATTTATTTATCTCATATTTCGGTCCGGATGGGAAATGGAATGAAGGTTCTATTTCAAGGGTGCGGATACAGAAGGTTGGAAAAGAAGAATATGAAGTCAAAGAATTTCCTGTAGCAGATAAAATAGCGAAGCTATCTGATTTAGAATTTGGCATACAAGGAGACTTGTATGTAGCACAGTTTGGCATTGAAACGCATGGTCATAAGCCCTATAAAAGCCCAATGGGGGCAATTTATAGATTTATTGAAGCTGATTGGGTAGCGCCCGATAGCCTTAAAAATATAACAGCTGTAGTTAAAGGTAATACAGACAAAGGGAGATTAATTTTTAAAGAAAGAGCTTGTAATACATGTCATTCAATAGATGGGAATGAATCCCTTTTAGGTCCAGATCTCATGGGAATAGGTAAGCTTTTAACTAAGGAGGAAATAATAGAATCAATCAATAACCCTGATAAAAACATTAAAACTGGTTTTGATCAGGTGGAAATTAAGACTAAGCAAGGTAAAACGTATTTTGGAAGAATGGTAACTAGTAGTACAAGTGAAATTGTACTTATGCTTCCTGGGAATGTAAAGGAGGTTATTAAAACTTCTGATGTGGTGTCAAGTGAATTTTTGAAGCGCTCTTTAATGCCTCCTGGTTTGCTTGGAGGATTAGATAATGGGGAGATCGGGGATTTGGTTAGTTATATGCAGAGTTTAGTGCTAGAGGGGCAAGAGTAATAAATGATTGGTGCCGAGAAGCTTGCTGTTATTCGAAATATATTTTTAGAATTTCTTAAGGCCCTTTTGTTATGAGATTGAAATCTGTTAGTTATTTAAATGCAAATCAACTTAATCATGTTGACTTCTGATTTAACTTTCTTCAGCTGATACTAATAGTTCTATTTCTTTAGAACGGTTTTTGATGAATAATAAGAGAAGACAAAATTAAACGAATTCTATACATTCGTACTATGACGTTATGGACAACATTGACATCACGGTAATTAAGTAATTGTCAGGTTTTTGTTTTTTTAGATGTTTTATTGTTAAAACTATCTACAATCAATTTCGTTGTTGATGATACTTGTCATTCCTTTATTGTTGCTGTACCTTTAAAAACGATATTTATAACTGTGGTATCTGAAAATCTATAACCTTTGTGAAATCGCAACTGAAACATCATTAATCTAACATGAAAATCTTTAAAAATTATTCTCAACTCTATATAAATCAATATGAAAAATAAATTTTCAATGAATAACAGAGTTGTAATCATAATTATAGTAATGGCGTGTTTATTCGGATGCAAAAAATCGGATAAAACCACAGTCAAAAAATCTTTGAATTGGCTAGATGATTATAATGTAGTATGGAATAGTCAGAGTAAAAATTCAAGTGAATCTATGCCATGTGGTGGTGGAGATATTGGTATGAATGTTTGGATTGAAAATGGAGATATACTATTTTACGTAGATAGAAGCGGAAATATTGATGAAAATGATCAACAGCGAAAAACTGGACGTGTTCGAATTAAAATGACTCCAAGTCCATTTTCTACAGATGGAAATGATGTGTTTTTTGAACAAAAACTAGATTTAAAAACAGGAGCTATTTTTATAACTGGAAAAAATGCAGATAATGGTGCAAGCATTAGAATTTGGTCAGAGGTTAAAAATCCTGTAGTCCATGTTGATTTAGACAGTGATAAACCTTCAGAAATAAAAGTTGCTTATGAATCATGGCGTTATAAAACTCAAATAGTTCCAAGAACCGCGGAAAAGGGACGTGATTATAACAGATGGGCTAGCTACGGATATTGTAATTACGAGGGAGATGTTTACGCTTATGCAGACAGCATTTCGTTTAAGGATAATAATGCTGTTTTATTTTATCACCAAAATAAGAATGAGGACCTTGTTTTTGATAAGCTGGTATCATTAATGCGAATGGATAGCGTGGCGAATAAGTTAGCACACCCAACAAAAAACAGAATATTTGGAGGTATTTTGAAGGGTGATAACCTAATTGCTGAAAATATAACGAACAGTTCGTATTCCATAACACCCTTTAAAGCCTGGAATCTAAAATCGGCTTCTCCTTCAAAAAAACACCATTTTAGTTTAGAATTGCATACAGAACAAGTAGAATCCGTAGATACCTGGAAAGATAATTTAAAAAAGGTAGCTTCAGATATGACTTCTGAGGAAGCTTGGAAACAAAATGTAAAATGGTGGAGCAATTTTTGGTATAGAAGCTATATCATTATTAACAAAGATATGGGACCAGAGGATGAGGGGTGGCAAGTAGGGAGAAACTATCAATTGTTTCGTTATATGTTGGCGTGTAATGCTTATCGAGAATGGCCTACACGTTTTAATGGAGGGCTTTTTACCTATGACCCGGAATATGTTAAATTCAATGAATATTTCGACCTAGATAAAAATCATGACCTGGCATATTATAATCCCGATTAAAGAGCGTGGGGTGCTTGGACAGCGCAAAATCAACGTTTAGTATATTGGCCCATGTTAAAGAGCGGTGATACGGACATGATGAACCCTCAGTTTGATTATTATAAACGAAACCTTCCTAATGCCAAATATCGAAATGTTGTAGCTTGGGGTGTTAATGGATGCTCATATAGTGAACAAATAGGTTCAGGAGGATTACCAACCGGATATCATTATGGTTGGGAAGCTCCCTATGGAAAACGAAACCCTAAAATGGAGGTAGGAATTGCATATCAGCATACCTATTACTATGCTACGCAATTAGAATTTGCGTATATGATTCACGAAATGCATCGTTTTACAGGAGCGGATATTTCTGAATATATTCCGTTTTTAAAAGACGTTGTTATTTTTCATTTTGAATATCATAAACTACTTCAACAAAAAAGAAACGGTAAAGATTGGGATGAGAATGGAAAATTAGTTCTAAGTCCTGGTCATGCTTGTGAAACCTATAAAGGAACTAATCCAAGTAACCTTGTCGCAGCATTACAAAGAAATATTGAAGGGTTACTACAATTACCAAACAAGTGGATTAACGAGGGTGAAAAAGAACAGTTTAAGGATTGGTTAGAGAGAATACCTCCAATAAATTATAGAATACGAAATGGAGTTAAAACAATAGCTCCAGTAAAAGAGGAGCGAGATAGAATTACCAATGCAGAGTTACCTCAATTATATCCTGTGTTTCCATTTGGGATATATGGATTAGGACAGCCAAATCTTGACGTCGCCGTAAATACTTGGAAGTACGGAATGGATCGTTGGAATGATGGAGCAATTGCACGGGGCATGCCAAGTGGACCTACACCTCAAAAAGATAATTGGTGGGGTTGGTCACAACATGCTATTATGTTAGCTCGTATGGGTTTAACAAATGAAGCAAAAGAATATGTTACCAAAAAATTATCAGATTCTCGGGGAAGTATTGATTACGAATCAGATGAACGAACACGTTTTCCCGTATTTTACGGCCCCAGATACGATTGGATGCCCGATATCAACTGGGGAGGAAGTGGTATGATTGCTCTTCAAGAAATGTT
The DNA here is from genome assembly GCA_947498505.1 of uncultured Maribacter sp. Classification (GTDB taxonomy): domain Bacteria; phylum Bacteroidota; class Bacteroidia; order Flavobacteriales; family Flavobacteriaceae; genus Maribacter_B. Next base: position 617,636 of record CANMKG010000001.1, on the reverse strand, counting down.
AGTGCAAACCTTTGGTAATAATGGTAAAGATATACGAATACTTCCTGCATGGCCTAAAGAATGGAATGTGGAATTCAAGCTGCATGCACCGGAAAACACTACTGTGGAATGTAAGATGATAAATGGAAAAGTTGGTAATGTAATTGTGTTTCCAGAAAAGCGAAGAAAAAATATTAAATAAAGTATTCTTTTTTATTTTTTGTGTTATAGCGTTTTAATCCATAGCCTAAAATTAAATTTCAATGAACTTTATTTTTAGGCTTCCCGTAATGCATAAAAAAGTTAATCCAAATATTTCTAGAAATTCTTATAATTATCGGTAATGCCAATAAAAGCACAGCACATATTATAAAAAAGGAGGTAAGAATATTAATATTTAAAACAAGATAACATAATACAAATGTTGCCGAAGCAAAAGCTATTCCAACAGGATAACTCACATACATAGCTCCAAAGAAAAAAGATGGCTCTATTTTATATTTTGTATTACAGTGGCCGCAACGTTCTTCCATTTTCAAAACTTTAGACAGGATATACGGATTGGACTCCGTATACATGCTTTCTTTTTGACAAACAGGACATAATCCGTTTACAATACTATTAATTTTAGTGCCTTTTAAATATTTCATAATTAATTTTATCTCTAAAAAACAATGATTTAAAGTGCAAATTTAGGTGTATACTTGTTTGCATGCTATATATATATTCCTCCATAATTTGTACTTTTAGGACATAAAGAATAAATTTTGAGAAATATTCCCATTCTAAACATAACACAATTTAAAGAACAAGAACCTCTTGTAGATTTTTATAGTAATGAGTTTAGCAAACATCTAAATAAAAACAACGCTATAATAGAAAAGCCACATAAGCATGACTTTTATTTATGTGTATTATTCACGGAGGGCACTGGTATTCATGAAATTGATTTTAATTCATATTCAATAAAGCCAGGAAGTATCTTTTTTTTAAGACCAGGTCAAACACATTGTTGGAAATTTGAAAACAAACCAAAGGGTTATATATTCTTCCATACTCAAAATTTTTATGAGCTTTATTTTTCAAATACATCACTAACACAATTTCCCTTTTTTTATACGAATAACAACCCTCCATATGCGGTAATTAATAAACATCATTTAACAGAAATAGAATACTATTTCAAAAAAATAAATGTCGAATTTCATAAATTCAACATTTATAAACAGCAAAAAATAGCTAGCCTAATTAATCTATTGTATATTGATTTAAGTAGAATTTATAGTGAGTTTGGTCTAATTGACAACAAAATAAGTCCAACATATTTAAGAACATTACGACTTCTAGAAAATACTATTGATGCTTTTTACAAAACCGAAAAATCGGCAGAGTTTTATGCAGAAAAACTAAACATTACACCTAAACATTTGAACAGAATTGTAAAATCAACTATTAACAAAACTACGTCACAATTAATATCAGAACGAGTTATGCTTGAAGCTAAACGGCTAATTGTTCACTCTAAAAACTCATTAGCAGCTATTTCCGAACTACTTGGATATGAGGATTATGCATATTTTTCACGAGTTTTTAAACTAAAAACAGGTGTTACACCGATATCTTTTAGAAAAAGATTCTGATATTTTCTAAAAAGTTAATTCATTGTTTTCTTTCTGTTAAGTATCACTTTAAAGAAGCAATACTATGTTTTTTTAATACATTTACTCCCCCATAAAACTGAAGCAATATAATTATATTAACAAACTAGATATTAATCTTATAATTTGGAAAATTTAGAAATTATTGGAAGTGAAGAATGGTGTTCATTTTCAACCTTTGGTATACCAGCAATAAAAGCCAGAGTTGATTCTGGAGCGAAAACTTCATCTATTCAGGCAAACAAAATTAAAACATATTATAAAGATACTATTGAATGGGTACGCTTTGAAGTTAACCCTATTCAAGAAAATAGAAGCATAAGTATTACTTGCGAGTCTCGTGTTTTTGCAAAAAGGTTTGTTAAAAGTTCTACTGGTATAGCTGAAGAACGCTTGGTAATTAAAGCACCAGTAACAATTAATGAAAATACCTTTGAGATAGAGCTAACATTAGCGAATAGAGATTCCATGGAGTTTAGAATGCTCCTAGGAAGAGAAGCATTACAGCATAGGTTTTTAGTTAACCCTTCAGAAATTTATTTACAAGGACAATTAACACAAGCAGAACTTGATGAAAAGTACATAGCTTTTCGGAAAGATAAAACGGGGTTAAAAATAGCACTTCTTGCCAGTAATCCAGCTCTTTTTAGTAATAAAAGGTTATTGGAATCGGGTAGGGCAAGAGGTCATGAAATGGTATTTTTAAATGTAGAGCAAACCTACATGAAATTTGACGCTAAGGAGCCACAAATAAGGTATCGAGGAGGAAACGTAATAGATGAGTTTGATGCCATTATTCCAAGAATAAAACCATCGGTAACCTTTTATGCATGCGCATTAATTCGTCAGTTTGATGCTATGGGAACATATTGTTTAAACTCTGCAAACGCCATAACTCAAAGCCGCGACAAATTATTTGCCACTCAACTTTTTGCTAAAAAAGATATTCATATCCCTATTACTGGTTTTGCGAATTCTCCATTAGACACTAAAGATTTAATTCGTATGGTTAATGGAGCTCCTTTAATCATAAAATTGTTAGAAAGTACTCAAGGAAAGGGTGTAGTGTTAGCAGAGACAACCAAAGCTGCAGAAAGTGTAATAAATGCTTTTAAAAGTGTTAAAACCAATATTCTGGTACAGGAGTTTATTAAGGAAGCTAATGGACAAGATATACGTTGTTTTGTAATTAATGGAAAGGTTGTTGCTTCGATACAGCGTCAAGCAGCAAAGGGAGAGTTCAGAGCAAACATTCATCAGGGAGGAAAAGCTTCAAAAATTAAAATAACTTCAGAAGAAAGAAAACTTGCCATTAAGGCCGCAAAAATATTAGACCTCCCTGTTGCCGGTGTAGATATTATTAGATCTAATAAAGGTCCACTATTACTTGAGGTAAATTCTTCCCCAGGGTTAGAAGGAATAGAAAACGCGACCGGTTTAGACATTGCTAATAAAATGATTGAAGCCATTGAAAAAAAGCTCAAGTTTACTGGTTATAGTGAATAAACAAGCATTTTTTATACTAATACTATCATAAAATATAGTTAAACTTTCTTTATTAATAGTAATACTATCATATATTTGTTCTCAAGATGGACAAACTCCAAATACATATCGTTATTAATTCCAATCTGTACACAAAAAATCCCGAATCATCTGAATTGGGAAAAAAAATTGTAAGTACTAGTATTGAAATGATTAATGACTTAGGTTTTGAAAGCTTTACTTTTAAAAAACTCGGGAATCAAATAGGCTCTAATGAAAGCTCTATATACAGATATTTTGATAGTAAACATGCGCTATTAGTTTATTTAATAAGTTGGTATTGGAGTTGGATAGAATACAAAATAGTGTTTTCAACTGCCAATTTAAACTCTTCTAAAGACAAACTATTAACAGCTATAACTATACTTACAGAAGATATAACGGAAGACAACACCTTTAGTTACATAGACGAAACGTTACTCCATAAAATAATCATATCGGAATCTGCAAAAGCATATTACACCAAAGATATAGACGAAGAAAATCAAAAAGGTTTTTATAAAACATACAAGAAAGTGGTACAACGTGTGAGTGACATTGTACTGGAAGTAAATCCTGAATTTGAATTTCCACATATGCTGATATCAACGGTGATTGAAGGAGCACATCATCAGAGGTATTTTTCAAAACACCTCCCATCATTGACCGATGTAGTGGAAGGCAAAAATAATATAGTTAGGTTTTATAATGACTTGGTTTTAAAAACTATTTTGACATGAATTTTGTTACCAAACATATTTCATTGCTTAAGTGCTGCCTTTTTCTACTTGCTGTAATAGGTATGCTTTCGCAAATGTGTGTCAATACTTTGGCATTATATGGGGATTATAATTTAGAAATTGTAGAAACCAATGCTGACGATGATTCTGATAAAGAAGAGAAAATTGAAAGGGATGCTGAAACAAAAAAAAATGAATTACAAGCTACAATAGAACATACTTATATTTTTAGTAATTCACTGAAAATGGAAAACTTTAAAATTTTACATTATCTCAGTAAATTCAGTTTAAAAATTCCACTTCCACCGCCAGATATGGCATAATCTCATTGTTACGCCTAACATGAGTTAAGCCTTTTTTTAAAATCAATCATATTACATTTTTACATAGGTTTTTCAATAAAACCTTAATTACTTAATGCTGCATAAATGAAAGAAATAATGACACCCTGGCAACGTTTTGTCGGTATTTTACAATTGGATAAAAGAGATATCAAACAAATATTTTATTACGCAATTTTAGCAGGTTTAGTAGCCCTATCCTTACCATTAGGTATTCAAGCAATAATAAACCTTATTCAAGGTGCTCAAATTTCATCTTCGTGGATAGTACTTGTTGTATTAGTAACATTAGGTGTTGCTTTTCAAGGAGGTTTACAATTAATGCAGTTTCGGATTCTTGAAAATATTCAGCAAAAAATATTCACCCGTTCATCTTTTGAATTTGCATATCGCTTTCCTAAAATTAAGTCTAGCGAATTATTAAATTACTATCCTCCAGAGCTTGCTAATCGTTTTTTTGATACGTTAACAGTTCAAAAAGGATTAGCCAAAATATTAATTGATTTTCCGGCCGCAGCGCTTCAAATAATATTTGGTATTATGTTGCTATCATTTTATCATCCATTTTTTATTATATATGGAATATTGTTAGTTGTCCTAATATATGTAGTTTTTAGGTTTACTGCCCAAAAAGGATTGGAAACCAGTCTAAAAGAGTCAAAAAATAAATATAAAGTTGCGCATTGGATTCAAGAAATTGCAAGATCTCTTGTAAGCTTTAAACTTTCTGGTAAAACAGAATTGGCAATGAATCGGAATGATGAGTTTACCAATAACTATTTAAAGGCAAGAGAAAGTCATTTTAAAGTTCTACTACTTCAATTTATACAAATGATTGGTTTTAAAATTCTGGTAACAGCTGGTCTACTTGTTATTGGAGGACTTTTAGTACTAAATCAACAAATGAACATTGGACAATTTGTTGCTGCTGAAATTATTATTTTACTCATCATTAGCTCCGTTGAAAAGTTAATCAAAGGCCTAGAAACCTTTTATGATGTGTTGACCTCTTTAGAAAAAATAGGTCAGGTGGTTGATAAAGAATTAGAACCGCAAGAGGGCATAAACCCGTTCGAAACAAGTAAAGACCTTAAAATACAACTGGAAAATGTAAGTTATACTACAGAAGGAAAACAAATTTTATCTGATGTTACCTTTACTTTAAACTCTAAAGACCGAATTTTACTTGAAGGAGTCGCTGGCTCTGGAAAAACTACATTACTTAAGTTACTATCTGGAATTAATTTACCTACGTCTGGATCACTATACGTAAACGATGTTTCTTTTAGAGGTATTTGGCCTAATAAATATCGTAGCAGTATAGGTCAAGTTATTCCTGATCAGGATCCTTTTGAAGGTTCAATTCTAGAGAATATAACTTTCGGAAACAAAGATGTTTCCAATGAATATTTGCGAGAGGTTCTTGAAAATCTAGGCCTTTTACCTTTTATAAAAGAACAACCAAATGGAATACAAACTATGTTGTATCCAGAAGGTCAACAAATACCATATACCGTTACCAAGCGAATAGTTCTAGCACGAGCCATTATCAACAAACCTAAATTATTACTGCTAAAAGATCCTTTGGATCATTTTGATGCAACTGAGGCTAAACAAATTATCGAATATCTAACCAGCTCTGATAAATCATGGGCGTTAGTTGTGTCATCGCGCAATTCTTACTGGAAAAAAGTAGCAGATAAACGATTAAAATTGAATGGTGGAACAATTAAAAATTTAGGAGATGCTTAATATATCTAACAATCAACTTAACAAAAAAGTTACTTTAAATAAGTATAAGGCTTTTGCTACTGCTTTTAAAGCAGACGATTATAAAGTCTTTAATAGATTTTTAATTGCCTTAGTAATACTTGCTGTTATTATTCTTTTTCTTCCATGGACACAAAATGTAACGGGTAATGGTTTTATTACAACATTAACGCCTGATCAAAGACCACAAACAATTCAGTCAGCAATTCCAGGAAAAATTGAAAAATGGTATGTAAAAGAAGGAGACTACGTAAAAAAGGGAGATACCATATTATTTATTTCTGAAATAAAAAACGAATATCAGGATCCTAAACTGGTTGAACGTACAAATCAACAATTAGATGCCAAAAATAAATCCGTTATATCATATCAAGAAAAAATAAAAGCACTTGAAAGTCAGGCATTAGCTCTAGGTAGCGAGCGTATATTAAAACGCTCTCAAGCCGAAAACAAACTTAAACAGGCTAAATTAAAAGTAAAGAGCGATAGTATTGATTTTGAAGCCTCAAAAACAAATTTGAAGATTGCTGAAAAACAGTATGACCGTACACTTACCTTGCAAAAAGAGGGACTAAAGGCTGTAACTGATGTTGAGGAAAAGCGATTAAAACTACAGGAAACTCAAGCCAAGTTAATTTCACAGGAAAACAAACTTATAATGAGTAAAAATGAGGTAATCAATGCTAAAATTGAAATTAGTCGTATTTCGGCAGAGTATACGGACAAAATATCAAAATCTAGAAGTGATAAATTTACAGCAGAGTCTAACCAGTTTGAAGCTGAAGTTCAAGCAACAAAATTAGCAAACCAGAGTACCAACTATACCATGCGTAACGCATTGCTGTACATTACAGCTCCACAAAACGGATATATAAATAAGGCAATTAAAAATGGTATTGGAGAAACCTTTAAGGAGGGAGAAAAATTAGTTGGAATTATGCCTGCAAATTATGATTTAGCTGTAGAAACATTTGTTGATCCAATAGATTTACCACTTATACACTTAAATGAAGATGTAAGGATTCAGTTTGATGGTTGGCCTGCAATATTTTTTAGTGGCTGGCCTAACGCTGCCTATGGTACTTATGCAGGAAAAGTTGTAGCTATTGAAACATTTATTAGCGAAAACGGAAAGTTTAGAGTTTTAATAGCTCCAAACAAAAAAGATAATGCTTGGCCCGAAAACTTAAGGGTAGGCTCTGGTGCATATACAATTGCCTTATTAGAAAATGTTCCTATTTGGTATGAATTATGGCGAAAACTAAATGGTTTTCCTCCAAATTACTACACTCCAGATTCCAAACAAATTAACAGTAAAAAATAATGAAAACGAGATTCATCTTTCTTATTTTTCTTTTATCAATTTCAATATCATATGTAAATGCTCAACAGTTTTCTACAAATGAAACTGAAATACTGTTGTTTGAAGAATATATTGCTTATGTCAAAAAACACCATCCGTTAATGAAACAAAGTGAACTAACTTTAAGTGTTGGGGAAGCAAATTTACTTAGAGCTAGGGGAGGGTTTGACCCAAAAATTGAGGTTGATTATAATCGAAAGAAATTTAAAAACACCGAATATTATGACTTGTTAAACGCAACTTTTAAGATACCAACTTGGTATGGAGTTGAGTTTAAGGCAAATTTTGAGGAAAACACTGGAGCATTTCTAAATGAGAGTTTATCTGTACCTGATGGTGGTTTATATAGTGCAGGTGTGTCATTATCACTAGCCCAAGGTCTTTTAATAAATGAAAGAATGGCCTCATTAAAAAAAGCGCGCCATTTTAAACGACAAACAAAAGCAGATAGAGATTTACTGGTCAATAATTTATTATATGAGGCTAGTAAGGCATATTTTAATTGGCTTGAGGCTTCAAATGAGCAAAACATTTATTTTAGCTTTCTGAAAAATGCATCTGTACGATTAATTGCAATAGAACGTAGTGTAGAAATAGGGGAAAGACCCAGCATTGATATTACCGAAGCTAGAATCATTCTTAAAACCAGGGAGCTTAACTATGAAGCTGCTCTTCTAAAAAGAAAAAAAGCAGCTCTGGAAGTTAGTAATTATTTATGGGTGAATAGTATTCCTCTTGAACTGGAAGAAAATGTACTTCCGGAAATACCACGAAAGAAAGTTCTGGAAAAAGTTCTAGAACTTGAAGGAATTACTAACACAAATGCCTTATTAGAGAATCATCCAAAACTATTAAGTCTTGATGCAAAAATTGACGGGCTAACAGTAGACAAGGCACTAAAATTAAACAAATTACTGCCAAAAATTGATTTGCAATACAATTTTCTATCTCAAGATTATGAGCAATTAAACACTTTTAACTCTTCTAATTATAAAGCATTTGTGAATTTTAGTTTTCCGCTATTTTTGAGAAAGGAGCGTGGCGACCTAAACTTATCAAAACTTAAAATCAAGGATGCTAATTTTGACCGAGTTTCAACCGCTCTTAATCTAAGTAATAAAATAGAAGCTGCTAATACGGAAATCGAATCATTAGTTACTCAAAATTCATTGGTAAAAACTATTGTGGAAGATTATGCAGCATTGGTAAGTGCTGAGGAACGTAAATTTTCACTGGGAGAAAGTTCTTTGTTTTTAATTAACTCACGGGAGCAAAAGTTAATTGATGCACAGCTTAAAGAAAATGAGATTCTAATAAAGCAATTAATAGCCACAGCTAGCTTATACAACTCATTGGGTATTGCTATTTAATTACATAATATCTCCAAAAGAGAACATCATATCTTTTTTAAAGAATTTTTATGACTTAAAAGCGGGAAAAAACATTTGTGTGTATTAGCTTCGCAGGCTCATTGATTAAACTAACTAATTGATTCAAGAAATTATCATAGCGTTTTTGTGGAGCATATCTCCTTTTGGTGAGGCCAAAGTTGGTATACCCTATGGTTTAATAAATGGTTTAGATAAATACCTCGTTTTTGTTGTTTGTTTTGGAGCAAACGTGTTAGTGTTTCCTTTAATGTTTTTCTTTCTAGAAAAAATTAACAAATATTTACTTCGCCTAAATTTTTACAAGAAATCTGCTCTTTATGTAGCCCGAAAAGCTAAAACTGGTTCTGGCGACAAAATAAAAAAATATGGTTTCTGGGGATTAATATTTTTTGTAATGTTACCTGTGCCAGGGACCGGAGTATATGCTGGGAGCATTGCCAGTTATTTATTTAAAATGGATAAGAAGAAAGCTTTTATAGCAAATACAATTGGAATATTTATTTCTTCGCTTATTATTTGGTTAACCACAGTATTAACAATGAAAGGTATTTAAGATATACTTTACTCTTAAATATATTAACCTGCATTCTTTTTTGTCCTTTTTTGAGGCTATTTTTGAACTCATGGAAGAATGGTATCACTATCTTTTATTAGTTGGCGTTGGTTTTGCTGTAGGTTTTATTAATACTATGGCAGGAGGTGGTTCGTTAATTTCGTTACCTGTTTTAATTTTTTTAGGATTGCCTCCAAGTGTGGCTAATGGTACAAATCGTGTTGCTATTGTTATTCAAACGGCTATTGCCACTGCTGGTTTTAAGAGCAAAGGTGTATCTACATTTCCTTTTAATATCTATTTGGGAATTTCATCTTTTATAGGGGCAATAATTGGTGCAAACCTAGCAATCGACATCAAAGGAGAAACATTTAATAAAATATTAGCAATTATAATGATAGTTGTGGTTTTTATAATTGTTTTTAAACCCAAAATGAAGACTACCGAACTTATACAACAAATCACTGGAAAACACCTGTGGCTGGGTATTGTTGCATTCTTCTTTTTTGGTATTTATGGTGGTTTCATAAATGCAGGGCTTGGCTTTTTAATTATTCTTTTTTTACACTATGTTAATAAAATGACCCTGGTTCACGCCAATGCCACCAAAGTTGCCGTGGTTTGCATTTACACGATTTCAGCTTTAGTAGTTTTTGTATTAAATGACAAGGTAGATTGGAAAATAGGCTTAATTTTGGCAATTGGTAATGGTTCAGGAGCTTGGTTAGCCAGTAGAATATCGGTAGCTAAGGGAGACGGATTTATAAAAACTTTTTTAGTAATCATGGTTGTAGCAATGTCCATTAAACTCTGGTTTTTTCACTAAATAATTATAAAACAATGTGGTTTGAAAAATAGTATAGATATTTTAAATTGGCGATACGCGACAAAAAAGTTTGATAATACTAAAATTGTATCAGAAGACAAGATTGCTATTTTAAAGCATGCCTTTAATTTAACAGCAACTTCGTACGGTTTACAGCCTATAAAATTAGTGATTGTAAAGAATAAAAAAATTCAACAATCATTAGTTCCCTATTCGTTTAACCAAAATCAAGTTGCGCAAGCATCTCATTTGTTTATCATATGTATTGAGAATACGGTTAGCGCTAACAACGTAGAAGCTTACTTTGATAAAGTAAAAAAAGTTAGAGGTACTAGTGAAGAAATTCTTCAACCGTATAAAAAAATGATGCTGGATTCTTTTGAAAATCAAGAAGAAGACAAAACCACTGAATGGTCCAAACAACAAGCCTATATTGCCTTAGGAAATTTAATGACAGTTTGTGCCTTTGAAGAAATTGACTCTTGCCCAATGGAAGGTTTTGTTCCAGATGGCTATGATGAACTACTTGGATTAAATGAAAAAGGGTTATCGTCAGTATTAGTGCTACCTGTTGGCTATAGAGCTGATGATGATATGTTTGCTGATTTTAAAAAAGTCAGGAAAGACCTTACCGAAAGTATAATTGAAATTAATTAACCCCATAAATTTTAAAGAAATATGCCAGGATTTGAATTGTTTGGTGAAGAAGAAAAAAAACAAGTTCAGGATGTACTAGATTCTGGTATTTTAATGCGTTATGGTTTTGATGGAATGCGTAATAATCATTGGAAAGCTAAGGAGTTGGAAAAAGCTATTCAGAACCGAATGCAGTCTAAACATGCTCAACTAGTAAGCAGTGGTACTGCTGCTTTAACTGTTGCACTTGCAAGCGCAGGAATAGGAGTAGGGGATGAAGTTATCATGCCAACGTTTACTTTTGTCGCTAGTTTTGAGTCTATTATGGCAATTGGTGCAATACCCGTTTTAGTGAATATTGATGATACACTAACGTTATGTCCAATTTCAGTAGAAAAAGCTATTACCAAAAAAACTAAAGCTATAATGCCTGTTCATATGTGCGGTTCTATGGCAAATTTAAATGCACTTAAAAGTATTTGCACAAAGCACAATTTATTGCTTATTGAAGATGCTTGCCAAGCTATTGGAGGTAGTTATGATGGAAAACCCTTAGGAAGTTATGGTGATTTGGGGTGTTTTTCGTTTGATTTTGTAAAAACCATTACAAGTGGAGAAGGTGGGGCAGTAATTACAAATAATGAAAAGTATTATAAAAATGCTGACCATTATTCTGATCATGGGCATGATCATTTTGGAAATGATCGTGGTGCAGAATCGCATCCTTTTTTAGGATATAACTACAGAATATCAGAACTACATGCCGCAGTTGGTTTGGCTCAAATAAACCGTTTAGATGATTTTATTGCCATTCAAAAAAGAAACTATAATATCTTAAAAAATGCTTTGCAAGGTGTTGAAGGCGTTATTTTTAGAACTGTTCCTGAGGGAGGTGAAGAAAATTATTCTTTTTTAAGTTTTTATCTACCCAATGAAAAGTTAGCTCAAAAAATACACAAAGCTTTTTCAGAAAACGGACTGGATGCTTGTTTCTATTGGTTTAATAACAACTGGCACTATTATAGAAAGTGGCAGCATTTAATAAATGCCACGTCTTTAGGTAACTTATCTGATGAAACTAAAAGTAAACTTCAAGAAATTAAACAAAAAGATTTTTCCCAATCTGATTCTTGGGTAAGTAGAAACATATCATGTCTAATAAAACTTGGCTGGACTGAAAATGAAATGACCAAACGAGCTAACAAAGCCAAAAAAATTATTGAGCATATTCTTGCTCAATAATTTTAGTATTTTACGTGCTCAATAATTTCTAAACCATAACCAACAATACCAACACGCTTAGTTTGCTCACTATTGGTTAATAATCTCATTTTAGAGATATTAATATCATGTAGTATTTGAGCGCCTATTCCAAAATCTCTAGAATCCATTTCTATTTTAGGTGCTTTATGTATACCATCCTTTTGAAGTTGTTTTAACTCTTTTAACCTAGATAATAAATTTAACGACTCCACATCCTGATTAATAAAAACAAAAGCACCTTTCCCTTCAGCATTAATAGCTTTAAACATGTCTTCTAGCTTTTTATCTACATCACTAGTAAGTGTTCCTAAAATATCATTATTAATAAGGGTAGAATTTATTCGAGTAAGTACAATGTCATCTTTATTCCAAGAACCTTTTGTCAATGCAATATGAACGTGGTTATTAGTAGTTTGCTTATATGCTCTGAGTCTAAAATCTCCAAAACGAGTAGTTATATTAAAATCTACTTCCTTTTGAATAAGACTATCATGCTCCATTCGATAGGCAACTAAATCCTCTATAGAAACCAATTTAAGGTCAAATTTTTCGGCTACTTTAACCAATTCTGGTAAACGCGCCATTGAACCATCATCATTCATGATTTCAACAATCATTCCTGCTGGTTTTAACCCCGCTAATCGTGCAAAATCAATTGCTGCTTCCGTATGTCCCGTTCTTCTTAATACTCCACCTTCTTTAGCTATTAAAGGAAAAATATGCCCAGGTCTTGCCAAATCATGAGGTTTTGTTGTTGGCCTTGTAAGCGCCAAAACAGTTTTGGCCCTATCTGAAGCGGAAATTCCTGTTGTAACACCTTCACCACGTAAATCAACCGAAACTGTAAAAGCGGTTTCTAATGGGTCGGTATTATTGCTAACCATCACATTAAGACCAAGTTCCTTACAGCGTCCTTCGGTCAAAGGAGCACAAATAAGTCCCTTACCGTGTGTTGCCATAAAATTAACCGTTTCAGGAGTTGCAAGTTCAGCAGCTGCTACAAAATCCCCTTCATTTTCTCTATTTTCATCATCAACAACTATGATAACTTTTCCTTTACGAATGTCTTCAATAGCCTCTTCAATTGTATTCAACTGTATTTTAACCTCTGTATTCATTATCTATGAGTTAGATACTTTTTTCTTTTTAAAAATGCCCTTAAAAAAGTCAACAATTATTGCACCAAAATTAACCATTCCTTTATCTTCAGTAGCTCTTTTGGTTAAAAATATACCCAATGGCAACATAATTAACGATGATAGCCAAGCCCCTAAAATGGGGTGAATATTACCTTCCTTAGCATAATTACCAGCAAAAACGCCAATAAAATAATACGTTAAAAACAAAATGATTGCAATTACCATGGGTAAACCTAATCCTCCCTTTCTTATTATAGCTCCTAAAGGTGCTCCAACAAAAAAGAGAATAATACAAGATAGTGCTAAGGCAAACTTTTTATGTAATGATAAAATATGTAAATTATATATTTTATATCTTTTATCAAGCTCTTCTTTTTTTCCTTTGATGGAATTTAAAATGTTAGTAGAAGCATTTTTTGCAGAGTTCATAATCTGCATTTGCTCCCAGCCTTTAAACATTTCCAAAATATCAAATTTGCTAAAATCACCTTTATTTATATTATAAATAGAATCACTAATAATCTTAGTAATACTATCCTTTTTCTTTGCTTTTGCGGTAGTATCTTTAACCTTAGCTATTTTAATTTTAGCTCCATATAGTCCTAATCTTGTATTCACATTTTTAGAAAAAGCCATTACAATACGTTCATTGTCAACTTTTAAAGAATCTATATCTTTACTTAACCGTGAAATGTTTTTCATTTTATCTGTACTTACATCACGCTCTTCCTCTAAATCAACATTATTAAATTCCGATAAATCTATATTCATGGTATAGGTTTCGAAATTGGAATGGGCATATGGTAATTTAGATTTTCTATCATTATTCTTTACTGGTACATCTTCATTGTAATGTCCATCGGTTAATATTAACTGAAGAATATCTGAGTCCTCACTACTTTTAAGTTCTCCTTGTTTGGCCTTAATTACAGTAGTATTTATATTTTTCCTATCCTTTTTATGAATTATAACATTTCTTAAAAACCGATCATTATCTCCAAATTTTTCATCGACCTTAATATTCATGTCCCCAGCTTCAAAATCACTAAAAACACCTTCGGCTATGGCAACAGCGGGTTTTACTTTGGCTATGTTTTTACGTAGGTTATATATTTTACGCTGTGATGCAGGTATTACCGTATTGGCAAAGAAAAATGTAACTCCTCCCAATACACTAACAAATATAATTAAGCTACGCATGGCACGTTGTAACGAAATTCCTGAGGCTTTCATTGCTGCAAACTCATAGTTTTCTGCAAAGGTTCCAAAGGTTAAAATCGAAGATAAAAGTACCGTTAACGGAAGTACTTTTTCCGTTAAATCTGGCATAAGGTAGAATAGAAACTTCCCAATAATAATAACATCTAACCCTTTACCGGCCAAATCGTCAATAAAAAGCCAAATCGTTTGAAATATAAATATGAACATTAATATTACAAACGAACTGAAAAAATTTTGGGCAAACCTCGATAATATATATCGGTCAAGAATTCTCAAAAGTTCTAATTTCTTAAGATGTAGTATCCTTCATTTTTGTACTTAGCTTCATCAAAAGTAAATAAGGTTTTTGATAAAGGTTGGTTTGTTTTAAAAGAATTAACAGTTATAGTTGTTTTAGTTCCATTTTTTCCAACCTGAATAAGCTTATATATGTGCTTTGTTTGAGCATCAATACCTAATAAAATTGAGGCAATTTCAGAATTGGTATCAATAGGTGTAAGCTTTATAAACTGAATTTTTCTTCCTTGAACATTTTGCAGAATGTCCCACTCATAATTATGCCCTTTGGTATAAAAAGTAAGCATTTTAGATGGTGTAACACTATTTTCTTCTTCAATTGGACTTTCTATTGTTACTTCCTCGTTTTCCGGAACAATGGTATATACTTTAGCTCCGTCAAAAAGTTGCTGTGCTCCTAAATAATTAAATAGGTATTTATCGCCTTTAAGGGTTACATTCCCTCTTGTTTCAGAATTTATGTTTGCTTCAGTACTAGTAAGCGTATTTTTAAACTCTACATATATATTATCATAACTTGTCACCTTGTTATACACTTCATCTAATAGTTTTTTTGCTTTTTCAGAATTTTGTCCAAAACTTACCGATGTGAACAAACCTACTGTTAACAATAAAAATATCTTTCTCATTTTCTTTAATTTAATTCGTTGTTTAATAACTCGTCTAACGCAACCATATCGGGCACATTAACTTGTCTTGCCTTACTACCTTCGAAAGGACCAACAATACCTGCGGCTTCTAATTGATCAATAATTCTACCTGCTCTGTTGTATCCCAATTTTAACTTTCTTTGAATTAATGAAGCCGAACCTTGTTGTGCTATCACAATTACTTCTGCAGCTTCACGAAACTTACTGTCTCTTTCAGAAATATTATAGTCAATACTCGTGCCAGAATCATCATTTCCAACATATTCTGGTAATAAATATGCATCTGGGTAAGCTCGTTGTGAGCCAATAAAGTCTGTAATTTTCTCAACCTCAGGGGTATCTACAAATGCACACTGTATTCTCGTAACATCATTTCCTTGTGTATAAAGCATGTCACCACGCCCAATTAATTGATCAGCCCCTTGCGCATCCAAAATAGTTCTTGAGTCAATTTTTGAAGTCACTCTAAAAGCAATTCTAGCTGGGAAATTTGCTTTAATAATACCAGTAATTACGTTAACAGAAGGTCTTTGTGTTGCAATTATTAAATGTATACCAATTGCTCTAGCAAGTTGGGCTAAACGTGCAATAGGTGTTTCCACTTCCTTTCCAGCAGTCATAATTAAATCTGCAAACTCATCAATTACTAAAACAATATATGGTAAAAATTTATGCCCATCATTAGGATTTAATTTACGTGCTTTAAACTTAGCGTTATACTCTTTTAGGTTTCGAACCATTGCTAGTTTTAACAACTCGTAACGATTATCCATTTCTATACACAAAGAGTTTAAGGTATTAATAACTTTGGTATTGTCCGTAATAATAGCATCTTCAACATCAGGCAATTTTGCAAGATAATGACGCTCTATTTTATTAAATAAGGTAAGTTCTACTTTTTTAGGATCCACCAATACAAACTTTACCTCTGCAGGATGTTTTTTATATAATATTGACGTAAGTACAGCATTTAAACCAACGGATTTTCCTTGTCCTGTAGCTCCTGCCATTAACATATGAGGCATTTTAGCAAGATCCACTACGAAAGTTTCATTACTTATGGTTTTTCCAAAAGCAATTGGTAATTCCATTTCTGCCTTTTGAAACTTACTAGAAGCAATTACAGATCGCATGGAAACTATCGTAGCATTTTTATTGGGAACCTCAATACCAATAGTTCCTTTTCCTGGAATAGGAGCAATAATACGAATACCTAATGCCGCGAGAGATAATGCAATATCATCTTCTAAATTTTTAATTTTAGAAATGCGGACTCCTGCTTCGGGAACAATTTCATATAAGGTTACTGTTGGACCAATTGTTGCTTTTATTTGTGCAATTCCAATTTTGTAATTCTTAAGGGTTTCAACAATCTTATTTTTGTTCTCCTCAAGTTCTTCTTGGTTAATGGTAATACTGCCTGTAGAACCGTGAGGGTTCAACAAATCTATTGTTGGAAATTTATAACTACCAAGTTCTAATGTGGGGTCAAACTCACCATAATCTTCTACTAACTTTGCTGCAATATTGGAAGTTTCTTCTTTTTCTTCAACGACTTTTTCTACCTCAATTGCAATTTCTTCCTCAACATTATTTTCAACTACGGGAGTAGTAATTTCCAAGTCATTTACAACTTCTTCTTTTTTTATAGGAGGAATGTTTTCCTTATGCGTATATGTATCAATTATTACAGGTTTTTCATCCGTAATATCAATTTTAAAATCATCTTCAGTATTTTCTTGCTTGACAGGTTTTTCAAAATCTGCTTTTATGGAAGCCTTTTTACTTTTAAAATAATCAGCCAAATCTTCAGGAGAAAATTTAAATAGACGAACCAAAATAAAGATTAAACCAAAAATCAACAATAAAAGGACTCCTATTTTACCTGCATAGTCTTGAAGAAAATCATTCATTTCAAAACCAATTAATCCTCCCAGTAAAGGCTTGTTTATTGCAAAAAATCCTAGAGCAACAGAAATCCATATCATAAAAAGCAATCCCCAAATCCATTTTTTAAGAATTCCTGTCTTCTGAAGTCCTAAAAACATGTACAAACCACTAATAGAAAGTAATACAGGAAATATGAGTGAGGCTAGACCAAAACCTTTATACACAAAAAAATGACCTAGGCTTGCACCAAATTTATTTAATAAATTTTTTGCTGATGCGTTACGATTGGTAAACTCTGAAAGTATGCTCTGATCATCTTGCCAAGTAAAATAAAAAGAGACAAAGGAAAAAAACAACGCTATACTAAAAAGTATAAGCAAGCTACCTATTATAATCTTATTCTGCTTGGATAATTTGTAAGAAACCTTTTTTTTAGGAGTAGCCTTTTTTGTTTTTTTTGCCATGAAATTTAAGTTCTCGGGACTAAATTACAAATTACCTTTGTTTCTCAAGGAAAAATATACCCAGTTTCATACAAATCACAACACAACATTGTATTAATTATTGTTTAAATCCGATTCTGCACTTAATCTTCCATCCACAATTCTGTTCATATAGTCCTGAACAAATGCCTTAGCAATCTTTCCCATTTCATTGCTTTTTTCTTTTTTAGAAGACAATAAGTTTTTGGTTAATCCCTTATCATTAATATCATAAAGTCCAATTACTTTATCTTGGTTGCTTAATAAAGTAATGTATTCGTCTTGCAGGTATAACAAGTTATTTCCCGAGTGAGTAACCGCAAAAGGTTTTTGAATGGAGTCACCAACCAAACTTCTTCCCCAACTTCTAAAAGGTTTATTGTATCCAACAATATCTAAAATAGTTGCCGGAATATCCATTTGTTGAGCAAAACTATGGTCTTCACCAATAAACTTTCCATTAGGGTCATAAAACATAATAGGAACCGAAAATCTATTTACTGTTTTCTTATATTCCTTATAAAATGTTTGGTTACTATGATCAGCCGTAATAGCAAAAATAGTGTTGTTAAACCACGGTTGTTTAGATGCTTCGGTGAAGAATTTTTTTAATGCATAATCCGTATATCCAACACACTTGTGCATATCTAAATCACCTTCAGGAAATTTACCTTCATATTTTTCCGGAATATTAAAAGGCGCATGAGATGTTACCGTAAATACAGTGCCCATAAAAGGTTCTTTCTTTTTAGATAACTCATCGTTCATGTACTCTAAAAAAGGTTCGTCCCAAACTCCCCAAACTCCATCAAAATCATCATCGTTTTTATATTCATTTTTTCCATAGTAATGATCAAATCCTAAAATATTTCCAAAACCTAAAAACCCCATAGAACCATTTGGAGCACCGTGAAAAAAGGAAGTATCATAACCCATACTATTTAAAATAGAAACTAAAGATTCTACTTTTTGATTTGCATACGACGAAGATGTGTAAGCGGTTTTAAAAGAAGGAATACCTGCTAATACAGATGACATACCATGAATAGATTTTCTACCGTTAGCAAAACCATTAGGAAAAATCATGCTATGATTGGCAAGTGAATCCAAAAAAGGAGTGTATCCAATATAGTTTTCTTCTTTTATATTTTTATTGAAACTACCAAGGTATTCTCGTCCAAAACTCTCAATGATGATAACAACTACATTGGGTTTTTTATCTACCTTTCTATTATACTGCTTTATAGGATGAAAAGCTTGTTCTATAAAGGCTTCAGAAACTTCATTGCGTTTCTTGAAATTATTTTTATTTATAGTTCTAATAATACTAAACGGGGTGTTTAAAACCATATTTGCCTGCTCAGCTACATTCACATGTCTACCTGCATCTACAAGGTTTAATGGTCTTGTACTGTGTTTAAAATCACCTCGAATACCACCAACCGTTAATGTTGCAAAAACCAACAACATTAGTATAGAAGAAAAAACGTATCCTTTTTTATTTTTAGGCGGAATGTGAATTAACTCTACTCTTTTATATAGTTTAATCCATAGATAGCTGCATGCAAAAAACAGTAAAAAAACATGCCAATAATCTTTAACAAAAGATAGCAATAAAAGTAATTTGTTTGATTCACCAGAAATAGATTCCAGAGAAGCCAAGGATGCTCTTGAAAATGTAAAACGATAATATATTAGGTCTACAAAATTTGTCGCATAAGCGATAAGATTTGGTATAAAATATATCCAAAAAACTATTTTTTGAAACTTTTTGGTAGTGTTTATAAACAATGGGAGAATGCTACATAAAAGAAATAAAGCATTCACATATAGAATAGCGGGAGTATCAAAACTTAATCCGTAATAGCAAATACTTAAAAAATCGCTCACCGAATCTACCGCAAGCAAATCCTTATTGTATAAATAGAACAAAGTTCTTGCGATGAAATAAAAGAAATAAGCAAGAAACAAGCGATACAAAAATACCTTATACTCCCGTATACGGAAAAGTTTCATCATAGTGATGGTGTTAAAACATAGTTTTATAATGCTACAGCGATATTTTTACGCCAGAGGATTAGTAAAAACTAAAATATTTTAGGCAAATAAATAATTAGTCCAATTATAGTTGCTGCTATTGATACTAGCATAACAGCTCCAGCCGAAATGTCTTTGATAAAACCAATTTTATCATCAAATTCCGGTTGAATATAATCTGCAGTTTTTTCTACCGCAGTATTCATTCCTTCAATCCCTAAAATTAAAGCAATGGCAAAAATTTGAAGTATCCATTCCAGGTTTGAAATTTCAAAGTAAAATCCTGCAATGGTAACCAGTATTGAAATTCCTACTTGAACTTTTATACTGGCTTCTGTACGAATTAAAAGTAGTGCGCCACGCATTGCGTAACGCACACTTTTAAGTCGGTTTACTAAAAACGATTCTTTAGGCATCCATTAAAGCTTCTAATGCCGCCTTGTAATTTGGCTCATCAACTGTTTCAGGAACTTGTTCAGAATATACAACATTACCTTCTTCATTTAAAACAACCACCGCTCTTGACAATAAGGCTTGTAGCGGTCCATCTACAAATTCATTTTGAAAAGCTTTACCAAAATTACCATCTTTAAAATCAGATAGCATTTCTACATTTTCAATTCCTTCTGCTCCGCAGAATCTACCTTGTGCAAAAGGTAAATCTTTTGATATACATAAAACAGCTGTATTATTTAATTCAGCAGCTTCTTCATTAAATTGGCGTACAGATTTTGCACAAGTGCCTGTATCTACGCTTGGAAAAATATTAAGAACTACTTTTTTGCCTGAATAATCAGCTAATGTTGCTGTAGATAAATCTGACTTTACTAATTTAAAATCAGGAGATTTGCTACCATTAGCAGGCAAATTACCTAGTGTATTTATAGTATTTCCTTTAAGTGTTACCGTTGCCATATATATTAATTTTAATTTGGTGTGAAATTATAAAATAATCGGTTTATAAATAAGTCTTTTCACAATAAAAAAAGCCCGTCTCCATAGGAAACGGGCTTTATACAACATAAATTAGACAATTAGTTGTCTATTGAACCTTGCACGCGTTGCATGAATTCGTTCAACGCATCCTTTTTAGATTTACCTTCTTTTATTGCTTTGTTAACTTCTATTGCACCATACATATTAGAAATTAATTCCCCAATTACATCTAGTTCTTCATCTTTTAAAGAAGAAACTTCGGTAAGATCTTCTAAAGTTTCAATAGTTTCTACAACATAATCCTCATCGTTATTTTCAATAAAATTTGTGAGGTGTTTAATTACTGGAAGCTTCATGAATCAATTCTTTTAAAACATCATATTTATTTGTTTGAACTTGACTGGTAAACTCGCCATCTTTAAAAACTGCAAAAGTTGGTAAATTATCAACGTTTGCTAACTTTCTAGACTCTGGGAATTTTTCCGCATCAGCCATAATAAAAGTCATATCTGCATGTGTACCTGCTTCCTTTTTAAACTTAGGTTTCATTATGCGACAATTACCACACCAACCTGCAGAGTATTGCACTATTACTGTTTTATTTTCACCTACAATTTCTTGTAAATTATCTTGTTCTAACTCTAATACCATAATCACATAATTTAAATTAAAAACATCGACAAAAAGTTGGACTAGTTTGCAGAAAGGTATGCCGCTACACCTTTTCTATCAGCTGTCATTGCTTCTTTACCTTCTTCCCAGTTTGCCGGACAAACTTCTCCTTTTTCCTGAACATGAGCATAGGCATCAATTAAACGTAAAAATTCGTTAACATTTCTACCTACTGGCATATGGTTAATTCCTTCATGAAAAACCGTACCTTCTTCATCAATCAAATATGTAGCTCTATATGTTACGTTATCTCCATCAACAGTTACAACTCCTGTTTCTTCATTATACATTTCATTGGTAGTATCTAAAATGCCTAATGTAGCTGCTAAATTTCTATTACTATCAGCTAAAAGTGGATACGTAACACCTTCAATACCTCCGTTATCTTTATCAGTATTTAACCAAGCAAAGTGTACTTCAGCGGTATCACATGAAGCTCCTATAACTACAGTATTTCTTTTTTCGAACTCACCTAAAGCTTCTTGAAAAGCGTGTAACTCAGTAGGACAAACGAAAGTGAAATCTTTTGGATACCAAAACAACAACACTTTTTTATTGTTTTTTTGAGCTTCCTCTAATACATTTAACTTAAATGTATCTCCAAGATCATTCATTGCGTTTACCTCTAAATTTGGAAATTTTTTTCCTACAAATGCCATTTTATAAATTTTATATAAGTTATTTAACGGGTGCAAAAATAGGGTAAGAGGTCACTTAAAAATTAAATAACTATATAAATTATTTATGGAGAAATAATATTAGCATATACTCGTTGATAATCAACAATTAAGAATTCTAAATTTTAAAAAATTAGGCCGCTGTTTTTCCTCTTAGCTGTTTTATTTTTATACTAAAAGCGGCAAAAATCAATGTCATTATTGGACTTAACCAGTTAAAAATGGCGTACATAAAATATTCACCTACACTAACTCCTAAAACACCGCTATGGTAGGCCCCACATGTATTCCAAGGAATAAGCACAGAGGTCACTGTCCCAGAATCCTCAAGTGTTCTGCTAAGGTTTTCTGGAGCTAAATTTCTATCCTCGTAAGCTTTTTTAAACATTTTACCAGGTATAACAATAGCCAAATATTGATCCGATGCTGTTACATTTAAAGCTAAGCAACTTCCAACCGTACTAGCAAACAATCCAAATGTAGATTTAGCCATTTTTAATAGTGCAGAACTTATTTTTGATAACGCTCCAATTCCATCCATAATACCGCCAAAAACCATAGCACAAATTATTAGCCAAATGGTATTTAACATTCCCTCCATTCCCTTGGATTTAAACAAATCACTTAAGATTTCGTTTGATGTCGGAATAGTAGTTTTTTGAGTTATAGCTTTTAATATTCCTTTGTATCCGGACTCAAATGTTAATGTATTCGCCTTCGTAACACTCATTACAACTTCTGGTTGAAAAATTAAAGCGAATACGGCACCTAATAGCGAACCAATAAGCAGAGCCATAAGAGGAGGAGTCTTTTTAACTATTAGTACAATTACCACAATCGGCACAATAAATAGCAAAGGTGTAATATTTATAGAAGCATCTATAGAGGTTAAAATTGAAGCTACATCTGCCGAACCAGAAGTGTCTATACTAAACCCAATAATTATGAAAACTATTAATGTGACAATTATAGTTGGTACTGTTGTTATTGTCATGTATTTAATATGGTCAAACAAATTACCTCCAGCCATTGCTGGAGCAAGGTTTGTGGTATCACTTAAAGGCGAGAGTTTATCTCCAAAATATGCTCCAGAAAGTACAGCTCCCGCAGACATTCCCAGAGAAATACCAAGCGCTTCCCCAATACCAATAAGAGCTATACCAACAGTAGCGGCAGTTGTCCAACTACTTCCTGTTGCTACAGATATTATTGCACAAATAACAACGCTGGCAGGTAAAAATATAGTTGGATTCAAAATTTGAAGACCGTAATATATCATAGCAGGAATTATACCGCTTACTAGCCAAGTACCTGCCAAAGCACCAACCATCAACAATATTAGCAAAGCTCCTGAGGTAGATCTTACGTTTTCTGCAACTTCGTCCATCATTTGTTTATAGGAAACTTTGTTTAGAAAACCTACGATAGCCGCTACCGCTCCTCCTAACAAAAGTATAAACTGATTGGACCCACTTAACGCATCATCACCAAAAACAAAAACATTATACGCCAACATGACAACCAAAGCAAATACTGGGATTAAAGCTTCCCATATATTTAATTCTTTATTTACTACAATATTCTCCTGCTGTCTAAATTCCTGGTTATCTTTGTCTTGCATTAATAAAAGCTATTGGTTCTCTGTAATATTACGATTTTGCAGAAGGTTCTGCAAAAAGAAGCGGTGGTTATCTTTAATTTACCATAACCTTTTTTGAAATAATTCCAAGTTTTTGCATACAAGATTTCATCATTTTATAAGTACGTTCAATATCATTATCTAAACCAATAGAAAAACGAATTAAGCCATCAGAAAGACCCATTTGCTTTTGTTCTTCAAGAGGGATTTCAGATGAAGTAGATGTTCCAGGTGCACTGAATAAGGTTTTATAAAAGCCTAAACTTACAGCCAAATAACCTAATTTTTGATGCTGCATCATTTCCATTAGAGCATTTGCTTTTTCAAGAGAACCAACATCAATAGTTAAAAGTCCTCCAAAACCAAATTCGTTTTGCATTTGTTTTTTCAATATTTCATGTCCAGAATGGGACTCTAGTCCAGGATAAACTACTCGCAAACCATCATTTTCAAAGCGTTCTGACAAGTATTGAGCGTTATAACTGTGCTGCTGCATTCTAATATGAAGGGTTCTCATATTTTTAAGAATTGAAGAAGCCCTTAAACTGTCTAGTGTACTCCCCAAGAGCATTCCTGCTCCATTGTTCACATCCTTCAACGCTAAACAAAATTCTGTAGAACCACAAACAGCCCCAGCAACGCAATCACTAGTACCATTAATAAACTTAGTTAAACTATGTATTACAACATCAGCTCCCAACTTAGCAGGAGCTAGTGTTAAAGGTGAAAATGTATTATCTACCACCAAAGGAATAGCATATTTTTTGGCTAATTTAGAAAGTGCTATTAAATCTGCGACTTCTAATAAAGGATTACTAACACTCTCGCAATAAATCATTTTAGTATTAGAGGTAATAGACTTTTCAACGATATCAATATTAGTAATATCAACAAAAGAGGTATCTATATTAAACTTTTTTAAAAAGTTTTTCATAAAAGCATAGGTTCCTCCATAAATTGTTCTGCTACTTATAATATGCTCATTAGCATTGCATAATTGCATAATAACCGCAGTAATTGCACCCATACCACTTGCAGTTACATTAGCACTTTCCGTTCCCTCCATTGCTGCCAATGCTTCTCCTAAATATAGGTTAGCAGGGGAGGAGTGCCTTGAATATAAATAGCACCCTTCAGTATTTCCTTCAAAAGTGTCGAACATTTTTTTTGCAGATAAAAAAGTATAGGTTGAAGAATCTGATATAGAAGGATTTACCCCTCCATACTCCCCAAAATATTGTAAATCTTGTAACTTATTGGATGCTTTATAACTCATAATTGTATAAATATTATTCTATTATAAAATTAGCCCCATATTGATTAAAAATCAATAATAATACGCTTAAATAGAAAATAAAACTACATTTATTGATAATTAATGAATTAAAAACTTATATACTACGTTGTAATGATATAAATAGAAAAATATACATGCAAAAGCTTGACGAAACTGATAAAAAACTGCTTGCCCTGCTACAACAGGACAGTAAAAAAACCAATAAAGAGTATGCTCATAAATTAGGGTTATCAACTACAGCCATTTATGAACGTATAAAGCGATTGGAAAAGTCTGAAGTAATAACCAAGTATGTTGCATTAGTAGATAAAAAGAGAATAAATAAATCATTTGTTGTGCTATGTCATGTTAAATTAATTCAGCACATAAAAGATTTTGTTTTGCAATTTGAACGTGAAATATTAAAGCTTCCGGAAATTGCAGAATGCTACCATGTTAGTGGTGATTATGACTACATCTTAAAGATTCATGTAGAAGATATGGAGGCTTACAGAGATTTTATGGTAACCAAACTCACAGCAATATCAAATATTGGTAGTACACAAAGCACATTTATTATCAATGAAGTTAAGCATACAACAGCAATACTTATATAAAATCGGAAAATAACCTTAATTTTGTTTATTATTAAAAACTAAAAAATTCTATGAGTTCATATGACGTAGCCGTTATCGGTTCAGGTCCTGGAGGGTATGTAGCAGCTATTCGTTGCGCGCAACTGGGAATGAAAACAGCAATTATTGAAAAATATCCTAGACTAGGTGGCACATGTTCAAATGTTGGGTGTATTCCTTCAAAAGCCCTTTTAGATTCTTCTCACCATTATAATGATGCTATTAAACATTTTGAAGAACACGGAATTGAAATTCCTGGTGAAATAAAAATTAACCTGGAAAAAATGATTGGTCGTAAAAACACCATTGTTGAACAAACCTCAAAAGGTCTTCAATTTTTAATGGACAAAAATAAAATAGACGTTTTTGAAGGTGTTGGTAGTTTTAAAGATGCTACACATATTAATGTTACCAAAGATGATGGCTCTGTTGAAACTCTTGAAGCTAAAAACACTATTATAGCAACAGGATCTAAACCCTCTAGTTTACCCTTTATTAAAATTGATAAGGAACGCGTTATAACTTCAACGGAAGCTTTAATGCTTAAAGAAATTCCTAAACACATGATTGTTATTGGTGGTGGAGTTATAGGCTTAGAGTTAGGTCAAGTATATAAACGTTTAGGAGCAGATGTTACCATTGTTGAATATATGGATCGTATTATTCCGGGTATGGATGGAGCACTTTCTAAAGAGTTAATGAAAACTCTTAAAAAGCAAAAGGTAAAATTTGCGCTTTCCCATAAAGTTAAATCTGTTGAGCGAAAGGGTAATGAAGTTATTGTGAAAGCGGATAATAAGAAGGGAGAAGAAGTAGAATTTAAAGGAGATTATTGCCTGGTTTCGGTTGGTAGAAAACCATATACTGATGGACTTAATGCGGAAGCGGCAGGTGTAAAATTAGATGATAAAGGTAGAGTAGATGTTAATGAACACTTACAAACTAGTGCTTCTAATATCTATGCTATAGGTGATGTAGTAAAAGGAGCCATGCTAGCTCATAAAGCAGAGGAAGAGGGTACATTGGTAGCTGAAACTTTAGCCGGACAAAAACCACATATAGATTATAATTTAATTCCAGGTGTTGTGTATACTTGGCCAGAAGTTGCTGCTGTTGGTAAAACCGAAGAGCAACTTAAAGAATCTGGTGTAGACTACAAAGTAGGACAGTTTCCAATGCGAGCTTTAGGACGTGCAAGAGCAAGTATGAATATTGAGGGTTTTGTGAAAATTATTGCAGATAAAACTACCGACGAGGTACTTGGTGTTCATATGATAGGTGCTAGAGTAGCAGATTTAATTTCCGAAGGTGTTACAGCTATGGAATTTAGAGCGTCGGCCGAGGATATTTCAAGAATGAGTCATGCGCATCCAACCTATTCAGAGGCAGTGAAAGAAGCTGCACTAGCTGCAACTGATGATAGAGCTTTACATGTTTAAAAAATGAAATTATAGTATTGAAAAAGCAACCTTTTACGGTTGCTTTTTTGCTTTTAAGAACGTCCTGTAGTAAAACAATGGAGGCAAAGATTATTTACCATTATTCATCCAAAGTGTAATACGCTCCATATTCTCAAATGGTGGATATACATATATTCCAGCAGTTACAATATCCATATGGCTATCGTTATTGAAATCTCCAAGTTCTAATGTAATTAAGTGGGTTGGAAAATTGGCAATTGTATTTTTTTTAAAAGTATTGTTTCCTTTATTTTCCATCCAGACTAAACTTTCAGCCCCTGGTTTATCCCAATGATTAAAACCTTTTAAAATAGCTCAACTTTCCCATTTTCTTAAAAGCCATATTGCAGGTATAGAAAAGAAAATCAATATGTTAATGACTAAAGTTTAAATAGGCCGTTTAGTATTAACCTAAAGTTTCTCCTAAAACTCATTAGTTTATAATATCTTGAGGGATTAGATTTCTGTGTCTTCTTAAGGAATAATGTTCAGGCACCTGTTATAGGTAATAGGTATCTTTCATAGGCTTTGCAAACTCTTAGAAAGTTTTCCCATGATTGATATTTTATTTAACATTTTTTAGCAGACTGTGGTAATCTGAGTGTTCAATTTTGATTTATTTTAGTGCATTGTTAGTACCTCTACAATGTTAAAGACTATTCAAATTATCGCCTTGTTACAAGGTTTTTTTCTACTATTTATAGTATTAAAACACAAAAAGTATTACCATAAACCAAATTTTTGGCTTTTGTCGGGGTGCATTGTATCAATGACTCTATATGCCTTAGGTGATGATGATTACAATCTCTTTGTGGAACACGCCAATTGGTATTTCTTTCACGATACTTTAATCATAACTTTTTTCTTTTTGTTTATTAAGTATTATAAATCAGGTAATACGGTTTTTCAACTAAAGGATTATATTTTTTTTACGCCTTATATAATTAATGTTTTACTAATAACAGGAAAAGAATACGGCGTTTTAGAAATCAATGCAATTACGTTACTAATTAAGGTACTAATAGAGATTTCATTAATTGCATATTTATGTTATTCGGTATATTATATTATTAAAGTAAAAAAAGAAAAACAACTATTATATTTTGCAATACCACTGACTGTTATTTTTATAATTGATGAAGTATCCATATTATTTACAAAATCTTTTGAATCACCTTTTTTTCTAGATAGTTACGGAATATTGCTAGTTGCTATTTTTTTGTTTTACTATGTTCTTTATAAATTAATAATGATACCTAAACAGGTTATACCCGGTTTGAGTGCAGATAAATACAAAAGCTCTAGTTTAAAACAAAAAGATATTTCGCGGTATAAAACTGAACTAGAATATTTATTAGCCGAAGAAAAGTTGTTTAAGAATAAAAAACTCACAGTTGATAATGTTGCAAAACGACTGAATATTCCTAGACAACATTTATCTGAAATTTTAAATGTTCATATGGATATTGGCTTCCAAGATTTATTGAATCATTACCGGGTTGAGGATTTTATCTCTTGTTTACAAAATAAGACATATCAAAATTATACCCTTTTAGCAATTGCAAACGAAGTAGGTTTCAATTCAAAATCTTCATTTAATACAACTTTCAAAAAATTAAAAGGTATGACTCCAAGTGAGTTTAAAAAACAATTATCTAAATAAGTCCTATCGATATTTTATTTCTTTCTCTATAAAAAGTTTTTTGTTAAAATCAACTCCCTGTATAACACACTAGTAATTAGTGTTTTTAGTGTCTTTTACCCCTCAAATACGTTCAAAATACGTATTCTGAACCTGTTTTATTTTAAATAAAATCAAATGCAAGATACCTTTGAATGGACATGAATTAGAACCTTTTTAGCCTATGAAGCACTTTTACTTTAAACTATAATTTTAATGAATACAAGTTTTGAATTGGTTATTGTTATACCATGCTTTAATGAGGAATATAGAATTAAGACAGATTGCTATAGCAAGTTCCTGAAAAAATATGATAAGGTGTTTATTTGCTTCGTGAATGATGGTTCTACGGACAATACAATAGCCTTATTAAAACGATTAAAAGGTGATTTTCCTGAGCAAATTTTGATTATAAACTCATTGAAAAACAAAGGAAAAGCTTTTGCTATACGTGAAGGTGTTTTAAAGTGTTTGCATACGTTTAGTTTTATAAAAATTGCATATTTAGATGCTGACCTTTCTACATCTTTGGAAGAGTGTGTATCCGTAAGTAAACAAGTAGATATTGCTACTAATTTTGCCTTTGGTTCTCGCATTGCAAAATTAGATACAACTATAAACCGAAAATTATATCGATTTTTAATAGGAAGGTATATTGCAACATTAATTTCTTATCAATTAGGTTTAAAGGTATACGATACACAGTGTGGTTGTAAGGTATTTGAAAGAACATTAGCAAATAAACTTTTCCATGAGAACTTTATTTCTCGGTGGTTATTTGATGTAGAGATTTTTCATAGATTAATAGCTTTATATGGAAAAAATCAATTAAAATATATGGTTAAAGAAGTTCCGTTAAAGTCATGGTCGGATACGGAAAATTCAAGCGTTCCTTTTAGTTACTTTTTTAAACTATGGATTGACCTTCGAAATATTAGAAGAACGTATAAAGTAGTAAATCAACCCAAAATCATAAGAAATGAAACGGTATTTGAATAAACCATCAATCTATGGTTTTGGAGTGATTATTTTATTAAGTATTAGAGGTTTTTTAAATGCAGTTTTACCTTTAATGGATAAAACTGAAGCTAGATATGCAGAAATAGCACGTCTTATGGTTGAAACTGATAATTGGATAACTCCTCAAATAGATTATAATATCCCTTTTTGGGCTAAGCCTCCATTGTCCACATGGCTATCAGCAATATGTATTAAAGTGTTTGGAGTAAATGAGTTTGTAGTTAGATTACCATATTTATTACTGGTTATAGTGTTGGTGTTTTTTGTGGGTAAATATGCCAAAAGGGCATATTTACCCTTTTTTTTACCAGGTTGTATTTTACTAACAATACCTGAGTTTATAATACATGCTGGCGTGGTTTCAACTGATACCGTTTTGGCTTTTTCTGTGACTATTGTAATGCTTTCCTTTTGGGAGGCGATACAGGGAAATTCAAAAAAATATTGGAAATACTTAATTTTTGTTGGTTTAGGCATAGGTTTGTTAGCTAAAGGTCCTATTGTTGGCATTTTAACACTTCCACCAATAACAATCTGGATACTAGTTCACAGAAATCACAAAGAAATATTTAAAAAAATAACTTTTGTTTCGGGAATTCTAATAACGTTATTAGTAGGATTCCCATGGTACGTTATTGCAGAATTATATTCCCCAGGTTTTATCGATTATTTTATTGTTGGAGAACATTTTAAACGCTTTTTTGATGCTACTTGGGTTGGTGACAAATATGGATTTCCTAAATCACAACCGTATGGAATAATATGGGCTTTTCTACTTTTATTTACAATTCCATGGGGTTTTGTTGTAATTTTTAAATTTTGGGGAAAACGAAAAGAAGTATTAAAAAACAAATGGGTCACTTTTTTACTTTTATGGCTTTTATGGACACCAGTATTTTTTACCGTTTCAAAAAGTCTAATACACCCTTATATTATGCCTGTAATGGTTCCATTAGCATTGTTAATTACACACTGGTGGAAAAATATTTCAATAAGAAGAAATATATTACAAGTTGGTTTTTTAATACCATGCATAGCTCTATTGATAAGTTTATATGGGTTGGTTACAAAGCAATTACCATATTATATGAATACTGATAAATACTTAATTGAAAATAGTTCGTCATATGATGGAGTGTATCATTTGAACTATAAAAGTTATTCAGGACAGTTTTATACTAAAGGAAACATTAAGGTAATAGCTTTAAAAAACATAAGCTTATTGTCATCTTCAAAAGGAAAAAATTTAATAATAATTCCTGATAAGGATTTATCAAAAATTCCTCAAAATGTAATTTCAGAGTTGCAAAAAGTAAATTCTAATTATAAAAAGTCTGCGTACATATTTAAAGACTAATTCTGTCACTTTAAATACACTTTTACACTGTAGTTTATCGATAAACCTTTTGTCAACAATGTCTTGACGAAAGTACTTTTGTTATTGCTGCTTTATGCTTAAAATACTTTCCTTGAACACTGAAAAAAGTAGTATTTGCATTACATCGAAAAGTAATACTATTTCTGTTAAAGCAAAACAATAATAAAAACCTTTCTTGGTTATAACAAGTATCCCCAAAAAACACAACATGAAAAAAAACTTATATTATTCAAAAAAAATATTTACGTTAAGTTTTGGAGTATTTGCTTTGTGGAGTTGTTCTTCAGATACAGACTTAGCGGAAACAGTTAATTCTGATGAAAATAACGTAGAACAAGACGTCCCTGAACAAGTAACTTCTTTTTTAAATGTTAGCGATTTTGAGTTACCAGAACAAGATGAAAATGGCTTTACAGTACTAAAAGCACAGTCGGACAGTAGAATTATTTACGTACATAGTTCTAATGGAAATGATAGTACAGGAGAAATTTATGGAGTTGATAGTCCTGAGGTAGGAGAGAACCCTTTTGCCCCAAGTGACGATATAAAAGCTTATGCCACTATTGCTGCAGCTCAAGAAAATATGAGAGACAATCAGGCAGATGTGTTATTGTTAGCTGCCGGAGAAGTTTGGAATGAGTCGTTGAAGTTAACTCATGGTAAATCTATTAACGAACGAAGTATTTATGGAACATATGGTGAAGGTAACCGTCCAGAGTTACGTACAGGCTATGCTTCTGGAATTACTAATTTACAGATAACAAATGTAATTGTATCTGGAATTAAATTTTGGGCACATTCTCGAGATGATGAAGGTGCTTATTTTGAATCGCTTCAAGCTGGCGACCCCGGGTTTAACTTTTATAATGATCTTGGAAGACCAGTTTTAAATGTTTTAATTGAAGATTGCTTTTTCCGTTCATATACAGGAAATGTTATTACTGGTGTAGTTGATGAGGGTAAGGTAAAAATGGAAAAAATAGTATTACGACGTAATATTATATCAAGAAACTACAGCCCATCGTCCCATAGTCAAGGCTTGTTTTATAGTGGATCTGGAGACACTGGTGGAACTACAATACTGTTAGAAGAAAATATATTTGACCATAATGGCTGGAGAATTCAAAATACAACGGGTGATATGAGCGCCGATAATGGCCAAGCTGTATTTTTTAATCACAACACCTATTTTGCTAATGCTAAAGGAGTATTGTTTTACGGAAATATATTTTTAAAAAGTTCGTCAATGGGTAACAAGTGGACAGCAAACAATGGTATGGCATCCTCGAGAGATATAGCTCTAATAAATAACTTATACGTTGATGGAGAAATAGGCATTAGTATGGGAGGTAATGAAAGCGGACCACTTAGATTTCAAAATGTTATGATAAGTGATAACGTTTTCTCTAATATTGGAAAAAGTCAACCTACAAATAGAACCTTAGCATGGGGGTTAACGGTTAAAGATTGGGATGGAGGAGAAGTTAAAAACAACTTATTTATACACCAAAAAAATACTGCGATAACTAACATGTTTGCTGTGAATATTAATACAGAGTCAGAATCAAGAAACATTTCTTTTACTAATAATATAGCATACGGACTTACTAGTGAAGGCGGAAGTTTATCACTATTTAGAATTACAGATGAAGGTACAGTTGGTAATATTAATATTTCCGAAAATTATATGTACGAATCTGGGAATTCAGCTATTATAACCTATGACGGTGAATCTGGCTTTACGTTTTCTAAAAACAATTACATGGGGATTAATCCTAATGGAGAATGGTTTCATAGTAATGGAAATTCTATGGACATTGATGCCTGGCGCTCTAGTTATGAAAGTGATGCTGAAATTTTAGATTTATCTTCTTGGCCAGAACCAGAAAGAGATGTTGATGGATATATTAGTATGTTAGGAAAAGGGAGTAGTATTGAAGACTTTGCGAATAGTTTATATGAACAATCTCGCAATAATTGGGATGTTAATTTAACAGCACCTTATATTAATCAGTGGATTAAAGGAGGTTTTAACCGATAGCCTTTACCCCAATTAAACCAAATAAAAAAGCACCTATTCTAGGTGCTTTTTTTATTACCATGATAATTCTTTTTTAATTGTCTCAGCTTTTGTAAAAATGAGATGATTAGTACTTAGAGTTTATTACTTAATTATTTTTAAAGATAAATGTACTGAGCATTGTTAAATTTCAATGTAAGCTATTATTTATTATTACGACGTAATTTTCCAAACCAAGCTTTTACTCAATCAGTATGAAAATTATAAAGCCCTATTATTTAATTTTATTTATAGTTTTTTCTTGCAGTAGCGATTCTTCTAACGAAACCCAAGAAGAGCCAAAAGAAGACCTTTCAGTTGATTTTGATACGAGTGCGAAAAAAATTGACGTAAATGGCAGCGTTAATTTTACCGACTTGTCGAAAGGGGAGGTTGTAACTAGAGAATGGTCTTTTCCAGGAGGAGACCCAAGCACCTCTAATATTGAATCTCCAACAGTCATTTATAAGAATGCTGGGATATTTGATGTTAGTTTAAAGGTTAAATCTGCAAATGGTGAAGCTTCAGAGGTGAAAAATGGATTTATTGAAGTTTTAGAAGAAGTAGAAATTGGTCCAATTCCAGATGATTATGTACTTCGTATGGATTTTGATAGTGACGTAACTGATAAAAGTATACATAACAACCCTACCGAAGCTATAAATTTTGCATATGCTTCTGATAGGTTTGACATAGAAAATTCGGCTGGAGCTTTTTTAGCAGCAAATGAAAGTAGTATAAAAGTACCTCATAGTAGTTCTATAAATCTAAATAAGGAAATGACAATTGCATTGTGGTTTTATTATGAAGAACAACAAAATGGTTGGTTTTATACACTTTTGGAAAAAACGAATCCCGACGCAGGAGGGCATTCCAGATATGGTATGTGGGTACACGGCGGTGGTATAATACAAATATGTATTGAACCTGATACCTGCCCACAAAGTCTTTGTCAAGAATGTTTAAATGCAGGGGAGCCTCTTAATCTTAACTCTTGGAACCATTTAGTAGGAACTTTTGATGGTAGTTCTCTTAAAGTATATATTAATGGGGTAGAATCTTCCTCAAAAAATATAGGTACATCTGGTATTTCTCAAACACCATATGAACTTTTCATTGGAACTGACCCATATGATTTAAATCCAAATTTCCTAACAGGTCGTGTAGATAACCTAAGGCTTTATAATAGAGCGTTATCTAATTCAGAAATTCAGAGTCTTTACGAAGAGTAAAAATATGCCCTGTAAAAGATTTACCTTTTTTTTGCTAGTTTTTTAACTAAAAAAAGAATACCCAACGAATCTAATTACATTGAAACTTATACTATTATTTAAAAAGTCTCCATCTTTATTAATAAAAATCATGTATCCAATTTTTCTATCTAATTTGACCATATCCTTATAAAATTCTTTGAATTTAGAAACTGGAACATGATCATCTTGGCTTTTGTAATAGTATTTTAAATTTATAGTTTTAGATTTTGCATCGTAGTTTGAGGAAAAATCATAGTAGAAAAAATCAGAATTAATAGTCTCTGATTCGGCTCGAATTTGAATATGTTCGGGGAGAATAACTTTTATGTTTTGCTTACGTACCATTGGATAAGAAAGAGCATATGGAGCTAACCTTTCTAATTGATTTGGCATTGTTAGTACATTGGTAATATTCGTAGGATAAATGGATAGGTTTAGATTATTAATGTTTTCTACTGAAGGTCTCCAAATTGAATCTATTTTATATCTTTCTAATAAAGAAAATTCGTTTTTTAATGTATCATCAACAAATACAGGTGGAGCTATTGAAGATGTAGCACCATATGTTTGCGTATAAAATTTTATTAACTCTTTTTCAATAATATTTTTGTTGTTGTTATTGAATACAGCTCTAATAAAGTCAGCTTCTCCCTCATAATAATGAGTCCGAACTTCTAATTCCGCTCCCTTACCCATTTCATTAAGCTTGAGGGTACTGAACGTTTCTACCATGTTATTTCCAAAATTTGTAATGGTATCCATAGCATTCATTTCATTATCAAGAACAAGCCCGTAGCGATAGTCTGGTAAATAAATATTATCATACGTACCTCCTTGATTAGTTAGGGTGGGATCATACCACAACGTATTTCCTGAATTGTCTACTACTTTAACAATACAATGGTCGAATAACTTAGGCGAAGGTGGAAGGTCAGGAACAGATTGTTGTAAAGTTGTATTAACTAGGGTGGGGTAAGCCTTAATTCCCATTCTTTTTAATATCTCAGTTAACAAAACACTTTTGTCTTTACAGTCCCCGAAACGTTGTTTTACTACTTTATTCGGGGAATTTGGTTTATATCCTCCAATTCCAGAATGAATAGCTAAATACCTTATCTCATTTTGAACAAAAGCCAAAGCCGCTCTAATTCTATCTCCCTCCTCTGAATGAGATTTTTTAATTTTCTTTATAACCTCCTCTAAATCTATATTTAAAGGTTCATTAAATGTGAAAATGTTTTCCCCCCAATTAATAACATCTGACCAAGAATTATATTCTGTAACAATTATAATGGCATTTTGTATATACCAAGACGGACTTTGATCTTCTAAAAGGATAGCAGGAATGTTTTTGTCCTTCCATTCATAATGATTGATTCCTTTACTATAATTATGAATTACCTCTATTTCGGTATTATATGCCTTATGGTGAAGTTTCTTTTTCCCAAAAATATGTATAGATAATTTATTTATGTATTGGGTTGAGTTCAAACTAAAACTAGTTGAAAACTTTTCTTTTGAATAGGATTAAAACCTTTTACACTATAACTATAAGATACAATATCACCAATTCTAACATCAGGAATATTGACAAATGCAGAGATAGTTCCATCATAAATAAAATTTTCAGCATTGGTTTCTCGTCTAGCAGTTTGGATATCCTTAAAACTTAACCTATTTATTGTTTGACCATTTCTTATGACATCAATAGCATGAAATCGAAGCTTTTGATAGCTAGGATCATAGTCAGCCAATACTGTAGAAATATTCTGGATTCCACTATACTCGATTGCCTTGGCAACACTTTTTATATATACCTCTTCAGAATCGGTATTTATCTGTTCAGTATATAATAAAATTTGCGTACCTGCACTTAGTTCATTTTCTGGAGCAATAGCTTTTGCGTTGTAACTCTCATTAATAACCCAAATAGGCTCTGAGGTAATAGAATATTGACAATTACCTATGCAAAAATTAAAAAATAATAGCAGTGTGATGATAAAACATCTCATAAATAAACAGTGTTAGAGGTTTTTAAGCGAAAAACATCAAAATTAACTAACCACAATTATATAGTAGATGTTTCTTAGCTATAATGAACGTAATTTCTGTCTAAATGTATTAAATATTATATTGTCAATTCAATATGGAATAGTGAGGACATGTGATTAATAACAATACGGAAGACTATAAAATAATAACACATAGCATGATGTCATTTAAAAAATCAGCAAGCTTTTACACTACTCTGTGGAATAACAATACTTTTAAAAAATTCTGTTTTCCTAATTCTTAAATAATATTTACACTGACGAAATTATCATTTCGACAGCTTTTACCAAGCTTTTCATCTTATTTAGGGCATAATTTAAATAAAACATTATGTTTAAAAAATATAAAGTCCTTAAATGGGGGTTATTGTTTATAACAGCTATAACCATTTTGGTGGTTTCTTTTGGTTTTTGGTTTAAAGGTTTAATACCTCCCCCAAATACAGATGTTGTAAATACGCTTGTAAAAGATTTACCATATATATCAGAAAACAATATACCACATCGAGGAAAAATATTAGCGGTTGTAACAAGTACCAACACTATGGGGAATAGTGGCAAAAGCACCGGTTATGAATTAACCGAATTATCACGTGCATATTATACATTTGTTGCCAATGGTTTTGAAGTAGATGTTTCTAGTCCCCAAGGCGGTAAACCTCCAGTAGTTATTGATGATGAAGACATGGGGCCTTTTGACTATGCTTTCTTGAACGATTCCGTTGCACAGTATAAAACCAGCAACACAATTCCTATTAATGAGGTAGTAGCCGCAGATTATCAGGCCATTTTTTTTGCGGGTGGAAAAGGAGCGATGTTCGATTTCCCTAATAATAAAGCAATACAAGCAATTGTAAAAAATTACTATGAAACTAATAAGGTCATAGGGGCGGTTTGTCATGGACCTGCGGCACTAGTAAATGTAACCTTAGATAACGGTAGACCACTATTAGAAAACAAGAAAGTGAGTGGGTTTACCAATAAAGAGGAGCTACTTTTAATAAAAGAAGCAAAATCTATATTTCCTTTTCTTTTACAAGATGAAATAACAAATAAAGGAGCTAACTTTAATGAAGGTCATATGTACCTGGAAAAAGTTAGTCATGATAAAAACTTAATAACTGGACAAAATCCCTGGTCAACATGGTTTTTGGCAGAGAGCATGATTAAGCAATTGGGGTACACTCCAAAACATAGGGCAATTACGGATGAAGAAAATGCTGTAAAAGTTTTATCAACGTTCCATACAAATGGAAAAGAAAAGGCTAAAAAAGTAATTGAGAAGTTAATTATAATGGAAAATAAACCTGTTAATATAACTTTGATAGCAAAACATAGTATCGTAGCCGCAATGAAAGGGGAATTGGGGAATTTTTTTGATTTACTTGAGTTGACCTCCTTTACGGAAAAATGCGAATCTAAACGAAATAAAAATAGCTAAATTTGAGAAAAACCGTTAGTGAAATTTCTAGACATACTTTTAGTAATTATTAGTGGAGCAGGACTTCTACATGGAATCGCGTTCGCCGTTTACCTTTGTTTTTTTAAAAAGAAAAAAGTACTTACAAACTATTTACT
This sequence comes from uncultured Maribacter sp., assembly GCA_947498505.1. Lineage (GTDB taxonomy): Bacteria > Bacteroidota > Bacteroidia > Flavobacteriales > Flavobacteriaceae > Maribacter_B. Next base: position 579,561 of record CANMKG010000001.1, on the reverse strand, counting down.
GGCGCTAATTTTGATATTCATGGCTTTTCGAATAGGAAAGTCTGTAATGCTAAATTTTGGCAATAATTTGGAGCCCATATTTATTTTCGCAGGTTTGGCTTTTTTATTGCTTATTGGCCCACTGTTAAGGAGGTATGTTTTGGCAATGACTAAACCAAATTATAAGCTGAGTAAAAACTTTTTTCTTGAAGTACTTCCATTTCTGGTTGTTTTTACATTAAGCCTTTTTATTAGAGAAAAATGGTTTGATACTAAAAATGAATTAATTATAGTACTATTTGGCAGTGTGCTTATTGCAATTTATATACATTTTGCCTTTTATATCTTTATGTCCTGGAGAATATTGAAAAACATAAAAAAAGAATATAAAAATTCAGAGCAAACCAAATCACAAAAAGTAATAATTCATTGGTTAGGTATTTTATTAATTGGCTTTGCGATTATCTGGGTGTCCTATTTTTTTAATATTATTGAAAATACTGTTCCCTATATTACTGGACCAATAATGTATGCAATTGCCGTATACTTTTTAAGTTTTAAAGCGTTTCAATTAAAAGTTACAGATATCGATGGAAATACATTTGTTAAAAATGATGATTCAGCTGTATTTAGTAAAATGGTTAAGTTAATTGTCGAAAACAAGTTGTACTTGGAGCCATACACATCGCTTTCTAGCGTAAGTAAATTGATTGGAAAAAGCACACAAAAAGTTTCGGAAATTATAAATCAATATGCAAAACAAAATTTTAATGACTTTATAAATTACTATCGAGTTCAAGAAGCGAAAAAAATGTTATCAGATGAGGACAAAAAAAAATATACAATATCTTCTGTAGCATTTGACTCAGGGTTTAGTAGTTTATCTTCGTTTAATAGTGCTTTTAAAAAATTTGAAGGACAAACACCTTCCTCATATAGAAAAAAGCATATTTTTGAATAGCTTATCAATCATCAATGATTATGAGAATACACAACATTTATTATCTGATTGGTGCTTTTATGATGATAATATCTGTTTTTGCACATCCATATTATGGAGAGCAAATGTTATTCCCTTATTTAGATGCAACTAATATTGAGGCAATGGTTAAGCAAAACTTATTTATGGGTTGGAACCTTCCAACATCTACCTCATTTATTTGTGCAATAGGTCTTGTTGCTGTCTCATTGATTAAGGATAGACAACAGGTAAGGCTTGCAGTATTATTAATTTTAGGAATTAATATAGGAAGATACTGTGTTGTAATTTTTACTGGATGGATTAAGGGGCCAGAAATATTTCAAGAACTTTTAACTCAGTCTATCTATATGTTTGCTTTTTGTATGCTTCTTGTTTTTGGTTTAAAAAAAGATAGAAAACAATTTCACGTCAATAGCTTAAAAAATAAATAGATTTAGTGTCTCATGATTATATCTAGAGCTATTTGATTTTTCAGTCAACAATATTTTTTAGATTTAGGCTTTCAAAATTGAAATCTTCAATAGGGAGAGGTCCAGGGAATTTGTAAATGAAACCAGCTAGCACTAAGAAAAAAGTATTCTCAGCATTATTCGATAAGCACTATCGAAGACTCTTTAACTACGCTTTTAAAGTAGTCAATGATAAAGATATTGCTAGCGGCCTTGTGCAAGAAACATTTATAAAGCTTTGGGAAACTATTGAAAACATCAAAAATGATGAACGAGCAATAGAAGCTTACCTAATCACGGTGTTGAAAAACAAGATTATTGATAATCATAGAAAAAACAAGACTCAAGAAAAACACTACGATTTATATAAACTAAATACAGAGTTTTCGGTTGATATAGACAACAAATGGGAACTGGAGAAAAAAATAGATAGTATTTATAATGCACTGCATCCTAAAACTTCAGAAATATTCAAATTATCTAGAACAAAAGGGCTGACTTATCCAGAAATAGCAGCTTTAAAAAATATTTCCGTTAAAACTGTAGAAGCTCATATTTCTAAGGCTCTTCAAGCATTTAAAAAAGGATTAAAAGACTATTTGTAAAATAAAAATAGGGTGTTACTGGTTGACAAACGTCTTTTAGTAAATACCTAATTATGAAAGACAACATAGTTGAAGATGCTGAAATTTGGGCCTATGTTTCCAAAACCGCAGATAAACCCACTCTAAATAAAATTGAGACTTGGAAAAACGCATCTGATTTTAATGAGCAACGTTTCAATGCCATTGCTAAACTTTACCAGACAACAGCAGAAAATCCATATACAGAAAGTATAAATGTAGAAGATGAAAAAGCTAAATTCTTTGAGACAGTAGCTCCAGCGGTTAAGAAAAATAACAGATTACAAAAGTATTTTAAATACGCAGCAGTGGTCGTGTTGTTCATTTCAATTGCAGGTATTGCTTACCAAAGTTTCTCAAATAACACTGTAGCCATAGCCACAAATTTTGGAGAAGAAAAGAAAGTTGAGCTTACAGATGGTTCAACGGTTTGGTTAAATTCAGGAAGTAGTATTTCATATAAAAAAGATGAACCCAGAACCATCCAATTAAATGGAGAAGCCTTTTTTGAAGTAGCCAAAGACAAGGAGCATCCGTTTACTGTAGAAACACCAGACCATGTAATTGTAAAAGCTTTGGGCACCAGCTTTAACGTAAAAGCTTATCCAGAAAACAACTATTTAGAAACTACCCTTTTAACAGGTAAGGTAGAGGTGACTTCAGAAAATTATTTTGATGAGAAAATCATCATGATACCCAATGACAATATTAAAATTCTAAAAGCAGATGGCATCCCCGTAAAATCTACCATTCAGAATAAGAAAACTGTGTTGCTATGGAGAGAAAACAAAATCAGATTTGAAAACATGGCATTTAGAGATATTGCTAATGACCTTAATAATCAGTTGAATATTAAACTAGTATTTAAGAATACAACTATTTCCGAGTCTAGATTTACAGCTGTTTTTGATAAATCAACCCCAGCAGAAGACATTTTAGAGGTGTTACAAGACACCAAAAACTTTACGTATAAACTAAATCCAGAAACAAATGAGTGGATGATTAAATAAAAAAAGTGGGAAAATTGCAGCTTTCCCACTATAACTGTCAACAAAACCAATCGCCTAAGATTAGTATTAATTAACAACATTCAAATTTATGAAAATAAAAACAGCTGTTTCATTAAAACGAAAACGCGTTTCAAAAAGAACTATTTTTTTAATGAAATTATCACTAACCATATATCTGGTAGGCTGCTTTCAACTGATGGCAGTTTCCAGTTTTTCTCAAAATAAAATTAGCCTCAAATTAGAGGATGCTTCGCTACAATCTATTCTTAATCAGATAGAAAATCAAACAGATTATAGCTTTGTATATAATAATGATGAAGTAAATGTTGAACAGAAATTCAGTATAAATGTACTTGAAAAAGATATTGCATCTACCATGAATACGTTATTTCAGAATACAGATATAAAGTATAGATTTCGAAAAAACTTGGTGGTGCTTTCCAATCAAAAAACACAAAAAGAAACCTATACCATAAGTGGAATTATTACAGATGCCGAAACAGGCGAAACCCTACTAGGAGCCAATGTTGTAGTAGTTGATAAAAGTATTGGTGCTACCACTAACGAATATGGTTTTTATTCCCTAACTCTTCCGGAAGGAACACACACACTTCAAATATCTTATTTAGGATACGCTTCTTTAGAGGAAACTATAGGTTTAAATGCGAATATTAAAAAGAATTTTGAACTACAACCATCATCTGATACACTGGACGAGGTAATAGTGACTTCAGAAAACAAAAATAAAAGCCAAGTACGCAAAGTATTAACAGGCGTCAATAATTTAAGCGCAGCAGAAATTAAAAAATTACCTGCCTTTTTTGGTGAGCCAGATATTACAAGAGCAATATTAACGCAACCTGGGGTTTCCTCGGTGGGTGAAGGTACTGCTGGATTTAATATTAGAGGAGGGAATATAGACCAAAATCTAGTGCTTTTAGATGAAGCGCCTATGTATATTTCTTCACATTTGTGGGGGCTTTTTTCGGTAGTTAATGCTGATGCTATAAAAGGGATGACGCTTTATAAAGGGGGCATACCAGCCAGATATGGAGGTAGAGCATCATCGGTTCTAGATATTCGCCAAAAAGAAGGAAATACCAAAGCGTTTAAAGGCGAAGGAGGTTTGGGGACACTATTCTCAAGAATTACTTTAGAAGGCCCTATAGTAAAAGAAAAACTAAATTTTCTGATGTCGGGGCGCCGGTCGTATTTCGACATATTTTTCCCGTTGATAGGAGGTGAATTAGAAAATACAAAATTGTCTTTTTATGATTTGAATACCAAGTTAACATGGAATATAAATGACAATAACAAACTATATGTTTCGGGTTATTTTGGAGCAGATGTCATGAAGCTTGAAGAGAGTACTGAGGAAGAAGCAGAAAACTCTGATGGAGCAAGTGGTTCTATTGATTTTAGGTGGAAAAGTTCCACTGCTACCGTTAGATGGAATCATATTTTTAATCACAAATTGTTCATGAACTTGTCAGGTATTTATAGCAATTACACCTATAAATTTATTTCAAAAAATGATAACGGAGGTATTATACCTAGTGGGCAAACCTTTGAATGGGGCTCTGGGGTACAAAACTGGATTGTTAAACCAGATTTTACCTATTATGCTAATCCAAATACAACCATGCGATTTGGGGTGAATGGAACGCTTTACCAATTTAATCCTGCCGAATTATCAAACGTGGGAGATAATTTTACTCCTGACGATTTAGACAAAGACAAGGGGCTTGAAATTGCACCTTACTACGAAATAGAAAAAACATGGGATAAGTTTACTATGAATTTAGGACTTCGCTATTCATGGTTCAGTAATATAGGACCAAATTCAGTGGCTACGTATCATCCAGATTTTCCATCAACAGTAAATACCATTACAGATGTTAAAGAATATAAGAAAGGTGAGCTCATTAAAAGGTATTCGGGCTTTGAACCACGGGTATCTTTAAAATATGATATAAATGATAGGAGGGCCCTAAAACTAGGCTATAACAGAAACTATCAGTATATACATTTAATGTCTAACACCGCAGCGGCGTTACCATTTGATATTTGGAAACCTTCAGGAATTCATATAAAACCATTGGAAGTAAATCAGGTTTCAGGAGGCTATGCTTATGATACAGAAGGCGCTACTTATAATTTTTCAGTTGAAGGCTATTACAAAACCTTCACCAATTTTGTGGAGTATAAAGAAGGCGCCGATTTATTTATAAACGAAAATTTAGAAACACAGTTATTGTCTGCTGACGGATATGCTTACGGTTTAGAACTTGCAGCCTATAAAAACAAAGGAAGACTTACCGGTAATTTTAATTACACCTATTCTGTTTCCAAACGAAAAACAACTAGTAAATTCAAGGAAGAGAATATAAACAACGGAGCCTATTATCCTTCTAATTACGATAGACCTCATTTGCTGAATCTCACTGCGAATTACGATTTAAAAGAAAAATGGAATGTGGGTCTGTTCTTTACTTATCAAACGGGTAGACCCACTACGGTGCCTACAGGGCGATTGTCTTTTGATGGAAATCCGTATTTAACTTATTCTAATAGAAATGCATATCGAATTCCTGATACGCATAGACTAGATATTTCATTCACCTATACTCCGGAAGGCAACCCAGATACACGATGGCAAAGTAGTTGGAATTTTGGTTTGTATAATGTTTACGGAAGCCCCAATGCCTTTTCGGTATTTTCGACGTTTCATGGAGACCAACTGAAAACCTTTCAATTTTCAGTATTTGGAGCTCCAATCCCTTTTATAACCTACAACTTTAAATTTTAATTTAAGATGAAATCAATTAAAAATATATCAATTATCATACTTCTCATAACTTTTGTGAGTTGTGTAAAAGAGGTGCCTAATAGTTCTAATTACGAACCTCAAGTATTTATTTCAGGGTTTCTTTTAGATGGGAGCAATTATGTGAATGTAAGAATACAAAGAACGGTTCCTGTAGATGTAACATCTTCAGAATACATACCCAATGCGCAAATAGCAATCCATACTAAAAATTCAAATGGAGAAAACACTTTACTGACTGATGATTTTAATTACTTCAACAGAACATACCGAAGTAACAATATGGTAGTTGCTACCGTTGGGAATACCTATTGGATGGAAATAGAATTAGAAGATGGAACAACCTATACATCTGATGAAGAAATTTTAAAAGAAGAAATCATCATAAAAGATGTAGAAATCACGAACGATTATAACCGCGTTATATTTTCAGATCCGGTAGATGACACCAATTTTTATTTAATCAATTATCGTTTTTATAAAAATGGAAGATTGGCTTTAGAAGTTAATAATCTTACTAATGATGTGCTCTTTAATGGAAACGACAATGCCACTTTTGATTCTACCGAATTTTTTATTGATAACCCAAATGAAGTGCGTGTCACTATTGCCAATTTAAACTTCAATACGTATCAGTTTTATTTTAATCAGTTTGAACAGTTAGAAAGTCAAATAACAAATTCAGGAAGCGAAGATGACCCTAGCCAATTATTCTGGCCGCCGCCAGCTAATTTAACAGGAAATATTATTAATACTTCAGATAACAGCAGAGCACTTGGTTTTTTTGGGATACAGAGTTCAAGTGAGTTTATTAAGAGTTTTTAAGGTGTAGGGATGAAAGCTATAGGTATTAAAATGAATAACTTTTGTTTTATGTAACTAGCAAATAATCAAATAATTACAAAAGTAATAATGACTTGTTTGTAACAAAATTATCATTTAAACCGTCGTAATAATATCAATCAAAAAATAAGATCAACATGTATTCAAACAAAAAACTAGGAAGATTAGCAGGTTTAATTTTTTTAATTCTAGCCATCACAGGAATTTTTGCAGAATTTTTTGTGAGACAAAAATTATATGTGCCAGGAGACTTGGCAGCAACGTATACAAATATCACAGAAAACCAATGGCTGTTTCGTTTGGGTTTTGTGAGTGACTTATTAATGTCTACTTCTTTTTTCTTTTATGTATTCGTTATGTATACTGTATTTAAAAAGATCAATAAGAATTTATCTTTACTAATGTTGCTTTTAACAGTTATATCTGTGGCTATGTTTTGTCAAAATGCTTTGAATCAATTTGCTGGTTTAAAATTACTTACCACAGATTATTATGTGGGAGCTTTAAATTACGAGCAATTACAAAGTTTGTCAACGTTCTTTACAAATATTCACATGGACGGTTATTTGGTAAATCAAATATTTTATGGCTTATATATGTTTCCCCTAGGGTATATGATTTTTAAATCAGGATTGGCACCAAAAGTAATTGGAGTTTTCTTAATGTTGGGGGCTATTGTAGATATTATAGATTTTATTGTGTATTTCTTATATCCAAATATTAATTCTGTGTTTTTACAAAATATTACAATTCCAGCAGATATAGGAGAAATATCTCTCTGTTTATGGCTCGTATTTATGGGATTGAAAAATTATGATGCTATTGAGAATGTATGATTCGCATCAATTCTTTTAGTTAAACATAATATTCAGGGAATATTACATGATTTATAGAAGCTCTCCAATTGGAGAGGCTTCTATATTGTGGATAATGCGTATGCTATTTATGCAATACCAATTCAATTATGTATCGTGTAAAAATAAATGGGGATAGATCAGAAATTATGATGAAAAGCTATAATGGAGATATTATTGTTAGAGCAAAATAAGCTGTACTTAAAGAAAATTTTTATAAATAATTCATAAATATATAAGCCATTTAGCATAATAGCAGATTAACCGATGGTACAGAAAGGATATTGGTTAGTTTGCTATATTTTTAGTTAACTTCTATTTTTAAAACACTTCACTTACCACTTTTTTCTTCTAAAAATTTCTTCTCAAAATACAATTCAATAGTCGTAGCAGATTCTCCGATATTTACAAAAAAAATGAGTGAGTCATTAATAAATAGCTATTAATCATTTTACATCTGTAGGTATATAAATGCGATTAGCTTACAGGTTTTAAACCGTATTTTACCACATAAAATATTTTGCTGTTAATTTAAGTAATTTTTTTCTTGTTAATTTTTTTCATATATTAAAGAATCTCAAGGAGTTAACTTCTTACAATTTTCTTCCCCATATTCACCCATGCCACGCTATGCCTATTTATCTGGTTAATATCTATAACCATTTAAAATAACAACCAATGAAAAAAATTACAACAATTGGATTCCTGTTTTTTACAATAATAGGAATCAGCCAAACCTATCAAGACAATATTGTGATAAACGAAAAGGTTTATGACATCGTGGCAATAAAAAAAACCACCTCTGAAATTAATATATCAATAGCTAAAAATGGGACCTCTAAAAAGAAAGATTTTACCTTAAAAGAACTCAAGTTAGGTACATTTTCAACCTTGTTTGTTCAAAACATAAAAGCTTTAAACTCTTCGGATGTGACAGAAACAGCTATTATGGTAAATAACGAGACGGTTTTAGATTCAACGGCTACTAGTGAGTCTATACTCATTTCACCTAGTGTGGACAATATGCCAAGTTCCGAAAGCTTGGTACATCCGGAAGATACAGCCGACTCTTCCGGGGTTTCTCCAGAAACAGATATCTCTGGTTCTACTGATTCAGAAAATTCCGAGGATTTAGATTCTTTAAACGTATCTGAATCACTAGGTACTGAAGATTCTACAGATTTATCAGATGATGTATCAGCAGCCAAGGCAATAGCGGACAAAGTTTTTTACAGTATTACTTTCGCTTTTCTACAACAGAGTTTTGATGAAGCTCCTCCTGCAGGAACAATTAAAATTGGTGATGAATTACCATTGTGGATTGAGTATAATGATAGAGATTTTAAAAAAAACTCTGAAAAAAATGAAATTTATAAACATCTCGTTAAAAATAAATCCAAGGAAGTTGGAGGTAATGGTTTAATGGGACTAGGGTTAAAGGACACTTCAGATTTTGCGAAAAATAAAAGATACAGTGTTGGAACTTTTAAAATTATTGATGTCACTATTGAGTTTTATGAAGGGTTTATTGAAAACATTGTTGTTTATGGCAAAATAAATATCACAAATTTATCCGAAACCACTCCCGCTATTTTAAAATCATATCATGGTAAAAATTATGGCTTTACCAACAAAAATGCTATAGGTTTCCAAACGTCCAATAATTATAATAGACTTTCCGATACTCGTCTTTTTGATCCAGTTGATGACAATATACCATTAGGAATTTATTTATCAGAAGTTTTTGAATATAAACATAATCTTGCACTTTTAAGGAAGGATTATAGTCCTGCTAATGGGGTTGTTGAGCTAAAAAGCGGAGAAACTAAAGTCTTGAGAAAATCCCCATTATCAAAAATTTTCGAAGTAAAAGTTTTTAGCGATTTTTTAGGTTTTGATCAAGGTACTCCTAACGGAATTTTACAGTCAGAATTGGCATATCGATTTAATTTTAGTAATAGAAGACATCAATCAAAAAAAACATTTTCATGGTTATTTGATGGTTACGGCATAGCTCAATACTTGCGAATTTCGGGTGGGCTTACAAAAATTGAGGATGATGAGCGATTTTTAATCCCAGAAACTGTTAATACAATTTCTGGGGAAGGAGAAAATCAAGCAATAGAAAGAACGCTATCCACCAATCCTATTGAACTTTTACGTCATCAAAATTGGAATGTAGGCTTTGATTTAAATGCATTTTATGTGGAAGATTCTGATTTAAAATATCATTGGTACTTAGATTTAGGGTACAGATATGCAAGAACTCAAGTTAGAGATTCCTTGGTGGAAATAAATGAAATTGGAGAAGTTGAAAAAAATGGAAAGGTAAACGACTTTGGAATAGGGTACAACACCTATTTTCTAAAAACACATATTGATCTTCTCCCAAACGAAAACTTTAGTTTTGCAATGAATTACAAGTTAAGTTATATTACTCCAGCATTTAATCAAATAGAATTAAAGACTGTAGATCGTTCTGAAAAAAAAGAAACACCTTTTAAGAGATGGTACAATACTTATGAACTATCAGGAAGAACTCGATTAGGTAACGCTGGAAACATTTTTGTACGTTATCGATTTAATTATCAGAACGGGAATGTTGAAAATAACTTTCATCAATTTCAAGTAGGGTATTCCTTTTATTTATTTAAGAGAGTCAAATCCAAACCAAAAAATGATGCACCACAGATAATTTTAAACTAATTTTTAATAGCATAATACTCTAAATTGTTTCTTCAACAGCTAAAATGAAATATTATAAAAAAGGATTAGAAATAAAATCTAACCCTTTTTTGTTTTACAACTTTCTAAGATTAAACAATCCAAAAAAAGTAATTACAATTGTGATAAAAAATGTTGGAAGCATCAGATAAATCCAACTAAAATTGTACTCTGCTATATAAAATTTAGTATCGTGTTTTTCCCAGTTTACCGAATTTGCAGGTTTCCTATCAAAAATTCGTGGATAAAAATTGAGCCTTAACTGTTCATGAAATTGCGTAAGGGCTTTCAAGAAGCTTAAGTGGCTCACCATATCAGTACCAGCTAAATTATTGAAACTTAATTGAGCATGCATTGTTGGTACAAACAGGGCAACTTTTTCGCTTATAGTATTTCGAAGTGTTATTTTTTCCATCATTTCAGCACTGGTTTCCTTAGCTGCTAAATCTCCCATGTGTTGCATTCCATAATACCAAATCCAACTGAACCTATCTTCTGGAACAGGATAATGATTAAATTGAGGATATGCTTCATAAAAATCTGTCATGGTAGCATTTTTTTCTAAATCCCATTTTTCATGATAACCGTCTCGCTGTTCCACCATTGCATCTAAAGCTTCAGGTACTTGGTATTTATTAATTACGTAATTGTTTACCACTGCAGGAAACAAGATGGTAAGTACTACCCAAATTGAAATTAAAGCTAGAGCGTTAAAACTTGAGTTTTTCAATAAAGAAACTGTAAATAAACATAACGCACTCCAAAACAAAAGGTATAAAAGGCTATGAAAAAATATAGCCCAAAAATTTTGATTCATAGGTATTTGCAAAATACCAGACGCTAAAAACATAAGAAAAACAAAAATGGCAAAAACAAAAAGAATTCTAACTATTAATTTATTAAATAAAAATTTGCCTTTTTTAGAGGTTTGTGCTGCCAAAATTCGCCAGGTACCTAGTTCCTTTTCTTCAGAGTATAGGTTAAAGGTCATTGCAATTAATACTAATGGAAATAAGTAAATAATAACAAAACCTAAATCCAGGTTTCCAGACATTAACAATGAAGGATTTTCAAAATCAGTATCATATTTCTGTCCTTCTAATCCACGAATAGTTACCGCTTGTAATAAAGGATTCACATCACTTTGACCAATAGAAATTGCGCTAATATTGGCTGGTTTTTTCACCAGCGTGAATTTAAGATAATACAATAATAACCCTATATCCTTATCGTTATATTTCAATATTCGCTTAACACTTTCTTTCTGAAACTCTTGAGCAGCGACAATAGTTTTTTCTTGCTTTACCAAATATTGTTTTCCAATTAAAATACTAACAGTACCTACAGTTATTAGTAACACAAGACTTACCAAAAATATCTTCGTTCTAAAAAAAGATTTAAATAACAATTTATACATTTAAATAGCTTTTAGGTTAGTTGATAATCTTAATAGTCCTAAAACCCCTAATACTCCCCATAAAAATAGAGCTAGTATAGAAATTATTTCATTTTTAAACACTTTCGTAGTATTCAAAAAGTTGTATTCGAAAGGAGGAAATTTTTTCCAATAATCCCTAGAAATAATGTTTGGACCTGCCTTGCCTTTATTCGGAATTAAATCCATTTGTAAACGATTCATTTCTTGAGCTAGTTTAAATCTATAGGCCTCTGCTTTACCTTTAAAATGTAAAAAAGATTTAAAATCGGTACCAGATAAAGCCGTAGATAAATTTTTGATAGCTGTGTAAGGGTTTACAAAAGCGGAGTAGCGCTCTAGATTATTTTGTTTACGGTAAACATCATAAAGCTTTTCTTGATGTTCTAGATAAACTTTAGTGCTTAAAGCTTCCCCTTTTGCCATAATAAACCCTCCATAATTAAACGGGAGATCGGCTACTTTTTCTACATTATTTGCTAAAAGAACTGAATCTTTTATTGCTTTAAAATGTGGATCATCAGGGTTATGACTATCACCTTGCTTAATCAAATCGTGCTCTACAGCTGTTTCCATTTCTATTTTAGAAGGTGTAGGGTATAGGTAATACCCTATTGCTTGTAATGATTTTGGAACAATGATTACAAAAAGTAACCATATTCCCAAAAGTTTAACCAAAGCACCTTTTGCTGTTTTACTAAAGGCTGAAACCAAAATGGTAATAGCTGATAAAATACCGAAAAATAAAATGTAAGAGACCAAAAGTATACTATATCTGAATGGACTCTCTGCTTGCATAACATCGTGAGATTCTATAACCACAAAAAACAATAAAACAATAAATACAGTGAACAGAAATAGCAAGGATAAACTCCAAAGCCCTAGCCATTTTCCAAAAACAATCTCCTTTCTCGTAATACCCTGACCAATTAGTAATTTTAACGTACCATTTTCGCGTTCACGAGCAATAGTTGCAAACCCTAAGTAAAAAATTAATAAAGGAACAATTACCTTTAATAGCATCGCTAAACTTACTTCACCAAAGCGTAACAATCCAGTAGACATACTAGCCTCACTAAAATTAACTGTATTTTGTTTATGGGCTTCCAAGAATACAGCATTACCTACAAAATTTTCCATTCCAAGGTCAAAAACACTGAGTATATGTTTTATCCTAATGGCAAAAGAACCATAATGAGCCATTCTGTGAGGATGTTTATCAGGATTATTTTCCCAACTCTCTTGTACTTCACCTTGAATTGCATCACGGGTATTGTTTTGATCGTGGTAGTTTTCCCAACCACTATAGACCGAAAAACTAAGCAAAAACACCATTAAAATTGAAGCTATGCCCATTACTTTTGACCTAATGGCATCCGTGCAAAGTTGCCGTGCCAACAAATAAATTACATTTTTTCTCATACCTAAAATTTATAGGTTGCGTTTAGCAAGAAATTTCTTGGTGCGCCTGGCCCTAATCTAGAAGGGTTAAGACCACCTAACCAATATGTTTCATCAAATAAATTATTCAATTTAAGTGTCAATTGAATACCTGTGTTATTTGGCCTATAATATACGGCAGCATCAAAAACTGTATACGAAGGTAATAGCACTCTATCTGTAGCATATGTAGGATTGTACCAAGTAAATCTTTCATCTACATATTGAGCACCAAAACCAATACCAATACCCTTCAAGGTATTATTCATAAAGTCATAACGTCCCCAAAAATTAGCAGTATGCTTTGGAGCTCCTCCGATTGGTTCTCCAATAAACTCTTCTATGGCGTCTTCAACAATTTCAGCATTTGCAAAACCATAAGATGCTGTAAGGTTAAAATTTGATGATACGTAACCAGAAATATCCATTTCAAATCCTGTACTTTTCTGCTCACCTCGACTTGTTAGGTTATCTAAATCATAAGTATCACCCAATAATATATTTTTTTGAGTGATGTTAAAAATAGAAAGATTAGCAAATATTTTTCCGTTTAAGAATTCTCCCTTTGCACCTATTTCTGTTAAGCTACTTTCTAGAGGGTCGAATCTAGCAGGTGAAGCGGCCCAAAAGAAGCCTTCAGCGGTTGGTGACAGTGAAACGGTATTTGTATGTGGTTGAAATCCTTCAAGATAGGTGGCATATGCGCTTATGTTATTTGTAACTTCATAGGTTAAACCTAGTCTAGGTACAAAAGCGTTGGTTTTAAATTCTTCTTCATCACCTTTATAATTAAAAATATCAGTAAAAGATTCATACCTCAAGTTCAATAAAGCTGAAAATTTGCCGACTTTAAATTGGTTTTGAATATAGAATCCGTTTGAAGTATTCAAATTTGCAGGTATAGATAATTCAGAAAGGTTGTAATCACTAACATCTCTAGCACCGTTAAAAGGATTTGCCAAATTAAAAAAAGCTGCAGCTGGTTTTGGTATAGTAACACCATCAACAACTATTTGTTCAAAATTAGCCGCGTTACTTGGGTCAAAATTAGACTGACCTCCGCTTACGGTTAAATATCTTCTAGCACGTAAGAATCCAGCTCCTATTTTTCGTTCCCAACGTGTAGCATCGTAACCAACTAGTAGTTTATTGGTAACATTACCTTTGTTGATATCATATGTAAAATAGGCACTAAAATTATCCGTTTCCCAATATTGTTGCCGTTCATCATATCGCAATCTTGCTAGGGTAGGAATCACATTACCATCGATATCCACTATGCTACCACCAACTCTATGTTCTGCCAAATCTTCATCCCAGGTTTGTTTCATGAACTGGGCATTGAAACCAAAGTTTTTAGTAAACTTTTTACTAAAGTTAGCCATAAAGATGAATTCTTTGTTCTTGTAATGATCACTAGATGCTCCAACATTTCTAGTAATTGGAGTGCTTTTTAAATCAAATTCGCCATTAAACGCCCCGAATATTGGTTGACCTCTATCTAGGTTACCTTCTGCATCGCTGTAAATCATTTCTACATTTAAAGATGTGGTTTCGTTGGGAACATAACTTAAAGAAGGCGCAAGCAAAATAGCATTATTGTTGACAACATCTCTAAATGAATCCGCTTCTTGAATAGCAGCATTAAAACGATACAACAAAGTCTTCGATTCATTTAAGGGCCCTGTAAAATCTGCTGTTGCTCTTAAGGTTCCAAAACTTCCTGTAGTTAAAGACACTTCACTACGTTTTTCCTTTAACGGTTTTTTAGTTACCATATTTACTGTACCACCTGGGTCTGCACTTGAAAAAGTAACTGATGATGGGCCTTTTATTACCTCAACACGCTCAAGATGAGCGGTAATTGGTTGTAAAAAATAATATTGGCGGGTGCGCATACCATTTAAAACCTGCCCATCATCTGCTTGCGTTATACCTCGAATATTATAATGATTATATAAGCCAGTTGCGGTAACATTACTTACCGTCTTTACAGCTTCTGGTAATTGAAAAGCCAAACGATCTGCAATTAATTCTTTGGTTACAGAAGTTATAGCTTGTGGCAGCTCTTTATTTTTAATAGCAACTTTAGTTGCGGAAAAAGAATAATCACTATTATAATCGGTTCTTAGTCTCCCAGTGACTTCAACGGATTGTAGTTGTTCTACATTCTCTTCAAGTATAATGGTTCCAAGGTCATAATATTTTGTTTGATCAAAAGATTTTTGAAACTTTAAAGATTTCATTCCTATGAAATCAATACTTAGTTGATAATTCCCCGTTTTCTCAAGTTCAAAATTAAAATTGCCATCCTCCTGAGTTACGGTGCCACTTTTCTCTTTAGAATTGTCATAAGAATAGGAAACTGTTGCTCCTAAAATAGGTTCTCCTTGATTATCGGTGATTTTTCCTGTAATCGAAATTTGAGCAAATGCAGCATTAACTGCTAACATTGTAAGTATAAATAGTATATAGTTTTTCATTATTTTAAATAGTTTCTAAGTAAAGTTGGTTTAATTCTCCTGCGTTAATATCACTTGCTTTTAATTGTTGCGCCAAAATGCCTTCTTTCATAATACCTATAGTGGTGCCAAGCTCTACAGCATTAAAAATGTCATGCGTGGCCATGAAAATTACTTTTCCCATACCAGCAAGTTCTTTACAAATTTTGGTGAATTCTGCGGTTGCTTTTGGGTCTAATCCAGAGGTGGGTTCATCCATAAAAATCACCTCAGCATTCTTAGCAAGCGCCACGGCAATACCAACTTTTTGTCTCATTCCTTTAGAATAAGCGGATAGTCTTTTATGGTGTGCATCTTCTTGAAGTCCAGTTTTACTAAGAAAACCCTCTAGTTCAGATGCGGAATATTTAAATCCCGCTAAGCGTGTAAAGAAATTTAGGTTTTCTAGACCGGTAAGATTACCATATAGCTGAACTGTCTCCGGAATGTAAGCTGTAAGTTGGTTGGTATTGTCTTTTCCTATTTCCTTATCTCCAATAAAGGCTTGACCTCCATCTTTTTTAAGAAAACCTAAAAAAATATTTATTGTAGTGGTTTTTCCCGCTCCATTCTGACCTAATAAGCAAAATATTTCTCCTTTGGATACTTCAAAAGAAACATCTTTCAATGCAATCTTTCCATTGTAAGATTTAGTGATGTTCAATGCTTTTAGCATATGCTTTAATATTAAATTGATTGTAATTGTTTGGTATGCGCCTACTGCACCCTAGTTAACACGGTATAGACGTTATATTATTGAAGAATCCCCTTGTCGTAAAGGGATAGAGCCCATTTTTTCAAGAACCATACAAAGCCAGGATAATTCATTTAAACAAACGAATCATCTCTCCATAAAATAATTTGTGAATAGGGTGCATGTATCCTATAACATAGGATTACACTAAAAAAGGGCTATACGTTTTGCGGAGGGGGTCTTGTACAAAAGTAACTTGATAAATCCCCATTGCTATAAACAATGTTCGAAGCATTATTGGTAACTTTCTGTTCCAGAAAAAAGTATTCCGGTTGGGATAAAACAGCAATTTCTACGTCAAGAAGAGGGATAAAATTAACTGCTGTTGTAATGTGACAGACTTCACAGTGTTGAACATCAGTATCGTCCGCATGATAATGCGTAAGCGCATGTAAGCCCCCAACCTTGAATAAAAGAATCAAGGCTACGTAAAACATAGCTATATGATGTTTCAAATTTTTCATCTGAGAGGGTAAAAGTAAATAATATTATAAATTATCTGGGTGTTTGATATCAAAAAATGCTATAAAAATATTTCACAATCTTAATTGACTGACAATCAACAACTCTACTGAAAGAGCTCAACTTTGTTTTGTCCCTATATATAGAAAATTTATAATAATTTTTTAGAAATAAAAGGGTAGAGGTATGGCAGAAATTAAATTATATTTCTAAAAAATATTCTTCAAAGCTTGAAATAAAATCATGTATGTACGTTTTGTTACGTTGCTCTTTTTTTACAACTAAATAATGTTTTCGCTTCAAACCATTTTTCCCAAGACGTTTAAAGACCAACTCTTTAGATAATTTAAACGAACTTAACTGCCATTTTGGAGCACACATTATACCCATATTTGCTTCAATCATGGATAAGGTGATTTCGGTAAACGGAATTGCAGAAATTTTAATAGGATGTATTTTATATGGTCTTAAAAAATGTTCATATACCGCCACACCCTCTAAAGGAAAGGAGTTTATCAATAAGTGAGTATTCGAAAAATGACTTGCTTCTAAATAATCAAAACCATTAAGTTGATTTTCTTTATGAATAACTGCAAAAATCTCATCTTCAAATACTTTTAAGCTTTCAACTTCTTCATATACCGGTGGCGTTGTTACAATAGCAATATCTATTTCATTTGACAATACTTGCGATATGGTTTGATGTGTAGCACCAAGTGTAACATCTATAGTAATTTCAGGATAAAGGATTCCCATTTTTTGTATAAATGAAGGAATAGAATGAAAAAAAGATTGACATTCAGCACTTAATTTAATAGTTCCTTTTGAGCCTTCTTTTATGTGCTTTATAGCCTTAAAACCTTCATCAATAGAACTAAATAATGTATTGGCCAATTTATATAGCTCTGTACCTTCTTGGGTTAGTTTCCATTTATTTCTAGTTCTCTGAAATACCTTAAAACCTAATCGTTCCTCTAAATCGCGTAATTGATGACTTAAAGCAGATTGCGTTAAAAACAAACGTTCAGAAGAGTTAGCAAGACTACCTTCTTCTGCAATAGTTTTAATAAGTCTAAAATATTTTAACTCCATCAATCAAATATACAACACTATGTAAATCAATGTAGTTGAAAAAAAAACAACTATACCAGTAAAAGGATTCAATTACATTTTAATCAAAACCAACGTCCTACATATAATTTTGATGAAAGTAAATACAATAACTATGAAAACAATAGGATTAATAGGAGGTATGGGTTGGGAGTCCTCCAAGCTATATTATGAACGCATTAATAAAAAAATAAACGAATCGTTAGGCGGTTCCCATTCAGCAAAAACAATAATGGTATCAGTTAATTTTGCTGAAATAGAGGTGCTAACATTTAAAAGTGACTGGAATGCAATTGGTCAGATAGTAGCAAACTGTGCAAAACAACTTGAAAATGCAGGAGCCGATCTGGTGCTGTTGTGTACCAACTTAATTCATATTGTTAGTGATCAGATAAAAAAAAACATTTCAATTCCATTTCTACATATTGCAGATGCTACAGGAGAAGCCATTAAAGCACAGGAGCTAAACAAAATACTGCTATTGGGAACTAAATATACCATGGAGAAAGATTTTTACACTCAGATTTTGAAGGAGTCTTATGGATTAAAGGTTATCATTCCAAACGAACCAGATAGAAATGAGATTCATAGGATCATCTACAGTGAGTTGTTAAAAGGACAGTTTACCGAAACTTCTAAACAAAGTGTTATAAAAATTATTGAAAAAGCACAATCGCATGGGGCTGAAGGTGTAATACTGGGATGTACCGAACTACCTATGCTTATTGAAGAAAACAACATGACAATTCCAACTTTTGACACAGGAGAAATTCATGTTAATACAGCTGTTAAATGGAGTTTGAAGTAAACAAAACTCTGCATCAAATATGTCTTAAATCATAAAATTATGAAAAGCACTATACTTTTGTTTATATCAAGAATATTCTTTTTTCTTCTTCCAATTCTAGCATCTTCACAAGAGAAAAAATTGAAAGATTATTTACTTTTTTACAGTTCATTCGACGGAAAATCATCAGCAGATATAGCCATTGGAGACGCAATGATATACTCTGCAAAAAACTATAAAAAAGAAACTTATGCTATACCTGGTTTGAATGACTCTAATGTTGTTTTAGCTAAAAACAAAGGTCTCATTGGAGATGCTCTTCACTTTAAAAAGGCTAAAACTTCCGCTATTTTTTATAAAGCGTTTAAAAATGTTAATTATAGTAATAAATCATGGAGTGGTACAATATCTTTTTGGTTAAAATTGGACCCTCAAAAAGGCCTTGCACCCGGTTATTGTGACCCCATATGTATTACTGATGTTCAATACAATGATGCGGCCTTATGGGTAGATTTCACAGATGATAATCCAAGAAAATTCAGATTGGGAGCTATTGGAGATTTAGAAGTTTGGAATCCAGAAAACAAAAATGACAATACCAAATGGAACAAACGTACTGTTACCATTAACAATCCTCCATTTGAGAATAAAAAATGGACACATATTGCTATTACATTTTCAAAAGTAAATACCACAAAATCTTCATTTAAATTATACCTAAATGGAAAATTTAAGGGTGTAATAGAAAATGTTAATGACCCATTTACTTGGGAAGCGAAAAATGGAAAAATAATGTTAGGGCTTGGTTATATTGGGTTTTTAGATGAACTTTCTATTTTTAGTAAGGCACTAAATCCTGAAGAAGTGAAAGCTGTTTTTGCACTAAAAAAAGGTCTGAAAATTTTATTAAAACAATAAAGAAATAGTAGATCGGATAAAATTTTGTACGAAATTAAAATTACCATTTTATGATTTGGCCAAAGCCTCTAATTTTTTAAAAACAACAACTTTGTATGTAGTACTCACAGGAACTTTATTATTTTCAATTTGCAAATGTGTTTTGGTTGCTTTTGTAACTCTATATAAATTAGCGATGTATGATTTATGTGAGCGTTGGAAACTCTCAGGCAATAATGTCGTCATATTAACAAGTGTTTCTGTAATCAAATACATTCTGGAGTCTGTAAAGATTTTTAAATAATTTCCAAAGCTCTGAATGTAAAGAATGGATTTAAATGAAATATTAACGGGAATTCCATCATGTTTTATCTGAAGTTCTTCATTGCCTTTTGCTTTGTTAGATTCTGATATTTTTGAAGCTGAAACTTTGTTTATTGCTTTTAAAAAACGTTCAATTTTTATAGGTTTCAATAAATAATCTACAACGCCGTAATTATAACTTTCCAATGCATATTCAGAATAGGCTGTAGTTAAAATTACTTTAGGAGGTTTAACCATAGAACGCAAAATTTCCATACCATTAAGTTCTGGCATTTCTATATCTAAAAAAATAAGGTCAACCTCATTTTGCTGAGTAAAATTGATGAATTCAATTGGGTTTCCTGTACTTAGTACTATTTCAAAGTTGTCAATTTTAGAACAATAATCTTCTAACACTTTACGTGCTAGTATTTCGTCATCTATAATACCAATTTTAATCATTAACCTTCTTTTTGTGTTGAATCTTATATATCACTAGACAAATGTATTAAGATATATCTTTTCCTTTCCTTTCCTTATCATCCATTTCTAATCCATGGGAATTAGAATATAACAGATTTAAACGCCTTTTACATTTTCAAGCCCCATTCATTTTCTTTTCGATTCAGTAATCATAGAAGGTTACAAAAATGAAGGATTCTATTTTTTAGAGTGGCAGACCTATCTATTGAACGCTTTTCTATAAAGTAATGAAACAAATATGGTTTGAAGGGGATAATATAAATTGTCTGTCCAATGCCTGTAATCCAGTCTGTGTCTATTCTTCGTATTTTTTTCGCAGTTCTCGTTTAAGTATTTTGCCTTGTCCACTGATTGGAAATGACGATAAAAATTCAACGGACTTGGGCACTTTATACTTTGCTAATTTTTTGCGGCAAACATCAAGTACTGCCTCTTCAGTTAACTTTGTACCTTGACGTAGTAAAACACAAGCTTTACCCACCTCTTGCCATTGCTCATCTGGAACACCAATAACGGCTACCATGGCAACTTCTGGAATCTTTGAGATTACATTTTCTATTTCAATGGGGTAAACATTCTCGCCTCCTGAAATATACATATCTTTTATTCGGTCAACTATATAAAAGGTACCATCGGAATCTACGTAACCGGCATCACCAGTTCTAAACCATCCGTTAACAAATGAAGCCGCTGTAAGTTTAGGCTTGTTCCAATAGCCAGGTGTAAGTCCGGAACTTTTGACTTGAATTTCTCCAGTTTGA
Source organism: uncultured Maribacter sp. (assembly GCA_947498505.1). GTDB lineage: Bacteria > Bacteroidota > Bacteroidia > Flavobacteriales > Flavobacteriaceae > Maribacter_B. The sequence goes on along the minus strand of CANMKG010000001.1, from coordinate 558,337 downwards.
CCGCTTGCGACAGGATTGCCGTTGTCATCACCTATTTGAACATCTGTGTACATCAATGCCTTACCGGCAGCCTTTGGATTTTTTCGTGCGGCTTCTGGTGGTTGAAAGATTAGGCCGAATATTTCGGTCATACCATATGATTGTGACAACGCTACTCCTTTTTCATACCAGCGTTCAATAAGTTTCAGATTTGCAGGTGCACCTCCCACACCAATTACTTGTAAGGCAGGAAAAGTAGTGGACTCGAAGTCCGAGTGCTGACTTAGTACAGTTAAATGATAGGGGACACCAAGAGTGTGCGTCACACCGATTTTTTCACTACTGAGGTATTTTATAGCAATATCGGCATCCCATCCGCGCATGATGTATAACGTCCCTCCAAAATGAAACAAAGGCGTTGTGAATCCATTAAGTCCTGCCGTATGAAAAAGTGGAGCGTAAGTAAGACAAACCGAATCACTGTTTATTATTGATGCCTGCTGTAATACATTGGTTTGGATCATGCGATATGTACCAATAACCCCTTTAGGTTCACCAGTTGTCCCAGAGGTATACATTAATGAATTCATATCATCTAAACTAACACCGGGCATAGTAATCGATGCCGGGCTTTCGGTGATGAGTTGCTCATACGGACTGGTTTTCAGATTCTCTTGACGTTCGAGACTTGGTAATTTGGTGTGCTGCAACAATTCTAAAAATTCCGAATCATAAATCACTACACTAGGTTCTGCTTCTTTGAAAATCTCTGCTATTTCGAAGGCACTTAAACGCCAATTCATAGGCATGAATACTGCTCCTAATTTCCAACAGGCAAACATAAGTTCTATAATGTCACTGCTATTGTTTGCTATTATAGCAATACGATTGTTTTTTTCTATAGTAAACCTGTTTTTCAGGCCACTGGCCAGTCGTTTGGCACGGTCATTCAGTTCGGAATAGGTCAAATGACGCCCGGTGTGTATGTCTACTGTTGCTAAACGCTCACCATCATTGTCAGCAAAGTGTTGTAACCAATCTGAAAAGAGCTCATTATTCACCATAGATTAGTATGTGTCATTAGTTTCACAAATATAAGAAATTAGTGAAAGCGTTCTCATTTAGACCAAGTTTGCATTAGTAAGTTATTGTAAAACAACAAGTAAAGGCACTTTGTAGAATATTTGCAATTAACTTGGCATATGTTATACTTTGGAAATAATATTGTAAATTAAGAAGGTGAAAAAGACACATAACAAAAAAATATTCTTTGGCTGGTGGGTACTGGCAGCGCTTTGTTCAATTTATGCTACGGTAAATGGTATTGTCACCCTTTCGTTAAAGCGATTTTATCCCAGTCTTATAGAGACTTTCGGGTGGACTCAGTCAGAGGTGACACAACCTATTTCGATTTTCTATTTTATCATTGCATTTTTAACACCGTTTATTGGTGCAGCACTTGATCGCGGGAATCCAAAACGAATTATACTAGCTGGCGCAACTCTCATTCTTATCGGCTTGGTTGGTATGAGTCAGATGTCTAGTTTAAATCATTTTATGGCTATTTACATTGTCTTTTCATTCGGTGTGGCTGGTGCAGGAATGGCATCTAGCATGTATATCCTTACACGCTGGTTTCGTAGGCATCGAGGTAAAGCCGTAGGTATTTTATTATTAGGAGGTAGTCTTGGCGCGGCCTTTTTCAACAAAGTAACAGGTGATGCGATTGATATGTTTGGATGGCAAAACACAACGCTGTTACTGGCTGCCCTCGCTTTTCTGTTTATGATAATTCCTTGGACCTTGGTTAGAACAGACCCCTCGGAAAAAGGTCTATTTCCTGATGGAATAGAAAGGAATTCTGGACATAAGTCAATACAAGACGGGCCGTCACTTGCACAAGCGTTTCGCTCACCAGAACTCTATCTCATTTTTTTGACAACTGCAGCACTTTGGTTTTGTATCATTGGATTTGGCCAGCATCAAGATATTTTCTTCCAAAAAGAACTGGGTTTGAGTTCGAGCAAAGTTACCAATGTTGGTTCAGCCCTTTTTCTATTTGGCGTTGTTGGAAAATTAATATTCGGTTTTTTGAGTGATAGCTTTAACAAAAAGTCAATAATGGCTTGGTCCATTCTTTTGCTAATTATTGGTAACCTAGTTCTTTATATTATAGCAATCAAAACTATCGAATTATCCCCATACTGGTATGCGTTTACTTATGGTATTGCCTATAGTGGTGTATTCACCATGATTCAAATAATGATTGCGGAGCTTTATTCTGGTCCATCTTATGGAAAAATTTTAGGGGTAGTACTAACTATTGATACGCTTGCTTCGGTTGCTGGAATAGTGGTGCTTGGCAAAATGAGCGATTATTCGGGGTCTTATGTTACTAGTATTCAGTTGATGATAGGGCTTTGCTTAACAGCACTAATTTTATTTCTTTTAGTTCGGGTTAAGAGTCGGTCAAGTTTGATAGGTAATAAGAAAGACTAGGTCGATTCCAGGGTAGTGGAAGATCAGGATTTTTTAATACTTAAGTTCGTAGCGTCTATTTTTCTATTAGAGGCAATTGGGTATGTTGCTTGGATTTATATTGTATTTAGGGTCAGAGCTATGAATAGTTAAATATAATAGTTAACTTTATTAACTATTATATTGAGAGAAAATTAACCTTTTACTAACACAGCTTTGCAACGTAGGTGAAAATCCCAATATACAAATCCGATAGAGGCGAAAACTATGCCATACAAATTAGATATTGAAACGTTATTGACCAAAACGGAAGATGCATATTCTACAGCTTTAGTCAGCAAAGACTATTGGAATTTTAATAGTGCTTTCGGTGGGTGGTCTGCTGCAATTGCAATCGAGGCCGTAGTTAGTGAGCCAGACTTTCGTGGTGATATAGTACATTTAGACGCTACCATGGTACTCCCTATTAAGGAAGGAATCATTTTCATTTTTACAAAAAAAATCCATAGCGGTAAAACTACAGATTTCTGGCAGGTTAAAATCTGTAAAACGAATGAGGAAAACAGCATTTTGTATGAATGTCATATTACAACATCTTTAGTTCAAACATCCAACATTAATTTTCAACCTCCTTTTCCTAAGGTGGTTGATCCAGAAGGTGTTAAGCCTCAGGATGTCACAAGAGGTCCTAGATGGATGCAATTTTATGACCAACGCCCAGTATTGGGAACGGCTTTTAAAAAAAACACTACTCCCTACAGTGCGGTATGGACAAAGGATAAAGAGGGGCGTGCATTAGATGCAAAGGCAATTGTTTCATTGTGTGATACTATGGCGCCCCGACCATATTTTATGTCGGATAATATGTTTCCAATAGCAACTTTTAGCTACAGTGTTAGCTTATTTTCAACAGCTAGGGAATTAAACAAAAATGAATCGGAGTTTGTTCTGATTGAAGGGGATAGTCATTGTATTCGAAATGGCACATATCATCAAAATGGACGGGTTTGGTCGCGATCAGGAGTTTTATTGGCTGTTACCAACCAAACGGCCTTCTTTTGGGAGTAAAAATCATGAATTCGTAATTAAGCGAAGATGCTTTTCGATGACCTCAAAGTAAACAACCTCGGGGCAAGCTCACGAGGTATTAGAAGGAAAATTAGCATTGATTTCGACGCAAGCGTCGGAGCATCTAAATCTCGATTATCGAGTAAAAGGAACTACGCTTGTTGAAGAAAACGAACATAGTAAAAATGAATTTTAATACTATGGTATTAACTTGAAATTTATACATACTTGGTGAAAATTTAAAACAAACAACAATGAGAACTATAGAAGAAAGTCGAAAAAAGTTTGATGCCATTCGAAAAGATATGCGGCTACCTATTATTGCCGCCCCAATGTTTTTGGTATCAGGACCAGAGCTTGTCACGGCTTGTTTATCTAATAAAATTGCCTGTGGTTTCCCTACGTTAAATGCCCGTAAACCTGAAATATTAGATGATTGGTTAGCTAATATTGCTTTGGATTCAGGTTTGGCTATTCCAAATATTATTGTACATCGGAGCAATCCCCGATCACAATCAGATTTAGACCTTATTGTTAAGCATCAACCTCCAATTGTAATTAGTGCTTTAGGTCACCCAGGTCCGGTATTAGAGGCAGTTCACACCTATGGTGGTTTGGTTTTTGCCGATGTCAACTCCATGAAACATGCTCATAAGGCTATTGAAGCGGGTATTGATGGCCTTGTTCTTGTTTGTTCTGGAGCAGGCGGACATACAGGGCAATTAAGCCCTTTTGCTTTTATTCCTGAAGTTAGAAGAGTCTTTTCAGGACCGATTATTGCTGGCGGTTCTGTTGGTAATGGCTTTGCGATTAGAGCCATGGAACTTTTAGGAGCAGACCTTGTTTCAATGGGAACCCATTTTATTTCGGCGCGTGAAAGCCTTGCTTCCGATGAATACCGTAACATGTTGATAGATAGTACCGTTGAAGATATCATAGCTTCTCCATTTTTTACTGGTGTAGAGGCTAATTATTTGCTTCCTTCTATCGAGAAAACAGGGATAACAAAAGAGGAACTGATGAAACCGAGAAGTAAAGTAATGATTGATGATGAAAAATCGCGCGCCAAAGCTTGGAAAGACATTTGGTCTGCGGGCCAAGGGGTAGGCGCCACAAAAGCTATACTTCCAGTTTCTAAGATTGTCAGTCAATTAGAATTGGAATATAACCTAGCACTAAACGGAAAAATAAAATAAAAGCCTGTATACCTTTGTAACCTTTTCTAAATTAGCAATGTAAGATGATCTATGATACCTATTTTAATCATTCACTGTGTTTTGTATTGAATCTTTTAAATCAATAGACAAATTTATAAGATATACCTTTTCCTTATCATCCATTTCTAATACATGGGAATTAGGATATAATAGATTTAAACGTCTTTTTACATTTTCAAGCCCCATTCCTTTTCTTTTCGATTCAGAAACCATAGAAGGTTTTGAGTTAATTACACAAAAGTGGAGGCTGGTGTTTTTAATAGATATAGAGATATCAATGGTACTTTGTTCATTAGTACTTTGAGCACCATGTTTAACAGCATTTTCAACAAACGGAATTAACAGCATTGGAGCAATTCTTAAGTTCAACAAATCACCTTCAATTAAAAATTCAATAATACAACGCTTACTTAATCTCTTTTCTTCAAGCAATAAATAATTCTCTATAAACTCAAGTTCTTCCCTCAATAAAACAGTGTCTTTTTTAGAACTCTCTAACTGATATCGTATTAATTCTGAAAGCTGCATTACAACATCAGGAGTTTCCTTTGACTGCTGTCTGGAAAGTGAATAAATACTGTTTAATGAGTTAAATAAAAAATGAGGATTCACTTGCTCCTTCAGGTAATTAAGCTCCATATCTCTTTGCAATTTATCTTTCTCAGCATTTTCTCTTTGCATGAGTATACTTCTTCTTAAAAAAAAAGCAGCCATACCCGTTCCTGTGGTATAAATAAAAAAGAAAAATGATTTAAAAGTGCCATGTCCATCTGTATAACCTTTTAAATAAGAACCCAAAAATATGCTTCCAATGAGCAGTATTCCGTATAAAACATATCGCTTCTTATCTAGAAAAAAGGGAATGAGAATAAAATGATTCATCCATATAATTAACATAATAAAAACTGCAAAATTTAATTGCCATTTATAAAAATTATACTGACTATCAAATTTCTCTTTGATGGACCACACACTCAATATTTCTAGCATAGCAACCAGTAAAAAAGCGCCTGCATTAATGAGTATGGTATTCTTCAAAGACTTTTTAAACATAACTATTTTCAAGATGAGTTCTATTAATGAAGAATATAAAGATACTATCTACAAATGCAGCATTCCATAATTTCTTATAAAAGTGGTATATCAATGACGAAACGGTTTTATCATGTAACTGTTCCATACATCCTTTTTATGGTTTTAGACATAAATTATACTATACTTTTATGCAATAACTGTTATTAAGAGTGAAACTTACACAAAAGCAATATACATGAAAAATCTTGCTATAAAATTATACATACTGGTATTTGCGATACTTATTACTGCTTGTAAAACTGAGGCACCAGAAACAATAGAGAATGATGCTTCAACAATCGAAAATCCATACTTCGGATATAATACGCCAGGGCTAACTCCTGAAATTTTTGTTCCCAAAGCGGATACTTCTAAAGATTGGGAATTAGGGTATGAGGGCTCTTTGAATATGGAGGAGTTTTACTTTACGTACTCAGGCAACAATCCTTTTGAGCCAGCTGTTGTGGTTTATAAACAAGGTGGGAATTATTACAAAACTAATAAATACACATTTCGCCATAGTGGTTCTAAAAATAGCGACATACTATACTCAAGGCATAACTATATTGAACGTACGGCTACAGGTTGGTCAAAAATAAAAAGTCTGGGTCCCATGTTTGATAGAGAAGATTGGGGCATTATGGTTTTGTCAGTTTCCGATAAAGGAACTATCCTTTTTGACGATTATAAAAGTAACGATGTCATTCGTATATCAAGGATTATAAATGGCAAACGGGAAGCACCAAAATTACTCGGAAAGGAAATTAACTCAGGTAAATGGACAGCACACCCCTTTATAGCACCGGATGAATCCTTCTTAATATGGGGTAGTGAGCGAGAAGATGGATACGGTAGGTCTGACAATTATATCAGTTTTAGACAGAAAGATGGTTCATGGGGGCCAGCTGTAAATATGGGAAATAAGATAAATACTGAATTGGTGGAAAATGGTGCTTTTTTAACACCAGATGGGAAATACTTGCTTTTTTCAAGGTCTGAAGAAAAAGTAAAGGAAGATGGAAGTACCTATTGGGAGTCTACCAAATATTGGGTAGATGCTAAAATCATTGATGAGTTAAGACCTAAACTCTAATCCATTACCACTTCGTTTATAAATACTAAAAATCATGAAAAACAAAACAGGAGGACTACTTTTAATAGTACTAATACTAACCAATGCTGGTTTTTCCCAGCAAAGTAATAGCGTTGCACCTAAGGCTACAACAGCCGAAACCACACTCTCTTTCAGAGATATTCCTGAACTCAAACAGGCCTTTATAGATGCCACACCGGAGGATAAAAAGGACAATATCGCTGTCGGCAAATTGGGTATTGATGGGGGAGATAAAACAATGATTATTACGTTAGCACAAGAAATAGCAGATAATAAACTTGACCCTAATGACAGTTTTCTTATTGCTTACAAAGGCAAACTGATCTTTGAATCCTATTATAGAAAAGGTCGCATCAATCTACCTCATTTTCAAGCATCAGCAACTAAAGCTTATACTTGTTTAGCACTAGGTAGAGCCATACAGTTGGGTTATCTGACTATGTCCGATTTAGACAAGCCTTTAATTAGCTTTCTAAAAGACTTGGACCCCTCAAAATTTGTTGAGGGCGCAGAAAAAATCACACTACACAAGGCAATGACGATGCGTTCTGGTATTCGCCTTAGTAAAGAACAACGAAAAGCATTTGAGAAAACGCCTGCCCAATTAAAAGGTCAAAAACAAGTTCAGACTTTTCTTGAACACAGTGAGCCTATTACTTCAGCGTCTCAAAGTTTTTTGTATCAAGACGACCCAAGGTTGGTGATGCAAGTTATTGAAGCTGTGGTACCAGGAACTGCTCAAGATTTTATTAAAAAAGAACTCCTTGACAAAATGGGGATAACAACTTATGGTTGGGAGACTGACGTTAACGGTCTTCCTGTGTCTGCAAGTAGGTCGAGTATGACATCGCGAAATATGGTCAAATGGGGAATCTTAACTTCGAACAAAGGTAAATGGAAAGGCGAACAGCTGATTCCTGAAGCCTTTATTTCCAAAGCTACCAGTAGAATACTTGTAACTGGTGATGATGATGTCTATGGTGGAGGTAAAGATGTTTCGAATCAAGGCTACGGTTATTACTGGTGGAGTGCAGATTTAAAATACAAGGATAAAAGCTATTTCAGCGTATCTGCTCAAGGCGGTGGCGGTCAATATATTATTCTAATTGAAGAGTTAGATTTAATGATTGTAGTTACGTCTCATGATAACGATAACAGCACCCTGCAAATAGTAGCAGAGAGAATTTTGCCTGCTTTTGCGGAGTAATAATTGTAAATAATAATAAAATCGTAACAATGAGAAACCTCTGTTTTGTTTTTATATTTCTTATAACAATATGTCCTGTTTTTGCTCAAAAAAGTGATAGCAATAACACCAAAAAATCGCCCTTAGAATTGCCTCGCGTAAAAGTAGTTCCTATAACAGATACAAACACAGATAGGCATTATGAACTTTATATAAAACTTCCAGAAGGGTATTCAGAAAAGAGTAACAAAAAGTACCCCGTACTATTTTTCACGGATGCGATGTGGCATATAGAAATACTTTCGGGTACAACTGAATACCTATTGGAAGATGCTATTCTGGTTGGAATTTCATGGCAAAAAGATATTGATGAAAACTTAAAAAAGGAAATAGGGGAACATGTAAGTAGATATCGAGATTACTCCATTAGGAAATCAGATAACAAAGAACATCAAGCTAAATATCAGTATGGAGGAGCAGAATACCATTTAAATTTTATTAAAAATGATGTCATAAAGTATGTAGAAAACAATTATCAAACCGATGAAAATAACCATGCTTATTTTGGCTATTCTATGGGAGGTGAATTAGGAGCATATATATTACTAGCACAACCAGATACATTTAAAAACTACATTCTTGGCAGTCCATCGCTTAATAATGATATTCCGCTACTTTCGGAACTTAAGTTTAAACACAAAAAGCTAAATGCAAATGTTTTAGTTTCATACGGTGCTTTAGAAAAAGAGTTAGGTGCCAACGCTGAAAAATTCATTAGCATACTTACATCCAGAAATGATAAGAGCTTGTTGTTGAAGCCTGTAATTATAGAAGGTAGCCATCAAACCGCATTTCCTATGACCGCAGTGCAAAGTATGTACTGGTTATCGGCCCTGATAAAATGATATGGAATTTTACGGTTAACTTAAATTTATTGACGTAGGTTGTGAAATACTTATTATGCCCATCTTCATTCCATTTAAATATCTTTGTGTAAAGACTATTTAAATATGCTTGTAGCATCGCTCCATAAAACCATAACATTAAAAAAAGGAGATTTATTCGTTAAAAAAGGTCAACTCAACATGTACATTGGGCAATTAGTAACTGGAGTGCTTCGAGGTTATGTGATTGATGAAGATGGAAACGAAATAACAACACATTTTTACCAGGAAAAAGATATGGTTCTGGCTAGTTACATTCCAAATGTTGCCTCAACACTTTATATTCAAGCACTAGAAGATTGTACTATTTCTATAGGAAGTTTCAAAGAGATAATGTCTTATGTAAACAAGAATATTGAAATAACCAATATCATAAATAAGGCTTTTCATACGCTCAATACCCAATTGCAATCAAGGTTAGTATCTCTAATCAATTTAAATTCTTTAGAAAAGTATAAACTGTTTTTAAAAGAGTATCCTAACCTAATAAACCGAATCCCACATTATTTAGTTGCCAATTTTCTTGGAATTACGCCCACTCAATTAAGTAGAGCAAGAAAGCAATTTTATCAACAAATGTAAACGAAAACCATTTGTCGTAACTATACTTTTGTAGAAGGTAATTTAAAACCAAAAACAAAGTAAAGTATACATTAACACTAAGAAATGAACAAGAATTCAATCACCGAAATTGAAAACTTAGTTACACAATTTTCCAAAAAATTATTGCAAAAAGAAAAGTGGACACATGATGCTCATATTACGGTTGCGTTGTGGTATAATTTTAATTACAATTTTGAAAATGCCCTTAATTTAATACGTACTAAAATCAAAGCATATAATATTTCGGTTGGTACACCAAATACCGAAAACTCTGGCTACCATGAAACCCTAACGGTATTTTGGATGGTGCTAACATCTAATTTTTTAAAAGAAAACAGGTTCGATCGTTTGGAAGAAGCCTGTGCCAATTTCTTTAAAACTGAAATGGCATCAAAATATACACCGCTACGATATTATACAAAGGAACTTTTATTTTCAAAACAAGCGCGAAGTCAATGGATTAATGGAAATATTAAAAAAGTTAAAGTGAAAGAAAATATAGAAGCACATTTCCAACTTTCTGATGAAGAGTTTGTTAAACAGTTTTCAAATTGCACTTTAAACCCAGAACTATTTAGTCATGAAGCTCATTTGCGGTTGGCATGGTTACTTATTGATACATATGGGTTAAAAAAAACCGAAGTGCAAATCCAAGAGCTGTTACGTAATTTTGTGACTCATGTTGGCGCCCAAGATAAATATCATGTAACCATTACTTTGATTGCCATGAAAATAATGAATCATTTTATGCAAAAATCTAACACAAACAATTTTAAAGATTTTATTGCTGAAAACATACAGTTGAAAATCAACTTTAACGGTTTAATAGGCAGTCATTATAGTTTTGATTTATTTAAATCTACTAACGCTAAAAGAGAATTTGTAGAACCAGATTTATTTCCTTTTTAATTAAGATAAAATAACCTTATAAACTTTCTTGACTTTAGTCTCAGCACTGGTAAATCGTTACTATCTTCTTTTTCTTCCTAAAGGTTTCTTCTAAAAGATGAAATCAAGTCTTTTTACAAGGTTCATGAATACCTTTAAAAACAATAAACTAGCAATCAATAAACACTTATTATGCGAGCCGACACTACGGGGGACGAAACCATAAGGGAGGTAAAAGTGTTTGGTATTGAAACCTTGACTAATTCTCCTTTATTTACATAACCGTCTCATTAAACGAGCTCTTAGTAGTAATCTGCTGATATCGAGGGGTCTTTTGGTAATTTAACCCAATACTTTAATTTCATAAATAACGTTACATATAATATAAGGTTGATACATTAAGTGCTATGATACTGTAAAATAGATTCGTCTGTGGTACTCTGTAAGTTATAGATTTTCATCACCAATTTAATTTGAATAATTATGGCCCCGATTACTTCAAATCAGTTTTCTGAAATGACTTTCGAATTAAAGTGCGCTTGCAAATGGTTGAAAACAACATCGAAATTGGTATTGTTGTCTTTTTTGTCCATACTGCTGAGCTGTAACAATTCGTCGGAACCTGTGTCTCCCGAAGAAGAAATTGACCCAGACAATGAAATTGTTGATTTAGGAAATGTCACCCTCAATTACAGAAACCACTGTGGAGGTTGCCATGGACAAGACCTAGGCTCATTTGTGGAACGTGATTGGACCTACGGTAATTCTCATGAAGATGTTATAAATTCCATAACCGAAGGGTATACAAGCAATGGTATGCCAGCATACGGGACTGCATTAGGTGCGCAAGCAATCGAGGATTTGACCAACTATATACTTACGGAGATCGATGGAAAAACCAAAACGATGTTACAGGAGGAAAATCCTGATTTATCAGGTTTAATCTCATCCGATGACCTCACCTTCCGACTGGAAACCTTAACCGATGAGATTCCCGGTATTCCTTGGGGGATAGCACAATTGCCCAATGGTGAAATTTTGGTGACCGAACGTGGGGGAGGGCTATTTTTGATAAATAATAACAAACAATTGACAGCAATTACCGGTGTCCCAGATGTAGCTTCGCAAGGGCAGGGTGGGTTGCTGGATGTGCTCATACATCCAGATTTTGAAAACAATGCATACGTGTATCTATCCTATTCCCGTGTCAATCCAAATAATGCATCCGAGCGGACGACTGCCGTTGCAAGAGCTAGGCTTGAGGGTAACAACTTGATTGAAGTAGAGAACATATTTACGGCACTTCCGTATCTCAGTAGTTCTCATCATTATGGTTCTAGGCTCTTATTTGATAACGATGGCTACTTATACGTTTCCGTGGGTGATCGTGGGAATAGAGATACTTACCCTCAGGAACTGGACAATGCCCACGGAAAAATACACCGTATCCATGATGACGGCGAAATACCTACCGACAACCCTTTTTATAATACATCGGGAGCGGTCAATTCAATTTTCACTTATGGAACGCGCAATCCTCAAGGAATGAGTCTGCACCCTGAAACTGGGTCAGTTTGGGAGGGAGAGCATGGGCCCCAAGGAGGTGATGAAATCAATATTTTGGAAGCGGGGAACAACAATGGCTGGCCTGTGATTTCATATGGTATCAATTATGATGGAACTACATTTACAGACCTTACCGAATTGGATGGGATGGAACAGCCAATATATTACTGGACTCCTTCCATTGCACCATGTGGAATGACATTTGTGTCCAGTGATTTTTATAAAAATTGGAAAAACGATTTGTTTGTAAGCTCACTCAAGTTCGAATATCTCCATCGTTTAAAGATGGATGGGAATGAAGTGATTGGTCATGAAACACTATTAAACGGTATAGGTAGGATACGTGATGCGCATATGGGAACAGACGGTTATCTTTATATAGCGGTAGAGGGCCCTGGTAGATTGATACGCCTTGTGCCTGAGCAATAGCATTCCAGAACAATTTTACATAATGAATAATTATAGCTACTTAAATTAAACTTTTGTTGAAATCGACAATAGGAGCCAAGTTTTGATACGTAAAATATTGGATTATTCTCTCTAATTTTCAATTGATTACAGAATTCTGTATATTATTGTTTAACTATTTGTGTGATTTATTCACAAACTAGCTGGATTTTTCTTGTCAATTCCCCATTATAACTAACCATTATATATCCTATGTCTTTTACTGAGTCACCGATATGAGCTACTTCAATTTCAAAAGTACTATTGGCATCTACTAATTTTAAATTGTAATCGGAGTTAATTTTAAATTTAGAGCTAGACGCATCACTTAAAATCACAGAATTAATAAAGCTTGCAGAATTTCCACCCGTATTCTTTATTTTAACAATGGCTTTATTCCCCGATTTTACTACAACTAATTCAGGAGCCTCCAAATAAGAAGCGGTAATTACATTTCCTTGCGGTTTATCTTCATTATACACTTCCATATTTAATTGTTTTCCACCACCACGTTTTGGAGACCCTGCTGCTATATAAATACCATTTCCAGATACAATAGTTTGTGTTCCATGCCTAGGAAAATGCATGTCAGCCTTTCTAGACCAGCTTTGAGTTGCTGGATTATATGCTTCAACCAATTTATATGCAGGACCCGTGTGCTCACTTTCGCCACCCATAACAAATAATTCCCCTTTAAACGTAGCTATACCAGGAGCAGCTCTTGGTGTTGGTAAGTCAGTTTTAAGAACAGACCACTTTTTGGTGTCAAAATCATACGTATCAACCACACCGACCAAAGGTGCAAAAACACCACCATCTCCTCCAGATTTTCTTCCACCAGCAGCATATAATTTATTGCCTATTACTCCCGCATGAAAGTGATCTCTTTCTTGAGATGCATTGGGTAAAATAGTCCAAGTATTTGTTTTTGGATCATACGAATCAAACCAATTAACATAACCACCATCATGACCAATTGTGTTTCCTCCTATTAAGTAAAAGACATCTTTATAAACAACTAAACCTGCGCCGCCTCTTCTTCTATTTTTAGGAATTTCTGGACCCTTTATCCAAGTATCCAATGAAGGGGAGTATAACCAAACATTTTCTTCAGGAACCTCTCTAGGAAAACTATTCGTTTTAAAACTTCCTATTACCCAAACAAATCCTTTATAAAATGTAGCTTGAAAATGATTAAACTCTTTAGGCGCAAAATTAGTATTACTGCTCCATGTATCCGTTTCAAAATCGTACTTGTCTAACTTCCTTGCAGATTCTCGACCACCAAACATTATAAATTTATCTCCAGCCTGAACAAAAGAACATTCATGGCGTGCTGTGTAATTTTCATTTTCATTTTTATCAATCCAAACATTGGAATATAAATCCTGCGCTTTACATGACATGGTAAAAGAAAATAAGACTAAAGTCAAGATAATTTTATATTTCATATGAAGTATATTTTCAATTTAAATTAAATAAATTTTGCAATTTCAATTGATAGAATTAATGATTTAAAAAAAGTATGAACTAATTCATAATACCATCTCCAATAAATTTTTCGAATTTAGCAGGACTACCATTATCATCTCCCATTAACAGGTAATAGAATAAGCCACAATCAGAAATATCTGCATCGCCTCCACTATGAGCTTCTAGTCTAGAATACATCCATTTTACATCGGGGTCTTTATGATCGCGCATCCAATACCAAACAGAAAAGTCTTTTTGTGAATGCCATAAATCGGTTGGAACAGTTTTATTATTTTGATCTTTAATTTTCCTATATTTAATACGATTCCCACATAATTCCTGAACATCATTCCAAGTTCTATGATAATTTCGTCTTCTTTCTTTTTCATTAAACTCACTATGAGATAAAAGATATACATGATTAAGTGTTTCAATATTGCCCTGCTTTATAACTTCTTCTACAACTTGATATAAAAATTCTGAAAGACCTGCGTGCATAAAATATAAAGGGTTGGCAGCAGTTGATTTGCTCATTTCTGAAGCCAAATTAAGTTTAGATGCTTCAAGTTGTTTTGTTACATCAAAAAATTTACTTCCATCAAAATCCCATCTTTCTATAGCCCCATCGCAACTTATTTTAAGTTCATTTTCATTATCAGGACCAGCAGGAGCATCAATAAAATTATTGTATGAGCAATGTACAAGCTTATCTTGCAAGCCCAACTTTGCAATAATTGCTAAAGAGGCTGCGGCAGCTCCCCAGTCATCGGGATCTCCTGTTGGCCATTTATAGGCATTATCTGGCTCACTATTACCGTCATAGCTAACTGCTAAGCGATTGTTATTATACTCCCATGGTTTAGAAATTAATTGTACTTGAGCTTTGCATTGTGTCAATATAAATGCAATCATCATTAGAATAAGAAATACATATCCTGAATACGTTTTTTTAAACATTAGTTCTTTTTTTATAGTAAATTTTGATACAAAATTGTTCAAACAATATAGCATTACATCAAAGTGAAAATGAGGGTGTTGCAATGCGTAGCATAAAAATAATTCCGTATTAGTGAAAATAACAATTACTATCGAATTGATGTAGTAATATGTACAATATGAAAAAAGAATTTCGCTCTGGCTGTCCAATCATATCTTCACTAGATGTTGCAGGTTATAAAATGGTCTTTGTTAATCATCAGAGATATGCTCCTTAAGCGCAAAAAAACCTTCAAGGAAATATCTGACACTTAGTATGCGACCCGACATCTCAGAGCGAAATCGTAGGAAGGAGGGAGGTGGAATGGCTAGTTTTGCTAATTGTTCCGGAGTTATTCCTTTTAATATTTCCAATATTCTTTAGTAAATTACATCAAAGTTTTGCATTGAAATTGTTTTGTTGTCACTACAATTTACTGATATTAAGCATTTTGCATAACTTTTTGTCTTTCAATCAAAATGCACTACGGGTGATAATAGGCCCTTTTAGACACAATTAGTTAATAATCCAAGAAATAAATTATGGCTAGAATTTCTCCACTTAGTTTAGATGAATTACCGGAAAACGTGCGTATGGACTTGAAATATGCTGAAGAACTAATGGGCTTTACCCCAAATGATGTTTTAACTATGGCACGTTGGCCAGCGTATTTATCGGCAGTAAAAGCTCTTGTAGATGTTGTCTATGCACCGGGCGAACTAGATATGTCTTTGAAACGTATGGTTGCCACAATTGTCAGCGGTGCCGCAGGCTGTAGATATTGTCAAGCCCATACAGCCCATGGTGCCGTGAAAATGGTTGGTGTAAATGCTGAAAAAATTAAACACGTATGGGAGTATGCCCGTAATCCATTATTTTCAGATGCAGAACGTGCTGCTCTTGATTTGGCTTTTGCTGCAGGAGTACAACCAAATGCGGCAACCGATGCGCATTTCAAAAAACTTGAACAGCATTACAACACTCGCCAGATAATGGAAATAATGGGTATGATTACTGTATTTGGGTTACTCAATCGGTGGAATGATACCGTTGCAACCGAACTTGAAAAAACACCTTTAAACTTTGCTACGAAAAACTTACGTAAAGAAGACTGGGAACCAGGTCGCCATGTAAAAAAAGAGGAATAATATTAAGTATTCCTTTTATTTTAAAAAGCAATCGAGTTCCGAAGCTTCGGGAGAACCGTACATTGTTTCCAAAATTATCAGTCAGCCTGTATTTTTTGTTTCTTTTTCATCAAGAAAAAGAATAATCAACCATAGAATATCTAAATATAAAATGTCACAAAACAATTAAAACATGTAAATTGTCGTTAAAATTAAGACAAATGTCATAAATATTTGTATATTAGATAAATAAAAGTATAATTATGGCAATTAAAAGAACAAAAAATAAAGCCAAACAGTCAGAACAAGTAAAATATGTGAGACAAGGGGTTAGTTTACATAAAAAAGTTTCTGCAGGGAAAACTGTGGATAAGAAAACAACAGTAAGAGAGAAAGTAGATGTTCGCAAAAATGTCTTTAAAATTACCTTTGAAGGAAAACCAAAAAAACTTATTGAATCGGTCTCATATGATTGGAATGATGATTCTCGCGGCTTTGAATTGGTGACAGTTATTAGAGATGGTATTGATTATGAAACTTTTGAAAGCGTTGCAGTTAAAACACCCTTAAGAGATAAAGATTGGGCTGTTATTTTGGACACTACTTTGCGCACACTTGTTCGATATAAAAAAGACAACAAAACTTTCGCTCCAAAACAAACTGAAAAGATTATCGAAATTCAACAGTTAATGCAATATGGGGAAGAGGTATTTGGAGATAAGGAAAATTTTCACGATTGGTTAATGAGTGAAAATATTGCGGTAGGAGGTATTGTTCCTGGAGATTTACTAGATACTTCGGTTGGTTTAGGAATTGTAAAGGATGAGTTAGGTAGAATAGAACATGGCATTTTAGCATGATTGTATTCAGAATTTCTAAAGGTAAATATAAAACTGATTTATCTGGTACTGGAGCAGAACTCTACGGAGGAAGATGGAATAACAAAGGAACTAAATTAATATATACGGCGTCATCAAGAGCCTTGGCTATGTCAGAGGTTGCTGTGCATGTTCCATTTAATAAACTACCAAAAGACTATTTCATGATTTCAATCGAAATTCCCGATTCGGAAATGTCAAGTATTACTGAAAAAGACCTAAAAGGCATAAATTGGAAATCAAACCCTCCATCATATTTAACTCAAGAAATCGGTGACACATTTGTGGATGAGCAGAAAACATTAATTCTACAAGTTCCCTCAGCAGTAGTATCGGGGGACTATAATGTTTTAATAAATCCTTTACACAAGGAAGTCTCAAAAGTTAAGATTCTGAATGTAGAGGCTTTTGAATTTGATATCCGTCTATTCAAAACTAAATGATTACCATACATTATGTTAAATAGAATTCAAAAAAGTTTTCTATGGAACGCAAAGAGTAGCAAGTGCTCAGATTTTATTTAGCTGCTAGATAAGGCCTCTGGAAAAGCAATTTAATTATAAAGAGCAATCGATGGAATTATAGCTTAAGTATTTAAATATCTCTTCCAGTAAAACGGCTTTGATAATATCTTCTGACGAAAAGCTTCCCGTAAATTGGCTTTTACATAATGGCTGACGATATAGTCCTAAAGGCCGATATCTGCAACTATGTAAAATAGACCGAAAATGGTCTATTCGCTAATTTACTATAAATGTACTATAATGTTCTGCGTTATGTAACTTTGCTTTGGGAAAAGCGAAGTTCTTCTCCTAAATTTTCTTAGATTTTTTTCTTCTCAAAAGTTTCTTTAAAAATGTAATGGAATACTCTTTGCCCGAAGCGACGATAGGAGCGAAGTGGTAATGTGTATGAAATGGTAATATCTAATAACGCATTAAATTTATACCGTTCATCGAAAACAAAAAATTCATAGTAGGGTTTTTACTTTCTTTGTTGTTTACAAAGTACCAAACCCTTATTTATAGGGTTTTACGTAACGAAAACCTTAAATTTTAAACTATGAAACTTAACTTTTTAAATGTTTTTCTTGTTGTTTGTAGCATTCTAATTAGCTCATGTACCGATAACAATGATTCCAACAGTGGGTATGGCCAATTAAATATACAATTAACTGATGCCCCATTTCCTCATGATATGGTGGCCGAAGCCAATGTAACAATTTTTAAAATTGATGCTAGATATAAAGGAGATATCGAATTAAACGCTCAAGCAATAGATAGTACTGACGTGACAATAGAAACCGACAGCGGTAAATCTTTCATTGTATTAATGGAAGATGAAATACAAGTAAATCTTTTAGAGCTTACTAATGGTGTTACCAAGAATTTAGTAGATATGGATATACCGACAGGTTCTTATGATTTAATGCGCGTCTACGTAAAAGGAGTAAACATTGTTTTAAAAGATAGTACAACCTATAATCTAAAAGTTCCTAGTGGCGCACAATCAGGCATTAAAGTGTTTATCAAACCCGAACTTATTGTAAGTAGCGGACTTTCATCAGATTTGTTGCTAGATTTTGATGTGAGCAAATCATTTGTAGCAAAAGGTAGAGGACAAAATATTACAGGATTCAATTTTAAACCTGTAATTAAAGCAAGTAATTTGTCTACAACGGGTACGTTGTTGGGGTCAGTTACTGGCGTTGAACAAGATTCTACTATAACAACTGTAGAAGGCGCTCAGGTGGCTGTTATCGTTTCAGACACCATTAATACTACAACTTTCACAGATGTTGATGGTGCTTATATGTTAATGGGATTAGATGCTGGGTCATACAATGTTGAAGTACAAAAAGAAGGCTATATTATGCAAACCACTGAAGAAGTTCAAATAAATGCAGCGAATAAAACAGTTCAAGATTTTGAATTAGTTAAGGAATAATACAGAGATTATAAAAGTAATTACTGGCGGGACATTTATCCCGCTTTTTTTGTTTTACTAGTAAAGAAACTGCACGGTATTTCTTTGTCAGAACCTTAAAGCTAATCTAAATTCTGATAAAATTTGATTTAAAGACATTTAAAAATTAAACAATATATACTTTATATATAAGTTAAATAAGTACTAATCATTTATATAAAAATTATGAAAAAATTAAGTTTATTGACTTTATCTGTTCTTTTTATGGGAATAATTTCCTGTAGAGACACAAAAAAAGAACAACAAGAATTAGACGCTACTTTAGATAAAATAGAGGCCGTAGAGCAAGAAATTGATGAAACAGTAAAAGAAGTTGAACAAAAATCAGAAGAAGTAGAATCAGCGCTTAGTGAACTTGATGGTATCTAAAAAAGAAAAGACATGAAAAATATAGCACGTATAATAGGTTTAATGCTTTTTGCATTTACAATGATGGCAACTACTGGGTATGCCCAAGGTAAATCTCAGGAGAAAGGAAAAGCCAAGAAGGAGAAAGTTAAAAAGGTCAAAGAAGATGTTGAAGAAGACATTGATAATGCCGTAGAGCAGCAAAAAGGTAAAGCTGACGAAATGAAAGGGAAAGGCAAAGAAAAAATGAAAGATAAGGCCAAGGATATGAAGGAGAAAGGCGTAGAAATGAAGGGGAAAGGTAAAGACAAAAAAAATAAGATTAAAAAGGAAAAGGGTGATGATGACTATGATCTTGATGAAGACAATGAGAAAGATGATGAGTTAAAAAAAGAAAAGAAAGAAAAAGCCAAAAAAGAAAAATCAAATAAAGGCAATGCGTATGGTCGTGATAAAGGCGATATGAGTGGAGAGGAATTTGGTAAGCATAGAGCAACTATAGCCAAAGAAAAAATTGACGAAACTGCTTCAACCTTATCTGATGAGGAAGAAACCTTAAAACGTGGTCGTAAAAAAGTTAAAGAAGCTAAAGAAAAAGTAGCGAAACAACGTGAAGAAAAAGGTGTTGATGAAGAAGCTATTAAAGAGAAAGAAGCTAAAATATCTAAAGCCGAAGAGAAATTAAATGAATTAGAAGACGTAATTAAAAAAGGAAAGGAAAAAGTAAAAAATAAACGTAAAGAAATTGAAGAGGTAGGCAACAAACCTGTAGAGTAAATTAGTATCGTAATACGTTTTAAAAATGCCCTTGTTATATTAAACTAGGGCATTTTTTATTAAATAATTTCGATAGAATAAGATTCAATTTTTTCAGATTATTAATAACTTATTGCTATTTTATATAACGTCGGATTATGAAAAACAAAGTGTTTCATAATGTTCTGCGTTATGTAACTTTGCTTGGGAGAAAAAAGCGATTACAAATAACTATTCTTCTTTTTAGATTTTTTTCCTATCCCAAAAGTTTTTTTAAAATGTAATGGAATACTCTTTTTGCAGCTAGGGCAGAGTAGTGGAGGCAAAATGTGTATGGAATGGGATTATTCTGTACTAATTTCCAATTATTTACAGGATTAAGTAAAGGAATGCTTGTTAAAATTCTGTATATTTAAATCCTCCCTACTAATTTTTATAATAGCAACAATATTTTTTTAATTATATCACCATTGATGGTATGATTAATATTTTCTATTGTTTAGAAATTAACCAATTAAACTCTAAATATGAATATTTGTAAAAAACTTAAAAATTTAATTTTAGTTAATGTACTATTATTGACTTCTTTTTTAAATGGACAAGATTTAAAAATAATTAATGTTCGTGTAGGTCAAGGAGATGCAACTATAATTCAAGGGCCAAAACAAAGCAATGGAAAACGAGTAAATGTATTATTTGATGCTGGTAATATTTCAGGTAGAGATGGAGGTAACATATTGAGAACAGTATTGGCTAAACGAGGTATTAAACAATTAGATTACGTAATAATTAGTCATTATGATGCTGACCACATAGGAGGGATTGTTTCTGGAGGCGTTCACGGGACAAGTCTTTTGCTAGGTTATGATGAGAAACCAGGTGGAGGAGACGATATTAAAGTTATCAATTTTGTTGACCGAGGTGATAAATATCCCCCAAGTTCTCAAGCTTATAGAAAATACAAAGTTATTGCTGATTCAAAAAATAGAATATCATTAGATAGTCAATCTAAATTAAATGATTTTGAAATTGATTTAGGAAAGGGAGCTAAGGCTTATGCTTTAGCTGCTAATGGCTTTATAAAAGATGGTTCAAGAAAAGTAGATGATGTAAATACAGAAAATGAAAGAAGCCTTTCTTTTTTAATTAAGTATAAAGATTTTGATTTTCTAATTTCTGGTGATTTAATTGGTAGAAGATATGGTAATGAGGATGCTAAAATAGAAGAAAAAGTAGGAGAATATATCAAAAATAAAAACATAGTTATTGATGTTTTACACGTGAATCATCACGGAGGAAATAATGCATCTGAAAAAAAGTTTTTAGAATCTATAAAACCAATAATAGCAATAATATCCGCAGGAAATGGTAATCGCCATTCACACCCTAATAGAAATGTGCTGAATAGACTAGCTGAAGCAAAAGTATATAGAGTAATACAAACTTCTTGGGGTACAACAAGAAATTCAATGCCAAAAAATGTTAGGGAAATTCAAGCCATTTATCAAAATGATGTAATTGTAACTTCTGATGGCAATGATTTTACTATTTCTACAAGTAGAAAATTTAAAGCTGATAAAAATCCAAATAGAAGTAATTAATTATTAGTATAAATCAAAAATATGACTAATCAGCTTAAATAAAACCCTCTACTCAATTAATTTATGTTCTTAGAAAAACTCAACATTAAAAACTTCAGGGGAATTAAAGAATTACAACTTAATTTCAATAGGAGTGTAAATATTATAATAGGAGAAAACAATTCTGGCAAGTCAGCCATAATTGATGCTCTACGCATCTGTTTAAGTATAGGCAAACAATGGAGAGATATTGGTGTAAAAAACGATGAAGATTTTCATATCAATGTAAACGACATAAATTCTCCATTAGAACCAATAGAATTTGGTTTAGTTTTTACAATAGAGACTCCCCAAGATAGGGAATATTTCCAAAGTTTACTTTGGCAAAATCCAGATGACCCAAACGATGTTAATTTACAAATACAAGCTAGGTACTCATTAGAAACTAATCCTAAAGGAAATAAAGTATTAAGATGGGATATTTGGGGAGGGCAAAACCCAGGTCAAAGAATAAAACCAGAAGAAGCTCAACTTTTATTTTATTCTTATCTAGAGCCATTAAGGAATGCTGAATTAGAATTGAGGCCTTATGCTAAAAGCAACAAAGTAACTTCTCTTTTTAAAGAAATGACTAAATATGAAAGAGTCAATGAAGCAGGAGAGACAGAAGAAATTGAATTAAATATTGATAAAAAAAATCAACTAGCAAATACTCTTCAAGATGTTATCCAAGATAGAGATTGGACAGGAGTAGTAAAAACAGGGGAAAGTTTTGTAAATGAACATTTAGAAAAAGCTGATATAAGAAAGAAAGAATCTAGAGTACATTTAAAATTATTAGAATACAAATATGATAATATAGTCAAAGGGGTTTTAACTAGAAAACCCGTTTATAAAGAGGAACTGTTAAATGGAGATTTTACTCAACAAAAGTACTTTGACATTAGTCAAAATGGTTTAGGAGAAAATAATCTGATTCTAGCCTCATCGGTACTAGGAGATTTAAAAAACAGAAGAGCTGAACAAATAGAACATTATTATGCTCTTTTAATAGAAGAGCCTGAAGCTCATTTACATCCTCAAAAACAGAATTCATTCTTTAATTACTTAAGTAGTTTAAAAGATTTAGGAGTACAAATATTCATTACTTCTCATTCTCCTACTATAACTGCAAAATCAGATTTAGATAATTTATTAGTCTTACAAAAACAAGACGATTTAATTAGCAATTTTGCATTGAAAAAATCAGAGTTAAGTTCTAATAATAAAAATTATTTGAGGAAGTTTCTAGATGTTACCAAATCTCAACTCTTTTTCTCAAATGGGACAATTATGGTTGAGGGAATCTCAGAAGCATTATTACTTCCCGTATTTGCAGAAATAATGGGTGAAGAATTTAATTTAGATAAAAATGGAATTGAATTAATCAATATAAATGGAGTTGCATTCGAACCATTTGCTAAACTTTATAATTCTGAAGATACTAGTAAACGCTTATCAGCTTTTTGTTCAATAATAACAGATAATGATAAGGGGCTAATTTCTCCAAAACATTTTCTTAATGAAGAGCAGAACATAGATAAATCTAAGGCTAAACTAATATTTGAAAAACTTAAAGAATTAAATATTGTTGATACAAATAATAGAATTATAAATTTTGATAATAATGTAGATTTAGTAATTCAAGGTTACGAAGTAGAATCTGACTATATTAAAGAAGTGCTGAATATAATGTTTGATAAGATATCAGATAGAGCTTTTAAAGTAAACGAATTAACAGGAGCCAACTTGAAAGTTGTTTTAGCTGAAAATACATTTGAATATGAATTGATGGTAGCAGATTCTGATAATTCTAAGATTATGTTAGGTGTTTATAAGAGAATGCATCCAAAAACCATTTTCATTGATTCTGAAGAAAGTCTACATAATAAAGCCATTGATTTATTAGAAAAATTAAAATCTAATAAGGATAAGTCTGAATTTGCTCAAAATCTAAGCTTAATTCTTGAATCCAAAGAAATATTTAGAGATAGATTTATAATTCCTGAATACATAGAAGAATCAATTCGCTGGGTAATAAATAGAGAATAATGTACGACCATTTATCTGAAAAGCAGAAAGAAATTCTACGTTATAACAAAGGGGCTGTTGTGGTTAAAGCTTGCCCAGGAAGCGGTAAAACTTATTCTGTATCGGCAAGAATTTCTAAATTATTATATGAAAATGATTTTAAGAGAAAAGGGATTGCAGCTATTTCTTTTACAAATGTAGCTTGTTCTGAAATCGAAGAGAAACTTAGAGATGATTTTGGTATATATGTTCCTCTAAAGCATCCTCATTTTATGGGGACCATAGATAGTTTTATTAATACTTATATATTTCTTCCTTTTGGTCATTTAATTATGAAATGCCCCATTCGTCCTGTTCTTGTTGGCGAACCACATTCTAATTGGTCTCATAAATTATTCGAAAGAGATTATGGTCAATATTTCGATAAAACAACTTTCGGAATCGATGATAAATTATTGATGATTGCACCATATCAAGCTTTTCATTTTAGATGGAACTATTACACTCAGGCTGGAAAGGTAAATGGGAATATACAACACATAATTGATTCTAAATGGAAATTTTTCTCTCTAGGTTATGCTAATCAATCAGATGCTAATTATATCGCTTTGAAAATATTAGAGAACTATCCTCTTATCGCAACTAATGTTGCTAATCTATTTGAATATTTTATAATTGATGAAGCACAAGATACTAATGAAATTCAAATGAGAATTCTTGATATATTAAAAAATTCAGGTACAAATAATATAATGTTGATTGGTGATAGAGACCAATCTATCTTTGAATGGAACGATGCTAAGCCTGAGCTATTTGATAAAAAGTTTGATGAATGGGATAATATTCTACTTGATGAAAATCGAAGAAGTTCTCAGGCTATTTGTGACTTCACAAAGAATTTATCATCATTTGACAAATCAGATGCTGTAAATGAAGAAGTAGCTGATTATGATTTAGTGCCTAAAATAATAGGTTATAAGCTTCCAAAAAGAGCAACCCAAAAAGACCCAACAATAATAAGTCAAGAAGAAAGTAAATCTAGTTTTGACAATATTTTATCAGGATTCTTAAAATTATGTCGAGAGAATGATATAGAAATTAACAAACAGAATGTGGCTGTATTATACAGAGGTAAAAGTAGTTCTAAATATTTAGGGTTAAATCTTGATATTTCATCTTATGAAAATATTCCGTGGGTAGATAAACAATATCACGTTAGAAATATCATTTTAGGAAAGCATTTAATAGACAATCACGATTCTTTTAAAGGATACAGACTCTTAGAAAAAGGATATTTTGAGGTACTAATAAGAAAAACTAATCGTAATTTTTATTGCACAGATGATTTTATTAAGACTCAAATTGAATTAAATGGGCTTATGAAACATAGAGATACTGTTTTTAGTTTCATTAATAAACTTACGGGTACTAATGGAAAAACATTTAACCAATGGATAGAGGAGTCCAACAAAGAATTAAAAGACAGCGGAATAACATTAAATATTAATACAGAAAATGGGAATGTTTTAATTGATGACTATTATGCGAGTAATTTAAATTCGGATAGTATTCATCCATTTTATTATGGCACTGTTCATTCCGTTAAGGGAAAAACTTTTGAAGCCGTTTTATTGCTTCTAGGTAAAAAAGCCATAAGGAATTATGTAAATATAATAAATACACCTAATTTTAATGATTTACCAGAAAATTGTAAAGAGGAATTAAGGATTGTATATGTAGGTATAACCAGACCGCGAAAGGTATTAATTATGTCTGTTCCTGATTCAGATGTAGAAGTTTGGAATAAGAAAATGTTTCCCTAATTATTCAAACTTCCCAGTACCATAATTAACACGTTTCTTAAAGTCAATTACTTCATCCTTTAATTTCTTATTGGCATTTTCAATCAATTCATTTTGAAGTTTCATAATGCGTAACAAGTCGTGAATGGCATTTAAGTTATCTAGTTGTGTATATACGATTCTCTCTAGGTCGGCTTTAGTATATTTAGGATATGGCATAAAATTTGAAATAAAGTTATTAACAATAAAAACATAAGTTTAAATTATTTTTATATAATGTAAACTTACATAAAGTTAATTCAAACTTATAATTAAAATTTCAAAAACACAAGTTTAGATTACTAAAATTTAATTTAAACTTATATTTTGACAAGAATGTATTATATATTTAAAGTAGAATACATCAATAAATATGGCTGTAGAAAGAATAAATAGAATAAAAGAAGTATTAGTAATTCAAGGGAAATCACAAGTTTGGCTTGCGGAAGAATTGGGAAAAAGTACAACTTCTGTAACTGCTTTTTGCAATAATAAATCACAACCACATCTAAAGGATTTAAAAAGAATTGCAGAGATACTCGATGTGGATATCAGAGAGTTATTAGTTTCTACAAAATGATTGCCTTAGAGTTCTTAAAATCTGAATTAAAAAGCCATAGTATAGATTTAAATCCTAAAAACAATGGGAGGGAAGGAGTAGACTTTTTTATAGGAAACCATCACATATACTTACAACCGCTAGATTTAAATACTGTAAAACAAAGTATTAAAATTTCAAAGCAAGACTTAGGAGAACTCAATGATAACTTGTTTATCGCTTTAGTTTTAATCATAGAAAAACAACCAAGAGTTGTGTATTTAATTCCATCTACACAATTACAAGATTCTGATAATAGTTTCTTTGTAAATAATGAAGTGAGTTTAATGCCCAGTTTATCAAATTGGGAGATTAAAATATCAAGCAAATCCATTGAAGAGTTTGAAAAGTACGTTTTAAATAATGTGATTGATAAACTAAAAGTTTAGTTTATAATATTATGTAAAATAGAGCGTGCGTTTTTACCCAGATGAAGCGATGGCAAAACGGCCTCAGAAAACTTTGGCTAAAACAATAGGTGAATGAGCGTGCATATTTTAGAGGGCTTGTAATACATTTTCTTTACATTTTAACTAGGTTTAAAGCAAGTTCTAAGCAATCTTGAAACGTTCCAATGTTTTCTAAAATATAGCGATTGAGCCGTACATTGTTTCCAAAGTTTTATGCAGCCTTGATTTTTTTGTTTCTTTTTTTATCAAGAAAAAAAGATATGCAAACATTTAAAAGTTTTAAACAAATGCACAATTTGAGCAAGTGTATAAAATTTTAAGCTTGGATAATGCGCTGGAAAAATTTTATTCTCTTGCGGCAACCTTGACGAGAATTGCGTAGAAAAAAATCTTGCGGACATTTTATCGAATACGCGAATTTTAAACAAGAAGCAAAAGCTAGCTTTTTTTGGCGATGGCAAGCGATGGATAATTGTGTTTAAAAAAATTACTGCGACAGCATAATTATTTTTAAAAAGCAATCGAGCGTTTGCGAGCGGCAATTTTACATAACGACTAATTATAGTACAACAAGACAAAAATTTCAATGTAGTACAAAAGCCAAGAGCAAAATGTTTAATGACCCCCAGACGAAAGTTTATTGTATAGACTGCATATTCTGGGATATTTTACATAATATGGAATTATAGCTATCTAATGGATGAAATACATTTGTACTATAATTTATATTATGTAAAATAGAAATTAGGTGTCGTACTACAATGTTTATTTTCTACATCTGTAAAAAAGAAGTATCTTGCCGCTCCCCCTAAATAATTCATTTAAAAAATAGTAATACTCAAATGATTATTGACCGGATAAACAATTGGTTTACATTATCAAAACAATACTTTTTTACATACCGTAACGGTTTTTTTAATCTATCGTACTTATCTAACTCACCAGAACTAATTGTAAAAAGTTCCGCGAAAATGCCTTTTATGAAGCATAATGAGGAACGTCAAGTGCTTTATGCAGATACACCATTTGTTAAAGGTGAATTTTATTATGTAGAATTGGAAGAAGGTTTATGGATTATGAAATCTGATATGTTCTATAAAAACAACGTATCGTACCAACCCATTTACGACAAGTTTCTACCGTCTGACTATTATTTTATCTCAATTAATAGTATTGAAAACGAATTGACTAATGATACGTATGAATTTAATAATGTAAAAATTAAAAATCATTCGATTTCCTTTTCAAAGCCCGCTACAGATTTTTTAAATGGTCATTTTAAGGGTGCTACAGAAATTATGTATATTCTGTATTTTAATCAAGAATGGGCTAAAAAGAATATTCTGGAGTCCACTACTACACCAGATACTGTAAAACAGCTACTAAACGACACGCAAAAAGAATTTTTGAACTACAGCTACGATAAAAAGGCATTTAAAGATTTAATTGCGCAACTTTCAACCGCCTTTAATCATAAGGAAAAGCCCAACGTATTTGAACTAAAAAAGCTCACCTATACCTATTTTAGTGTGTTTTTTGATTCTCTGGAGCGAGAAGATAATGTTAATTCTAATCAATTAAGTTATGGTGATCGCATTAAAATTGGTAAAATTGAGCACTATTTATCGCAAAATTTGTTTCAAAAATTTCCAGGCGTAGATAATTTGGCGAAAGACCATAAAATTTCTCCAACACGGCTTAAAGAGAATTTTAAAATCATGTATGGTTCTTCTATTTTTAAGCATTTTCAGGCTAACAAAATGCAGCTTGCGGAACAATATGTTAAAAATACCGACCTTAAAATCAAGGATATAGCTGCCAAATTTGGGTATGAAAATGTGAGTAAATTTTCCCAAACTTTTCAAAAATGTCAGGGAATACTCCCATCCGAGTACAGAAAATAATCATTAAAATGTCTTATCGGGCTATTTGTGTCTTATTGGATTTCTTTTCTTTTTTGGTTTCTACATAATTTTGGTTCAGTAACAAACCACAAGCTAACCATCTATGACATATTTAAAGACATTACATTTAAAAAATAAGGTATCGTTTTTAAGACTAAACTTTATTAATTGATCATTGCATTTAAACCTTTCGTTAAACTGTATTAAGTGTAAAAGATTGCATTAATGTTACAAAGTAAAGTTATTGAATCGGTACTGTTGGCCGGTGCCGAGTGTGCTTTAGGGGAATTCATAATAAAGGAATTTATTTCACTTGGCATACCGGTCAAAATATTAATTAGAAATACAGATACTGCTAAAAAATTTACACATTGTAATGTAGAATTTATTGTTGCGTCTGCAACACAACCTGAACTATTAAAGGGACAGTTTAATAACATTAGTACGATAATTTCTATTCCTAATTTTACAAAAAAAAGAAGTCTTTTTGACCGCTACGTAGATTACCATATAAATTGTAATTTGTTAACTGAAGGACAAAAAGAGGGCGTTCAAAAGTTTATATACCTCTGCAATTCTAAGTTTGGTTTTTTTAAAAGATACAAAGCACTTGCCCTTAGAAACAACTTTATTGAACAATTGGATAGTTCAAAAATTAACTATACCGTTATTAATATTGATAAAGCGATTACCAATTACAATAGCCTTTTACGATTAAAAAGCAAAAATGTTGCTGTAGACCAAACCGAAGTAAAAAAACTTGCTTTAGATTGTGTTAGCGCTGTAGTAAAAAACACCCCTGTAGAAGCCTAAATTACTTTGCTTCGGGTTCTTCTGTCAGTTCCGTTATTGGAGTAAGTTTTACATATTTAAAAGCAACGGCACTACCTTCGGCTTGTATAGCAATTTGACCTTTTGTTGCAGTAGCATTATATCCATAATTTACCAAATCGTTATTCACCCAAACCTTTACTTTATCATCTAAACACTCTATTTTCATGGTATTCCACTCCCCTTTTGGATTTTCTGAACCATTGGTAAGATTTAGTATTCTTCGTCGCTTACCTTCGGTTATCCCCCATTCAGACATTTGCCCGCGACGATTTACCATATCATCTACTTCAATATTTTCTACAATACACCAAAAATCGCCTGCATTTTGATATTCCATTTGAACTTCAATTGATTTTGGAAACATTTTATATAACGCTCTAGGTGTTGATGCATGCACTAATACCCCACAATTGCCAGGTTTTCCAGTAAAACGATACATCACCTCTAGCCTATAATTTTCATATGATTTGTCCGTAATTAAATGCCCTCGTGGTGTTCCTAAACTAACAAGGTTTCCTTCCTCAATTACAAACGGATTTACAGGATTTGCCACGGTATCGTTAGCAGGTACATCTACATGCCATCCTTTTAAATCTTTTCCGTTGAACAGATTTTTAGTCTTATTACGATTACATGATGAAATTAATAAAACGACTAAAAGTAATGCAATGCTATTTTTCATAAGAATTTTTTAAGGTCACGAATATAATATATTAACGCATAACCATTGATTGATTAAAACTTTATTCCCAAAGCTTCAAATAAATGACTCATGGTCCATGCAGGACCTATCATTAAAAACTGTACATCTTTTAAAAATGATGGCTTTTTACCTTCATGATTGTGCCCAATAAACTGAAGTATCCACGCAACGGCAAAAATTCCAAGCATTACAGCCCATAATGGTGCAATATCAAGCAATTGTATTTGATAAATTCCAAAAAGTACCAATCCAGAAAAAATAAGCATTCCAATAAATAATGGAATAGATAAACGCAGGTAATACACTAAACCTAAAAGTATTACAACAGTACCTACATGTGCATATGGTAATAGTCCATTTGGTAATATTCCTTGAAATAAGTTAGCGATAGGTATACTTGCCAATAATCCTATTAAACTAAAGAAAATGGCAGGTACACAAAAGTAATGTATTAGTTTATTAAATTTTGTTTGGTGACTTTCTCCATATTGACTCAATAAATCATCGATTTTTCGCATGGCTTAAAATTTAATGCGCCCTACTTTTATACTAATATTAGGACCGCTTACCTTATAATATTAGTAAATGTTTACTGAAATAGCAAAAACCACTATTTTTGTTGGGTAACCAGCTTATCGTTTTTCCAAACGCCTTTGGTAACTACAGGTCCTTTTTTACCATAAAAAGAGCCTTGTCCATTACGTTTGTCATTTTTCCAATGACCTACATATTTATCACCATTTGGCCAATAGTAGCTACCTTCTCCACTTCTTTGATCATTTTGATAACTACCTTCGTAATACTCGCCATCTTTCCAATAAAAAACGCCCTCTCCATGCCGCTGATTATCTTTCCATTCTCCTTCGTATCTACTTCCAGAATCCAGTAGTGCAATACCATAACCATTTGCTTTTTGGTTAGTTACACTGCCAACATAATGTATATGATTCCCTTTTTTACTTTTAAAGGTAAGGTAAGCTCCAATCGATTTTTGATTTAATCGTTTGCGCATACTGTTTAACTCAACTCTAGCTTTTTTTAACGCAAAACTTATAGAGTCCATTTTACGGGTAAAAGTAGCTGAAGCTTTTGCTAAAGAAGCAGATAGAGTATCTTTTACAGCAGTAGTATCTCTGGTCTTAGACGAAGTTAAATGGGTACCCATTTCTTGCAATTTATGGGTCAAGGCAATTTTAAGCTGTAATTCTTTATTAAACTGAGCTTTATTTGATAATTGTTCATCGTATACCTCCAACGCCTGATTATATTGTCCTCGTACCAAAAGTGAGTCCGCCTCTAAAATAGCATCTTGTACCGCTACCCTATCCTCTAATTGTGTTTGGGCAGTAATACTTTGTTGAAGTTGATTTTGTGTACGAACTGTTTTGGTAATAAAGTACACAGCCGTTAATACGGTTATTGCTAACGATACGTATAAAATGGTTTGTTTGTTTTTCATTATTATAACATTTAATCGTCTAAATGAATTTCAGGAAGTTTATTACGCACTCTTCTAAAATCTGGGGAGAAATATAGGTGGCAACGAATTGCCCAACTCTGCTTATAATTTCCGCCATTGCTTAGTGACTGTCCTTGTGAATACATAGCACCGGCAGCAACTGTTAATCTCGGTGTTAATATATATCCTAAGGTTGTGGTAAGTCTTAAATCTTCCATAGGGCTAGCAACTACTGCTTTTCCACTTTGCATAATAAGCTCCGTTTCTGGGGCGATATAAAAAGTTTTAGGCTTTAATTTATGATTGTTAAGCGGAATTTTTAAACGTAACATATAACGCCATCGGTTTCTAAATATGTATTTGCTATTATCCTCAAAACCTTGCGTCCAACGATGTTCTATTCGTAAACGATGATATACCATAACTCTAGACAATGGCATAGCAAATTGGTACTGGTGCCAAATACGCCATTCCGGAACTAAATTACGATCTGTGGAATCTTCATCAGTATTAAAATTAAGGCGTAAAACGCCACCTAAACTTGCATTAAACTTTTTAGAATAAATGTATCCAATAGCGTGGCGGTTGTATATCTGCGCTACTTGACCTACAAAAGGAGTATCCTCCGTTTCTTCGAATCTAAAATGTGTTTGGGCAATCCAAAACAAGCGCTTTGCTATACGAATGTTACCGTAAGTATTTATCCAAGTTTTTGTTAGCGGTTCTTTAAAATTAGATTCTTTAGGTAATACCTTTTCGGTATCTTCTTGAGCATGTAAGCAGGAGCAAATACCAAAAGCAAAAACAACCACAATACCCGTAAAAATGTTAGTAAACTGTTTCATGTTTTAGTGGTCTTCGGTCTTTTTGTTGGTATTGAACAATGCCATAATTATTTTAGGGTCCTGTTCTCTTTTTAATTTGCGTTCCAGTTTATGAGTGTCCTTTTCACGTAAAGCCATTATTTTGGTGTACGAAGTTTTTATCTGCCCAATCAGTTCTTTTGCTCTTTTACAGTTCAAGTCGTTTTGACTTTGCTGTAAAAAATGAGGAACCAGTATTTTGATATAGGCATTTGTGATGTGTTTTTTTACTTCTTCGTTCATTAAAGTGGCAGTAAAGGGGTTCCAAACCCTGTCTAGATATTTCCGTTGAACAGAATCCACTTGAAACGGTAAATAGGCAATAGAAGATGCTAAGTTTTGATACGTTTTATTACAATTTAAAATAACTTTTGCCTCTTCTAATTTATTGGTATCATCACCTAAAGCAGCGTAAGCACTCAATTGTTTTTTAGATGCCGTTTTAATTGCCGATAATGCCAGCGCGTATTTTTTATCAATTTCAACGGTTGTGGAATCTATGTATTTTGATATTGCATTGTTCTGTGAAATTAACTGCTCTTCAATAGCAATTAATTCTTGCTGACGTTGTTCTCTGGTTACTTTTTGTAATACAATTTCTTGAATATGAAGTAAACTTTTTTCAGCGTACGCTATTACTTCAGCAATTTGCGATAAGCTAAGGTTATCATCAAAATTGTTTAGTGCTGCATTTGGTAATTTAAAAGTTTGTCTACTGTTTGTATCGGTTATGTCATTAGCAACTGTAATTTCTGTACTTGGTATTTGTCCTTGCCAAATATTTTCCAGTATTGCGGTTCTTGGAACAAATTCAAATATGTCTTCCTGGTAATACGCAACCAATTTTTCTAAAGGGTATACCAATTGATTGGTAATAGTATCTACAACATTATACAGGTAGAAGGACTCCGAATCGGATAGCTTTAAAATGTTTAACTGGGTGTTGGTCAACAAGTCTGTACTAATAGATTTGGCAGAAGCAAAACGCCTTGATACTTCATTTATATGAATTGTTTCTATAGAATCTAAAGGATAGTACGGTACTTTTACATTGAATTCTGGTAAAAAATGAGATTCCCCTATTTTGGAAAGTATTCCGTCAATTTTATTGTAATATTTTACATTTTGAGCCAATAACTGCTCTATGCCTCCGTGGTAAACAGTTTCATTACCTTTTAAAGTTAATTGTAACGCAATGGCCTTTAAAAAACGCTTGTTTAACCGTATTGTTTTTGTGTTTTTATTTTTGGTATTAAATACACTAATGTGCTTACTTTTTACTCCTTTTACTTCAATACTTTTTAAAATACCGTTGGAAAAAGTCCAATCTTCATTTGCACCATTAGCACTATTTGAAAACAACGACCATTGATCATGTGCAATACCACTTCTTAAAAAGCGACCAACTAAAGTACTTTCTTCATTCTCAATACTAAAATCTTTTTGAGGCACTCCTTTGTCAAATGTAATGCTACTTTTAAATGTAGTTTTTTCAATTTCAGAATCTTTAATCTGATTTACACTATACAACCACTTACCGTTTGGTCTTCCTTCCTCAATTTTACCTTTGGCCTCCTCTTGAACACCATTAATATTTACGCGATATTGATAATCTACTAATTGGGATTTTTTATCACTTTTGTATTCTCCAAACTGAAAAATCCATTTTCCTGAAGGATAATTGTTATCAAAAGTTCCTTGAAACAAAAAAGAAGAATCTTCATGGTTTAAAAGTGACTCCAAGCTTGAGCGATGCATTTTAAAAGCACCTTGTAAAAGGGTATCGCCCTCAACTACAACGTAATTATAGTTTGCGTTTCCAGCGTATTTTTCAACTTTAAAAGGGCCTGAGTAATTTTGTGTTTCTTGCCCAAATATTGAATTTGAAAAAAATAAAACAGCCCCTACTAAAAGTAATGCGGTAGAAACATACTTTTTATGGTTCATATAGTGTTCTTTAATTATTCTATTATACGTAAAAAAGTAAAGAATAGATTTCGTGCAAAAGTAATCATGATTTTAAAGTGTTAAAAAATTAGCTGAGCTACTTTTGTACTATATATTAACGAGTTATGAACACTTACACCAAAACAGATTAAATTTTTATGATTAAACATGCCAAAATAGAATCTTCAAAAAATTATCTTCGCGCCCATGTGGATGTATTTGGGGTTATTATCGGCTTTATTTTTAGGGTTACATAATTTATGTAAAAAGCACGCTGTACGTGAAAACGAAGTGCTTCCGGTGCTTTTAGGAACTACATCTGCGGGTTTTTTATTGCTATTACCCGTTTTTGTAGGATCACAATTTTTTCCAGAATACATCCAAAAACTGGGGTTCTATATTCAGCCTATTAGTTGGACACAGCATGGCTATATTTTTATAAAATCTATGATAATGGTGTCATCTTGGTTATTGGCGTATCAGGCACTAAAACATTTACCTATTACCATTGTAACTCCAATTAGATCTGCTGGTCCGTTTTTTACCTTTATTGGAGCAATATGTATTTACCAAGAGCAGCCTAATTTTTGGCAATGGATTGGTTTCTTTTTAATCATTTTCTCGGTACTCTTATACTCTAAAGTAGGAAAAAAAGAAGGCATAAATTTTAAGCGAAACAAATGGATATTTGCAATTATAGGAGCCACGTTTTTAGGAGCTTCAAGTGGTTTATATGACAAGTTTCTGATTCAATATCAGCAGTTTAATCCACAAACCTTACAATTTTGGTTTTGCTTATATACGGTAGTGATTCTTTTGATTATTTTGTTGATTATTTGGTTTCCAAAGATTGAAAAACGAAAATCATTTATTTGGCGTTGGAGTATTCCGGCTGTAGGTGTCTTGCTCCAAACTGCAGATTATTTTTATTTTAAAGCTTTACAAGATCCTGAGGCACTAATTATGCTTTTATCGGCCATAAAAAGAAGCCAAATACTTATTGCAGTGGTTATTGGCGGACTACTATTTAAAGAAAAAAACAAGCGTAAAAAGCTTATTCCTTTACTAGGAATAATGCTTGGTGTGGGTTTAATACTTTATTCTTAGGCTATTCTAAGACATTTGTTTTAATAAAAGCTGTTAGAATTTCCGCAGATACTTCATGATCCTTTACTTTTGGATGCCCTAAACCTTTTTTATCAATGTACGGAGCGGAAGTCATATATACATTCTTAGAAAAATGAGCAACCACCTTTTCAACACGTGCTGGCCACACAGATTCTTGCTTTGTGATGTCCATATTACCTAAATAACATACAATTTTCACATTTGGATAATGTCCTTTAATTTTTTCAATAAAAGCGGCATAGGCATCAACGTAATCTTGTTCCGAGGGTTTTTTATTGCCAAACCTCCTTTTATATTCAGCATTGTCTGGCAAATTAACAATCCATGAATCGTTCTGAAGTATATTAATAATAACGATGTCTGGTTGATTTTTAGCAAAATCCCACTTCAAGTTCTTGTCAAAAGGATTGACCAAATCGTACATTTCTGGCATAATCATATTAAACCAACTAACCATTAAACCTATTCCGCTACGAGCAATACAGGCATATTCTGCGTTTAACTTTCGCGCTGTTAGTGCTGCATAAGAATTATAATTGTTGGTGACTTTTCCTGAAAGTTCATCCGCGCCTGTATAATCCTCATTGCCATGACCAACAGTTATTGAATTTCCATAAAATTCAATAAACAATGGTTTTTTTTTGATAGGATACGTTTTACCTCCTTCTATAGCAAACTTGTAAAACAAACTCTTACCATCGGTCCATTGATTTCGTTTCGTCAAAGCTATCTTATGCTTTGAATTACTAAGATTTTTTGCTAAAATATACTCTCTTTTTCCCTTTTCTAATTGAATATATTTCACAAAATCCCCATCAATAAATACATTAAAGTAATTAGTGCCATTTTCATCCGCTATTGTAGTTTTTACAGAAGTCCCTTTAAATTCCAATGTTATACTAGAACCTGACCAATAAATTTCTGTAGCATTTTGTATATCATTTTTAAAAACTCTTCCTTCATAGTACACATCTTTATGATTGTGCGCAATTTCTAATGATGCTTGTTGATTTGCACCGTAATTGGGTTTGTTTTTTGAAACACTACATGAAACAAAGCCACCTAATAAGAATAAGATAATAACTTTAGAAAGATTCATAATACTTCTTTTTGTAAACCTATAACAATAAGGGCATTAAATTGTTATAGCATTCTAATTTAAATAACAAATGTTTATTCTAAATTAAAATAGCCAAATTTGTATTGATTTAAATGAAACAAGACGACGACATTTTATATAAACTATACAAACCGTTTGGAATATTAAGTCAGTTTATATCTAATACCGCCAAAGAAAAACGTAAAAAACAATTTTTAGGGGAGTTGTATAATTTTCCAGAAGGAATTATGCCTGTTGGTAGATTAGATGAAAAGTCCGAAGGTTTATTGCTTCTTACCAATAATGGTAAACTAAGTGATACTATTAATAGGGCTGGAATTGAAAAAGAATATTATGCACAATTGGATGGCGCAATAACTAATGACGCTATTTTTCAACTTGAAAAGGGTGTGGAGATTGGAGTTTTTGGAAAAAAGTATGTTACAAAACCCTGCAGAGTTAATAGGTTGAAAGAAGAACCAGACTTACCCTTACCCGATTCAAAAATACGGTTGAATAGGCACAGACCAAATTCATGGATTAGCATTACCATAACTGAAGGCAAATTTAGACAGGTACGAAAAATGACTGCTGCTGTAGGCTTTCCAACATTGCGATTGGTTCGTGTACGAGTAGGAAATATTTGTTTAAACGATTTGCAACCAGGAGAAGTAAGCTTGTTGAACGAAAAAATAGAGTTGTAGGTTATTTTCGTTTTTTATTTCGCTTGTTATAATTTTTATCTCCCTTAGTTTTCGCTTTTTTATACTTTTTACCCACTGTTCTTCTGTAAGAGCCTCCCTGATTTGTCTTTTTATTTTTTTCTTTTTTCTCATGGAAACTCGCCCCTCTATTTTCGTCCCTTAATTCTTTAGCTAGGTTATTACTTTCCATTATTCTTGGACGTTCTTCTGGAATAAGTTGGTCGGAGATTTCTACCTCACTAGGGAATTCAATTTCAGGGATACTCATTTTCATGAGCGACTCTATAGCTTCTTTTGCGTCAGTTTCCTTCTCTGTATAAAACAAAAGCGAAGAACCTTGCTCCTCTGCCCTACCCGTGCGTCCAATACGGTGCATGTAGTTTTCAGGAAACGATGGAGTATCAAAATTTACAACGTGAGATATTTTATCCAAATCTAAACCACGAGCCATAACATCGGTGGTTACTAAAATTCGGTTTTTACCCTCATCAAACTGCCGAATAGAACGTATTCTATAATTCTGAGTTTTATTAGAATGAATGACACATATTTCCTCACTATACAATTCCTCTAAAAGAC
The DNA here is from genome assembly GCA_947498505.1 of uncultured Maribacter sp. Lineage (GTDB taxonomy): Bacteria > Bacteroidota > Bacteroidia > Flavobacteriales > Flavobacteriaceae > Maribacter_B. The sequence goes on along the minus strand of CANMKG010000001.1, from coordinate 520,510 downwards.
TAAATAATAAATCTGCATTTTTTTTATTTGAAATAAATACTAGCACTTTTTTATAGGTGTCGGCGTCTTTTATTAAGTGATTTAGCAGATTTACTTTGGTATGAAAATTTGGAACAGCGTAGCACGATTGTGCTATATTATTTAGTGGCGTACCACTTACAGCCACTGAAACTTTTTTTGTGCCGACGAAAAAATCTTTAATTAAATTTTCGATTTCGTCCGTCATAGTAGCCGAAAACATTATGTTTTGACGTTTTTTTGGTAGCAGTTCAAAAATATTATTAAGTTGAAATCTAAACCCAAGATCTAACATTACATCAACTTCATCAATAACCAATTTTTTAATGAGTTTTAATTGAAGTGCTCTACTTAAAACCAAATCATACAAACGTCCAGGAGTTGCCACAATAATGTCTGCACCTTCAGCGAGTGCCTCTTTTTGACGATTCATGTTCGTACCTCCATAAACACCAATAACTCTATCATTGCGGTACTTCCCAAACTTTTCAATTTCTTCTACCACTTGTAAAACAAGCTCTCGTGTAGGAACTAAAACAAGTACCCTTGGGTGCTTTTCTTTTGAAAAAGGGAGCATTTGAAGAATAGGTAGCATATACGCAAAAGTCTTTCCCGTACCTGTTTGAGCAATACCTATAACATCTTGTCCAGATAATACTGTGGAAAAAGATTTTGACTGTATAGGAGTTGGTTTTTCAAAACCTAAATCGTTAATAGCATTTCGTAAAGGAGTAGAAATTTTAAATTCTTCAAAAGATTGCATAATACCAATTTTGGCAAAGATAGCTACATTTAAAATGCTAGGTTGTTTTAGATAGAAATATAAAAAAGCTATTTCACCAACCTACGAAGTGCAACCCATTGTTTAAGCATATCACGAGAATCACAAGCTGGATAACCCAGAACCGAATTACCAGCAGCTACATCACTAACAACACCAGAACCTGCACCAACTACTGCCCCTGCATGTATTGTGGTATGGTCATTTATAGATGCGCTACCTCCAATAATAACACCATCACCGAGTGTTACGGAACCAGCTAAACCACTGTTACCTGCCATTATGCAACAACGACCTAAGACAGAATTATGACCAATTTGTACTAGATTATCAATTTTACAGCCATCACCAAGTTGGGTAGATCCAAATTTACCGCGATCAATACATGAATTAGCTCCAACTTCAACAGCGTTACCAATTACAACATTACCAATGTGTGGTACTTTAACTAGTGATTTTCCATCTTCCGATGGTCTATACCCAAAGCCATCAGCTCCAATACTTACATTGTTGTGAAAAATACAATTGCTACCAATTTCTGTACGTTCCCTAATAACCGTGCCCGACCATATTACGGTATCAGAGCCAATTTTAGAATCGTCAAAAATATTGACATTTGGATAAATAGTTACATTATCTCCTATCTGTACATTTTTTCCAATATAACTGTTTGCTCCTATTTTGCAGTTCTTACCAAGTAATACACTTTTATGAATAACAGCTGAAGTATGAATTTCTTCTTCAAATTCAGGTTTTTTAGGGCTAAAAACATCCAATAATTTAGCCATTGCTAAATCGGCGTTTTTAACTTTTATAATTCCCTTGTTTTCAATAATTTCAAGATTAATATCATCATTTACAATTACTGCGCAGGCATTAGACTTAGGCCATTTACTAATATATTTTTTGTTGCCAATGAAAGTTACCTGATTTAAATCTGCATTTTTTAGCTCATTGAGACCAGTTATTGCTTGGGTAGTGCTTCCTATTAATACTCCTCCTAAAATGGTATTAATTTCTTCAATTGTGAATGAGAACATATTTTATTGATTGGTTGGTTTTTTACTTAAAAAATTGAAAAGTAGGCAAAATAATCAACTAAAAGCTTTTAAATATCTAATAATAAGCGCAATCAATTGTCAAACACTTACGTGTTAACTAGTTATACGGAAGTCATTTTTCTATAGTCTGTAGGAGATTTTTTCAAATGTCTTTTAAAATACTTAACAAAATATGAGGCATCTTCAAAACCTAATTGATAACCAATTTCATTAATTTTTAATGATGTGAATGATAACAGTCGTTGTGCCTCTAGAATAATACGCTCAGATATCAATTTTGAAGGAGATTTACCGCTTACATTTTTAGTTATTGTAGTCAACGTTTTAGGAGATACATGGAGTAAATTTGCATAGTCAGATACCGTGTATCCGGTATTGTAGTATTGCTCAATATGCTCTCTGAATTGTAGAAACTGAAGTTCGTATTGATTGGTCAGCGGAAAGTTAGAATCAGAATTTACTCTCTGCGAACGCTCTAAAACAATTAATAGTGATTTTAATAGGTTTCTAATAATGTTGGAATGCCCAAACTCTTTACGATTAGGTAATTCACTCTTAATCATTGAAATATAATGATTTGCAATTTCAATAGACTCGGAATCAAGACAACATAGAGGCTTAGATTTGTTGTTAAAAACATTGTACTTTAAAAAGATATCTACATCGGATTGTAAAAGAAAAATTTCATTAAAGTGAATTAAAATTCCTTCATGTTTAGCACTATCATCAAAATAATGAATTTGATTTTTAGCAATAAAAAACATGGTGTTTTCACCGACAGTGTGTTCATCAAAATCAATATAATGCACACCACCTTTATTAAAAACCCATAGGATTTGATAAAAACTATGAGAATGTGGCTTTGTAGCGTGAGCGCCACTTTTGTCTAGATAACTTCGTAAATCATAAATATCAAATTGCAACTTTTCAGGATGCTCTTTATGAAGATGATATTGTTGTATTTTAGAAGATTCTTCCAAATTTTTATTTATTGATTTTGAAGCAATTTCTCTGCGGCTCTTAGTCCACTATAAATTGCTCCCTCTAAATAACCTCCATAATGCGGAGACGTTTCGGTACCTGAAAATAACAATTTACCATCAAAATAAAAATTAGAATATCTAGAATCACCATATTGAGGGCTCATATAAACCGATTTTAAATTAGAACAAGAGGTGAATTTATCTTGAGACCAATCTTTTTCTTCATATCCTGTGTAATCTCTAATTTCACTTCCCAAATATTTTTCTAAATAGTCTAAAATTCGTTCTTTTCGTTGTTTAGGTGTAACATCTCTAAGACCTTCATTAACAAAACCCATAAGGTGATATGAATTTTCTTCATAATTGGAATGATCGTACAATTCTATAACAGGCCCTACTTGTCCAATTACGGTTCCAGATAATTTTTTACTTTTCCAAAAAGGAGAAGTAAAAGAAATGCCCACCTTTATGGCATTACTCATCCAAGTATGTGTTTGCTTCATTAATGTTTGCATATCAACAGGTAACTCGGGAGTATAAGTAAGTGTACTAGCCAATTTTGGTGGTATTGTTATAATCACTTTTTCCGCGATGTACTTTGTATTCTTAGTTTGAAGTTCTATTTGATTATTTTGTTCGGAGATAGCAATTACGGAAGTATTTAGAACTATTTTATTAATAAAAGAGTTTGATAATGCATCAATTAAAGCAAATGAACCGCCAACTACTCTTTGCGCTGACGGACCATTAGTATCACTTTCAAAATAATGAGCAGGCGCCATTGTGTTATACACCAACACACTTTTACCTTTTTGATATTGTGGAAATCTATCAATTCCAAGACTTTTTAAACTGTGGTTTACAAGCGTATGCTGCTCTTGAAACCAAGTAGCTCCTAGATCAATATTATTATGGGTTTTTATGCGCCCTCCTATTCTTGAACGACCTTCAAGAATAAGAATATTGGTTTCACCAGATTCTATAAGTTTATGAGCCGTGGTTAGGCCAGATAACCCTGCTCCCACGATGATATATTTTGAATGTGTTATTTTCATTATAATTATTCCATGATATGCGTTCCATGAACCACAGCCGCTCCAGCTCTAAGGGCAGCAGCTACAAACGTAGCCTCAGCTAATTCCTCAGGAGTAGCGCCAGCATCAACTGCATGTTTTTTATGTATTTCCAAACAATATGGACATTGGGTAGTTAATGCAACAGCAACTGCCATTAATTCTTTATACTTTTTTGGAATACTGCCTTCAGCTAATGCAACTTTATCCAATTCTTGAAAAGCTTTCATTGCAGGTTCAGCATTTTTGCCCAATGTACCTAATTTTTTGAGATGATTCATGTTATACATAGTCTTCTTTTTAAGGTGTGAAAAGGTTTTCACACCCATGATTAAATATTTAATTTTTATCCTGAAGCTTTTAGTTTCGTCCAGACATTACACCACCATCTGTATCCCAGATAGCTCCTGTTACCCATGAAGCTTTATCAGATAATAGATATGAAATAGTATCTGCTACATCTTGAGCTTTACCATTTCTTCCGATAGGGTGAAAAGCATGAAAGTTTTGCAATGCATCATTAGCTTCTTGCTTTCCGCCAAAAACACTTTCGTAAACTGGTGTTTCTACAACTGCAGGAGAAACCGCATTTACACGTATTTTTTGATCTGCAAGTTCCATTGCTAAATGTTGTGTTAGACTGTGTAATCCTGCCTTTTGCATAGAATATGCCGAAGAAGGTGTTGCTTTTACGGCTTGCTTCGCCCACATAGAGCCAACATTAACTATTGCTCCACCATTAGTATCAGCCATTTTTTTAGCAGCTGCTTGTGTAATAAAAAAGAAACCACGGTTTAAGTTTAGGTATGAATCATAATCGGCTTCGGTATGATCTAAAAATGATTTTGGACCAAAAATACCAGAAGCGTTTACCAAATAGTCTAAATTATCTAATCCAGAAATTGTCTTGTTTAAAGCAGCAACTTCTTGCGAATTTGTGATGTCTACTTTGTGTGTTACTACACTTTGATTTGTTTCTTGTTTAAAAGCATCCAGTTTTGCTGAATTTGTTCCAACAACATGTACTTCTACACCTTCGTTTAGTAGGTTTGTAGCTGTTGCTTTTCCAATTCCACTACTTCCTCCTATAATTAAAGCTCTTTTTTTCATTGTATATGTTTTTAAAATTATACAGCAAAATTATAACGAGCTATACCACTTATCACTGCTATAAAAAGAGAATGAATGGTAATTTTGGGAAACAAGAATGTTTCAGGTAAAAATTAAAAAATGAAATATGTACTTAGCACTAATACGGTAATTAAACCACCAGTAAGTAATGCGTATTTCCAAGGAGTTATGTTAACCTGATCCGTTGTCATTGGTTTATAGGCTTCTTTTCTAGGATTAAAATATCCTATCAATAACATTATTCCGATGTTAAGTACAAAAAGAATAGCCATTACATGTAAAAAATGAGGATATGCTTCTGCTTCAATTACACTCAGAAGTTTAGCATCCGTAATGTTATCCAATTTGGCCTTATCAAGTGCTTTTGCTACAAAATGTGGCTTTAAAGCAAACTGACTAATTGAGTATAAAACAACTCCAGAGATTACTCCAACCTTTGCAGCAATTGCTGGAACTTTTTTTGTAAAAAAGCCTATTACAATTACAGTTAATATGGGTATACTATAACAACCGTTAGCTTCTTGTAACCAAGCAAACAAACCTTTTGGAGCATTAGCAATTAGTGGAGCTACGCACATACCAAGAATTCCTAAAACCAAACCAAATATTTTACCAGCTCTTACAATTTCTTTTTCAGAAGCACTTTTCTTAAAGTATTGTTGATACAAGTCAAAACCAAAAAGTGTAGCACTACTATTTAATAAGCTATTAAAAGAACTTAATACAGCTCCAAATAAAACAGCAGCAAAAAAGCCCATAAAGGCAGCAGGTAAAACTGTTCTTACCAATTGCGGATATGCCTGATCAGGGTTACTTAAGTCACCATTAAAAATATGCCAAGCAATTATACCTGGTAATACCACAATTATAGGAATTAAAAACTTAACTAATGCGGCTAAAATCATTCCTTTTTGCCCTTCTTTTAGGTTTTTGGCACCAAATACGCGTTGTAAAATGGCTTGATTAGTTCCCCAATAAAACATTTGAACAAGCATCATACCCGTGAAAATTGTACCAAAAGGAATAGAAGCGTCAACATCTCCTTTAACATTAAACTTATCAGGGTTGCTTTCCCATAATGTTGATATCCCTGCTGATATACTACCATCACCAATTAACAATAAACCAAAAACAGGAATTAACAAACCTCCAATAAGTAATCCAATAGCATTAATTAAATCAGATACTGCAACAGCTTTTAATCCTCCAAAAATGGCATAAATAATACCTATGATACCTATACTCCATACACAAACCCAAATAGTAGTATTGTGCGTCATACCCAATACTTCTGGTAAATTAAACATCGTACTAAAGGCTAATGAACCTGAGTATAATACGGATGGAAGAATTACTACAACATAACCAGATAAAAATAGAGTAGTAAGAATTGCTTTGGTTTGGTGATCAAACCTATCTTCTACAAACTGTGGAATGGTTGTAATACCTCCACGCATATATCGGGGTAATAAAAATACAGCTGTTACAATCATGGCTATTGCGGCTAAGGTTTCCCAAGCCATTACCAAAACTCCTTCGGTAAACGCTTGCCCATTTAGGCCTACAATTTGCTCTGCAGAAAGATTGGTAAGTAATAACGATCCTGCTATGGTAATAGCGCCGAGGCTCCGTCCTCCAAGAAAATAACCATCAGCAGACTTTTCATTGGTTTTTCGAGTGGCATACCATGCAATTACAGCTACTAATAACGTAAAACCAACAAAAGAGACAATAGGTAATAAATCCATGTAGTTACTTTTTTAATTGAATTAATCCACTAGCGGGTACAGCTAATGAAAGGATTCCTTTTTTAATATATGTATTTTCTTTGGAAACTACTTCGCCTAAACAATTGAATACGATACATTCATACGCTCCAAAATCTGAATGAGCGTTAAACACTATTTGATTATTTGTGGTTGCATTTAGGATATCTATTTTCATGTATTGTTGTTTAATATCTCCAACTACTGCATCGTGAATTCCATATATAACCTGGTCTTTATAAACTGCTTTTTGGATGTTATAATTTGCTAAAGGATTACTAGGTGTAAAATCTCCTTCTGTAAAAACTGTTTTATTTGTATTCCAATATTGCGTATAAAAAGCTATCATTTTCTTTTCTTCTTCAGAAGCTTTTGTTAAAAAAATGGAAAGTTGAGGAACTCCAAACAAGGTATTTATTAACTGTAAAGCCGCTAATTCAATAGGCTCATTTTCATGCCAAGTAACCATATCTGAATGTATGGCAGTTTCTCCACTTAGCATTTTTAGGTCAGCTATTCGTATTCTATTCATGGTAGCGTCACCAGGGCAGTCAAAAGCGCGAAACATATTCCCATATTTGCGCATTGCGGGGCCTGTATATTTTTGTCTAAATTCAATAAAAACATCTGGATTTACTTTACTTACGGCTGTAATTACATCGGTTAACAATCGGTCTACCGCATTGTTTATTGAAGCATAATCTCTACCTTCTTTTTGACCAAGTGGTGTTTCTGGATACCTTTTGAAATCATCTATAAAATCCAGCTTAAATCCATCTAAATTCCACTCTTGTACCGCATGTTTGTAAATATTAATAAGGTGTTCTCGTACCTCTGGATATCTTGGGTCAAAAACTGGAGCCCATCTGTGATTTTCAGTTAAAAATTTTCCTTTGAATTTTTGATACGCTTCTGACTTTTTTCCGCAAAAAGGAACGGAGTACCAAAGAGCAACCTTCAGACCTGTACTGTGTATTTTAGCAACATATTCCTTCATGTTAGGAATCCTATCTGGCTGCCAATCTCCTGTAAAATCGTACCCCCTATTGTTATCATTGGTTTGCCAACCATCATCAATTATAAGTGATCTATAACCCATATCATAGGCCAACTTACATTCTTCTAACAGTAGGTCACAATCCAGCTCTTGATGAAATTGATACCATGTAGAATATAAAGGTGTTTTCGCTATTTCGGGCACACCTATTGGTTTTAAATTATCGTATGTTTCCCACCATTTAGATACATCTTTTAGACTCTCAGAAAAGTGTATTGGCCTAACATCTAATACTAATTGAACGTTATAGTTTTTTATAAAGTAATGCTGTTCCGTAAAAAAAGTAATGTGACAATAAAAATGATTATCCTCTTCTCTTAGCCGTGCATTCATTTCTAATTTATTAATGGCATTGGAACAAGCAAATGTTAATATGTTGTTATCCGAATGTCCAAATAAATTAATCACAGGAGAATCAATAGAAATCCTCGATTCCATATGATCTAATTCCCAATCGGCCTGAATACGCTTATTAAAGTCCGTTGTGGGCTTCCATACCCCTTTTACGTTTATAGCAGGTATTTTCCATTCCAAAGTTATGGGAGTTGGTTGTGCCCCTTCTTTAAAGTTCACTTTAAAGTCATATATGCTAACACCATTAGCTTCATTCACCTTAGTAATGGAACAATGCTCAGTGTTTTTAGCTCCACTTATGTTGATTTTTTCTACTCCTTTCATGCTCGAATTAGTCATTTTAATGCTATGATAGTCTATGCTACTATTCAAATATATAATAATTGCACAAATAAAAAAACAAATCTGGCTTACAACGAGTTTCTTCTGATTAAATGAGAAGGAACTATCTGCTGTATTTCTTTTTTAAATTTAATATGATTCGCTGCCTTAACTGCCATTTCCTTAAAATCGGAGGAAATTGTTGTGATACCTCCAAAAACAATTTCCTTAACCACATGATCATTATGTGACAATATCCCAACATCTTTACCAATGGTGTACTTATTATGCTTAGCGTCTCTTAGTACTTCCCACAAAAAGGTGTCACTTATAAAAAAATACAGACTACTCTTTTCAACAGAATTTTGCTGATATCTTTTTTCTACACTTCCGTTTAGATTATGTTTGGCACAAAATTTTTCAAAAGCATTTAAAATTCCAACAGGGTGATCTATATGCTCTTCGAAAAAGAGTATGAATTTTTTATACTTAGAAATTTTTGGCAATAACTCGGCTAATTTTGAATAGGTTGATTTTTCAAACTCTTGGGATATATAAGAATACTCATTGTTTAACGCAATAAACCTATCTATAATAAGGAGCTTGTCTGGAGATATTGATTCAATTACGGGACGTAATGTCGGGTTTGGTATTGGAGCAATTACATATTTACCGTACTTTCCTTTTATTGTATTAAAAATACTTTTAAATACTGAAACATTGTTATGATGAAAAAATACATCAATTTGAAATTTATCACCTAACTCTTTTCTAAAAGCATTATAAAACTCCTCTTGAAAACGTTGAAAGGAAAATAAAACTAAGGCAATTTTTAGCGTTACGTTAGTTTCATTACTAACTATAAAGTATCCCTTTAATTTTTTAGATTCAACAAGTCCCCTATCTTTTAACTCTTCATATGCCTTTACAATGGTTTTACGGGCATAGCCAAGATCACTTACCATTACATTAATAGATGGTAATTTATCGCCAACAATTAAAGTTTTGTTATCAATAGATGCTATAATACCATGTACAAGTTGCTCATGCTTAGATAGGGTATTAACCTTTTGAAGATTTTTTATATTCTCTAGAAGCGACATTAATACTCTTTAGAATTTAAATGAATTGTATTAACGCAAAAAGTAAAGTTAAATTTATATATAACCAAACTTTATTTAGTAAGATTCAAGAATATATTTATTGTTAATCCTCGGGCGGATACCCATGTATTTGCTCAAACACCTCATCAAAATTTTGACGCAAATAGGCATTTAGTTTTTTCTGATAGTCATCTTTTAGCCAACTTAAAAAATTATGAGTGCTTCTACTTATACATTTTGCATAAGTTTGAATCCTGTTATTAATATCACCTCCTAATAGTTTCGCAAGAGCAATAGCATCGTATACATCTTCGCTATTTTCTATACACATTTTGGCGTGATGCTCAATGGAGCGTTCTAAAACAACTTTTGAAGATTCTCCTTTTGAGGTAGCATCTATATAAGTTTGTTTAATATCGAAAAAAACGTCTTCAGACTTAGAGAACTCCTCTCTAAGTTCTTCAGGCATTTCATGTCTAAAATTACCTTCAATCTCTTCATCATCTTTTAAGCGATCCATATAGAAATTAGGATTCTTAAAGATGGTTTGCCAGTCTAAATCTGCTCCCCAAGGACCAAATCTGTGGTAATTATTACCCAGGTCTATTACCGTAAACTTTGATTTATTATTTAAAATACGAGATCCACGACCTATCATTTGGTAATACAATGTGAGCGATTTTGTGGCTCTATTAAGTATAATAGTATCAATGGTTGGCTCATCAAATCCAGTGGTTAAAATACTTACCGAAGTTAATATAGCATCCGGAGTTTCTTTAAACCATTTTAGTATTTGTGCTCGTTGTTTTTTTGTAGCAGAATTATCCAAATGCATTACAGGTAAACCTGCATCCTTAAAGGAATAATATACTTGAATAGACGTATTTATACCATTATTGAATATTAGTGTTTTTTTACCAGCGGAGTGTCTTTTATATGCTTCTAAAAGTTTATCCAACATAGCAGAGCTGGTATACAAGTCTTCCGATGACTTTACCGTATAGTCACCATTAGAACCAACTTCTAATGAGGTTAACCCCATATCATATTTAAAAACTTCAGCCCTCGCTAAAAATCTATTTTCAATAAGAGATTCAATACTCTCACCAGTAATTAACTCATGATAATTACTGTACATTGGTAAGTTTTTGTTAGAGCTTAAAGGTGTTGCCGTAACTCCTAAAATAAATGAATTGCTAAAAAACTTAAATAATTTATTGAATGAGTTGTAGTGTGCCTCATCAATAATTACTAATCCAACATCTGAAATGTCTAACTTATCATCATTTAAGCGATTGTTCAGTGTTTCCACCATAGCAACAAAACAATCGTATTCGTTTTGATCATCTAAATTGGCAGTACTGTTAACTATTTTATTGGTAACCCCAAAACTGGTAAGCATTTTTGAGGTTTGATTGCATAACTCAACACGGTGAGTCATTACCAAAACTTTTTTGCTATGCTTTTTTAAATACTGACGAACAATTTCTGAAAATATAACAGTTTTTCCACCCCCAGTAGGTAATTGATATAATAAATGATAGTCCTCTGCTGCTGTTTCAAATTTCTCAAAAATTTGACTTATAGCTCCCTTCTGGTAATTATAAAGTTCCTTACCCGATTTTTCTTCCTGTAATTCTATCTCAAAATCTTCTGTCATACCATAATTTTTCCGAGTGCAAAAATATGGTCTTTTAAAGGCTTACAAAGAATAAAAACTAATATTTGTTAAAAAGAACAAATTTATTGTTGAAAGTTGTTTATTTAAGATTTTGATTTTTAATTATTTACAAAATATCAAGATTCCCTTTTCCTTCTCTAATAACGGTTGGCTCTCCGTCTGAAAGGTCGATAATTGTAGATGCTATGTTATCTCCATAACCACCATCAATAACAACATCAACCAAATTATCCCATTTTTCGTGAATCAATTCCGGGTCTGTTGTGTATTCTAAAAGTTCATCATCATCACGAATAGATGTAGAAACAATGGGATTACCTAATTCTTCTACAATAGTTCTAGCAATTAAATTATCAGGAATACGTATACCAACGGTTTTTTTCTTTTTAAAATCTTTGGGAAGGTTGTTATTTCCAGGAAGAATAAAAGTATACGGTCCAGGAAGCGCTCTTTTTAGAATTTTAAATGTAGCGGTATCTATTTGTCTTACATAATCTGACAAATTACTTAAGCTAGGGCATACAAATGACCAATTAGCTTTAGATAACTTAACACCTTTTATACGAGCAATACGTTCCAGAGCTCTAGAATTGGTAATATCACAACCTAAGCCATAAACGGTATCCGTTGGGTAAATAATTACCCCACCTTTTTGTAGTACTTGTACAACTCTTTTTATTTCTTTTGGGTTTGGATTCTCCTCGTATATTTTTATAAACTCTGCCATATATATTCCACCTTAAAACAAATTACGTAATATTTTTTCATGATTACTAGTTCATTACTTTTATTAATTACCTTTGGAGTATTCTATTCTCTATATAACATAGAAATTTAGGTTTAGATCTGCTACACCTTTGGCAGATAGGTTGTTGGTGTCTTAATACCAAGAACACTTTTATGTTTAATATTATTAGAGAAATAATGAAAATAAATTACAAAGTTGCCGTAATAGGCGGTACAGGAAAGTCTGGAAAGTATGTTGTCCAGCAATTATTAAACAAAGGACTTCAAATAAAAGTTCTAGTACGAAATCCACAAAATTTTACCATTCATAGCCCATTGGTTGAGGTAGTTCTTGGAAATGTAAGTAGCTACGATACTGTTCTAGAATTACTTAAAGATTGTAATGCGTTGATAAGTACTTTAGGAACAGGTATTCCTCCAAGTAAATCCACAATTTTTAGTACAGCCACAAATAATATTATTTCGGCAATGCAGATTTTACAACTAAAAAAATATTTAGTGGTGACAGGGTTAAATGTAAATACAATTTTCGACAAAAAAAGCCCCAAAACTAAATTTTCAACAGATTGGATGTATACAAACTTTCCTGAGGCCACAGCAGATAGACAAAAAGAATATGAGCTTTTACAACAAAGCAATTTGGATTGGACACTGGTGCGTCTCCCTTTAATAGAGCTTACGGAAGAGGAAAGAGAAGTTGATATAAGTTTAATTGATTGTATTGGTGAAAAAATTAGTGCTACTAACCTAGCCTTATTTTTAATTCAACAATTGGAAGATGATACCTATGTTGGTGAAGCTCCTTTTATATGTAACTTGTAAAACAAACAGCAGGAGCTCAATTTTTGAGCTCCTGTTAAATCATATTACGAAATCACTTCCAACTTCGCGAAACGCAATAGTAGCTTTTTAATATCTCCTTTATCAAATTGAATTTCAGCTTTTTTATCGCTTCCAACACCTTCAATTTTAATTACTTTTCCCCTTCCAAATCTAGTATGATTTACTAAGGCACCAGGAATTAAATTAGTGTCAATGGTATTTGTATTTTCAACTGGGGAAGAAATATCAGGTTTAAGTTTGCGTAAACGTTTTAACTGATTTTCACTTGGTCTACCTACAATTGGTGGTGTACCCGCTTTTGGTTTATTTTGACGAAACTTACTTTTATCCACCTCACCAAAAATATCATTATCAACAAACGATTTAAATTGATATGTTTTTGTAACCGGAGTTAAATTTTCAACATATTTCTCATCAATTTCCTCAATAAATCTACTAGGCTCTGCATCAACAAGTTTACCCCATCGATACCTATTTTGAGTATATGTCAAATAGGCTTGTTTTTCCGCACGTGTAATTGCCACATAAAATAGTCTTCGCTCCTCCTCTAACTCGCTTCTAGTATTCATACTCATTGCAGAAGGAAACAAATCTTCCTCCATACCAACAATATATACATGTGGAAACTCTAACCCTTTTGCAGTATGAATAGTCATTAGTGCTACACGGTCATCATCGCCAGCATCATTATCCAAATCTGTAGCCAAAGCAACGTCTTCTAGAAACTCACTAATGTTTCCTGTTGCATCTGCAAGCTCTTTTTGTCCTTCAACAAAATCTTTTATACCATTAAGCAATTCCTCAATGTTTTCCATTTTGGCAATACCTTCTGGAGTTCCGTCTTTTTTGTATTCCAGTAAAAGACCTGTTTTTTTGGAAACGTGTTCTGCCAATGTAAAAGCATCAGCACCTTCATTCATTATTTGAAAGCTTTTAACCATGGTAATAAAATCATGTAACTTTCTTTTGGTTCCCGAGTTAATTTTTAAATCAATTCGGTCTATATTTTCCATGACCTCAAAAACTGAACGCCCATAATGGTTTGCTGCTACTACAAGTTTGTCTACAGTGGTTACACCTATACCTCGGGTAGGAAAGTTTATAATCCGTTTTAAAGCTTCCTCATCCTTTGGGTTAATTACAAGTCGTAAATAAGCAAGTACATCTTTAATTTCTTTTCTCTGGTAGAAAGATAAACCTCCATAAATTCGATATGGAATGTCTCTTTTACGTAAAGCATCTTCAATTGCTCTAGATTGGGAATTGGTACGATATAGTACTGTAAAATCACCGTTTGACAACTGTTCTTGCATTTTATTTTCAAAAATGGAACCCGCGACAAAGCGACCCTCCTCAGCATCGGTAATACTACGGTGAATTTTTATTTTTGGTCCATCATCATTATCCGTCCAAACAACTTTTTCTAATTGTTTTGTATTGTTGGCTATTACAGAATTCGCGGCATTAACTATATTTTTGGTGGAACGATAATTTTGCTCCAACCTGTACATTACCGCATCTTTATAATCTTTTTGAAAATTTAAAATATTACTAATATTCGCTCCTCTAAAGGAATATATACTCTGAGCATCATCTCCAACTACACATATATTTTGATACCTATCTGACAACGCTTTTACAATAAGGTATTGTGAATGATTGGTATCTTGATACTCATCAACCAGAATATATCTAAATCGGTCTTGATATTTCATTAAAACATCAGGAAAACGATTTAAAAGCTCATTAGTACGTAAAAGCAAATCATCAAAATCCATAGCTCCAGCTTTAAAACACCTTTCTACGTAATTTTGATATATTTCACCCATTCTCGGCCTTTTGGCCATAGCATCAGCTTCAACCAAATCTTGGTCATTAAAATAGGCTTTAACGGTAATTAAGCTGTTTTTATAAGAAGATATTCTATTTTGCACTTGTTTGTACTTATAAATATCCTTGTCCAACCCCATCTCTTTTATAATCGAAGCAATTAAACGTTGAGAATCCTGAGTGTCATAAATGGTAAAGTTACTAGGAAAGCCAAGTTTATCTCCTTCTATTCTAAGCAGTTTTGCAAATACGGAATGAAACGTACCCATCCAGAGGTTTTTAGTTTCTGAGCCACCTACAATAGAAGCAATACGGGTTTTCATTTCCCTTGCTGCTTTGTTGGTAAAAGTAAGCGCCAGTATATTAAAAGCATCTACACCTTGATTCATAAGGTGCGCAATACGATATGTAAGCACTCTAGTCTTTCCAGAACCAGCTCCTGCTATTACCATTAATGCGCCATCTTTATGAATAACAGGCGCTTTTTGGGCTTCATTTAATTCGTCTATAAAACTGCTCAATTCCTTACCATTTTTAAAGTGTGAATTTAGCCATAAATAAAATGTTTAAATAACATGCCTTTTAATAATTATGAACAAATAAAGGTTTATAGAAATCGTAAACATAAAACTGAATATCTTTTCAATTTGAATATATTTATAAGCTTATTCATTATAATATTATTTTTTGATTATGAAAACATATAAATTCTGCATTCTTTTAGTATCATGTTTGTTTTTTACCATGACTAGTTTCGGTCAAACAACAAAAGCGGGGCCAATAATAAAGAATTTTGGAAAAGTATTTTCAGTTAAAAATGCTGATTATAAAGTAGATGCTTCGCAGAATTTTCATGTAGTTTTTGACGTAGCAAAAAGTCCTGAGAAAAAAAATGTTATGAATAAATGGATTGAGACTGCAGCGCGTTTCTTGAACCTGCATGCTCAAAATGGTATTCCCGTGGAAAAAATGAAAGTAGCTATAGTTTTGCATGGGAGGTCAGTTAAAGATGTTTTAAATAATAAGGCTTATCAGAAAAAACATGGGATATTAAATCCTAATTTAGCACTAAATAAAGCTTTATTGGGAGCTGATGTTCAAATTATTTTATGTGGACAGTCAGCAACATATCAAGGAATAAAAAAGGAAGAACTTATCCCAGGAGTTAAACTTTCTATATCAGCAATGACCGCACTTGTCCAACTACAAAATAAAAATTATAGACTAATTAATTTTTAATAAAAACAGAAAAGATGAATAAAATTTTAACGTTGATAGTATTTACTATTTGCTTTTCGCTATCCGCTCAAAATCAAATAAGTAAAAAATATTATGATGTAATAGAAGAAAAAGTAATAGAATGGAGAAGGCATTTTCATCAGTATCCGGAACTGAGTAACAGAGAGTTTAAAACTGCAGAAAAAATAGCCAAGCATTTAAAAGAATTAGGTATGGAGGTGCAAACGGGAATTGCACATACTGGTGTGGTTGCATTATTAAAAGGAAATCAACCGGGAAAAGTAGTCGCACTTAGAGCCGATATTGATGCATTACCAGTTACGGAACGTAACGATTTATCTTTTAAATCTGAAGTTGTTACTGAATTTGGTGGTGAAAATGTTGGTGTTATGCATGCATGCGGTCATGATACGCATATTGCAATTTTAATGGGAGTCGCAGAAGTATTATCAAAAAATAAAGATAAAATAAAAGGGACTATAAAGTTTATTTTTCAACCAGCTGAAGAAGGTCCTCCAGAAGGTGAAGAAGGAGGTGCTTTATTGATGGTTAAAGAAGGTGTACTTAAAAACCCTGATGTTGACGCCATTTTTGGTTTACATATTAATTCACAAACCCCCGTTGGAGTAATTAGGTATAAATCTGGTGGTACAATGGCCGCAGCACAGAG
Organism: uncultured Maribacter sp.; assembly: GCA_947498505.1. GTDB lineage: Bacteria > Bacteroidota > Bacteroidia > Flavobacteriales > Flavobacteriaceae > Maribacter_B. The sequence goes on along the minus strand of CANMKG010000001.1, from coordinate 503,852 downwards.
TTTTACCATAAAGGTTAAAGGAAAACAAAGTCATGGTTCTCAGCCATGGTCTGGTGTAGATCCTATTTTAATTAGTGCTAAAATTATTGATGGACTTCAAACTATTATAAGTAGAGAGGCTAATTTAACTAATGAAGCTGCAGTAATAACCGTTGGTAAAATTACCAGTGGTGTTCGCTATAATATAATTCCTGAAAGCGCTGAAATGATTGGTACAATAAGAACGTTAGATTATGGAATGAAAGACCACATAAATAAACGCATGGAAGAAATGGTAGCTGGAATAGCTAAAACCTACGGAGGTGAAGCTACAATTGAAATAAAGGAAACTACTGATATTACTTACAACGACCCTGATTTAGTTGTTAAAATGTTGCCAACAATGCAACGTGTGGCAGGTCTAAATAATGTTCAAACTCAAAAAGCAATTACTGGTGCTGAAGATTTTTCATATTTCCAAAGAGAAGTTCCTGGTTTTTATTTTTTCCTGGGAGGAATGACACCCGGAAACAAAGTCCCCTATCCTCATCATACTCCAGATTTTAAAATTGATGATAGTGGATTACTTTTGGGGGTAAAAACTTTAAGTGAATTAAGTTTAGATTTTTTAAATCAATAGTAAAAGTTTATTAAGTAATATAGTTCTGTTTATGAATTCCGTTTTAGAATTTATCTCTGGTATACAATGGTGGCTGTGGGTTATAATAATAGTATTGATTGTAGCCATTAGAGATGTATTTTTTCAAAAGGCACATACGATTAGCCATAATTTTCCTGTAATAGGTCATTTACGCTATTGGTTGGAGAGTATTGGTCCCGAAATGAGACAATACTTTGTTGCCAACAATAGAGAAGAACTTCCTTTTAATAGAATTGAGCGAGGATGGATTTATGCATCTGCCAAAAATGAAAATAACTATGAAGGTTTTGGTACAGACAGAGATATTTATGCGCATCAGCACGTTTTTATAAAAAATCAAATGATGGCGTATAAAGTTTCTGAGAATCACCCAAACGCTATAGATAAAACTTTTTTGCCATGTGCTAAAATAATTGGTGAGTATAACAAAAGAAGAAAGCCTTATAGGCCTGCATCCGTTATAAATGTTTCTGCCATGAGTTTTGGTTCATTATCCGCTGCTGCTGTTGAAGCGCTAAACAAAGGTGTGGAAAAAGCAGCTGCCTACCATAATACAGGAGAAGGAGGACTTTCTCCCTATCATAAAAAAGGAGGCGATGCGGTATTTCATTTTGGAACAGGGTACTTTGGCGTACGAAGTAAGGATGGTAATTTTTCTATGGAAAAATTAAAAATCTTAGTTGATGAAAATCCATGTATAAAGGCTGTTGAAATTAAACTTTCACAAGGAGCAAAACCAGGTAAAGGAGGTGTCTTACCCGGAGCAAAAATTACTCCAGAAATAGCCAAAATAAGGGGTGTTGAGGTTGGTAAAGATGTTTTGTCTCCATCTACACATAAAGCGTTTAACTCCATTCCAGAATTAATGCAACTAATTGAAGACATAGCAGAGCAAACTGGACTTCCAGTTGGTATAAAAGGCGCAGTTGGAAAGTTAGACCAATGGAAGGAATTAGCAGAATTAATGATTAAAACAGGTAAAGGACCTGATTTTATTACTGTTGATGGTGGTGAAGGCGGAACAGGAGCTGCACCGCCAAGTTTTGCGGATCATGTTTCTTTACCTTGGGTGTATGGTTTTTCTAGTTTGTATAAAGTTTTTTTAGATAAACAGCTGACAGATAGAATTGTTTTTATAGGTAGCGGCAAGCTTGGTTTTCCTGCTAAAGCGGCAATGGCTTTTGCTATGGGGGTAGACTGTATAAATGTTGCCCGCGAGGCAATGATGAGTATAGGCTGCATACAAGCACAAATATGCCATACAAACAGATGCCCAGCAGGAATTGCGACACAAAGTAAGTGGTTGCAAAAAGGAATTGAAGTGCCTTTAAAAGCAGATAGACTGGCACAATATTTTAAAACGTTTAGAAAGGAGTTTTTGGAGATTACGCATGCAGCAGGTTACGAACATCCATGTCAATTTACTATGGAAGACGTTCAAGTAAATGTAGATGATTCTAAGCTGAACAAAAGTTTAGCGTCTACTTATGGATATCATAAGACTGAGGTAGCGTTTTCTGATGTTCATAAACTATATGAATGTGAATATTTAGGAGGAAATACTAATAAAGATAGCTAGTTTATAATTTGCTATTATCTTTGCCATCATATAAATATCCCTATAATATGAATAGAAATTACGTAATACTTTTTGTTTTGTTTATCGCTTTCGGAAATATGCAAGCACAATCAAGAAGAGACCTTCTAGAAGAAGTAGAACGCCTACGAACAGCATTGGATACTACGACTACTCAGTTAGCTGATGTAAGAAAAAAATCAAGTTTAAGTTCGGCTAAAGCTGAATCTTATGAATCCCAGGTTTTAGAGTTACAAAATGCAAACGCAACCCTATTAAAAAGTTTAAATAATTTTGCTCAAGTTTCTAACAAGAATTCTGAAAACGTAAACAGAGCTTTAGCACAATTAGAAGAAAAAGAGAGTCAATTAAAACTTATAAATGATGGTATTAGTATAAACGATTCTACAGCGGTAGTTTTACTTACCAGAGCAAAGCAAGTTTTAGGTGATGATGCCAAAATAAAAGTAGATGGAGGTACGGTAATAATTTCCAATAGTTTAACTACGGTTTTTGGAAATGATACAGGTAATACCATTTCTGAAACAGGAATTACATGGCTTGAAAAAGTAGCCAATGTATTAAAGGCTAATCCTAAAATGGGAATTACCGTTGAAGGACTTAGTATGACTGGTGAGTTTCATGTTTCTAACCAACAAGCCGCAGCTGTTTCTTCAGCTCTTTTACAACAGTTTAAAATTGCTCCGAAACGAATTGTTTCAAAGGCAAAAGACGGAGGTTTTAAAGAAGGTATAAGCTTAAAACTGCACCCAGATTATGAGCGTTTTTATACGGCGCTTCGTGACCAGATAAAAAATGGAAATTAAGGTTGTTATTACTAACAAAGCACAAAAAACGGCTATAATATTATAGCCGTTTTTTTATAAGTAGATAAAAGATTATGTTAATTGTCTACTGGTTTAAATATACGAATCCAGTCCACTCTAAAGGTATGATCATCTTCATTTAAGAGCTCTTCATCAGTTGGCGTTCTCCCTGCTGCAGCATTCCAGTTTTGTACTTCGGCATTAATAATAATATCCATTTCTTTACTAAGACCAGTTCTATCCTCACTATTTCCGGTTGGAGATGTATAATTTAATGGATCAATACCATCCTTCCCTCCTACGTTATCTAAGCTTTCCATAGTTTTAATAAGTTCTCCGTTTAAGTAGTACTCAAGTTCTGTTGGGCTTTTCCAATACACTCCAATTCGTAACCACTCATTAGACCATAAAGTTGGTTCGGTACCAGCATACCAAGTACTGTCGTCTTTTGGTTGGTAGTCTTGAAAAGGGTCTCTTATAAAAACATGATGACTTATATGTAATCGCTGACTAAACCATTCTTGATCATTTCTAGTGTTTTGTGCTCCATAAGATTCCAAAATATCTATTTCTTGAGTATCATCAGGACTAAGCATCCAAACATTAGAAGCAAAAAATGCATTTGCTATTTTAACACGAGCTTCCACAAAAACCGGATATTGTACTCTCTTGGATGATGTAACACAGCCCAATCTGGTTACTGCCATGTTGTAGGACTGATTGCCCGAATTAAACTGTTTAGTTTCTCCATCAACCCTTGATGCATGGATTAAAAGCTCACCATCACTCACTCTTATATTCTCATGTTTCCAAGTAGTTGGTCCTGGACCTTGCCATGTATTGTGATAAAAGTTTGTCCACTTATTTCCAAAAGTTGTCAATGTTGTAACTGGTTCAAATACATAGTTAAAATCATCAGAAAAATCTTCTTGAAATTCCCATGACTTTCCATCACCAGGATTAGCTGGTACGGGAATGGCTTTCCAATCGGTAGTTGGCTCTGGTTCAGGTTCAGGTTCAGGCTCTACCTCTGGAATTTCGCTATCGGGTTTGGTCTCTTCTTCTATTTCTTTACTTGAACTAGAACATGATTGTATAGTTATACTTAAAACTAAAAATAAAATTACCTTTTTCATAAAAATATTTACTTAAACATATAATTTAAAATATCGCAATCGTAAGTGTTGTTTTTTAACACATTTACAATTATATACCTTCAAAATTAAGATATGAGTCGTTATTAAGCCTAATAAATAACTTGACTAAAACTTGATGACCTTTGTTTTTAATCGATTTTACGTCTAAATGCTAGCTATCAGGGACTTTTTTATCGTTTAACTCCAATGTTTCAGTTATACTAATTTTGATTGTAAAATGATATCGGCTGAAATACTAATTCCAAAAAACAGCCGTTTTAATTTTCAGTAATCAAAAACCAACCGAAATAATGACTGGAGACCAAATTTTTCAACTTTTTGCATATTTATTACCATCAGTAGTAACAGGAGCAATAGCTTTTTATTTTTTTAGAATGCATACTAATAATGAGGAAGGTCGCCGACGTTTTTTATTACATAAAGATTCTCAAACAAACACGTTACCAATACGTTTACAAGCTTATGAACGTATGGCCTTATTTTTAGAACGAATTGCTATTCCGAGTTTGGTAGTGCGTGTTGCTCCAAAATCTTCAGATAAAAATAAGTACGAAAGCTTATTAATACAAAGTATTGAAACGGAATTTGAGCACAATTTGTCGCAACAAATTTATATGACTGATGATTGCTGGAATGTTATAAAAGCAGCAAAAAGTGCTACAATTCAAATGATACGTAAGGCGGCTATGAGCGAAACCGATTCAGCTGACAAGTTACGTGAAGATGTTTTAAACGAAACTATGGATAAAGCTTCTCCGTCAGCAACAGCTTTAGCATATGTGAAAAAGGAAATCGGAGAGCTTTGGTAATATTTTAGGTTTCCGAAATAGGTTCTATTTGATTTTGTTGCGTGTTTTTATACTTTGCAAAATTAAACCCACTTTTCCACCAACTTGCCATTTTTTCTCTATCAAAAATTAACGAATTGGTTGTTAAAACAGTTGGGGTGTAATAAAAGTTAATTATAGCATTATTGTGCCTCGCTACGTGTTTTCCTATTTTTATATTTTGATCTTCTATTCTATCTAAAATAAAACTCATCATTGTAGTTAATAATGAGAATACATTTCTAGATGGCATTCTGTTTACCAAAGTTGTTTCGGTCTGCAATACAATGGCATCTACTTCTGTTGCACCTCTTTTTATAGCTTCTTCAATAGGAACCATTGAACCCAACCCACCATCAGCATATTCACAGCTATTTTTTTTCACCAAACTCATGAATGGAGTATAATTACAGGAAATCCATATCCATTCACAAAAATCATCATATTCATAATCCTTTATGGATTTATACTCTACTTGATTTAAGGAAAGGTTGGATGCCGTAACAATAATATCAATTGCACTATATTTAATTTCATTAAACTCTTCTGGAGTTATGGAATTTCTTATAAGCTTAAGTAAATTGTCACTTTCTCCAAAGGTTTTTTTGCCTTTGTAAAAGTTTTTAAGCACGTTCCAATGATTAATACCAATGTTATGTACACCATGTTTTTTCTGTATGGTAAAAGGGCAATTACTAAAAATACTATCTTGATCTACCGAGGTGTATATCTGCTTTATTTTTTCAATTTTTTTTAATGCAAGGTGCGATATTAAAAGACTTCCAGTGCTAGTGCCTAAAAACATATCGTAATCGTATTTAAGCTCCTGTAGTAGATACTGAGCCACACCTCCTGCAAAAGCTCCTTTACTACCTCCTCCTGATATTACTAATGCGCGCATTAATTGTTTAATTTAGAATTTAAAAATTGAAATTCTTTACCGTTTAAGTCTTTTAAAATTTCCTTAAGACGCTTTTTCTGCTCTTCATCTTTTAACAAAGCTTCTAGTAAATTTCTTGAAGATTTTTTAAACTGCCAAGAATGATGAACTGAAGCATTAACTAAATCCTTCAAATTTTGTTCCGTAAATCCAAAAACTTGATTTAAAAATTGAAAAGCACCTTGGCGAACTTCAAAAGAGTATTTTTTGTCGGTATACCCTATGAGCTCATTGTGAAAAGTTTCTTTTAATTGTGGTTGGTACTCTGACGTTAGTAAGGCCAATGTTAACCATAACAATCGTACATTTTTATTTGGCATGCCAATATGGTTTTTGGTAATCTCCAAATACTTATTTCTTTCTTTAGGAAATGCTTGCCATAAAATATATAAAGCACTTTCAATAGTATAATAGCTCTCGTCTTCTAATAAAGATTTATAAGCGTCTTTTAATTCTGTCGGGGGAGCCAAACCTGTATTTACAAGAGCTCTTCTAATTTTTTTACTTTTGGAATTAAGGGCCTTTTTAAGAATATCAAAAGATAGAATATTAGGATAACCCAATATTAATCGGGCTTTTACCTCTTCAGATTTTGTTTTGTTCCAATAATATTTAAGTCTTTTTTCTTTTTGAAGAAAAGTGTAACTAGAACTCATTTCCTCTTTTAATTCTAAAAAGAGCTTAATATCTGCATTAGAATTTTTTAACTGTTCTATAGCACTTTGAGTCGGAAACAATTTTTCTTCAATCCAAGCGGTTTTGAAATAAGATAAGTTTGTTCCACTGGCTTTTTCAACCTCCTTAAAAAAATCAGATATTACAACATTACCCAATTGATGTTTGTCTAAATAATTTTTTACTCCAATTTTAAAAGCTTTATCGCCTACTTTATCTCTCAACATTTGTAACGCCCAGGCTCCTTTTTCATAAAAAGTAAGGCTACTTGCTTTTGGATTATTTAATGCTTCTCCTTTGTTTTGCCCTTGATAATCATTTAATTGAATTGCAGTGTCATACAACTTCCAGAAAAAATAATCCTTTCCAAAAATTTCACGTTCAGTCAAAAGTGCGTAATAGGTAGCAAAACCTTCATGTAACCAGTGATGCTTTGCATTTTTTTCTGTTACCAAATCTCCAAACCATTGATGTGCAAGTTCATGCGCATTCACATTAACATAATTCTTGTCGTCAAAAGCAACAGAATCTATCATATAAGCATCTGAAAAAATAGTTGTTCCGGTATTTTCCATGCCTGCGTAGAGAAAATCTCTAACAGGTATTTGTTTGTAATTCTGCCATGGGTATGGCACTTGAATTTCATTCTCAAGAAAATCAAAAATTTCTCTAGAATATCTATAGGTAGGCTCTACCCTATTAGAATCATTCTTATAATAATATAATTCCATAGGAATACCACTAGCAGATATTACATCTTTTTTATCATAATCACCAATGGCAAATGCCAGCAAATAGCTACTCATTGGTTTTTTCATATCATAATTCCAAACTGTTGAAGTGTTGTTTTCCTTTTTAGAAATTAACTTTCCGTTTGCAACAACCTTATACTTATTGTTAAAAATAATACTAAGATCAAACTCTATTTTGTCGTTCATATCATCTAGGCTCGGTAACCAATTGCTAGTGTATTTACCTTGACCTTGTGTCCAAATTTGATTAATCTGAGAACTAGGATGCCAACCTATGAAATAAACAGCTTGTGCTGGAGTATTGGAGTATTTTATTGAAAGGTTATAAGCTTTCCCTTTTTTAAACTTTCTCTTAATTATAATTCTCTTACCATCATTAGTGAATTTAACCTTTTTTTTATCGAGCAATACCTCATGAAAATTAGTTTTTACGGCGTCAAGAAAAATGGAATCAACATTATTTATAATCTCAATATTGTACGATACCGAACCTTTTATCTCTTTTTTTAAAGGAATTGGTTCAACGATAATTTTGGCATCCTTAAAATCAATATCAATTTGTTGCTGTGCATATGCGCAAGCTGTAATGTATAAAAGAATGAAAAGGGGAAGTACTTTTTTAGCCATAGGTTAATTCTTACAAAACAAACGGGTGTTTTAACTTTTTAGTTTGTTGCATGTATATATTCAATGCTCTAATTTAGTCGAATGAATTCGAATTACCTTCAAACTCCAATAGTTTATCTTAAAGGTGTTGGTCCACATAGAGCCGAAACCCTTAAGACTGAGTTAGGTATTTCTACATATCAAGACCTGTTAAACCTCTTTCCAAACAGGCATATCGACAAAACCAAGTATTATAAAATAAACCAATTACAGCGTAGTAATGCTGACGTACAAGTAATTGGGAAAATTGTTCATATAAAAACAGTCGAGCAAAAAAAAGGAAAACGGTTAGTTGCTAAGTTTATTGATGATACCGGAGAAATGGAGCTCGTTTGGTTTCGTGGCCAAAAATGGATAAAAGAAAACATTAAAATAAATGTGCCATATGTGATTTTTGGGAAATGCAATTGGTTTAACGGCAAGTTTTCCATGCCTCATCCAGAAATGGAGTTATTGGAAAATCATGAAAAAGGAGTAAAAATTGTTATGCAACCTATTTACCCCTCTACTGAAAAATTAACTAATAGAGGGATTACCAATAAGGTAATTAATAAAATGATGCAGCAATTATTTTTAGATTGTAAAGGACAGTTCTCTGAGTCTTTATCTCCTGGCCTCATTAATGAGTTAAACCTAATTACCAAAAGCGAAGCATTATTTAATATTCATTTTCCTAAGAACTTAGATTTACTCGCAAAAGCTCAGTTTAGATTAAAGTTTGAGGAACTTTTTTATATTCAATTACAACTTTTAGCCAAAAACAAATCTAGAAAACAACGGATAAAAGGTTTTGTATTTGACCAAGTAGGAACTCTTTTTAATCAGTTTTTTACTGATTATCTTCCCTTTGATTTAACCAATGCGCAAAAGCGAGTAATTAAAGAAATTAGAGCAGATTTAGGTAGTAATGCTCAAATGAACCGGTTGCTACAGGGCGATGTAGGTTCTGGTAAAACTATTGTTGCTTTAATGACGATGCTTTTAGCCATTGACAATGATTATCAGGCCTGTTTGATGGCTCCTACCGAAATTTTGGCAAATCAACATTTTAATGGCATTCAAGAATTGCTTTCCGATATGGGAATTAAAATTGCAATTCTTACTGGTTCAACAAAAACCTCTGCTCGTAAAATTATACATAAGGAGCTGGAAAGTGGCGAGTTAAAAATATTGATTGGTACTCACGCTCTTCTTGAGGATAAAGTAAAATTTAAAAACTTAGGGTTGGCAATTGTGGACGAGCAACATAGGTTTGGAGTTGCGCAAAGGTCTAAACTATGGCATAAAAATGAAAAACCGCCACATATTTTAGTTATGACGGCCACTCCAATACCCAGAACGTTGGCAATGAGCTTGTATGGAGATTTGGATATTTCTGTTATAGATGAATTACCTCCAGGAAGAAAACCAATAAAAACAGTTCACCGCTACGATTCTAATAGATTAAAAGTTTTTGCTTTTATAAAAGATGAAATAAAAAAGGGACGCCAAATTTATGTGGTATATCCTTTAATTCAGGAGTCTGAGGCTCTGGATTACAAAGACTTAATGGATGGTTACGAAAGTATTGCACGCGATTTTCCTAAACCAGAATATCAAATTTCTATTGTTCATGGAAAAATGAAACCTGCGGACAAAGATTTTGAAATGGAACGTTTTGTAAAAGGAGAAACGCAAATTATGGTTGCTACAACAGTTATAGAAGTTGGAGTTAATGTACCCAATGCATCTGTAATGATTGTGGAAAGTGCCGAGCGTTTTGGTTTATCACAATTGCATCAACTTCGGGGTAGAGTTGGTAGAGGGGCAGACCAAAGTTTTTGCATACTAATGACCAGCCATAAATTAACTAACGATTCTAAAACAAGATTAGAAACCATGGTAAAAACAAACGATGGTTTTGAAATAGCTGAAGTGGACTTAAAGTTAAGAGGCCCAGGAGATTTAATGGGGACTCAACAAAGTGGAATGTTACACCTAAAAATAGCTGATATTGTTAAGGATAATGATATTTTAAAAACTGCGCGGTTATATGCAAACAAAATTTTAAAAGAAGACCCTACTTTAGAACACGCTAATAATTTGGTTGTAAGACATATGTACGCTCAAATTATTAAGCATAAAAATATTTGGAACTACATAAGCTAAAAAAAGCCTATAAGTTATATACCTATAGGCTTTTTTAAGAATATTATAAAGAAGTTTTAATTAATATCTTTTCCGTTTTGTAAATCCACTAAATAACCTTCAATAGCGTCTTTATTTATTTTATCTGGAGCTCTTTTTTGAGCTATTTTTAAATGTTTTAAAGCCGTTTCATAATTTCCAATAGCAGCGTAACCCCTAGCTAATCCAAAATCTACGGGCCATTTACCTTTATTCATTTTAGCATTCTTTTTAAATATTTCTAAGGCTTTTTCTTTTTTATCCTGTTTAATTAATTGTCTTCCGTAGTTATGAACTTGAAATACTGAAGCCATTGGAAGTGCCTCGTTCATAAGTTTTTCAGCTTCCTCACTTTTACCTTGCTTTTCTAAAATTTTAGATTTAATACTTAAATTATTATAGTTTTTTTGACTAAAAAATTGGCCTTCAATAGCTGCATTTATCCAGTATAAAGCTTTATCTAAATCACCATCATTGTTTAACGCAAAATTTGCCGCTTGTTCCCATGATTGTCTATTAAATCCCTGAGAATTTTGAAGTTTTTGCTCAATATCAGTAATTACTACACTAGGTACGTCAACTTCTATTTTAAATGGAATTTGTTTTTTTCCCCAACTTAGTGCGGCCGTTGTTGAACCTTTATCTACAGCAATAAAATTAAACGTTAATAATTCTGTATGCGGAACTTCGGTGGAGTTAACATCTACTCTAAGAGCATCATTTTCTGGGCTATAAAAATAACTACCCCATGAGGAGTGGTCTTTTGAAAATATAATTGTTGCTTTTCCATCCTCATGTACAATCATATGCAATCCATATTTTCCAGCCGAAATTGCTTTCCCTTCAACTTTTGCATCATCTGAAAAATGAATAATAGTATTTTCATTAGCGCCCGCTCTCCAAGGTGACTCTTTAGCCGTTCCAAATCCTAAATTATTCATTCCATAAGGAACCAATTTTCCCCATACCTCTCTATCGTTAACACTTGGTCTTGAGTACTTAATAGTTACATCAGTAATTCCAACTCTTTGAGATACTTTTGCCATTTGGCTACCTCTGGGTAAATCTAATTGTGCATTAACTCCCATGCTCATCATAAATAGCAAGAGAACTACTAAAATTTTTGGTGTTTTGTTGTTTTGTTTCATGTTGATTGACGTTTGTTGTTAATATTCATCAAGATATGTATCCTATTGCCTAGTATTAGTTATCCTTTTGTTAAAGTTGAGGGTTATAATTACTAACAGGAAGCTTAAGGGCTTTTTTATCACAAAATAGTGCCTTGAACGTCGTAATTTCTTTTTGTAAAAATTTCTAGAAACCACTTCTTTTAATAGATTTGTATGCTTAGACTAAAACATATTATGAGTACAAAAAAGACATTATTTGATAAGGTTTGGGATTCGCATGTGGTAAAGCATGTAGAAGACGGGCCAGATGTGTTGTTTATAGACCGCCACTTAGTTCATGAGGTAACTAGTCCAGTTGCATTTTTAGGATTAAAAAATAGAAATGTTGGTGTTTTATTTCCAAATAAAACCTTTGCAACGGCGGATCATAATACGCCTACAATAAATCAGCATTTACCTGTTAAGGATCCTTTATCAGCAAATCAGCTAAAAGCACTTGAAGAAAATGCGAAAGAACATGGTATTTCACATTGGGGCTTAGGGCACGAAAAAAATGGTATTGTACACGTAGTTGGTCCTGAATATGGAATTACACAACCAGGTGCTACAATTGTATGTGGAGATTCACATACATCTACCCATGGCGCATTTGGTGCAATTGCTTTTGGTATTGGTACATCTGAAGTAGAAATGGTATTATCTACACAGTGTATAATGCAGCCTAAGCCAAAGAAAATGCGCATTAACATTGAAGGTGAATTAAACTTTGGTGTTACTCCTAAAGATGTTGCGTTGTTTATAATATCTAAGCTTACTACCTCTGGAGCTACAGGGTATTTTGTAGAGTATGCAGGTGATGTTTTTGAAAATATGACTATGGAAGGTCGTATGACGGTTTGTAATTTAAGTATAGAAATGGGTGCTCGTGGAGGTATGATTGCTCCAGATGAGAAGACATTTGAATATATAAAAGGTAGAGAATTTACTCCAAAAGGAGCCGATTGGGATAAGGCAATGGCGTATTGGGAGACTTTAAAAACTGATGAAGGTGCTACTTTTGATAAAGAACTTACATTTAGTGCTTCAGACATAGAACCAATGATTACTTATGGAACCAATCCTGGAATGGGAATGGGAATTTCTAAAAGTATTCCGAATGCTGAAGACTTAGAAGGAGGAGTAGCTACTTATAAAAAATCGTTAGGTTATATGGCCTTTAACGAAGGTGAAGATATGATTGGCAAACCAATAGATTTTGTTTTTATTGGTAGTTGTACAAATGGTCGTATTGAAGATTTTAGAGCATTTACTTCTATAGTAAAAGGAAGAAAAAAGGCAGATAATGTTACTGCTTGGTTAGTTCCAGGATCTCACAAAGTTGAAGCTGCTATAAAAGAAGAAGGTCTTTTAGATATTTTACAAGAAGCTGGATTTGAGTTAAGAGAACCAGGATGTTCAGCTTGTTTAGCAATGAATGATGATAAGGTTCCTGCTGGAAAGTATGCGGTGAGTACCTCAAATAGAAACTTTGAAGGAAGACAAGGTCCAGGTTCTAGAACTTTACTTGCCTCTCCCCTAGTTGCAGCAGCAGCAGCAGTTACTGGAAAAGTTACAGATCCAAGAGAATTAATGAAAGAATTGGCTTAGCCAATTTGCTATTAGCTTTGGGCGATTTACCCTGAGCTACTTTAAACAAAAAAAATAAAGCCAATAGCCAAAAGCTAATGGCAAAAAGCTAATAACATGGCATACGATAAATTTGAAATATTAAAAAGTACAGCTGTACCACTTCCAATAGAAAATGTGGATACAGATCAAATTATACCTGCTCGATTTTTAAAGGCAACAGAAAGAAAAGGTTTTGGAGATAATCTTTTTAGAGATTGGAGATATAATGGAGATGATACTCCAAAATCAGACTTTGTTTTAAACAACCCAACATATTCGGGAAAAATCCTTGTTGGTGGAAAGAACTTTGGTTCTGGGTCGTCAAGAGAGCATGCTGCTTGGGCAGTATATGACTATGGGTTTAGATGTGTAATATCAAGCTTTTTTGCTGATATCTTTAAAGGAAATTGTTTAAATATTGGAGTACTTCCAGTACAAGTAAGTCCAGAGTTTTCCGAAAAAATATTTGCTGAAATTGCAGCTGACCCTAATACAGAAATTGAAGTCAATCTTCCAAATCAAACTGTGACTATTTTAAAAACAGGAGAGCAAGAATCTTTTGAAATTAATGGTTACAAAAAGCAAAATATGCTTAATGGTTTTGATGATATTGATTATCTAAATAATATAAAAGGTGATATTACGGAGTTTGCAAAAGAATTGCCTTTGTAAACTGGTTTAAAAATCATCTATTTATTTTATAATGACTAAGAGAAAAATTGAAATAATGGATACCACGCTGAGGGATGGTGAACAAACCTCAGGTGTATCCTTTTCTGCTTCAGAAAAATTAACTTTAGCAAAGCTACTTCTAGAAGAACTTAATGTTGACCGTATTGAGGTTGCGTCTGCGCGAGTTTCAGATGGGGAACTTGAAGCTGTTCAGAAAATTACTGAATGGGCCGAATCTACAGGAAATATACATCGTATAGAAGTATTAACTTTTACGGACGGTGGAGTTTCACTAGATTGGATGGATAAGGCAGGAGCTAAAGTTCAAAATTTACTGACCAAAGGATCTCTTAATCATTTAAAATATCAATTAAAGAAAACACCTGAAGAACATTTTTCTGATATAGAAACCGTTTTTAACGATGCTGTTTCTAGAGGTATAGTAAATAATATTTACCTTGAAGATTGGAGCAATGGTATGCGAAACTCTAAGGAGTACGTATTTCAGTTTTTAGATTTTCTTGCAACCCAACCGGTTAAAAGGATATTATTGCCCGACACTTTAGGGGTATTAACGTATTCAGAAACTTATCAATATATTTCAGAAATCGTAACTAAATACCCCAGTTTACATTTTGATTTTCATGGTCATAATGATTATGATTTGGGCGTAGCCAATGTTATGGAGGCAGTAAAAGGCGGTTGCCATGGTTTACATTTAACTGTAAATGGTATGGGTGAACGTGCTGGAAATGCTCCAATGGCAAGTGCCGTTGCAGTGATTAAAGATTTTCTACCAGATGTTGAAATAGCTGTTAAAGAGTCTGCTTTAAATAAAGTAAGTAAGTTAGTTTCTGCTTTTACTGGAGTAAGAATACCTGCTAACAAGCCTATTGTGGGTGATAATGTTTTTACACAAACAGCTGGAATTCATGCAGATGGTGACAATAAAAATAACCTATATTTTAACGATTTACTTCCTGAACGTTTTGGGAGAAAAAGAAAATATGCTTTAGGGAAAACTTCAGGTAAAGCTAATATTGAAAAAAACTTACAAGATTTAGGTCTCACGCTTAATGATGATGAAGTTAAAAAAGTTACACAACGAATTATTGAATTAGGTGATAAAAAAGAGCGTGTAACTAAAGAAGATTTGCCTTACATTATTTCTGACGTATTAGATGCTGGTAGTTTTAAAAATAAAGTTTTTGTAAAATCATACGTGCTTACACATGCAAAAGGCTTAAATCCGTCTACAACTATTTCGGTAGAGATTGATGGAAAGTTACATGAGGCAAATGCCCAAGGTGACGGACAGTTTGATGCTTTTATTAATGCACTTCAGACAGTATATAAATCAGAAAAATTAGATTTTCCGAAACTAACAGATTATGCGGTACGCATACCCCCTGGTAGTAATTCAGATGCGCTTTGCGAAACTAGCATCACTTGGGAAAAAGACGGTAAAGAATTTACAACACGTGGCTTAGATTCTGACCAAACAGTTTCTGCGATTAAAGCCACTGAAAAAATGTTAAACATTATATAATTAAAAAGAATTCATTAAATGGAATTAAACATAGCCCTTTTAGCTGGTGATGGAATTGGACCAGAAGTAATTGATCAAGCTGTAAAAGTATCAAATGCGGTTGCTAAAAAATATAATCATGAAATTAATTGGACACCAGCGTTAACTGGTGCTGCAGCAATAGACGCAGTTGGAGAGCCGTACCCTGATGAAACTCATGACGTTTGTGTAGCTGCTGATGCAGTACTTTTTGGAGCTATTGGTCATCCTCGTTTTGATAATGACCCTTCTGCAAAGGTAAGACCAGAACAAGGGTTGTTAAAAATGCGTCAAAAATTAGGTCTTTTTGCTAACGTAAGACCAACGTTTACGTTTCCGTCATTAATTGATAAATCCCCCTTAAAAAGAGAACGTATCGAAGGCACGGACTTAGTGTTTTTAAGAGAACTAACTAGTGGTGTTTATTTTGGTGAAAGAGGAAGAAAAGATGATAATAATACTGCTTTTGATACCATGACGTATACAAGAGAAGAAATTCAACGTTTGGCAAAAAAAGGTTTTGAACTTGCTATGACGCGTACAAAAAAATTATGTTGTGTTGACAAAGCTAATGTATTAGAGTCATCAAGATTATGGAGAGAAACCGTTCAAGCGATGGAAAAAGATTATCCTGAGGTTACTGTTTCGTATGAGTTTGTAGATGCTGTTGCAATGCGTTTGGTACAATGGCCAAGTGATTATGATGTCTTAATTACAGAAAACCTTTTTGGAGATATATTAACAGATGAAGCTTCTGTGATTTCAGGATCTATGGGACTTATGCCTTCTGCTTCTGTAGGAACAGATAATAAATTATATGAGCCAATTCATGGTTCATACCCTCAAGCAGCTGGAAAAGATATTGCTAATCCTTTGGCGACCATTTTATCAGCAGCTATGATGTTTGAAGATTTTGGCTTAACAGATGAAGCTAAAGCGGTGCGTGATGTTGTAAACAAATCTTTAGCAGAAAAAATAGTTACAGAAGATTTAGCCGATGGTGCAAAATCTTATAAAACAAGTGAGGTTGGCGATTGGTTAGCAGAAAACATCTAACAAAAACCTTTGCTAAAATAAAGAAAGCCCCAATTAAATTAATAATTGGGGCTTTCTTTATTAGATTAACCCAAACTTATGAATCTTTAGTATACAAACATATATACTCATTTATAAGTTAAATATTTTAAAAAAAAACTAATCTTTAACGTTTTAAATAAATTAACTTTATACTTTCAAAATTTGTAAGAAATGAAATCGTTTAAATTAATTCTTATCCTATTATTTTTAGTTGTCCTAGGGTGTTCAAAAAATGAAACTAAAGAAAATATCTCAGAAACAAAATCATTACAAGAAATATATTTTAGCCTTAATGTAGGCAATAATTACATTAATGATAGTTCTTTAGGGAATTGGATAATTGTTCATGATGAAAATGGAAATATATTGGACTATTCTAAATACAAAAATGGAGATAAATTATCATTTGAAGCTCCAAAAGACTCTGTCAGTGATAATTTACGCATTACTATTCTAAATTCTTTTTATCACACTTCTGAAGGGCAAAAAAATTTTTTTTTAGAAACATTTCCCAACGTTCCTAAAAAAAGTATTTGGAACTTCAATTCATCTATACCTAATACCAACGCTTTACTGCAAAATCCAATAGTTGGAAAATTTAATATAAATGTAAACAACATCCCAGAAGTAAAAAATCACACACTAACTGGGGATAACATAATACTTACCACAAATACAACTATTTCGGATTCTAATCAATTAGTAATTAATAATGTTGATTTGCACGAAAGGAACACTTATTTTTTAAGTATTTTAGATGGTAATAATGATTTAAAGTATACGTTCATAAAGAACGTTAAAGATGGAGATACTCTAAATTTGGATTATGAAAATTTTCAAAACTTTGACAGTTATTTAAACGTTAATTTACCACCCAATAAATATCTATCAACACCCCTGTCAGTTATTGCATATGAAAAGGACTTAAATCAAAATAGTGGTGTTTATACTTTAAATCATCGTTATGACTCCTCTTATTGGAACGTTGGCCTTAATTACATAAAAATAGGGTATCTGGATATTTTTGAAAAGTATAAAGTTGATTTTCAACTGGCCCTTGAGGGATATGTGTATAAATATCGCAAAGAAGGGAGTAAAACGGAAAACTTGATTGTTCCAGAGAAACCTAATTTTACATACGAAGATTCGTCGATTTATGATTTTAGTTTTTCTATTGATGAAGATTATATTCGAAAAGTAAACACCTGGAAGTATGATTCTGAAAGCTCTACAATAGTTTGGCAAATATTTTCTGATTCTAAAGCGAATTTAAATTTTAATAAATTACCTATAGAGATAACAGAAGCTTACCCTGAAATGAATATTGACTCAATGAAATATAAATCTACAAGTATTTACACGAAAAGTAAGTCGCAATTAGATTTTATAGAAGATTTATTCATTTCTAATGATAAAAATGATGAATATGAACTTGAATCGGTTGTTATTAAGAAATAACTTCTGAAAAATAATCTAAAATTGGTTTGAATTGATTTTGAAATAGATAAAATCTTACATTATTGGATTTGTGTACTAATACTACTAAGCTCTTTTAATTTTAATACTAACAACATTGTAAATTGGCGATTGGCTGGCAGAAAACATCAAACAAAAACCTTTGCTAAAATAAAGAAAGCCCCAATTATTATAATTTAATTGGGGCTTTTACATTAGTGTAAACTAATTTTTTACAAAATATAATCTGTACTTACAAAGTTAGATACTTTAGCTTCAAGTAACTGTTCAACAACCTCGGTATTTAGTTCATTATCCTTGAAAGCAACAAATGTTCTTATAGAAAAAGAGCGCAAAGCATCGTGAACACTTAAGGTAGATTGTGCAGAATCTTTTCTTCCGGTAAACGGATAAACATCTGGACCTCTTTGACAAGAACTATTTAAGTTTACTCTACATACAAGGTTAACCAAAGTATCAATTAATGGAGCAAGTGCATAAATATCTTTACCAAATAGACTTACTTGCTGTCCATAATTACTTTCAGCCATATCATCAAGCGGTTCTTCAATATTTTTAAAAGGTACCACAGGAATAATGGGACCAAATTGTTCCTCTTGATAAACTCGCATGTCTTTAGATACAGGATAAACTACTGCAGGCCAAATATAATTTTCAGAAAGCTCCCCTCCTTTTTTATTAACAACTTTAGCTCCCTTTTCCTTCGCATCTTTAATCAATTCTTGAATGTACTGTGGCTTATCTGGCTCTGGCAAAGGAGTTAATTTCACTCCATCTTCCCAAGGATTACCAAATTTAAGAGCGTCTACTTTTTTCGCAAATCGCTTATTAAACTCTTCCACAATATCTTCATGAACATAAAGTACTTTTAAGGCTGTACATCTTTGACCGTTAAAAGACAAGGTTCCAGCAATACACTCATTAATAGTTAAATCCAAATCCGCATCTGGAAGCACAATTGCAGGGTTTTTAGCTTCTAGACCCAACACTAAGCGCAATCTATTACTTTTAGGATGTTGGTCTTGCAAAGCATTAGCAGATTTGCTGTTTCCAATTAATGCCAAAACATCAACTTTTCCCGTTTTCATAATTGGCGCTGCCACAGCTCTACCCCTACCGAAAAGTACATTTACCACTCCTTTTGGAAAACTTGATTGAAAAGCTTCTAAAAGCGGAGTAATTAATAAAACGCCGTGTTTAGCAGGTTTAAAAATGGTAGTATTCCCCATTATTATGGCCGGAATTAATAAGGCAAAAGTTTCATTTAATGGATAGTTGTATGGCCCTAAACATAAAACAACACCTAATGGTCCTCTTTTAACATGAGCATAAACACCATCATGTTTTTGAAATTTAGAACTATTTCGATCTAATTGTTTATAATCCTCAATTGTGTCATGAATATATTCAACGGTACGATCAAATTCTTTCTGAGAGTCTGGTAGCGATTTCCCAATTTCCCACATTAACAGGTTAACAATCTCTTCTCTTTTTGTTGACATTTTTTCAACAAAATTTTCCATACATTCAATACGGTCTTTAACCTGCATCGTTGGCCAAACTCCCTGTCCTTTTGAATAGGCATTTAAAGCTGCATCTAATGCTTCAAGAGCTTCAGGCTCTCCCATATCAGGAACCGTTCCTAAAAAAGTAGGTTTGTACGTATCGGTAGATGAAATTGAGGAATATATTTCAGCAGTGCTTCCACTCCAGGTTTTTAATTCTCCATTAATTAAGTACTGTTTTTGATGAATTTCTTCTGTAATCTGAAATTGGTCGGGTAGATTTACCTTATTCATGATTTAATTTTTTAAGAATTTTAATGTAAAAATGAAAGATTCTTTACAAATTTACTGAATAGTCCTCATTAAAAGAGAGTCTCTAAAATCTAATTGAGGGGTTATTATAATTAAATGCTATTTCGTAATAAAAGAATATGAGAATGTTACGATTTTTAAACAAGATATTGAAACAGGTCTGGCTTATTATTAAGATACTGTCCATAAAAATTATTTGTTTTCATCCGTTGAATAAGTGGCTCTAAATCAGATGCTGATTTAAGTTCAATACCAACTACAGCAGGAGCATTTTCTTTACTAGATTTTTTGGAATACTCAAAATGAGTAATATCATCCGTCGGACCTAAAATCTCCGTAACAAATTCTTTAAGGGCTCCTGGTCGTTGTGGAAATCTAACCATAAAATAATGTTTTAAATTACCATATAATAAAGCTCGTTCTTTTATTTCTGCTGTTCTGGTAATATCATTATTACTTCCACTAACAATACAAACAATATTTTTACCCTTTATCTCTTCAGTATAATTATCTAATGCAGCAATTGTTAAAGCCCCTGCGGGTTCTACCACAATAGCATCGCGATTGTAAAGATCTAATATTGTTTGACAAACTTGTCCCTCAGGCACAGTAACCATGTTATCAAGATGTTTGCTGCAAATATCAAATGTATAATCTCCAACTTTTTTCACAGCTGCACCATCAACAAATTTATCTATATGCTTTAATGCTGTATTTTTTTTATTAGTTATAGATGTTTTCATAGAAGGAGCACCTTCAGGTTCTACCCCTATAATTTTAGTATTTGGCGATAATGTTTTTATACTTCCTATTAGACCAGAAGCTAAACCTCCACCTCCGATAGGTGCAAAAACATAATCGATTGGAGTATTAGATTGTGTAAATATTTCCAGCCCAATTGTACCTTGTCCCTCAATAATTTTGGGATCGTCAAAGGGATGAATGTATGTTTTTTTCTTTTCGATGCAAAATTGAGTTGCAGCTCTAGAGGCGTCATCAAAAGTATCTCCTTCAAGAACAATATCAACCCATTTTCCTCCGAACATTTTTGTCTGTTCAATTTTTTGGTTTGGAGTTACCGATGGCATATAAATAGTACCTTTAATACCTAAATGATTACAAGAAAAGGCAACACCTTGAGCATGGTTTCCCGCACTAGCACACACTATACCTAATTGTTGTTGCTCTTTTGAAAGCGAACTTATTTTATTAAAAGCTCCTCGAATTTTATAGGACCGTACTCGCTGTAAGTCTTCTCTTTTAAGAAATACTTTTGACTGATATAGCTCGGAAAGTCTTAAACTCAAAGAAAGCGGCGTAACTTCAACAACTTGTTGAATGTTTTTCGCCGCTTTTTTTATGCTATCTATTTCAGGGAAGTAAGTCATAATTATGTCTTTTCTTCCCTTAAGATCTCCTCAAGGGAGGGAATTAATTTAAACTATAGGTTTCATTGCTGTCATTGAAGCTCTTAATCTTGCTCCAACAGTTTCAACAGGGTGCTCTCTTAATGCTTTATTAACAGCAATTAATTTGGCATTATCTACACCATTGCTTTTCCCTTCAGTATAATTTTTACCAATTACATCGGTATCAATTTTTGTCATGAAGTCTGTTAATAAAGGCTTACAAGCGTGGTCAAATAAATAACAACCATATTCTGCAGTATCTGAAATTACTCTGTTCATTTCAAATAATTTTTTTCTAGCAATGGTGTTTGCAATTAATGGAGTTTCATGTAAAGACTCATAATAAGCAGACTCTCCGATAATTCCAGAATCAGTCATTGCTTCATACGCAAGCTCTACTCCTGCTCTAACCATGGCAACCATTAAAACACCATTGTCATAAAACTCTTGTTCCGAAATTTCAATATCTCCAGCTGGAGTTTTTTCAAAAGCAGTTTCACCAGTGGCTGCTCTCCAACCTAATAAGTTTTTATCATCATTAGCCCAATCTTCCATCATTGTTTTAGAGAACTCACCTTCCATAATGTCATCCATATGCTTTTGAAACAGTGGGCGCATAATATCTTTTAATTCTTCAGATAATTCAAAAGCCTTAATTTTTGCTGGATTAGACAAACGGTCCATCATATTAGTAATACCACCATATTTTAAACCTTCTGTAACAGTTTCCCATCCGTACTGAATAAGTTTAGAAGCATAACCAGCGTCAATACCTTTTTCAATCATTTTGTCAAAACAAAGAATAGATCCTGTTTGTAGCAATCCACATAATATAGTTTGCTCACCCATTAAATCAGACTTTACTTCAGCAACAAAAGAAGATTCTAATACACCTGCTCTATCTCCTCCTGTACCAGCAGCATAAGCTTTTGCTTGCTCTAAACCTTTTCCTTCTGGATCATTTTCTGGGTGTACCGCAATTAAAGTTGGCACACCAAAACCTCTTTTGTATTCTTCTCTTACCTCTGAACCTGGACTTTTAGGAGCTACCATAATTACAGTAAGATCTTCGCGAACCTGCATACCTTCTTCCACAATATTGAATCCGTGAGAGTATGATAACGTTGCGCCTTTTTTCATTAAAGGCATAACTGCTTTAACAACATTTGTGTGCTGCTTATCTGGCGTAAGATTAATTAATAAATCTGCCTGAGGAATTAGTTCTTCGTAAGTACCTACGGTAAAACCATTTTCAGATGCGTTAATAAAAGATTGTCTTTTTTCTTTTATTGCAGCTTCTCTTAATGTATAAGAAATGTCTAAACCAGAATCTCTCATGTTTAAACCTTGATTTAAACCTTGAGCTCCACAGCCAACAATAACGATTTTTTTCCCTTTTAAAGCAGATACACCATCAGAAAACTCACTAGACTCCATGAATCTACATTTCCCCAATTGAGTTAGCTTATCTCTTAACGATAATGTATTAAAGTAATTTGCCATTTTGAATACTTATTTATGTGTTTTAATTTATTTATTTAGGTTGAATTCTTCTAATAATGTTGATATAGGCATTTCGGCCTTAGTTATGGCTATTCTGCCCGAACGTACGAACTGCATAATTCCAAAAGGTTCCAATTGACTGTGCATTTCATCAACTTCGCTACGTCTTCCTGTTTTTGACAGTACAAAGAAGTCTCTTGAAACGGTAACAATTTGAGAGTTACTTTCTTTTATTATATTCTGAATTTGACGTTCATCAAATAACAAGCTAGACTTAATTTTAAACAAAGCGGACTCTTGGTAAATAGTCTCATCATTTGTGTGAAAATAAGCCTTTATAACTTCAATTTGTTTTTCAATTTGACCTACAATTTTCCTTGCAGCTTCATATGTTTCAATAATTACTATAGTGAATTTTGAAACGCCATCTATTTCTGATTTAGAAACATTTAAACTTTCAACATTAACATGACGTTTAAGGAAAATTCCTGATATTCTATTTAGTAATCCAACATTGTTTTCTGAATAAACCGATATGGTAAATGTTTCTTTTTCCATGGATTCTTCTAATCTTACTTAATTATTTCAATCTAATTTCCGAAACCGATGCTCCTGCTGGAATCATTGGAAATACATTATCTTCTTTTTCAACACGCACTTCCAAGAAATAAGGGTCTTTTGAGGCCATCATTTCTTGAACAGCTTCTTTTAAGTTTTCCCTCTCAGAAACTCTTTTTGCCTTAATATGATATCCTTCAGCTATTTTTACAAAATCTGGATTTGTCATCACGGTTGAAGCATATCTACTGTCAAAAAATAATTCTTGCCATTGACGAACCATTCCTAAGTGTTCATTATTAAGAACTACGATTTTTACTGGAATGTTATGTTGAAAAATCACACCTAATTCTTGTATAGTCATTTGGTAACCACCGTCACCAATAATAGTAACTACTTCGCGCTCCATTGCTCCCATTTTGGCTCCAATAGCAGCTGGTAAAGCAAAGCCCATGGTTCCTAAACCACCTGAGGTAACATTACTTTTAGACTGCTTAAACTTAGCATATCTGCAAGCAAACATTTGATGTTGTCCAACATCTGAAACAATAACCGCTTTATGTTCAGAAGCAATATTTATTTCTTTTAATACCTCACCCATGGTTAAGCCTGGCTTTGATGGGTTTAGTTGTGGTTGAATTATTTGGTCAAATTCAATTTTGTATTTTTCCTTAAACTCATTGTGCCAAGCTTCATGCTTATTTTCATTAATTTTTGGTAGTATTAATGATAATGTTTCTTTAGAATTTCCTAAAACGGCAACATCGGACATTACATTTTTATTGATTTCCGCTGGATCAATTTCAAAGTGAATTACTTTAGCTTGCTTTGCATAATCATCTAATCTACCAGTAACGCGATCATCAAAACGCATACCTATTGCAATAAGAACATCACATTCATTGGTAAGAATGTTTGGTCCGTAGTTACCATGCATACCAACCATACCTACATTTAACGGATGATCCGTATCCATAGCAGATAATCCTAAAATAGTCCATGCTGCAGGGATACCAGCTTTTTCTACTAAAGCTTTTAATTCTTCTTCCGCTTCTCCTAAAATAACACCTTGACCAAATACTATAAAAGGTTTTTTAGCCTTATTTATTAATTCAGCCGCTTCATCTATTGCCGATATTTCTGGTTTTGGAACAGGTTTGTAACTTCGTACACCAGTACATTTTTCATAACTAAAGTCAAACTCTTCTAATTGAGCGTTTTTAGTAATATCTACCAAAACTGGTCCAGGTCTTCCAGAGCGGGCAAGGAAAAATGCTTTTGCCATAATTTCTGGAATTTCAGAAGCTTTTGTAATTTGATAGTTCCATTTAGTTACGGGAGTGGAGATTCCAATAATATCCGTTTCTTGAAAGGCATCGGAACCAAGTAAGTGTCTAAACACCTGACCCGTAATACACACCATTGGAGTTGAGTCTATTTGAGCATCTGCAATACCAGTTACCAAATTTGTAGCTCCAGGGCCCGAAGTCGCCATAGCAACTCCAACCTTACCGGTAACCCTTGCATAACCTTGAGCGGCATGCGTAGCACCTTGCTCATGACGTGTTAATATATGCGTTAATTTATCTTGAAACTTATATAGTTCATCATAAACAGGCATAATTGCACCACCTGGATAACCATATAATAAATCTACTCCTTCTGCCAATAAACAATGTATTATAGCTTCAGCACCACTAATTCTCATCGTTTTTTTATTTTTTGTTTCCGTTTTTACTGCTTTCAATGTTTCCATAAGCTATAACCTATTTTTGAGTATACTTAAATCTCAATAGGATTTTAATTAGTTTTTATTTTAAAACTCATCAGTAACACATCCTTGTGCTGCAGATGATACAGAGCGTGCATACTTGTATAGCACACCCTTTTTAAATTTTAATTCTGGAGCTACCCAGGCAGCTTTCCTTTTGGCTAATTCTTCATCAGAAACCGCTACATTAATTTGATTTGTCTCAGCATCAATAGTAATAACATCACCGTCTTTAACAAGTCCGATTGTACCACCTTCTTGAGCTTCTGGAGAAATATGTCCGACAACAAAACCGTGTGTTCCTCCTGAAAAACGACCATCAGTTATTAAAGCAACTTCTTTTCCAAGACCTGCACCCATAATTGCTGCGGTTGGCTTTAACATTTCTGGCATACCAGGTCCTCCTTTTGGTCCTTCGTAGCGAATGACGACGACATCACCTTTTTGTACTTTTCCAGCACGTATGGAATCATTAGCATCATACTCGCTATTAAATACTTTAGCTGTTCCTTTGAATATTAAACCTTCTTTACCTGTTATTTTGGCCACAGAACCATTACTTGCTAAATTTCCATATAGCATACGTAAATGACCAGTAGCTTTTATAGGCTTATCTAATGGCATAATAACATCTTGTCCTTCTTCCAAATCTGGAACACTTTCAAGATTTTCAGCAAGTGTTTTTCCAGTAACGGTTAAACAATCACCATGTAATATTCCATTTTTTAGTAAATATTTTAATACTGCTGGTATACCACCAATACGGTGTACATCTTCCATTAAATATTTACCACTTGGTTTTAAATCCGCAATAAATGGCGTTGTGTCACTAATATGTTGGAAATCTTTTAATGTAAAGTCAATATCAGCAGCTCTAGCAATTGCTAAAAAGTGCAGTACTGCATTGGTTGAACCTCCCATTATCGTAACTAAACGAATTGCATTTTCTAATGACTTACGTGTTACTATATCTAAAGGTTTAATATCTTTTTCAATAAGAATTCGCATCTGCTTACCAGCTGCGATACATTCTTCTTCTTTGTTATTACTTATTGCTGGGTTAGATGAATTGTATGGCATAGACATACCCAATGCCTCTATTGCTGAAGCCATGGTATTAGCGGTATACATACCACCACAGGCTCCTGCTCCTGGAATAGATTTTTTAATTACCTCACGATATTCATCGTTCTCCATGGTACCTGCAACTTTTTCTCCCCATGCTTCAAACGCAGAAACAATATCTAATTTTCTGTCGTTATGACAACCTGAAGCAATTGTACCTCCGTAAACTAATATGGAAGGGCGGTTCAAACGCAACATAGCCATTAAGGCTCCGGGCATATTTTTATCACATCCTACAACAGTTACTAAACCATCGTACGACATCCCCTGCACTACGGTTTCCATAGAATCGGCAATAATATCTCTTGAAGGTAAAGAAAAACGCATTCCTGGTGTTCCCATAGAAATACCATCACTAACCCCAATTGTATTAAAGATAAGACCAACAGTTTCTTTAGAGTTAACCCCATCTTTAACTAATTTGGCTAAATCATTTAAATGCATGTTACAAGGGTTACCTTCATACCCAGTACTAGCAATACCAATTAGTGGTTTGTTAAAATCCTCATCTTTAAAACCAATCGCATATAGCATTGCTTGTGCTGCTGGTTGCGTTGGGTCTTGTGTTACGTTTTTACTGTATTTATTTAATTCCATCTGAGACTTTTCTATGTATTCAATAAAATCACTACATTATTTATAGTGAATCAAATATAAATCATTAATAAACCTTAATATTTTAACAGGTATTCTATGTCTAAATTCAATCCCTGTCAATTTATTTTAAATATCTGAAAATCAATTATTTAATAGCACTTTGTATATCATATTCATTAGTTTAAATTATCTACATAAAAAAGCCTGTATCAGTACATATGATACAGGCTTCTTTAAAATCAATAGAAATCTATATCATCTCTGTGAAGAGACAATAACAATGACATTGATTAAAATACTTTTTACTTTCATTGGGACAATTTTAGTTAAAAAAAATATTATGGCAAAATATTATTCCAATTTAAAAGAAATTTCATCTCCATATTTTTTTTGAGCCAGAATAGAAATAGCTTTTTCCGACAATTGTAAAATGCGAGGATATCCACCCGTGGTTTGTCCATCTTTCATTAAAACAATGAGTTTTCCTGCTGGTGTTAACTGTATAGTTCCTGGCTGCGTAGCAGAAGTTAACATGGAAAATTTAAGCCCTGTAATGGTTTCCTTGAGCTGATAGGCCATTCTGTTGTTTTCCTTGGATACAGAAAATTCCTTAGCAAAAATTTCTTCCAATTGTTTATCATTAAGTAAATCAAATTCAGGCCCTCTGAATACCTGAATATTCTTAATATTTAAATGTGAGTCTATTTTTAACTCTGATATTTTGGGTTTAAAATCACTTACGGTTTCATATCCAATTTCGTCATCCTTTTTGATGCTACTAAATTGGGTAATAGGTTGAAAAAAAGACCTGCTATTTAATATTTTTTTTGTCTGAAACCCTCCTTTTATTGCAATGTAAGCTCGAAAACCTTTATCTAATTTTCCAAAAGAAACAATATCTCCAGAATTTACAGTGTATAATTTATAGTTTAAAATAGGAGTTTCATTTATAGCTCCAGAAAATAATGCACCTCCAACACAAATTGTTGTTGGTTTGGTAAACTTAAGTTGAGGCCCAGTCATAGTAACTTCTATCATAGCACTATCCTTCTCATTTTCAAGAAGTTTATTGAGTTTAGATGCCGAAAAAGCGTCCATATAACCAGAAACAGGAACTCCTTTATCTAACAAACCATACCTACCGTTGTCTTGAATTGTTGAAAAAAAACCTGGTTTTAAAACTTTAAGCATCAATTCTTACTTTTTCGAGGTTATATATTCCGACATCAATTTCAATTTTCCGAAGTTCATATTCCGCTTTTTCAATAGCATAAAATTGGACTTTATCCCCAACATTAACAAAGCACGGTTCTTCTTTTTGCGGAGAGAACAATGGAACCAAACAGTTTCCAATAATATTCCATCCTCCTGGGGAATTTTGCGGGTATACACCAGTTTGTTTTTCTGCCAAGCCAACAGCTCCTTTTACAACCTTTAATCGCGGTGATGATTTTCTTGGAATTTCCAAGTGTTTTGGAAGCCCTCCTAAATACATAAAACCAGGCAAAAAGCCTATACCATATACAGTGTACTGATGTTTTGTATGTTCCTGAATAATTTGGTCAATACTTAAGTTTAGCTTTTCTCCAACCTCTGAAAGATCTATTCCAAATTCTAAATCATAACATACAGGTAGTTTCCATAAATAGCGTTGAACGGATTCTGAGTTTTTTTTGTGAGCATACCATTTTTGCAATTTTGCTATAAACTCATCACTATTAATATCATCATTTCTACTTATTAATGTTAACGAATTGTATGCGGGTACTATATCCCAATCATCTTCCTTTAGACAGTTCTTATTTAAATAATTGGAAAAGTTTAAAATGTCTTTTAAAACATCCTCATCAACCTTATTGGGCCATTCTACTAACATGGCTTTTGAACCAAACGGTTTTATGGATATAGCATAATCTATCATTTTCTAACAACTATATTATGTTCGGGTAATTTTACAGAAAGATATTGTAATATTTTTAAAGCTGATGGGGTATCTCCATGAATACAAAAAGTTTCCGCTTTTATGGGAATAAGTTTTTTCGTAACTGTCTTAACCTGATTGTTAACCAGTAACAATAAGTGCTGCAAAACTTGTTGAGACTCCTCTATTAAAGCTTCATCTAATTTTCGAGAAACAAGGCTTAAATCATTATTATAGTTTCTATCAGCAAAAGCCTCTACTTTTATTTTAAAGCCTTTTTGTAATGCTAAAGTTTTAATAATAGAATTTGGAGGCACATATAAAAAAACATCATTTTTATACTGCTTTATTGCTTCCAAAAAAGAATTTGCCAAACCTTCGTCTTTAACCAAATCGTTATACAAAGCTCCATGAGGTTTAATATGATGAATTACTATTTCAGATTCACATAATATTTTATAAAATGTATCTACTTGCGCTTCTATTTCAGTAATAAAATCGTTAGGACTCATTTTAATAGTAAGCCTGCCAAAATTTTCTTTATCAGGATATGAAGGATGCGCTCCAACTTTTACATTGTTCTTTTTAGCTAAAATCGAAATTAACCTCATCGAATCCACATCTCCATAATGACCGCCGCATGCAACATTACATGAAGATATATATTTAAAAATCTCAGATTCATTATTAATCCCCTCTCCTACATCACTATTTATATCTATTTGGATTCCCATTTTAGAATACTTCAAAGACTTTTAATATACTTTTTATTCCCAATAATAGTGTTAGCCCTATTATAATAACGCCAATAGTATTTTGTAAAACTGAATTTTTATAAGTTCCCATTACCGATGTTTTATTCGTAACCCAAAGTAGAAAAACAGCAGTAGCAGGCAGTAGAATACCATTTGCCACTTGAGCAAACTTTATAATTTCAATAGGTTGTATTCCAAAGGAAAGAAAAAACACCCCTAAAAATAAAATAGTAATCCATACGAGTCTAAATCTAATATCCTTTAAACCAGCTTGCCACCCGAAACAACTATTAGCTACATATGCGGCGGCAAGAGGCGCTGTAATTGCCGATGTTACTCCCGCAGCAAAAAGCCCTATTCCCATAAAATATCTAGCACTATTTCCATATAATGGCTCTAATCCTTTAGTTAAATCCATTACTGAAGTAACTTCATTGCCAGGAATACTTGACGCAGCTATTACAATAGCCATAGAAACTACCCCTCCTATTGTTAATGATATAATTGTATCTCTTTGGGCTGTTTTTAAGTAATCAGTAGACTTCCACTTTTCACTTACTATTGAAGCATGTAAAAAAAGATTGTATGGCACCACAGTTGTACCCACTAAAGCAATGACCATTAATAGGCTTTCTGGTGGCATGGAAGGTACGAATAACCCTTTAGCGATTTCTGATATATTAGGTTTGGTAATTATTGCGGTGAGCAAAAAGGAAATGCTCATTAGTAAAACCAAGGTAACAAATATTTTTTCGAGGGTTTTATAATTCCCTATAAATAAGAGAATAAAAGCTACCACCCCTATAATAAAAGGATATACCTTAGTATATTCATTTCCAAAAATAGCTTCTAACCCTAATGTAGCTCCTCCAATATTACCAGCCTCGTAGGCAGCATTACCTATAACAATGGCAGCCAATATAATTCCAATTACCATTTTTTTTACCCAAGGAGTTGTAAGTTCTTGTTTTATAATATCCGCCAGCCCTCTTTGTGATACTAGACCTAATCGTGCAGACATTTCCTGTAAAATAATAGTTGCAACTATAGAAAATAACATCGCCCAAAGCAGTGCATAACCAAAACTGACTCCAGCCAACGTACAGGCGGTTACAGTCCCTGGACCAATAAAAGCAGCAGCAATAAGAATTCCTGGTCCTATTTTCTTAAACATAAAACTTGGCGGGTTATAATTATAGTAAATATATAATTCTGTAGGTAAAAGTCTAAATTTTGTAAAGTTATTTTAACATTTAAGATGCAGTTCATCTAAAAAAATGCAGTTCGTCTAAAAGTGGGATGTCATACATCGAAAGAGTATAATAATTGAATTTTTATGTGGTTATAATTATCCCAAATCTTAATAAACTAAATTTTAAATGGTCTGCTTAGAATGTAAAAAGGAACTTGATTATCTAAATCATAAAAATGCAATGGACACTATAGGCGTTGAGCTTTGCGAGAAGCATTATTCGCGTATGCAGAAATTAATTGAATTGAACAACACACCATTAGAAGCTGTGCAACTATACTACGGACTTAAAGAAGCTGGAGTAAGTGCAATGCTGGAATGGTGGGATGGAAAAAAATCAATAGATGTAGCAATTTCAAGAGTTAAACTAAATATTGAAATTGAAACTGAAAATGGGTTAATGACTCATGAACAAGCCATGAATGATCTCGAAGGCGACATGCATTCGTTCAAAAATGGATTTACCACAATTCGCATACCACATATATTAATTCGTTATTATTTAAACGAAACTGTAAACAACATTATAGGTATTATGGAGGGCTTAAAAGCCAATATTAAAGTAATCTAAAAACAAAATGTTATGACGGCTTATAGAAAAATATTGACAGCACCATTGCGAATTTCTATTTTAGTTTTAATTGCTGGAATTCTAATGAAAACTACTGCAATGCCTTTTGCATCTACCGTATTATTAGTGTCATTTTTTTCTATAAGCATTCTATACGGTATTCGGTTTTACAAAAAGGAAAAAAAGCAATTCATTGATTACGTAAAACTAGTTTTGGTTATTTTTTGGATGCTAACCGGAATATTTAGAACATTAGATTTTTCATACACTATATTTTTTCAAATAACCGCAGCGTTAGCGTTTGTTATCTGGACAGTTATGGAAGGAACGGCTTATTTTTTGGACTACGATTTACGTTCAAAAAATAGTGGCTCATACATCATATGGAACATGATTATGGTTGTGGGAACATTGCTGTTAATTATTGGAGGATTTTTAAAAGTATTAAATGGTGCTTATGCCATTCCATTAATACTGGTGGGCATTGTACTTATTAGCGCTTATATTTTTAAAGATATTCTTTTTTCAACCAGTATTGAAGGAGACGATAATGGAAATGATGATTTTAGAATAATTGAATAGTTATCCGGTAGCTATATTATTCATTATACTCTTGTCCTCCATGCTTTTGGAAATTTATTATCCAAGATACCGCAGTAAAGGTTAAACCTAGAATCAAATACAATAGTGTGATATCTACAATTCGTAATACATAATAAGTTGTATTGGTATTTAACTCAAATTGATAGTTAGGTGCAGCAATTGACAGTGCAACCAAAATTAAAAGTATAATTACACTTGGTATTAACAGTTTTTTCATAATCAATGGTTGGTTTTAGTGTCTTATTAATGGTTTGCTATAAATATAAGATACATTTTATTTGTAGCCAAATTCTGTCGCATTAAACTACCCCAACCACCCCTCTCTATCTAAACTTCTGTACTGAATTGCCTCTGAAATATGGTTTCCATTTAAGTTTTCCTCATTGGACAAGTCACAAATCGTTCTTGCAACTTTTAAAATTCTATCATACGCCCTTGCTGATAGGTTTAAACGTTCCATAGCATTTTTTAATAATTCTTTTGAAGCATTATCTAACTTGCAATATTCCCGAATTTGTTTCGTGTTCATTTGCGCATTATAATGTACGTTTTCTAATTCTTGAAAACGCTTAGTTTGTATTTCACGAGCGGCAGTTACTCTTTTACGAATGTCAACACTACTTTCTCCCTTACGGTCTTCCGATAATTTTTCAAAAGGAACGGGAGTAACCTCAATATGAATATCAATTCTATCTAACAACGGACCAGATATTTTGCCTAAATATCGTTGCATTTCAGCTGGTGAAGATGTCACCGGGGCATCTGGGTCATTAAAATAACCTCCTGGACTCGGATTCATGCTTGCAACAAGCATAAAACTACTTGGGTAAGTAACTGTAAAACGAGCTCGCGATATGGTAACTTCTCTATCTTCTAATGGCTGACGCATAACTTCTAACACCCCTCTTTTAAATTCAGGAAGTTCATCTAAAAACAATACACCATTATGTGATAACGATATTTCACCCGGTTGCGGATATGCACCTCCTCCAACTAAAGCAACATCCGAAATTGTGTGATGCGGACTACGAAATGGACGTTGATTCATTAGTCCCATATTTTTTATTTTGCCAACAACACTATGTATTTTGGTGGTTTCTAAAGCTTCGTGTAATGTCATTGGGGGCAAAATAGATGGCAACCTTTTGGCAAGCATTGTTTTTCCTGCTCCCGGAGGACCTATTAATATAATATTGTGTCCACCAGCTGCTGCAATCTCCATGCATCTTTTTATGCTTTCTTGACCTTTTACATCAGCAAAATCATATTCAGGAAAATCCAGGCTTTTATAAAATTCTGTTCTGGTATCTACTATAGTTTGCTCTATTTGTTCTCCTTTATCAAAAAAGTTGATGACCTCACTAATATTATCTACACCGTATACTTTAAGTTTTGACACAATAGCTGCTTCCCGTGCATTTTCTTTTGGTAAAATAAATCCAGTAAAACCTTCTTCTTGTGCTTTTATGGCAATAGGCAATGCTCCTTTTATAGGTTGAAGACTTCCATCTAATGAAAGTTCGCCCATAATAATATATTTACCAATATTTTCAGACTTAATTTGATTAGATGCTGCAAGTATACCCAGCGCTAACGTAAGATCATAAGCGGAACCTTCTTTACGCAAATCAGCTGGCGCCATGTTTATGGTAATTTTCTTTCCTGGAATTTTATATCCATTATTTAAAAGCGCTGCGGCTATACGATAATTACTCTCTTTAATTGCGTTGTCTGGCAATCCAACGAGATGATATCCAATACCTTTATCAATATTTACTTCTACAGTTATAGTGGTGGCCTCCACGCCAAAAACAGCGCTACCATATATTTTTGTAAGCATTTACCTGGTTAGTTTGTGGTAAATATAAGTAAAGATTTTGAAGTTGATTTTATTCCCTTTTCATTGAGCATCATTTTTCTAAATTCGCCATTATTATACATAGTAGCTTGATCCTCATAGTGTTTACTAAAAGGATTTCCTGATTGCCCAGTTGGCAGTATACTTAAACTGTTTTCTATATCAGAAAAATCAATTATTCTTCTTGTTGATGGACCAGAACCTACTTTGTAGTTACCATTCTCAGTGTAAGTAAACCCCATATTATTAATAACCTCTCTTGTGCCATTAACGGCAAACGGACCTACATTAAAGAATGATCGTAAAGCGTCTACCTGACCTATAGGATGCTCATGTTCTAATGTATGCACTTTACGCCACTTCCAGCCGGAAACATCCTTTCCAAAACGCTTTTCTAATTGACTAACGGCTTGAATAAGTGAGGTGTTTATAATGTGCTTTTTAGTTTCAAGAGTATCCGTTTTAGTATTATCCCACCAAACTGAATTTTCTTTGGTTATAATAGGTGCTATTGTTTTCTTAACTAAATGCGTGGACAAAAGTTGTTCAAACTTTTCGTTTCCTAATTCATCTTTAAACGTATTTTTTAAAATGCTATAAATCCAAGCATGATAAATTGTTGGCTCCACATTGTCAATCTGATTTTCGCCATTCCAAGCATATAATTTGTCCAAAACATCCAACCGAATGTCAGGATAAGCCTTAAAATCAATGAGTTTTTGCAAATCGGTAATGACAGCTGTATGCACGGGAGAGTTTGCATCAATAATCATTTTACTAACCTCATTTTTTGTCCAGTCATTTTTAGGCTCTAATAAACTAACAATACGCTTTGCTCTATTATCGGGTAAATAATATCCAGGATATAAGCTTCCAGTCACAGAATCTTGTTGGTTATTGGCTGAATAAACATATTTCCATGGTGGGTTAATTGCACTTGGATTATGATTAAAGTCTAAATATTGTTTTGATGTACCAAGTTTAGCGTTATATGGCAATATCAGTTTCGTATTCGTGCTATCTGGAATCTCATATAATTTTGCTGTTCCCCATCTCCCAACATTACCTTTGGCATCACCATACATTATGCTTAATCCTGGAGCATGTATTTTGGGTAGTGCATTTTGAAACTGAGTAATATTTTCGGCATGTGACATTTCGTATACAGCATCCATAACCTCATTTTTAACGTTGGTATATGTCCACCACATTGAAATTGGGTTTTTCTCCCCATCAATTTGGTTCATAATTCCATTTAAAACAGGGCCTCGTTCTGTTTTTTTGTATGTAAAGGAAACCGGGGCTATATCTTTAACTTTAATAGTTTTAGTTTTTACTTCATAAGTTTTCCAAATGGTATCTGATTTATACTTGGTACTATCGGTTGGATGTTGTTTTTCGTAATAAAAATCTACATCATCATTCTCAAACATGGTCATACCGTAAGCTAAATTTCTATCATGAGCTAACAACGGAAACGGAACACCACCAAGGTGATAACCATATTTTTCGTAGGTAGGCGAACTTAAATGTGCCTCATACCAAACCGAGGGTTGCGAAAAACCTATATGAGGGTCATTTGCAAATATTACCTTACTATTTTTTGTCTTTTCAGGAGAAATTACCCAACTATTACTACCTTCAAATAAAGGAATAGCTAATGCACCGAGTGCCTTATTCACCGTAGCAACAATGTTGTTTTTAACGGAATCGGAAGGTTCAGTTTTGTGATTTTTTAATATTAAAGCAGGAAACTCTTTATTCGGAAAAAGTAAATCGTTTACATATTCATCACCCAATTCGTTTTTAACATTACTCAAAAGTGGGTCGGTCTTATGCGCCATGGCAAAACTAAAAGCCATATATCCCATGGTGTTATAAATGTCTTTAAGTGTAAAAGGTTTTTTTTCAACACCTGTTAAATAAAACTCTACAGGTGTAGGCCCTTCATTAAGAAACTGATTTATACCATCTAAATATGCCTGCGATAAAGCATAAGTTTCACTTTTTTTATCAAGAGCATTGGCTGCTTTAATACTTTCCTCATCAATACCCAATGCCAAAAAAAACTTATCTGTTCCAATTAATTTTTCTCCAAAAACTTCAGACAGTCTTCCACTAGCTATTCTTCTTAGAATTTCCATTTGCCATAAGCGGTCTTGCGCATGTACATACCCAAAAGCTCTATAGGCGTCGATTTCGTTTTTACCGTAAATATGAGGAATACCATAAGTATCGTAATAAACTTCAACCTGGTTAGATAGGTTCACCAGTTTTTTTTCACCGCTATACTTTGGTTTTAATGTATACACAACCACAAGCAATGCCATGGCTATTAGCAACAGCAAGGCAACTATAATTTTTCCTATTTTTTTTAACTTCCTCATTTAAATAATGCCACTCAGATTTGGTTTTGCAGCAGTACTAAAGATAACGGAATTTAAAGGATAAAAAAAGAGCTTAAAACAGGGATTATTCTAGAGAGTTTGATTCTGAGTAACCTAAGGCTTTACTTTTTTTGTTAAAATTTGAAACTCCTTTAGATAGCCAATTGAAATAGGTATCTACATCGGTGTTTTGCATAGGTGTGTTTAAAATTTCCAGGTCAGGAGACAACAATACGTAAAAGGGCTGGGATACTTTATTAAAGTTAGCTTCCTGAAAAGTTCCCCATTTGTGCGCAATGGTCTCAATGGTTTTTATTCTACCAGAATTAAACTGAAAATTGAACTGCTGCTCTTTAGGAAGTTCTTGACGGTCATCAGTATACAGCGATATTAATATAAAGTTTTCTTTAAGTTGATTATAAACTTTAGGGTCGCTCCATACATTTTCTTCCATTTTTCTACAGTTAACACATGCCCAACCTGTAAAATCTAGTAAAATGGGCTTATTTTTCTTTTTTGCTTCTGCTAAACCTTCATCAAAATCTTTATAGCAATCCAATCCAAGTGGACAATCTGTCTCCTTTTCAAAAATGCTATAGAAATCTGGAGGAGGAAAGCCACTTAATAATTTTAAATTAGAAATTTTTGTGAGTCCTAAACTTAAATAAATTGTAAAAGCTAAAGTTAACACCCCTACTCCTTTTCTAGCAACAGATATTTTTTGTTTGCACTCATCGTGCGGAAATCTAAAAACTCCAAACAAATAGAGCATCATTAACAACGCCAAGATTAACCAAATACCAATAAATATTTCTCTTTTTAATATGCCCCAATGTCCTACTAAATCGGCATTTGATAAAAACTTTAATGCTAGGCCTATTTCTAAAAACCCTAAAACAACTTTCACAGTTGTCATCCATCCTCCAGATTTTGGAAGTGAATTTAACCAAGCAGGAAAAAGTGCAAATAAAGCAAATGGTAAGCCCAAAGCCACGCCAAACCCGGTCATTCCAGCCGATAAATTTGTGGCAACATCACCAATTGCAAGTGTTGTGCTACCTAACAATCCTCCCAGAATAGGCCCCGTACAAGAAAAAGATACTATGGCAAGCGTAATTGCCATAAAAAATATACCAAGCGCTCCTCCTGCTTTTGATGAAGCAGCATCCATTTTATTTGCCCATGAACTAGGTAGCGTTAACTCATAGTACCCAAAAAACGAAAATGCAAAAAACATGAAAATTACAAAGAAGAGTAAGTTTAACCAGATGTTTGTTGCTATGCTGTTTAGTATTTGCGAATCCACAGAGTCAAATAAATGAAATGGGAGGCTTAATAAAAAGTAAATTAAAACAATAAAAAAACCATATAGCAATGCATTTTTAATGCCTTCAGATTTTTTTTGCGAGCTCTTGGTGAAAAAAGAAACAGTTAATGGAATCATTGGAAATACACATGGTGTAAGTAATGCGATTAACCCTCCTATAAAACCTAATCCAAAAATCATCCATAAACTAGAGGTTTCTTTTACTAGCGTTTCATCTTTTTCTAAATATGCTTTATTCTTTAAGTCTAATTTTAAAACTGCACTAAGTGCTAAACTTCTTTCGTCAATCTTTTTTTTAGCAACGGAGACTTCATCCCCTGTTAAAGAAAAAACAAAATTTCTTTCCTGTGTAAGACATACTTCTTTACAAACCTGATAAAAAATACCAAAATCTATTTGCTTTACATCAGGTTTTAATATTCTAATTTTTTGAGTGAATATTGCTTTTTCTTTAAAAAACGTTTCATCAACTTCAAACACATCACTAAAAACGGTCTCAGTTTCACTTTCTGTTGTTTTACCAATTAACTCATAATCTTCATTAAGTTTATTATAGGTAAATTCAGTTGGTAGTGAACCTCCATCCGCAGTATGTTGTGAATATAAATGCCATTCGTCGTGAATTTTTGCTGTAATCGTTAGTTCGTATTCGGTCTCCGATATTTTTTCACTAGTATGCGACCATAAAATAGGGTTTTCGTCATCTTGCGAAAACACCGAAAGGTTAATAAATACTAGTAATATGGTAAACTTTAAATACTTCATTTAATTACTTCAAATTTTAAAATACTTTTAGTAGCATCTGTTATTTTAAATCGGTCATCAGCTCGCTTTCCAATGACCCAGACAATTTTATTATCGGAACAAAGCAACCATTGTTTTTGTTTTGAAATGATGTCTATTTTTTCATCTTTAAAAAACTTAGCTACTTTTTTTTTGCCTTTCATTCCTAATGGGTAAAAATAGTCGCCTTCTTCCCATTTTCTTACAACTAGTGGATATTTTAACGTTTTTTTATCTACATATAGTGCATCACTAGTTACTTGTTCCAACGCTTTTACTTCCCTAATGGTTATTTGAATAGGTTCTTTTAGAAACGTACAGTTCTTTTGGACTTTGTATGAACTATTCTCTTCAGATTCAATTTTACTCAATAATAAGTAATCGCGATCCTTAACCAGCTTATGCGTTCTAGAATATATTTCTTTGCCACTCATTGCGGTTAAAAGGTCAATAACATTATCCCACTCTTTAAAATTATAATCGTTAAAAAGTGCGTGAACATAATATTTTATCGGTGTTAACTCTTTTATTTTTTTTACATCTATCCGAATAACATCGTCATCAGATACAAAAATCTGTTCTTTTAAACTTTCAATATGCGCTTCTGTAACGTAAGCAGTTTGATTAAGAAATTCTTGTG
This sequence comes from uncultured Maribacter sp., assembly GCA_947498505.1. Classification (GTDB taxonomy): domain Bacteria; phylum Bacteroidota; class Bacteroidia; order Flavobacteriales; family Flavobacteriaceae; genus Maribacter_B. The sequence continues at coordinate 465,159 of CANMKG010000001.1, read as the reverse complement.
TTTTTAGAAAGTTTTGCAAAAAAGTAGGATGTAACTCTTTTAGCAATGGAACTATTTTATGTCTTACTTTATTCCTGAGATATTTGGTGTCGTTATTAGAAGCATCTTCTCTCCAATTGATTTTTTGAGCATTAGCAAATGCTAAAATTTGTTCTCTTGAAAAATTTAGCAAGGGTCTCGCAAGACTAGTGTTTTGTTTTGGTATTCCAGTTAAACCGTTTATTCCTGTACCTCTAGAAAGATTAATAATAAATGTTTCTAGGTCATCATCTGCATGATGAGCTGTAGTAAGAATTGGAATATTATTTATTTTTTGAATTTCAGCAAACCAGGTATACCTAAGCTCTCTTGCTGCAATTTGTATTGACGTTTTATGCTCTTCAGCATATTTTTTAGTATCAAATTGTGTGATAAAACAATCTACTTTTAGGTCATCAGCTAAGTTCTGAACAAAAGATTGGTCTTCATCACTTTCTTGAGCTCTTAGCTTAAAATTACAATGCGCAATGGCGAAATCTAAATTTGATGCATGGCACAAATGTGCTAAAACCACACTATCTACACCACCACTACAGGCTAACAAAAACTTGTTTTTCTTAAGTTCTGGGAAGTTAGTATCTATATGTGATTTAAACCGATTATACACTTGGTAAAGATAGTTAATAATGTACTAGTTGTTCTCCAGTACCTGTCTCATGGCTTTTGCCTTTAACAAGCATTCTTCGTATTCTTTTTCGGGAACAGATTTAGCAGTTATAGCACCACCAACAGCGTAAGAAACGTATTCTTCGGAGGCGTTATACAAAATACTGCGTATTACAACATTAAAATCAAAATCGCCATCTGGAGTAAAATATCCAATAGCTCCACTATACAATCCTCTTTTAAAGGGCTCTAGTTTCTCAATAATTTTCATTGCCGCAATTTTTGGAGCGCCTGTCATACTACCCATTGGAAAGGTTTCTTGGATAATTTCAACAGGATTTTTTTCTTCTGATACATTTGCGGAAATGGTAGAAATCATTTGATGTACTTGTTCAAAAGAATATACTTTACAAAGCTCTTCAACCGTTACACTCCCTTTTAGAGCACTTTTAGATAAATCGTTCCGAACCAAATCAACAATCATAATGTTTTCTGCCCGTTCCTTTTTATCGTTTGCCAAACTGTTTTTTAGAACACTATCTTCTTCTTCATTTTTAGAACGCTTTGCTGTCCCCTTTATAGGTTGAGAAATAACTTTATTTCCTACCTTTTTGATATATCGTTCTGGAGAGGCGCTTAAAGCATATTTATCATTACACTTAAAAAAAGACGAAAATGGAGCTTTTGAAATGCTATTTAATTTTAAGTAAGTATTGTAAGCATCTATAGATGTTTCTCTAGCAAAAAACTCCTGACAAAAATTTGCTTCATAAATATCACCTCGATGAATGTGGCTTAACATCTGGCTTACACGTCTAAAATACTCGTCTTTAAATATGCTAAGCCTAATCTTTACATTCTTGGTAGTCTCAACCGTATCAAGTGTGTATTTTCCATTGCTTATGCTTTTAAAATCATCCGCAATTTCATCAGCAACCATGTTTAAATATTCAAAATGAGCTTTGTCTCCAACAATTTGAATAATTTTTTTAGGTTGAAAAAAAAACAAGTCTGGAAATTTTAGTCCATCTGTATTTCTAGAATAAAGAACCTCAGTATCATTTTTTAAATCATATGATAAATAGCCAAAAATATAGTCGTTAACACTCTTTTGATATTCTTTTAAATCACTAAAAGCATTTTGAGTATCTGTTTGTAGTACAGTTAAACCGTCTACAGCAAGTAAAGCATCAAAAGAACTATATTGTGATGCTGTATTATTGCTATCTAGCCAAGTAATTTCAGAATACTGCTGAGCCCAACCCAAAAGATTTTCTTTAAATTGAGGAAGATTTTGAACTGGAAAAGAAACTTTTTTTCTCAATATATGTTTACAATTTTGATAAAAAAGTTTCAATAGCTTGTTTGTGGGTATTCGCCAAATCTGCGTCTAGAATCCCTTTTTCAGCATCAAAATTCGTATGAAAACTGGGTAAAGAAAAGGTAGAAACTATCTCCGCTCCCATTCTAGGCAACATTCCCTCTATTACTCCCAAAGCACCAATACCTCCTCTTTTTCCGGGAGAAGTAGCCATTAACAACACTTTTGTTCCTTCAAAACAGTTACGTTCTAATCTTGATAACCAATCTAAAACATTCTTAAAATATGCTGAAGGATTGCTATTATGTTCAGCTACCGAAATAATAACACCTTTAGCTTTCTGAATATCATTTTTAAATTCAACCAGCGAATTCGAAAAGCCATTTTCTCGTTCATAATCCTCGCTATACATTGGAAAAGGATAATTGGCTAGGTTTAATACTTGCGTTTGCTGATTTTGCAATACAAAAACCGTATGTTTAACTAAACTATAATTGATTGATTTTGAAGAGTTACTTCCTGCAAAAGCTAATATTTCCGCCATTAGTACGTTTATAACAAGGTTGAGCAACGAAAATAATTCAAATACTACTTACAAACCAGTATTTTGAGTAATTTTGCGGCAAAAGCGGCTAAACCTGCTTTTAACCAACGAGATACGGTAAGTTAAATTTATTGATGGACAACAATAAAAAAAGACTGTTTTTTATAGACGCAATGCGTGCCTGGGCTATTTTAATGATGTTGCAAGGGCATTTCATTGATGGTTTGTTGGATAATGCTTTTAGAGATAACTCTAATGTAGTATTTAATGTTTGGAAGTATTTTAGAGGAATTACAGCTCCTGTTTTCTTTACAGTCTCTGGTTTTATTTTTACCTATTTACTAATCAGAGTCCCAGAAACAGGTTTTAATAACCCAAGAGTTAAAAAAGGAATTAAACGAGGATTAGAGCTTATTTTTATTGGGTATTTACTACGTGTTAACGTTTTTGGTCTTTTTATTGGAGAGCTTTACGACGCCTTTTATGTTGTAGATGTGCTTCATTGTATTGGATTTTCTATTCTTGGTATAGTTGCCATTTATATTTTAGCAAGCGCTCGTAAAAAATACTTATTTCCGTTAATCTTATTTGGTATTGCTGTTATACTGTTTACGCTGGAACCCTTATATGCTGATAGTACTTTTGCTTTTTTACCGCGATTGTTTGCTAATTATTTCACCAAAATTAATGGTTCCGTTTTTACCATAATCCCTTGGTTTGGATATGCTGCTTTTGGCGGATTTTTATCTATTGTTTTTAAAAGATATAAGGATGCTAGTAAATTTTACCCCATTACAATTTTAGTACTAGCTATTACAGGGTTGTTGTTAATTTTCACCTCCTCTCCCATATTTCTTGGAGTTTCAAAAATTACAGGAATTCAGTTGTTTACCGAAATTCAAAATAATAATTACTTATTTATACGATTAGGAGATGTTCTTGTTATTTTTTCAATTTTTATGCTGTTCAGGCAATTCATGAACAATAAAACCGTACTACAATTAGGACAAAGTACACTCTCCATATACATTATTCACTTTATAATTTTATATGGAAGTTTTACGGGACTTGGTATTTATAGATTTTTAAACCATTCTGTATCCCCTATCTATGTTATTTTAGGCGCTATTTTGTTTATGATTGCATGCTCATTCTTAGCTTTACAATATGAAAAGCACAAGTCTAGGACAAAAGCTCTTATAACTCAAAAGTTTACTCAATTATGGTCACATATAGAACCGCATCTATACTTTACACATAGAGTATTTAAGGTATTTGTGTATAAGTTTCTTAGATTTATACGATTACTAAAAAACTAAGAGTTTTTATCAATTAGTTTTAGTTCTTCATCCGTAAAAGCTAGTTGATTTAAGGCTCCCATGTTTTCCTTAAGTTGCTGTACCGAACTTGCCCCAATTAAAACGGAAGCAACCGCTTTTCTATTCAATAACCATGCAATAGCCATTTGAGAAAGAGTTTGTCCACGCTCATTAGCAATTTTTGCTAAGTTTTCAATTTTAGAAAGATTGTTTTCAACCTGTTCGCGTTCCAAATAGGTAAAGTTTTTTGCTGCTCGCGAATCATCTGGAATTCCGTTTACATATTTATTTGTAAGCATTCCTTGGGCTAATGGAGAAAAGGTAATACAACCAACACCATTATCTTCTAAAGCATCCAGTAAACCATCTTCCACCCATCTGTCAAAAATGGAATATCTCGCCTGATGCAAGATAAAAGGAACTTTCATTTCTTTAAGTAAAACTGCTGCTTCAGCGGTTTCTTTAGGTTGATAATTAGAAATACCAACGTACAATGCTTTCCCTTGACGAACGATATCTGCTAAAGCTCCCATAGTTTCTTCTAATGGAGTATTTGGGTCAGGACGATGATGGTAAAAAACATCTACATAGTCTAAACCCATACGCTTTAAACTTTGGTCTAAGCTGGAAATTAAATATTTTCTTGAGCCCCAATTTCCGCATGGTCCAGGCCACATATCATAACCCGCTTTAGTTGCAATAAATAACTCATCTCGGTAACTTTTAAAATCGTTTTTAAAAATGGTTCCGAAATTTTCCTCTGCTGAACCATATGGAGGGCCGTAATTATTTGCCAAATCTAAATGTGTAATACCAAGATCAAACGCAGCTCTAAGAATATTTCTACCCTTATGTAAATCATCTACAAATCCAAAGTTATGCCATAACCCCAATGAAATGGCGGGCAACAATACTCCACTCTTACCAGAGCGGATGTATTTCATAGTTTCGTAACGGTTGGCCTTGGCTTTATACTCAGTTATTCCAGATTTATCGTTGATTTGCATAGGGTAATTTTAAAAGTGCAGTTGCTAAAATAAGCATATAACTTTTATTTAAATGCATATTAATTTGGATTAGATACAAATTACAGTGGATTATACAGTCGAGTTATTGTTTCCCTTAATTTTGTAAAAAACAAACATTAAAATGAGCGATAAAAAATTTAGTCCTGTAAGATTGGCTTTGGAAAAGGATAAAAAATACGCATGGTGTACTTGCGGACATTCTGAAACCAATGTGTTTTGCGATGGTTCACATAAAAAACACGAAAAACCTGGTTGTTTAGTTTTTCAGGTTGATGACGCAAAAAATGCTAGTATATGTACTTGTAAATTAACTAGTAACCCTCCGTATTGTGATGGTTCACATAAGTAAAACAAAGAACCACAACGGTAATGTTGTGGTTCTTTGATTATATTTTTTCTTACTCTGTCTTGTAAGTAACTATCGTATATTAGTGCTAACGTTGGGGATATTGTTTGTAATATTTATTCATACGCCGTTTAAAAGCCGTTAAGAATGTTTTTCTATCAATTTTTTCTGTAACATAATCGGAAAGTAAATAGGTGTTTTCATCTATTTTATAATAGGTTACAACTTCTGCTTCACTACTAATGTTCAATTTTGACTTGCATCCGCTTAGTTGTCTAGTACCTCTAATTTCGTTATTACCGTTATTTAAAATAATTAATTTGTCATCGGACACTTTATATCTATATATGGGATAAATTTCTCCAATAGCAGCGCTAAAAAGATAACTATATGTGCCATTAAAATAAACTTCTTTGTAGTCATTTGGGTAAGTGCCGCGCCAATCTCCAATCAATAAATTATTCCATTGAGTATTTGTTGAATTATGACAACAGTTGATATTTAGAGTAAATATTAAAGTAAGTATTAATTTCATAATATTTTTTAAAAAAATAGTCCCACCAAACTTGTCGCCTTCTTTTTTAATGAAATATAAATTCCCCAGCTAACGCTAGTATCCACAAGTGCAGTAACTCAAACTAAAAACCCCATACTATCTATTTCTAAAATAGTATGGTCATCCTGAAAATTTCAATTACTCAAATATTTTCAATCAATTAGTATGTACAAAAAACCTACTTTCTAATGGATTGTTGCGAATATAATCTGTTTTTTGTTTAATAACGCTTTCATTCCCTAATTCTATGGATTTTTTATAATATTTCCAAAATTGATATCCTACAGCTCTTTTGAAGTTTGTAATTTCGAAGCGTGACGACTGGCATTGTAGAAAAGTTTTATATGTTGTTTTACAACCTTTTGTCTTTTATCTATGCGATGTTGTAATATGTTGTTAATTATACGAAGTTACAAACTTCGAAGAGCGGGGGATTTTTTGTTACTTTATCTTCATACTCAGTACGCCACTAATTACAAATTAGTGAGAGCGCTCATTCTAGCGGCAACCGGGGACAATGTATATGTAAAGTTTCAGACAAAAAAATTCGTTCCCTGATTTATAATACTTAATGTATCATGAAAAAAACCAGTTGGCACGTTTCACAAAAAGATTATAATCGTCATCCCCTATCGTTAACACAACCAAAAGCCAAAAAATTAGTTTTTGGTAATACTTTTTATGTTTAAACACAATAAACGATAAAAAAACTGTAACATGGCAATTATCTGAATAGCCTTTAACATGAAAAAGTAACTTAGTAAAAAACTAAAATAAAATAGTGTATTCCAATTACGCTATTACGCTAAAAAATATTATATAAAAAAGGCAGCAACATATGAAGGTTACTGCCAAAACAAACATGTGTAAACTAACTATTACTTTTCAACTAACGAATAAGTATGTATCCAATCTACCTTCATAGTATTAACCATATCGTTTGATAAATCATTAATTTCTGGAAGACCACCTAACCATGGCTCATCTACGGTCCATAAATCCCAAATTATATTTAGTTCTCGGGTAAAATCTCTAACAGAAACAACACTACCAGCAGGCTCCCCGTCTAAATAAAATTGAATATTAGTAGCATCTTTCCACCATACACCAAAAGTGTGGTACTCTTCATTCCATTTTACACCCTTAAGTGGGTTATTATCAGAAAGGTTCCTGTTATCAAAATTTCCTTTATTCCGTTTTGTATCATCATTTACAACGTGAAAATACTGTGAGTTCATTTGCCAAGGAAAATCAGGTTGGCAATTGCAAGAGGGTTTAGAGTTATTTTCGATAACATCTATTTCATTTCTATTTGAAATATCACCATTATTTAACCAAAAGGTATTGTACGCCGATATATGTGCATTTTTAATGCGACTAACAGTATACATGGGGTAGTTTATTCGAGTTTTAGACATTACTCGCGAAGTTTCAAACCATCTTTCTGCTCCACTATCATATGTAGCCTTTATCCATAAATTACCGTCATCAACACCTGAATTCTCCGCTCGCATTTGTACTGGAACACCATAATTCCATAAAGATTTAAACCATTTACTATCATCAAAAGAGTCATTAAATTCATCCGACAATTCAGCAACTTCCTCCCACTCCATACCTTCGGGCGCCTCTGGTGGTGTTAAACCAGAATAATCATACACCGGAATCTGCTCCTCTTCCTCCTCTATTTTCTTTTCCTCTTCTTTCATTTCTTCCTCAAGAATAACATCTTCATTAGAACTGCTTCCACAAGAAAAAAGACATAAATTAATAAGTATTATAAACAACTTAGTAAACGACGATGACTTCTTCATTTTTATATTTTAACTTTAAGTTAGGCACTTAAAACTTAAACTGTGGAAAAAACAACTTATAAAAAACTTGACAAAACAAATAAGCAACTAATAGTCAATTAATTAAAAATGAAAATTATAAGACCTATATTGACTACTAATTCACTTTAGCAGCGTTTTTTGCAATTTCAATATCCTATTTTAGATACAATTGTATTTGAAATAAGACATAAAAGTCCTCTACCAATTTATTCGTCACTAAAAACTAACAATTCTCATATTAGCATTATTTGTATTGCAATATTTTTGAATGTATAATTATTGTACCTTTTAAAGGGGTAGTATAAATCATATATTAAATGACAAAAGCTCTTTATATCGCCACTCTTGAATCTCACAGTGGTAAATCGTTGGTAGTTTTAGGATTAATGAAATTACTTCTAGGAAAAATGGCCAAAGTTGGCTATTTCAGACCTGTAATTGATGATGTATACTCAGAAGGCGTTGATAATCATCTTCACACTGTTATTTCTCATTTTAATCTGGATATTGTTCCTCAAGACGCTTTTGCTCTTACTCAAAGTCAAGTTATAGACATGTACAACAATGGCCGTAAAGGAGATATTCTCGATGAAATTATAGCCAAATACAAAGATTTTGAAAAACGTTTCGATTTTGTTCTTGTTGAGGGCAGTGACTTTTCTAGTGACAGCAGCGTAATTGAATTTGATTTAAACACTGCCATAGCTAAAAACCTTGGCACTCCCGTAATTCTTGTAGATAATTCGGTTGGAAAAAAATTAGAAGAGTTTTGTGGTAACCTAGAATCTGCTGTTAACTCCTACATTCAAAAAGGTATTGAAGTTTTAGCTGTTATCGCCAATAAGGTACGACCTGAAAACATGGAGGTTGTAAACAAAAATTTAAATGACGAACTTAAAGAAAAAGCAACAGCATATACTCTTCCTAGAGTAGTTAACTTATCTCATCCCACACTAAAAGAAATTTTAGAAGAATTAAATGGAGAAGTATTGTTTGGAGACACCTATCTAGATAATCAAACAGGACGTTTTGGGGTTGGCGCTATGCAATTACACCACTATTTAAATCATGTAGAAGACAATAATACTCTTGTAATTACACCAGGTGACAGAGCAGATATTCTTTTAGGAGCATTGCAAGCACATTGGTCTGAAAATTATCCCTCAATTTCGGGTATTGTTTTAACCGGTGGTCTTATTCCAGAACCTTCGATAATGCGTCTTTTAGAAGGTTTTAAAATTAATACCCCTATAATCTCTGTTAAACTAGGTACTTTTAACACTGCAAATGCTATTGGTAATATAAAATCCAAAATATATGCGGAAAGTAAGCAAAAAATAAATACTTCTATTTCACTATTTGACACTTATATTGATGGAGAATCTCTATTAGAGCGTTTAAAAACTTATACTCCAAAAGGCACAACCCCAAGAATGTTTCAGTACAACCTTTTACAACGAGCAAAACAGGACAAAAAACACATTGTATTGCCAGAAGGAAAAGACTCTAGAATTTTGGAAGCTGCATGCCAGCTAACTAATTTAGGAATTGTTGAAATTACTTTGTTAGGTAACGTAGACTATATAGAGAAGAAAATAATGTCACTTGGTTTAGACGGGTCCAACCTCAACTACCTTAATCCGGAAACATCTTCAAAATTAGATGAATACGTAGAAACCTTTTATGAGCTTAGAAAACATAAAGGGGTGAATATGGATATGGCAAGAGATACCATTTTAGATGTTTCATATTTTGGTACTATGATGGTTTATAAAGGTGACGCAGATGGAATGGTGTCTGGTGCAGTACATACTACTCAACATACCATTCGACCTGCCTTGCAATTTGTAAAAACCAAGCCAGGAATAGGTGTAGTTTCATCAGTATTTTTTATGTGTTTAGAAAACCGAGTTTCTGCGTTTGCAGATTGCGCAATAAACCCCAACCCTACTGCGGAGCAATTAGCGGAAATTGCGATTTCAACAGCAGCCTCTGCAGAAGCTTTTGGGATTACAGCTAAAATTGCAATGTTGTCTTATTCATCTGGTAGTTCAGGTAAAGGGGCGGAAGTAGATAAAGTAAGACAGGCTACTGAACTCGTTAAACAAAGTCACCCTCATCTACAAATTGAAGGCCCAATACAATATGATGCGGCTGTGGATCCTCTAGTTGGAAAAAGTAAATTACCAAATTCTGATGTTGCAGGACAAGCTTCTGTGTTAATTTTCCCCGATCTTAATACTGGAAACAACACCTATAAAGCGGTACAAAGAGAAACTGGTGCCTTGGCGATTGGACCAATGTTGCAAGGCTTAAACAAACCTGTAAATGATTTAAGTAGAGGATGCACAGTTGAAGATGTTTTCAACACTGTAATTGTAACTGCGATTCAAGCTCAAAATGTTTAAAACAAAACAATATATGCAAATTCTGGTTATTAATTCTGGGAGTTCTTCCATTAAATTTCAAGTTATTCAAATGCCCGAAGCAAAGGTTATTTGTAAAGGTTTAGCAGAACGTATTGGTCTTGACAACGCTAAAATTCATTACCAAGCAGGAGAACATTCTATTTCTGAATTACATACGCTATCTAACCATAAAAATGGTCTTGCAGCAATTAATAAACTGCTAATGGATAACAAAATAGGTGTTTTGCAACACCCTGATGATATTGACGTTGTTGCCCATAGAATTGTACATGGTGGAAATAAGTTTGACAAAACCACTGTGATTAACTCTAAAGTTTTAAACGAAATACAACGTTTATCTTCGTTAGCACCTTTACACAACCCCGCAAATGCAACAGGGGTTAAAGTAGCTATTGAATTGTTTAAAAAAGCAACTCAAATTGCAATTTTTGATACCGCTTTTCATCAATCAATTCCTGAAAAAGCATTTCGTTATGCAATTCCTAAGCAATTGGCTGATGAAAACCATATTAGATTATATGGTTTTCATGGTACTAGTCACAAATATGTATCCGAACAGGCTATTGAATATCTACAAAAACCAAAAAGTAGTATCATAAGTATTCATTTGGGTAATGGTTGTAGCATCACAGCAATCAAAAACGGAAAAAGTATAGATCACTCACTAGGTTTTGGTCCTTGCAATGGATTAGTAATGGGTACTCGAAGTGGAGATATTGATCAATCCGTTATTTTTTATTTAATGGGTAGTTTGCAGCTGTCATCAGAAAAAGTAAATCAAATGCTTCAAAAGGAAAGTGGATTTATTGGGCTTACTGGATTTTCAGATTTAAGAGATATCGAAAGTGAAGCAAAAAAAGGAAATACCGATTGCCAACTTGCACTACACATTGCAGCGTATCGCATAAAAAAATATATAGGAAGTTATACTGCTGCATTAAACGGACTTGATGCCCTAATATTTACCGCGGGTATAGGTGAAAACTCTAGCACTTTAAGAGCAATGGTTTGTGAAAACTTAGATATTTTTGGAATTCAAATTGACAAAGTTAAAAATGAAGTTAAGCAAAATAGTCTTAGAGAAGTTCAAAAAGTAGATGCTAAAGTTAAAGTTTTGGTTATCCCAACTAATGAAGAGTTGGAAATGGCAAAACAGGCTTATTTGTTGTCAATTAAAAAATAAAAAATACGTTTTTGAATTTTATTATATTTGAAGAAACTCAAAAAAAAATTACTTTGAAAAAAATTTACTTATTATTAGCTTGTGTCTTTGTTTTTTCTTGTTCGGAAGATGACATAGATTATGTTGCAGAAAATGAAAAAGAAATTGTTAATTATTTAGCTACAAACAATCTTGCTGCTCAAAAAAGTTCGTCAGGATTACATTATATCATTACCGAACCAGGTACTGGTAGTCAACCAAATGCTGACTCAAATGTTTCTGTTAATTATAAGGGTTACTTTACCGATGGTACTATTTTTGACGAAAATAGAAATGGTCCTATTTCTTTCAACTTAAGAGAAGTAATCGCAGGCTGGACTGAAGGCATTCCCCTTTTTAAGGAAGGAGGAAGCGGAATTTTACTCGTCCCTTCTCATTTAGGATATGGAAATCAAGGAAGAGGAAGTATTCCAGGAGGTGCAGTTTTAATTTTCGAAGTTGAATTAATCTCTGTTAACTAAGTTAAATTAATCTTCTTAAATATTAATTACGAACGGTATAGATATAACTTTCTATGCCGTTTTCTAATTTTTTGGCCTCCAATAATAAATCCATCGATTTTTTTAGCACTTCGCTTATATATTGTTTTTTATCCTTAACCAAGTTCATAATCTCCAAATGAGATAAGCTTAATCTTTCAAGATCGTACCTAAGCTCTTGAGCCTGTTCAAAGGAGTCATAAGTACGGGGTTCATATACATATGAGCTAAGCTTCCCTTTTAATATCAACAGTTTTTGATAACTCCTTTCCATGGAGTGCAAACAATTTTCATTATTGGGTTTACGAATTTGAGGCTCTTTCATATTATGTGATAAATTATGTTTCACTTTGATTTAATTTGAAGGAATTTTCTTATAAAATGCAAATTAACAAATTAACTCCTTATTACAACCTGATATATGTCATCTTATTAAAATTTAACCTTTTATTCACATCAAAAATTCTTACATAACTGTTAATAATTCTTGTATATTCTGTAGCATTTAACTATCTTAAGTAAAAGTTTTAATATGAACATAAATTTTGAATACGACGATGTAAAAGCCAGTAATCGTCTGGAAATTATGGCAGCTGAAAAGCTTGATAAATTAATGGATAAGTATGATTTTATTGTTAGAGCTGATGTCTTTTTTAAAAAAGAAAATACATCCGAACCAAGCACTGGAAAAATATGTAAAATGAGACTTAGTGCTCCAGGGCCACGATTGTTTTCTGAAGCCAGCCATAGCAGCTATGAAGCTTCTATAGCCGAAGCCATTAGCGATTTAGAACGGCAATTATCTAAAAGAAAAGCAAAAATGCGGACACATTAAATAAAAAACCTCCTTGTCACAGTCCAAGGAGGTTTTTTATTTTGATATTACTTTAATATCTTTTAATTATCTTCTTCGAATTGCGTTTCTACCATCATAACCTTAGATAACCGATTAGAAAAAGGACTTTCTTTTAGATCCTTTAAAAGTCTTCTTCTTTTACGGTCAGAAATTTGAAGCGTATCTATAGCAACTTTGGCATTAACAATAAACTCATTGTATTTTTCCTTTAAGGCTATTCTTTCTTCGTGAGGAACAACTAATTTGGGTTCAAACCTATCCATTACTGTATGCTTTTTTACATTAGTATTTTCATTAGTTTGTAGAATAGTTTTATTTGAGATAGTAGTCTGTGATTTTTGCGCATGCACGTTAACAACCCCTATCATAAAAAATCCAAAACCAAATAAAACTAGCTTAGAAGTCTTCATAATCTCATAATTGTGTTCATAACCAAAGTACTACTTTTGCTTTATATGACCATATTTTTATTTTATTTAATCAATTAATCGAAATTTTTATACATTATACCGACTTATCCAATACATGCTTATTTTGCTATAAATACTCTTGAAAAATGAAAAAACTTATTTCTCTATCCATTTTAATGCTACTTGCGTTGACACTTAATGCTCAGGAAACTGCGCAAATTAGTTCTGCAGATATAACTTTTGAGTTTATTGCTAAAAAAGTAAAAGGAACACTCTCTGGATTTAAATCTTCTTCAAAAATTAATTTAAGTAATATTACCGAATCGGTTTTCGAAGGTACTGTAGATGTAAGCACTCTTGATTCAGGAAATTTTTTAAGAAATTGGTCTTTAAAAAGTGATAAGTATTTTAATGAAGATGACTATCCTAAAATAAAATTTAAGAGCACAAAAATTGAAGGTAATAGCGGTAATTTTATTGTTCATGGAAATTTAACTATTAAGAACATAAGCAAGCCAATTTTTATAACTTTTAAGAAAAACCGGAATAAACTGGTTGGCAATTCAACAATATTATCATCTGACTATAACATTGTAATAATTAAAAAGGAAAAGGAAGAAAACGAAGTAAAAATTACTTTCAATTTTGAATTAAATTAACACAAGAATATACAAATCATAAATAACTTTAATTCAATATTTTGTATATTTTTGAAACACCCCAATTTCCTAAAGGAAAGTACAAAGCAAAAAACAAAGCCATACCCAAAGAAAAGTTACGTATTCCAAAAAACTGATCTAACAAATTATTCGGAAAGGCATACGAAGATTCAATTGCGTAACCCCCAAATTCCAAAAAAGCCATTGCTACCAAACCGTAAGCATATTGCGCATGAAAAGGCAAATTTCGCAACAACAATGATATAGGTACCATATATAAAATATAACAAGTAATTACCTGCCACCAATAGGTAAATTTAGCGATTCCTACTTCTGCACCAAACCAGTTCATACCAAGTCCCCATAAAAAATAAACAACACAATAAATTACAACAAGTTTTTTTTCAACATTCAATTTATGTTTAACCCAATCGATTATTTCACTCATAACTTACTTATTTGATAATTTGGCTTCAATAATTTCAACCGCATTTTTTACAGTTTGCATTTGATCCATATCTTCATTTTCAAGCATAATATCAAAAGCATCTTCAACATCTAAAACAATATCAACAAGATTAGCTGAATTGATATTTAATTCATTAATAAAATGACTTTCTTCTGTAATATCATTTACTGAAACGTCTTCAGGAAGATACACTGCAACTATTTCTTTTAATTTTTGATACTTTTCTTTATTCATTTATTTCTATATTTATTAATCATCATACCTTTTAAAAAAAACACAAGCATTAACGTCTCCAAACCCAAAACTAGCCTTTGCGATTACATTTGCTTTAAAAGAAAATGTTTTTAACGGAACTTTACCTAACGTTATTTTATCAGCAATATCAGGGTGAATATCTTCGCAGTTTACATTACCAAAAATCCGATTGTTAGTCAATTGCAAAATAGCTCCAACACATTCAATACTGCCTGCAGCAGCCAAACAATGCCCTATCACCCCTTTAAATGAATTTATATAAGGAAAATTACCCCCTTTAAGCTGTAGTGCTTCACTCCAGTTATCAATTTCAGTTGCATCTTTAATCGTTGCTGTTAAATGACCATTAATAGCATCAATCTCATAAGATTTCACCCCGGCACTTTGCATTCCTTTTTGAATACATAGCTGAACGGCCTCATTATTAGGAGCCGTCATGGTTCCCCCTCCACGTTGTCCACCACTATTCACATTCCCTCCAAGCACTTCTGCATATATCTTAGCGTTTCTTTGCTGAGCACTTTCAAGACTCTCTAGAACCATAGCCCCAGCTCCACTCCCTGGAACAAAACCGCTTGCCGTTGCACTCATTGGTCTGCTAGCAATCTCTGGATTGTCATTAAATTTTCTTGGCAAAATACGCATAGCATCAAAGCCTCCCCAAACATAGGGCCCACTATCACTACAACTTCCCACTAACATTCGTTCTGCATTTCCCGATACAATTCTGTCATAAGCCATCAAAACACCTTCGGTACCTGTACTGCATGCTGATGAATTTGTAGTAACTTGATTACCACAACCCAAAATACCTCCCAAATACGCGCTTATTCCGCTTGCCATTGTTTGCATTACCGCTGTGCTACCGAGTCTACGAACATTATTTTCATCTACCTTGTAAATAGCTTCTCTAAACTTATCTACACCCAATATCCCCGTTCCAAACAAAATACCACTATCCCAATCAGGAGAATCCCCTATAGACTTAGACAAACCTGCATCATTCCAAGCATCCACACCAGCCATAACTCCATAAACCAAACCACTTGCATTGAGACCTCTTAACTGTAGTGGGGTAAAATATTTTTCTTTAACACCTTCCTTTATTAATGGACTTGCAGCTATTTGACATCCAAATTGAAGTTCTTTTAGTTTAGGCTGAAATCGAACACCACTTTTACCTTGCTGCAAAGCTTCGGAAAAATCATCTAATCCTATGCCGTTTGGAGCACAAACACCCATGCCAGTAATAACAACTCTACGCATTTTAGTCTATTTTTAGCATTCCTGATAGCTCTCCCCTACAAAGAAGCTCTTTGCCTATATTATACATTTTAACCTCGCACTTAAGCTTTCCAAACCTAAAATATACTTTTTTAGACTCCACGATTACTTTTTCTCCTGGAAAAACAGGTTTATAAAAATCCATTTGCGAACTACTAAACCCAATTTGAAAATTGTTATCATCAAATTTAGGGTTGTTTGCCTTTTGAAGTAAATAAATTCCAAAACACACTAAACCGATTTGAGCACAACACTCTGTTAAAATTACTCCTGGTGTAACTGGATTGTTCTTAAAATGTCCTTTATAAAAATCCAAATTTTCATTAAAAGTATATGTGCCTTTTGCTCCTTCTTCGTCAATTTCTAAAATCTCATCAACAAACAAAAATGGTTTTTGATACGGTAATTTTTTTATGATGTTTTGATAGTTCATATATACTTTTAGATTTGTCTAAAAAAAATAATTACAGTATCTTTAAAATTTATTAATCAACTAATTAATGTTACTTATTTAAATAAAAGATTTAATATTTATATTTTAACGCAAACTTTCCCCTCCATCCACTTTAATTACTGTTCCAGTCACCCATTTTGCCTCATCTGTTGACAACAAATAAACAACATTAGCAACATCATCAGGAGTGGTTAGCCTATTGTTTGGATTTCGCTCCAAAGCATGCTTTTTTATTTTATCACTACCCGGAATCATCTTAAATGATTTTGTCAACGTAACACCAGCTTGAATACAATTTGCCTTAATCCCCAAAGGCGCAAACTCCAAAGCAATACTTCTAGTTATTGACTCTAACGCTGATTTTGCAGCAGAAACAGCCGCGTAATTTTTAATCACTCTACTACTTCCCTCACTAGTAAATGACAATACACGTGCATCTTTATCAAAAAGCTTTGCATCAACTAAATCTCTTACCCAATCATACAAACTAAAGGACATTGCTTGGGTCGTAATCTGAAAATCTTGATTTGACAACCCACCAATCCCATCCGTTTTCATAGGCTTCAAGCTGCCTTTTGCCACACTATGTACAAAGACTTTTATTACATCATTAACCAAAAAATTATTCTTTATTTCATCAATAATAGCACTTCGTCCATCTAAACTCAAACCATCCGCATTAAACACCAACAACCTTACCCCTTTAGAATTTATCTTTTTAAATTCCAATTCTATTTGAGGTAAATCTGACCTTCTATCTCTATGAACAATTATTATATTATAACCATGCAAAGCCATTTTATAAGCAGATGCAAGCCCTAAGCCCGAACTACCCCCTAAAACCAAAACCCACTGATTATCTTTTTGTGTTTCCATATTTTATTACAAATTACCACTCCAGCAATACCCGTTGAGCCGAAAAACCAGGACCAAAACTCAACACTAAACCCTGTTCTCCTTCTTCAATATCTTTATTTAAAAATCGCTCTAAAACATACAACACCGTAACACTACTCATATTCCCATACAACCGTAAAACTTCACGGGTATCCTCAATATTTTTACCTAATTTCCCAAACAAATCATCAACGGTTTGAACTATTTTTCGACCTCCAGGATGAAATATCAAATGCCCAACCTCTTCAATAGAAGATTTATTTTTTTCCAGAAACGGATGAATGATTTTTGAAAAATTACTTGCAATTGCCTCCGGAACAGATTGATCTAATATCATTTTTAAGCCTGTATTAGATAAATCGAACCCCATTAAATGTGTAGCATTTTTAAAGTGAAACATTTCTTCTCCTATGATTTTAGGACCAACCGCCGTATTTTCTGATGATAACAGCACACAAGCTGCACCGTCTCCAAAAATTGCTGCGCTCACCATGTTTGCCATGGAATAGTCATTTAACTGAAATGTAGCCGTAGGACTCTCCACAGCCACTAAAGCTATTCGTTTGCCAGGGTTAGACTTTAAAAAATTATGCGCATAAATTAAACCCGAAACACCTGCCGCACAACCCATCTCGGTAACAGGAAGCCTTACAACATCTTCTCTTAAACCCAGTGCATTTATGAGATAAGCATCCAAAGAGGGAATCATTATCCCTGTGCAGCTAACTGTAATAATATAATCCAAAGAAGAAGCCTTCCAGTTTGCCTGACCTAAGGCTTTCTCCAAAACAGAAACTCCTAACTTTTTAATCTCACGAACATAAATGGCATTTTTTTCCGCAAAAGAAGTAGTATTAAAAACCTCATCAATATTCATTATACCATATCGCTTATCAACCCCTGCACCTTCAAAAATTTTAATCACTTTTCTACGAAAACGATCATCTTGATTTTGAAGCCACAAATTCACAAATGGCAAAATATCTTTAGTACTTCTACTATATTTTGGAAGCTGTTTTGCTACTGTAACAATTTTAGTCTGAGTCATATTTATAGTCGCTTAACTTCCATTACCCATACATACCTAAAAGCCCATTTCCACGCAATAGAGTGTTTTACAGATGAAATTTTTCTAGTGTATTTGATAATATCCGATTTTAAAAAACCTCTAGAAATAGATATCAACCCATCTATTTTAGCAGTTTTTGTTTTAATGTAAATTAACCTAAATAATTTAAAAAGTGAATATGCAATTGAACTCCTATGTAAATCATTCACTACAATACCTATGCCTACTATTTTTACCAAATGATTTGATAATTTTACAATATAATCGTCTGTAAAATGATGATATGTAAGCGTACTTACAACAATATCCATATTTAAATAAGACAAATCAGTCTTTAGCACATCTTCTTCCAAAAATTCAATTTCAGTAAAACCCCTAGAGGCTTCCCTACCAAGAATTAAAGCTTCTTTACTAAAATCAACCCCTACAAATTTAGCTTTAATACCTTTTCTCCTAAAAACCAACGCCATTTCCCGAAGCATCGCACCTTCAGCACAACCAACATCTACAATAACGTACTCCTTTTTAGGGTATTTACTTACTAATCTTAAAACCGCATTTATTGTTATTGAATTCCCTCCGAGAACACGATTCACCCTGTTTATATCATTAAGAACAACTTGCAATTCAGAAATACTGCCTTTAAAATTGTCCATTAATTCAATATCCTTATTTCGTTGTGACAAATTTTTCAGCATACTATTGGTTTTCCGTGCGTTTGTTTTATAATGAACTTTAAGAGCCACGGAGACTTTCCCAAGGAAATAAGCAACCAGTTAAACACTTTTGTATTTAACATTAACTTTTGAAATTGTCTTCCCATCCACAACCTCTTTTTAAAAACAGTATTCCAAGATTTAGTGTACTCTTTCTCCAATTGCTTACGAGAAAAACCCTTGTTATTAAAAAATTTCACAATTAAATCTGAAGCAATTTTTGCACTGTGGATAGCCATAGCCATACCATTCCCACACAAAGGATGTATTAAACCCGCTGTATCACCACACATTACCACATGTTCTTCAACTGGTTTTTTCTCCTGAAATGAAATCTGCGCTATGCTTAATGGTTTTTCAAAAACTGGAGTTGCTCTGTCAAAAAAATCCAACATATAAGGATTTTTACCAACTACATCCTTATTAAAATCAGCAATATTTTTAAATGATTTAAAATTATCATAAGAAGCCAAATAACAAAAATTGACTTCTCCTGTTTCTGTTTTAGACAAACCTCCATAACCTCCATCGAAATTATGAAGCGCAACCAAATTGTCTGGAAAATCATCTATTTTATAATGACATTTTACACCCAACCAGGAAGATTTCTGCTGAATAAATTCTCTTTTCAATTGTTTATCAAGCATAGACCTTTTTCCATATGCCCCAATAACAATACCTGAAGTATAACTTTCAATTTCATCTGTAAGTATTTTAAAATCATTATTTTGAAATAAAATTGATGTTACGTTTTTAAAAACAAAATCCACTCCACATGCTAAAGCTCTTTTATACAATATTTCGTCAAAAGCATATCTACTAATACCGTACCCTCCCTGTGGCAATTCCACTTCCTGTAAACTCCCTTTTACGGTACTTAACTGAAAAGTATCGATAAAAACGGCACCGTTTTTAATCAAATTCACCCCTAACTTTTCAAGATAAGGAGCCACTTCTGATGACACATATTCACCACAAACCTTATGGTGCGGATATTGTTGTTTCTCCAACACTAATACCGAATGGTTTTCTAGAGATAAATGTACTGCAGCAGTTAGACCGGCGAGACCACCACCCACAATTATAACATCGTAAGAATTCTTTTTCACGAAGAAAAGGTATACAAAATAAAAGATTTTAACAATCGAAAAGAAACTACCAAAACTAATTAATAAGCCACTAACTCTTTAAGCGCAACTCTAAATCTATCTTTTGGGAGATAATTATTTTCTAAATTTGATGCGAATGGTATAGGAGTTTCCAAACTAGCTACACGTTTTACTGGGGCATCTAAAAACTCAAAACAATTTTCCATTACCAATGCCGAAATGTCACTTGCAACACCTCCAAACATACTGTCTTCCTGTAAAATGATAAGTTTTCCTGTTTTTTTAACAGAACGATAAATAGATTCCATATCTAAGGGCTGTAATGTTCTTAAATCAATTAATTCTGCCTCAAACTCATGTATTTCACCCAGTGTTTCTAAAGCCCAATGCACTCCCATTCCATATGAAACAATAGTTACATCCACCCCTTGCTTTAAAACACTTGCCACACCTAACGGCAATGTATAATAACCAGTAGGGACATCTTGATAAGAATTACGATACAACGCTTTATGCTCAAAGAACATAATTGGATTTGGATCATTAACTGCGGTTGCCAACAAACCTTTTGCATCATATGGAAAAGCTGGATAAACAACTTTTAAACCAGGAGTTTTGGTAAACCAAGCTTCATTCGTTTGAGAATGAAAAGGTCCTGCTTCTACACCACCACCGCATGGCATACGAATTACCACATCAGCTTTTTCTCCCCACCGATAATGTGATTTTGCCAAGTAATTTACAATTGGATTAAACCCAGTACTTGCAAAATCTGCAAACTGCATCTCCACAACGGCTTTCATTCCGTTTATAGACAATCCCATTGCAGCAGAAACAATAGCGGATTCACATATTGGAGTATTACGAACACGTTCTTTTCCAAATTGATTTACAAAGCCGTCTGTAATTTTAAAAACACCTCCATATTCAGCAATATCTTGCCCCATAATCACCAAGTTATCATGTCGCTCCATAGACTGCCACAATCCCTTAGAAATTGCATCAACTAGACGAACATTCTCATTGAATAAATTTGTTATAACACTCTTATAATCATATGTTTTAAATACATCATTTATTTCTTCACTTAAACTAGATACGATATCAGATTCGCTAAAAGATTTTTGCAAGTTTTCTTCAATTTCAATTGTTATTTCCTTTTTAAAAAGGGATTCTTTTCCCTCTGTTAATACTTCTAAATTTCTAAGATGTTTTGCATAGTTTTCTACAGGGTCTTTTGCCGCCCATTCATCCAACATATTTTGAGGGACATATTTTGTTCCACTAGCTTCTTCATGACCTCGCATTCTAAAGGTTTTAAACTCTAACAAAACAGGTCTAGGGTTTTCTCTAACGCTATTTGCTATTTCACTTACCTTAGCATATACCTCCAAAACATTATTTCCTTCAATAATATGCCCCTCCATGCCATAACCAACTGCTCTATCTGCTAGATTTTGGCAACGATATTGTTCGGACACAGGGGTTGAAAGCCCGTATCCATTGTTTTCTATACAAAAAAGCACAGGTAAATCCCAAACAGCTGCTACATTTAGCGCTTCATGAAAATCACCTTCGCTAGTTCCTCCTTCCCCCGTAAAAACTGCTGTTATTAATTTTTTACCCTTTAATTTATTAGCAAGTGCAATACCATCCGCAACACCAAGTTGAGGGCCTAAATGAGAAATCATCCCAACTATATTGTACTCTTGTGTTCCAAAATGAAAACTACGATCCCTACCTTTAGTAAACCCACTAGCCTTTCCCTGCCACTGTGCAAACAACCTATATAACGGTATTTCTCGTGTAGTAAACACTCCTAAATTACGATGCATAGGAAGAATATATTCTTCTTTTTTCATTGCCATGGTAACCCCTACCGAAATAGCCTCTTGCCCTATACCACTAAACCATTTAGATATTTTTCCCTGGCGTAAAAGAATAAGCATTTTTTCCTCTATCATTCGTGGCTTAAGCATTGCTTTATATAATGCTATTAGAGTGTCACTATCATAATCGAAACCAGCGTAGTCCATGTTATATTTTTATTCTTTTTCAATCAAAAATAGGATATTCATAACAAACACAACATCTCATTCTTGAAATAAACTAGTCCAAAAATATTGTTTATAATTTGTAATTTTGAATAAACAACCTAAAGTAAATAATATGAGCAGCATACCTAGCGTAGATTTACAAGACTTTATTTCTGATGACAAGTCAAGAAAACAAAAATTTATTTCAGAAATTGGAAAAGCTTTTGAAGAGATAGGGTTTGTTGCTTTAGGTGGACATTTTTTATCGGATGAATTGGTAAAAAATTTATATGAAGAAATTAAAAAGTTTTTTGAACTACCTCAAGAAATAAAAGATAAGTATGAAATTGAAGGTATTGGAGGACAACGTGGGTACACTTCTTTTGGTAAGGAACATGCAAAAGGTAGAAAAGAAGGGGATTTAAAGGAATTTTGGCACTTTGGCCAATATGTTGAAAATAATGATGCTCTTTTGGCTGAGTATCCAAAAAATGTTACGGTAAACGAACTTCCAGATTTTAATAAAATTGGCAAGGAAACGTACCAAATGCTGGAAAAAACAGCAAAATATGTTCTAAGAGCATTGGCTCTACACCTAAACCTTAACGAAACCTATTTTGATAAGTATATTGCTAATGGTAACTCTATTCTTAGGCCTATTCATTATCCTCCCATTACTACAGAACCTAAAAATGCTGTAAGAGCTGCTGCTCATGGAGACATTAATTTAATCACCTTATTAATGGGAGCACACGGTAAAGGTCTTCAGGTTCAAAACTTAGACGGACAATGGGTAGATGCTATTGCAAGACCAGATCAATTAATGATTAATGTTGGAGACATGCTATCTAGATTAACAAACAACAAACTAAAATCAACAATTCATCAAGTAGTAAATCCCCCTAAAGAGCTATGGGGAACCTCTAGATACTCTATTCCCTTTTTTATGCATCCCATTAGCGAAATGTCATTAAATTGTCTTGAAAACTGTGTAAACGAAGAAAATCCTAAGCAATATTCAGACACAACTGCTGGTGATTTTTTGCACGAAAGACTTATAGAGTTAGGCTTGATAAAAGAATAATATGGATTTACAAGATCAATTAAAAAACCTTTTTCCAGATCACGTTTCCGAAGAAACAGAGAATACAACTCCTAAAGAAAGTGATATCTGGATGCAAAACGACCCCATAATTTGTAAGTATGAGAAAAGAAAAGGCAAACCCATTACTATTCTTGAAGGCTATACAGGTGCCGAGTCTGATTTTAAAAAGCTTGCTAAAGAACTTAAAACAAAATTAAGTGTCGGAGGAAGTTTTAAAAACGACCAAATAATTATACAGGGAGATTATAGAGATAAAATCATGGAAATCCTTAAAGAAAAAGGCTTTAAGGTTAAACGAGTTGGTGGATAACACACTTCAAAATGTCTTTTTTTCCAATACAAGGTAAAGTCATTTTATTTTATACGCTTCGGTTTTTCTGTTAATTTTTTTTGATATCTCCGATTAAATGTTACTTTTATTCGTCACAACCAAAATCAATCTTACAAAATGAGTTCTTTGTTACATATTACTAACGGAGATAGTTTTACAGAACGCCTAAACACTCTTAAGTTAGGTGGAGATGTAATAACTTGGCGAGAAATGTTATGCGAAGGCAAAACGTTAACAAACGTGGGAAGTGAGTCTTTCTGGAAAACCCGTTTTGAATTTCTCAATAAAAATTATAAAGTTTCTAAGTCTTCTTTTATAGAAAAAACATTAAAAGAATATCGCTCACTTTGTAATCACAAACAACAAGATCAAATTGTTTTATGGTTTGAGTATGATTTGTTTTGCCAAATAAATATGCTCGCTGTTATTAGTTGGCTGCAACAGCATAGAAAGTATACACAAATTTCATTAGTATGTAGTGGAAAGGAAGACGATTCTGATAAGCTATATGCGCTCAATGAGTTAAATAACGAACAACTATTAGATTTATACAAAAATAGGGTTGTTCTTGATCAGGACGATATTGAATATGCAGACTATGTTTGGCAATTGTATTGTAGTGACAACCCAATTCGCTTAGAAAATCTTACTGATTTTAAAAATTATAAGTTTAACTACTTAGAAAGTGCCATTCAAACACATTTAAAACGTTTTCCATCCATTGCAAATGGGTTAAATATTATGGAAAATAATATTTTGGATTTAGCCATTGCTGAAAAACCTACAAGCAAAAAGGCATTTTTACATGCTGTTCTTGAAAATCAAGACAATTTAGGTTTTGGAGACACGCAATATGAAAGAGCAATTAACAGACTAAAACCATTATTTTCTTCATTTAATCCCGTTAGACTAACGAAAAAAGGAAAAGAAATACTTGACAACCAAACATCTTATTACTCTTGCTTACAAGACAACAATGTGTATTTAGGCGGTGCTTTAAAATATAACTTCTTATTTAATACACAATCAGACAGGATTCTAAAACTATAGCATGTCTTTAGAACATTCTGAGCTTATTTTAAATGATGATGGAAGCATTTATCATTTAAACCTCTTACCAGAAGATATCGCGGAAACAATAATTTTTGTTGGGGATCCAGACAGAGTACCCAAAGTCTCCACTTTTTTTGATACTGTTGAAATAAAAAAAAGAAAAAGAGAATTTGTTACCCATACAGGACACTTAAATGGAACACGTTTAACCGTTATCTCAACGGGTATTGGCCCTGATAATATTGACATTGTAATTAATGAGTTAGATGCTCTTGTTAATATTGATTTTGAGACACGAAAAATTAAAAAAAATCGTATACGATTAAACATTATTCGAATTGGAACATCTGGCGCAATTCAACAAGATATTCCAGTAGATTCTTTCATTTTAAGTAAACAAGTTATAGGTTTCGATGGTCTTCTTCATTTTTACGACCACAAAAATGTAGAACTAAAAAACATTTCTGAAGCTTTTATAGAACACACCAATTGGTCAGAAAAAAAAGCAAGCCCATATATCATTGAATGTGATGAAGATTTAGCACAAAGAATAACATCAAATCGTATACGATTTGGATTTACCGGCACTAATATAGGCTTTTACGGGCCTCAAGGAAGAACATTACGATTAAACAGTCAAGACAAAGAATTGAACAAAAAAATAGCTTCTTTTAGTTTCCATAACTTGAAAATTACTAACCTAGAAATGGAAACATCTGCAATATATGCGCTTTCTAAACTTTTAGGACATAGTGCTATTTCCTTGAATTGCATATTAGCGAATAGAAATACAGGGGACTTTTCAAAAAATCCAGGAAAAGCAACAGAAGATTTAATAACATATACACTTAATAAGCTTACACAATAAGAGTTTTGAAGAAAGTTAAGATCATTGGCGTACCAGAGCATTTTAATTTACCTTGGCATTTAGCTATTGAAGAAAATGCTTTTGAAGAAAGGGGAATTCAACTAGAATGGACAGATGTTCCGGAAGGCACAGGACGAATGTGCAAAATGCTTGAAAGTAACGAAACCGATTTAGCAATTATATTGACTGAGGGAATTACTAAAAGTATTACGGAAGGGAATCCGTCTAGAATAATTCAAGAATACATTTCTACTCCGCTGCAATGGGGAATTCATGTTGCAGCACAAAGTGAGTACTATAGTATTACTGATCTAGCACATAAAAAAGCAGCAATTAGTCGTTTTGGTAGCGGTAGTCACCTTATGGCATTTGTTAATGCTGAAAAACAGGGTTGGAATACTACTAACCTAGAATTTGAAATAGTAAACAACTTAGATAATGCGGTTGTTAGTCTAACCAAAGGAGAAGCCGACTATTTCATGTGGGAACATTTTACTACAAAACCTTTAGTAGACAATAATACTTTTAGAAGAATTGAAGACTGCCCTACTCCATGGCCTTGTTTTGTAATAGCTGGCAATTATGATTTTATAGAAAACAATAGAAATACTATAAAACATATTTTAGAAATCATAAATCTATATACATCAGAATTTAAGTCAATCCCTAGTATAGATCGTACTTTAGCGAATAGATATCAACAACAATTAACTGATATTCAGGAGTGGTTAAGTATGACCCGTTGGAGCCAATCTCAACTCACCCCTGAAACTCTCAAAATTGTTCAACAAAAATTAATAGAATTAAATTTAATCACAACAGTTAAGGAGATAAAAGACATCATGTATTAATTAAGCAAACTCCTTATTAAAATATTTTTTTATAAGCTTTTTAAACTTAATATCGGATAATGGTTTTCTTATGTACTCTACAATATTGGGCTCATTATTTGCTCTTTCTATATCGTCTTGATCTTCACTAATAGTTATTAAAACTATTACCAAGTTTTCTTTAACGGTTTGAGGTACTTCTTTTTCATAAGCCTGAAGAAACTGCCACCCATCCATAATTGGCATTCTAATATCTAACATTACCAATGCAGGGGCCTGAAAAGGTTCGTTTTCCTGAAAAACACCTCTATTTAAAATAAAATCAAGACCTTCTTTACCATTAGCAAGTGCATGTACATTAATCTCAGAATCAACTTGTTTTATAAAAATTTTATTCAAAAAATTGCTCGACTCGTCATCATCTATTAATATGATGGATTTTGGGTAGTTAATTGAACTCATATGCAATAATTTATTTATTGTGAGAAAATTCTCTTTAATATGAAGTATAATTTACTAATTAATTTTAACATATGAAAAAATCACCAAACAATTTCTTGCTTTTTTATGCTTTTTAAGAAGCTGTTGCAACAAGTAAAATGAGCATTTTCGAACCAATAACCTCGATTTGCACTCAACGGGGAAGGATGACCGCTTTCTAAAACCTTATGCCGCTGTACATCTATTATCTTTTTCTTTTTTTTCGCAAACCCTCCCCACAGCATAAAAACAACATCTTCTTTTTCTTTAGATATTTTTTTAATCACGGCATCAGAAAAGGTTTCCCATCCCCTATTTTTATGACTTCCTGCTTTAGATTCTCTTACTGTTAAAATAGTGTTTAGTAACAATACACCTTGTTTAGACCATCTCTCCAAATTACCATCCTCGCAATATTCTCCACCAGTGTCTCTTGCAACTTCTTTAATAATATTTTTAAGCGATGGTGGATGCGTAACTCCCTCACCAACAGAAAAACACAAACCATTTGCTTGATTAGGTCCATGATATGGGTCTTGTCCAATAATTACCACTTTAATATCATTTATACTACAATGATTAAAAGCAGCAAAAATAGCCTCTTTAGGAGGGTAACATTGAAAGTTTTGATACTCATTTTCTACAAAACCCTCTAATTTTTTAAAATAAGGTTTTGTAAACTCTTCTTTTAAAAAATCATACCAATTACTGTCTAAAAGCTTCATCATAACTACTGTTAAATATTTTTTTTAACCACTAATTTAACAGCATATTATGTAGTACGCTAAAAAAATACAACTATAAAACTATGTACCTTTGCTTTTTTAGATAGGCAGATTAATATTATGCATAAAAAAACCCTTCAAGATTTAGAGTTTCATACAGTTTTACAACAAGTAGCAGCTCGATGTACCACTGAACTAGGTAAAGAGCTTGCCCTACAAATAACACCTATTCAACAAAAAAATACTCTACTGGATACGTTGGGGCAAACCTCGGAATATGTATCGTCATTAATAAGCGACAATAAAATTCCTAATCACCATTTTGATCATATTAATGCCGAACTAAAACTTTTAAAAATTGAAAATACTACCCTAGAGTTGATTGGCTTTAGAAGAATAGCTTCAATTTGCTTGAGTATATCTACCCATAAAAAGTTTTTCAAAAAATTTAAAGAATACTTCCCTAATTTATATAATTTTTCGGAAAGTGTGGATCTTAATGTTGAAATTCCATCATTGATTAATCAGGTAATTGACAAGTATGGAGAAATTAAAGATGGTGCTTCTCCTAAATTAGCTAGTATTAGGCAAAATATCAATGAAGTTCGTGTAAAAATTAATCAGAGCTTTACCTCGGCCTTAAACACCTATCAATCCTCCGATTATTTAGATGAAATAAGGGAGTCGGTAGTTGAAAACCGCAGGGTATTGGCGGTAAAATCCATGTATCGAAAAAAAATTAAAGGTACAGTAATGGGTACTTCCAAAACAGGGAGTATAATTTACATAGAACCTGAAGCAACTCTAAAGTATAGTAGAATATGTAACAATTTAGAATTTGATGAAAAAGAAGAAATTCAACGTATCTTAAATCAGTTAACCAACAACATACGTCCGTACTCGTATTTATTATCTGACTATCAAAATTTTCTAACACATATAGATATTACCGCAGCTAAGGCAAAGTACGCTTCGGAGTTAAATGCCATTCTCCCCAAAATAAGTGAAGATAGAACATTATTTCTCAGAGACGCTTACCATCCTCTACTCTATTTAAACAATAAATTAAAAAAAGAAAAGACGTACCCTCAAACTATAGAACTTCATCCCGAAAATAGAATTATAGTTATTTCAGGTCCAAACGCCGGTGGAAAGAGTATTACGCTAAAAACTATAGGATTACTGCAGGTAATGTTTCAAAGTGGGTTACTAATACCTGTTCATGAACGCAGTACCATTTGTTTTTTCGACAAAATATTGACAGATATAGGCGACAACCAATCTATTGAAAATCATTTGAGTACATATAGCTATAGACTTAAAAACATGAATACCTTTTTGCGAAAGTGTAATGAAAAAACCATGTTTTTAATAGATGAGTTTGGAACCGGTAGTGACCCAGAACTTGGAGGAGCACTTGCCGAAGCGTTTTTGGAAGTGTTCTATGAGCGTAATTCATATGGAGTTATTACCACCCACTATGCCAATTTAAAAGCTTTAGCGAATGAACTTCCTCATGCCACAAATGCCAACATGCGTTTTAATGCAAAAACATTAGAACCCGTATTTCAATTAGTACTAGGTGAAGCGGGCAGCTCGTTTACATTTGAAGTTGCACAAAAAAATGGCATACCTTACAGCCTTATTAACAAGGCAAAGAAGAAGATAGAGCGCGGTAAAGTGCGTTTTGACGCCACTATAGCCAAATTACAAAAAGAGCGCAGTAAAATGGCTCAAACAGGGTCTAGATTACAAGAAGAAGAAACCAAAGCAAGAAGCGAAGCTCAACGTTTAGAGGAACTTAACTCTAAAATAAAGGTTAAACTAGAAAACTATCAGGAACTGTTTGACTATAATCAACGAATGATTTATCTCGGAAACAAAGTAAACGTGGTAGCCGAAAAGTACTTTCAAGATAAAAAGAAACGGGTTATGGTTTCTGATTTAATTAGAATCGTTGAAACCGAGAATAGTAAGCGCAAAAAGAAAACCGCTAAAGAACACCAAGCCGAACGTGTAAAAAAAGCAAAAGTTAACGAGGAAGTTGAAAAAGAGGTAAAGGTAATTCGCCAAAAAAAGAAGGTTGAAAAAAAGAAAGCGGTAATTGCTGAAAAAAATAAGCCAAGACCAGTATTTAAAGTTGGTGACCGAGTTAGATTAATAGATGGAAAGGCCGTTGGTAGTATTGATACATTGGAGAAAAACAAAGCTATTGTAAATTATGGTCTGTTTACAACAAATGTAAGTGTAGACCAACTTGAACTTGTTGAACGTCAAAAATGATTCTTCCTGAAAATAAACATATTATTCTTTTTGACGGAGTATGCAACCTTTGCAACAACGCTGTTAATTATATAATCAAAAAAGACACAAAGGATCTTTTCCGTTTTGCTTCTTTACAGTCCGAAATCGGAAAAAGACTGCTTGAACAACGCGGAATAAACCCTAAAAGTATAGATTCTATGGTACTGATTATTCCTAATATTGCATATTACATCAAATCAGACGCAGCGTTAGAAATTCTTAAAGATTTAAATACTCCTTGGCGATTTTTAACCGTGTTTAAAGTTGCCCCAAGAGGATTTAGAAATATCGTATACGATTTTATTGCAAAAAACAGGTACCGCTGGTATGGTAAAAAAGACCAATGTATGATACCAACACCAGAATTGAAGATTAAATTTTTAGAAGAATAATTCAATGAGGTATTTTACTCACTGAAAAGACGCATTCACTTAAACATAGTTTTTCTTAATCATGGTTTCTCATAAGTTTATTTCAACAACAAAACCAAAAACTTATGAAAAAGCTAATTTTCCTATTATTACTTCTACCTGTATTATTATCGGCAAATAACAATCAAGTCACCTCTAAAATAAAAGAAGTAACTGTTTACCTAAACGGGGCTCAAATAAAAAGAAACGCTGTTTTTAATTTAAAACAGGGTACTTCAGAAATCACTTTTACGGGTTTATCGACAAAAGTGAATGAAAGTAGTATACAAATAGGAGGACTTCAAGCAGCATCAATTTTATCAATGAGTTACAACATTAACTACCTTTCTAGCTCTGACTCAAGGGGTAGAACACAATTACTTTATAACCAAATAGACGACTTAGATTTTAAAATTACTACACTAAATAATATAATACTAGGGCTCGAAGAGGAAGAAAAAGTGATAAACGCAAACAGATCTTTAAACTCTAACGTAAAAGACCTTGATTTAAATAAAATTAAGGAGATAAGCACCTATTATAGGGCACGAATTACTGCTATTAAAAACGAAATCTACACAACTTCCTTACAGATAAAAAAACTAGAGCTTAACAAAAGAGCTATGAAAAATCAAATTCAAGAAATAAATCAAGCTCCGCAAAAAGAGCATGGAGAAATAAAAATAGTTTTTGACTCAGCAATTGAAACAAACTTAGACCTTTCTATAACTTATATTGTTTCTGATGCTGGTTGGATACCTAATTATGATTTAAAGTCCAGTACAATAAATACACCATTAAACCTTACTTATAAAGCGCATGTATATCAAAACACAGGAAATGATTGGAACAATGTTAAAATTAGTCTAGCAACAAACAATCCAAACATTAACATTTCAAAACCCAATTTAAATGTCAAATATTTAAACTTCACTGGCGGATACAAATCTAAATATACTTCAGGATTCGTTAAAAAAAATAAGTATGTCTACAATCCAATGGTGAAACAAGTAACCGGTATTGTCACCGATGAATCAGGAGCTCCAGTTCCTGGAGTTAACATAGTTATAAAGGGAAGTTCAAAAGGAACTCAAACCGATTTTGATGGTAATTATAATCTAACAATTGAGAGCGGAGAGCAATTAGTATTTTCCTATTTAGGTTTCGAAACACAGGAATTACCTATTTTTTCTTCGCTAATGAATGTTAAAATGAATGAAAATATAGAAGCTTTAGATGAAGTCGTTGTGGTTGGGTATGGAACATCAGGTGGTTTAAACGGTAGAGTTTCTGGCGTAAATATAAGAGGAGTCACAAAAAAAAACGAACCCAAGTTACCGCTTTATGTAGTAGACGGAATAGTAGCTAAAAACTTTGCAGAAGGAGACCTAGATTCCAATGAAATACAATCGGTCGAGGTTTTAAAAGGTAGTAATGCCACATCAATTTACGGTAATAGTGGAACGCATGGAGTCATTGTAATTACCACAAAAAAAAGTCACAGCAGTGAAGAGCTAACGAATGTGAAATTTAACATTAAAAAATCGTATACGATAAAATCAAACTCAGATATTACGGCAATTGAGATAAATACTTATAAACTAAATGCCGATTACGAATACTTGGCAGTACCAATAATTAACGAAAATGTGTTTTTAACAGCAAAGTTTAAAGATTGGGAAAAGTATAATTTACTACCAGGTGAGGCAAGTATATATTTCAACGGAAATTACTCCGGAAAAACAACAATAGACCCTTATTCATTAAAAAAAGAAATGACAATTTCATTAGGGATAGATTCAAATATTTCTGTTAATAGGCGGAAAGTCCAAAACTTCAAAAGCAAATCTTTTAGTGGTAATAATCGTATTTTAAACAAAACTTATGAACTCGTTGTAAAAAATAATAAAACCACTTCTATTAAAATTAAACTACTTGACCGTATTCCCTTATCACAGAACAAGGAAATAAAAGTAGATAATATTGAGTTTGGAGATTCTAGTTATAACAAAAAGAAAGGGATACTTTCATGGGAGTTATCTCTTGAAAAACAACAAAACCAAACCAAGTCATTTTCATATCAAATCAAATATCCAAAATATAAACACATTTCATTATAAATTTCATACAACTGATCCTTGTACAGTTTATACCAAGTTGAATTTTTCAAAAAATCATGGTTAATGAACTAAATTGATGCATCAAATCAATTATACCATCCATGAAAAAAGAAATATATTATCTGACATTACTGTTGACAATTTTTCAAATTTATTCGGGAACATGTCAAGACACTCAAGAGCTAATTTTATTTGATTTTGAAGAAAATTTAAAGGATACCCAATTACAAACGTTAAACGCAATAGCGATTGTTGATGTAGAAGACGGTAATGGATATTTAAGTATTGAAACCAATATCAAACCAAAACAGTCTAATTTTAAACTTAAAGAAGCTAAAGACAAGCCTTGGAATTTAAATGGTTATCACCAAGTAAAGGTGGATGCCACCAACATTGGAAACGATTTTATACAAGTAGAATTATTTGTTGGTAATGACCCTGACGGATTAGTAAGGTGGTACTGCTCTAATTACGTTGACCTAAATCCGGGAGAAACAAAAACCATAACTGTAAATTTATCTTGGACTCCTTGGGTTTTCACCCCTCAATTAGAGGTTGTAGGCATGCGGGGCACACCAGGAAAAATAAAGACCAATATTGATGCCATTGATGAATTAACTTTTAGAGCGAGATATGCCAAGGGAAGAAGTAAATTTAAACTGGATAATATTAGAGCAGTTGGAAAGTTAATAGAAAAAGACACTGCCAATTTTTTTCCTTTTGTTGATGCTTTTGGCCAATACAAACATAAAGATTGGAAAGGAAAAATACATTCAATTAACGAACTTAAATCGCAAGGAAAAACAAACTATTCTGAATTGGAAAACGCCTCTACTCCAAAAAACAGAAGTATTTACGGAGGATGGACAGCTGGACCGAAACTTAAAGCTACTGGTTTTTTTAGAACCGAAAAATACAACAACAAATGGTGGATGGTTGATCCTGATGGCTACCTTTTTTGGACAAGTGGTGTAAACTGTGTTTCACCAAGAACAGGCAGAACAGGAATTACCGGAAGAGAACATTACTTTGAAGAACTTCCTGAAAACAAAAATGAACACAAACATTTTTATGGGAAACGAAGTGGTAGTACCCATGGATACTATAAAGGCAAAAAAAATTATACCACTTTTAATTTTTATGAAAACAACCTATTCAAAAAATATGGAGAAAACTGGCTTCCTACTTTTAGAGACTTAGTTCATATGCGTTTTAAAAGTTGGGGGTTAAACACTATTGGTTTTGTATCAGAAAATGGAGCTATTAAACAACAAAAAACGCCTTACGTAGGTTCTATTTGGATTAGAGACACACCTAAAATTGAAGGTTCAGATGGTTTTTGGGGTAAATTCCATGATGTTTTTGATCCTAAATTTAAAATTGCTGTTCAAAAGTCAATGGCCGTTCAAAAAAATGGCGCTGGAGACCCATGGTGTATTGGTTATTTTGTAGACAATGAAATGTCTTGGGGAGGAATAGGCTCTCTAGCAATTAGCACCTTGAAAAGTCCAAAAAATCAACACGCCAAAATTGTATTTATAGATGACCTTAAAGCAAAATACGAGAAAATAGAGTCATTAAATAAGGTTTGGGGTACTTCTCATGAAAATTGGAACGCTCTATTAGAAAGCACTACACCTCCAAACGAGGATAGAGCTTATAACGATTTAGCCAACTTTTACGAAAAAATCGCAGGAACTTATTTTAAAACTATTAAGGATGGTCTAAATGAAATAGCCCCCAATCAAAACTATTTAGGCTGTAGGTTTGCTTGGGCTGATAATAGAATTGTGTTGACTGAAGCTAGTAAACATATGGATATCATTAGTTTTAACAAATATGAATATAGCGTAAAACATGTTGGTTTACCTGATGGTGTTGACAAACCTATTATGATTGGTGAATTCCATTTTGGCGCGTTAGACCGAGGTAGCTTACACGTTGGCGTTAAAGAAGCTAAGAGTCAGGAAAATCGCGGGGAATTGTATCAAAAATATATTCAAAGTGCTTTACAAAACCCTCTAATGGTGGGAGCCCATTGGTTTCAATATGCAGATCAACCTATAACGGGAAGGTTTGATGGTGAAAATTATAATATTGGTTTGGTAGATATTTGTGACAATCCATATGAAGAACTTATCGAAAAAATAAAGGAAACCAATTACGGCATGTATGAATATAGAGACTCCTTTAATACCAAAGAATAATTCATAAAATTTTAATGATAAAACGCCAGCTTTTTGCTGGCGTTTTTTATTATAAATTGCTCCATTTATCTCCTTACAAAGAAAATATATTACAATGTATAAATACAACCAGTAACGTATTGCTTTATCTCTTAATTTTGCGACTTACATTTAAGGTTTAATTATATGGATAAGCTATCGCATTGGATTACGAATCACTTACAAACTTTGGGCATTCAAGAAATTTGGGCAAAGTATTTAAATATGATTATTCTTGTTGTAGTCCTTCTTGTTGTAGTTTTTATAATTGACTTGGTATTTCGAAAAATACTTTTAAAAGCCTTTAGTAAGTTTACCAGTTCTTCAAAAACACATTTTGATGATTTTTTAATCAAAAACAAAACACCCCGAAATTTAGCGCATATACTACCAATAATGCTTGTGTACTGGGCAATACCCTATGTTTTGGTGGACTTTGATTATGCAAAAAAAATTGCCCTAAAAGGAATTGAAGTATTTGGAATTATTTTGTGCCTTTGGATTGTAAGAAGCCTTTTAAACACCTTTAAAGATTTTTTTAAGACCCTTCCTAATTTAAAAGATAAGCCTATTGATAGTTACATACAGGTATTTATGATTTTTGCTTGGGCAATTGGTATACTATACGCTTTTTCCATTATTACTGGAGCTGCATTATGGCAGTTTTTAACGGCATTAGGTACAGCCTCTGCAATAATTATACTTGTGTTTAGAGATACCATTCTGGGTTTTGTTGCTAGTATTCAGGTTTCTATTAACGATATGGTTCGGATTGGAGATTGGATAACTTTTGAAAAATATGGGGCTGACGGTGATGTTGTAGAAATAAACTTAGCAACTGTAAAGGTTCAAAATTTTGACAAAACCATAACAACTATTCCGACCTATGCTTTAATATCAGACTCTTTTAAAAACTGGCGTGGAATGACTAGCTCACCAGGAAGACGAATAAAAAGAGCCATAATTATAAAACAAGAAAGTATCCGGTTTTTGAGCAACGAAGATGTTCAAAACTTCAAAAAAATAGATTTAATTAAAGACTATTTAAATACGAGACAAAAAGACATCTCTGATTATAATACAGAAAACAATATTGATAAATCCATTTTAATAAACGGAAGAAATCTTACCAATTTAGGAGTCTTTAGAAAGTATATAGATGTTTACCTAAACAACCATTCCGCTATAAATAAAGATATGATGATTATGGCACGTCAGCTCGCTCCAACTACGCAAGGTATTGCCATAGAAATTTATGCTTTTAGCAACGATAAAAGATGGGAAAACTACGAATACATCATTGCTGATATCTTTGACCACATGTTAGCAGCCACTCCGTATTTTAATTTAGAAATTTTTGAACTAGCCGATATTAAAAAGGCAAAAACACCTTAAAAAAGGTGTTTTTACTATACTTAACAGTTAATCGTATACGATTATAACATAACTATTTCACTTCATCTAAATGGTCATCCCATTCCTTAACATCTGGTTTTCCCAGTTTTCCAACCGATTTTGCTACCACCATTGAAACTGTTGCATCACCAGTAACATTAATTACAGTTCTACACATATCTAATGGTCTATCTACTGCAAAAATCAATGCTAAACCTACCGCAAATTTATCTGCAGGAAAACCTACTGACTCTAAAACTATAACTAACATTACCATTCCTGCGCCGGGAACTGCTGCCGAACCTATGGATGCTAAAAGAGCTGTTAAAACAATAGTTAATTGATCCGCTAGTGATAAGTCAAAACTCAACGCCTGAGCAATAAAAACTGCAGCAACACCTTGATATAAACTTGTACCGTCCATATTTATGGTCGCTCCTACTGGTAAAACAAAACTGGATACTTCTTTATCAACTCCAATATGCTCCTCTACCCTTTCCATAGTAACCGGAAGTGTTGCTGCACTTGAGGATGTTGAAAATGCCAACAATTGAGCAGGACTAATCTCTTTTAAAAACCAAAAGGGATTCTTTTTTACATAAACTCCTACCACAATACAATAGAATACAACCATTAAAAACAATCCTAATACCACTACTCCAACATATTTAAGTAGTGCTAATAACAAATCTGGATCGCTTGAAGACACTACTACGCTTGCCAAAAGTGCAAAAACTGCGTAAGGAGCAGAAAGCATTATAATATCAACCATCTTTAACACGACCTCGTTTAAAGAATCAAAGAAATCTTTTAGTGGTTTAGATTTTTCTTCACCAATGAGAAGCATACTTATACCTAAAAAAATAGCAAAAAATATCACCTGTAACATTAGACTATTGCTACCCATTGCTTTCATAGCATTATCTGGCACCATATCTTCTAAAAATTGTAATGGACCAGCATCTTTTTGCTTTGTTGCCTCATTGATTTTAGAGATTACGCCGCTATCGTTTGCGTATGTACTGGTTAATTTGTTGATTGTTTCTTCTGAGACACCGTCACCAGGGTTAGCAATATTTACTAAAACAAGACCAATGGTTATCGCAATAATTGTAGTAAATATATATATGACTATTGTGCGAAGACCAATATTTTTAAATTTTGAAATATCTTTTAAGTCCGATATCCCCTTTATTAATGAAGCTAAAATTAATGGAATTGCAATTAGCTTTAAAAGCTTAATAAAAATGGTTCCAATTGGCTTAATCCAATCACTAACAAAACTAGCTCCCCAATCTATCTGAGTCATTCCAA
Source organism: uncultured Maribacter sp. (assembly GCA_947498505.1). Classification (GTDB taxonomy): domain Bacteria; phylum Bacteroidota; class Bacteroidia; order Flavobacteriales; family Flavobacteriaceae; genus Maribacter_B. Next base: position 428,061 of record CANMKG010000001.1, on the reverse strand, counting down.
AACCAAATAGTATTCCCAGCAACATTCCAATAAGAATTTGCCAATGTAATTCCAATTTCTTCATAGATATCATCCGTTTAAACAGTGGTAATATACTATTTTGACAGGAATAATTACCCCAGAAAGAAAACTATAATTTCGTAGCCCTGTTCAGAAGCGTAAAATCAGCTAGCACAAGCGCTGCCATTGCTTCAACAATAGGCACTGCTCTTGGGACTACACATGGGTCATGACGCCCTTTTCCTTCGGTAACAACCTTGTTTCCATCTTTATCAATGGTTTCATACCCTTGAATTACAGTAGCAACTGGCTTAAAAGCAACCTTAAAATAAATATCCATTCCATTGCTAATTCCTCCTTGTATGCCTCCACTATAATTTGTTTTGGTTGATCCGTCTGAATTAAACTGGTCATTATGCTGACTTCCTTTCATTGCCACTCCGTCAAACCCGCTACCATATTCAAATCCCTTTACGGCATTAATAGAAAGCATTGCTTTACCCAATTCAGCATGTAGTTTGTCAAACACTGGTTGCCCCAATCCTATTGGTACATTTTGAATCACACAATCAACAATACCACCTATAGTATCTCCTTCTTTGCGAATATCCTTAATGTAACTTTCCATTTTTGAAGCCATTTCCTCATCAGGACAACGTACTGGATTATTTTCTATCTCTGTAAAATCAACCTCTTTATAACTTTTATCTAGCGCTAAACTTCCAACTTGTGAGACGTAAGCAGTTATTTTAATATCCTTTAAAAACTGTTTTGCTATTGCTCCCGCAACTACTCTACTAGCAGTTTCACGAGCAGAACTACGCCCACCACCTCTATAATCTCTAAAACCATATTTTTGATCGTATACATAATCTGCATGAGAAGGTCTATACGAATCTTTAATATGTCCGTAATCTTTAGATTTTTGATTGGTATTGTGGATAGCAAAACCTATTGAAGTGCCAGTTGTTTTTCCCTCAAAAACACCCGAATAAAATTCAACAGTATCAGGTTCTTTACGCTGTGTTACAATTGCAGATTGCCCTGGTTTTCTTCTATCTAAGTCTTTTTGAATTGCTTCCAAATCTAACTCTATTCCTGCTGGGCATCCATCAACCACCCCACCTATAGCTACACCATGTGATTCTCCAAAAGTTGAAAGTTTAAATAGTGTACCATATGTATTTCCTGCCATCGTAATTGTAGTTTAAATTCAAAGGTAAATCTATTCTCATAAAAATGGAAATTTACACTGGTTAATACATATTTCATCACCGTTTTGTTAAAAACAAATTAACCGTATTGTTATGATTTAATGATTTGGTATTAACGTTTTATTCATATACTAAGAGTTATTTTGTAGAAAAGCAAAACCTTTGAAAAAGCGAAAGATAAACGTTGTTGTTATTTCTGATGTTCATTTGGGTACCACCGATTGTAGAGCAGAAGAATTACTCGCTTATTTAAGTAGCATAAATCCATCCAAACTAATACTTAATGGGGATATTTTAGATATCTGGAAAACACCATCGTCTTATTTTCCGTCTTCGCACATGAAAATTGTTCGAAAAATATTTGGTATGGCCGCAAAAGGAACAGATGTGTATTACATTACGGGGAATCATGACGACATGCTTAGAAAATTTCGAGGCAAATCTGTAGGAAACATTCATATTACAAACAAACTATCCCTTGATTTAGATGGTAAAAAAGCTTGTTTTTATCATGGTGATATTTTTGACAATGTATTGCAAAATGGCAAGTGGATGGTTAAACTAGGCTTATATTCCTATAATGGACTAAACAGAGTTAATGCATTAATTAACAGATTTTTGCGAAAAATAGGAAAAGAGCGTTCCTTTTCTAAAAGAATAAGTTCGGGAAATGAAAATGCTCTTAAAAAACTTACTTTTTTCGAAAAAACTCATGTAAATCTTGCTATTGAAAAAGGATACAATTTTGTAATCTGCGGGCACACACATCGTCCCAAAAAGGAGATTGTGATGACTAAAAATGGCAATTGCACCTATTTAAATTCGGGAGATTGGGTTAAAAACCTCACCGCTTTGGAGTATTCATTTAAACGATGGAAGATATATAGATATAACTATGATAAATTATCTCCGTTTTATGTAGATGAAGAACTAAAAGAAATGGATATTCACGAAATAATTAACTTTTATGCTTCAAGAGACGATAACGAATTACTTGATGAGGGCATTATTTAGTATTGTTATAGGATGTTGCGCTTCACGCTTTGTTCCATCATATATTTGATGTCTACAGCTTGTACCATTAGCTGAGATTATTACATCGTCCTTAGATTTACGAACAGCTGGAAACAACTTTAACTCCCCTACTTGCATACTCACATCATAATGTTCTTTTTCATATCCAAAAGAACCCGCCATACCACAACAACCTGAGCTAATTATTGAAACCTTATAATTTTCAGGTAGATTTAGTACATCAAAAGTTACTTTTTGATTAGAAAGTGCTTTTTGATGACAGTGATTATGAATTTTTACTGTCTTAGCTTCTTTTGTAAAACTATTTGAAGTTATATTTCCTTTGTTAATTTCTGAAGCTAAAAACTCTTCAATTAAAAAGGCATTATTGGCAACAGCTTCCGCAACAGTCTTATCATCACATAATCTTTTATACTCATCCCTAAAAGTTAGAATAGCGGAAGGCTCTAATCCCAAGACAGGTATATTTTTGTCTGCAATCTTTTTAAGGTCTTTGCTATTTTTTAACGCCAGTTTTTTTGCTTGTTTTAAAAACCCTTTTGAAATATAAGTTCGACCACTTTCTGCATAAAATAGCTCAACTGAATAGCCTAAAGCATTTAAAACTTCAATAGCATCCTTACCTAAATTCACATCTAAATACTGTGTGAATTCATCGATAAATAATACCACTTTTTTATCAACACTAACTAATTTATTTTCAACTTTGTGAAGATGCCTATTGAAATTAAAACTTGATACATTAGGAATTCTTCTGTTTTTAGCAACTCCGGTTATATTTTTTAGTATACCACTAAAAAAAGATGAGTTAAACATTGCATTCGTAAGTCCAGAAAAATTACTTCCAAGTTTATTCAAATTTGTGCTGTAAGCAAAGAACTTACTCCTAAAAGGATATCCATTTTTTTCTTGATACTGATACAAAAACTCAGCTTTTAAAGCAGCTACATCCACATTGCTAGGACACTCACTTGCACAAGCTTTACAACTTAAACATAAACTAAAAACCTCTTTTAATTCTTTGTTGTCAAATTTATTGAGCTCTTCCGAAGTGGTTAAAAATTCCCTCAATGCATTAGCACGTCCTCTGGTAGTATCTTTTTCATTCTTTGTGGCATGATAACTGGGGCACATACCACCAGACATTTTATGCGTTTTACGACAATCTCCACTCCCATTACATTTTTCAGCCGCTTTTAAAATACCCTCGCTATCAGAAAAATCCATTAAGGTATTAATTGCAGGTTCTTTACGATCTACCTCATACCTAAGCGACTCGTCCATTGGATAGGCATCAACTATTTTTCCAGGATTGAAAATGTTGTTAGGATCAAAATATGACTTAACACGTTTTAAAAGCTCGTAATTTTTTTCTCCAATCATTAATGGAATAAACTCCGCTCTCACTATTCCATCTCCGTGCTCCCCGCTAAATGAACCTTTATATTTTTTGGTAAGTTTCGCAACATCAGTAGTTATGGATCTAAACAAACCAACATCTTCTGACTTTTTTAGGTTTAATATAGGCCGTAAATGCAGCTCACCAGCCCCAGCATGTGCATAATACACTGCTGTTTGATCATACCCTTTCATTATTTCCGAAAACTCAAGAATAAAATCTTTTAAGTCTTCTAAGGCAACTGCCGTATCTTCAATACATGCAACTGCTTTTCTATCCCCAACTATATTCCCTAAAAGCCCCAAACCTGCTTTACGCAGTTCAATAGCTTTATTAATATCATTTCCTTTTAACACGGGATTAGCATAACTAAGACCAGACTTTTTTATGGTTTTTAGTAACTCATCTACCTGATGTTGCAAATCTTCTTGAGTATGCCCTTTCATTTCCAACATTAACAATGCAGCAGGGTCACCTTCTACAAAAAAACGATTTGCTAGCTGAGCTCTATTGTTTTTTGTGCAATCAAGAATTACCTTATCCATCATCTCACATACATGCAAACTATGCTCCATAACTGGAGCAACATCACTAAGACAATCTTCCAAACTTTTATAATGCGTAATTACCATAGCTGATAATGGAGGGGGTAAATCATCTAACTGCAAGGTAATTTCAGTTGTAAAAGCTAAAGTCCCTTCACTTCCACTTAGTAATTCACAAAAATTAAAACCTTTATTCCCTCCTCCAAAAACTTCTGATTTCAACAGCTCATCTACTGCATATCCTGTATTTCTGCGATGTATTGCATGCTTAGGAAACTCTTTATTTATTTCAGACGATATATCACTGTTATTTAATTCATTAAATACATTTTTATAAAGTGATGATTCAAATGTATTATTACTAATTTTATCTTCAAAATTGGTTTTAGATATGGTATTAAATTCTGCTTCACTCCCATCTGCTAAAACTGTTTTTAAAGCAACAACCTTATCTCTCGTTACGCCGTATTGAATTGAAGTTGTTCCTGATGAATTATTACCAACCATACCCCCTATCATACATCTATTTGAGGTAGAAGTATTTGGACCAAAAAACAATCCAAATGGCTTTAAAAACAAGTTTAATTCGTCGCGTATAACACCTGGTTGAACAGTTACTTGTTTTTTTGCTTCATCAAGACTTAAGATTTCAGTAAAGTTTTTAGAAACATCAACCACAATACCCTCTCCAACACATTGTCCTGCCAACGATGTACCTGCAGTTCTAGGAATTAGCCCTACATTATTTTCAGTTGCATAGTTTACTAATATTTTGATATCTTCTACGGTTTCAGGAAAAGCAACCGCAAGTGGTGTTTTTCTATAAACAGATGCGTCCGTAGCATACAATGTCGTACTTAAAGTATCAAACTTTAACGTTCCTTTTAACTTTTTTTCGAGGATTTCTAGTGAATTTTTAGCCAACTTTGCACAATTTAAGCCGCTAATTTAAGTTTTTATTGTTTGAACATAGATGCTATTTAGTGCATTTTTTCTAGAATCAATAATCATAAATCAGAACATATGAAAATTGTTAAATTACTAACTATACTTCTTGTATTTGCTAGCTTCTCATTAAGTGCTCAAGATATTGCTACCCACGCCTTAGGGGTCCGTTTAGGTGATAGTGATGGTTTTGGAGCGGAAATATCTTACCAAAAGTCCGTGGGCAGATTTAATCGTTTTGAATTAGACATGGGATTTAGAGATGGTAGAAATTTTGATGCTTTTAAAGCTGCTTTAGTATTTCAAAGGGTAAATGAAATTGATCGTAGTTTTAACTGGTATTATGGTGCTGGACTTGGAGGCGGAAGCGTTGACTTTACCTACCCCGCTGACGAGGGACTTTTTGTTTTTGTAGCTGGTGACGTTGGTGTGGAATGTAATTTTGAATCTTTACCATTACTTATATCACTAGACTGTAGACCCGAGATTGGACTTAAAGGGTATAGTGGATTTTCCAATCGCTTTGATTTTGACGTTGCCCTTGGTATTCGATATCAATTTTAAAGCAAAATAAAAAGGGCTATAACTCCTAAGAAAATAATAAAAGCCTTTCCGTAATTAAAGTTTAGACACCTCGATATTATTCCCTTAATAAGTGTACTTTTATATGCAGTATAGAATAATTACATTTGTTGCTCTAAAAATAATACAATGAAAAAAACGCTTTTTGCTCTTTGCTTAGCTTTAACTGCTATTGCTTGTAATACAACTCCTGAAGGTTATGTTGTTAATGGAACATTAACTGGTGAAATTGAAAATGGAACTCAAGTTTTCTTAAAAAGGATAGATGAAAGAAATCAACCTGTTGTAATTGACACAGCTTTAGTTGAAAACGGGACTTTTAAATTTACAGGTAAAACAAACTACCCAGAGCTACATTACATTTTTATTGATAAAGTAGGAACTTTTGCTCCTATTGTTCTTGAAAATGGAGAAATTGAATTTAAAAGTCAAAAAGATAGCCTTAACATGGCTAAGATAAAAGGAACAACTCAAAACGAAATTTTCAATGACTATATTGAAAAGTCTAGAAGTATTTCTCAAAGAGCTAAATCCATTCAAGATGATATGCGTAAGGCTTCCTTAGAACAACAAGAAGAAACTGCCTTGGCCTTAAAGGATGAAATGGAAGAGTTAAAGGAAGAATATAAAGACTTCGAAAAAAACTACATTAACAGTAACCCTAATTCCTTAATTGCGGCATTGCTTATTGATAGAGGTCTATCAGCTAAAGTATTAACTCCTGAAGAAGGAAAAGAATTCTACGATGCACTAACTCCAGAAATTAAGGACACAAAACCTGGAAAACGTATTTTAAAATCTTTAGAAAGGTTAAAATCGGAAGAGGTTAAAGAAGGAAATACAGCTGTTGGAGCAAAAGCACCAAGTTTTTCGGGCCCCTCGCCTGATGGAAAAGTTATTGCACTTAATGATGTTTTAGGAAAAGTAACTCTAATTGATTTTTGGGCAGCTTGGTGTAAGCCTTGTAGGGCTGAAAACCCGAATGTGGTTAAAGTATATAACAAGTACCATGATAAAGGACTTAACATTATTGGTGTCTCCCTAGATAAGAAAGAAAACGCTTGGAAAAAAGCTATAGCTGACGATGGATTAGTTTGGCATCAAATCTCTAACCTTGCTTACTTTAATGATGAGATAGCGAAACTGTATAACGTAAACGCAATACCTGCTGCATTTTTACTAGATGAGAATGGCGTTATAATTGCTAAAAATCTTAGAGGACCTGCTTTAGAGGCTAAAATATCAGAATTACTCGATTAGTATAATCTGGAAAAATAGTAGCAAAAAGAAAAGGTGGGTTTAAAACCCACCTTTTTACTTTTGTAGTCTTTTAAATATTAATACCTACTTTCAATTCATTGCTAATATTAGTAGGCAATCAAGAAGTATTGAATTGCCCACTAACTAACAACTAACTAACAACTAATACCCTGGATTCTGTACTATTTTAGGGTTTTGATCTATTACATTCTGAGGTATTGGACTCATATACTGTTTAAGATTAAATACCGCATCATCAAATTCTTCTTCCTCTACACTATAAACCCAAATACCAGAGTTATCTGAAGGAATTGAGTTGCGAATAACCATATTATGCGTTGGAACCGACATAACATCTTCTGCTATCTTCCAACGCTTGTTATCATAAAAACGCTTATTCTCGAAACACAACTCAACCCGCCTTTCAGAACGAATTGCAATACGCATTTGATTCTTACTTAAACCTGCTGTCAAGTTTGGCAAATTAGATCTATTTCGTACTTTATTGATCGCATCATAAACAGATGCATCTGGCCCTACAGCTTCATTTTGTGCTTCAGCATAGTTTAACAAAATTTCAGCATACCTAAAGTAAACATCGTTTTGTCCGCTAGCGCTTCCCGGGTCAGCATCAGGATTCAGTCTCTTTTTTTGATAATACCCGGAATCCCCTGCATCGGTGGCTCCCGCTAAATCAATTTGATTAGTTTTATCAGGATTCGCATACGTTTCATCTATTCGTGTGTAAATAATATCTTCTTCTGGCATCCAATCTAATTTATAGGTAGCCCCATCATGCACTATAAAGTCATAAAAACGCTCCTCTCTATCCGTGTAAGGAGATTGAGGGTCATAACCTGATGTTGGATCTGTTATATCCTTCCCGTTTGCCATTTTAAAATTATCCACTAATTCCTGAGTAGGATTGTAATTACCCCATGTTCTATATTGCCCTAAAACATATGTTGGACCGCCTCTTCTTTCATAACTACTAGACAAACTACCTACATCTTCTACTGCTTGTCTATCCCAGATAATCTCAGAATTATATTCGTTTGATGCTCGCCATAAGTTTGAAAGATCATTAAACAACTCATAGGTACCTTCATATTCATCAATAAACTTTTTGTTAGTAGCTGCCGCTCTAGCCCATCTTGATTGATCAGCAGTAGCAAAATGCACATAATTTTCTGGATCTGAAATGTATGCTGCCCCACTATTAAACAAGGGGCTAGCCGCAAAAAGTTCTATCCAACCTTTAACCGCCAAAGCAGCACCTAAAGTAGCCCTACCAGCATCACCTTCTCCTGAATTGTACTTAATACTTAAATACTCATTATTAACCACACTTTCCAGCTCACTTGTAATAAAATTGAATGTTTCTTCAAAAGTTGCTCTAGGTTTTAATAATTCGTCTTCAGTAGATGTATTTCTATCCAGTGGCTCCAAAACAATAGGAAGCCCACCCACATGCATAAAATACTCGCTATAAAAATACGCTCTTAAAAAGCGCACCTCATCATAACGCTTATTATAAAAATCTAAAGTAAAACTCTCTTTATTTTCTTCTAATTTCTGTAGTGCTGTATTACATTTTCTAAGCTTAGAAAAAAATGAAGCCCATGAATACCCGTTAGTAGGACCATGACTTCCAAACCAAGCTCCAGTAGTACTATTTCCTGGTACTTGACATATACCTTTTCGCCATTGATAGGCCGTATAATAATGACTAATATTATAATCATCAGTATAATAATCTAGCTGCTCTGCAAATCGATTAAAATGTGGTAATTCACTATATAAATCATTTATAAAAATATCTGCATTTGCATCTGACGCCCATTGTGTTGCATCAGTAAGTTTAGATTTATCTGTATTTTCTAAAAACTCATCATGATTACATGAAACCATAAAAAGTATTATAACTACAAACAAAATAGATTTCAATTTTGTTATGAATTTTATTTTTTTCATCTTAATTATATTCTTTTTACATTAATTTTTTACAGGCTAATATTTACACCAAAGGCAAAGGATTTACCTACTGGATAAGCTCTTTCCAAGTCTCTATACCCTAATTCAGGGTCAACAAAATCTAACCCACTGAAAGTCAATAGGTTTTGTCCTATTAAGTGAAATCTTACAGGACCCACTCCTATTTTATCCGTTAAAGATGTTGGTAAAGTATACCCTAGCGTCAACGTTTTTAGTCTTAAATAGCTAGTATCTTCAATCCAAAAGTCGGAGTTCTGACCATTGTTTGGCGTTGGTGCTGTAGTTGCTCTGGGGTATCTGGCATTCTGATTATCCGGAGTCCATCTATTATCAAAATATTCGTAAGCAAAATTACTTCCATTATTACTAAATGGTACCGTTAAAAAAGTTCGCATACTTACACTTGATTTAGCAGCTCCTTGAAAAAACATAGAAAAATCGAACCCTTTGTACTCAAAAGAGGTATTTAATCCAAAGGTCATTCCTGGATATTCAGAAGGATCACCTATTACAGTTTCATCATTAATATCTATAATTCCGTCTGGTACACCATCGGGTCCGCTTAAATCTGCATATCTTATATCTCCTGGACGCAAATCCCCAAATTGTTGAATATTATACCCATCGTCTGCATTTATAAAACCATCTCCATTTACATCGTCTGAAGTCGAAAAAAGGCCCAAGGATTTATACCCAAAACGTGTTCTTAATGGACGTCCTTTTCGTGTTCTATTTGCATTTTCTCTTTGCGCATCAGATTCAAACAATTCAACAACTTCATTCTTGGCATAACTAAAATTAGCTCCAATATTCATGATTAAACCGTTATCAAATTTTTTAAAGGAACTAACTGCAATTTCAAATCCGCGGTTATTCATTTCTCCCTTATTTTCTTGTGCCAAATCCAACCCGTACTCCACAGGTAGTGTTACCTGTGGAGGAAGCAACATTCCTGTCCTGTCTTCTTTGAAATAATCGAATTCTAATTTCAACAGGCTATTCCACATAGATAAATCAAAACCAACGTCTAATTTCGTAGCAATTTCCCAGGTAATATTTGGGTTGGATTCTCTAGGAATTCTTGAGCCTTGCACAACCGCTCCAGATCCAAAAGCGTAAGCATTTCCTCGTAAATCATAACCATCTAAATACTGATAATCTGCAATTCTAAAAGTTCCATTGTTATTTCTGAAGTATGGTAGATTCCCTGACTTACCCCAGGACCCGCGAAGTTTTAAATTGTCTATACTAGAAATATTTTCCATAAATTTCTCTTCTGATATTCTCCAACCAGCGGAATATGCTGGAAAATAACCCCACCTTGATCCAGGTGCAAAAGAGTAATGACCATCATAACGACCGGAAGCCTCAAGCAAATATTTATCCTTATAGGTATATCCTAACCTATAAACATATCCCAGCTCACTTTGCGTCCAAGAAGAACCTCTATTACTAGAATCCAACAAATCTGAACTACCTAAATCTAACTCGTCAATATCCAATCCAAATCTTTCTCTTCTTGCCTGAAACCAATCACCTTCTCTCTCTGTTGACTCTGCAACAAATAATCCTGAAATATTGTGATTCCCAAAACTTCTTTTGTAATTAATATAACCTTGATAAGTAAATGTTTTAGACCTCCGGTTTTGTATTTGCAACCATGTAAATGGCGCTCCATTACCTTCTTGATTGGAAATAGCATCGGTAAATGTGTAGGGAGTTGTATTTAAATCTATATTTTGATAAACAAATGGTACATGAAAACCCTTTTCATATTCTGATTTAGAATCATAACTAAATACTCCTTTTACACTTAATCCCTTTATAAAACTTAAATCTTGTTCTACGGCTATTGAGCTTAATAAGGTATTATCTTCATCCTTTCTGTATCCTTTAGATTTTAAAACTCCAACTGGGGTACTTGCAGAAGATTCCCCCCATTTATCGCCTCCAGGATATAACAAAGACTGTGTAGGCACAAACTTGTAAAAACTCCTAAACAAATGCGGAAGGTTTTCATTCGCATCAATTCCTTTAGTATCTTCTATAGAACCAATAAGAGATAAGCTAACTTTTGTAGTTGGAGTAATTTTAGTCTCCAAAGCCAAATCATAATTATACCTTTGATAACCTACAGGGTCAAAAATACCTTCTTGCTTAAAACGGCTAAGTGCTCCTCTATAAGTAACAAATTCAGTACCACCACTTATATCTATTCCATTAGTTGTTACGGGTGAAGTTGTATTGTAAACATCTGTGAATTCAGAATCAGGATATAAAAAAGGATCCTGCGCATGCAAATTATCATAATTTGCAACTAAATTCGGATCATTGGGTGGTGTTGTTCCATTAGGGTTATCATTGAAATATCCCTCATTTTGGATAATCATATAGTCCTTGGCACTCACCATTTCTGGAAGATATGTTGGTTTTTGAAAACCTACCGAAGTGCTAATAGAAACACTTGGTTTTCCTAATTTTCCTTTTTTTGTGGTAATAAGAATAACCCCGTTAGCTCCTCCTATCCCAAACGGAGCAACAGCTGCGGCATCTTTTAAAACTGTAACTGTTTCAATAGAGTTTGGGTTTATTTGTTGAAGGTTATTTCGTCGTATACCATCAACCACAATTAACGGACTTGAACTTCCATTAGTTACGACCCCTCTAATATTAATATTTGGGCTATCGTCTCCTGGCGCACCACCGTTTGGCCTCATATTTAACCCTGTTACCCTACCTGCTAACGAACTGGCCACATTTGAAACTGGAATTTCAGCAACTTCTTTTGCTTTTAAACTACTAATAGCTCCAGTAACGGTTGTTTTTTTCTGAGTACTATATGCAACAATTACAACTTCTTCTAAACTAGCGGCATCTTCTTTTAAAGTTACATTTATGGTGTTTTTACCATCAACAAGTAATTCCTTTGTTGTAAAACCAATATAAGAGATTACTAAAACAGCATTTTTATCGCTGACCTTAAGACTATAATTTCCATCAAAATCTGATTGTGTACCATTTGCTGTGCCTTTCTCCACAATATTTGCTCCTGGTAAAGGATTACCATCTTCACTAGTTATTACACCTTCAACAACATAATCCTGTTCTTTAAGTATATCGTCAATGCTAGCTGCTCTTTTGATTTGAGTCCTAACATATTTTTTCTTTTTTAAAACAATTTGATTTTTAACCAGCCGGTATGAAATATTGCTATTACTGAAAATAATATTTAATATTTCTTTAATTGGAGTTTTATGAACTTTTATAGATACTTTTTGGGAAACATCTACATCTCCAGTAATGTAAAAAAACTTGAATTGACTCTTAGATTCAATTTTAGCTAAAACATTTTCTATCGATTGTTTTTCTACATTTAATGAGATTTTTTTATTCTGCGAATAAGTGCTTGCATTTAAATTAAACAACACCAGAACAAATAATAATAATGAGAGTTTCATTTCTCTGTTCTTTTTAAGGAAGTTTTCTAAAAATCCAGAAAACCTGTCTGTTTTTTTCATAATTTAGTGTGATTTTGATTAGTTATTTTCATTTCTGTTAAAATCGTTTTACGTCGAGAAACGTTGCCGCGTTTCTCGACTTTTTTATTTTTCAATCAAGTCATATCTCTACATTTAAGGTTTGTTTATTATTATTTTATTGTCTATAATTTTATAATTAAATCCCGCACTTTCTTTAAAGGTATCCAGCAAATCAATTATAGATTCGTTTTTAAAATCGCCTTTAAATCTTAATTCGTTAAGTTTTTCATATTTGTTTTCAATTATCACATTGTATTTCCGCTCTATTTTTTTTACAATATTCATAAAGTTTTCATTGTTAAACAGCAACCTGCCATCCATCCAACCTAGATACTGGCTGATGTCCACATTTTTAACTTGTATATTTTGCTTCAATAATGATGCTTTTTGACCAGGGGCTATTTTTTTGTGGTTTTCTGGATTATTTTTCTCTAGTTGATTGTACACAACTATGCTTCCTTCTGCCAACACCGTGTAAGCATCAGTATTCTCGTAAGAGTTAACATTAAAATGAGTCCCTAAAACTTTTACTCCAATATTGTTGGCATTTACGACAAACGGGTGGTTTACATCTTTAGTAACCTCAAAATAAGCTTCTCCTTGCAAATAAATTTCCCTAGATGTTCCTTGAATAAAGTTAACGGGATACTTCATGGTTGACCCCGCGTTTAAATGAACCGTAGTACCGTCGGACAGTATTAACTTAAACGTTCTTCCATTTGGAATTTCTATTTCATTATAAACAAGTTCTGTTTCTTTTTTACCGTTTTTATAACTAATAGAGGCTCCATTTTGTTCTCCAATAATTTGCCCATTACTAATTAAAGCTTGATTGTCTTTGGTATTAATTACAACTTTTTTGTTATCTCCAGTTTTAAGAATAATGGATTGCTCAGAAATTATTAAAGAAGGAGGTTGGTTTTCTTTTTTATTTGTACTCAAAAACCAAATTGATAGTGAAAGCAATGCAATTAACATTGCAGCGTATTTTAAATACTTAACAGAAAAATACTTTTTTTCTTTTTCACTTTCTGTTGTCTCAGATACAATTTTTTGCCAAATTTTACTTTTAATATCCGATTCAAAATTTAGTTGCTTAAGAGGTATACTTTTATCTTGAAAAGACTCTAAGTAATTGTCTAGCAATTCTTTTTCCTGTTCCGTACACTCATTATTAACGTATTTTCTAAAAAGTTTTTTTGCTTGTCTCTTGTTCATAAATAACTAAACTAAAAAGTGCTGATATATACTAAGTACCAAAAAATGGTGTAGGGTACACGTTAGCGTTCATTTTTTTTAATTTTTATTGTGTAAAAATTAAAAACAACACTGTTTTTTTATTAAAAAAATAGGAATATGATATTATTTTTAATGAAGTCAAGCAAGGTTGCTAAACCGGAAAAGAAAAATAAATAAGGAAAAAATACAACACTACTTCTTCTGATTGAAGACCTAACTTTATTTTTTGTATTCCTTTAGAAATCTGATTTTTAACTGCCTGAATTGTAATTCCTAATTCATTTGCAATTTCTTTGTTGGACTTATGCTCAAACCTACTTAAAACAAAAATTTCCTTGCATCTATTCGGTAGCTGGTTCTCAACAATGTCTATAATTAATTCTTCTAGCTCTAGATATTCCATATGTAAAGATACATTCACGGAAACATCTATTAAATTGAGTCTGGTTAAATCTTCGTTGGAGATTTTTCTATTTCTAATGTAATTAAAGATTTGAAATTTTACACATTGAAAAAGATAAGCTTTAAGGTTTTTTATATTGACATTTTTGCGTTTTGACCATAAATCCACAAAAATGTTTTGAATAATATCTTCACAAACTTCTCTATTATTCAATATTTTAAAAGCATAATGGAACATGCTCTCAGAATATTTATCATAAACTTCTCTAAAAGCTCTTGGATTTCCATTTGCTATTAGGCTTAGAATAATATCGTCAGAAAGACTTTTGGTCATCTTATGTTAGAAGTAATATAGATTTCGAAATAAATATATTCAAAATATAACAATTATATAATACATATCTAAAATTATTGCTTTAAATACAAAAAAGGAAGCTTAAACCATTGAGTTTAAGCTTCCTTTTTTGTATAAAGTATAAGAGAGTTATTTAAAACTTATTTTTTACATCTCTAAACGTTCCTGATACAGTTGCTGTTTCAGATTTTGTGACTTTTCCAAAAATATTTACCACAGAGCTTTCTCCAATAAATTCAAGAGTTGCACCATCATTTAATATTAAATCTCCGTATATCGTAAGGTTACCTTCTACTCTAAAGGTTGTACCTTCATTTACAGTAACATTTTTTCTTTTATTGTTACGAGCCACCACAAATGTTCCATTCATTTCGAAAATAGAATTGTTATTTAGGTTAACCCCATTTTTTACGGTCCATGAACCACATAAAAGCAATTGTCCGTTTACATTAAAATTATTAAACCTTTTTGCACCTCTAAATTCAAAAGTATCCCCTTGATTTACATTTAAATCAGAACTTCCTGAATATCGTTCTAAACTAGCACAACGCGCCGCTAAACTCTCGTTTGGCTTGTTCAATTTTATAATCTGTAAACCTTGTTTTCCAGAAGCAGCAAAAACATAATCGCCTTTAGAATCTACATAGTTTATAGAGCCTTCAAGCTCAATAATACCAACTAAATCCGTATTATTCGTTTGTTTCTCTGATAAACAAAGTCCGGCTCCACCATTTGCCATTAACACAACTTCATCATTTGTTGCTACTGCATTGGTAACCACATCTGCTCCATCTACTCCATTTGGGTTTGCCAAAATTGGAACATATTCTACCAAAGTACCACTAGCTATATTATAAACTCCAGCTCCTTTGCTTCCTTCGGCTACTACAATGTTTTCACCAACAAAGTCCAAGGTTCTTTTTGTATTATTTCCAAAATCAGATTGAATTGCTATTTCTTTTGATACATTTAAATCTTGGTCTAAAATGGCAATACCTTTGCTGGCATCTAATACGGCTATATTGTTGTCTTTAACAGCTACAGAACGTAAATCTTGAAAAGCTGTTTCATTTTGCACTGTTAATTCCGCTTTATCATAGGCTGTAACGTATCCTTCCTGACCGCTAGTCACAAGAACTTTATCTCCCTGGGTATCCACATCAGTAGCGTTGTATCCTTCCTGGAATGCATAAGATATACCCGCTTCAAGGTTAAACTTACCACTAGAAGCATGTATTTTAGCTAAATATGAATTAGATGTTGCTCTAACCGATTTTTCGGAATCAACACCTCCTACCGCATAAACAAAACCATCTTCATATTTTACAGCATTAACATCTGCATTTGTATAATAAAGTCTTGAAGAAACTCTAGGCTTGGTTGGATCACTAACATTAATAATATCAATTGCACCTGCCAAACCATCTTCTACAGTATTATAAGATACATATGCGTAATTTCCATCCACATGTACATGAGAAGCTGTTAGGTTTTCTCCTCCGTTTCTAAATTTTGGAGGCGAAACTTGCGCAACTAACGTCAATGGATAATCCCCTGCTTCTGTGTTCTCTCCTTTAGCGCTTAAAGATTTTCCAGACAAAGTAGCTTCATCAAAAATATCTAAAACACCAGATTTATCATAGCTAATACTATTCTCTAAATCCTGCTCATTCTCCTCAATCGAAATATCATCTTTGGGATCGCTATATACTGTAGTTTCATCACTACACGACGCAGTCAGAACAACTGCAGCCATAGCAAAAAGGTATGCTTTTCTAATCATTATGTAGGTATTTTAAAGATTTGGTCTTTCAAATAACGAAATTACCTACACAAAAGTATTCTTAGCCATTAACTTTTCGATGAACTACAAAATTAATCGCTTCAACTGTGTTAAATAGCTAATACTTAATACAATAAAAATTTTATATTTTTCCCGCTTTTGCCATTATAAACAAAATAACTATTGGAATCGCCAAAAGAATTACCATAAACGGTTGCGATGTTATTAAACTAGGCATAAAAAGTAATGTAGTGACGTACCCTCCTATTGCCCCACCGAAGTGAGCAGTATGACCAATATTACCTAATCTGCTTTTCATCCCATAAATAGAATACAACAAATAGCCTATACCTATAACATAAGCGGGAACCGGAATAGGTATAAACATTAAACCAAGTTGCATATTGGGTTGTAGCAATATTGCAGCATAAAGTATTCCCGTAACGGCTCCACTAGCTCCTACTGCACTATAATACGGTTCGTTTTTATGAAAAAACAAAGACAGTAAACCGCCAGCAGCCAGGCTAATAAAATATATAATTAAAAACTTACTCGGGTTAAACCAACTAATTACTACATCCGCAAAAAAATACAGGGTAAACATATTAAAAAACAAATGTGCCCAATCTACATGCAAAAATCCTGAGGTAAGCAAGCGTTCTTTTTGCCCTGCTTTAATACCACTTATGTTAAATTTGTAACGTTCGAAAAAAGGATGATCCTCAAAACCTTTTAGAGAAACTATAACATTCGCAGCTATTATTGCTATGGTTACTAAATGAAGGTTGTTCATGCGCGTTCAATTATGTTTGGATTCAAATATAGCTATATTTGTGTATTATAATATTGAGCAATGCAGCTATTAGTTTTTATTTTGGCATATCCACTTATCTGGATAATATCTATACTTCCTTATCGAATTTTTTATTGGTTTTCTGATTTCGTGCATTTTGTTGTTGTCACCGTTTTTAAATATCGGAAAAAGGTTGTTTACAATAACCTTAAGTTGGTTTTTCCTGAAAAAACTGAATCTGAAATTAAACGGATTCAAAAAGAATTTTACAAACATATGATTGATATGTTTCTGGAAATGATTAAAACCATGAATCTTTCTAAAAAAGAAGTAAAGAAAAGATATGATGTACAAAATATTGACATTATTAAAAATATTACCAAAGAGAAAAGTGTTTTAATTGTTTGTTCGCATTTTGCCAATTGGGAGTGGAATGTTAGCATTAACAACTATATAAATGCAGAAACTAAAGGTTATGCAATTTACCAAAGAGTGTCTAACAAATACTTTAATGATTTTATTAAAAACATGAGAGCTCGTTGGAACACCGAATTAATTTTACAACAGCACACCATGAAGGCAATAATACAAAACGAACGTGACAATATAAAGGGTGTTTATGGTATGGTGAGTGACCAATCACCACAAATAAGTAGAGCTAAATGTTGGGAAGAATTTATGGGTATAAAAGTTCCTATTTTTAATGGTGCCGAAGTGCTTGCCAAAAAATTAGATATTGCCGTAGTATTCTTAAAAGTATCTAAAGTAAAACGAGGATATTACAAAGCAGAATTTTATCCAATAACAACAGATGCCAAGCATACTGAAAAAAACGAGATTACGAAAAGCTTTTTAAAGCATGCCGAAGCTCAAATTAGAGAAAAACCGGAGCATTACTTGTGGACACATCGTCGTTGGAAACACAGGGATAAAGTTCCCATAGAGTTTTTATAAAATACAAAACCCCACCTTCGGCTTCGCTATAGTGGGGTTTTATTTATTCAAACAAGTTTAGGTAAATCTTAGATACCAGCAACTTCTTTAATTTCATTAATAATATTATCAGCTAAAGCGTCTGCCTCAGATTGACTTTTCGCTTCAGTATATATTCTAATAATAGGCTCAGTATTAGACTTTCGTAAATGCACCCAGTTCTCAGCAAAATCTATTTTTACACCATCAATAGTTGATATTTCTTCATTCTTGTATTTATCTGCCATTTCAGTTAAAATACCATCAACATCTAACTCCGGCGTTAATTGAATTTTCTTTTTGCTCATAAAATAGCTCGGATAACTAGCTCTAAGCTCGGCTACAGTCCCTCCTTTTTCGGCCATTAACATTAAAAACAAAGCAGTACCAACTAACGAGTCTCTACCGTAGTGACTTTCTGGGTAAATTATCCCTCCATTACCTTCTCCTCCTATAATCGCGTTATTAGCTTTCATTTTGGTAACTACATTTACTTCTCCAACTGCAGCTGCTTCATAAGTCCCTCCATGCTTTTGTGTAATATCTCTTAATGCCCTAGATGAAGACAAATTTGACACTGTATTTCCTTTAGTTTTTCCTAAAACATAATCTGCACAGGCTACTAAGGTATACTCCTCTCCAAACATTTCACCATCGTTGCTAATAAATGCCAAACGGTCTACATCTGGATCTACAACAATTCCGAAATCAGCTTTTTCCTTTACCACCAAGTCACAGATATCACCTAGGTGCTCTTTTAATGGCTCAGGGTTATGCGGAAAATGTCCTGTTGGATCACAGTACAGTTCAACAACTTCTACTCCTAAAGTTTTTAATAATTTAGGTATTGCAATACCTCCTGTAGAGTTTACACCATCAACTACAACTTTAAATTTTGCTTTTTTAATAGTCTCTGCATCAACCAGTGATAGATTTAAAACTTCATCAATATGAATATCTATATACGAATCGTTACGTGTTGTAGTACCTAAATCATCTACCTCAGCAAATGAAAAGCTTTCTTTCTCAGCCAACTGTAAAATAACGGCTCCTTGTGCAGCATCTAAAAACTCGCCTCTTTCATTTAAAAGTTTAAGAGCGTTCCATTGCTTTGGATTATGACTCGCGGTAAGAATAATTCCACCATCGGCTTTTTCCAACGGAACTGCTATCTCTACAGTAGGTGTTGTAGATAAATCTAAATCAATTACATCAATACCAAGACCTGTTAATGTAGAAGCTACAAGGTTTTGAATCATTTGACCAGATAATCTGGCGTCTCTACCTATAACCACCTTTAACTGTTCTTTTTTTGAATAGTCTTTTAACCAAGTACCGTAAGCAGCTGCAAATTTAACAGCATCTATTGGAGTTAAATTATCTCCAGGCTGACCGCCTATTGTACCTCTTATTCCTGAAATTGATTTGATTAGTGTCATATAATTCTAAAAAGTTTTTGCAAATATACATGTCTAATATGAATCATAAGTTTAGCAATTCGTAAATTCGACCTTAAGAAAACTTTTATAGTCCAATGAACTTTCTTGCTCATATATATTTATCTTTTGGAGATAATGAAATTACTATTGGTAATTTTATTGCAGATAGTATTCGCGCTAACAAGTTTTCTCATCTGCCAGAAAGAGTGCAAAAAGGCATTCAATTACATCGTTTAATAGACACATATACAGATTCTCATCCTATCCCTAAAAAAAGCAGCAAAAGACTTCATAAAAACTACGGACATTATAGTAGAGTAATTATAGATATTTATTACGATCATTTTTTAGCCAAAAATTGGAAAAATTACTCGGACATTCCTTTGGCGGTTTTTGTTGATAATTTTTACGATTTACTTGAAGACAATTACACTATTTTACCCGAAGGCGTAAAGCGTATGATGCCGTATATGATTAGTGATAATTGGATTTTTAATTACTCTAAAATGACAGGAATTAGCAAAGTTTTAGACGGTATGAATAGGCGCACTAAAAATAAATCTAAAATGAATTTTGCTATTCTTGACTTGGAAGAACATTATATTGAATTTGAAAAAGAGTTTACCGATTTTTTCGAAGAATTAATTACCTTTTCAAAACAAAAGTACATTTCCCTTTAAAACCGATAATTCTAACTTAATGTATTAATCTCATGGGTTTAAAAAAAACTATTTTCTTTTTTGTAATAGCTATATTATGTATTCAATGTAAAACACAACCAGAAGTTAAACCAACCGGATTGGTTGCCCAAAAAGCAATGGTGGTTTCTGCTAGAGAAGAAGCTTCAAAAATAGGGGTTGAAATTCTAAAAAAAGGGGGAAACGCATTTGACGCAATGGTTGCTACCGAAATGTCTCTGGCAATCGCTTATCCATATGCAGGAAACTTAGGTGGTGGTGGATTCATGGTGTTTCGTAAAAGCAACGGAGAAGTTGGCACCTTAGATTATAGAGAAAAAGCGCCCCTTTCTAGCCATAAAGATATGTATCTAGACTCTTTAGGTAATGTAATTCCTGGGAAAAGTACATTAGGCGCTACCGCAGTTGGCGTTCCTGGTACCGTAGCTGGTGTTATTGCTGTACATGAAAAATATGGTTCATTACCTCTTAAAGAGATCTTTAAACCAATAATTGAGCTAGCCAATAAGGGAGTGGTTGTAACTCATAAACAAGAAAAAAGATTACATAAATATAAAAGTAAAATTATTGAAGTTAATGGAGACAGTACCAAATTCGCTACAGCCTACAAAGAAGGAGACACCATTAAATATGCTACTCTTGCCAAAACACTTCAAAAAATTTCCGATAACGGAAGAGAAGGTTTTTACAAAGGTGAAGTGGCAGAAAAGCTCACAACATTCATACAAAAAAATGGTGGATATGTTACCACAGAAGATTTAGAAAAATATGAAGTTAAATGGCGTAAACCAGTAGTTTTTAATTACAAGGATTTAAAAATTATTTCAATGAGTCCACCTAGCAGTGGCGGGGTTACCATTAATCAAATTTTAAAAATGATTGAACCGTATAATATTTCTGAATTTGGTCATAATTCTGCCAAAACAATACAGGTTTTCTCCGAAGCGGCAAGAAGAGCTTACGCTGATAGAAATTACTTTCTTGGAGACCCTGATTTTGTAGACATTCCGTTAAATCAACTTTTGAGTGAACAATATTTAAAAGAACGAATGGAAAGTTTTTCATTTGAACAGGCAACAAAATCCTCGGATATTGAAAGAGGAAATATACAAATTGTCGAAAGTTCTGAAACAACTCACTATTCCATAATAGATTCTGAAGGAAATGCAGTTTCTGTTACTACAACTTTAAACGGCGCGTATGGTTCTAAACTGTATTCAGATGAACTTGGTTTTTTCTTAAATAACGAAATGGACGATTTTAGCGCAAAACCAGGAATACCAAACATGTTTGGACTTATAGGTGCTGAAGCAAATAGCATTGCTCCGGAAAAACGTATGCTAAGCAGTATGACCCCTACTATCGTAGAAAAAAATGGAAAATTATGGATGATTGTTGGCACTCCTGGCGGCTCTACAATAATTACCGCTGTAGCTCAAACCATATTAAATGCTTACGAGTTTAATTTAAGCATGCAAGAGGCCGTCAATGCACCTAGATTTCATCACCAGTGGTTGCCTGATGTAGTGATATTTGAACCAGATGGTTTTCCTGCAGCAATTAAAGATGAATTAAAATCCAAGGGTTATCAAATTAATGAAAACCGTACACCAGTAATTGGTAAAGTCAATGCTATAAAAATCCTACCAGATGGTAGTCTTGAAGGTGGTGCTGACAAGCGTGGAGATGATACTGCGGTTGGATATTAATCCTCTCATAGTAAAAATGCAAAACCTTATAACCGACATAAAGAAAACAATTGAAGTAAACAATTCGGATTTAGATAGAATAGTCGCTAAGTTTCAAAGCAAACTGTATAAAAAAAACGAAAGAATACCTTCTTTTGGAAAAACCTCAAATTATTTGAAGTTTATAGAAAAGGGACTATTAAGAGTTTATTATATAGACGATCAAGCAAAAGATATTACCATACAAATTGGGATTCAATCTACTTGGATTGGTGACATTTATAGTTTTCTAACACAAACACCTAGCCCTTACTATATAGAAGTGTTAAAGCCTACTAAGGTCCTTCAAATAAACAAAAACGATTTGGAAAGTCTATTTTTAAACGTCCCTTTAATGGAACGGTTTTTCCGTCTTAAAGTACAGCGAGCCTATATTTCACTTCAAGAACGCACACTTCATCAATTAAATAAATCAGCCGAAGAACGATATCTTAGTTTCAAAAGTAAGTACGGATATATAGAACCCCACGTTCCCCAATATATGATTGCCTCTTACCTAAATATTACCCCTGAGCACTTAAGCAAAGTTAGAAATCATTTGAGTAAAAAGTAACTTCTTAATCCAGATTAAGGAAATTTATTAAGTATCTAATGATTTTTGCTCAATGAAGTATCGAGAAATTGAGTTTATTATATTGGTAGCTTTATTAATGGCGTTGGTCTCTGTTTCAATAAACATGCTTCTACCAGCTTTTCAAGACATATCCAACGATTTTCAGCTAAAAGATAAAAACAAAATACAATTATGTATTTCTTTACTGTATTTTGGGTTAGGAGTCAGCCAATTGTTTTACGGCTCACTATCTGACACTATAGGCCGAAAACAAACTATATATATTGGTCTTGTTATATTTATTTTGGGATGTAGCGTCTCTTACCTTTCGTCTAAATTATTCACTTTATTGTTAGGGCAAACTCTTCAAGGGCTAGGTTTGGGTGCTCCAAGGGTAATAACCGTTGCTATTGTTAGAGACAAATTTGAGGGCAGACAAATGGCAAGAGCCATGTCTTTCATTACGATGATTTACGTATTAATGCCAACGGTTTCCCCTATTCTTGGAAAAGCAATTACTTTAATTTTCGGATGGCGAATTCTCTATATTGTTTACATCATTTTCGGGGTATTTGTTTTTTTTATATTTAAATATAGAATGCATGAAACTTTAAAAAAAAATTACCGAACCAAATTTTCTTTAGAACTTATTTTCCAAACAATTAAAGAGGTTGTTACTAGCAAAAATTCAATTGGCCACACCATTATACTTGGCTTATATTCAGGCGTATTCATTACCTACTTAAACCTTTCTCAAACTATTTTTGAATTTCAATATCAACTAAAAAACAAATATCCTATATATTTTGCTTTCTTAGCATTAGGTATTGCTTTTGCATCATTTATTAATGGAAAACTAGTAATCCACTTAGGTATGAGACAACTTACCAAACTTGCCATTACAATAAGCCTTTCTACAGCAATTCTTATCTCCTTTATAAGTTATTTTAATACTCTTCCATTATGGCTGTTTCTAATATTTATGTTTATTCAACTCTTCAGTTATGGAATACTTATTGGTAACTTAAGTGCTTTAGCAATGTTATATCTAGGACACATTGCAGGTGTCGGAGCTGCTATTATAGGAGCTGTATCTACATTAATATCTGTTCCGTTGTCTATTTTGTTAGGAAGCCATTACAACAACTCTACCATGCCAATTATCGTAGGTTTCCTGGTTGTTGGAATATTGTCAATCATAATACTTAATTTTCTAAATCAAAAATCACATGAAAAACTCAATAATTAATAATCTATTTGAATTTTACAAACTTGTTGGCACAAGTAATTCGGTTTACACAACCACAAAACAATACTCTTTTGTAAAAGCAAATGCAGATTCATGGCCCAAGGTGATTTTTGAATTAAACGAGTTACACTTAAACTATAAAGACCTTCATCATAAAATTAAAGACAATCAACTTCCAAATTTAGTTTTCTTGTTAGAAAATAAATTAATTGAAACTCACCTAATAAAACATAAATTTAATTTAAGATCTTCAACAGTTGGTATGTACATTGATTTACAGAAAAAAAACAGACCCGAAGATGACTTTGCATCCATAATTCGGGTTAATAACGAAAAAACTGCAATAGAATTTGCAAGAATTGCTTCCAGTGCTTTTAATTACAACATACTGCCATCTACAATTCTAACTTTAATCAGTTGCAATAATTTAAAGATTTACATTGGGTATTACCAGAAGCAATACGTTAGCTGCGGAATGCTACTTTTTGATAAAAATGGAATTTCGGGTTTACACATGATAGGTACTTCACCAAAGTTCAGAGGTCTTGGGTTAGGAAAAAAAATGACTAACAAATTGCTATACGAAGCCTATAAAAACTCAAGTAAACAAGCAGTATTAGGTGCATCAAAGGCAGGGGAAATTGTATACTCCAAATTAGGTTTTAATGCTGATGCAAAATTTAAAAGTTACATCATTTAGCAAGCAGCTTACATTTATCGCAAACTTTAAAACAACCTATTGGTTTTATAATAGTTTAATATAAAATACAACAATAAACCGTGTATTTGTAAGTACAAACCTTACTACTTTTGCAGCTAATTATTATTATAACATGTTTAAAACAAATACTTATTTCGACAACAAAGTAATGTCGATGGCTTTTGCAAATGAAGAAGGTACTGCAACAGTTGGCGTTATGGCATCTGGAGAATACACATTTAACACCTCTTCAATTGAATATATGACCGTGATTTCTGGGGAAATGCAAGTACAATTACCTAATGAAAGGGAGTGGAAAACATATTTACCTTATGAAACTTTTATAGTTCCTGCAAATAGTTCATTTAACGTCAAGGTTACTTCAGAAACCGCATATAAATGCATTTATAAGTAACGTCTTTTAAAATAAAGAGCTAAGATAAATTCTAGCTCTTTATTTTAATCTATTTTATTGGTTTTCCGTTTTTTCATAAACTTTTCGCCATTCAGAAGCATCATAAACCAAGTGCGATTCTTTTATTAAACCGTTATCCAACCTAAACCACTCGGATGCAATATTAGACTCCAACCCCGGGATTTTAGATTTAAAAACGTAAAAGGTAGCCACCCAATCTCCTTTACTTGAAACATTCATAAGCTCTAGTCCCGTTATAACAGTTCCCATTTTTTTAGCTAAGGAAATAAAATCCGTTTTTGAATGCAGCTCCACCTTTGGATTTTTAAATATATAATCATCCGACAATAAATCTAAAGACTCTTGAATTTTTTCTGGATTATTAAACCCATCTAAAAACTTTTTTACAATATTTTGATTAGACACCTCATTTTGCGAATACGTAATACTTGAAAATAATGTTATAGCCATTATAATTAAAAATTTGGTTAATTTCATTTTACTACAATTAAAATTTACATGAGACCAAATTCCTAAATACTGAACTAAAATATGTTGGTAAAAACCAAGATTTTAAATCCTAATGGTATTCATAAGTTTGCTAAAATTAGTCACGTCAATTCTCAGGTAAGAGGCAATGTCTTTCTGTGAAACCATATTTAGTAAATGTGGACTACGGTTCACGAAATTCTTAAATCGTTCTTCCACATTAAAAGCCATTAGTTCATGATGTCTTTCTATAATTCCTGATAAAAATTGTTCTGTAATTTTTCGAAAAAGCGTTTCTAATTCATTGTGTTTTTCTAACAACACCTTATGCTGATGGTATGAAATTCTTAGAAAACTACTGTCAGATATAGATTCAAGGTAATATTTAGAAGGCTTCTGAGTTAAAAACGATTCAACAACACCACTAAAAGAAGGCGCGTAAGCAAAAAACATAACATGTTGTTTTCCTTCATTCAGATAATATGATTTTTGAATTCCTCCTTTTACAAAATAAAGATAACGTTCTGTTTCTTCAGGCTCAGTAAGAATAGTTTTTTTTGATACCGTAAAATCAGAGTAATGCGAAATATACTCATCGAGTACTTTACCATCTACATTAGAAAAAGAAGACAGAAATTTTTTCAATATTAAAGTTTAAATAACCTAACTAGCATTCTTATTATTTAATTGACTTTTAAGCTCATCCATGGATTGTTGTAGTTGCTTTAATAAGCCTGTTTCTGTAGTTGCATCTACAGAAAATGTTAGTTTACTGGTTACTTGCCATATTTCTTGAATATGAAAAGGCTTAATTTCATAAGGAGGATACATCTCGTTTAATGAAACTAATGTTACATTATTAGAATTAGGTTTACGAATTACCTTTTTTACCAAAACTGCATCTTGTAAAACAACTACATACATTTTGTTGGGACTAACATCATCTATATGCTCTATAGCGCGAGCTAACACCCACTCCCCTGGCTTTAAATTTGGATACATACTGTCACCCTCCACTTGAAAACCTCTATGAGTAGCATTTCTAAATTCTGGTAACGGTAAATCAAAAGCGGGTAATTCTCTATACCAAGAAGTATCTTGAATGTTTTGTGGATATCCTGCAGCAGCTTTAGCATTTACTAAAACCATATTATCATTTTCAGCTGCATCAACAGTTACAACTTTAGGAATTACGCTTGTTTTTGAAGTTTCTAAATATTTCTCCTCAGTTTCACCAAATAACCACAGTGGATTAATTTTAAATTGCTTTAAAAGTTCCGCAACAATTTGCCCAGATACTTTTGTTCTTCCTCTCTCTATATCCGCAGTTGTATTGGAAACTCCCAAAAGTTTAGCAAACTCAGCTTGCGTATACCCCAGTTCTCTTCGAATTTCAGTAAATCGCTTTGGTGTTAATTCGTTTTCCATACTTCAAATATATCAATTTATGGAATTTATCCAAAATTTTTATGGATTATTTCCATAATTAGGAATTATTCCATATTTTTGGATTAATTACAAAACAACAATGTTATGGAAGCAAGCAAAACTTTAATTTACGATGGTAGCTTTAATGGTTTTTTAACAGCAGTTTACACTGCGTACGGTGAAAAAATTAATGTAACAGGTATTCAAAAAAAGGGTTACGCACAGAATGTTTTATTTTCTGAAGGTAAAACAGTATTTACTCAAATGGATCAAGCCAAACAGGTATGGAATACCATTAAAAGTAAAAGTAATTCCGCTATAAAAAACGTTTATTTTGCCTTTTTAAGTGAGCGTGATGATATTGAAATTATACTCTTTCAATATATTCAAAAATTACTTACACCAGTTAAACATTCTAATGATACGTTTACTCAGGAAATTATTTTAAAAATTGAACAGCTGGCTTCAACAGTAAGTAAAGAAAAAAGAAGATTGGAAAATACAACAGGGTTTCAACTCACCAAAGATGAAGTGTATTTTTCCGTTATTGAGCCAAATTTTAATGTATTACCACTTATTTCTAAGCATTTTAGATCACACCATTCTAAACAAGAATGGATTATTTATGATAGAAAACGAGAATACGGACTATATTATAATTTAAGGTTTGTAGAATTCATCTCTTTAAATCTTTCTGAAATACAATCTTTAGACCCAACTACTTCCTGGAAAAATCGTAAAGAATTTTCATCTAACTTACAGGTTTGGGAAAACTATTTTAGCAATACAAGTATTAAATCACAAATCAACAAAAAGCTTTATAATCAACATTTAACAAAAGAAAACATAAGCTATTTGTCACAAGCAAAAGAGGCAATATAATATATACCACCTCTTTCTTTTTTACTGTTAAACTTATTATTTAGTTAACGTATCTTAAAATATTATTTATCATTTATTTGACTTTTCACCAATAAAAAAATCTGCTTTAGTTTTAAATAACACATTAAATGTAGTTAAACTACCATATATACGTGTGATGTATTGCTGCAAATCTATTTTTTCTTGGTCGTCCAAATTTTTACTGGAGTTTATTTTTTGCTCCATAACCCGAATACGATCACGCACCATTACTATTTTATGAAAAAAAGTGTCTATCGGTATTTTTTTATCACTTAAATTAGTATCTCCGGGTTCCAAAATCAAGTTTCCACCTTTCCATTTATCCGCTATGGCTACTTTTTCTGTAGTGTCACTCCATCGTTTCAGAATAGAAATTAACGATTTCTCCACTTCGTAAAAACTTACACTATCAACCTCATCATAGACAGCTTCAATAACCGAAAAATCAGCATCTATCTCAATAGTTTCTAATCCGTTTTCTAAAAAAGTTACCCAATAATGTTGTGCAGTAACATTTGTAACCACACCCTTACCGTATTCCGAATGATTAATTCGAGAGCCTATACTTAATAATTGCATTTTTATAAATTTTAAATGATAAAAACGAAGTTAGTTTGCTAATATCAATTAACAAAATGTAAATATAATCAGCTTCAGTTTTAGTGGTCAAAATCGTACCTTTGCAACTTTGCCTTATAAAACCATGACATACGAAGAAAACATAGAAGTTAAAGGAGCTCGTGTACATAACCTTAAAGATATTGATGTTACCATACCAAGGGAAAAACTTGTTGTAATTACCGGGTTATCAGGAAGCGGAAAATCTTCTTTAGCGTTTGACACTATTTATGCTGAAGGTCAACGTAGGTATATTGAAACGTTTTCTGCGTATGCGCGTCAATTTTTAGGAGGCTTAGAACGTCCGGATGTCGATAAAATTGATGGATTATCTCCTGTAATTGCTATTGAACAAAAAACCACATCTAAATCTCCAAGATCTACAGTTGGTACTATTACAGAGGTTTATGATTTTTTACGTCTACTTTTTGCAAGAGCCGGAGATGCTTACAGTTATGTTTCTGGAGAAAAAATGGTTAGCTATAGTGATGAGCAAATCAAAAATCTTATAAAAACTGATTACAAAGACAAAAAAATAAATATTCTAGCCCCAAAAATTAAATCTAGAAAGGGGCATTACAGAGAACTTTTCGAACAAATTGCAAAGCAAGGTTTTGTTAAGGTTAGAGTTAACGGTGAAATAAAGGATATTGTAAAGGGAATGAAAGTTGACCGTTACAAAACTCATGATATTGAAATTGTAATAGACCGACTAAAAGTTAATGACAGTAATGATTTAGATAAGCGCCTTACTGAAACTATAAATACCGCTATGTACAGTGGTGATAATGTTTTAATGGTTATTGAAGAAGGCGTTTCGGAGCCTCGCTACTTCAGTAGAGATTTAATGTGCCCAACTTCTGGCATTTCATACCCTTCACCCGAACCAAATTCGTTTTCATTTAACTCGCCAAAAGGCATGTGTAAAAACTGTAGTGGTTTAGGTCATGTATTTGAAGTTAATGAACTAAAAATTTTTCCAGACAAAAAACTTTCGATTAAAGCTGGTGGTATAGCTCCATTAGGCGAATACAAAAATTCATGGGCGTTCAAACAAATTGATACCATTGCGCAACGCTATGAATTTACCATTAACGACCCTATTAGCAAAATTCCGGAAGATGCTATAAATATTTTATTAAACGGAGGTCAAGAAAGTTTTGAAATAACGTCAAAAACGCTTGGTGTAAAACGAAATTATAAAATTGATTATGAAGGTATTGCTAACTTCATTAAAAATCAATTCGAAGAAGCTGACTCCACCTCTATTAAGCGTTGGGCAAAAGAATATACGGACAAAATAGTATGTCCTACTTGCAATGGCTCTCGTCTATCAAAATCTTCGTTGAACTTCAAAATTGACAAAAAAAACATTGCGGAACTAGCAAATCTAGACATTGTTGATTTGGCCAGCTTTTTCAATAACATTGAGAAAAAACTAGGTAAAAATCAATTAAAAATTGCAGAAGAAATCGTTAAAGAAATACGGACCAGAATACAATTTTTATTGGATGTTGGATTAGACTATCTTTCGCTAAACCGTAGCTCTAAATCCTTATCTGGTGGTGAAGCACAACGAATTAGGCTAGCCACCCAAATAGGTTCGCAACTTGTTGGTGTTCTTTATATTTTAGATGAGCCTAGTATTGGACTTCATCAACGAGACAACGAAAGGCTTATAAAATCATTAGAGTCGTTACGAGATATTGGCAACTCAGTAATTGTAGTTGAGCACGATCGTGATATGATTGAACGGGCTGACCATGTAATTGACATTGGCCCAAAAGCTGGCACCCATGGAGGTGAAATTATATCTGAAGGCACACCAAATGAATTAAAAAATCACAGTACAATTACTGCTGACTATATTACAGGGGTTAAAGAAATTTCCGTTCCTAAAAAAAGAAGAAAAGGAAACGGTAAAAAAATTAAACTTAGTGGTTGTTCTGGAAATAACTTAAAAGATGTTTCAGTCGAGTTTCCGTTAGGAAAAATGCTAGGTATCACAGGTGTTTCAGGGAGTGGAAAGTCAACACTAATAAACGAAACTCTATACCCAATAATGAACGCTCATTACTTTAATGGGGTAAAAAAACCAATGCCTTATAAGAAAATTACTGGGCTAGAGCATATTGATAAGGTGATTGACATCAACCAATCTCCAATCGGCAGAACTCCACGTTCCAATCCTGCAACATATACTGGTGTATTTAGTGAAATACGATCATTGTTTACAAAAACACCCGAAGCTGCAATTAGAGGATACAAACCAGGTCGTTTTAGTTTTAATGTTAAAGGAGGGCGTTGTGAAACTTGTCAAGGAGGAGGTTTACGCGTTATTGAAATGAATTTTTTACCTGATGTTTATGTGGAATGCGAAACATGCAACGGTAAACGTTTTAATAGAGAAACTCTAGAAATTAGATATAAAGGCAAATCCATTTCCGATGTATTAGAAATGACAATTGACGATGCTGTTAATTTTTTCGAGAACATTCCTAAAATATATAGAAAATTAAAAACCATTCAAGATGTAGGATTAGGTTATATATCACTAGGACAACAATCCACCACACTATCTGGTGGGGAAGCTCAACGTATAAAACTGGCAACCGAACTTTCTAAAAAAGACACCGGAAACACTTTTTATATCCTCGATGAACCAACAACAGGGTTACATTTTGAAGATATTAGAGTACTAATGGAAGTTTTAGACCGTTTGGTAGACAAAGGAAATACCGTTTTGGTTATTGAACACAATCTAGATGTGATTAAAATGGTCGATTACATTATTGATATTGGTTATGAAGGAGGTCGCGGAGGCGGCATGATTGTTGCAAAAGGTACACCAGAAGAAATTTGTAAAAACAAAAAAAGTTATACCGCTCAATTCTTAAGAAAAGAGCTAAACATTTAAAATAATTCGCATTAATATAATTACGTAAACTAATTATGAGAAAAGAAAAACACCACAAAGGTTGGAATGAAATAAAAACTAATGACTCATGGGCCATATTTAAAATTATGGGAGAATTCGTTAATGGATTCGAAAAAATGAGTAAAATTGGGCCTTGTGTTTCTATATTTGGTTCTGCCAGAACCAAAGAAAATACTAAGTATTACGATTTAGCAGTAAGTACCGCAAAAAGCATTGCTGAAGCTGGTTATGGAGTAATTACAGGTGGAGGACCTGGTATTATGGAAGCTGGTAACCGAGGGGCTCATGCCGCAGGCGGAACTTCTGTAGGTTTAAATATTGACCTTCCTTTTGAGCAGCATGACAATCCGTATATAGATAGTGACAAAAGCTTAGATTTTGATTACTTTTTTGTTCGTAAAGTAATGTTCGTAAAGTATTCTCAAGGTTTTGTAGTTATGCCTGGAGGATTTGGAACTCTTGATGAACTTTTTGAAGCAATTACCCTAATTCAAACACATAAAATAGAAACATTCCCAATTATTTTAGTAGGTTCCGAATTTTGGAAAGGTTTAATAGACTGGATAAAAGGTACCATGCTTGCACAAGGAAACATAAGCCCTAAAGATTTAGATTTAATCAAAATCGCAGACTCTGAAGAAGAAGTTGTTTCCATTCTAGATGCTTTTTATAAAGAAAAAGCGCTAAGCCCTAATTTCTAATAACTATATCACGTTTTTGGTGAATAATAATCGTTTGAAATATCATTTATTAGGATTGCTATTTTTTATAGCTACGGTAGGTCACACCCAGCATATAAATAATATTTCTGCAACATTAGACGCTAAAAACAAAGAAATAAGTATACAACAAGAGTTTACATACCAAAACAATTCTAACTATACCCTTACAGAACTTTATTTTTCGGATTGGATACATTCCTACTCCAATAAGAAAACAGCATTATCAAAAAGATTTGCCAGAGAATTTAAAAAAAGTCTTCATTTAGCAAATGATGAAGAAAGAGGTTTCACAAACATTGTAAGTCTTGTAGATCAAGAATATAGAGGATTACATTGGGAAAGAGAGGCTGGAGAAGATATCATTAAGATTAAGCTCAATAGTCCGGTATTACCAAATACCACAACCAAAATATTTATTACATACACTATTAAACTGCCCTCTGATAAATTTACTTCTGTTGGGTACAGAAATGATGGGGGCTTTTTTTTAAAAGACTGGTATTTAACACCTGCTGTTTTGGAAACTAAATGGCATAAATACTCTAATAAAAATTTAAACGACTTGTATACTGGAGTAACGAAAACTACAGTAGATTTTAAATATCCTGATAGCCTTTATTTAGCCACTAATTATAGAAAACTAGCGAATTCTAAATTTCCAAATCAACAGTTTGCTCAACTTATTGGTGAAAAGCAAAAAAGCTGTGAGATAATTTTAGAACCATCAAAAAGGTTTACAACCCATGTGACTCCTTATATGACTGTAGTTACTGATATTGATGCTAAAAAATTTGACGATATATCTCAGGGGATTTCAATAAATAGGGTGACCCGTTTTATTGACAAAAATTTAGGTAAATACCCTCATGCCAAATTATTAGTAAGTGAGGCCGACTATAATAAAAATCCCTTATATGGTATTAATCAATTGCCATCATTTATTAGACCATACGAAGAGCAGTTTCAATTTGAAATGAAATTTTTAAAAACCGCTCTAAATAGTATTTTAAGTGAAACCATATTTTTAAACCCTAGAGAGGAACAATGGTTATCAAATGCTATTGCCAATTATTTGCTGATTGCATATGTAGAAAACTACTATCCAAACCAAAAATTGTTGGGCAAGTTAAGTCGCATATGGGGTATTCGAAGCTTTAATTTGGCAAAGATGGAATTTAATAAACAATATCCATTTTTATCCATGTATACGGCTCGTAGGAACATAAGTCAATCTTTAATTACACCAAACGACCAACTCATAAAATTTAATCAAAAAATAACCAGTAAATACAAAGCTGGTCAAGGGTTAGCCTATTTAGCTAACTACATAGGAGAAGATAAGGTAAATGAAAGCATAAAAACATTTTATAAACATTATCAATTAAATAAAGTAAAAACTTTAGATTTTGAATCCATTCTTAAAAGATCTACTGAAAAAGATATCGACTGGTTTTTTAACTATTATGTAAATTCTGATTTACAAATAGATTATAAAATAAAAGATGTTGAAAAGACCGATGATTCCCTTAGAGTCACCATTAAAAATAAAGAAGCAAGCAATGTACCTATCTCTCTATTTGGTTTAAAAAACGATTCTATTGTATCTAAATATTGGTTTACAGATATTGTTGACGAAAAAACACTTACAATTCCATCTAACAACGAAGATAAACTTGTATTGAATTACGATAGTAAAATCCCAGAATTCAATCAACGAGATAACTGGAAAAGCCTTGGAGGTTTTTTATCTGGAAATAAAAAGTTAAAATTTCAATTTTACAGAGATATTGAAAACCCAAACTATACCCAAATTTTCTATGTTCCTGTTTTAACCTTCAATATTTATGATGGCTGGGCTCCCGGAATGCGTATTTATAATAAAACCTTCTTGGAAAGGCCTTTTGTGTATGATTTTGCACCCTCCTACTCTTTTCGAGAAAAATCGTTTGTTGGTTTTGGTAAATTTAATTACCGAAAATACCTTAGCAAAAGTGGATTATACGTAGCAAATTATTCCTTACGTGGCTCTACTTTTCATTTTCAAACAAACTCAAGATATTCAACGGTTACGCCCTCAATAAGTTTCGGTTGGAGACCTCATGATCTACTTTCTAACAAGCGAGAAGTATTATCCTTTAGATACGTAAACGTATTTCGAAACAAGGCTGAAGGTCTAGAAGATTTTGAGACTCCTCCAGATTACAGTGTTTTTAATGCTAGATTTAGAAGTTCAACCCCAGGAATATTAGATTATTCTTCATGGTTTATTGACGCTCAACATGCAAGTGATTTTTCCAAAATTGCTTTTGAATTGGAATACCGTAAACTATTTGAAAACAACAGACAGTTTAACTTCCGTTTCTTTGCAGGAAAGTTTTTAAGAAACAAAACCACTGGTTATACCAATCCAGACTTTTTTAGTTTTGCATTAGATAGACCTAGCGATTACTTATTTGATTATAATTATTTGGGCAGGTCCGAATCTTCTGGTATTTATAGTCAACAAGTGGTTATAGCCGAAGGTGGATTTAAATCTAAACTTCAAAACCCGTTTGCCAATGATTGGATGACTACCATTAACACTAGTGCTAACCTATGGAAATGGATAGAATTGTATGGCGACCTTGGGTACCTAAAAAGTAAAGGTGTAAAAGAACGTTTTGTTTACGATGCAGGCATCCGTTTAAACCTTGTTACCGATTATTTTGAATTGTATTTTCCTTTATATTCCAATAATGGCTGGGAAATTTCTCAGCCGCATTACAATGAAAAAATTAGATTTGTTGTAACCCTAAGCCCTAAAACACTTCTTGGACTTTTTAGAAGGCAATGGTTTTAATCTTTAACAAATTCGCAACAAAAACACACAAAAAGAGTAAAAACATGTGAAATCCACATTAACACACTCAAATATCTACTTTTTTTTCAATAATTTGGCATTTATATATTTGTAAAAGCGGTTTTAAATTAATATTTTTGTGAAAATCCAGATTTCTGCATGAAAATATCTCCAAAAACTAGCAATGATATCTCTTTCGAAGATTTCAAAGCTCAAATTCTTCAAGATTATGAAATTGCATTTTTAAGTAGAACTTGTAGTCTGCTTGGAAGAAAAGAGGTGCTAACTGGTAAAGCTAAATTTGGAATTTTTGGAGATGGAAAAGAGCTCCCTCAACTCGCAATGGCCCGTTCCTTCCGAAATGGAGATTTCAGAAGTGGTTATTATAGAGATATGACATTTATGATGGCTATTGGTGTTCTTAAACCAAAAGATTTTTTTCATAACCTCTATGCAACCACTGATTTGAGTTTAGAACCCATGAGTGGGGGGCGTCAAATGGTAGGACATTTTTTAACCTATAGTTTAAATGAAGATGGGAGTTGGAAAAATTTACTGGAGCAAAAAAATACTAGTGCAGATATTTCTTGTACTGCTGGGCAAATGCCAAGGCTATTAGGATTGGCTCAAGCTTCAAAAGTTTATAGAAATCTTGAAAATATTGATGCAACTAATTTTTCTAACAAGGGTAATGAAGTTGCTTGGGGTACAATTGGTAATGCAAGCACCAGTGAAGGTATGTTTTTTGAAACCATTAACGCAGCTGGAGTTTTACAAGTTCCAATGGTTATAAGCATCTGGGATGATGAATACGGAATTTCAGTACCTGCGAAACACCATACTACAAAAGAGGATATCTCTGAAATACTTAGTGGCTTTCAAAGAAATGAAAACAGCGAAGGTTTTGAGCTATTAAAAGTAAAGGGATGGGATTACACCGCCTTAATGCATGCTTACGAAAATGCATCAGATATTGCTCGTGAAGAACATGTGCCTGTTATTATTCATGTAACCGAACTTACACAACCGCAAGGACATTCATCCTCAGGTTCTCATGAACGCTATAAAAATGAAGAACGCCTTGAATGGGAAAGAGAAAATGATTGTAATAAGAGATTTAAAGAATGGATTTTAGAAAGTGGAATAGCTACAATTGAAGAGCTAGACACATTGGAAAAGGAAATTCGGAAAACAGTTAGGCTAGCAAAAAAAGAGGCTTGGAGCGAGCATTTAGTTGAAGTTAAAAACCACAAAAATGCTTTAATCAATCTTCTTGAAAATGCTGCAAGTAAGAGTCAAAACAAAAACTTTATTTCAAAAGTAAAGAACGATCTTATTGCTATTGATGATTCTATCAAAA
The DNA here is from genome assembly GCA_947498505.1 of uncultured Maribacter sp. Classification (GTDB taxonomy): domain Bacteria; phylum Bacteroidota; class Bacteroidia; order Flavobacteriales; family Flavobacteriaceae; genus Maribacter_B. The sequence continues at coordinate 391,904 of CANMKG010000001.1, read as the reverse complement.
AAGATATTGCTATAACCGCTCGTAAAGCACTTCGATATTTACTAAACGAGAATACACCAGAAAAAAAAGCTCTTGTTAATTGGACAAATAGTTTCTTAAGGGAAACTCAACCAAAGTATAGCACTCATCTTTACAGCGAACTAACAAATAAAGCGACAAACATACCTGAAATTAAACCTCAGATAGATAAAAAAGTAGAACTTGTTGATGGCAGAGTTATCTTAAGAGATAATTTCGATAAGCTTTTTGAAAAATATCCTGAAGCCTTAGTATTTGGAGAAGATAGTGGTAATATAGGAGATGTAAACCAAGGTCTTGAAGGTCTTCAAAAAAAATATGGAGAAATTAGAATTGCCGATACCGGAATTCGTGAAACCACAATTATTGGACAAGGTATTGGAATGGCATTACGAGGATTAAGACCAATTGCCGAAATTCAATATTTAGATTATATTTTTTACGCAATGCCTACTTTAATGGACGATTTGGCTTGCTTGCGTTATAGAACATGTGGCAAGCAAAAAGCTCCTTTAATAGTAAGAACTAGAGGGCATCGTTTAGAAGGAATTTGGCATTCTGGCTCTCAAATGGGAGGGTTAATTCACCTACTAAGAGGCATGTATATTCTTGCTCCTAGAAACATGACACAAGCAGCTGGGTTTTATAACACCTTAATGAAAACGGATGAACCAGCTCTTGTTATTGAAAGCTTAAATGGCTATAGATTAAAAGAACCTAAACCCAATAACCTTGGAGAGTTTTGCACACCTATTGGAGTTACAGAAACTATTAGAGAAGGTTCTGACATTACATTACTTTCTTATGGTTCAACATTGCGCATTGTACTTCAAGCAGCCAAAGAACTTAACGAAGTGGGTATTGATGCAGAAGTGATTGACGCGCAAACTTTATTGCCATTTGACATCAACAAAAACACGGTTGAAAGCATTAAAAAAACTAATCGACTTTTAATTATTGATGAAGATGTTCCAGGTGGATGCTCAGCTTATTTGTTAGATGAAATATTAAACAAACAAAACGCCTATCAATACCTAGATAGCTCCCCCTCCACTTTGTCTGCTAAAGCACATAGACCTGCATATGGCTCCGATGGAGATTATTTTTCAAAACCAAATACCGAAGATATTTTTGAAAAGGTTTATGAAATAATGCATGAATCTAACCCAATAGATTACCCTAAATTAAGATAACTAACTAAGTAAAAATGCTACAGTAAAATTCAAATATTTTAATTTAAAATCTTATATTTAGAAGCCTTAAATTTTAAATATGAGAATTATCCCCCAGAAAGACTTAGGATTAGCTTTTTTAAGAATTTCTTTATCCCTTATGATGCTAACTCACGGATTTCCTAAGTTTCAACAACTTATTTCCGGAGATATTGCTTTTGCCAACCCAATAGGAATCGGAGAAGCCCCTTCCCTTTTTTTAACCGTTATTGCTGAATTTGTTTGCCCAATATTAATAATAATTGGCTACAAGGTAAGATGGGCGACAATACCAATTATTATAACAATGCTTGTTGCTGTATTTATGATTCATCTTAACGACCCTATTGATGTAAAAGAAAAAGGCATAATGTATCTTATAGGATATGTTACGATAGCTCTGCTTGGTCCTGGTAAATATAGTATCGGTAAAAATTAGCTAATTAAATTACCTTAGCAATTAACTCTTTAAGTAAATCTTGATGAGAAATATTACTGGCACCAACGCCTTTGCCTTTTAAATCCATCTCTCTAAGATATGATACAATTTTACTAACCTTTTTCATTGGGTAGTTTTTTGCTGCTGTTTGAAACTCACTGACAAAATAAGGACTTATACGCAAAGCACTTGCTACGTTCTTTGGAGAATGGTCATTTAAACCGTGATACTGCAATAATTGTGTAAAAAAAGAATTTAATAAGGTTACTGTAAGTATAAAAGGATTGTCTTTTGGATTCTCAGAAAAATAATTTATAATTTTTGTTGCTTTTACAACGTTGCGTTCACCAATAGCCTTTTTTAACTCAAAGTTGTTGTAATCTTTACTAATACCTATATGCTCTTCGATATCTACTGGCGTAATTTCAGACTCTTTAGGTAAAGCCAACTTTAGTTTCTCCAGCTCATTACTTATTTTACTTAAATCTGTTCCCAAAAATTCTACTAATAATATTGCTGCCTTATGAGAAATTGAATATCCCGAAGATTTTAAAACCCTTCGAAGCCAATCACCAACCTGATTTTCATATAGTTTTTTACTTTCAAAAAGGACACCCATTTTTTTTACTACTTTATGTAGTTTTTTTCTCTTGTCGAGCTTCTTATATTTATAACATATAACTAACACCGTAGTTGGTTGAGGGTTTTCTGCGTAAGCCGTTAACTGTTCAATGGTTCTGGACAAATGTTGAGCTTCCTTAACAACTACCACTTGCCGTTCAGCCATCATTGGATAACGTTTTGCATTACTCACAATGTCGTCTATAGTAACGTCCTTTCCATATAAAACCATTTGATTAAACCCACGTTCCTCTTCCGACAGCACGTTTTTTTCAATAAACTCAGTTATCTTATCGATATAGTAACTTTCCTCACCATATAAAAAATACAGCGGTTTTATACTTCCGTTTTTAATATCTGTTACTATTTGTTTTACTTCATCCATTCAAAAAAAATCATCAAATTTGTCAAATGCTACCTCTAAATTTTCCAGAGTACACCTTTCGCTTCAAAAATAGCGAAAATAAAGTCCGTATTTTTGATGTTATACGCAAAAAATTTGTGGTTTTACAACCTGAAGAATGGGTTCGTCAACATGTTGTCTTATATCTTTTAAAAGTTAAAAAGTTTCCTGAAAGCCTAATTAACGTTGAAAAGCAACTTACTATAAACAAGCTCAAAAAAAGATATGATATTGTAATTTTTAATTCTGATGGCAGCATTCACCTTTTAGTAGAATGTAAAGCGCCAAATGTAAAAATTACTCAAAGTGTTTTTGACCAGATTGCACAATATAACATGCAGTTAAATGCAACTTACCTGATGGTCACAAACGGATTAGACCATTTTTATTGTAAAATGAATCATAGCGAAGAAAAATATGAATTTTTAAGGCAAATTCCTGATTTTAGCCGTTAATTTGCTCACGATTTGAAAATAGCAATTGTAATACTGAACTGGAACGGCGAAGAACTTTTACAAAGGTTTCTTCCTTCTGTTATTAAATATTCTGAAAATGCAGATATTTATGTAGCCGACAATGCCTCTACTGACGACTCTGTTGCTCTTGTTCAACAACAATACCCTACCGTTAAAATAGTTCAAAATCAAGTAAACGGAGGTTTTGCCAAAGGTTATAATGATGCCCTTAAACATATTAAAGCAGACATATATTGTTTACTTAATTCAGATGTTGAAGTTTCTGAAAATTGGTTAACCGCTATTACAGATATGTTTAACAGCACTCCAGATGCAGCAATAATTCAGCCCAAAATTTTAGATTTATTAAATCCGGAATATTTTGAATATGCAGGAGCTGGAGGTGGTTTTATAGACCAATTAGGTTACCCTTTTTGTAGAGGACGAATTTTTCAGGCATTAGAAAAGGATTCTGGCCAATATAATGATACATGCGAAATCTTCTGGGCTACTGGCGCATGTATGTTTATTAAAAGTGAAGTTTTTAATACATTAAACGGATTCGACGAAGATTACTTTGCTCATCAAGAAGAAGTTGATTTGTGCTGGAGAGCCAAAAATAATGGTTATAAAGTATATTATGTTGGAGCTTCCCGTATTTTTCATTTAGGAGGTTCTACGTTAAGTAACATGAATCCTAAAAAAACGTATCTAAATTTTAGAAATTCTTTATTTTCCATCACCAAAAACCTGCCCTTAAAAAAAGCCTTTGTAATAATATTATTGAGGCTCCTACTAGATGGAATAGCTGGTATTAGATTTATTTTTCAACTTAAAGGAAAACATTGTTTCGCAATAATAAGAGCACATTTAAACTTTTACAAGAACTTTACAAAAATGTATCGCAAGCGTGAAAAGACTAATTTTATAAAAAAATATTATGTTACAAAATCCATAGTATGGTCTCATTTCGTACATCAGATAAGGAAGTTTAACATTTTAGTAAAAGATTAACTAAATTAGGGGTAAATAGAAAACCGATTTATATAATTTTAACCTTCTTTGAAGGAGAATCAAAATAATTTACAAATACATAATACAATTCTTACCATGAAAAAATTGATTTTAGGATGTTTAGGAGTAACTCTATTATTATCTTCTTGCGTTTCGCAAAAAAAATATGCTGAGTTAGAGGCAAAGAATAAAGAAACTCAAGATTTATTAAATTCTGCAACGGTTAAGTTAAATAGCTGCTTAGAAGAAACTGCAAGAATGAAAATTTTGGAAGACCAAAATGCTTTCTTAAAAGCAAACAACCAAGAACTAATTAACAACATGGGGAACTTAACTACCCTTACAACTAAAGGAGCAGAAAACTTAGAGAAATCTCTAGAAAGTCTTCAAGAAAAAGATCTTACTATTAGAAAATTAAATAATGCTATCACTAGGAGAGACTCTGTTAACCTTTCTTTAGTACAAAGTTTAAAAGGTGTTCTTGGAAACTTAGATGACGAAGACATTGAAATTAGCGTAGAAAAAGGTGTTGTTTTTGTTTCTATCTCCGATAAGTTATTATTTAGTAGTGGTAGCTATAACATTACTAGCAAAGCTAAAGGTGTTTTAGGAAAAGTTGCAAAAGTAGTTAACAACAAACCTGATTTTGAATTTATGGTTGAAGGTCATACTGATGATGTTCCTTATAAAGGTTCTGTTTTAATAGATAACTGGGATTTAAGTGTTAAGCGTGCTACCGCAGTTGTGCGTGTTTTACAAAAAGACTACGGCGTAGATCCTAAAAGAATGACTGCTGCTGGTAGAGCTGAATATGTTCCTGTTTCGCAAACAGAAAAATCAAGAAACAGAAGAACAAGAATTGTTGTTCTTCCTAAAATTGACCAATTCTATAATATGATTGAAGAAGGAATGAAAGACCCTGCAATTGGCGGAACTGGAAATTAATTTCTCTCAACAAACAAAAAATTAAAAAGCGGCCTAAAAGCCGCTTTTTTTTATACCTATACTCTTTTATAAAACTTAAATAATATCAAAATTATTTAAAGTAACATGCTTTCCCTTCTCAGTAATACCTTGCACAAATTCTGAAATTGATTTATCCTTAAAATCTTTCAAGATTCTTTTTCTAAATGAACTTACTGTAAAATGAACCGGGCAAGGATTTTCTTCATCACATATTTCTAGGCCCATAAAACAATTCATAAATTTATCTTCACCATCAATACATTTTATAATATCCCATATTGCATTTTTCTTATTCTCTTCGCTTAGATAAAATCCTCCAGTTGGCCCTTTTAAAGAAGTAAGCAATCCGTTTCGAGATAATTGCTGCAGAATCTTAGCCAAAAAAGGTTGCGGAGTATCTAGTTCCTCTGCAATTTTTTTTACCCCAATTTTATCTTCTTTATTAGAACATATTTCCAAATAAAGCATTGCTCTTATAGCATATTTACATGTGTTTGATAGCATACAAATAGTTTTTAAGGATAAACCAACCATCTTCTGTAAAGCTATCGTTTACAAGTCATTAACAGTATGACTTTTATCATGTTTATACCTATCCAACCAACTTATTTTTACCCTTAACTCAATAAAATTTGCAAAGTGAGTATAAAAGATGAAATAAGGAGGTTAAAAAAGTCTAAAAACGCTATAATACTAGCTCATTATTACCAAAGACCAGAGATACAAGAAATAGCAGATTATGTAGGAGATAGCTTAGGGCTTTCACAAAAAGCAGCAGAAACAAAAGCAGATATTATTGTATTTGCAGGAGTACACTTTATGGCAGAAACTGCAAAAATTCTTAACCCTAAAAAAAAGGTCATATTACCAGATTTAAATGCTGGGTGCTCTTTAGCAGACTCCTGCCCCCCAGACATTTTCGAAAAATTTGTGGAACAACACCCACATCACACTGTAATTACGTACGTTAATTGCAATGCCGAGGTTAAAGCCATTTCTGATATTGTATGTACCTCTTCAAATGCTTTAAAAATAGTTGAATCCGTTGATAAGGAAACTCCAATAATTTTCGCTCCAGATAAAAATTTAGGAAAATACATTATGGAGAAGACCGGTAGAAAGATGCTTCTTTGGGATGGAAGCTGTTTAGTACATGAAGCTATTTCTATAGAAAAACTTTTAAATCTAGTTTCAAAATATCCAGATTATAAAATAATTGCTCATCCAGAATCTGAAGAACATATTTTAAAAACTGCTACCTATATTGGTTCCACCTCTGAAATGATAACATATGTAAAACAAAACAACAAGGAAAAATTTATTGTTGCTACCGAAGCCGGAATTCTACATAAAATGCAGCTTGAAGTACATAATACAACATTAATACCTGCTCCCGCTAAGGAAGATAACAGCTGTGCTTGTAGTGAATGTAGCTACATGAAGCTAAATACTTTGGAAAAACTTCGAGATTGCTTACTACATGAAATACCACTAATAAAAGTTCCTGATGATATTTCAAAAAAAGCATTAATACCTATTAAACGAATGTTGGAAATTTCAAAACAATAACATGCATACCAATTATTTAGTTATTGGTTCTGGGGTTGCAGGGTTAACATATGCAGTAAAAATGGCAAAGAAGTTTCCCAAAAAAACGATAACCATAGTAACAAAAGGAAACAAAGATGAATCCAACACAAAATATGCCCAAGGAGGTGTTGCTGTAGTTTTAGATAAATCAGAAGATTCTTTCCGAAAACACATAGAGGATACACTTATAGCTGGAGATGGATTATGTAATACAGATATTGTTAAAATGGTAATTAAAAGGGGCCCTAAACGATTTAAAGAACTCATAAAACTGGGAACTACCTTTGACATAGATGAAAATGGAAAGTTTGATTTAGGTAAAGAAGGAGGGCATTCGGAATTTAGAGTTGCTCATCATAAAGATATTACAGGCTACGAAATAGAAAGAGCCCTACTCCATGGCGTTCACAAATTACCAAACATAATCTTTTTACCACATCATTTTGCAATAGACCTATTAACCAATCACCATTTAAATGAAAAAGAAAACATATCATGCTTTGGAGCGTATGTCTTAAATCAAAAAAACAACAAAATACTTACAGTCAAATCGGATAGTACTGTGCTTGCATCTGGAGGTATAGGGAGCGTATATGGGCATACTACAAATCCTGAAATTGCTACAGGAGATGGGATTGCAATGGCATATAGAGCTAAGGCTAAAATTAAAGATATGGAATTCATCCAATTTCACCCTACTGCGCTTTATACTCCAGAAAAGGGAGCCGCTTTTTTAATCTCTGAAGCTGTAAGAGGTTTTGGTGCTTACATCAGAGATAAAGACGGACATCGTTTTATGCTAAACTATGATAACCGAAATGAATTAGCTTCAAGAGATATTGTTTCTCAAAGTATTGATAAAGAATTAAAAAAAACTGGAGACAATTGTGTTTATTTAGATTGTACTCATCTAAACATAGAATCGTTCATAAAACATTTTCCAAACATATATCAAAAATGTAAAAGTTTACATATTGATGTTACTAAAGATTGGATTCCTATTGTACCGGCAGCTCACTATTTATGTGGTGGTATAGTAGTAGATACTCATGGAAAAACTTCTATTAAAAACTTGTTTGCCTGTGGAGAATGCTCAAGAACAGGACTGCATGGTGCAAACCGTTTAGCGTCAAACTCTCTTCTTGAAGCTTTAGTTTATGCGCATAACATTTACAAATATCATGTTGAAAATTCAACAGATAGTGACCTAGCTCTAAAAATTCCTGATTGGAATGACAAAGGAACTCAAATCACCAAAGAACATATACTTATCCAACACAATTTAAAAGAGCTACAAGCAATTATGCAGGATTATGTTGGCATTGTTAGAACTAATTACAGGTTAGAAAAAGCAAAAATTCGCCTTGAGGTTATCTACAATGACATTGAAGAGCTTTACAAAAGATCAAAAATAAACACCGCTCTTTGTGAATTAAGAAACATGATAAATGTAGCCCATCTAATAATCAGTCAATCCTCAGAAAGAACAGAAAACAAAGGAGGTTTTTTTAATATAGATAATATAAAAAATTGGTATGAAAACATTACTTAAAAATAGCGTCCAAAAAGGTATAAGCTATGAAGCATATACTCAAATAATTCAAGAACAAGCAAAGGAAGGAAAAACCTCCGGAACTGAACAAACTATTGAGCGTATAAACTTTACAAAGTTAAACGCTAGTAGAATACGTAGATTAAACAAAACCTTTACGCTAAATAAGGAACAGTTCTTTTTTTTTAAAGGAACTCCTAAACAAACATGGCTAATACTAACCGAAAGTTGGTGTGGAGATGCCGCCCAAACAATACCAGTATTAAATAAAATTGCAGAAACCACTTCTAACATTACATTAAAGCTATTATTTAGAGATGATAACATAGATTTAATGAATACATTTTTAACCAATGGTTCTCAAGCAATTCCCAAACTAATAGTTGTTGACAAATTTTATAATGTTTTATATGTTTGGGGATCTCGCTCCAAAAAAGCCACTAAACTGGTAGAAAATTATAAAAACGAATATGGCAAAATCGACAATGATTTTAAAAGACAACTACAAATTTGGTACAACCAAAACAAGGGCAAAAGCATCATTGAGGATATCATGGAGTTAACCAATAAAAATAATTTTGTTTTATAAAAAAATGGAGCATTCTGCGACTAAATGCTCCATTTAAAAAAACAAACAATATATGATTTAGAAATAGCTAATTCCTAAAACTTCTTCCTTAGGAAGCTAATTCCTCCTTAAATCGCCAAATAATTTATTTTCCAAGGCCACTGCCTTTGGATGCAAAATATTATTTTCTAAATGTATATGCTTATGTAGGTCTTCTTCAAAAGCCTCTAACATATCATATAGTGCTCTAAATGTATTACAGGCTCCTTCTGGAAACTCGTAATTATTAGTTAATCTTGATATTTCTTTAAACACATCGCCCGCATGCTCATGTTCTTCTTCCATCATTTGTACAGGGTTATTCACCGTACCAAAGGGTGGTGTTAATTTTTCATTTTCAAGGTTTCTTTCTATATCTACTAACTTCTTCACATAAGGAAACAAAATTTCTTCCTCCTTTTTTAAATGAGAAACCAATTCATTGGAAACCTCATGAAACAGCTTATTTATTGTATGTAGATAAGGATAGTGACCTCCATGTACTTTAGCTACTTTATTTGAGTACTCAGATAACAATGGTAAACCACTGATAACATAAGCATGATGTTCGGTAACAATATAATCTATAAGAAAATCAAGCTCCCAAGAATTGTAATCATTAGAATTTTCAATTACTTCTCCAACTTCAAGAAGCTCTTCCATAACTACATTAATATCTAATTCATTGTTTTCACAAGCTTTTTCTAATGTAATACCGCCTCCGCAACAAAAATCAATGCCATACTTTTTAAAAACATGTGCTGTTTTAATATTGTTGGCTACGTAATTTGCTACAGTTTTTTCTTGGTATTTCATCCTATAAAAAATAGATATTCAATTAACAACGTTCAATGCTTTTGTTGCGACAAATTTCTGTATAGAATTATTTATAGAAAATGACATTTGTCATGTACAAATAAAAAAATTAGAAAAACAAAAAGCGCCAAATACAAATGTACTTGGCGCTTTATAAAATAATTTTAAAAGTTATATCTTCTTCACTCGAACAGCATTCATTCCTTTCATTCCTTTTTCTAACTCAAAAGAAACTTTGTCATTCTCCGCAATTTCATCAATTAGACCACTTACGTGAGTAAAATATTTTTCTTGGGTATCAGCATCTATAATAAAACCAAACCCTTTTGATGTATCGAAGAAGGAAACTTTACCAGTTCTTGTTGGGTCAAATTCCTCTCTATCTCCTTCTTCTTTCTTTGGAATACCTAAAACAATATCTTCAGCCTCTATTTGAACCCTATCCGCAGGATCCGGTGGTGTATCCGTTAAATTTCCGAATTGATCCACATAAGCAAATTGTATTCCACCACCACCTTCTTTGGCAGCAGCTTTACGTGCTTCTTTCTTTTTTTGCTTTTCTTCTCGTTTTTTTAAACGTTTTTTTTCTTTTTCAGTTTTATTAAATGTCTGCTGTGATTTTGCCATTCTTAATTTTAGATATTACACAAAAGGTTTCAAGAATAATATAACTCTTATTTTAATACAAATCAAGTCGCTATATTCTTAAACACGATAAAGGTACGTTTTGATTTTTAATTTTTGGCTTGTTTTAGTCACATAGCATCGTTTTTATGTCAAAATGATAATTATTTTACATAAAATTGATGATTTTACGATATAATTCAATCTACATTACACCCTGCTCTTCTTCGAGTATCTATGAGGTAAATAATTTTCCAATTTTCGTCCTCCTTAAATAATTGGAATGAATTTACTCCACAATGATGAAAAGAATTATTCAGCCAAAATTCATAAGGTACCCAGGCATTGGCCATAGCACCATCTATTTGAATATTAAATGACAATAATTTTTCTTGAAATTGAACAGAATCGGGTATACTGATAATTGATCTTATTAAATCATCAAACTGCTCTGTCTTAATTCTAGATACTCCTTTTTTATTTCTTCCAATGGTTTGCAAAACAACATCTCTAGATAATGTTTTAATCATTAAAGTAGAATCTTGCTTATGAAAACCTTCAAAAAAGTGCTCTATTGTAGCTTTTACTTTATCATCTTCTGGTTTTTGACCGTAAGTATTAAGTGCTATCAACAAACACATTAAACCATAAATTTTTTTCATAAAATTAAGTTTAGTCCTTTTTAAATTTAAAACAAAAATTACAATTAAATAATATGGTTTACAATTAAACAAATCTCCTTACATTTATCTCTCCTAAAACATAAAAATGTCAGTAGTAAAAAAGGAATACAAAAGAGTTACCGTTAAATCTCTAATAGAGATGAAAAAAAATGGTGAAAAAATTTCGATGCTTACAGCATATGATTACTCCATGGCGAAAATTGTTGATGCTGCCAATGTAGATGTTATTCTTGTTGGAGATTCTGCAAGTAATGTAATGGCTGGTCATGAAACTACTTTGCCAATTACTTTGGACCAAATGATTTATCATGCATCTTCAGTAATAAAAGCGGTAAAAAGAGCTTTAGTTGTAGTAGATATTCCTTTTGGATATTACCAAAGTGACCCAAAAGAAGCTTTACGTTCTGCCATTAGAATTATGAAGGAAAGTGGTGCTCATGCGGTAAAATTAGAAGGAGGAAAAGAAGTTGAAGCTTCTATTAAACGTATTTTAAAAGCTGGTATTCCTGTAATGGGGCATTTAGGTTTAATTCCACAATCTATTTACAAATTTGGAACATACACCGTAAGAGCTAGAGAAGAAGAAGAGGCCAAAAAACTAATATCTGATGCTAAACTTTTGGAAGATATAGGATGTTTTGGAATGGTGTTGGAAAAAATCCCCGCAGATCTTACAAAAACGGTGTCTGATAGCATTTCTATTCCCACTATTGGTATAGGAGCAGGTAGACACGCAGATGGGCAGGTGCTTGTTATTCATGATTTGCTTGGAATGACCCATGAATTTAATCCTAGGTTTTTAAGAAGGTACATGAATTTATACGAAGAAATGAGCTCAGCCATTTCTCAGTATGTTACTGATGTGAAAACTAAAGATTTTCCAAACGAGGAAGAGCAATATTAAGCAAAACACATGCTCAAAAGTAAAACTTTCAGACAAGTTTTAGTTGTACTATTAGTTTTGTTAAACATAGGTTGTGACCAAATTTCGAAGGAAGTTGTTAGAACTAAAGTTGCGCCTCAAGATTATATTCAATTAATTGAAAATAATTTTATACTTACCAATGTCGAAAACACTGGGGCTATGTTAGGTTTTGGACAAAACTTTTCTCCTACTTTAAAACTAATTTTATTACAAGGTATTCCTCTTTTAGTATTGTTAATTCTGTTGTATAGAACCCTTGTAAAAATTAAACAAAATAAATGGTTAGCATATGCCTTCGCTTTTGTAATTGGTGGAGGAATAGGCAATTTATTAGATCGTATTCTACACGGTTCTGTAACCGATTTTTTATTTGTAAAAATTGGTTTTTTTAAAACGGGAATATTTAATATGGCAGATGTATCTGTAACATTGGGAGCTATTTTTATTTTACTTTATAGTTTTTACTCAAAAAAGTTAAGTATCTAAAGAATGCCTAAAAAAATACTTTCCTCCGTTGCTAATCTTCAAGTTATTTATGAAGACAATCACTTGATAGCCATAAACAAAAGGCCGGGAGATATTGTACAGGGTGATAAAACTGGCGATACGCCTTTAAGTGATGTTGTAAAACAATACATTAAAGAAAAATATAACAAACCAGGCAACGTATATCTTGGAGTTGCACATCGTTTAGATCGCCCAACATCTGGCATTGTAATATTTGCAAAAACTTCAAAAGCATTACCAAGACTCAATAAACTATTTGCCGAAAAAGAGGCAAAAAAAACATACTGGGCAATTGTCAAAAACAAACCAAATAAATCCAGTGACAGTCTTACACATTGGTTGAAAAGGAATACCAAACAAAACAAATCATACGCTCATAAAAAAGAAGTTTCTGATAGTAAAAAAGCCATTTTAGAATATCAAATTATCAAAAAATTAGATAATTATTTTTTACTAGATATAAACCTAAAAACTGGTAGACATCACCAAATACGATCTCAACTTTCAAGTATTGGCTGCCCAATAAAAGGTGACTTAAAATATGGTTTTGACCGAAGTAACAAAGATGCTAGCATACACCTTCACGCTCGAAAACTAGCTTTTATTCATCCGGTTAAAAAAGAACCTATAGAAATTGTTGCGCCACTACCAAACGACCCTATTTGGAATGCTTGTAACTAAAACTAACGTTTTAGCTCCATAGCTTTTTCTCTTATAATTTGGGCTACAGGCTTATTTTCTAAATGACTTTCTAGCCATGAAATAATATCGAGATACAGAAACGCTCTTTTTTCATATGGATGGTCTTCATACTTTTTTAACTCTTTATAAAGCTTTAAAAACTCATCTCTAAGTTCATGTGGATATATACTACCTAAACTTCTTAAAAATTTAATCATTTCTTTTTGTACAGCATGCATATCATTCATCTTCAAAAGAAACTTATATGTACTTTTTAACTGCACCTCTAAATGATAATCCATACCTGCTTCATAGTGCGCTACAAGACTTAGTACACGAGCAAAACACATAAGGTCTTCCCGCATTTTTAAATTCTTATTATCAATTATCTTTTTTAGATATAAAATGCAATTTTTATTGTCACCATTACCAAAATACAAACATGCAATTTTATAATACAAAATCATTACATGGTGTGCATCTATCTTATTTGAGTGTTTATTTATTCCGTATTCAATAATCTTAACCAAATAAAGGCCTTTTGAAAAAGTTCCTTCTAAAAAATGAAGATTTAATTTATTAGCATTTAAGTATAAAAAGGCAAGAGAATTAATATTATCATTTTTGGGGAAATTTTTATCCTCTAGTATTTTCTCCAAATTATCCAAAGTTTGCTTAAACTGAGAACTATACTTCACAAAAAAAAGCGACTCTAGTAAATAATGATTCCCCTTTAAAAAGAAAACTGGATTTAGGTGAATCATTTCCTTATACTCGTAAAACAAACTCACCCACTTATTAGAATACTTATAGCATGATAAAAAATCTTGAGTTAAAAAACTATACCACAAATAGGCTTTGTAAAGCCAAAGTTTTTCCCTAAATCCTAAATCTTCAATTTTATATTTAGGTAAATGCTTCTCAAAATACTGTTGAACTTTTTGGTAATCTTCATCACTTCTAGCATATCCTACCTTAAGCATCATACTATACAATTGCAATGACAAATTAGAAAGCTTACTTGTCATTACATTTTGTGCAGATAACTCTTTTGCTAAAACCGCCAGTTCATCTGCCCTATCCGGTATGCTTCGAGTAATGTATTGGGTCTCAATTATTTTCTCCAGCTCAACAATTTCATAGGCTATATTTTTTTCCTCGTTTTCTATAGCCGCTGTACGAACTTTATCTAAAATTTTTAAACTTTGTTTATACAACCCCTTTTGATACAAAATTGTAGCAAAATCTAATTGTTCCCTAAACTGTACGCGTACATTTTGATTTACAGGATTTAATCGTAAACTCACCAAAATCTGCTTATACAAATGCGCTTTTAAATTAGAAAGTTGCGCTTTTTTAACAATTCCACTATCCAAAATAACATCCTCTTTGTACACTTTTAACCTATCTAACAGATTAAAAAGTGCCAAAAATTTTGCATCAGTGTTTACACCTAACCTCCCAACATATAGTTTGAATTGTCTCTTTTCTGATTTAGAAAGCGACTTTATCAAAACAAACAAAGCATCTTTATGCATATTTGTCATCGTAATAATAATAGTTTAAAAACATGTATATCAACAAGTTAAACAACCACAAAAGTTAATTAACATTGTAAATGTATTAATGAAATTTTAGGTCTTTTGTTATATAGATTATATATTCGTAAAGACTAGCTAAAACTACATAAATAATATGAACAAAGATAAAGTAGAAATTTTTGATACTACCCTAAGAGATGGAGAACAAGTTCCTGGATGCAAATTAGACGCAGAACAGAAATTAGTTATTGCTGAACGATTGGAGGAATTAGGTGTTGATATTATTGAAGCTGGTTTTCCAATATCAAGCCCTGGTGATTTTCACTCGGTAAGTAGTATAGCTAAGTTGGTAAAAAATGCAACGGTCTGCGGACTTACCCGTGCCGTTAAAAAAGATATTGAAGTTGCAGCTGATGCTTTAAAACATGCAAAAAAGCCAAGAATACATACAGGTATTGGTACTTCTGCATCACATATCAAATATAAATTTAACTCTAACGAGGACGCTATTATTGAAAGAGCTGTAAATGCTGTTAAATATGCGAAAACTTTTGTTGAAGATGTTGAATTTTTTGCTGAAGATGCTGGTAGAACCGATAATGTTTTTTTAGCCAGAATTTGTGAGGAACTTATTAAAGTTGGTGTTACTGTTTTAAATATTCCTGATACTACAGGGTATTGTTTACCTGAAGAATATGGAGCTAAAATAAAGTACCTTAAAGAAAACGTGAAAGGTATTCATAAAGCAACACTTTCATGTCACTGCCATAACGATTTAGGTTTGGCAACGGCAAATTCAATTGCTGGAGTTGTTAATGGTGCAAGACAAATTGAATGTACTATAAATGGTATCGGGGAACGTGCTGGAAACACTTCTTTAGAAGAAGTTGTTATGGTGTTAAGACAGCATCCAACATTAGGTTTAGATACTGGAATTAACAGTAAACTTTTGTATGATACTAGCTTAATGGTGTCGGAAAAAATGGGTATGATGGTGCAACCAAACAAGGCAATTGTTGGTGCAAACGCTTTTGCTCATAGTTCTGGAATTCACCAAGATGGTGTTATTAAAAACAGAGAAACTTACGAGATTATTGACCCCGCTGATGTTGGTGTTACAGAATCTTCAATTATTCTTACCGCAAGAAGTGGTCGTGCAGCTTTGGCGTATAGAGCAAAAATTGTTGGGTACGAGTTAACAAAAGTTCAGCTAGATACAGTTTACAAGGAATTTTTAAAGTTTGCCGATACCAGAAAAGAAGTTTTAGATAACGATATTCATCAAATTGTTGAGATCAGTGGAATAACCGTATAAATGCTTTCGAATGCAGTTTAATGTAGCATTATTAGGAGGAGATGGTATTGGACCAGAAGTTTTGGCTCAATCAGTAAAATGCTTGCAAGCTGTAGAGGAGACTTTTGGTCATAAATTTGAATTCACTAAAGCAGCAATAGGTGCTGATGCCATAAAAAAACATGGAGTTCCTTTTCCTGAAGAAACTTATAATGCATGTAAAAATGCGGATGCTATTTTATTTGGGGCAATAGGAGCTCCGGAGTTTGACAATGACCCTAATGTAAAGATTTGGCCAGAACAAGGGCTTTTACAATTAAGAAAGGGGTTTGATTTATTCACAAACATTAGACCCGTTAAAATATTTCCCGCTTTAATAAAACAATCTCCTTTAAAAAAAGAGGTACTCCAAGGAACAGATTTAGTTATTTATAGAGAATTGGCAGGAGGAATTTATTTTGGAGAAAAAACAACAAATAAAGAAAATACTTTTGCTACTGACATTTGCAGTTATTCCGAAAAAGAAATCAGTAGAGTAGCTCACTTAGCATTTAAAGCTGCAAAAAAGAGAAGAAAAAAATTAACTTTAGTTGACAAAGCCAATGTTCTTGAAACGTCAAGATTATGGCGAAAAGTTGTCACCAACGTTAGCGAAAGTTATCCAGAAATAGCATTCGATTGTTTATATATCGATAATGCCGCCGTACAGATGATTCTTAATCCAAAACAATTTGATGTAATATTAACAAGCAACATGTTTGGAGATATTTTATCTGATCAAGGCAGTGTACTTGCTGGATCTATAGGTCTACTTCCATCAGCTTCTGTTGGTATTGGCAAAGCAATGTTTGAACCCATACATGGTTCTTATCCAGAAGCAAAAGGAAAAAATATTGCCAACCCTGTAGCCTCAATTTTAAGTACTGCTATGTTTTTAGAGCATTTTGGACTTATTGAAGAATCAAACGCCGTGGTGTCGGCCGTGTTAAAATCCTTTACCAAAAAAATTGTTACTCCTGATATTTTAGGAAGTAGTAAGTACGGAACGGATTATGTTGGGGATTTTATTGCCGAGAATATTGTTGACGTTGACGATAATCCAAATATGAATGATGAAAATATTGGATTAGGAAAGTCTACCATTATTTAGCCCATTACTCCATTAATAAGCTGTCCGTAAAAGCATAAAACTCCTTCTTAAAAGCCATATGCTTTTCTCCTGTTGCAGGTCCATTAAAACCTGTATGAATTTTACGTACTTTTCCTTTTTTATCAATAAATATTGATGTGGGATAAGATAGCACATGATTTAGCATTGGTAATTTCTCTTGAGCCTCTTTTTTGTTTGAGGTTCCGTATTGTGCTAATAAAACAGGATACGACACTGCTATTCTATCCTTTAAACGTCGAATACTTGCAAAGGCTTTTTCTTTTGTTTTAGCGTATTCAAAAGCTAAAGCCACAAATTCAATATTTTTCTCAGGATTCTCGGTTAAATATTTTACATAAAACTTAGTCTCGTCCAAACAATTTGGACACCATGTTCCCATAATTTGAACCACAACAACTTTATCTTTAAACTGTTCATCATTCAATGAAATAGTATTACCACTTTCATCTTGAAAGGAGAAATTAAAATCAGTAAATCCAGGTTTTAAAAAAGTAAGCGAATTAGCATCCGGAAGCGTGTAATTTTCATTTCTCTTACCTATAAAAAGTTCTTTAGAATGATTACCAGAGTAGAAAGCTCCATTTAAGATAGAGTCTGTTACTTTAGCTTTAAACAAAAAGGCATGAGCACCATCAAAAACAGAAAGCTTTAACGTGTCTACATCAACCACACCTTCAAGGTATCTATAATCTCCAGTAGTTGTTCTAAAAGTGCCTTTTACTTTTTCCCCTGTCTGCTCAAAAATACCCTTAGCAATATACCTTTCGGCTTGGTCTTCCGGATTAAAAACAACTTCCCAATTTCCAGATACATTTATACTAGATGGTTCGGTTTCTTCAAATCTTTCCATAACATCATGTTTTGCAGTAAAGGGCACTACTCTATTTAAGCTTTCTTTAATAAATTCTCCTTTTATAGTATTTGAACTAAGCTTTCCGGCAATAAAACCTTCAAATACTGGTGTTCTTATAATAATGGAATCATTTATTACCTGTACTTCATCTACCTCAATTACCTCATCCCCATTTATAATTTTAACATGATAATCATTTGAACCTAATTTACCTACTGTAAAATTAAAAGGTAGAATTTCATTATCCATAACCGATAACTCTCCAATCCACTTACCTTCTTTTAACGTAACTTTAGTTTCTTTTTTACAGGCACAACACAAAACAAAAAATACGAAAACTATATATATTCTTTTCAATCTAAATTTATTTTAAAAGTCGTTTCAAAAAAACAACTAAATCCTTGAAATAAAAAATATACATTTCAATTGGCTGGCTATTGAATGTATTAGAGCATTGTTTTATCTTTGTGAGCTTATAAAACAATTAGATGAATATTTCCTATAACTGGCTCAAGCAGTTTCTTAATATAGATTTGAATTCCCAGCAAACAGCAGAACTTTTAACTGATTTAGGTCTAGAAGTAGAAGGTGTGGTACCTTTTGAATCTATTAAAGGGAGTTTGGCTGGCGTTGTGGTTGGTGATGTGTTATCATGCGAACAACACCCTAACGCTGACAAATTAAAAATCACAAGCGTTGATATTGGTCAAGCAAACCCTATTCAGGTAGTATGTGGAGCTTCAAATGTTGCAAAAGGGCAAAAAGTACCAGTTGCAACCATAGGAACTACTTTATACAGTAACGGAGAGCCATGGACAATTAAAAAAGGTAAAATTAGAGGCGAAGAGAGTCATGGAATGATTTGCGCTGAAGACGAACTTGGTTTAGGAGAAAGCCATGATGGCATAATGGTACTAAGTAATAGTTTAGTTCCTGGTACTGCATGTTCAGAAATATTTGAAATTGAAAATGATGAAGTTTTTGAAATAGGATTAACTCCAAATAGAGCGGACGCCATGAGTCATTATGGTGTTGCTCGTGATTTAAAAGCTGGACTCAAGCAAAAGGAAATTGAAAAAGAACTAATTACTCCGCCAGTTAGTCATTTTAACGTAGACAACCGTTCACTTAAAATTGATGTTGATGTTAAAGACTATGATTTAGCTCCAAGATATTGTGGTGTTACGTTAAGTAATTTAATTGTTCAACCATCTCCTGATTGGTTAAAAAATAGACTTAATGCTATAGGAATTGCTCCAAAAAACAATATTGTAGATGCTACAAACTATGTTCTTCACGAACTAGGACAACCTTTACACGCTTTTGATGCTGATAAAATTAAAGGCAACAAAATTGTTGTAAAAACCATGCCTAAAGGCACAAAGTTTAAGACATTAGATGATGTAGAAAGAGAACTTCATGAGGAGGATTTAATGATTTGTGATTCTGAAAAACCTATGTGTATTGCAGGTGTTTTTGGAGGAATACACTCTGGAGTTACAGAAGACACTACGTCAATATTTTTAGAAAGCGCCTATTTCAATCCTGTTTCTGTACGTAAAACAGCAAAACGTCACGGATTAAATACAGATGCTTCTTTTCGTTTTGAGCGCGGAATAGATATTGAAAATGTAGAATACAGTCTTAAAAGAGCAGCTCTTTTAATTATCGAAATCGCTGGAGGTCAAATTACCTCAGACATTATTGATATGTATCCTAAAAAACATGAAAATTTTGAAGTGTTTTTGGCTTTCGAAAAAATTCATAAATTAATTGGGCAAGAGATTCCTCAGGACACTATAAAATCTATACTAGCTTCATTAGACATTAAAGTGAAAAATGTAACAGAAGCTGGATTAGGACTGGAAGTACCTTCATATCGTGTTGATGTACAACGACCTGTTGACGTAATTGAAGAAATATTGAGAGTTTATGGATATAATAATATAGACTTTACAGATAAGCTAAATGCTTGGATTGCTCCAACATCAAAATATGATGACCATAAAGTACAAAACAATATTGGAAACATTTTGGCATCAAAAGGGTTCTATGAGATTATCACCAATAGTTTAACTTCTCCTAAATATGTAGAGTTAACTGATAAAAGCAAGTCGGAACAAGCTGTTAAAATGATTAACCCACTTAGTGGAGATTTATCTGTAATGCGACAGTATTCCTTATTTTCTGCACTTGAAGCTGCTTCTCATAACATTAATAGAAAAAGACAAAACTTACGACTTTTTGAGTTTGGAAAAACGTATAATACTATAGAAGAAAAACGTTCAGAAAACAGTTATTTAAGTATTTTAATCTCTGGAAATAAGCACGAAACTTCATGGACACATGTTCCAGAAAAAAGTGATTTTTTCTTTTTAAAGTCAACAATATATTCAATTTTAGAACGCTTAGGAATTTCTAATTTTCAAACAATCCCTACCGAAAATTCTTCCATATTTTCAGAATCATTATCGGTTATTGCTAATACCAAAGAAATTATAACTTTTGGTGTTGTAAAAAAATCAATTTTAAAGCATTTTGATATTAAACAAGAGGTTCTCTTTGCTGACTTTAATTGGGACTTATTATTAAAAATAGCTTCAAAAACTAAAATTAGTTTTAGCCCAATACCAAAATACCCAGAAGTGAAAAGAGATTTTGCACTACTTCTGAATAATAATGTTTCTTTTAAGGAAATCTATGAAATAGCATTTAAAACAGACAGAAAGTTTTTAAAGGAAGTCAATCTTTTTGATGTATATACTGGAGATAATTTACCGGAAGGAAAAAAGTCTTATGCTGTTAGTTTTACACTACAAGACAGTAAGAATACATTAACCGATAAACAAATTGACCGTATTATGGGCAAACTTCAGAAAAGCTATGAAACATCATTAGAAGCCTCACTTAGATAATATAAGCGCTATTTATTGAAACTACATTTCACTAGGTAACACTACACTATCTATTTCGTGTATAACTCCGTTGCAGTGTGTAGAATCAGCTGCAATAATTTTGGAAGTATTTCCGAGGGAATCAGTCAAAACAATGTCTAAACCACTCATTGTTGCTATTATCTTATTCCCTTGCACGGTAGTGAATGAAGCTGTTCCATTTCCTTTACACATGGCAGATAAAATTTTAGACGCTGTTAAATTTCCAACAACCAAATGGTAAGAAACAATATCTTGCAATTTTCGTTTATTTTTAGGATCGTTAAAATCTATTGCTGTATAGTCCAAAAGTTCTTGTAGAGCCACATCAGATGGTGCAAACATGGTAAAAGGACCATCAAAGCCTAACAAATCATCTAATTCCGCTGCACGAATTGCCGCTAGTAATGTAGTATGTTTGTCTGAAGCCTCAGTACTTTTTATTATGGAATAGGATTCCGATTTATTATCCTGAGCAGATGAGTAAAAAAAAGAAATAAATAATAATAACAAAAAAGGGGCACTACAACGTCGCATCTTCAAAACTTGGGGGCT
Organism: uncultured Maribacter sp.; assembly: GCA_947498505.1. Lineage (GTDB taxonomy): Bacteria > Bacteroidota > Bacteroidia > Flavobacteriales > Flavobacteriaceae > Maribacter_B. Next base: position 370,445 of record CANMKG010000001.1, on the reverse strand, counting down.
TAAATATTCTCAAATAATCGGTGAATGGTAACCATTCTTCGGTAAGATACAATTTTTATACGTATAAATACCGAATAAATTAAAACTGAGAAATATTTAACATTTTTATGACAATTCATAAAAATCAAACCTCAATAAGGCACTGAAAATAAACACTTTACATGCGCTTAGAAAATGTTCTATTTTGAAATTACAGCGTACGGAACACCATCAATATTTGTATTATCTACAAATTCAATTTCTGGAGAAATTCTAATTCTTAGAATTCCTCCTTTACTGGCATTATCACTTTTTTGATATCCTATCAACAGTATTTTATTTTTTTCATCATACCCTACTGCTTTAGTAGTTCCAATTTTAAAATCGAAGTTTATTTGAGCAGAACTAAACATGTTGTTGTAGTCGTAAATTATGGTATTATTTTCTTCAAAATCATAAATCGCCGCCAACATTGGAATATCACCAGCATCTGGTCTTAAAAAATACATATTACCTGCTGCATCAAAATAATTAATCTCGGAATCTGAAAATTTTGGTTCAGTACCTTCTGAGTACTTTATATATAGTTCTGAAAAAGTGCTATGATTAATAACCGTATGTTTATCATCATAACTCACAACAACATTTCCATTTGATATTTTAAAAATTTGTTTTGCATTTGCACCAAAATCATTGGAGTGTATAATAGTATTATTGGTAACATCCACCACAGTTACACCATATTCGTTGGTTCCACCATCATCTTTGGTTAAAACAAATAACCTTTCTTCAGAAAGTGTCATTTTTAAAGGTTTCTGAGCAACTTCTAAATCTTCATAGTCCCAATTAACTGAGTTAACATCAATAGTTCTTAAAAAATGCCTTTCTACACCAACCAACTCCATAGTATAAGATATAAATACATTGTCCGCTGAGTGGCTAATACCGTTTACTTGCAGATTACATGCCCCTATATCCGAAAACACTTCTTCAGATTCAAGTTCATCTGTTTCAAGGTTATATAAATAAGCATTTCCTACACAGCTATCATCTTTTGAATAAAAACTATAGGTACCATCAAAATAATATTGAATATCAGAAACTTGTTTAGAATCAAAAGAGTTCTGAGGATCCAATTCCTTTAAAGTCTCTCCATCTCCAGAAAAATCTTTTACAGAGATTCCTCCACCATCATTAACCATTACGGAATAAGAAATAGGAATGTTTTCTCCGACTTTTTCTTCAGTTTCAAACTCAGATTTACTGCACCCCATAATAAGGCACCCCAAAAGTATGGGTAATAGATTGTAGGTTTTCATAATGTTTGTAGATTTGGGTTCTACTAAAATTTCATATTACACGGCGTACATTTTGCCACGTTGCTCTTTAATTGTCTTATCAGACATATATTCATCAAACGTTAAATATCTGTCAATGTTGCCTTTAGGAGTTAATTCTATTATACGATCTGCTACTGTATGCGCAAATTCATGATCATGAGTTGTAAACAAAACAGTTCCTTTAAAGTTTTTAAGTGAATTGTTAAATGCAGTTATACTTTCTAAATCAAGGTGATTTGTAGGTTCATCTAACATAACAACATTAGCTCTTAGCATCATCATTCTACTAAGCATACATCTTACTTTTTCTCCCCCAGACAGTACGGTACATTTTTTTAGTGCTTCTTCACCACTAAAAAGCATTTTACCTAAAAACCCTCTAATGTAAACCTCTTCACGTTCTTCTTCGGTTTTAGCCCACTGTCGAAGCCAATCGACTAAACTAATATTTTGCGTAAAAAAGTCTGAATTGTCAGCAGGTAAATAAGATTGATTTGTAGTTACACCCCACTGGAAGTCACCACTATCTGCCTTTTTGTTTGAATTTATAATTTCGTAAAAGGCAGAAGTTGCTCTGGAATCTTTTGAAATAATTGCTACCTTATCTCCTTTAGCAAGATTTATATTTACATCTTTAAAAAGCAAATCACCATCTTCAGAACTTGCAGATAAACCTTCAACGTTTAAAATTTGGTCACCAGCTTCTCGTTCTCTTTCAAAAATTATAGCAGGATATCTTCTACTTGATGGTTTTATGTCCTCTACTTTTAGCTTAGAAAGCATTTTTTTTCTGGAAGTTGCTTGCTTACTTTTGGCAACATTTGCGCTAAAACGCATGATAAACTCCTGCAGTTCTTTTGCTTTTTCCTCAGCTTTCTTATTTTGTTGCGCACGCTGACGAGCTGCCAACTGGCTACTCTCATACCAGAAAGTATAGTTACCAGAGTATAAATTCATTTTACCAAAATCGATATCTCCAATATGGGTACAAACAGTATCTAAAAAGTGCCTATCGTGAGAAACCACAATAACCGTGTTTTCGTAATCCGCTAAAAAGTTCTCTAACCAGTTTATGGTATCGTAATCCAAGTCGTTAGTTGGCTCATCCATTATTAAAACGTCAGGATTTCCAAACAATGCCTGAGCCAATAAAACCCTTACCTTTAATTTAGAATCTAAATCTGCCATAAGGGTATAATGAAACTCTTCTTGAATACCCAAATTAGACAATAATGCAGCGGCACTACTATCTGCATTCCAACCATTCATTTCCTCAAATTGCACTTGAAGCTCCCCTATTCTATCTGCGTTTTCGTCATTATAATCTGCGTACAAAGCATCTATTTCTTTTTTTATTTCAAACAGAGGCTTATTTCCCATAACGACCGTTTCTAAAACTGTAAACTCATCAGAAGCATTATGGTCTTGTTCTAAAATAGACATACGTTTTCCTGGCTCTAAATGCACATGTCCAGAAGTAGGATCAATCTTTCCTGAAAGTACCTTCAAAAAAGTAGATTTCCCTGCTCCGTTGGCACCTATAACCCCGTAACAGTTACCCTGAGTAAATGAAACATTAACTTCATCGAATAAAACTCTTTTTCCAAATTGCACTGATAAATTTGATACGGATAACATATACCTTATTTTAAATTTCGTGCAAAAATAGAGAAATTTCACCTTAAAACAACGCTCTATCCACTATATAATTTGGGTACAACCCTTAACATTACCACTCCATTTTTAACTCGCTATTAACACCACACCACATATGCGTTTACTACTTTTGTTAGGCTGGATGCAGATATTCTTATATGGATAAACTTTTACTTTTCTCCTTTGTGGCAATTTTGTTTGGTTGCACTAGTGCCGAAAAAAAGGAAAACTCCACTTACTTTGCTGGTGAGATTGTAAACCCTACTAGCAATTACGTTGTGCTTTACAAAGGTGAGGTAGTTATCGATACCGCAGAATTAGATAACAAAAATCGCTTTTCTTTTTCCCTTGATAATATTTCTGAAGGTTTATATAATTTTAAACATGCTCCTGAATATCAATACGTGCATCTTGAAATGGGAGATAGCTTAATGGCAAGGCTAAATACCGTAGCTTTTGATGAATCATTAGTTTTTTCAGGAAAGGGAGAGGCAATTAACAATTTTTTGTTAGAATTATTTTTAGCCAAGGAGGAAGAGGAAAAAAAAGTATCCAAGGATTTCTACAATCTAAAACCAAAAGATTTTAGTGCTCAAATAAACACTTTAATCAATGAGAAAATGGAAAATCTGGAAGCTGTTAATTTAGAATCTCCGCTCTCTAAAGCAGCTTATGAAATTGCTGAAACCAGCATAAAATACTCTTACTATAACTACAAAGAAAAGTACCCTTTTAAATATAAAAAACACACAAAAGGAAATAAGTTTAAAGAACTTCCTGATGATTTTTATAGTTATAGGAAAAATTTAAACTTTAATAACAGTAAACTTAATTACTTAAGACCGTATTACGATTTTATGAAATCGCATTTTGGTAATTTATCATATGCTACATGTTCTCACAAATGCGCTGTAGAAAATGGCATTGTAGTTAAAAACCATCTGCATTTTAACAAGCATAAATTAAAGCTGATTGATAGTATTGTTATTGAAAAAGAACTTAAGGATAATTTATATAGAAACGTGGCCATTAACTACTTACTTAAGGTTAACGACACCAAAGAAAACAACGAAATATTTATTAAACGTTTTCATGAATTATCTAAAAGTAACCGACATATTGAGGAAATAGATAATCTTTACTCCAGTATCAAAAAACTACAACCAAAGAACAAGATACCGGATATTAAAGTTGTTAACACTTCTGGTCATAATGTATCACTACAAACCATTTCAAAGGACAAAAAAGTGGTTTTCTATTTTTGGTCAGATAAAAACAAAAAACATTATAATAATGTTTTTAAACAAGTATCAAAACTAAGCGAAAAATCGGATTATTCTTTTGTAGGCATTAATGTTAATGCTATTAATGATTCGGTATGGAAAAAAATTATAAAGACAAACGAGTTAGACTCTTTAAAACAGTATAGAGCTAATAATTTTGAAACATTAACAAAATCACTTCTCATTTACCCATTAAACAAGTGTATAATTACGGATAATACTGAGATAGTAAATGCTTTTTCGGACATCTACAAGTCCAAATCTTTCTAAAGTTTATGCCACTTAAGTAATAGCCGCTCGTAAAAAGTATCGGGTAACATTCTTTTCAATATTAAAGAAAATTTTTGAATGAACGCCCCCACTTTATAATGTACTTTAGGGTTTCTTGTATTTATAATACCTTCTATCCTTTGAGCAACTAAAACGGGTGGTTTTCCTTTATCCACATCATCATTAATAGAATCTAATATTCTTTTATACGTATGAGTATAAGGAGATTCTTCAATAAAAGGAGAATGGTATCGTCCTGCTGCTATATCGGTTGCAAAATCTCCCGGAGCCAAACTCGTAACCTTTATACCAAATTGTTTAGTCTCTAACCGTAAGGTTTCTGTTAAATTAATAAGTGCACTTTTAGTTGCCGTATAAATACCTCTGTAAGGTAATCCCATATATCCAGCAACTGATGTCATATTAATAATGAGTCCATTTTTCTGCAATCGCATATAAGGGAGCACTACTTTTATTACATTTAAAGGACCAAAAAAGTTAGTTTTAAAAGCACTTTCAATCTCCTCATTTGGAGTCTCTTCTAACGGGCCTGTAATACCAATTCCTGCGTTATTAATCAGTACATCTATTTCACCTTCTAACTTAATTATTTCGGCAACAGCTTGCTTTATACTTTCAACATTTTTAACATCCATTTCTAAAAGCGAAAAATGATTAAAATCAGCTTGTTTACAAAGGTTTCTAGTAGTTCCGTATACTTTGTACTCTTTATTTTGAAGATGTATTCCTATAGCTTTTCCTATTCCAGAAGAACCACCGGTAATGAGTACAACTTTACGTTTCATGGCACTAAATTAATGAATAAAAAGAAAATGGTTAACCTGTTTTGTCGTATAAAATTGTCAAAAAGTTTCAGGCATAAAAAAAGGCAAGCTACCTACATCGCACCGCTACAACCTAATACCCTTGCTGCGTTCCCACCCTGGGGGATTCAAAGGGAGCTGGTCGTGTAGGACTTGCCGAGCGCAAAGATACAACCTTTTAAAACTTTTGCAATCCTTTTTACATTGTAAATTTTATGAATTAACTTGCCCTCGTTAATAAACCTTTCTTTTTCAATTATATCAGTAATAAAAAGAAGAATTAAAAATCGTTTTTATATTAAACCTTGTTATGATTATTATGAATCATTTTAAACTATTAATTGCTTTCTCCTTTATAATTCTATTAAATTCTTGCGGTGGAGGTAATACTACCCCTTCATCACTTTTTACCATTACAACTGAAGGAAATAAAAAACAGTTTGCTCAAAACCAAACCATTAAGGTTGATATAAAAAACAAAAAAGGAAAAACCATTGATAATATTACGTATACCATTGATGAAGAAGTTTTTCCTGTTAATGAAAATAAACTTAAGCTCGATGTAAAAACTTTAGGCAATAAAGTGTTAAAAGCCAGTATAGATTTTGAAGGAAAAACGGTTGAGGTTTTAAAAAAAATCAAAGTTTTAGCAGCTAAAGCGCCAGAGATATATACTTACGAAATTATAAATGAATACCCTCATGACAATAAGGCCTATACACAGGGGCTTGAGTTTTATAATGATACTTTATACGAAAGTACTGGAAAAAAAGGGCGTTCTTCTTTACGAAAAGTAGATTACGAAACTGGTGAAGTACTAAAAAAAATAGACTTGAACGAAACGTATTTTGGAGAAGGAATTACCATCTTTAATGGAAAAATATTTCTACTAACGTGGCAAAGTGGTACTGGGTTTATTTACGATTTAAATAGTTTTACAAAAACTGATAGTTTTCAATACGGAAAAAGTAAAGAAGGTTGGGGGCTAACAAACGATGGAAAAAAATTATTTAAAAGTGATGGAACAGAAAAAATATGGTTTTTAAATCCAGAAACCCTAGAAGAAGAAGGTTATATTGAAACCGTTACCAATAAATCTGTTTTTAATAAAGCCAACGAGCTAGAATATGTTGATGGTAAATTATATGCCAATGTTTACCTTAAAGAAAGCATGATGATAATTAATGCTAAAAATGGCGCAATTGAAGGCGTTATTAACTTTGGCGGATTAAAAAACAAAGTAACTAAGCACCCAGAGTTAGATGTGCTAAATGGTGTTGCCTACCACCCTACTCGAAAAACCTTTTTTGTAACTGGAAAAAACTGGGACAAAATGTTTGAGGTTAAAATTACAAAAAAGTAATATGCATAAATACCAGTATACGATTACTGTTACAGAAGATGACCTAGATGAATTAAACCATGTTAACAATGTACGTTATGTAAAATGGATTCAAGATATTGCCAAAAAACACTGGCAACAAAAAGCATCCGAAGAAATCAGAAACAAAGTAATTTGGGTAGTATTAAATCATTTTATTGAATATAAGCTTCCTGCGGTTATAAATGACGAAATTGTAATATCAACATTTATCAAAGAAACACAAGGTGCCAAATCTATCAGAACTGTAGAAATGCATAATGCTAAAACAAAAACGCTACTTGTACGTTCTGATACTGAGTGGTGTTTACTCAATGCCAAAACATTAAAACCCATTAGGGTACCTAAAGAAATTACAAATATTTTTATGCCTTCATAATTTATAACTTATAATTGTTAATGCTGCGCGGTCTTTTTTCATGCTTAATTTTAATCATTGTGCTATCAAGCTCTTGTAGAAAAGATTTTGAATATAACGCAAGTAATGGTAATTTAAGATTTTCAAAAGACACCGTTTTTTTAAACACCGTTTTCTCAGATATTGGTAGCAGTACTTATGTGTTAAAAGTTTATAATACTACGCATGACGATATTGAAATTCCCATAGTTTCACTAGGAAAAGGAGACAATAGTAACTACCGGTTAAATGTTGACGGTGTTGCGGGCAAAACCTTTAAAAATGTTCCTCTTTATGCAAAGGACAGTCTATTTGTTTTTATTGAAACCACTATTAGCCCTTCCAATGACTCGGAAAAATCATTTTTAGATATAGAAGTTATAAATTTTGATTCTGGAGACCATCAACAACAAATTCCACTAGTAACGCTAGTTAAAAATGCTACTTTTTTATATCCAAATCAAGAGATCCAACCCGTAGACTTAGAACTTAACCTAGAAGAAGAAAAAATCACATCAGAAGGTTTTATACTACAAGATAATCAATTGCATTTCACGAACGAAAAAGCCTATGTGATATATGGCTACGCTATTGTTCCTGATGGCAAAGAATTAACTGTTGACCCGGGTACAAGAGTGCATTTTCATAACAACTCGGGTATTTTAATACGTAAAAATGCATCGGTAAAAATTAACGGTCTTTTAAGTGAAGATATGAACATTCTTGAAAACCAAATCATTTTCGAAGGAGACCGCTTAGAGTCTATTTTTTCGGATATACCCGCCCAATGGAATGGTATGTATTTTGAAAAAGGAAGTATTAACAATACGATTAATTATTTAACCTTAAAAAATGCCATTACCGGTTTAAAAATTGAAGGTGATGAAACAATAAATGAAAAAACATTAACCATTAAAAACAGCCAAATTTATAATAATTCGGCACATAACTTATGGGCAAAAACTGCTTCGATAAACGCAGAAAATACTGTTCTAGGAAGTTCCGGAAGTTCTTCGTTATACTGCAGTTTAGGTGGTGATTATAGTTTTACACATTGTACAATAGCCAATTACTGGAATAAAGGATTTAGGCTTAATGAAGCTTTAAAAATTGATAATTTCAATGAAGAAGAACAAGCAAATCTTATAAACGCTGAATTTACTAACAGTATTATTGATGGAAATACGACTGATGAATTATTATTGGAAAGTAACCAAACCAATACCTTTAACTTTTCTTTTTCGCATTGTTTAATTAAACAAAATTCGGTTTCCGAAAATGCCTTATACAATTTTCAAAACCAAAGTTTTTACTCAAATATTTTGTTGAATGAAAGTGCAGATTTTATAGACGTTTCACAAAACAACTTTGGTCTACAAAACACTTCAATATTAAATGCAAAAGCAACTATTTCCACTGCAAATCTTATTCCTTTAGATATTCAAGGAAAAGCTCGGCTAACATCTCCCGAAATCGGTGCTTATGAAATCATCGAAGAGGAGTAAAATTGCCTTACATTTTTTGAATTATGTACAACTATAGGCAATTTTAACATTTTTTTCTTCAAATCACTCATTTTTAGACAGTTTTCCTCCGTTTTTATAAGGTTTTTGTCGGTGTAATTATCGTGCACAATTCCTAATTTGCATATGAACGCGTATGAATTCAGAATTCACCTATACCATAATCGATTCTGATGCCACTTCTAATTTGCAATTACAGCATCATTTAGAAGAATATGGCAACTTCTCCGCTACGCCTTTTGCGAAAAATAATATCGAAGGTTTAGATGTTATTTTAAAGTACACTCCAGATGTAGTTTTGGTAAATTTAAACGAACATGCCTTAGAGCATTTTCAAATGGTAACCTACCTGCACCAATACTTAACAGAGATTCCGGTTATAATTGGTTTAGCCAAAACCAAAAACCATGCTTATGATGCCATAAAGCACGGTTTTTTTGATTACTGGTTACAACCATACAACGAGTTTGATATTAGAAAATCATTACTTCGACTAATAAAACAAACTCCGGTAAAAGAAACTTCTGCACCCGAAACTCTATGTTTAAAATCGTATAAAGATTTCCAGTACCTAAATACTGATGATATTCTTTATTTACGGGCAGATAACAATGCGACCGACTTTTTTATGAAAGACGGCACAATAAATAGTGCCTTTAAAACGTTGAAGACCTTTGAGAACCAATTGCCTAAACGGTTTTTACGTATACACCAGAGTTATATAGTAAATACAAAGTATGTTTCTCGCATAAACTATGGCAAAGCCATATGTGCAATTAAGCTTGGTAATGTTCAATTACCCTTTTCTAAATCCTACAAACTAAATGTAGACGAGCTTAAAAAAACACTTTCAAAAAATACAATTGCAGGATTAAATTAATTAAATCCTCATAAAACTGGTTCAAATACTAATAAAACTGGTTCAAATACTAATACTTTTCATACTGCTAGTTGAATTATCGGGTCTTTAAATTAATTTCGATGTAGGAATTTATTTACAAATTAACCTTATAAAACCCGATTGAAGATGAAAAAAGTAACTAGTATTTTAGCTGTAGCAGTATTGAGTTTAGGATTATTAGCTTCTTGTGAGAGTGAAAGTAGCAGCAACGACGCACTTTATGAAGAAGCCACTGGCGGAGACAAAGGAGGAACCTCTGATAGAGACGCCACTGGTGGAGACAAAGGCAGTGTTGCTGATAGAGATGCAACTGGTGGAGACAAAGGCAGTGTTGCTGATAGAGATGCGACTGGCGGAGACAAAGGCAGTGTTGCTGATAGAGATGCAACTGGTGGAGATAAAGGTGGCGTTTCTAATAGAGAAATTTAAACAAATACCATATCTTGATACAAGCCTTAAGCAAATGTTTAAGGCTTTTTTTATACCTTGTAGGTAATAGTTTGCGTTACACTTATATATGTCTTACAAAAAAATACTGATATTCAGCCTTATAAATATATTCCTATTTGGTTGCTCTACCAAAATAGAAGAAAAAACTACTCCTCAAAAAACGTCAAAAGAGTTAGATAGTATTACTTTATGGCTAGAAAAAGGTAGAAATGAAAAAAATAGTAGAGGTGAAAGGTTGCTTTTTTTAAAAAATGCGCAAACGGCTATCGAAAATATTGATAATGACTCTTTAAAAACGAGACAACTATCCAAACTTTCGCTTGCTTATTTGCGTTTAAAAGACAACAATGCTTTTCGAAAGGTTAATCAACAAACTTTATTTTTGTCGAAAAAAATAGGAGATTCCATAACCCAAGCCGAATCCTATTGGGACTTAGCTGGTTATTATAACGGTATAGTTATGACTCCTGATAGTGCGTATTATTATTATTCAGAAGCGCAAAAATTATATAATGATATAAATAATCAAAAATTATCTGGACGAATGTTATATAATATGGCGGTAGTTCAGGCTGACACCAGAGATTATACAGGCAGTGAAATTAATATTATAAAAGCTTTAGAAATACTAAAACCTTTAGAAGATTACACACGCATATATATGTGTTATAACATGCTTGGGATTAATTCCAAGTATTTGAAAGCATATGATCGAGGTATTGATTTCTATAATAAAGCATTAGAATATGCCTTAAAGTTAGATAATTCTGAAGAGCTTAAAATTGGTCTTCTAAATAACATTGGTTCATTGCATCTTTATAAAAAGGACTATAAAGAAGCTGCCAATTATTTCAAAAAAGTTATTTCAAATAAAACATACAAAACAAATGACCCTGAAACCTATGCAAAATCTCTTAATCAACTAGGGTATAGTAAATTAAAATTGAGTCAAAATAACAACCTTCCTGAACTATTTATAGAAGCTGAAGAAATATTGGACAGTTTACAAGAACTTCACGGGTTATCTGACGCTTTTCGTAATTTAGGAGAATACTATTCTATAGTAGAGCAAGATACCCTAAAGTCTGTAATGTATGGTAAAAAAGCATATAATCTTGCCAAAATAAATAAAAACAATGAAGGTCTTTTGGATGGATTGGAGTTTTTAACGCGTGTAGACACTAAAAACGCAGCCAAACATGCAGAAGCCTATATACAATTAAATGACAGTTTGGTGCAGGAGGAACGTGCTGCTCGTGACAAATTTGCACGTATCCGCTTTGAAACCGATGAGTTTATTGCTGAAAACGAAACTTTAGAAAAACAAAAACAATTATGGACGGGTATTGCCATTGGACTACTACTTTTAGCCGGTGCTTTATTTATAATTATTGACCAGAGGGTTAAAAATCAGCGTCTCAAATTTCAACAAGAACAACAAGCTAGTAACCAAGAAATATTTAATCTCATGCTTTCTCAAAAACAAAAGGTGCAAGAAGGGAAGCAAATGGAACAAAAACGAATTTCGGAAGAATTACATGATGGTGTTCTTGGTAAAATGCTTGGCGCCCGTATGGTACTTACTGGTTTAAATAAACGCAGTGGCGACGAGGTTGTTCAAGAAAGAGCTCATGCCATAGCTACTCTAAAAGATATCGAAGGCGAAGTACGCTCTATTTCACATGAACTGAGTCACAATGCGTACCAAAAAATTCACAACTTTATCAATTCCATTGAAGATTTGCTAAATGGTATTCAGAAAAGTTCGGGTATTAATTACGATTTTAGTTACGACCAAGATATTGAGTGGGATGAACTTAGCGGTGATATTAAAATTAACACCTATAGAATGATTCAAGAATGTATGCAAAACTCACGGAAGCATGCAGAGTGTACTGAGGTTTTTGTAAATTTTGATATTTACGATAGTAATTTTGTAATTGCCATGGGAGATAACGGCAAAGGCTTTAAACAAGATAAAGAAAGAAAAGGTATTGGAATGCGTAACCTCCAATCAAGAATTAAAAAGCTAGATGGTCAATTGGATATTGAATCTGCTCTAGGTAAAGGAACTAAAATAACATTAACTGTTCCAATTCCGGAGAAAGAAGAGCTAGAAGAAGAAAATCAACCAATTGCAGAGCATCGTAAAATTAATCAACCACAAACATAACCTTCATATTCTTTTGAAGTTCAAAAAAATATAGAAAAGCTTTACTCTAAATTGTTTAAGGCTTTTTTTATACCTTGCCGGGCATTAATTTTAGATGTACCACAAAAAACCACTGATAACCACATTTATAATATTACTTCTATTTAGCTATTGCACTAAATCTGAAGTAAAAACTAGTACCTCAGAATCTATCAAAACTGACAGTATAAGAAAATGGATTAAAAATGGTAGAAACAAAGAAAATACCGACCAAAAAAGGTTGTTTTATATAAAAAAAGCGCAAACAACTATCCACAATATTGCCAATGACTCTATAAAAGCCAGACTATTATCTAAACTCTCATTGGCTTATCTAAGACTAAAAAAAAACAATAGGTTTCAAGAAGTAAACAAAGCAACTATTTTGCTTTCCAAAAAACTAGGAGACTCCCTAACTTTAGCGGAATCTTATTGGGATTTAGGAGAATTCCATACCAGGGCAGATAGTGCTTACTATTACTATTCGAAGGCTCATAAATTGTATCATAATCTTGATAAAAAAATTACAGCTGCTCGCATGCTTTACAATATGGCTGTGGTTCAAGGAAACATGAAAGACTATACAGGTAGTGAAATTAACACTATACAAGCGCTGGAGTTACTAAAAAACTCTGACAATTATAAACGTCTTTATAATTGTTATAACCAATTAGGAATAACATCCAACAATCTTAATGCTTACGACAAGGCGATATCTAATTACAACAAAGCCTTGGAGTATGCCATGAAGTTAGATAACCGTAAAACCTTAAAACTAAGCCTTATTAATAATATTGGTTTTGTTTATTTAAGTAGAAAAGATTACGTCAACGCTGTTATTAATTTCAGGCAAGTTGTAAAGAATGACAGTGTTAAATTCAAAGATTCCAAGCTTTACGGAAAAGCTCTTAACAACTTAGGTTATTGCTATCTTAAACTAAACAAACAAGATGACATTCCTGAACTATTCTTTAAGGCCGAAAAAATATTAGATACAGTTCATGATTTTCAAGGTTTAGCACTAACTATAAGGAATATTGCGGAATATTATGCCACAAAAAAAGATACTTTAAAATCTATGTTATATATAGATAAAAGTTATATCATTTCTAAAGCAAGTGCTGATAATGAAGGTCAATTAAACGCTTTAAAGTTATTAGCCACTGTGGATACTAAAAACTCTGCACGATACGCTAAAAGTTACATAAAACTGAAAGATAGTTTGATACAAGAAGAGCGTTCAGCTCGTGATAAATTTGCACGTATCCGTTTTGAAACCAATGAATTTATTGCTGAAAACGAAACTTTGGCTAAACAAAAACAGTTGTGGACAGGTATTGCAATTGGACTATTACTATTAGCTGGTGCTGTATTTATCATTGTCAACCAAAACGCAAAAAACCAGCGTCTTATATTTCAACAAAAACAACAAACTAACAACCAGGAAATATTTAACCTGATGCTTTCTCAGAAACAGAAAATGCAAGAAGGAAAGCAAATAGAACAAAAACGAATTTCAGAAGAATTACATGATGGTGTTCTTGGTAAAATGCTTGGCGTAAGAATGTTACTTACAGGCTTAAATAAAAGAACAGGTGACGATGTCATAAAAGAAAGAACAAAAGCCATCTCTGCACTTAGGGATATTGAAATTGAAGTGCGTTCCATTTCTCACGAGCTTAATGATAATGCATATCGGAAAATCAATGACTTTATTAATGCCATTGAATACTTACTTATGGGCTTTCAAAAAAGTTCGGGTATTAATTACGATTTTAGTTACGACCAAGATATTGAGTGGGATGAACTTAGCGGTGATATTAAAATTAACACCTATAGAATGATTCAAGAATGTATGCAAAACTCACGGAAGCATGCAGAATGTACTGAGGTTTTTGTAAATTTTGATATTTACGATAGTAATTTTGTAATTGCCATGGGAGATAACGGCAAAGGTTTTAAACAAGATAAAGAAAGAAAAGGTATTGGCATGCGTAACCTCCAATCAAGAATTAAAAAGCTAGATGGTCAATTGGATATTGAATCTGCTCTAGGTAAAGGAACAAAAATAACCTTAACTGTTCCACTTTCTATTTTAAACAAACAAAAAATAGAACATAACCCACACTTAAAAATCAGGAAAAACTATCCAATACAAACATAAAAATAGTAGCTCCTGTAAACACAAAGTAAATATTAATCTTATAAGCTCAACAATGCCCTTGTACGAAGTAAATGGGTAAATAGTAAGAATTTAAACACCAAAAAGCTTTTAAAAGGCCGAAATAGGTTTTAAACAATTTTGTTTATATCATTTTTTATACCTTGCTCTGTACTACTTTCATATGCTTAATAAAAAAAAATTAATAATAAGCTTCATAAGTTTAACATTATGTAGCTATACAACAACATTAAGAGGGCAAGACCTTCAAAAAACTTCTAGGATAAGTGACAGTATAACAAGTTGGATTTCTGAAGGAAGAAATGTAAATCATAGTCTCGAAAACAGAGTTTTGTTTCTAAAAAAAGCCTCCGATGCTATAAAAAAAGAAAAAAACGACTCTTTAAAAACGAAATACTTATCCAGACTTTCTTTAGCATATTTTAAACTAAAAAACTACAAGAATTTTAAGAAGATAAATAAGGAAACTCTTCTCCTATCAATAAAAATTAGAGATTCAATAGCCCAAGCAGAATCTTATTGGGATATGGCATCCTATTATGAAAAGGTTAATCGCGCTCCAGATAGTGCTTACTATTACTATTCTGAAGCTCATAAATTGTATGACAACCTAAAGAAAATAAGCTTTTCTGCTCGAATGATCTATAACATGGCTAATGTTCAGGCAGATACCCGAGACTATACCGGAAGCGAAATAAATGCCATTAAAGCTCTTGAGATACAAAAAACACTTAAAGACGACAAACGTATTTACATGTGTTACAATCTTCTAGGAATTAACGCTAGAAGACTTAAAGCATATGACAGGGCCATTGAGTATTACAATATTGCCCTTAAATATGCCGAAAAACTTGATGATTTTGAAATTGAAAAAAACATTATTTTAAACAACATAGGCTATGCTTATTTTGCTAAGAAAGATTATGTAACAGCAAGCAGATATTTTAAATTAATTTCTGAAAATAAAAATCTAATAAATATTGACCCAGTAGGCTATTCAAGAGCTTTAAACAACTTAGGAGAAACGTTTTTAAAGCAAAAAAAAATGGATAGTTTGCCTGAGTTATTTTTTAATGCAGAGAACATCTTAATCAATGCACAAGCGGATTATGAATTGGGTATTGTTTTTCCCAATATTGCTGAATATTATTTAACTCAAAAAGATACTATTAAAGCCTTGCATTATGCTCAAAAAACATACAATTCATCCAAAAGAAATGGTGAAATCGATGGCATTTTAACCGCATTAAAAATTCTGACGCATATTGATTCAAAAAATGCAACCCAACATGTCGCAAACTACATTCGTTTAAGTGATAGTCTACAATTGGCGGAAAGAAAATCCAGAAACAAATTTGCTCGTATTAGATTTGAGACTGATGAATTTATTGCAGAAAACCAGACGTTAGAAAAACAAAAACAATTGTGGATAGGTATTGCCGTTAGTCTTTTACTATTAGCTATAGCTTTATTCATTATTATATACCAAAGAGTAAAAAACCAAAAACTTAAATTTCTTCAAAAACAACAAGCCAGTAATCAGGAAATATTTAATCTCATGCTTTCCCAGAGGAAAAAAATTCAAGAAGGCAGGCAGATTGCTCAAAAAAGAATTTCAGAAGAATTACATGACGGGGTTCTAGGTAAAATGCTTGGCGCCAGAATGTTACTTACTGGGCTAAATAAAAGAAATGGTGAAACCGTTATTAAAGAGCGTGCTAAAGCAATTTCGGCACTTAGAGACATAGAAAGTGAAGTACGATTAATATCACATGAACTTAATTATAACTCGTATCAAAAGATTAACAACTTCGTTGTTTCCATAGAGGAGTTATTGATAGGACTCAAAAAAAGCTCAGGAATTGATTATTATTTTAGTTATAATCAAGACATTGAGTGGGATGAATTGAACGGAGATATCAAAATTAATACCTATAGAATGATTCAAGAGGGTATACAAAACTCACGAAAACATGCAGAATGCACTGAGGTTTTTGTAAACTTTAACATATATAATAAAAAATTTGTAATTGCCATGGGAGATAATGGTAAAGGTTTTAAATTTGATAAAGAAAGAAAAGGTATTGGAATGCGAAACCTCCAATCTCGAATTAAAAAACTTAATGGTCTTCTTGAAATTGAATCTGCGTTGGGCAAGGGAACAGTAATAACACTAACAATTCCTATTCCCGATAACAAAGAAGAGTCGAGTAAAAGCCATTTGGTTTCTGAACAAAACAAAATTTATCAAACACAAGCTTAAAAACAATCACACTAATGGATGTAATACGTATACTAGCCGTTGATGACCATGAAATGACAACTATGGGATATAAATATATTCTAGAGGGGTCAGAATTTGAAGATTTTGAAGTCACCGTAGATATCGGAAAAGGGTTTGAACATGGTAAAGAAAAAATTGAATTTTCGGCGCGCTCTTTAAAATACGATATTATATTGTTAGACATACAAATGTTTCCAGTAGATTCAGGAGACCCAAGAAGCGGTGAAGATTTAGGTAAACTTGCAAGGGAAATTGTTCCGGAATCTAAAGTTGTATTCATGTCTTCTTTTAATGATCAATATAGAATTAATAGTATATATAAGTCAGTTGACCCAGATGGTTATATGGTTAAAGCGGAAATAGATGAACAATCTTTAAAAGCAATGGTAAAAACGGTGATTAAAAAGCCTCCATATTATACCGCTGGCGCCTTAGCTGCCATAAGAAAAAGAGTAGCTAATGATTTAATTATTGATGAGCAGGATAAAAAAATTCTATATCACTTATCAAGAGGAACAAGAACTAAAGACATTGCTCCTTTAATTGCTTCTGCAAATACAACCGTAGAAACCAGAAAAAGACATTTAAAAGTACTTTTTGGCATTGAAAATGGCAATGATTTTGCTTTAATCGAAGAAGCTAAAAAACGAGGATTTATTTAACAGACCTTACGATATTCTTAATTTTCACAACAAAAAAGAAGGGTTTTTATTACATTTTAACCTAAAAAAGTGAAAAAAAAGCAAAAACCTCCGAAATTCGGAGGTTTTTTTCTGTACCATCAATATTCATTAAAATTATATTTGTTACATATTGTTAATGAATTGCTCCGATATTTATGTTTACAGATTTCAATAGTTTTAATAACAAAAAAGGAAAAGTATCAGAAAAAAATTATACCGTTTATGGTTTAGATATTCTTACCAAAAATTTGGAGAAAAATTTCTTTGCCGACGTAACAATTCAGAGTTCTCCTGTTAGTAGTTCTTCTATTGATTTGGTTATAAACTTAGACTGTAATTTTACTTTAGAAGAAACTGTAGCTAACTTAAATAATAATATTTGGGGAAATTTTGTTCAACGCAAAAGCTCTCTGTTTAATAGCTTTAATTTAATTCTTGAGAATAATGCCATTGATATAGATATTGAGGAATTTTCCATTTTCTTAAAAGATACCTCTATTATTATAAAAAAAATATACAACAAAAGTATTCCTGAGCAATTAGAAGACATTTTAAATACCTTAAGTAAACATCATTTGTTTTTTACAAAAGGATGTACAGAATCTCCTTATGAGATTTATATTCCCGTTTTTGAAGAGGAAATTTTTGTCGAGAACCAATTAATAGCACAAAAAGAAACCCAAAATTTCGATGCAAAAAATTACAACGAATTTTGGGGTATTTATTTTGAATCTGAAGAAGACGCTTTAATATATGATTTAAAGCAAACAAACTGTATTCCAGCAGATTTGAATCTTCAAATGATAAATAATAATAATCAATAGAAATTGTTTAACGCCCTAAGCGTTAAACAATTCTCTACCTTCCATTAATTTATTTACTTTTATTTTTACCTCAGATAATGCAGCTTCATCTTCTGCATTAGTAAGTACTTGGTCTACCAACTCAACAATAGTAGCCATATCGTCTTCTTTTAATCCACGAGTTGTTATTGCAGCTGTTCCAAATCTAATTCCCGATGTAATAAATGGTGATTTATCATCAAAAGGAACCATGTTTTTATTTGCGGTAATATCTGCCAGTACTAATGCTTTTTCAGCATCTTTACCCGAAATATCTTTATTTCTTAAATCAATCAACATCATGTGATTATCTGTTCCTCCAGATATAATATTATAACCTTTTGCAACAAATGCTTTAGCCATAGCATCCGCATTCTTTTTTACCTGAAGCATATACGTTAAAAACTCATCTGTTAATGCTTCCCCAAATGCAATAGCCTTAGCCGCAATAATATGCTCTAACGGTCCTCCTTGATTTCCTGGAAAAACAGCTAAATTTAACAATGCAGACATTTTTCTTAAATTCCCATTTTTAAGTTTAATTCCAAACGGGTTATCAAAATCTTTACCCATTAATATTAAACCTCCTCTTGGCCCTCGTAACGTTTTATGTGTTGTAGTTGTTACTATATGGCAGTGCGGTATTGGATCATTTAGTATTCCCTTAGCTATTAAACCAGCAGGATGCGATATATCCGCTAACAAAATGGCATTAACAGAATCTGCAATCTCACGAAATCTCTTAAAGTCAATATCTCTAGAATACGCTGAAGCACCAGCTATAATTAACTTTGGTTGCTCTTTAGTTGCAATTTCC
The DNA here is from genome assembly GCA_947498505.1 of uncultured Maribacter sp. Lineage (GTDB taxonomy): Bacteria > Bacteroidota > Bacteroidia > Flavobacteriales > Flavobacteriaceae > Maribacter_B. Next base: position 351,442 of record CANMKG010000001.1, on the reverse strand, counting down.
TGAATTTTATCATAATCCAACATTCCAGTTTTCTCATCTACACCGTAAAAAACTGGGTTATATAATTTTCCAGAAAAATTTACTGGAGAACCATGCGTTAAATGTCCTCCATGAGACAGGTCAAAACCTAAAATAGTATCCCCAGCCTGTAAACAAGCATGATATACTGATGCGTTTGCTTGAGAACCCGAATGGGGTTGAACATTAGCATATTCCGCTCCAAACAAAGCTTTTGCCCTGTCAATTGCAAGTTGTTCAATTTCATCTACAACTTCACAGCCTCCATAATAACGTTTTCCTGGATATCCTTCAGCATATTTATTAGTAAGTACTGACCCCGCAGCTTCCATAACCTGTGGGCTAACAAAATTTTCAGAAGCTATAAGCTCAATTCCATGTAATTGACGTTCCTTTTCTGCTTCAATTAATTCAAAAATCTGATTGTCGCGTTGCATAATGATGTTTTCGATTTAAATAAGGTGCAAAAATACAAATTGCCAATGGTTATACATTGCAAAAAAATACATTTGATGATAAATTTATTAAACATAAGTTAACAACCTATGTACCTACAACTAAGCGTGTTTCTTATTCTTCTAAAGGTTTTTTCATCGATATAATACGATAGTTTAACGTTTTTCGTTAATATCTAGAATTGTTTTGGCACGGCTGTTGAAACTACGAGTACAAATGTTAAATTTTTACATTATGAAGAAATCTATATTTTATGTTGCGATAACAGCATTATTTATTGCATGTGGAGGAGTAAAAAATACTCAAAAAGCCATTAATAGTGGAAACTATTCTAGTGCTATTAATAGATCCATTGAAAACTTAGTGGATAATAAAACAAAAAAATCTAATCAACCGTATGTAATTCTTCTTGAGGAAGCCTTCAAAAAAAATGAAGAGCGTGAACTTCAACGTATAAACTATTTACAAAAAGATGGAAACGCTGCTAACCTAGAAGCTATTTACAACTGCTACAGAAAACTTAAAAGTATTCAAAATAGAATTCAACCTTTACTTCCTTTAGAAATATATGATGAAGGCAGATCTGCTGAATTCCATTTTAAAAATTATGATGATAAAATCATCGCAACAAAGGAAAATTTATCCAAACACCTTTATAATAATGCTATTGAACTAATTACCAATGCAAGTCATAAAATTGATTATCGTAAAGCGTATGATGACTTATTATATCTTCAAAAAATAAATCCTGACTATGCCGATAGTAAAGCAAAAATTGAAGAAGCTCATGCAAAAGGAATTGACTATGTAAAGGTAGGAATGGAAAACAATACCGAACAAATTATTCCGGAGAAACTAGAAGAAGAGTTGTTAAACTTTAATACGTATGGGATTAATGACCTTTGGACAGAGTATCACAATAATCCATTACCTAACATAACTTATGATTACAAAATGGATGTTGCGTTAAAACAAATTGATATTTCTCCTGAACAGGTTAATGAAAAGCAAATCATTAAAGAAAAGCAGATTAAAGACGGAGAGCAATTTGTTTTAGATAAAAACGGAAATGTTGTAAAGGATAGTCTTGGAAATAAAATTAAAATAGATAAATTTAAAACGGTTCGTTGTAATTTTTATCAGTTTACTCAGTTTAAATCTGCTCAAGTAACTGGAGTTGTTACTTATACCGATTTAAAAACTAAACAACAATTAGATAACTACCCACTAACAAGCGAATTTGTTTTTGAACACATATACGCTAATTATAATGGTGACAAACGAGCTTTAGAAAGTAATCTTATTTCTTTGCTTCAAAGAGCAGCCGTACCTTTTCCTAGTAATGAACAAATGGTTTATGATGCTGGAGAAGACCTAAAAGGGCGTCTTAAAAATATAATCACACAACAGCAGTTTAACTAAACTGCTGTTTTTTTTATATCCATTTAGTTAAGTCAGCATCTGCTATTGCCCCATGCGATGTATGAAAAACCGCTTCTCCATTTTTAATAATCAACAATTGCGGAGACTGGTGTAATACTTGAAACTTGTACCCTGCTTCATTTGACACATCCCTATTAGCATGTAAATCTATAAAATACAAGTCGGCCTGCTTCTCCTCTAACGGATAACCACTTGTAAACATATTTAACACCATTCTACTAATTCCACACGTGGTAGAGTGTTTAAATATAATTTGAGTTTTTTCTTTTGATTTTTCTGATATTACCTCTAATTGAGACAAATTAGTTAGTGAAATCCAAGGAAGACCTTTTTGTTCTTTTTTCTCTCCATCATTCTGCCCCCCAAATAAATTATTAAATATACCCATAAACTACATTATCTTTTATAAATCTTAAAATCAAAACTGTCTAAATGTCTTTATTTATAGCGGTTTAGACGCCATTTTGTCAGCTACAACACATTGGTCGGATATTTGACATTTAACTTTCAAAAATACGCTATAACATTATAAAGACGTTAAAAATGAACTTTAATAATTTTACCATAAAAGCACAAGAAGCTTTGCAGCAAGCTCAAATTATTGCGCAAAGTCACGAGCATCAACAAATAGAAAACGAACATTTATATAAGGCAATTTCAGAAATTGATAAAAACGTTTTGCCATTTATTCTGAAAAAAATAAATGTAAACAACAACTTAATAAAACAAATATTAGATAAAGAACTGGAAAGCTTTTCTAAAGTTTCTGGTGGCGATATTATGCTTTCTCGAGAAGCAGGAAAAACATTAGGAGAAGCGAATGTCGTTGCAAAAAAAATGGAGGATGAATATGTTTCCATTGAACACCTTTTAATAGCCATTTTTAAATCTAAAAGTAAAATATCACAGATTCTTAAAGATCAAGGCGTTACTGAAAAGGGATTGCAAACTACCGTTAAAGAACTTCGTAAAGGAGATAAAGTAACTTCACAAACCGCTGAAGACACCTATAATTCCTTAGATAAATATGCAAAAAACCTCAACAAACTTGCAGATGACGGAAAATTAGACCCTGTAATAGGTAGAGATGAAGAAATACGACGAATTCTTCAAATACTTTCAAGAAGAACAAAAAACAATCCAATGCTTGTTGGTGAGCCAGGTGTTGGTAAAACTGCAATTGCAGAAGGTTTAGCCCACAGAATTGTTCAAGGTGATGTTCCAGAAAATTTAAAAGAAAAAATTGTGTATTCTTTAGATATGGGTGCTTTAATTGCTGGAGCAAAATACAAAGGAGAATTTGAAGAGCGGTTAAAATCTGTTATTAAAGAAGTTACCACTTCAGATGGTGATATCGTATTATTTATTGATGAAATTCACACCCTCGTGGGAGCTGGAGGTGGTGAAGGCGCAATGGATGCAGCAAATATTTTAAAACCTGCATTAGCTCGAGGCGAATTAAGAGCAATAGGTGCCACCACGTTAGATGAATATCAAAAATATTTTGAAAAAGACAAAGCGTTAGAAAGGCGTTTCCAAAAGGTTGTGGTCAACGAACCTGATACCGAAAGTGCTATTTCTATTTTACGTGGGATAAAAGAAAAGTATGAGACACATCATAAAGTTCGTATTAAAGACGAGGCCGTAATTGCTGCGGTAGAATTGTCACAACGTTACATCACAAACCGTTTTCTTCCAGACAAAGCTATAGATTTAATTGATGAAGCGGCTTCTAAATTGCGTTTGGAAATTAACTCCAAGCCTGAGGAATTAGACGTCTTAGATAGAAAAATAATGCAGTTAGAAATTGAGGTGGAAGCAATAAAACGCGAAAACGATAAGGCAAAATTAAAAGCTCTAAATGCAGATTTGGCCAATTTAAAGGAAGAACGGAAAGATATATTCGCAAAATGGGAAAGCGAAAAATCTGTTGCAGATAATATTCAAAATACAAAACAAGATATTGAAAACTATAAGTTAGAAGCGGAACGCGCGGAACGCAATGGAGACTACGGTAAAGTAGCAGAACTCAGGTATGGAAAAATAAAAGAGGCTCAAGAAAAGCTAGAGGTTTATCAAAAAGAACTTGATAAGCAACAAAATGCTGAAACGTTAATAAAAGAAGAGGTAACGAATGAAGATATCGCAGAAGTTGTTGCAAAATGGACGGGCATTCCTGTTAAAAAAATGATACAGAGTGAGCGAGAAAAACTTTTAAAACTTGAAGAAGTACTTCACAAGCGTGTGGTTGGGCAGGAAGAAGCTATTGAAGCCGTTTCAGATGCCATAAGACGAAGTCGTTCTGGATTGCAAGACGCTAAACGGCCAATAGGTTCTTTTTTATTTCTCGGCACCACTGGTGTTGGTAAAACTGAACTTGCTAAAACATTGGCGAACTATTTGTTTGACAATGAAAACGCAATTACTAGAATTGATATGAGTGAATATCAGGAACGTCACTCAGTTAGTAGACTTGTTGGGGCTCCTCCTGGATATGTTGGTTACGACGAAGGCGGGCAATTGACGGAAGCTGTTCGTCGCCAACCCTATTCTGTTGTTTTACTTGATGAAATTGAAAAAGCACATCCAGATACTTTCAATATCTTATTACAAGTGCTAGATGAAGGTAGACTAACAGATAACAAAGGTAGAGTTGCCGATTTTAAAAACTGTATCATAATAATGACAAGTAATTTAGGTGGTCATATTATTCAGGATAAGTTTGAAACTTTAGAGAATATTGAGGCAGCAACGGAATCTGCTAAAGGTGAAGTATTAGGGTTATTACGTAAAACAATTCGTCCAGAATTTTTAAATAGAATAGATGACATTGTAATGTTTACCCCTTTAAGTAAAAAAGACATTGTAAAAATTGTGGAGTTACAAATATCTCAACTCAAAAAAATGCTAGGACAACAGCATATAACTATAGATGCTACACAAGAAGCCATAAATTTCTTAGCAGATAAAGGATATGATATTCAATATGGAGCAAGACCCATCAAACGAATTATCCAAAAAGAGGTTCTAAATAAACTCTCTAAAGAACTATTAAAAGGCACTATAACAGCAGAAAGTATTGTACTAATTGACGCTTTTGATGAATCTTTAGTTTTTAGAAATCAAAATGAAATAACCGTATAGGTAGTTACATTGTATAATTTTAAGGAAAAGAGAAAAAATATGAACTAAACCATATTTTTTCTCTTTTTAACTACTATTCAGCGAACAGATTTTCTATATTCGTGTTAAAATATATCAGAATGTCCACGAAGGCTGAAAGAACCACAGCATATATTATTGAAACTGTTGCTCCTGTTTTTAATAAACACGGTTACGTTGGAACTAGCATGAGTGCACTTACTGATGCTACCGGACTAACAAAAGGTGCACTTTACGGTAATTTTGAAAATAAGGAAGCGCTTGCATTATCTGCGTTTCAATACAATAGCAAGCGTCTACTTTCTGAAATCGACAATCAATTAAACATTGAAGGCACATCGTTAGATAAAATAAATCAGTTTATATTGTTTTACAGAAATTATGATGTTTATACTGCCGATATAGGTGGTTGCCCAATTTTAAACATTGGTGTAGATGCTCAGCACAACAATAAACTTCTTGCTGCTGCGACCAAAGAAACTATTCAAGAAATCGAAGGTAAAATTGCTCTGGTTCTAGAAAACGGAGTTAACTCGGGTGAACTAAAATTACCAGTTACACCATTACAATTTGCAAAACAATTGTATACAATGATTACGGGTGCCGTTGCAATGGCGACAATGACGAAAGACAGAAAATACTTAATGAATACTGTAGCTTACCTAAGTGTATTAATTCGCAAAGAAATTCAGAAATAAAATTTTTTCACTTCTTATCTTCCTATTCAGGTACAGCCCTAAATATCCAAGTCATTTCAGTATAACGTCCATTATACTTACTATCTCGTGCTTTGCGAGCTTCTTGCATAGTATCAAATCGCTCTAAATAAACGTAGTTATAATTATTTGAACCATATCTAAATGAGCCAGGGTTTAGCCCCTTGTTTTTCAACGTAGTCATGAATGCATTATAATACTTTTGAGTACCATAAATATTTGCAATTAAATAAAAACCTGGTTCTATGCTAGTACTAATCACCTCCTTATAGCGTTCCCCTTTTCTAGGTTTGACCTCTTCTTTCGCAGCTGCAATTTTTTCCGCTTCAGCCTTCTTTTTAGCTTCTTCAAGAGCCGCTAGTTTTTCTTCATTTTCCTTTGCTAATGCTGCTGCATTTAATGAATCTTTCTTACGTTGCTCAATAGCTGCCAATCTCGTTTTTTCTTGCTCTTTTAATAACGCATCTTGAGCTTCTTGTTCTCTTTTATCTCTTTGAATTTTTGCTAATTCAGTTTGTTTCTTAGCAAGGTTCAACGAATCCTCTACTCTTTGTAATCGCTCTTTTTCCTGCTTAGCTAAAGCTCTTCTTTCTTTTCTAGTAAGTTTTAATTCTTCTTCAATATTTTCTTTCAGTTCTTCCTCTATGCCATCTTCTTCTTCTTCATCCAGTTCTTCAACAGAAGCCTTTTTGCCAAAATTAAATGCTGTAACAATTTCAAAAGTAGGATCTAAATCTTTTAAAGTTTCGTCTAACCCATATTCAACTAAAACGCCTAAGGACCATTTTTTAAAAAACACTCCTCCTAAACCTCCCGAAACACCATAATAACTATTGTAACCAGCCTGGGCCCAAAACTTATTCGCAGCAACCAAAGTGTTTATTCCATATTGAGTGTCCGTATTTGGTATGGATTTTAAATATACCATAGGACTTAACACAATGTTTGAACCGCTTAAAACAACATCGTAAGAGGCAAGCCCTAAATAAATTCTGTCATCCGAAGCACTACTTTCTTCATCACTAAAATTATGACGGAAAGCATTTTCAGAAGTAAATCCAAGATTAAACCTATCTACTTTTAAATTTATTCCAGGAGCCACTTGAACTATAAAATCATTTGTAATTTGCGCTTGAGGTATATTAATATCTGGATTGGTCACAAAGCGATCATCAGCCAATTCCTCCATGTAACCAAAAACATTTAAACCAACTCCTAAACTTACCTTAGGGCTAAAAACAATATTATAAGCATAATTAAGGGCTCCACCTTGTTGCAAGAAAACACCTGTGTTATGTTGTATAAAGCCAACTCCAAAGCCCGAAGATTTTCCTAATTTTCCATTATAGTTTACAAATAATGATGTTGGATCTCCATCTATAGTTTGAAATTGCCATCTAGACCATAAACCTATGGAATTCTTATAGTCTCCATTTAGTACATACGATGGATTTAGTAAACTACTGTTTAAATTAATAGCATTATGCTGCCTGAAATCCACGGGAAGACTCTCAATCTGCGCATTGGAAGTCGCTACAGCAATAAACGTAAGAAAAAATACTATTTTTTTAACCATAAGCAAAAAAACAAAAAAATAGCGGTTTTTTATACTATTTTTATATAATAAAAGTTAGACTAAAAGACTTTGTTATTAAAAGTTAAATACGAAAGTAATGAAATCAATTGTTCAAATTCTATTTTTTTGCATCACTATTACACTAATTTCGTGTAAGGAGGATAAGGTGGAAAGCGCTAATACTGTTGAGGAAACTAATATAACCACGTTATATCTTATACGTCATTCTGAAAAAGATCGTTCAAAACCAGAAAATGTAGATCCAGAACTTACCCAAGATGGACTTGGAAGAGCAATGCATTGGGCCGAAATTCTAGAAGATGTGGAACTTGATGCCATATATTCTACAGATTATAACCGCACGTCAATGACCGCGGCACCTATTTCTGTTAAACAAAATATTGATGTTACTTATTACAACGTTGAAGATATTACTAGTGAGCAATTTTTAGCTGACAATATCAATAAAAATGTATTGATCGTAGGACATAGTAACTCTACTCCAGAACTTGTTAACAAGCTTATTGGGCATGACAAATACAGCAGTATTGATGATCATGAAAATGGGGTACTCTTCATAGTAAAGATTATAAATGGCATTGCTTCGGAAAGTAAATTAGAGTTTAATTGTAACTGCCCGGATTAACTGTTATATCGTTTATCTCTATTTTTGAAAGTAGCTTCAACTTATTTGCGGCATAAAGTGAATCGATTTTAGCAATGGGAACCTTTAGATTCAAAGTTTCATAATTCTCGTAATCTACAAATCGGATTCCACCAATGTATCTTTCGTTAAAGGCTACTCTAAATCGCTGCCCTCCGCCGTTTACCTGAAATGAATATGCCAAATAATCTGGTTTAAAAGTTTTTGTATTAAACCAATAAATGTAGGTGTCATCAAAATCTACTCCTCCTCCATTTTCACTAAAAGTAACTTGAACTTTATAATACTCCTTACCATCAATTTTGGAAGTTCCCAATAATTTCTTGTGAACTGCTTCATCATTTAATCCAAAAGGGAGTTTAACAAAATAATGAACAGAATTAATTGAATTCTCATATTTTCTGGCCATACTATCAATAACCTTTACCAAAGAATCGTTTACATAACGGTTAAAAGCTTTATTAGTTTTGATGTCTTTAATAGAAGTGGAATCATTTTTAGTAACTCTTTCTAGAACTTTTTGTCCATCCACATACTTTGAAGTATAACTTTTTTTACGAAACGTAAATGATACTTCATTTTTAGCATACAACTCCCCTCCACTAACTTGTATACTTTTATCAACAACAAATTGCGCTGTAATTTCCTTTTTTACTCCATTTTTACAAGAAACAAAACCAAACAAAATTGCAACCAATAAAAAATTATACCTTTTACACATAAAACTGTTTTAATAACTGTTCGCAAGAAAGGAGCTAGATTACAAAATATTTTGAATATTATATAAAGTGACCCAATCTTACTAAATTATTGTTCCTATTTTTGTCCGTAATGCAGAAAAACATCAACATAAAAAATAAAAGGGCTCGTTTTGAATATGAGTTATTGGATAAATATTTAGCCGGTATTGTATTATCGGGAACAGAAATAAAATCTATTCGCTACGGAAGAGCTTCAATCACCGAAAGTTTTTGTGAATTTAATGATAGAGGTGAATTATTTATTGTTAATATGCAGGTAGATGAATATTCCCACGGCTCCCATTACAATCATAAACCCAAAGCGGAAAGAAAACTTTTATTAAACAAGAGAGAACTTAAAAAATTGGAACGAGAAGTAAAAACCTCAGGACTTACTATAGTTCCATTAAACCTATTTATAAACGATAATGGTCTTGCCAAAATAAACATTGCTTTAGCAAAAGGTAAAAAGCTCTATGATAAAAGGGAAAATATAAAAGACCGCGACAACAAGCGCAACCTTGATCGTATAAAAAAGAATTTTAACAACTAAAGGTTTTCTGCTGCAACGGTCCTTTCGCTGACCGGTATTATTTAGTGATGTAAGAAGCTTTCTGCGGTTAATCACAAGACACTATCTAAAACAACACTTTATATTTAAATGTGGTATCTAAATGTCTTGAATTATGGTAACTAAAAAGTTGAACAAGTTCAACAATAGAAACTTTTATTTTTTTAACCGCTTAATTTTGCTTAAAAATTCATGCGTTATCCCCAGGTAACTAGACGTTTGTCTATCCGTAAGTTTAGCTGCAATTTCAGGATAATTCGATATAAAATGGAAATAGCGTTCTTGAGCTGTGAGGCTATGATTTCTAATTAACCTACGTTGCCAAGCAACTAAAGCTTTTTGACTCATAATCCTAAATAATTTTTCAACAACGGGAAATTCTTGATACAATACTTCCTTGTCAGATTTATTAATCATAATCACCTTGCTATCCTCTAAAGCCTGAATATTTAGCAAAGACGGAGTTTGATTCATAAAACTATCTACATCCATTAACCACCAATCTTTTGAAGCAAAATGAAGCACATTTTCGTTCCCTTTTTTATCAATAGTAAAAATTCTAAAGCAACCTTCCAATACAAAACCTTCGTACTTATAAATACTTCCTTGCCTAAGAACAAAATCTTTTTTCTGTATAGATTTGGGTTTAAAATAGCTGCAAATAGTATCTAAATCACCATCAGATATTTTAACATTCTTTTTAATATTTAGTTTTAGTAAATCGTATTCCATCCTTTTTAAAGCCTGAATCAGTTTTTATTTTCCAACAACGGTACAAAACGAAAAGAACCTAGTTCTTTTTTTTCAAACTCCTTTGCTGATTTTCGAATAAAAAGTGTCATCACTTGTTCATCTATACCTACTGGTATTACCAACCTACCTCCTATTTTTAATTGTGCTAATAAAGGCTTGGGAACTTCAGGTGCGCCCGCTGTAACAATAATCCCGTCAAAAGGTGCTTCTTCAGGTAGCCCCTTATAACCATCACCAAAAATGGCTTTTTTAGGCCGATAGCCCATTTTCTTAAAAAAAAGACTCGTTTTTTTAAACAATTCCAACTGGCGTTCAATCGTAAAAACTTTTGCTCTTAGTTGTAATAAAACTGCTGTTTGATAGCCGCTCCCTGTACCTATTTCAAGTATTTTTTGCCCTGGTCTAATTTCAAGTAATTCTGTTTGAAAAGCAACTGTATATGGCTGCGAAATGGTTTGTTCTGCTGCAATAGGAAATGCTTTATCTTGATAGGCATGTCCTTCAAAACTACTATCCATAAATAAATGTCTCGGAATTTTACGCACGGCATTTAGAACATTCTCATTTTTTATTCCTTTGGCAATGAGTACCTCTGCCAATTTATTGCGCATTCCGCTATGCTTTAATGTATCTTTCAAGAGTTTGGTGTTTGGTTTTCCAAAGTTAGCAAGTTATCCGAAAACTTCCGCGCAAATAAAACACATCATTTATAAAAAAGTAGTTGGCTCTGAATATACCTTAAAAAACAGTAAAATTTTATCTAACCAAAGCACACAAACTTATAAAGTATGCTTATTTTTGAGAAAACTATATCTATGTTAAAAGTTGGTGTTTTAGGAGCCGGCCATCTCGGAAAAATTCATCTCAGATTACTTAACGAATCTTCAAAATATAATTTAATTGGTTTTTATGATCCAGATGCTATAAATGGCAAAAAGGTAGCTGATGAATTTGGATATACTTACTATGATAACATAAACACTATTATTGATGTTGTTGATGTTGTTGATATTGTTACTCCTACACTTTCTCATTTTGAATGTGCGAAAAAAGCTATGCAAAGGGGAAAACATGTATTTATTGAAAAACCTATTACAAATACTTTAGCTGAAGCAGAAGAGCTTCTTGTTTTAGAAAAAGAAAACAATGTTAAAGGGCAAGTTGGTCATGTTGAACGTTTTAACCCAGCATTCAGTGCTGTAAAAAATAGTATTAACCAACCCATGTTTATTGAAACGCACAGGCTTGCGGAATTTAACCCAAGAGGTACAGATGTTCCTGTGGTATTAGATTTAATGATACATGATATTGATGCCATTTTAAGCGTAGTTAATTCAACGGTGAAAAATATAAATGCAAGTGGCGTTTCGGTAATAAGTCAGTCTCCAGATATTGCTAATGCGAGACTTGAGTTTGAAAATGGTTGTGTAGCGAACCTAACTGCAAGTAGAATCTCTTTAAAAAATATGAGAAAATCACGTTTCTTTCAGCAAGATGCGTATATCTCAGTAGATTTTTTAACTAAAAAAGTCGAGGTCGTAAAAATGAAAGACGCACCAGAGCAGCCTGGTGACTTTGACATGGTTTTACAAAATGCTGAAGGTGTTAAGAAACAAATCTATTTTGAAAACCCCAGCATTGAAACAAACAATGCTATTTTGGATGAATTAGAAACCTTTGCTGATGCAATAAACAACAACACAACTCCTATAGTAACATTAAAACAAGGAACCGAAGCACTAAAAGTGGCTTTACAAATAATAGAATCTTTTAAAAATTAATAACATGAAAAACGTATCTGTAATTGGCGCGGGAACAATGGGAAATGGTATTGCACACGTTTTTGCTCAAAATGGGTTTAAAGTAAACTTAATTGATGTTTCTGAAAAAGCTCTTGAAAATGGTATAAATACCATTACAAAAAACTTAGACCGTTTAATCGCTAAAGAAAAAATTAGTGAAGCGTTAAAAATAAGTACGCTTGAAAACATTTCTTCATATACTTCTATAAAAGAAGGGGTCAAAAATGTTGATTTAGTCGTAGAAGCCGCAACGGAGAGAACAGAGTTAAAACTTGCTATTTTTAAAGAATTAGATGCATGTGCTCCTCCTGAAACTATATTGGCGACAAATACATCTTCAATATCTATTACTCAAATCGCCGCAGTGACAAAGAGACCAGAGAAAATTATTGGAATGCATTTTATGAATCCTGTTCCAATTATGAAGCTTGTGGAAATTATAAGAGGATATAATACCTCTAATGAAACTAATGACAGTATTGTCGCTATTAGTAAAAAACTTGGAAAAGTACCTACTGAAGCAAATGATTATCCTGGATTTGTTGCCAACCGTATTTTAATGCCTATGATTAACGAAGCTATTGAAACTCTTTACAATGGTGTGGCTGGCGTTAATGAAATTGATACCGTTATGAAATTAGGTATGGCACACCCAATGGGGCCATTACAATTGGCTGATTTTATTGGACTAGATGTGTGTTTATCTATACTAAACGTGTTGTATGATGGATTTAAAAATCCAAAATATGCACCATGTCCGTTGCTAGTTAATATGGTAATGGCAGGTAAACTAGGTGTAAAATCTGGAGAAGGTTTTTATGATTACACGGCTTCTAAAAAAGCAGAAAAAGTAGCTTCTCAGTTTAGTTAACAGAAACATATGGCATACATAAAACCTTTTAAAGCTATTAGACCTGCAAAAGATAAGGTTTCGTATGTTACTTCACGTTCATACCAAGAGCACTCTAAAGAAGAATTAGATGCTATATTGCATTATAATCCTTTTTCATTTTTACATATTATAAACCCAGGATACAAATTTGATAAAAAAGTTACGGGTTCCGAACGTTTTCATTTAGTTCATAACCGGTATTTAGAATTTTTAGAGGATAATATTCTGATGAAAGATGCGCAGGACTGTTTTTACCTGTATGAAATTAAAAAAAACGATTATAGCTGTTGCGGCTTTTTTTGCGCCACAAGTGTTAATGACTACAAAAACAATGTTATAAAAATTCACGAAAATACTTTAGATAATCGTGAAAAAATGTTTGCCAACTACCTAGAAACAGTTGAATTTAATGCAGAACCGGTATTAATAACTTACGAAAACAATAAGGTTATAGCTGACATTATTGACAAAGAAAAAGATAAAAACCCTGACTACCTGTTTACCACTACAGATAGAATTTCACATAAACTATGGGCAGTTTCTAATAAGACTGTCATACAAAATCTCCAAAAAGCATTTAGTAAAGTTGAAGCATTATACATAGCGGACGGTCATCACAGAAGTGCATCATCTAAACTACTTGCAGAAAATTTAAAAAAAAGAAATCCTAATCATTCTGGAAAAGAGCCCTATAATTTTTTTATGAGTTATTTGATTCCTGAATCGGAAATAAAAATTTTTGAATTCAATAGAATGGTGAAAGATTTAAAGGGTCTTTCAAAAAAAGAGTTCTTAATAAAATTAGATACTTATTTTAGAATAGAAAATAAAGGTAGCATGCTTTATAAACCAACAAAAAAGCATCACTTTAGTATGTATATGGATGGTGAATTTTATTCACTTTATCTTAGAAAAAAAGTATATCCATTTTCCGACGCTTTAAGTGAATTGGATACTCAAATACTATTTAAAACGGTTTTGGAGCCTATTTTAGGTATTAATGATTTACGAAATGACCGGCGCATTGAATACGGATACGGAAAACACAATGTTATAAGTATGAAGGATGACATTGATAATGGAAAATTTGCGGTTGGTTTCAGCCTTGTTCCCGTTACTATAAGCGAGATTAAAGCTATTGCAGATGCAGGTTTGGTAATGCCTCCTAAAAGTACCTATATAGAACCCAAATTACGAAGTGGTTTAGCCATCTACGAATTATAATATTGCAAATAATGTCCATTAAAAATAACCTATCACAAGTTTTACACTCACTTCCGAATAATGTTACGCTAGTAGCTGTATCTAAAACTAAACCTATTAGTGACATTGAAGAAGCATATGAAACTGGACAACGTGTTTTTGGTGAAAATAAAATCCAGGAAATGGCCCAAAAATGGGAGCTGTTGCCCAAAGATATTCAATGGCATATGATTGGTCACGTACAGCGAAATAAGGTAAAATACATGGCAGAGTTTGTCTCCTTAATTCATGGAGTAGACAGCCTTAAACTTCTTAAGGAAATTGACAAACAAGCTAAAAAACATAATAGAATAATTGATTGTTTACTGCAAATACATATTGCAGAAGAACAAACTAAATTTGGATTAAATAATGAAGAATTGGATGAACTTATTTCTTCTCCCGAATTTCAACAACTAAAAAATATTAAGGTAACAGGCTTAATGGGCATGGCAACATTTACAGATGACAACGCTCAAATTCAAAAAGAATTTAAACAGCTTAAAAAGCTTTTTGAAAAAACTAAAGCAACCATTCCCGAAATATGCATTTTATCCATGGGTATGAGTGGAGACTACAAATTAGCTATTGAAGAAGGAAGTACAATGGTGAGAATCGGAAGTAGCATATTTGGAGCTAGAAATTATGGATAACATTTAAAAAATTAAGTAGGGATTTATGATGTATGCAGTATTAGACATAGAAACAACTGGTGGTAAATTTAATGAAGAAGGGATTACCGAAATTGCTATTCATAGATTTGACGGCGAAAAAGTTGTGGATCAGTTTATAAGTCTAATAAATCCTGAAAAAGAAATTCAGCCGTTTGTAGTAAAACTTACTGGTATTAATAACAAAATGCTGAGAACCGCTCCAAAATTTCATGAAGTAGCAAAACGTATTGTTGAAATTACTGAAGATAGTGTGCTTATTGCTCATAATGCACAATTTGACTACCGAATTTTAAGAACTGAGTTTAGACGGCTAGGATACAACTTTGAGCGTAAGACCCTGTGTACTGTAGACTTAGCTAAAACATTATTGCCAGATGTAGAATCATACAGTCTTGGTAAGCTTGTACGCTCGCTAGGTATTCCGTTAAGTGACCGGCATCGTGCAAATGGAGATGCTCTAGCCACCTTAAAACTTTTTGAACTTTTGCTTACGAAAGACCTTGATAAGGAAATAGTTTCCAAAGTAATACGAGAAAAAACACATGGAGAACTTTCTGAAAGACAGTTAGATATTGTTCAGCAAATGCCTTCTGAAACTGGATTGTATTTTATGCATAATAAGGATGGTGAAGTTATTTTTTTTGGAAAAAGTTCTAATATCAAAAAAAGAGTAAATCAACATTTCACAAAAAAAGGAAGCAAAGCTCGACTACTACAAAAAGAAACCAAAAAAATCACCTTTGAAAGAACCGGCAATGAACTTATTGCTCTTTTAAAAGAAAATGAAGCGCTATTAAGAAAAATTCCTAAATTCAATAATAAGCCGCGCAAAAAAGCTTTTTCTCATGGGGTTTATCAAACATTAAATAGCAATGGCTTTTTAATGTTTACCACTCAGACAGTGGATTACACTTCTAACATAATTACAACCTTTAATAGTATTCATGCTGCTAAAAATTTTATCTACAAAATCACTGAAGAATATAATTTATGTGATAAAATAAATAAGATTTCTGAAGCAAAAAGAAGTTGCTCAAAACATGAAGAAGGTATTTGCAAAGGAGCTTGTATATGTAAAGAAGAACCTTCCTCCTATAACGAAAGAGCTTTAGAAGTAATTAAAAAATATAGTTTACAAAATAAAAATATTATTATATCAGATAAGGGTAGAAATATAGGTGAATACAGTGCTATACTAATTCAGAATGGTGTTTTTAAAGGAATAGGATACTATAATCTTAACCATCAAATAAATAATATTCATATCTTAGAATCCATAATTACTCCAATGAAAAGTTCTGAAAATGTTATTCATATTATTGAATCATACCTCAGAAAAAGAAGAGTTTTAAAAATTATAGAACATAATATCTAATTCTTGAAAAAAAAAGAAACTCCATCTAACTGGAAAAGTAGACTTCATGAGATAATTTATGAAGCAGATACTCCTTTAGGTAAGTGGTTTGACATTTTATTGTTCTTTCTAATTATAGTAAGCGTAGTTCTTGTAATGCTAGAAAGTGTTAAAGAAATTGATGAAAAATATCATACGGTATTACTAACCCTAGAATGGATAATTACCATATTGTTTACCGTAGAATACATTGCACGAGTTATTAGTATAAAAAAGCCGTTCAAGTATATTTTTAGTTTCTATGGTATTATTGATTTTGTTTCAACCATACCACTATATGTCTCATATATTATTGCTGGTTCTCAGGTTTTATTGGCAATAAGAGCTTTTAGACTATTACGAATATTTAGAATACTAAAATTGGTAAAGTTTTTGGGTGAGGCCTCTCAGCTAAACCGAGCGTTAAAAGCTAGTCGGGCTAAAATAGCGGTGTTTATTTATGCTGTGCTTATTTTATGTGTTATTATGGGGACCTTCATGTATTTAATTGAAGATGATGAAGCTGGTTTCACTAGTATTCCTCGTAGTATATATTGGGCGGTAGTTACTCTTACAACTGTTGGCTACGGTGATATTGCGCCTCAAACTACACTTGGGCAACTAATTGCAACAATTGTAATGATTTTAGGTTACGGTATTATAGCAGTACCTACCGGTATTGTTACTGTAGAATTTTCTAAAAAGGGTGAAAAAAATAATGTACACGTAAATACGCAATCTTGCCCTAGTTGTTCCAAAGAAGGTCATAGAGATGATGCTACTCATTGTTTTAATTGTGGAAGTGAAATAAAATGAAACACATCTTAATCTCTGTTGTGGGTCCAACTGCAATCGGAAAAACTGCCTTGGCCATAAAACTTGCTAATTATTTTAAAACCGAAATAATTTCTGCCGATTCTAGACAATTCTATAAAGAAATGTGCATTGGAACCGCTGTACCTTCAGAAGAAGAACTCCATAGTGCTACCCACCACTTTATTCAGCACAAAAGTATTTTTGATCCCTATTCTGTTGGCGATTTTGAAAAAGAAGCCTTAGAAAAGCTTAAACACCTTTTTAAAACGCACAAAATTATAATTATGGTTGGTGGTAGCGGACTTTATGTTAATGCAGTTACTAACGGGCTAGACGATTTTCCAAAGGTTGATGCCGAAATAAGGAAAAACTTAAACGAAGAGTTAAATACCAAGGGGGTAGAATATTTACAAAAACAATTAAAACAGCTTGACCCTGAATATTTTTCTAAAGTGGATATTCATAACCCGCACAGACTAATTCGTGCGCTTGAAATCTGTATTGGAACAAATAAGCCTTACTCCTCTTTTCTTAAAAAAGATAAAAAAAGTCGCTCTTTTTATTCCATTACAGTTGGAATTGATGCCGACCGGGAAGTTATCTATGACAGAATTAATAAGAGGGTTGATATAATGATGAATCAAGGGTTGTTATCTGAAGCGAAAGACCTATATAAACATAAAACTCTTAACGCACTACAAACTGTAGGATACCGAGAACTATTTTCTCATTTTGATGAAGAATTCACCTTAGAATTTGCTGTTTCCGAAATCAAAAAAAATACGAGAAGGTTTGCCAAAAGACAACTTACTTGGTTTAAAAGAAACGAAAAAACGCTATGGGTTAATTACGATTACAAGGAAGCAGAGTTATTTGATTTGATAAATAAGCAAATAAAAAAAGCATCCAAAATAAATTGAATGCTTTTCTAATAATTTTGGAAACACTATTATTCTGTTTTTATCACTAGTCTAAATCCTTCACCGTGAATGTTAAGAATTTCAACAGTTTCATCACGTTTTAAATATTTACGCAACTTAGCTATATATACATCCATACTTCTGGAAGTAAAATAATTATCATCTCTCCATATTTTTGTTAATGCTAATTCTCTAGGCATTAAATCATTTTCATGAAGTGCCAACAAACGCAATAACTCATTTTCTTTGGGAGATAATTTAATTGATTCTTCTTCTTTATACTTCAAAAATCTAAGTTTCGAATTTAAACTAAACCCTCCAATAGTAAACTCAAATTTTTTGCTATCTGCAAGGGAGTTAGATGATTTTCTTTGAAGTATAGCTTTAAGCTTCATTAAAAGCACCTCAGAATCAAAAGGTTTATTCAAATAGTCATCCGCGCCAGCTTTATATCCTTTTAAAACATCTTCCTTCATAGTTTTGGCAGTAAGAAATACAATAGGCACATTTTCGTTTTTCTCACGAATTTCTTTAGCCAAAGTAAATCCATCTTTATAAGGCATCATCACGTCAAGAATACAAATATCATAATTGTCCTTCTTAAACTTCTCAAAGCCTTCCATTCCATTCTTAGCCAAAGTCACGTCAAAATCATTCATAGATAAATAATCTTTTAAGACTATTCCGAAATTTGGGTCATCTTCAACTAAAAGTATTTTCTTATTTATTGTTTCCATAATTATTAAATTAAAGGTAGTTTAATATGAAAAATGCTGCCTTTTCCTTTTTCACTTTCCATATAAACTTCTCCCTGATGATCTTCTACTATTTTTTTCACATAGGCCAATCCTAAACCATGACCCTTTACGTTATGTATATCTCCTGTATGTTCTCTATAAAATTTCTCAAAAACTCTTTTTAAAACCTGCTTACTCATACCCAATCCCTGATCTTTTACCTTAATAACAATAAAATTTTTGTTAACCTCGGTAAATACATCAACCTTAGGTTGACCTTCTGAATATTTAATGGCATTATCCAAAACATTTACTAATACATTAGTAAAATGCGTTTCATTTGCCAAAACTTCACTACTAGCGGCGTCTAAATGTGTTTTCACATATCCACCTCTATCCTCAACAATTAACTCTACATGCGCTATTGCATCTTGCACTATGTCATGAACATCTACCCTAAACTTTGGAATATCCAATTGTTTTTTCTCCAGCTTAGATATTCTTAAAACATTCTCCACCTGCGCGTGCATACGCTTATTTTCATCGCGTATCATTTGCAAATAGCGAAGTACTTTTTCTTGGTCGTTAATGGTTTTTGGATTGCGGATAGCTTCTACCGCCAAATTAATTGTGGCTATTGGCGTTTTAAACTCATGGGTCATATTATTGATAAAATCAGACTTAATTTCTGAAATTTGCTTTTGCTTTAAAAGCTGATAAATTGCCCCATAGTATGCTACGATAATGATTAACGTAAATAGTAGTGAAATAATTGCCATTCCTACTATAGATTTTAACAAAAATCGTTTCTCTTTTGGAAAAGAAATATACAATCTAAAATTTGATTGCCCTTCTCCATCAACAAAAATTGGAGAACTATATATGCCTTTTGCTGTTTTTTTAAATTTTCTTGACTTTACTTTGGTTGGCAATCCATTACTAAAAATTCCATATTCAAAATCTATATTTATCCCCCTGTTAGACAACTCTTGTTCTAACCTAAGCTCTATCTCCTGGGTTGAAACTCTATCATGAATAGGCTCTCTTTTTGCAAAATTGCTAAATACATCTTCAAACACCAATTTTTCAATATCAGACAACCCTCCTATTTTTTCAATTTTTTGAATAGGAGTTAATTTGTATTGTTTGCCATCAATACCAAAATTTTCTTCAAAAACAATACTTGTTCGCTTGCTTGTATAATTTTTAATCGTTGTAGTGTCTGTTCCACTACCGTTGTCAAAGAACGTGGACGGTATATTATAATCTTCTTCTAAGATTCCATGCGAATACGCATGTATTTCATTAGAATTTATATCTCTATTTATATAAAAAAAGTTTCCATAACTAGACTCTGTTGCTTTTCCCCCTATGCTATCTTTTAAATTATAATACCTATCAAAATAGTTTCGCATTTCACGATTTGCTATTTGATCGGTAACTTTATTTAAAACTACAGCTACTGCGTTAGAAAACTGGTCTTCTTTATCCTTAACTGACTTTCTAATCCAAAAAACCTGTACAAAAATGATTCCGATTAATGATAGACTCATCAAAACCACTAAAGCAACAAACAACCTCTTATTCATCTACCAGTAAAATTAACATTTAACATTTATAAAATTGTAGCTTTAACCTAACCTTAACAAAAATGTTAAATTTCCTGGATTGCTAAGTATATTCAAGCAGAGCCTTATTTACTTCGAGTACTTTTTTACTCGTTTTTTTGAGGTCAATATTCTCTACTACAAAACTAGAATATGGAATTTTTTCTGAATCACTTAGTTGATTCTTGATTCTTGAAATTATTTCCTTTTCATTAGAATTATCTCTGCTAACGACTCTTTGAATTCGTATATCTTCTGGAGCGGTAACCAAAATAATAGCATCGTAATTATTCTGATTTTCGTTTTCAAAGATTAAAGCGGTTTCTTGTATTACGTATGGATGGTCCTGACAGCTCACCCATTCTAAAAAATGTTCGCGTACCACTGGATGCACAATGTTGTTTAACGCTTTTAGCAAATTTTCATCATTAAAGACCTTTTTTGCAATATACGCCCGGTTTAACTTATTCTTTTTATACGCAGTCTTCCCTAAAAGTTCAACAACAGCTTTTCTAACAGCTCTGGAACTATGCATTAATGCTTTTGCCTCAATATCTGAATTATAAACTGGCACACCCAAATCTTTAAACATTTGAGCAACCGTAGTTTTACCACTACCAATGCCACCTGTTAACCCAACAACTTTCATTGTCTTGTAAGAATATAGGTTACTTCTTTTTCTTTGGTGGTAGCACTATAAATATTACCGGGAGTTTTCTTTATTTCAATAGAAAGTGTATTTGTATTTAGCATTTCATTACAATCAACTACAACTTGAAAATCAGTTTCTTCAATATCCTTTAAAACACTAATATTTGCTTTACATAAAACTCCTACGATATCAGGAAAAATTTCAATTTTGACATCCGTTGGTAAATTGATTACTTCGATAGGAATAGCAAAAAGTTTCTCCGAAAATCTAGATACTACACCGCTAACTTTCACTTCTGAACTGGAAAACAATGCATTTTGCATTTTTACCGGTTGCACGATTTTAACTCTTTTAGAAAAATTTTCCTTTAAATCAACCAACTTAATTTTAGCAGTAGCTACAGATGATATATCTCCAATCTCATTGGACGGTCCTGTTATAACAATAGAATCAGGCTCAATTTCTATTTCCCCTTCTAAAACATGATTTTTGGCATATTCCAATTGTAAATCATGATTTACCGCTACTTTTTTGCGAATTAACTCAGTAAAATCAAAAAACAAAGTATCTCTATCAATGTCCTTTATTATTATGGAGTTAGACAATTGTTTTTCTATTTGTTTTTTGTAAACTCCCTGAGTTATAAAATACTTATTATTACTTTTCTCTACTTTACCTAAATCTATAAAAACAGTTTTTGTGTTTATCCCAAAGGATAAAAATTGAAATCCTACTGCCTCCAATTTTACATCTACAGATTTTTTTGAAACATCTACAAGTAATAAACTATCTGGTTTATTAATAAACTCAAGATTAAAAGTAGCTCTGCTTACAACCTCATTAGACAAGCTCTTAATAAGCCAAGCCAAACTAGATAACACTACAAAAACCAAGAAAACTTTTACTTTTCTTTTCTTTAAATGTTTTTGAACCTTTTTTATCACAGTATTACTTTTTAAAAAAAAGTGCGGGAAATAACATTTCTACATCTTTATTACTAAAGATAATCTTTACGGTTGACTTTATAAAACCATAACCATAACCTGCAAATTGTATACATACCGCCCAAATAGACAAAAGCGCTATATAAAAACTCTTATTTTTTAACAATGCATCTATAAATAATACTCCAAAATAAAAACCTAAAAACATTATTGGCAACCTAAAACCTATAAAAAGTAAAACTATAGATGCTAAAAAAAATATGCAAAAAAGTGTTGGAAACCAGTACGTTATTTTTTTTGTCTCTGGATGCCATTTATTTAAAATAGGCCTCACCAAACCAAACTTATTAACTTGAGTATAAAATTTGCGCCAGTCTATTCTTCTTTTATGAAACACAAAAGCTTCTGGTATTAATTTGGTATCGTAACCCGCGTTCCAAATTCTAATAGTTAAATCTGGGTCTTCTCCAGGGTGAATATTTCCATAGCCTCCTACTTTTTGAAACACTTCTTTAGAAAGCCCCATATTAAAACTTCTGGGCTGAAACTTGTCAACTGCTTTTTTCCCTCCTCGTATACCACCTGTTGTTAAAAAAGAAGTCATAGCATAATTTATTGCTTTCTGAACATCGGTAAAGGATTCGTGTGCCCCATCTGGACCTCCATAACAATGTACAAAACTATCTCTCAGAGTTTTTTCTGCTTCAACCAGATATTGCGGAGGCAAAATACAATCGGAATCTAATATGATAAAATAGTTACCCTTTGCCCTCTGCATTCCGTAATTTCTAGAATCACCTGGACCAGAATTATCTTTTTGGTAATAGGATATGGAAAGTCTTTCTTGAAAGTCTTCAACAACATTCTCTGAAGATAATGTTGAGCCATCTTCAACAATAACAACTTCAAAAGACTTTGAATATGTTTGTTTAGTTAAACTTACTAATAACTCATGAATCTCATTTGGTCTATTATAAACAGGTATAACAAAAGAAAAATAAAGATTCATGAGTTTATATTTTATAAACTAATCGGAAAACATACTTTCCTGATTATGATAACAAGAGGCTAGTTATCAAATTCGTCAATAACTTCTTGACTTACTCCTGTATTTGAAAAACCTCCGTCATGGAACAAGTTCTGCATAGTTACTTTTTTCGTTAAATCCGAAAACAACGTAATAGTATAATCAGCACAATCTTGAGCAGAAGCGTTTCCTAGTGGAGACATTTTTTCCGCATAATTAATAAAGCCTGTAAATCCTTTTATACCTTGACCTGCAGTAGTAGCTGTTGGAGATTGCGAAATGGTATTTACACGTACTTTTTTCTCTTTTCCAAAGAAGTAACCAAAACTACGTGCCACAGACTCTAAATATGCTTTATTGTCTGCCATATCATTATAATCTGGAAAAGTACGTTGTGCAGCCATGTAAGTTAAGGCAACTATACTACCCCACTCATTCATAGCGTCAGCTTTATACAAACTTTGCATTACTTTGTGAAAAGAGAGTGCAGAAACATCCCACCCTTTTTGAGTAAACTTGTAATCTTCATCCATGTAGGATCTTCCTTTACGAACGTTTATAGACATTCCTATAGAATGCAAAACAAAGTCAATTTTACCTCCTAAGATTTCCATTGATTTTTCAACCAACTCTTTTAAATCTTCCTCATTAGTGGCATCAGCTGGAATAATTTCAGAACCTGTTTCTTCTGCCAAGGCTTTTAACTGCCCCATACGCAAAGCAATCGGAGCATTTGTTAAAACAAACTTTCCTCCTTCAGCGTGTACGCTTAAAGCCGTTTTCCACGCTATAGAGTTTTCATCTAAAGCTCCAAAAATAATTCCCCTTTTTCCTTTTAATAAATTATATGCCATTTTGCTATTTTCTATTTTTCAACAAGCTCCAAAGATATTTAAAATATGTTAAATAAAAAGCTCTAAAACTTATGTAATTTAAACCTATGTTAATAGCTGCTTTGCGTGGGCTAAAGCCGATTCTGAAATCTCTTTACCCCCTAGCATTTGAGCCAATTCAGTTACTCTTTCTTCTGTTGTTAAACGCCGCATACTAGAACGAGTAATTCCTTCTTCTTCAGTTTTATAAACCTTGTAATGATGATTACCTTTTGACGCTACTTGCGGAAGATGTGTTATTGAAAACACCTGCATACCTGAACTCATTTGCTTCATAATTTCCCCCATACGATTTGAAATTTCTCCAGAGACACCTGTATCTATTTCATCAAACATCATTGTAGGTAAGTTTTCATATTTCGCCAAAATAGATTTTATGGTTAACATAATTCTAGACAACTCTCCACCGGAAGCTACTTTTTTCAACAAGCCGTAGTCCATACCTTTGTTTGCAGAAAACAAAAAGGTTAAATCATCAAGACCATTTTCTTTAAAATCTTCTGATGGATTAATTTCAATTTTAAAGGTTGCACTTGGCATTCCCAATGAAATTAAACTTTCTTCCAATTGTTTTTTCAATATTGGAATGGATTTCTGTCTAGCCTTACTAATATTTTCAGCTGTTTTAGCGAGCAATTGCTTTTGCTTCTCTAAAGCTTCTTGCTTTGCCGAAATACTATCTTCAATATTTTCGGTAATCGATACTTTTTTTGATAAAGATTCTCTTATAGCAATTAACTCCGTAACATCAGCTACATCATGTTTTTTAAACAAGTCATGTAACAACTGTAACTTTTCGTTTACTTCTTGGAGCAATTGTGGATTGGCTTCAGTATTTTCTTGAATAGTATATAATTCCGAAGAAATATCGTCCATCTCTATAAAAACAGATTGAATACGTTCATTCAAAGAAGTGAATTGATTTCCAAAACTAGAAAGTCTATTAGCCACTTGTTTTAATTCAGTCATTAAACCAATAACTCCAACCTGCTCATCATTAAACAATTGCCCTCCTTTTGACAATTGCTCCATAATAATCTCCACATTGTTAAGCTGTTCATATTGCTCTTCCAAGTCTTCCAAAATCCCCTCTTTTAAAGGCGCATCTTCTAACTCTTTAAGTAAAAAACTATTATAATCATGCTCCTTTGAAGCATTACTTTGAAAATCTAATAATTCTTTTAGCTCTTTATTGATTTGCCGAAAGAGCTCTAATTGTTTCTTGTACTTTAATAATAATGGTGAGTTATCAGCCAGAGCATCAATCACTTTTAACTGAAAGTCGTTTTCAGTAAGGCGCAATGTTTGGTGTTGAGAATGAACATCAATCAATCTATTACCTAATTGTGAGAGAATATCAAGGGTAACAGGAGAATCATTTATAAATGCTCTTGATTTTCCACTTGGTTGAATTTCCCGTCTAATTATGGTTGCATCTTCATAATCTAAATCTTCATCATCAAAAAAAGATTTTAAATCATATTTTTCAACTAGAAATTCAGCCTCAATAATGCATTTTTTTTCTTTATCACGAAGCGATGATAAATCTGCTCGTTTACCTAAAACCAGTGATAAGCCTCCTAATAAAATAGATTTTCCTGCACCGGTTTCTCCGGTAATAACATTAAAACCACTTGTAAAATCAACATTTAATTGATCTATTAATGCGTAATTTTTAATAGAAAGATTTGCCAGCAATTTTTGTAGAATTTAATTACTGTAAAGATACTCTAATATTCTAATGCAGAAAATTAAGATTAGTACTTAATATCATTCCAAGTACTGGAATATAAAGGAGCTACTCTATTAAGCCGTTCTTTTAACTGAACAATATCCACTTTTGGGCCATCAGAAAAGATGTTTAAAATCTCTTCAGATTTAGCATCAAAAAAAGTTTGAATTAAAAACGCATTTGGTCTACGTTTTATCATAGTTTCAAACAACTTCATTGTACCTGCAATTACTTGTTTTCCCGTACTATTATTATCCCCTAAAATATCCAATCCTTTTCTATGATAATTGTACATAGCTATACGATACTCTCTGTACGTATTAGACATTAAATTATCAACCAGTTCAAAACGACTGCGATCAGTAGTTGGATTCCAATCAGCCGAACCACTACCCTGCGCCTGAGTAACAATATTTTGTGCTTTTCTAAAAAAATCGCTTCCTCCCTCAAGTGCAAAAGTATCTGCGTCTAAACCTAAAATAACATAAACGTAATACGCAACAACACTCACTAGGTTAGATTCAAAAACATTTTCATTGTACACTAAAGGCTGAAACTCTATATACTCAAAACTTAATTTATCGTCTTTATAATTAAATATTGGGCTACTGTAAGAAGTATTGAAAACAGGCCTTGAAGATTGAATTTGAATATTCCCTTTAAACCTATTTGATTCGTATGATGTTATCGTAATAAACATTTGAGCATTAACCCGTTCGTTTTCTTTATAAACACGATTTGTCCACTTGGTTTTGTTTACAAAATCATTTAACGAACGCTCTAAAGTTTTAAAAACTTGTTGATTTGTTTGACCTACCTGATCTGAGTTTAAGATAATAGAACAATTAAGCTCTTGTCCACAAACAATACTTGAAAAAGCTATTAAAAATACCGCGATAATAAGGTTACGCATGGATTCTACTAATAATTTCGTTTAAAATATCTATGGCAACAGCTGCCTTAGTTTTTAGTTCAAACGTTTTTATCGATGAATTCTTATCTATAAAGGTGATTTTGTTTGTTGCCTTGCCAAAACCTGCACCTTTATCATTAAGTGAATTTAAAACTATTGCATCCAAATGCTTTCGTTTGAGCTTTCCTTTGGCATTTTCCACCTCATTCTCGGTCTCCAAAGCAAAACCAACCAAAAACTGATTTTTCTTTTGCGCTCCAAGTGATAAGAGGATGTCTTTATTTTTTACCAACTCAATGGTAAGCTCCGCATCAGATTTTTTAATTTTCTGATCTGCTTTTGTTTTGGGTTTATAATCCGCTACCGCAGCTGCACAGATAACAATATCCATGTTTTCATAAAAGCTATGAGCAGCATTATACATCTCATCAGCGGAAACCACTTTTTCGACTTGAATTTGATGATTAACAACCTCCAAATTTGTTGGGCCAGAAACTAAAGCTACTTCGGCACCTAAATTTGCCGCAGCCTTAGCCAATTCAAACCCCATCAATCCTGAAGAATGGTTTCCAATAAAACGAACAGGATCTATAGCTTCATAGGTAGGGCCTGCAGTTATTAAAACTTTTTTATTAGCTAAGGGTAAACCCTCGCGAATATGACTGACAACAAATTCTAAAATATCCTCAGGTTCAGCCATTCTTCCTTCACCATGCAATCCACTCGCTAACTCACCAGAAGCGGCTGGTATTATTATATTACCAAAAGATTCAAGTTTATCAAAAGATACTTTAGTCGACGGGTGTTTATACATGTCTAAATCCATAGCAGGTGCAAAAAACACTTTGCATTTGGCTGATAAATATGTTGCTAACAGCAAATTATCACAAGCTCCAGAAGCCATTTTAGACAAGGTATTTGCAGTTGCAGGAGCAATAATCATATAATCTGCCCACAAACCTAACTCCACATGATTATTCCAATCAATGCTATCCTTGTCATCACCTACAAAAGATGATAAAACTGGATTTTTAGACAATGTTGCCAAAGTAAGAGGACTAACAAAAGAGCTGGCGCTATCTGTTAAAACTACTTTAACATTAGCGCCAGCTTTTATCAATAAACGTACTAGAAACGTTGTTTTATAGGCAGCAATTCCTCCAGTAATACCTAAAAGAATGTTTTTACCACCTAACATAATTTCTACGCGTCTTTTTCCGTATTTCTATGGTATATTTTATCCATTAACCATTCTTCCACAGCTAAAGCATGTGGCTTAGGAAGTTTTTCGTAAAATTTAGAAACTTCAATTTGCTCTTTGTTTTCAAAAACCTCTTCAAGGCTATCACTATACGTTGCAAACTCTTCTAATTTCTCTAAAAGTTCTTTTTTGATTTCAGAATTAATCTGAACCGCCCTTTTAGCAGTTATAGAAATAGCTTCATAAATATTGTCCGTTTTCTTATCAAACTCATTTTTATTAATGGTTGTTGTAGAAACAGCAGCTTGCGAATTTTTCAAGTCGTTCATGTTCATGCTAACAGGTGTTTATTTTGATTCTTTAGAATATTTTTTAAGTCCTTCTTCTATTTTTTCTAAAAGCTCATTTGCTTCTTCAGTATACTTAGATTCGGGGTATTGTTTTTTTAAAGCGTTATATGCATTTTTAGCATTTTTTAAACGTTCTTCTTCAAAACGTTCAAAACTATTGATTGCCATATATGTACTGGCGTGAGTTCTCAAAAACAAAGCTTCTTCGCGGTAAACCGATCCTGGAAAATCCGAAATAAAGTTATCAAAGGACGCTACTGCGGATTTTAAAAACTCGTAGTTAAATTCTCCTAGTTTATTATATTGCTTTGCAATTTCAAAAGCTTTAAGCTCTTTTTTTGTTGTTAATTCTTGAGCCATTTCATTTGCTTCCTTAAAAAACTCAGAATCTGGATAGGCATTAATTACATTTTGTAATTTCAACAAAGCTTTATCAGTATCAGTCTGATCAAGAGAATGAATTGGAGAAAGCTTATAATAACTTTTAGCTCCATAAAATGATGCTTCAGCCACTTTTTCACTCTTTGGATAAGACTTTACAAAACGCTCAAACTGATATCCAGCGGTATTGTAATCTTTTAATTGAAAGTACGTATTTGCAAAAAAGAACAACAATCTTTCTCCTTGAGGTTTACCTATATATTTAGGAGCTATTTGCTCAAACAAGCGATTAGACCTTTTGAAGTTTTCTTCTTTGTAATACTTTTGAGCTAAATCATATTTATCTTTTACATTATCCTTCTTAAGTACCTTTTGATACTGACTACAAGAATTAAATAAAAAAGCTAGAATTACTAAAGAAAAAAGTTGCCTCATTTTTAAAAACATTTTGCAAAATTAGGAATTATCCGTGGATATAAAAAACATTTTACAATGCTAATGTAAATGCATAATTACATATTACGCATGCTTTTAAAGAACTTTTAACGTATTTAAGCTGAAACCTGAAACAATGGCTTAATAAAATGACTAAGTTTTTCTTTAAGAATGTCCGTTGCTTCTACCAATGGTAATCTTACATTAGCCCCAGACAAACCTATAAGTTCAAATATAGCCTTAATACCTGCTGGATTACCTTCTTCAAAAATAAGACTCATTCCGTCTTGTAATTGATAATGTAAAGCAAAAGCCTCGTCAACCTGACGGTTTAATCCCAAAGAAATCATTTTAGAAAACTCCACCGGAATACCCTGTCCTAGTACAGAGATTACGCCAGCTCCACCTGCTAAAACCGTTGGTAAAGCGGTAATATCGTCACCGGAGATTACATCAAAATCTGCTGGTTTATTTTTTATAATTTCCATGATTTGAACCAAATCACCAGATGCCTCTTTTATCGCTACAATGTTTTTAAAATCATTTGCTAACCTTAAAGTAGTATCAGATAATATATTACTACCAGTTCTACCAGGAACATTATAAATTATGATAGGTTTATCTGAAGCAACAGAAACTGCCTTAAAGTGCTGATAAATACCTTCTTGAGTAGGTTTCACATAGTAAGGCGAAACAGATAACACTGCAACAAAATCAGATAAATCAGTTTGTTGAAGTTCATCAACCACAGCAGCAGTGTTGTTTCCTCCAATACCTAAAACCAATGGCAACCTGCCATTATTAACTGCGGAAACTGTTTTAACAACCAGTTGCTTCTCTTCCTTAGACAAAGTTGCTGCTTCACCAGTTGTACCTAAAACAACAAGGTAATCTACCCCTCCTTCTATATTGTGTTCCACAATTTTCTGTAAAGAGACAATATCAACCGCACCATCTTTTCTAAATGGAGTAACTAAAGCAACACCCGTACCTTGTAATTCTTTCATTATTATATTTCGTTTAATACCCCCAAGTACTTTTTAAGTTCCTTTTTAAAAACGTTAAAATCTTTCATTGGTGTATTCAATATTAAATCGTTATAAGCTTGGTCTATTTCAACAAAACCAACCTTTACCCTAGCTCTTGTTTTAATGGTCATTAATTGTAACAAAAGATTTTCTTCGTTATAATAATTAACCAATAAATCATACTCCCTACTCAAAAATTCAAGAGCATAGCTATTTTCTACATTTCCATTCCAACCCAAATCTTTGTCAGAGAATACTGGTGTTGCATATGGTGAGTTTTTATCGTAGTAACTTTTATAACCAATTATTTTTACAGAATTAGGTCGTAAAGAAAACTCTTCTACAAACTCATAAAACAAATTAGCATTATCAAAATTATCTAAATCCACCAAACACCCTATTGAAGTTATGCCTTTGCTCCTAGTAACAGGAGGTTGCTCTTCAGCCAATGCTTGGTTTAAAAATTTCAGCCCAGATTTCTGCTTAAATTTGTCTTTTATTCCTTTTAAAAACATGTATTTTTACATTTATACAAATGTAAAAAATATACATTCACATTTCTACTGCTAAGATAAAAAGGATTATGGTTTTAAAAATAAAACATTATGTTACATTTGTAACTTTTGCTTTTTTAGCTTCCTGTTCTACCGAACCAAAAACACTCACAAAAATTCAAGGAAAACTCATTTCAGTTTCCCCTGAAGTTACTGAAAATGATTCAATTAACACTTTTATTTCACCCTTTAGAAGTAAAATTGAATCCGAATTAAACAAAATAATTGCTTATGCTCCTGAAAATATCACCAAAACAGATGGAAAATATAATACGTCGTTAGGAAATTTAATGGCTAAAATTGTTTACGAAGAGGCCAACCCTGTCTACAAATTCAGGACTAACAACGAAATAGATTTTGTTTTATTAAACCATGGCGGAATTAGAGCTAATATTTCAAAAGGTAATATCACAGTAAACACAGCTTATGAAATAATGCCTTTTGAAAACTCTATCACAGTTATTAAATTAAAAGGCTCTACAGTTAACAAACTGATTAAATTTCTTATTGAGGCAAAAAAACCTCATCCTATATATGGTATTCAAATTGCTTTAGGTAAAAACAGTAAAAAGAGCACAGTTTTAATTCAAAACAAACCTTTTGATGAAAACAAAATTTACAATATTGCGACATCTAATTATTTAGTTAACGGAGGTGATAATATGTCTTTTTTTGATGAAAAGACAGAGACTATTGACATTGAGTATAAAATACGAAACGCAATAATTTACCACTTTAAAAAATACGACACCATAGTTTCTAAAACCGATGATAGATTTTATACTTTAAAATAGCATGAATCGAAGAAAATTTTTATCCAACAGCTCAGCATCTGCAGCATATTTAGGATTAAGTGGTTTAACCCTTAACTCCTGTTTTAAAAATTCTCAAAAACACATCACCATACTACACACGAATGATGTGCATAGCCATATTGATGCTTTTCCAAAAAACCATGAGAGTTACCCAAATTTAGGAGGGCTAAGCAGACGTGCAACATTAGTCGAAAATATTCGAAAGGAAAATCCAAACACCTTATTACTTGATGCTGGTGATATTTTTCAAGGCACCCCTTATTTCAATTTTTTTGGAGGTGAAATGGAGTTTAAACTAATGAGCATGTTAAAATATGATGCCGCTACTTTAGGAAATCATGATTTTGATAATGGCGTTGACGGATTGCTTGCTCAAATACCTAATGCGAAATTCGATTTACTTTCTGCCAATTACGACTTTACAAATACTGTTCTTAATGGTTATACCAAACCTTATAATATATATACGCTTAACAATCTTAAAATAGGTATTTACGGTATTGGTATTGAATTAAAAGGACTTGTAACTAAAAAGCTTTATAAAGAAACCAAATACATTAATCCGTTTGAAATAGCTTCTGATATAGAAAAAGAACTTAAACTAGAAAAAAAATGTGATTTAGTTATTTGCTTATCACACTTGGGATATGATTATGAAACCAATAAACCAAGTGATTTACAACTAGCAACTAAAACGGAATATACAGACCTTATTATAGGCGGTCATACCCATACCTTTTTAGACAAACCAACTATTGTAAAAAATAAAAATGGAAAAGAAATTTTAGTAAATCAAGTTGGCTGCTATGGATTAAACTTGGGTAGAATTGATTTTTATTTTGACAACAACAAAAATATTAGCTCTAAAGGTGTTTCAATTACAGTATAAATATGAAAATAGTTAAGACCAACTCTAAAAATCCTGATTTTGTAAAACTTGTA
Source organism: uncultured Maribacter sp. (assembly GCA_947498505.1). Taxonomy (GTDB): domain Bacteria; phylum Bacteroidota; class Bacteroidia; order Flavobacteriales; family Flavobacteriaceae; genus Maribacter_B. The sequence goes on along the minus strand of CANMKG010000001.1, from coordinate 319,393 downwards.
AAACAGCTTGATACCTATTTAGCGGTAACAGATGGAGATGAACATGACTTTTACAACCAATTTAATTCCATTCAAAATTTAAAATACGTAATTGTTGTTTATAACAACAATGAACCCATAGGTTGTGGTGCTATAAAACCTTTTGACGATAGCACTATGGAAATAAAACGCATGTACGTTTCTCCATCTGAAAGAGGCAAGGGCTTTGCTTCTAAAATTATTGATGCGCTAGAAGCATGGGCCGAAGAACTAAAATATAGCTACACCATTTTAGAAACAGGTAATAGACAATTTGAAGCTGTTGCTTTCTACAAAAAAAGCAACTATACCATCATAGAAAACTACGGACAATACAAAGGCGTAAAAAACAGTGTTTGTTTTAAAAAACAACTTCAATAATAAAAAAACTTTAGAAAAAACACCTAAATATTATCTTTTCTAGAGCTAAAAATGACTGCTTTTTATTTACTGAGTTCTAAATTCAAATATTTGAGACCGTGTTGCGTTACCATGTACATCTTTGGTGTCAACTCGCCAGTAATAAACCGTATCAGGTGTTAATCCTGAAGTTTCGTATTCCATACTTGTTGTATTTCCTAATAATGTAATCGGAGGGTTTGCTGTATCTAAATACACATCGTATGACTCAATATTATTATCCGCATCTGAGCCATTCCACTCTAATTCGGTATTTATTGATGCTAAACCACCCATTGGTGGACTTACCAATTCAGCAGGAAACGGCACAAAACTGATAACCCCAGGACCAGAATTATACAATTTCCATGTTTCGCTTGTTGCAGTTTTATCGGTTTTATCGGACTTTGAAATCACATGCCAAGCATAAGGAACTCCTCTTTTTAAAGTAATATCAGCCGTCGTACCTGTTACTGAAGTCTTTTTTTCTTCATCCGAATCCAAATCCGTATAAATCACATCATAAGAAGTAGCAAATTCAGCTGATTCCCATTCAAAGGTCACTGTGCTTTCGTCATCTGAAATAATTGTACCCTCATTACACTCAACATCCTTCAACGGAAACTTTAATAAAGCTGCCTTTGGTGCATCAGCCTCTTCAGGCGTCGGCGTCGGAGAATCGTCACCTCCTCCTCCACAGCTTATAAATACCGATAAGAACATTATTATACTAAGTCTTTTTATAATTTTCATTTTTTTACAATTTTTGATTTAAGGGTAAAGTTTGGTGACCTTAGAGATATTACATACACACCACTTACAACACCAGATAAGTCCGCTGTTGCTATTTTACCATCTGTATTAAGAGTTCCGGATCTAATTAGTTTTCCTTCAAACGTATGTAACTGATATTTAATTTCAGCACTTTTTTCTTTAGGAGTAACAATAGATAATAGGTTTTCTACGGGATTAGGATAAAGCAAAAGTTCATCCCCAACGAAAATCACCTCTTTATAAACCCCTTGACAGTCTTTATCCGTTTTTACAAACAAAGTATTTTCTCCTTCGTTTAAGTTTAATTCCACATTCGCATTCTCCGTAACAATTAAAGCGCCATTTAACTCTACTTCATATAAATTGCTTCCCGCCAAATCCAATGTTAATTTTTTTTCCAATAAATTAACTTTAGAACTCACCGATAAATCTTCTGGTTCATCTACTACAACTTCAAAACATTGTTCATAATTAGCATCAACTGCTGTGGTAATACATACCGTGTAATTTCCAGCAGGAACGTTCTCCAATAGAGCTATTTTAGTGAAATTTGCCTCAAAGTTTATTTCATCAATCTTAATGACATAATCTAACTCTATTTCTGCACCAATTAATATGCTTCCATTATCACTATTTCTACATGTTTCTCCGGTTGCAACAATGTTAAAATTATTAGATGGCAACATAAAAACTTCACAACCACTAGTATTTACAGTTGTACCTTGTGGAGTGCCTGGACACAAATCATAAGCATCATCAACACCATCTTTATCTTCATCATCTTTTGGAAGAGTAATGCAATCTTCACCTGGAAGACCGTAGCACCCCAAACCCGCGGCACCATACTTGGGGTTCCAACTTATACCAGCTAACCAATCTGAAGCCCCAAACTCATAAGCACCAATATCTGGACGGGCTCCAACAAAACCATCAGTAATACCTGGTATTTCCTTTCCCTCATCAATTCCAGGAGCTCCTGTCTTTAACCTAAAATCTCCATTGCTTTCACTTACAAAAGCACCTGCGGTAACTACTAAATTGTTTTGTTTATCCGATTCGGGCTCCCAGTTATCATCTCCTCCTAAATTATTCCAAACGTTAACGTTACTAAATGAAGTTCCAGCTAGATGCCATGCCCCCATTACGGCTTCATTATTAAAAAAAGTGTTGTTATAAACATTAATATCGGTACCATTCCAATTAATTTGCACCGCAGTCCACTCTGTATTCCAAACAACATTATGATGCACATCAAAACTCGCAGCATCGTTATCCAAATAAATCCCTGCTGCTTTCTTTTTTGTTCCGCTTGAATACGCATCATGAAACCAATTGTGATGAATTTCAGTATTAGGCTGTAACCCAACTGTGTAAAACAAAGCACAATCATCTGCTATTAAATTACTTCGAGAAACATCGTTGTACGCAATTTCATTATCATTACCAAAATATTGCAAACCATCTCTACCTCCATTACTAACAGTATTATTTTTCACAAGAGTATTTACAATACCTCTTATCATTACAGGAGCATCATATGAGCCTAAATAATTAAAGTCATGAATATAATTGTCTATGATTTCCTGATTATTTCCCTTAGCGTTAATTCCAGATGAAGCTCCAAAGGCGATTTCACATTTTTCTATTCTATTATTTGACCCCTCTAGTTTTATACTTGCTAAACCTGAACTAAAACTATCAACAGCGCCTTGCGTATGCCCACCATAAAAAGATGAAATTCCGTAAAGTATATTGTTTGTGGTATTAGAATTAGTTGTCCAGCGTGTATCGTCTTCTATATTAATGATACCACCAAAAACTGCTAGGTTTCTAATTTCAATATATTTTTTGTTTTGAAGATTGATGGTTTCTCGTCGTCTTCTCATTTTCACATCACCATCATTTGGTGCTCCACCTCCAGGTATCTGAATAAACAATTCATCCGTATCTTCATCGAAATACCATTCGTTTTGATAATCTAAAGCTTCTTTTACACCTTCCAAGTAAAAATCTCCTAAATCAGATGGAGGATGCGCAGTTCTTATCCAATCTTGACTAGCTGTTAAATTAAAATTAACTCTACCAGATGAACTACTAGTTATAATTCTTTTCCACGCTAACCAACCAGAACCCGGTCTGTCTCCATAAAACCAGACCGCCCCACCTGTCCAATCAATATTGGGTATAGAATTTTCTGTCAAGTAAGCCTCGTTAATAACATTCTCTCCACTACCTCCAGTATTACGAAGCGTTCCTAACTCAAAAGGATTATCTGAAGTTTTATTTGGCCACCTTGCCAAATCGCACGCAGTTTCAACATGCATAACAAAATTTTCTTGACCTAAACTGGGAAAAGGTATTGAAGTTTTATAAACCGAACCTGCTTCTTGCGTCCATCCAGAAAGTGCCTCCATAGCACTTATTACAACCCGTTCACCGGGATACGACTGAAATATTATAGGCATTCCGGCTGCACCAGAGTTCAATGGTGTCAAGGTTTCTTCATAAACCCCTTCTCGAATATATACAACGTCACCAGCAACAGCCTCTTCTGCTGCTTTTGCAATTGTTAAATATGGATTTGCTTCAGTTCCATCGTTAGCGTCATCTCCACCCTTAGCTACATAAATGTCCCTTGCAAAAATTTGTAGACTAAACGCACAAAATAAACATAATAGTAATCTTGTCTTCATAGAAAATTATTTTGCCTAAAAATATGTCTATTAAAAACTAACTACATCCTCATATGTCTAAAAAAATGGAACAAATGTTGAAACCTAAGTATAAACACAAACCAATTAACAACTACACCATATCCAAAAACTCTTGTTCAGATATAATCGGCACGTTTAACTTTTCTGCCTTAGTTCGCTTGCTAGGCCCCATTTTATCACCTGCTACTAAATAAGATGTTTTTGAAGAAATTGAAGAACCTACCTTAGCTCCGTTATCCTCAATCATTTTTTTAAGTTCATCTCGGCTAACCGCCTCAAAAACTCCGGAAACCACAAAAGTTTGCCCTTTAAGCTTTTCCGTTTGGTTTTCTAGTTTTTCCGCTGAAATTTCAAATTGCACTCCAAAGCTCTTTAGTCGAGTAACGGCTTCCACATTTTTTTCATTTTCAAAAAAAGCAACTACACTTTCCGCTATTCGTTGTCCAATTTCATCAACTTGTATTAAATCTTCCACCGAAGCCGTCATCAATGCATCAATATTTTTATAAGCCTTTGCTAATTTTTTAGCTACCGTTTCTCCTACAAAACGAATTCCTAAAGCAAACATTACTCTTTCAAAAGGTATTTGAGTAGAGGCCAAAACACCATTTACTAAATTTTCCGCTGACTTTTCCGCCATACGTTCTAAAGGCATTACCTGTTCCTTAGTTAGTGTATACAAATCAGCATAATCTTTTATCAGTCCCTCTTTAAAAAGCAACTCTACGGTTTCTCCTCCTAAACCCTCTATATCCATTGCTTTTCTAGAAATATAATGCTGAATTCTTCCTGTGATTTGTGGAGGACAACCATATTCATTAGGACAATAGTGTTTAGCATCTCCTTCTGTACGTTCTAACAGAGTATCACATTCCGGGCAACTACCTATGTAGTTTGTAGGTAAAGAGTTTGATGGACGCTTAGAAACATCAACTTTAATTATTTTTGGAATTATCTCTCCTCCTTTTTCTACAAAAACAGTATCTCCCTCCCTAATATCAAGTTTTTCAATTTGGTCTGCATTGTGAAGTGATGCCCTTTTAACCGTAGTTCCCGCCAAAAGCACTGGCTCCAAATTGGCAACAGGTGTAATTGCTCCAGTACGTCCAACCTGATACGTTATTTCATTTAACACAGTGGAAACCTGTTCTGCTTTAAACTTATACGCCATTGCCCAACGTGGTGCTTTTGAAGTATACCCTAACTCATCTTGATGTAATAAGTTATTTACCTTTACCACAACTCCATCTGTTTCATAAGGTAAATCATGACGATGAATATCCCAATGATTTACAAAATCCATTACCTCTTCTGTAGTTTTACAAAGTTTTGCTACGGTTGGCACTTTAAAACCCCATTCACGGGCTTTATCTAACATTCGGTATTGTGTCTCAATACCCAAATTAGAACCTACTATGCTATACAACAAACACTCTAATGGTCGCTGTGCAACCAAACTACTATCCTGCAATTTAAGACTACCTGAGGCCGTGTTCCTAGGGTTCATATAGGGTTCTTCTCCAGCTGCAATACGTTCTTCGTTCATTTTTTTAAAACCATCAAAAGGCAATACAATTTCTCCTCGGATGTCAAATTTTTCAGGGTAATCTCCTTTTAGTTTCAAGGGAACCGAACGAATAGTTTTAATATTAGTAGTAACATCGTCTCCCTGAATACCATCACCTCTGGTAACTGCACGAATCAAAGTTCCTTTTTCATAAGTTAAACTAATTGAAGCCCCATCATACTTTAATTCACAGGTATATTCAACATCAACATCTCCAAGATTTTTCTGAATGCGTTTTTCCCAATCTTCAATATCTTCTTTAGAATAAGAGTTATCCAAAGAATACATGCGATGGTCATGAACTATAGTATTGAAATTTTTAGTGATTTCACCACCAACTCTTAAAGTAGGTGAATCTGCCTCTTGATATTCTGGAAATTGCTCTTCTAAAGCCTGAAGCTCTTTTAACTTCATATCAAAATCGTAATCCGATATCGTAGGAGCATCAAGCACATAGTAATTGTAATTATGTTCTCTTAACTCTTTGCTTAATGTCGCTATCTTTTCTTTACTATTCATTCTTTATACTATTTTAATACCCCCTTTAACATTCTATCATTACCAAACATATCTTTTCTTAATTCAATATCCGAAAAAGTATCATCTAAAAGCTGTTTGGTTTGGTTTCCCAAATATTGATTTATCTCAAAATATAGACTCCCTCCTTGTTTTAAATTATCTTGAGCAAAATCTACTATTGTTTTATAAAATACCAATGGGTTTTTGTCAGCCACAAATAAAGCCAAATGTGGCTCGTTATTTTTCACATTATTACTAATCTCTTTTTTCTCTAATTCTCTAACATAGGGAGGGTTAGATACAATTATATCAAATTTAATTTCAAGAGTATTTAACTTTAAGATATCTGCCTGATGAAAAGTGATATTAGTTTTATTCCTTTGCGTATTTTCTCGAGCCACCTCCAACGCGGATTCAGACACGTCTATAGCATGCACTTTTACCTGAGGCAAGTTTTTAGCTAAGGAAATTGCAATACACCCACTTCCTGTACCAATATCCAAAATAGTAATTGGACTACTATTTTTCTTATTGTCTTCAACAATCCATCGCACTAACTCTTCCGTTTCAGGCCTTGGTATTAATACATTTTTGTTTACCTTAAATTCCATATCCATAAAACTAGCAACTCCTATAATATGCTGTAACGGAATTTCCAACACTAGTTTTTGTAATGCCTCAAAAAGAGGCTGTTCTTCCTGCTTGGTAACCGCATAATTGGGTTCAGTAGCTAAAATAAATCTTGGTAAGTTTAAATAATGCTCTATTAAGAGGTAAAAAAAGCTATTTATCTCTTCAAAGGGATAAACAGCAACCAATTCTTTGTGAAATATATTTTTAATTTCTTGAAGTAACATTTACAAACTTTTAAGCATCCAAACTGGACATGAAAAATGTCCGGTATCTCCCATAGGCTTATCTATATATTCAAACCCACTTTTTACATACAGTTTTTGTGCTGCTTTCATATAAGGCATGGTTTCTAAATAGCACTTTTCAAAACCATATTCCTTTGCTTTATCTAGGCATGTTTCCATCATTTTACCTCCTAAACCCCTACCTCTTGCCTTTTCTAAAAAATACATTTTTTGCAACTCACACACATTACCCTCAAAGTTATCTAGTTTTGCTATTCCTGCACATCCAATAATTTCCCCTTGGTCTTCAACCACAAAATATGTAGCCTTAGGAACATCATAATGCTCATACATAAAATCCAAGGCCTTATCAGCATATGCAGTTCCTACTTTTGGAACGCCAATATCAATTAAAACCTGACGAATAGCAATAGCAACATTAACGTTATCCTCTGGCCTAATTTCTCTTATAATTGCAGTTTCCATAAAATTGCAAATCTATATGTTTTATTGTTCTATTTTTGTGAAGTGAAGATACACGAAAAATATATTTCCCGATGTATTCAATTAGGTAAAAATGGTCTTGGAACTACTGCTCCAAATCCTATGGTTGGGAGTGTAATTGTTCATGATGAAAAAATTATCGGAGAGGGTTTCACAAGCCCTTACGGAGGTTCGCATGCTGAAGTAAATGCAATAAATAGTATACAAAACAAATTACTTTTAGCAAAATCCACTTTGTATGTTACTCTAGAACCTTGTTCGCATTTTGGCAAAACGCCACCTTGTGCGAACTTAATTGTACAACATAAAATACCTAAAGTAATAATTGGCATCACAGACCCTAACCCGTTGGTTTCTGGTAATGGAATACTAATATTAAAAAATGCTGGCTGTGAAGTTGTTTTTGGCGTTTTAGAAAATGAGTGTCGCGAGCATCATAAACGTTTTCTTTGTTCTCAAGAAAAGAAAAGACCGTTCGTTATTTTAAAATGGGCTGAAACTTCGGACGGATTTATTGCTCCAAATCAAAAACTAAGAAACAACACCCCTGAACCCTACTGGATTACTAACAAATATTCAAGACAATTGGTTCACAAATGGCGCAGCGAAGAGCAAGCCATTCTAGCTGGAACCAACACTATTATTGAAGACAACCCAAAACTTAATACTCGAAGTTGGAAAGGAAAAAAACCTATACGTATTGTAATTGACCGAAAATTAAAAATACCAAGTAATTTTAATGTTTTTGACAATAGTTGTAAAACTATCGTAATAACTGAAAAAATTACAAAAAATACTCAAAACACATATTTTGAAAAGGTAGATTTTTCTAAAAATCTACCTACAGAAATATGTAAAATAGCACATAAACATAATATTTCAAGCATTTTAGTTGAAGGAGGAAGCAAAACACAACAATCCTTTATTGATGCGAATTTATGGGATGAAGCACGTATTTTTAAAGGCAAAAATATATTTACAAGAGGGCTTAAATCTCCACAAATACAGGGTGCATTAATTTCAGAATCCCTTTTAAAAACCGACCAATTACTTATTTTAAAAAATGATTAAAAATATAATTTTTGATTTTGGAGATATCTTTATAAACCTAGATAAAAAAGCTATTTTTCAAGAAATGGCAAAATTTGGTTTTACCAGGCTAACTCCAGAAATAAATTCAATTGCCAATTCATACGAAAAAGGATTAATAAGTTCAACCGAATTTATAGACAAACTAAATATAATCTTCCCTCAGGCAACTACTGAAAAAATAATTAATGCATGGAATTCTATTATCTTAGATTTTCCAGAGTACCGTTTAAACTTCATTAAAGATTTAGCTAAAGAAAAATCACACAAGCTGTTTCTTTTAAGTAATACAAACGCTTTACATATTGAAAAAGTAATAGAAAATATGGGGCTAGATAGGTATCATGCTTTTAAAGCATGTTTTCACAAGTTTTACCTCTCGCATGAAATTAACTTAAGAAAACCCAATGAAGATATTTACACATTTGTTTTAAAGGAAAATAACTTAATAGCAGAAGAGACCTTTTTTATTGATGACACTAAAGAAAATACTAATACTGCTGAAAAAATAGGTATCAAAAGCTGGAATCTTTTAGTAGGAAAAGAAGATGTTATTAATCTAAAAAAACACTTATAAATGCTAGATCTTGTTTTTAGTGTCCTATTCACAGGCTTAATATTTGTAATATTTAAACTTTTTGGAGTTTATAAAGTTCAAACATTTTATGCTATTATCACCAACTATGTTGTAGCATGTATTGTTGGTTTATTATTGAATGATGGCAACGTGAAACTTACGGAAATTCCTAACAAACAATGGTTTCTTGGAACATTAGCTCTTGGCTTGTTATTCATTATAGTTTTCAACCTAATGGCGGCCACAGCACAAAAAGTAGGTGTTTCTGTGGCTTCGGTGGCCACAAAAATGTCATTTGTTATTCCTGTAATTTTTGGAGTTTTTTTATACAAAGAAGTAATTGATGTTTATAAGATAATTGGCATTTTACTTGCTATTAGTGCAGTTTACTTTGCCTCTGCAAAAGAAACCAAATCAGAAATCAAAAAATTTTCATACCTACTACCAATTCTTGTTTTTTTAGGCTCTGGATTTATTGATGTTGCACTCAAATATTTTCAAGAAAAAAAAGTGTCTCAGAGTGAATTTTCTTTGTTTTCTGCTGTAGTCTTTGGTTCTGCAGCTACCATAGGATTAATCATTATACTAGTACAATCAAGTAAAAAACCTTTAAAAATTAATTTAAAAAATATACTGGGAGGTATTGCTCTTGGAGTTCCCAATTTTTTCTCCATATTCTTTTTACTAAAAGCGTTAAATAACAAAAACCTAACAAGCGTATCAATATTTACGATAAACAATGTCGCAATTGTAATGTTCTCTACTTTTCTAGGTATTCTTTTATTTAAAGAACGTATGAGCGTCAAAAATTGGGGAGGCATTATTTTAGCGGTAGCAAGTATTTTAATTGTAGCTTTATCATAATGAAACCTACTTCTGACGTATTCAAAACCATTGCTATACCTATTGAAGAAGTACTCCATAAAGAGAAGAAAAGCAAGTTTTACGGCTATGCTTTCCCTGTGCAAAACGAGGATGAGATAAAATCAATATTAGAGAAACTACATAAAAAACATCATACCGCCAACCACGTGTGTTATGCCTGGCAGCTTGGTACTTTTAACCCAAGATATAGAGCAAATGATGATGGCGAACCAAATAACTCAGCTGGTTTACCCATTTACGGTCAAATACAATCATATGATGTTACCAATGTTCTGGTTGCCGTAGCAAGAATTTTCGGAGGCACAAAATTGGGTGTTGGGGGGTTAATAAGCGCTTACAAAACAACAGCTCAACTAACTTTAGAAAATGCTCCAATCATTGAAAAGATAATTAAAGTAAACTTCAGACTCCTTTTTGACTACCAATTAATGGACAAGGTAATGCGTTTAATAAAACAGCATCAATTAGAAATAATTTCTCAAAAAATGGAAATGAATTGTGAAATAATTGTTTCCGTTAGAAAAAATGATGCTAACAAACTCGAAAATATACTTTCCGGTATTTACGAGATAGACTTCAAAAAAAATTAAGCCTTTACAATTTATCTAAAATATATTCGGGACAACGAATTGGCCTTTTCGTTTTTGCATCCATAAATGCTAAAACTGTATTTGCTTCTACCAAAAGTTCGTTATTTTGATTATGAATTTCATAATCAAATTCTATCCTTACTGTAGGTGTTTTTTTCAATGTTGTTTTTAGTGTCAACACATCATCGTAAAAAGCAGACCTTTTATAGTTTAGCTGAATACTAACGACGGGAAGCATAATTCCGTTTTCCTCCATTTTTTTATATGAAACACCAAAATCCCTCAACCACTCAATCCTCCCCATTTCCAAGTACTGCGGGTAGTTTCCGTGGTATACAACTCCCATTTGATCCGTTTCTCCATACCTTACCCTAAAAGAAATTTTGTTAAAGTTCATAATTATTCAAGTAAAAATTATATCTTTTGTTCGTTAATATTTTAAGCGTGTGAACATGCAAAAAAAAAAGGTTAAATTCAACCCTTTTAGATTTTTTTTTTAGATTATTTGTTCACATATTTGCCTTGCACTAATGAATGACCTAGTCATTTAACGATAGGCCTAAAAAGCTTAACCACTAACCAACAAAACACGACTTAATCAATAATGAATGTAACTGCTAATTCCGTATGGGACAATTGTTTGGCGTTTATCAAAGATAATATCCAACCGCAGGCATTTAAAACATGGTTTGAACCAATTAAACCTGTTAAACTTTCTGATAGCGCATTAAGCGTACAAGTACCAAGTAAATTTTTCTACGAATGGCTTGAAGAGCATTACGTTAAACTGTTAAAGGTTGCACTTACAAAGGAGCTAGGTGAAACCGCTAAGCTAGTTTACGTAATTCGTATGGAAAACACCTATGGAAACAAAGAGCCTTTTACTGAAAAAATTCCGAGTTCAAATAGAGGAGCAATGGGAGCACAAGAAGTTGATGTCCCTATTAAATCCAAAAATCCAGAACTTAGAAACCCTTTTGTAATTCCTGGTATACGTAATATAAAAATTGAGTCTCAATTAAATCCTAATTATAATTTTGATAATTTTCTTGAAGGAGATTCTAACCGTTTAGCACGTTCAGCAGGTATGGCTGTAGCCAATAAACCGGGCGGAACTTCTTTTAACCCACTACTTGTTTTTGGAGGAGTCGGCTTAGGTAAAACTCACCTTGCGCATGCTATTGGTGTTGAGATAAAAGATAAATATCCAGAACGCACCGTTCTTTATATTTCTGCAGAAAAATTTACACAACAATATATTGAATCTGTAAAGAAAAACACTAGAAATGATTTTATACACTTTTATCAATTAATTGATGTATTAATTATTGATGACGTACAGTTCCTATCTGGAAAATCCGGAACTCAAGATGTGTTTTTCCATATATTTAATCATTTACATCAAAATGGCAAGCAGGTAATATTAACATCTGATAAAGCTCCAGTTGATATGCAAGATATTGAGCAGCGCTTATTATCTAGATTCAAATGGGGATTATCTGCCGAATTGCAAAATCCTGATTACGAAACGCGAATCTCTATATTAAAAAATAAATTATATAGGGACGGTGTTGAAATGCCAGATGATATCATTGACTATGTTGCTAAACATATAAAATCAAATATTAGAGAACTTGAAGGTGCTATTATTTCATTAATTGCACAATCATCTTTCAATAAAAAGGAGGTAACACTGGAGCTTGCACAACAAGTTGTAGAAAAGTTTGTAAAAAATACGAAACGCGAAGTTTCTATAGATTATATTCAAAAAGTGGTTTCCGATTACTTTGAAATGGACGTCGCTACACTGCAATCCAAGACTAGAAAAAGACATATTGTTCAGGCACGTCAATTAGCAATGTTTTTTGCAAAAAAATTCACAAAAGCCTCATTAGCTAGTATTGGCTCTCAAATTGGAAAAAGAGACCACGCCACTGTATTGCACGCATGCAAAACGGTTGACAATTTAGCTGAGACGGATAAACAGTTTCGTAAGTACATTGACGATCTTACCAAAAAACTTTCCTAATTTCATTGTATGAAAACCAAAGTATTGATGGTTTGTTTAGGAAATATTTGTAGATCTCCTCTAGCACAAGGCATTTTGCAAAGTAAAGTTGATGCAGACAAAGTAACCGTAGATTCTTGTGGAACGGCTGGATATCATGTTGGAAAAAGACCAGACCCAAGATCCATAGAAGTTGCTAAAAAACACGGATTAGACATCACGGAACAGCGCTGCCGTCAATTATCTGTTAACGACTTTGATGATTACGATTTAATTTTTGCCATGGATAAAAGCAATTATGCTGACATTTTAGCAAAAACTAGAAATACGGAACATGCAGCTAAGGTAAAACTACTTTTAAACGAGATTAGCATAGAAACCGATGAAGTACCAGACCCCTATTATGGCGGAGAAGGAGGTTTTGAATATGTTTTTCAACTTATAGACAAGGCTTGTGAAGCGATTTCTAAAAAACTATAATGGCCGCAAAAACAAATTCTTGGGGAAGTCTTTTTTTAATACCCACCACTTTAGGGGATAATGCTCCATTAGAAGTTTTACCTATTTCTATCAAGAGAACCATAGAAAGCACCAATTTTTACATTGTTGAAAACGAAAAAACAGCACGAAGGTTTATTAAAAAAATAAGTCCTAGAAAATCACAATCTAGTCTTAAAATAAGTGTGCTAAACAAGTTTACGGAACCCGAAGAAATTCCTGATTTTTTAACTGCCTGTTTAGAAGGACATGATGTTGGTATTTTATCGGAAGCTGGTTGCCCAGGCATAGCCGATCCTGGAGCTGACGTTGTTAAAATTGCACATGAAAAAAGAATAAAAGTGATTCCACTAGTTGGCCCTTCTTCTATTTTATTAGCATTAATGGCTAGTGGTTTTAATGGTCAAAATTTCGCTTTTAACGGTTACCTTCCTATTGATAATGCAGAACGAAAAAAAGCATTAAAAAAATTAGAACGAAAATCTAAGGAAGAAAATCAATCTCAAATATTTATTGAAACTCCCTATAGAAACGATAAGTTTTTAGCTGAAATGCTAAAAACACTTGCAGGCAATACGCTTTTATGTATTGCTTGTGAAATTACACTCCCAACGGAATACATTGTAACAAAAACCGTGAATGCTTGGAAAACAGAAAAGTTAGATTTACACAAAAAACCCGCTATTTTTATTTTACAGGCATAAAAAAGCCTTGACTTCTCACAATCAAGGCTTCACATTTTCATATTTACTACATTTTCTTTATATCCTAGGGTTCCTTTTTGGCAATACATTAGAAACATCATAGCCTGAAAATTTCCGCATGTAATCCCCTACACTTGTACCGTAACTGTCTTTTAAATCAACAGCTCCGTAGGACCTTAAGTACTTTTTTACATTTCCAGCACCCGCCAAATGAGCAGCTGCTAACATTCCTGATTCAGTAATCTCTATTCCTGCTATACGCTTGCCAACATACCTTTTGATATCTCTTCTGAGAATCCATTTGTTTCTAGCAATGTTAGTCAGGAATACTTTTTCCTGTAATTTAGGATCATTTAAAAACGCGGTAGCATTATATACTCCCATGAGTTGCAATGTTCCTATACCAAATTGATATTTTCCTAAATATCCTAAGGTATTAATAATAAAGTAGTCTCCTTGAGACTCTTTAAAAGCCAATGCCTCCTTAAAACCGATATAAGAGCTCCCTATAAAAGGCGGAGCAATCATTACAGCATTAAAGTAAGTTTTGTTTTTGGGGAACAAAACTTCAGTAGGTTTATTTACTTTAAGAGCTTCTGGAACCTTAACCTTTGAAGGTCTAAATCCAAAACTCACTAAAATAAAGGTCATGATAAGAGGACAGAAAATCGCCATCCCTCTTCTCATATAATTGTTTTCTTAAGACTTACAGCCAAAAAAACGGCTCGCTTAAATTTCACAAGTGCAAAGGTAAAATGGTTTTGCTATACTTTTTTACAAGGCTTTGTTAAAAATATACACTTTTAGTTAACATGAACTAAAATCAAGACAAGTGACCTATCTTTTTACTTTTTGCTCATTAATCCAACGGATATATTGTGCCTTATTTCGGTTATGTTGAGCTAATGTTTTTGCAAACATATGGTACCCAAACTTCTTTACATTTGCCACAAAAAATAAATAATCATGCTTCTCATAATTCAACACAGCATCAATTGCAGAAATGTCTGGCATAGCTATAGGACCAGGTGGCAACCCTGCGTATTTATAAGTATTGTATGGAGAATCCAACTCTAAATCTTTATATAAAACACGCTTAATGACTAAATCAAAATCGTCTTTGCTTTTCTTTATTGCATAAATTACTGTTGGATCTGCCTGTAACTTAATTCCTTTTTTTAACCGATTTAAATACACCCCAGCTACTCTTGGTCGCTCATCTATCTTTGCCGTCTCTTTATGTACAATTGAGGCCAATGAAGACACTTCTTGAGTTGATAGTCCAATTTTTTTTGCTTTGCTAAGCCTTTTTTCGTTCCAAAAACGCTTGTACTCCTTTAACATTTTCTTACGAAACCCTTCTGCCGACGTATTCCAAAAAAACTCATAGCTATTTGGAATATACATTGCTAATTTAGAATTTTGATTAAAATCATTTTCGCTTAAAAACTTAGTATCATTAAAGGACTTTAGCAATGAAATACTATCCGCTTCAATTTGAGTAGCTATCCTTCCAGCTAAGTCTTCAAGAGTTTCTTGATTATTAAATGCAACCTTAACGGGAATATTTTTACTTCGTAATGAACCAATAATATCATTATTATTCATTCCTTTAGTAATACTGTATTTACCTCCTTTTATATTATTACTATAACCTTTTCTATCCGCTGCAGATTCAAAGCCATCTATATCCTTAAGCAAAGGTGTCAGCATTTCTTTTACATCATTAAAGTTGGCATCAGACGGTATAAAAACTATTGCTTCGTCATTATTAAAGTTAGTATTCGGTGTTAAAAACGCGTTATACACCTTATAAGCAAAAAAACCACCAGCTATTATTCCTAATAAAACTATGGTAAGCAGTATTTTTTTTATGTACATCCTTTATAAATTAATTTTTTGAAACAAAATTTCATTTTTATAGGATCCATTAGAGTAAATCCAATCTTTTTTTACTCCAATTTTTCTAAAACCATGTTTTTGAAACAAATGTATACTTGCCTCATTACCCTCTAAAACATTAGCATACAATTGCCTAAGATTCAGTACATTTTTCGTGTAATTACAGAGTAATGTAAGCGATTCAGAACCTATACCTTTATTTTTATCAGTATTTTTAAGCACAACAATGCCTACTCCTGCTCTATTATTTTTAGGGTCAAAATCAAACAAATCAATCAGACCCAAAACGGTATCATTTTTAATGCTACAAATACAAAGTCGAAGTTGCTTTACATCATAAATATCGCGATGTGCATTATCTAAATATAAACTTAAAACTTGCTTAGAATATGGAGTTACAGTACCACTAATTTCCCATAAATTGGTATCATTCTCCAGTTCGTACAAAAAATCAAGGTCTTTTGACTCAATTGCTCTAAGGTATATGTTATCTCCCCGTAAACTTAGCATTCAATCTCTCCTTTGAAAACTCCTTTTGTTGCCCCTATCAAATGAACATTTATATATATTCCATTTTCAACCTCAAATGTAACCTCAAGATTACCCCCTTCAGCTTCAATTTTAACATGTTCCTTTTGAGTTTTACCTAGCTTATGCATGGCCAGAGCAACAGCAGTAACTCCCGTGCCACATGAGAGTGTTTCGTCTTCAACGCCACGCTCATATGTTCTTACAGCAAAAACATCATCTGGCTTTTCCTCTACAAAGTTTATGTTACTTCCTGATTTCCCATAAATTCCATAACGCAACCTTGCTCCTTCTTTTGCAACATCATAATTCGCCAAACCGTGTATTAACTGCACATGATGCGGAGAACCTGTATCTAGAAACAAAGCATTAGATTTTTCTTTTATTTCGGAAACATCAAGCATTTGCAAACTCACTATTTCATTACTAATAGTCGCATTGTGCAAACCATCTACGGCGGAAAACGATGTCTTTTCCCCAATGATTCCTAAAAAATTCGCAAATGCCACGGAACATCTTCCTCCATTACCGCACATGCTTCCTTCTTTGCCATCGGCGTTAAAGTAAACCATTTTAAAATCTTCAGCTTCATCATTCTCAATTAAAATCAATCCATCAGCCCCCACACCAAATCTTCTGTCGCAGAGTTGAGCAATTAATTCTTGATTCTCTTTTGGGAAAAATTCTTGTCGATTATCAATCATTACAAAATCATTTCCCGTACCTTGATATTTATAAAAAGTAACCTTCATAACTTAATTAAAACAACAAATATAATTTTTATTAAGGGTTTTTTAGCAGTTAAAAAGTCGTTAAACTCCAAAACATGAACTAAAAAATCATTTAATTTTACAATTGTTAAATTAATACTTTAAAAAAATGAAAAAACTAGGAAGTTCTCTTCTTGTTGCAATAATAGCAGGAACAATTACTTTAGGTGCTTACAAGCTTTTTTTTGAAAGTCCAAAATATGCTGTAATTAAAGATGACAGCTCCTCATTCAACACAAGTTACACTCCCACCTCTCCGAAAGGGGCTGGAATTAACGAATTGGATTTTACTTCTGCTGCCGAAACAACGGTTAATGCAGTAGTGCATGTTAAAAATGTAACATTAAACCAAGGACCTACCAACATTATGGAGTTCTTTTACGGCTCCCAACGAAGTCAACAGCCACAAGTTGGAACTGGGTCTGGTGTAATTATCTCTCAGGATGGGCACATCGTTACAAACAACCATGTTATTGAAAATGCAACGCAACTGCAGGTTACTCTAAATAATAACAAAACATATGACGCTGAGTTAATTGGTACCGATCCAAATTCAGATATTGCATTAATAAAAATTGAAGCCGAAAAAAAACTACCTTATTTAGCTTTTGCAGATTCTGACAATATTAAAGTTGGAGAATGGGTACTTGCTGTTGGAAACCCTTTTAGTTTAACATCTACTGTTACCGCAGGAATTGTAAGTGCAAAAGCAAGAGCGTTAGGAAGAATAGACCAATCATTTATTCAGACAGACGCTGCTGTAAACCCAGGAAACAGCGGAGGTGCATTAGTCAACACGAATGGAGACTTAGTAGGTATCAATACCGCAATAACATCACAAACCGGTTCTTATGTTGGCTATTCTTTTGCAGTACCAAGCAATATTGCGAGAAAAGTTGTTGAAGACATTATGGAATATGGTAATGTTCAAAAAGGCATTCTTGGAATAACAACTCCATCATTGAATACTCCTTACGCTGTTGAAAATGGATTTAACGAAATTGATGGTATTTACGTTGATAGTGTTGAAGAAGATTCAGGAGCTCAAGATGCTGGTCTAAAAAATGGCGATGTTATTAAAAAGATAGATAATATTAAGGTTAGAAAGTTTGCAGACTTAACGGGCTACCTATCCACTAAAAGACCCAAAGACACCGTATCTGTAACTATAGACCGAGGTGGAGATATTGAAATTGTACCCGTAATATTAAAACAACGACAAGTAATTATATTACCAGAATTAGGTATTGAAGTTAAAAACTTAACCGAAGAAGACAAGAAAATCTTTAAAACTGAAAATGGTGTGAAAATTACTGGTGTTCCTGAAAGATTTAGAGGTTATGGGCTAAAAAATAAAGTAATAATTGGATTAGATGGAAAGGATATTGATGATATTCAAAAAGCTAAAACATTGTTTGGTGCAATTTCTAGATATGGAAAAACAAGCATCACTATGCTTAATAAAGATGGAGAAAAAGAAAGATTAATTCTTCAATAATATATA
Source organism: uncultured Maribacter sp. (assembly GCA_947498505.1). GTDB lineage: Bacteria > Bacteroidota > Bacteroidia > Flavobacteriales > Flavobacteriaceae > Maribacter_B. The sequence continues at coordinate 300,986 of CANMKG010000001.1, read as the reverse complement.
GCAACTTCAAAATATACGCCCTCATACTCTGAGGGCTTTTTTATTGCTAAATAATCACTTTAGAGGTATTAAATTTATAATTTAGCAAAAAAACTAATTAAAATATAAGAATGTCTCCAACTAAATCGTACGAAAAAGAACTTGCTTTCCAGGCAGATCGGCGAAAAGCAACAACTGAATTTATTAAACTTACCAGTGATTTATGGTATGATAAATCCATTGAAATTGTATTATTTAAAAATCAGGTAAATGATAAAAATGTAGGCGAAATAATTCACTTACATGAATATGCTGGCGAATTTGTTCAAAAACCAATATCCATTTTTGATTCTGTTGAAATTTTACGAGCAATTAATGATATTCCTCTACCTCCAGCTAAACTAGACATTGGCAAATTGACCTATGAATTTCATTCCGAAGAAAACAGCTTTAACAACATAAAAGCTTTTGTGATTGAAAAATTAAAGGATGCAAGCAAGTTTAAAAACCCGAAACCTAAAGATGTTGTTTTATATGGATTTGGAAGAATTGGAAGATTGCTAGCTCGCGAACTAATGGCTAAAACAGGAAAAGGTAATCAAATGCGATTACGTGCTATTGTTGTTAGAGGTGATTTAAACGAAGAAGTTTTAGAAAAAAGAGCCAGTTTATTACGAATTGACTCTGTACATGGTGAGTTTGGCGGAACCGTAAATGTTGACGCAGCCAACAATGTTTTAATTATTAATGGAACAACTGTTAATGTAATAAGCGCAAAAAATCCTGAAGATATAGACTATACTAAATACGGTATAAAAGATGCGTTAATTATAGATAATACAGGTGCCTTTAGAAATAAAGAAGCTCTAGGTAAACATTTAAAAGCTAAAGGAGCTGCTAAAGTTTTACTTACCGCTCCGGGTATAGAACTTCCAAATATAGTACACGGTGTAAATCACTTAGATTATAGCCCCGATAAAATTGATATTTTTTCAGCTGCATCATGCACTACAAATGCTATCACTCCAATTTTAAAAGTAATTGATGATTCTCTTGGCGTAAAAAAAGGGCATCTAGAAACTATTCATGCATATACAAATGATCAAAACCTTGTAGATAATATGCACGGTAAGTACCGTAGAGGAAGATCTGCTGCTTTAAACATGGTTATAACAGAGACCGGCGCTGGAAAAGCGGTGGCGAAAGCACTTCCCGCTTTGGAAGGTAAGCTTACATCTAATGCAATAAGAGTACCCGTTCCAAATGGTTCTTTAGCCATTTTAAATCTTGAAATTGAACAAGAAACATCCTTAGATGGCATAAATACGATATTAAAAAAATATGCCCTCGAAGGCGATTTGGTTGAACAAATAAAATATTCGTTAAGCAAGGAAATGGTTTCGACCGATGTTGTGGGAACGTCGGCTCCTTCAATATACGATAGTAGAGCAACTATTGTTGATTCCGAAGGCAAAAATGTGGTATTATATATATGGTATGATAATGAGTATGGATACTCCCATCAAGTAATACGTTTAGCCAAATATATTTCGAAAGTAAGAAGATATACGTACTATTAGCATCTAATTGACAACAAGTAATTTAACAAAGATGTAAAAGCTTGTTGTCAATTTTTTTTCTTAATTGATTTTATTAAAGTAATTTAGTTCCCTCTAAATCATTTTTTAACGTTAACCATTTCATTAATGAAATTTTTGAAAACACTTTTGTTATTTACCTTCTTGTTTGCGTATCAGACCCAAAACGCACAGGAACAAGACACCAAAATGTCTTTGGACGATGGAACTATAAGTAGTCAATTTGACTTTATTTCTAAAAAATCAGGAAACTATAGAGCTGCTGGAGTAAGATATGAAGTTGTAAAAGAATCGCATCTTTATAAACTAAGAAAAAATGTCTTAGATTCTATTAATCTTATTAATGGTAAAACTGCCGGTTTAAATGCAACTATATCGGGGCATGAAACCACAATATCATCTTTAAATAAAAAATTAGAAGAAACTACAAATAACTTAAGTAAAGTTACTGAAGAAAAAGACAGTATGGCTTTTCTAGGCATTTTAGTTTCAAAAGCAACCTATAGAGTAATACTTTGGACAATTGTAATTGTACTTTTAATACTTCTATTTGTTTTTATATATAGATTCAGAAGAAGTAATATTTTAACGCAAGAAGCTAAGGTTGCTCTTTCTGAGGTTGAAAAAGAATATGAAGACCATAGAAGACGTGCCCTAGAAAGGGAACAAAAAATTAGTAGACAACTGCAAGATGAAATTAATAAGCAGAAAAAAATAAAGTAAAAAAAGGCTCCACTATCAGGAGCCTTTTTTATTAGGATAAAATTTTACTACTGAATGGTCTTATTTATAATTTCTCAACAAAAGATAGTTTTATAACGTTTTCATTACTTTTGAGCCGCTAAAACTTACTAAAGTAATTTTTTAATGAGAATTGATGTCATCACGGTATTACCGGAACTGTTAAAAAGTCCTTTTGAAGCCTCAATATTAAAAAGAGCAATTGAAAAAGGATTAGTGGAAGTTCATTTTCATAATATTAGAGACTACACAGATAAAAGTTATAACCAAGTAGACGATTATCAGTTTGGAGGTGGTGCGGGTATGGTTCTTATGATAGAACCTATTGACAAATGCATTTCGAAACTAAAGTCTGAACGAGAGTATGATGAAGTTATATACATGACCCCCGATGGTGAAACACTAAATCAAAAAACTGCAAATAAATTTTCGTTGTATGAAAACATAATTATTTTATGTGGTCATTATAAAGGTGTGGACCAAAGAGTACGTGATGCTTTTATTACGAAAGAAATTTCTATTGGAGATTATGTTTTATCTGGAGGTGAATTAGGAGCTGCTGTATTATGCGATACTATAATACGATTAATACCTGGGGTCTTAAGTAATGAGACCTCTGCCCTAACCGACACTTTTCAGGATGATTTATTAGCTCCACCAGTATATACAAGACCTGCCGAATATAAAGGAATGAAAGTTCCAGATATACTTCTAAGTGGTAACTTTCCTAAAATAGAAGCATGGCGTGAAGAGGAAGCTTTAAAAAGAACCGAAAAATTGCGCCCAGACTTACTAAAGTAACTCAAACCAGGTATCCAAATTCTCAAAAAACTATTAAAATTACTTGCAGTTATTAATTTATAACCTATTTTTGCACACTGTTAAAATAACCTCTGGCGAAAATCGTGTATGTTGTTCTAATATAACATTGAAAAATATATTATGGAATCATTAATTAAGTTCGTAGAAGAAGAGTTTGTATCTAAAAAAGAATTTCCAAAGTTTTCTGCAGGTGATACTATCACAGTTTACTACGAAATTAAAGAAGGAGAAAAAACACGTACACAGTTCTTTAAAGGTGTAGTTATACAAAGAAGAGGTAGTGGATCTACCGAAACTTTTACTATTCGTAAAATGTCTGGTACAGTAGGTGTTGAGCGTATTTTTCCATTGAACATGCCAGCATTACAAAAAATAGAAGTTAACAAGAAAGGTAAAGTACGTAGAGCACGTATATTCTACTTTAGAGGCTTAACTGGTAAAAAAGCAAGAATTAAAGAGATTAGAGGATAGACCTATAATCTTAAAGAAATACTTCTTAAAGCATCGATTTTTAAAAATCGATGCTTTTTTTATGAACAATTGTTAATAACTACTGTTAATACAGTGTTTATTCGTTTTTCTCAAATTTTTAGGTATCAAAATATAAATTTGCTAAATTTAAAGTAAGATTTTGAGGAAATGTCAAGCATGATATAAATCAAAATCCTTATGAAGTTAACGTTCTTTATATTGTGGTTTAATCTATCGTTGTCGTAAAAAACAACAATGAGATGAGTGCTTATGCAAAAAGCTGTCGCTTTTTTATAATAGGTATGGGTATTGTAACAGTGTTTATTCGTAAACAATAACTAGTACATTACTAAAACTACAAAAAGGAAAAAGGAGCATTTATTTGATTAAAAACCAAATAATTACAAAAATTTTTCCAAACGTAAGAATAGTATACAAAGGCAATCAAGGGTTGCGGTTTTGTTGTAAATACAAAACGTTAATTTGTATACTTTCTAAGAAAGCCATATCAATAGTACTTAGTGCTGTGATATGGCTTTTATCATTTGCATTTACCGCTTCCGTATTTCCCATGATATTCGTCCCCTACATCTTAAAATCGTATATTTGCTCCGCTTTAAAAAAAACGAATTCAAATGCCTAAAATTTTATATACAAAAACAGATGAAGCACCAGCTTTAGCTACACAGTCTTTTTTACCAATTGTTAAGGCTTTCACCAAAACTTCAAACGTCGATATTGAAACAAAAGATATCTCTTTAGCAGGAAGAATAATTGCTACATTCGGAGATTTCTTAAAGGAAGATCAAAAAATTCCAAATGACTTAGAAGAGTTGGGGAAATATGCTAAGCTTCCTGAGGCAAATATTATTAAGTTACCAAATATAAGCGCATCAATTCCTCAATTGACCGAGGCTATTACAGAGTTACAGCAGTTAGGTTATAATTTACCAAATTATCCTAGCGCTCCTTCTAACGATGAAGAAAAGGAAATAAAATCTAGATATGATAAAATAAAAGGTAGTGCCGTAAACCCTGTTTTAAGAGAAGGAAATTCAGACCGAAGAGCTCCAAGAGCTGTTAAAAACTTCGCGAAGAAAAACCCACACTCTATGGGAGCTTGGAGTGCTGACTCTAAGACTCATGTTGCAACAATGAGTCATGGAGATTTTAAAGCCAACGAGAAATCTGTTACTATAAGTGCTAATACCAATGTTAGCATTCAACACACAACTGCTGATGGAACTAAAACCGTTTTAAAAGAGGGAATTAGTTTATTATCGGGTGAAATTATTGACGCTACAGTACTTAGTAAAAAAGCGCTTTTAGACTTTTTAAAAGAACAAGTGGCTGATGCTAAAGAAAAAAATATACTTTTTTCTTTACACATGAAAGCTACCATGATGAAAGTTTCTGACCCTATTATTTTTGGTCACGCATTACAAACTTTCTTTTCCAATGTTTTCGATAAACATGCTGCAACTTTTAACGATTTAGGCATTAGCCCAAACAACGGTTTAGAAAATCTTTTAAATAAGCTAAGTGACTTACCTAAAGACAAAAAGGAAGAAATAGAAAATGACATTGCTGAAGCTATTGCAAATGGTCCAGATTTAGCTATGGTTAATTCTGACAAAGGTATTACCAACTTACATGTGCCTAGCGATATTATTATTGATGCTTCAATGCCTGCAATGATTCGTAATTCTGGACAAATGTGGAATGCTGAGGGAAAAGCCCAAGATACAAAAGCAGTTATTCCGGATAGTAGTTATGCTGGTATTTACACCGCTACTATAGATTTTTGTAAAAAGCATGGAGCATTTGACCCTACTACAATGGGTACAGTGCCTAATGTTGGATTAATGGCTCAAAAAGCCGAAGAGTATGGTTCACACGATAAAACTTTTGAAATAGCCAATGATGGTGTTGTTGCTGTTATTGATTCTGATGGAACTGTATTAATTGAGCATAAGGTTGAGACTGGTGATATCTGGAGAATGTGCCAGGTTAAAGATGCCCCTATTCAAGACTGGATTAAACTTGCTGTTACAAGAGCAAAAGCATCTAACACTCCTGCTGTTTTTTGGTTGGATGAAAATAGAGCTCATGATGCCGAATTAATAAAAAAAGTAAATACTTATCTGCCTAATCACAATACTGCTGGTTTAGATTTAAGAATATTATCTCCAATTAAGGCAACTGAGTTTACGTTAGAACGCATAAAAAAAGGTGAAGATACTATATCAGTTTCAGGTAATGTTTTAAGAGACTATTTAACGGATTTATTTCCAATTTTAGAAGTAGGTACCAGTGCAAAAATGCTTTCTATTGTACCATTAATGAATGGTGGTGGTCTTTTTGAAACTGGTGCTGGAGGTTCTGCTCCAAAGCATGTAGAACAGTTACTAACTGAAGGACACTTAAGATGGGATTCACTTGGTGAGTTTTTAGCTCTTGGTGTTTCACTTGAACACTTTGGTGATAAATACAATAACATTAAAGCATCTGTTCTAGGTGACGCTCTAGATAGCGCTACAGAAATATTTTTAGACAACAATAAATCTCCTTCTCGTAAGGTCAAGGAGCTAGACACTAGAGGTAGTCATTTTTACCTTGCTATGTACTGGGCACGAGCGCTAGCCTCTCAAGACAAAGACGCTGAATTAAAAAGCATTTTTTCTAAAATTGCGGATGAGTTAGAAGCTAATGAAACTAAAATAGTTGAAGAACTAAAAGATGCGCAAGGAAGCTCTCAAGATATTGGAGGTTACTATAAACCAGTAGAAGACCTTATGATTAAAGTAATGCGACCAAGCGCTACATTCAATTCTATTCTAAATACTTTATAATTTTAATCCATTATATTTTAAAAGCCTTTGCCCAAAGCAAAGGCTTTTCTTTTTTTTAAGGAATAATTAAAGTTTTCGTCCAACTATTATATCTATATTGGAATCACAAAAAATTGCTTTAATGAATAAAACCTTTAAAGTTTTTACATTTCTATTGCTTAACTGCTTTCTATATGTTTCAGGACAACAAAAGTATACAATAAGTGGCTCTGTAAACGAAACTTCCAGCAATGAGACACTAATTGGTGTTAATGTTACAATTCCTGAGCTTAAAACCGGAGTTACTACTAACGAATATGGGTTCTACTCTATAACTATTCCCGAAGGTACTTACACTATCTCTGTTAGCTATTTAGGGTTTAAGGATATCTCTAAAAAAATTATCTTAGATAGTAATAAGAAAATAAATTTTGCACTAACGGAGGCAGTAGAACAGCTTAATGAAGTAATAGTTACCGAGAATACAGAAAAGCTGGATATTAGAAAACCCCAAATGAGTGTAAACTCTTTATCTGCCGAAACCATAAAACGCATACCAGTGGTATTAGGTGAAGCTGATGTTATTAAGTCTATTATACTATTACCAGGCGTTACCAATGCAGGTGAAGGCTCATCTGGATTTAATGTTCGAGGTGGAGCGGCTGACCAAAACCTTATTTTATTAGATGAAGCCATAATATATAACTCTTCTCATCTTTTTGGCTTTTTTTCAGTTTTTAATCCTGATGCCATTAAAGACATTAAATTATATAAGGGTGGCATACCTGCTAGATATGGTGGAAGAGTTTCATCCGTTTTAGATATTTTTCAAAAAGAGGGAAATAGTAAAGAGTTTAAAGCTAATGGAGGTATTGGATTAGTTGCAAGCAGGTTACTACTAGAAGGACCTCTTAAAAAAAATAAGGCCGCATTTTTAATTGGTGGAAGGTCATCGTATGCTCACCTTTTTCTTCCGCTTCTAGATATAGACAACAAAGCTTTTTTTTATGACCTAAATGCTAAAATCAATTATAAGGCAAACGAAAAAAATAACTTTTACCTATCTGGCTATTTTGGAAGAGATGTATTTAGCATTAGCGATAGTTTTGTTAATACTTATGGAAATTCGTTAGTTAATTTTAGATGGAATCATTTGTTTTCTGACAAGCTGTTTTCAAATTTATCTCTGATCTATTCCGATTATTTTTATGGTCTTAAGTTAGATTTTGTTGGGTTTAATTGGAACTCAGGGATTCAAAACTTTAATATTAAATACGATTTAAAAAATTATGTAAGTGACAAACTTCAAATTAACTACGGTCTAAACAATATTTACTACAGCTTTAACCCCGGGGAAATTGAACCAAGTAATGAGGCCTCTGGAATTTTAAAAGACAAATTATTTAAAAAGTATGCCAACGAATTTTCAGCGTACATAGATTTTGAACACAATGTTTCTAATAAACTAAGCATTGGATACGGATTAAGATTCAGTAATTTTATTCGACTAGGGCAAAGTGAAATTAGTGTTTACGAAAATGATAATCCTATTAACTTTAATCCTGAACTTAATTTATACGAAGAAGCAACACCTATCTCCACTACTTCAGCTAGCAGAAACAGTGCCGTTAAAACATTCAATAATATAGAACCTAGAATTTCTATGGCCTATAGTATTGATGAAAAAAATTCATTAAAAGCAAGTTATACTCGATTATCACAATATCTACATTTATTATCCAATACGAGCTCTCCTACTCCCTTAGATGTTTGGACACCTAGCGGAAAATTCACAAAGCCACAGTTATTGGATCAATACGCTTTAGGATATTTTAAAAATTTTGGAGGCAAATATGCTTTGGAAACGGAAGTGTTTTATAAAACAATTAAAAATAGAATTGACTATATAGATGGAGCTAATCTAATTGCCAATGAAAATATTGAACGTATAATACTAAATGGTAAAGCTCGCGCCTACGGCTGGGAATTTTTACTTCGAAAAAACGATGGTAAATTTCAAGGCTGGTTAGCTTATACGCTCTCAAAATCTGAGCAACAAACACCAGGTAGAACCGCCATTGAAAGTGGTATTAATAATGGTGATTGGTATAATACCCCTTACGATAAAACACACGACATATCTATATTTGCTAGCTACGATTTAAACAAAAAGTGGAATTTTAATTCCAACTTTGTTTTTCAAACAGGACAACCTACCAATTATCCAATAGGACAGTTTACGTTTCAAAACCTTACAATTCCTTATTATGGCTTGCGAAATACGGAGAGACTCCCAAATTATCATAGAATAGACGTTTCAGCAACACTAACACCTCGAAAAAACGAAAAAAGAAAAATGCAAGGGGAATGGGTATTTAGTATATACAATTTATATAACAGAAAAAATGCGGCCTCAATAAACTTTAGAAGAAACGAAGACACTGGTGTTAATGAAGCTCTTAGAACATCAATATTTGGTATTGTTCCGGCAGTTACTTATAATTTTAAATTTTAAATCATGAAGAAGTTACTATTTAATTTCTTTTGCCTAGGTCTTTTATTTGGATGTCAAGAAACCATATCCGTTGATTTGCCAACTGAAGAACCTCGTTTAATTCTAGATGCTATTATAAGAGTTAATGATCCCACGCAAGTGGTTTCTGCAATTGACGTAAAAGCAAGTTTAAGTAGCTCTTTTTTTGAAGAAAACGTTCCTGCCAACCTAACCGAAATTCGTTTAACCAACAATTCTTCTCAAAATTTAGTAGTACTAACTCAGGAAGAGGAAGACAGTGGAGTTTATTCTGGACTATGGAGTACTAATGAATTAATAAATGGCGATATAACTTTAACTGCAGTTTATAATAACGAAATATATACCGCTGAAACCAGTTACGTACCCTCAACTCCAATTTTAAATGTCGCTCAAGGTGACAAAACCTTATTTGAAGGTAATGAAACTGAAATAGTAATTACTTTTGAAGACCGAAAAGGCAGCGATGATTTTTACCTTTTTGATTTAGATTTTAGTCAGTTTTTAGTCTCTGAAGATACTTTTTATAAAGACCAAGCTTTTACTTTTTCCTATTTCTACGATAATAATTTAAGTGCGGGTCGCGAAATTAATATTACCCTTTTAGGAGTAAATGAAAGCTTTTATAATTACATGAATCTACTAATACTGCAAAGCAGCGGTGGAGACCAAGGCCCTTTTCAAACTCCTTCAACAACGGCAAGAGGTAATTTTATCAATACATCAAATAACGCTAATTTTGCACTAGGTTATTTTGCCATATGTCAAACATATAGCGGGTCAATTGTAATTGAATAAATGAGAAGAACTAATAAAGAACTGCTTTTTAAAGGCATTAAAAGCATTGTTTACACGGTTATTTTAATGTTTACAGCTCCTTTTGTGGTGTACCAAGCTTTTAAAAATGAAGGACATCCTTTTTATTGGCCTGTATTTATTATAGGTATTATTTTAGGAGTTGGTGCAATTGTAATGGGCTTTAGAAGTATAAAAATAATTATGGATGCCGTATTTGGTAAAAAAAACAAAGATTAGCTCTTTTTTTTCGATTGTTTTTTCCACTTGTTGCTCAGTTTAGAATAATCATAATCTAAAACCGATTTTTGTCTTTCCAACTTATATGAGGCAAAAGCTCTTTGCAATATATCTTCAATTAAATAGTCCTCATGAATTTCTTCTGGGTGAAACTCCTCCTTTATACTAATATCAAACATATTTGCTGTGGTATTATACCAAAACGCTCTCCATCCACTTCGCAACTCCTTAACCAAATCAAAAGCAGTTGTACCAGTTTGCCTATGAATTAACTTAACTAGAATTTGCCCTTCCGTTCGGGTTAATTTTTTAAGTTCTTCAGAAAACTCTCCTTCAATGTATTTTTGAACCTTTTTGGTATACTTTTTACGCTTACGTTTTTTGGTAATCACTTTTAAACTATCATTCAACTCTACTAACCGCTCGGCAGCAAGCTTAGCATAAGGGTATACTTTTACAGTTTTCCTTCTAAGAATGTAATATTTAAGTTTTTCGTTATAAGAATCAAATTTCAACTTTCCAAAAACATAAGCCTCTTGCAAACCAATAGAACTTTGTACTATTGAATCACCCGCAACTATAATTAGTTTTTCTGCAACGGAATCTAATGGTTGATCTTCAATTTGAGAAAAAGCATTAACTCCCAATAAAACAAAAACTAAACGTAAACTATATTTTATCATCTAATCTAAATCGTAAGCTCTCACAAAATTAACGATAAATAGGTGGCGTAAGTATTAAAAATACGTGAATATTGCTATGTTTGTATTTAAATTAAATGTAAATGACTAGTAAAAAGATCATTAATAAAAAATCGCTTGAGTTTTTTGAAAAATATTTAAATAATGCAGCTCCAACAGGTTACGAATGGGAAGGTCAAAAATTATGGATGGACTATTTAAAACCTTATGTAGATACTTTCATCACAGATACCTACGGAACAGCTGTTGGTGTTATTAATCCCGATGCAAAATACAAGGTTGTTATTGAAGGTCATGCAGATGAAATTGCCTGGTATGTAAACTACATTACAGATAATGGTTTGCTACATGTTATCAGAAATGGCGGAAGTGATCATCAAATTGCTCCCTCAAAATGGGTGAACATTCATACTAAAAAGGGAATTGTAAAAGGTATTTTTGGTTGGCCAGCTATTCATACTAGAAATAGAGCAAAAGAAGAACCTCCAAAACTGGACAATATAACAATCGATGTTGGAGCTAAAAACAAAGAAGAAGTTGAGAAAATGGGCGTTCATGTTGGATGTGTTATTACTTACCCAGATGAATTTCAAATATTAAACAAAGATAAATTTGTATGTAGAGCCATTGATAATAGAGCGGGTGGTTTTATGATAGCTGAAGTTGCTCGTTTGTTACATGAAAATAAGGTAGAATTACCATTTGGCTTGTACATCACAAATGCAGTTCAAGAAGAAATAGGCTTGCGTGGTGCAGAAATGATTACGCATACCATAAAACCTGATGTTGCAATTGTTACAGATGTTTGTCATGATACCACTACCCCAATGATTGACAAAAAAGTACAAGGACATACCGAAATTGGCGCTGGCCCTGTTATTTCTTATGCACCAGCTGTTCAAAACAAACTTCGCGAACGTATTATCGAAACTGCCGAAGACAAAAAAATACCATTTCAACGTATGGCGGCGTCGAGATCAACAGGTACGGATACAGATGCTTTCGCCTACAGTAATGGAGGTGTTGCTTCTGCCTTAATTTCTTTACCATTAAGATATATGCACACAACAGTTGAAACTGTTCATAGAGATGATGTAGAAAACGTTATTCGTTTAATTTACGAAACTCTACTAACTATAAAAGAAGGAGAAACATTTAGTTATTTTGATTAAAGTATTAAATCCCTCTTAATTGAGGGATTTGTTTTTTTTATGGATGAATTAATTGACATATTAAACGAAAAAGGAGACTTCACTGGTGAAATAGCAATGAAGTCCGTTGCACATAAAAAAGGCCTTTTTCACCAAACAGTTCATGTTTGGTTTTATACTAAAAAAGGAGAAGTTTTAATTCAACAACGCGGGAAAAACAAAGACACTCACCCACTATTATGGGACGTTTCTGTAGCAGGACATATTGGTGCCGGGGAAGCTATTGAAATTTCTGCATTAAGAGAAATAGAAGAAGAAATTGGATTAATGGTTGAACCAAAAGAGCTACAAAAAATAGGAACTTTTAAATCTATACAAAAGCATCATGAAGAACTAATAGACTGTGAATTTCACCACACATATATTTGCAAATTAGGAACTTCTTTACAAAATTTAAAAAAGCAAGATTCTGAAGTTGAAGCTCTTGATTTAATTACTTTAGATGACTTTAAAAAAAGTATAGCAGCCGAAAGCTTGGAAAGAAAATTAGTTCCACACGAAACTTCGTATTACACCACAATACATTCCGAAATAAAGAAAAAATTATAATGTAGAAACAAACTCCGAAACACTACCTAGCGAATAGGTTTCTTGAGTTCCTTTTTCCATATTTTTCACTACAAAAGAATTATTTTTTAACTCCTCTTCTCCTAATAAAATTACAAAAGGAACTTTTCTATTATTGGCATACTTAAACTGCTTTTGCATTTTAGCTTTAGATGGGTATAAATCAGATTTCACCCCCACTTTTCGCAATTCAGAAATCAACTTTAACGCAGCCAAACTTTCATTTTCACCAAAATTCAAGCAAAGTACTTGAAGCGACTGGTCAATATTTTCTGGAAAAAGTCCTAACTCTTCAAGAACTAAATAAATACGATCTAGTCCAAATGAAATTCCTACTCCACTTACATTTTTAAGTCCAAAAATCCCAGTCAAATCATCATAACGGCCCCCACCTCCTATAGAACCCATTTTAACACCCTTAGGTGCATTAACTTCAAATATAGCTCCTGTATAGTAGTTAAGTCCTCTTGCAAGCGTTACATCAATCGCAAGGCTAGCGGATTGTAAACCAAGAGTTTCAATAGTTTCTATAATAAACCTAAGTTCTTGAACCCCTTTAGTTCCTTCCTCTGAATCTGTCAATAATTTTTCTAACAACTCCAATTGAGAAGCATTTGAACCAGACAACGAAAACAACGGTGCAGCTTTTTCAATAGCTACTTCAGAAATACCTTTTTCAAGCATTTCTTTTTTAACTCCCTCTTCCCCTATTTTATCCAACTTATCTAAAGCAACGGTAAAATCTATTAACGAACGTTTAGCACCTATCACTTCTGCAATACCTGCTAAAATTTTTCTATTATTTAGTTTTATAGTTACTCCCTCTAATTTTAAGTCACTAAAAACAGTATCATAAAGTTGTACAAATTCAACTTCTTGTAACAATGAATCAGAACCTACTACATCTGCATCGCACTGGTAAAACTCTCTAAATCTCCCTTTCTGAGGCCTATCTGCCCTCCACACTGGTTGTATTTGATATCGCTTAAAAGGGAAGTCAATATCATTTTGATGCATTACCACATACCTAGCAAAAGGAACCGTTAAATCGTATTTTAAAGCCTTTTCAGAAATTTTTGGAGCTAAAGAACTAGACCTTTTTGAACTATAGGTTACATCATCAACCTTTCCAATAAAGTCTCCAGAATTTAATATTTTAAAAATAAGACGATCTCCTTCTTCTCCATACTTACCCAACAACGTATCCGAATTTTCAAATGACGGTGTTTCTATTGGCTGAAAACCAAATGTTTTAAAGTGTTTTTTAACTACATCAAAAATGTAATTTCTCTTTATTACTTCTGACGGAGTAAAATCTCTTGTCCCTTTTGGAATTGATGGTTTTTGTGCCATTATATTTATGGAAATTATACGCTAATATATTTTAGCTAATACGATTACTGGTTTTAACAAATATCGGCTTATCCAATAACTTTATCAAACCATCTATATAAATCACCTTTAGTAATTACCGCTCCTTGTTCTATTAATTTAAATTTATCCAAATTTTTATCATCGGTATACATTTTAGAAGCTGTGAGGTAATCTACAAAATCTGATTGCCAATTTTTCTTAAACCAATCAAAACCTGTTTTGGTGGTTAAGTCCACCTCTGGGTTCCTCAATTTCACAGATATCAATTTCATCTCCTTTTCTTCCATGGCAAACAAATGCATTTGCTGAGCCGAAATATTCTCTAAATACGAAACTTTACTCAACACTCCTTCCCAAATTAAATCACTAAAAACGTCTATTTCATCTTCAGCAACATCTGGCTTATTTGCTTTTATATCACTCCACTCATCACCAGTAATAGACTGGGATGCCAAAAAGTTTATAAACTCTGGGTGTAGTTCCTCTAATTGTTCCTTTGAAAGTCTTGTATATTTCAAAACGATTGATTTTAATTTGCAAAAATAAAAAGACCATACGATTGTATGGCCTTTCTACTTATAAAATATTTGTTTTTAACTTAGAAAATGTAACGAAGCCCAACTTGTGCTTGCCACCTTGACTCTAAACCAGATACTGAACCAAAAGTTTTAGTCAACTCTGGATTAAAAGTATAGGTAGGAACGTTTGTAACAGGATCAACAGAAACCTGAAGTGGATTTTGATTATTTGGTTGCTGAATAACTCCCCAATTAGAATTAATAAGGTTTCCAAAATTCAAAACGTCTATACTAAATTGGATTGTATTTGTTTTACCATTAGCAACCTTAAACCTATAATCTTGAAGCAATTTTACATCCCAACGACTTCTCCATGGTGCTAGAGCTCCATATCGCTCCATATATTCTCCACGATTATCACTTAAATAATCGTCTTGCTGAATATAATTTTCAAAAGCTTCTGCTTGCCCTGCTCCAGAAAATTGCATTTGCTGCACTTCTGATGATGTTGGTATATACAATAAATCGTTATTCTGAAAAGAACTATCGTTATTTATATTACCAGCATACGTATAGTTGAATCTACCTCCTTTTGCGTATTCAAAAAACGTAGATATTGTAGTTCCCCATCTGTCTTCACTTCCATATTTAAATTCCTTTGACCCCACTCCGATAAAACGATGTGTATCTCCATATTTTGAAAACCCTAAAACATCAGCATTTGCATCACCTTGGTTAGGGTTAAAATCAAATGCATCTCCGGTGATTTCAGCTTCAATAGAGTTTATATCTTTAGAGTTTAGATAACTATACGCAAAACTAGTATAAAGACCATTTTTAAACGTTTTTTGCGCTTTTAGTGCTACATTCCAAACTCTTCCTTTATCTGAATTTGTAAATACGTAAGCACTAGTAGGCCCACCAAAAGCATTTCTTGAAATATCGCTATCTTGATATCTTGGCCTATTATCTACTTGCCCATTTAATGTTCCAGAAGGGTCGCTGTATGCCCAATTTTGCACGTGAGGAGCATTCAAGTCTTTTGTATATGATATATCTCCTGTAACCACCAAACCATTTTCAAATCTATGATCTAAACCAATATTTGTACGCCATACTTGTGGCCATTTAAAACCTGGATCCACTGCCTGAAAGAAAAAGAAATCCACTCCTTGTACTTGATTTCCTAACCAAACAAAAGGAAGTCTACCCGTAAATACTCCAGTACCACCACGTAATTGATAACTTCTATCTCCTTTGATATCCCAGTTGAATCCTAATCTTGGCGATACTAACCAATCGTTCGTTGGTAATTGTTCAGAATCAATAGTTGTTGGTTGCCCCGTATTAGGATTAAAATAAACATTATCTCCCTGGTATGTACCTTTTCTATCAATGTTTTCCGCTATCTTACTTTTGGTATCAAAATATAAAGGTTTGTCAAAACGCACCCCATAAGTCAACTTAAAGTCATCAGTTGCAGCCCATTCATCTTGCAAATAAAATGATAACTGACCAACATTAGTTTCAGCCAAAGACCATCCACCAACAGCTCCATCTTCAAGCTGATTGTTTGCATTAAATGTAGCCTCTGCAGCAGCAAAAGTATCCACATAATTGCTTGCTTGAAAATCATTGATATCTACACTTCCAAACAAATCAAATCCATAACTCGTAAGATTAAATGAATTATCAAATTCATACTTTTCAAAAGCAAATCCAACCGTGTAGGTATGATTACCTTTAAAAATATTCATATTATTCGTAATCTGAAATACCTTTTGATCCAATCGGTTATGAACAGAAAAAGGTTCATGACCAGCAATAATATAGTTAGTCCCTTCTTTCGTGATATTTATTGAAGGCGCTGGAGTAGATAAAGGGTCTCTAAAATCATCAAAATGTGTATAACCAACTTGAAGTTTATTAGTCACCTCATTTGATAAGGTAGAGTTTAATTCTATCTGAACAGAATTCAAGTTGTTGTTAATTTCATAGCCAGAATTCTCAAATTGCAATGTAGCAAAACTTGGTTCCCTTGCTGTAATTGCAGTTGGATGCGCAGATTGTTCTCTTGAGGCTCTTAAAAAATTATAAATTACCGCTAAACGGTTATTATCATTAATATTCCAGTCTATTTTAAAAATACCTTTTGTTGAGTTTGATCCAAATGTAAACCCTTCATATCTTCCTGTGTCGTAACCAATACTTGCCAAATCACTTTGGACTGCTTGCAAATCTGTCTCCAATACTCTAGATTCATTAATAGCACCAGAGCCTGTATTTGGTATCCAACCATTTGATCCTAAATCGTCTCTCTCATCTTTTTCAAAATTTGCAAAAAAGAATAATTTATCTTTAACTATTGGTCCACCAATACTAACACCATACTGATTTTGTTTTAAGTCTGGTTTAGTTACCTTATCTCCTTTTATTTTTCCTCCAGTTAAGCTTTCATCTCTATAAAAACCGTAAACAGTTCCATGAAATTCATTAGTACCGCTTTTAGTAACCGCATTTACTGAAGCTCCTGTAAAACCAGATTGAGTTACATCGTAAGGTGCTGTCGCAACCTGAATTTGATCAATGGCATCCAATGAAATTGGCTGTGAACCTGTTTGACCACCTGGAGTTGGCGCGTCCAATCCAAACGGATTACTAAAATTAGCGCCATCCAAAGAAAAGTTATTAAACTGATCATTACGTCCGCCAAAAGAGTTTCCACTAGCTGTTGGTTCTAAACGCGTAAAATCTTGAGCTGAACGCGAAATTGTTGGAAGTTTCGTCAACTCCCTTCTCCCCACACTAGTTTCAGCGCCGGTGCGATCACTACCAAATGTACCACCTTGAGTAGATATTACGACAACTTCATCCAGTGCTTGACTTTCAGATTGCAACGAAACATCTACATTAAACGTTGTACCTAGAGAAAGGAAAACATTTTTTTGTTCATAATTTTTAAAACCTACATATGAGATTGTTATCTCATAAGGGCCACCTACACGAAGGTTAAGTAAATTAAACCTTCCTTCTTCATTTGTAATTGCTCCATATTTAGTACCTGTTGGCGTATGAATTGCCACAACATTTGCTCCAAATAAAGAAACATTAGCGTCATCTAGTACCGTTCCTCTAATATTTGAGGTGGTAACCTGAGAAAACGCAGACACTGCAAATAGTAATAGTAAAGCACTGAGTAATTGCTTGTTCATGAGTTTTTAAATTTTAAGATTAGTCGATAAGAAATTAACTCAAATTTAACCAAAAAAAAAGAGTTGCTTAACAGCAACTCTTCAATACTTATAAACAACGTTTTTTGTTATTTTTTCTCAGCAACTACATCAAATGTAAATGGTACAACAACATCTCTGTGAAGTCTAATTTGAGCAGTACTAGTACCAGTTCTTTTAACAGAACCTCCTAGAATAGAAATGTATTTTTTATCAATACTATGTCCTTGCTTTTCAATTGCTGCAGCAACATCAATATTTGTAATTGAACCAAATAATTTGTCACCAGCACCAGTTTTCGCAGCTATTTTTAATTCTAAAGCTTTTAATGCCTCTGCAGTTTTTTGTGCAGCATCAATAATTTTCTTCTCTTTATGAGCTCTTTGCTTTAAATTTTCTGCTAAAACTTTCTTTGCAGATGGAGTGGCCAAAGTTGCCAATCCTTGAGGAATAAGGAAATTTCTTCCATATCCATTTTTCACGCTAACCAAGTCGTCTTTAAACCCTAGGTTTTGAACGTCTTCTTTTAATATAAGTTCCATGGTTATTTTCTTTTATTTTAATAAATCTCCTACATAAGGCATTAATGCCAAGTGACGTGCTCTTTTAACTGCTTGAGCTACTTTTCTTTGATACTTTAAAGAAGTTCCAGTAAGTCTTCTTGGTAACAATTTACCTTGTTCGTTTACTAACTTCATTAAAAAATCAGCGTCTTTGTAGTCAATATATTTTATACCTGATTTCTTAAAACGACAATACTTTTTCTTCGTATTGGTTTCAATGTTAAGCGGGGTTAAATATCTAATTTCCCCATCTTTTTTACCTTTTGCTTGTTGTTCTATTGATGCCATAGTACTTACGCTTTAGCTGTTTTTAACCTTGTTCTTCTTTTTTCTGCCCACTCAATAGCGTGCTTGTCTAATTTTACAGTAAGAAAACGCATTACACGCTCATCTCTTCTGAACTCCTGCTCATAAGCAGAAACAACTTCTCCAGAATTTGTAAATTCGAACAAATGGTAAAAACCACTTTTCTTGTGCTGTATTGGATAAGCTAATTTTTTTAGCCCCCAATTTTCTTTGGCTACCATTTTGGCACCATTCTTAATTAAGAAATCTTCAAATTTCTTAACTGTTTCCTCTATCTGAGTATCAGATAGAACGGGATTCAAAATGAAAACAGTTTCGTAATGATTCATAATATTATAAATTTTTAAGTCTGCAAAAGTAATAATATTTACGAGTTATTACAAGAAAACAGAATTTTCTTCGTTATGGTTACAAGAAATAATGAAACTTAACCTATAAATCAAATTAACCTATGGTCAGAGACAATTACACAATAAACAATGCATTGTTTACATCTTTTGTTGCAGTTCATCATGTTTTTTCAGTTCTTTGTCGATGATTTAACCCCACAAATCAGCCTTTTATGAAATTAAGAAGTATTATTGTTGACGATTCGTCTATGCAACGAATGGCAGTCGCTAAATTGGTAAACAATCATCCCAATCTGGCTATGGTGGCTGAATACAGCAACGCTATTGAAGCTAAGAACGGTATTAAAAACAACGAGATTGACCTTATTTTTCTTGATGTTGAAATGCCAATTATTACAGGATTCGACCTACTTGAGTCTTTAGAAAATAGCCCGCAAGTAATTTTAATTACTGGAAAGCCAGACTACGCCTTAAAAGCCTTTGATTACGACGTAACAGATTATCTTCACAAGCCAATAACTATGGCTCGTTTTGATGCCTCTGTAAAAAGAGCTGTTGCCAAGTTTGAACAAATGAATAAGGTAACTGAGGACGAAGAACACATCTTTGTAAAAAGTAATCTAAAAAAGAGAAAAGTTATTCTTAACGATATTAAGTGGATTGAAGCTCTTGGTGACTACATTAAATTAGTTACAGATGAAGCTAATATCGTAATTTTATCAACAATGAAATCTTTTGAAGCGCAATTGCCTTCTGAGAAGTTTTTAAGAATTCACAAATCATATATCGTGAACCTTGAAAAAGTTGAAAAGTTTAATAGTAAAAATGTAGAAGTTAGTGGCAGGTCTATTCCTTTAAGTAGGAATAAGAAAACCGAATTGGCGGAAGCTTTAAGTAACGTCTAGTTTGATTTTATATGTGATCTACATTGTAGATTACACGTACACTTCTATACTGAGAAATAGCATTGAAAGATTTATCAATCTTTTTAATGCTATTTTTTGTTTTAGCCAAAGATTGATTTTTTTCCATCTTTATAAGAACATTTTTAAGGTACTGATTTCTTATTCTGGCAACAGGCGGATATTCTGGACCTAAAACATTTTCTCCAAAATACCTGTATAACGATTTGGTAAACCATGCTGCTGCTTCATTAAGTACGTTATAATCTCGATGTTTAAATGTTATTTTTATAATTCTATGAGCAGGAGGATATTTGAACTGCTCTCGGTCATACAATTGCTCTTCAAACATGGTGCTGTAATCACCTGTAGTTACTTGCTTTAATATTTGGTGATATGGATTATAACTTTGTATAATTACCTTTCCTCTTTTTTTAGTACGCCCAGCCCTACCCGCTACTTGAGTTAATAGCTGAAAACTACGTTCGTGTGCTCGGTAGTCAGGAAAATTAAGTAAGGTATCTGCATTTAATATCCCTACAAGATTCACATTCCTAAAATCCAATCCTTTAGTAAGCATTTGTGTGCCAACCAAAATATCTAACTCCTGTTGTTCAAATGCTGTAATTATTTTCTCATAGCCATATTTACCTCTAGTTGTATCTAAATCCATTCGCCCAACTTTGGCTTTTGGGAATAGTTCTTTTACCTCTTGTTCTATTTGTTCAGTTCCAAAACCTTTGGTATCTAACTCGGCACTACCACAAGCCTGACAACTTTCCTGTAAAGCAATAAAATGACTACAGTAATGACAACGTAATTGTTTACGGTATTGGTGATAGGTTAAACTCACATCACAATTCGGGCATTGAGGAGAATGTCCACATGTTGTACATTCCAAAATAGGAGCATACCCCCTTCTATTTTGAAAAAGAATTATTTGTTCTCCAGCATCTAGTGTTTCTGTCATTTCTTCTAATAACCGTTCAGAAAAATGCCCTTTCATTCTTCGCTTTCTAGATTGCTCTTTAATATCAACCAACTCCATATCTGGCATTAAAACGTTTCCAAAACGCCTCTCTATTTTTGCATAACCATACTTTTTTAGTTTAGCATTATAAAAACTTTCTAAACTTGGTGTTGCCGAACCCAATAATACTTTGCTTTTATGCAAATGGCCTAAGACGATAGCTGCATCTCGACCATGATAACGTGGAGCGGGGTCAAATTGCTTAAACGAACTCTCGTGCTCCTCATCTACAATTATTAACCCTAAATTGGAAAATGGCAAAAACAATGAGGATCTCGCTCCTATAACAATCTTAGCTTTTGTCTTATTCAATAACACATTGTTCCAAACCTCAATACGCTCATGAACCGTATATTTAGAATGATATACCGCTACCTTTTCACCAAAATAGGTTTGTAGCCTAGTTATTAATTGTGTAGTTAAAGCTATTTCTGGCAATAAGTAAAGCACTTGTTTGTTATCAACTAAATACTCTTCAATTAACTTTACATAAACCTCCGTCTTACCTGAAGATGTCACACCATGCAGGAGAGTTACTTTATCTTCATTAAAAGCAAATTTTATATCCGCTAAAGCAGTTTCTTGATATTCATTAAGCTGTTTTAATTTGGAATTTTCTTCACCTCCCTGATATGAAACCCGATCCGTTTGAATGTAATACTCTTTAAGAACCTTTTTATCTACTAATGATTTTATTACTGCCTTTGAGCCTCCGCTACTCTTTTCTAAATCTGATACGCTGATAGGTTTTTTATGAACAGCTTGCAATTGAAATAGTGATAAGATAACCTGACTTTGCTTTGGTGCTCGTGTTAACGAATTCAATAAATTTTCTAAACCTTCTTCGGTTTCATGTTCTTTTTCCAACTTTACAAAACGCACCAATTTTGGTTTATACCGCTCGTATACTTCTTCTTTTAAATGAATAATGTTTTTGGCAATTAATCTATTCAAAATTGGTAGTACATTTTTACGCTCCACTATAGCACTTACTTCATGTACTTTTAATATAGATTGATGCTGTAATGCCTCATACACCAAAAACTCATCATCTTTTAAAGAGGCTTCATCTACCTCTGCATAATTATTTTTAAGTATTAAAGTTTCACTTTCCAACAAGAAAGCGTTAGGAACAGCAGTTCTGAAAACTTCTCCAAGGGTACACATGTAATATTCAGAAATCCATTTCCAATGCTGTAACTGAACATCCAGTACAATTGGATTATCGTCTAAAATTTGATGAATTTCTTTTGCTTCATACACATCTGGAGGAGTATTATGTACTTCATATACAAGGGCTGTATATATTTTAGATTTTCCAAATGGGACAGCAACACGTATACCTGGTTTTAGCATTTTAGCCTCCGCCTCAGAAATACTATAGGTAAAAAGTTTTTCTAACGGAATAGGTAATATTACGTTTACAAAATATTGCATAACATTATTCTTCTACCCTCAACCAAGTTTGCGTCCGGTAAACAAACAGCAAATATCCCCGAACCTTAAGCTCGTTTTTATTTTCAGGATTCAACCATATTTTACATCTAAATGTCATGGCTTGTTCCGGATCAAATAAGGTATCACCTTTCCAAACACCATCCTCCTTTTCTTCAAGCCCTTCAATAATGGTCATGCCTATTACAGGCTTATCCTTTAAATCTCCATCACATTTTACACAAAGTGCATTTTCTTTTCCTTTTTCCAGAATTTTTATAACATCACCATACATAAATCCATCTTTCTCATAAATATTTATGATTCCTTTTGGCTTACCTGTTCTATCATCAATAGTTTTCCATTTTCCAAAAATACTTTGAGCATTACTTATGTATACGCTCAATAATAATATTATAAGCGTAAGATACTTTTTATTCTTTATCATTTCTTTTTGGATATTTTTCGTAGAAAATTTAATGACGCATTTAATTCAAAACCGAGTAGTAAAATATTAGAGTTTAACCATATATACACCATTAATATTAATAATCCACCAAGTGCCCCATATAGCTCGTTGTAACGTGCAAATTTTTCAACATAAACTCCGAATAAATATGAAGTTAAAACAAATAGAATTGTCGTAACCCAAGCGCCTACTGAAAAAAAACGAGCTTGCTTACCTTCAGCAGTTCCAAAATAATACAGAATTGCTGTTGTTAAATACGATAATACTATAAAGAACAAAAATTTACCTATTTGCACCCCAATAATTTCTCCTTCATCTAACACATACCCCCCTGTGTTTGCCGCGAAGTTACTTAAATACTGTAATACGTAAATTTCAAAATATATAAAAGCAACAAAACCTACGATTATAAGCACGGACAGTATTAACCCCACCATTAATGCATATAAATATTGTCGAAAAAAATTTCTATTTAAATTAACATGGTACGAGTTTTCAAAACCACTAAAAATTGCATTTACTCCGTTTGCCATTAAGAAAATAGATATTAAAAAAGATGACGATAATAAGCCGCCTCTTCGTTGATTTTTAATTTGCTTAAAAATCTCTTCAAAATAGTCACCTGTTGCAGTAGGTAAAAAAGATTCCAAAAAAGGCAAAAAATCATTATCAAAATCAGAATTTCCTACACTGATATATGAAATTATAAATGGCACTAGTGTGAACATAAAAATTAGGAGCGGAAACAACGCCATAAACAAACTAAAAGCAATAGAACTTGCTCTTGAAGATACCGCTCCCTGAACAATTCCCACAATGTAGCGTTCTGCCAAATCGTAAGCCGACAATCCTTCAAAAGCAGGCAATTTCACTTTTTTTAATAGAAGAACCACCCAATTGATAATGGGTATTTTTTTTAGTTTTTCTTCTATTTCCGCTGACATTTAAACTAAACTGCTTTAAGGCTTAAATCCATGTTATAAACAGAATGTGTTAAGGCTCCCGATGAAATGTAATTTACGCCACATTCCGCATAAGCTCTAATTGTATCTTCATTAATACCTCCTGAAGATTCCGTTAAACATTTATCACCTATTAAATTTACTGCTGTTTTGGTATCTTCATAATTAAAGTTATCAATTAATATACGATAAACACCATCAGTTTTCAGTATTTCTTTTATTTCATCAAGGTTTCGTGCTTCAACTATAATTTTTAGGTCCCTGTTAGTTTCACTTAAATATTGTTTAGTTTTTTCAATAGCCTGAGTAAGTCCTCCACAAAAATCTATATGATTATCCTTTAACATAATCATATCATACAAAGCAAATCTATGATTTTCTCCTCCTCCAATTTTAACCGCCCATTTTTCAAGAGCTCTAATACCCGGAGTAGTTTTTCTGGTATCTAATATTTTTGTTCCTGTGCCCGCTAACAATTTTACGTAAGAATTAGTTTTAGTTGCAATAGCGCTCATACGTTGCATAGCATTTAGAACTAAACGCTCTGATTTTAATATGCTTTGCGAACTACCTTCTACATGAAAAACAATATCTCCGTATTTTACATGAGTTCCATCTTTTATATGAGTTTCAACTACTAAATTTTCATCCACATAATTAAAAACTTGCTTGGCAAAATCAATCCCCGCAATAATTCCCTCATCTTTTACTAAAAGTTTTGCTTTTCCTTTAGCTGTTGATGGTATACATGCCAAAGAGCTATGGTCACCATCTCCAACATCTTCTCGAATTGCATTTTTTATTATTCCGTCTATTTCTAATTGAAATTGTTTTTCTGAAATCATAATTTGGTAATCTTCCTTTTGCGCTAAAATAGTAAAAACAAACACCATTTTAAGAAATTGATTTAACTTTGAAGCATGACAATAAAGCTTCTTGCCATTGGTAAAACAGATAGTAGTGAATTACTTAAATTAATTGGTATATATGAACAAAGACTTAAGCATTACATTAAGTTTAAATTGGAAATTATTCCCGATATAAAAAATGCAAAGAACTTATCGCAAGCCCAACAAAAAGAAAAAGAAGGTGATTTAATTTTAAAACAACTTTCTCCCACCGATGCTTTAATAATACTGGATGAAAATGGAAGACAATATACTTCCATGGAGTTTTCTCAGTTTTTACAAAAAAAAATGAACTCAGGCCTAAAGCAACTTGTGTTTGTAATTGGTGGACCTTATGGTTTTAGCGAAGCTATCTATAAAAAAGCTCAAGGAAAAATTAGTTTTTCAGCGATGACGTTTTCTCATCAGATGATACGCTTGTTTGCTGTTGAGCAAGTGTATAGAGCTTTTACAATTTTAAAAAATGAACCCTATCACCACCAATAATTAAGCTTTTTTCAATGCTTTTACCATAAATTGAGAAACCTCTTCCACCCCATCTAACTCTTCAACCACAAACTTTACAATTTCCTTTTGTCTTTCAGGGTCTTTTTCAACTCGTAAAACATATTGATGGTCCTTTATGTTTTTAACGTGATTGGCAAAGGCGTGAGATTGATGCCATGCAATTTCTTCTAACTTTTTCTTTTGTTTTAATATTCGATCAATAATAGGGTTAACAATAAAAATGATTTCGATGAGAACAACAATTACAGAAAGTATGGCCAAGTATTTTTCAATAAGCATCATATTTCGAACATCTTGCTCTGATCTTTTTTGATATTGTGCCACAATATCATCCATGATAAGTAAAAAGTTTTCCTCGTTATACTTTAAATCACTTATTGATGCATTGTACATTTCCCTTGGGTCATTTAATGCATTATAAATACCATCTAAAAAAGGTTGTAGCTTGGCGAAATTCTCTCTAATGCTTTCATCTTCAAAATCGTAAATTCCCAATTTTTCATTCCCGTTCTGTAAATCGGTATGCACTCGTTTTAAAGAAGACAACGCGTATCGTAAATCACCGTACTCGCAATTTTCTCCGTATTTGCAATTATAGAATTCTTTAACTGCTTTTTGACAAAGCATTCTTTGTCTTCCTGCTATATTAACTACAAAAGTATTTGAACTTTGCTTTGATAAGGAATATTGAACAATTGTTTGTGTACCAACTGTGAGTAGAATAATAGTGAGTACCAACAAATAGTACGTGTTAAACCCTTTTTTATAGTTCCTTTTCCAGAATTTTTTAAATAGTGCGCTTATGAGATTCATTATTTATAAATCATATTTTTCCTACAATTTACATATTACATAAGCTACAATAAATAAAATGTTGTCAAACGCGTTATTTTCAAGGTGAAAAAACCTAGTAAATAAAAAAAATCCAAATGGTAATGTCCATTTGGATTTTTTAAATACTAATTAGCAAGCTAATTATTAGTATAACACTCTAAATTTGATGGTGTTATCAATTTTTCTTAATGCTTGAATTACATCTTTATTATATTCTTTATCTAAATCAGTAATCACATAACCTACTTCACTATCTGTTGATAAATATTGACCAGAAATATTCATCTCATATTTTGCTAAAACTTCGTTTATTTTAGCCATAATACCAGGTACATTTTTGTGAATATGTAAGAACCTGTGTGCATTAGTTTGCTTTGGAAGTCTAATATTTGGAAAATTAACCGCATCAACAGTACTCCCTGCATTTATATATTCCATTATTTTATTCGGAACAAAATCCGCAATATTGCGTTGAGCCTCTTCTGTGCTACCACCAACATGAGGTGTTAGTATTACGTTAGACAGTCCTTGTAAGTCAGTCTTAAATTCGCCATTTTTGCGAGGTTCTTCTGGGTAAACATCAATTGCTGCCCCTCCTAGTTTTCCACTTTTTAATGCTGCTACTAATGCAGGAATATCAACAACAAATCCACGCGCTAAGTTAATAAGAATAGCACCTTTTTTCATTCTATTAATCTCGCGTTCACCAATAAAGTTTTTGTTTGCTTTATTGTCATCAATATGCAGGGTTACCACATCTGAAATGCTTAACAAATCTTCTAATGAGTTACATTTTATGGCATTACCTAAAGCTAATTTATCATCTAAATCATAGTAGTAAACTCTCATACCTATAGCTTCTGCTAATACAGATAACTGTTTACCTATATTACCATAGCCAACAATACCAAGATTTTTACCACGAACTTCTCTAGAGTTTATGGCTGTTTTATTCCATTCCCCATTATGAATTTCCGAACTTCTAGGAAATACATTACGCATTAGCATAATTATTTGACCTATTGCTAATTCTACAACAGAACGTGTATTACTATACGGTGCATTAAAAACGACTACACCTCGTTTTTTACTATAATCTAAGTCTATTTGTGTTGTTCCAATACAAAACGCACCAACTACTAACAATTTGTCAGCCGCATCAAGTACCTTTTTAGTTACCTGTGTTTTAGAACGTATTCCTAAAACATGAACTCCCTTAATTTTTTCAATAAGGTCTTCTTCTGATAGTGAAGTTTTTACCAACTCTACAGAAAATCCGTCTTCGGATAAATTGTCAAAAGCTGCTGGATGAACGTTTTCTAACAATAATATTTTAATTCTGTTTTTTGGATAAGATATGTTACGAGGCAAATCGTTTACAAAAAGAAACTCATCCATATTAGGAGCTATGTGATCAGCATTATTAGTTGCTTTTTCTCTATGGACATTTTCTGTGTATGCAAAAAATTTATCTGCAATACCAGCTTCTCTCATTACATAATCGCTATAACCATCACCTATAACCTGCACCTCACCTTCTAGGTTCATTTGTTTAAGGCACTCTATTTTTCCGTTATGCTGCGAAAGCACATTATCCACATCAAAACCTACTATATTGCCTTGACCATCAAATTCAAAAGTATTAGCATACACTCTATCTGACGGAATATTATATTCTTCAACAATAGGGTCTATAAATTCTTTAAAACCACAAGAAACTACATAAATATCATCAGCAAATTTTTCAAAAAACTCCTTATTTGAAGCTATTGATTTTGAAATTTTTTGCCTTAATTCTTTTACTAATCCTTCTAAATCGTTCTTATGAGCATTCAACAGTTTAATTCGTTGCTCTAATGATTGTGTAAAGGAGATATCACCATCAATCCCCAAATTGGTAATTCTTTGAATTTCACTAATAACTTCTTCGCGATTAGATTTTCCCTCTAAAGTCATTTCTGCTAAAACATCTAAGGCCTCTACCCTAGTTAGCGTACTATCAAAATCAAAAACGTATTTTCTACCCACCTTAATTACTTTTAAACTTGTAGTTTATTGAAAAATACCCTCGCATTTTTCTTCTATTTTCAACAAAAATAAGCCATAAAAATAACTATTAATTTAATCTCAGAGGGTGTATTAAAAAAATAAAACAAAAAGAGGCGTGCTTGAATTAAATTTTTAAAAAAATGACAAGAAAAACGACTTTATGCTGCTATTCTTCTATCTAAAAAACTAGAAATTAAGCTTGGATTAAGTTTAAGTAAATTAATCCCGTGAGAATAGCTATTCCAAAACTTAATAAAGTCCCTATTAAAATGTATTCCGTAAGTTTTCGGTTATTACTTTCTTTTAAGTCGTTAAATCTAAAAACCGATTTTGCCGTTATTAATAACCCAATAACCTCCCATCTTCCAATAATTATAAAAAGTAGAACAAACAACCGTTCAATCATTCCAATATACTTACCTGCATTAGGCAGAGATTTGTGGTCTACTGGTATTTGATTGGACATATTTTCCAATAACTTCTCCATAATAATGGTTGCAGGAAAGCTGACAAAAACCACAGCGGTAACTAATACCCAGTTTAAGTTTTGAAATAAATCCACAACATGATTAAAAAAGTTACCATAATAGGCTACTCCAAATAACACTGCAACATGCAATAATTGGTCTATAAAAAACGGAATACTCTTATTTTTAAATAAGGGTGTTGAATATAGCTTTACCACGTCTATCACATAATGCGAAATGGTAATTATTAGTGCTAGTTTCCAACTGCTTAAATCCCATAACAATAACATTGTAACCAAAAAATGTATGCAAACATGAACATATAGGTATTTTGATGCAGCCTTATTTGCCTCTTTATGAATTACCCATTTTGATGGTTGCAAAACAAAATCGCCTATTAAATGCGCTAAAAATAATTTTGTAAACAATATCATTCTGATGCCTTTTTATATGTGTTCTTGTAATATTTTAAAAGCTCTAAAACCAAATGAAGCCTTGCCCTTTTTTTTCGTTGACTTACGGCTGATTGCTTCACCCCTAATTCTTCAGCAATTTTCTCTTGCGACCAATCTGGATTGTTTAAGACAATTGTTGTTATCTCCGCTGAAACCACGCTCCAATTATCCATAAAGTTTAACGCCAATTTAAGCATTAAATTTAGGGTATTATTGTAGACTGTACTTGATGTTGCAACTACTAAATTATGCTTTAACCCTTTTAAAGTTTCAAAATCTCTACCAGAACGACTATATGCACTTCCGTTTGATTCGCTTATACCCTCACCCACATAAGTTTCTTCTCCCAAACCTATTGCAATCCGAACATCCAAACCTTCTACTGATTTTATTAAGGCTTTTATTTTTATAGCTACTAGCAGTGCATTTTCGGGTGATATTTTTAACTGAAATTCATCTCCTCTATAAATATCCCATTCCGTTGGAGTGTTCCCTAGAGTTGAAAAATATTGCTTCAATATATCTACCCATATAAAAGTGTCTGCGCTACTAGATTTTACAATATCTCCTGTTAATACTGCTATCATAATTATAAGTTAAAAAGCTAATATAATAAAATATAAGCAAAAAAACTAATATTTGTTATTATAAGCCAAATAACTAATATTAAAACCATCTTCTAACCGCAGCGCAATACTTTGTATACTCTTTACCAAAAGTCTTTTTTAGAGCTTCTTCTTCTGGAAGTATTTGAAATTTAGTCATATACTTGACAAAACCAGCCAAAAACAATGCGTTAAAGGCATTTCCTAAATGCAAAACCCATACAGTTAACAGTAATAGCATTGCCAAATACATAGGGTTTCTAGAATATTTATACATTCCACTGGTAACTAAGCTTGAAGCCTTACTAGGGTTTCCAGGGTCAACCGTAGTTTTTGATTTTACAAACTGAAAAATAGAACTTCCGGTAATTAAAATCCCTAAAGCACCAAGAAAAAACAGTAACTCTCGTCTTCCAAAAAAATCAAAATATCCAAAGGGTGAAAAAGTTGCCAAAAGATAAATAAGCACTCCAAAAATAGCAATAACCAAAACCGGCGGTATTTTTAACTCCATATAATTAATGTTTATTTTTGAAACCTTTTAAACAAATGTAAACATCTTAAAACATTTTAATGAAACTAGTTTTTGCAACACACAACAATAATAAGTTAAAAGAGGTACAAGCCTTGATACCACCTCAAATTAGCCTAGTTTCGTTAACTGACATTGGGTGTTTGGAAGATATACCAGAAACTTCAAATACCTTAGAAGGTAATGCAAAATTAAAGGCGGACTATGTTACTCAAAAATACAACCTACCATGTTTTGCTGACGATACTGGATTATTAGTCAATGCTCTAAATGGCGCACCAGGCGTATTTTCTGCCCGATACGCTGGAGAACAAAAAAGTTCTGAAGACAATATGACAAAGTTGTTATCAGAATTAGATTCAAAAAAAGACAGAACGGCTAAATTTCAAACCGTTATAGCCTTAAACCTAAATAATGAATCTTTATTTTTTGAAGGAATTGTTGAAGGAGAAATCACAACTCATAAGCATGGACAAAAAGGATTTGGTTATGACCCCATATTTAAACCTAAGGGATATAAACAAACTTTTGCTGAACTACCTTTGCAAGTTAAAAACGATATAAGTCACAGAGGAATTGCTACTAAAAAGCTCATAAGTCACCTTCAAAAACTCTTTTAACTTACTAAAATAAATAAATGTACCTTTGCAGCTTTAATTAATGCCGCTGGTATAGCATGTGTTACGATGAGAATGATAGGTTATAATCGATAATCGCTCTGTGTAACATACATATTTGCGATTAACAATAACATATTATGACAAAATTTGAAGCACTAGGGTTGCAAAAATCCTTATTGGACGCCGTTAATGACATGGGATTTGAATCCCCTTCTGAAGTTCAAGAAAAAGCTATTCCTATTCTACTGGAAAGCGAAACCGATTTAGTTGCCTTAGCACAAACAGGTACTGGAAAAACAGCCGCATTTGGTTTTCCTCTAATTCAAAAAATTGATACTGATAGTAGAACTACGCAAGGTCTTATTTTATCACCAACACGTGAATTGTGTTTACAAATCACCAACGAGTTAAAGTCATACTCAAAATATGAGAAAAACCTTAACGTAGTAGCTATTTATGGTGGTGCTAGTATTACTGAACAAGCAAGACAAATAAAAAGAGGTGCGCAAATTGTTGTTGCAACTCCAGGTCGTATGAAAGATATGATTAACCGAGGAATGGTAAACATATCTAAAATAGATTATTGCATTTTAGATGAAGCTGATGAAATGCTTAACATGGGCTTCTTTGAAGATATTAAAGATATTTTATCTAACACTCCTGATGAAAAATCTACTTGGTTATTTTCTGCAACAATGCCTAGAGAAGTATCTATTATCGCCAAAAAATTTATGCACTCTCCGCAAGAAATTACCGTTGGGCATAAAAACTCTGGAGCTTCAACTGTACAACATGAATATTATGTTGTAGGTGGTAGAGACCGTTATCCTGCTTTAAAACGACTTGCAGATACTAATCCTGATATTTTTTCTGTAGTATTTTGTAGAACAAAAAGAGATACACAACGTGTTGCAGAAAAACTTATTGAGGATGGTTACAGTGCTGGCGCATTACATGGTGATTTAAGTCAAAATCAGCGTGATTTGGTAATGAACTCCTTCAGAAAAAACCAAATTCAAATGTTAGTTGCTACAGATGTGGCTGCACGTGGTATAGATGTGGATAATATTACTCATGTAATTAACTATCAATTGCCAGATGAGATAGAAACCTATACCCACCGTAGTGGTAGAACAGGTAGAGCAGGAAAGTCAGGTATCTCTATGGTAATTGTTACGCGTAGTGAACTTAGAAAAATAAAAGCAATTGAAAATAAAATAAAAACTGATTTCATTAAGAAAAACATTCCAACAGGAATGGAAATCTGTGAAATTCAGCTTTACCACTTGGCAAACAAGATAAAAGACACTGAGATTAATGAAGAAGTTGAAAGCTTTTTGCCAGCCATTAATGACGTTTTTCAAGGTATTGACCGTGAAGAACTGATTAAAAAAATTGTTTCAGTAGAGTTCACCCGTTTTTACAACTATTACAACAAAGCCAAAGATCTTAATTCATCAGATGGTGGAGATAGAGACAGAAGTAGAAATAACCGAGGCGATGCCCCAACGAGTGGATCCGTAAGGTACTTTGTAAATGTTGGTGAAAAAGATGGTTATGACTGGATGTCTCTTAAAGACTTTATTCGCGACACTGTAGGTTTGGGTAAAGAAGATGTTTATAAAGTAGATGTAAAAGAAAGTTTCTCTTTTTTCAATACTGAAGCAGAAAATACAGACACCGTTTTAAAAACTTTTACCGATTTTAAAGTAGATGGTCGTTTTGTAAATGTTGAAGTTTCTAAAAATCCTGGCGGCGGTGGAAGACGCGGTGGAAGAGATAGAGGGCGTAGTAGAGACAGAGGAAAAGGAAGAAACAGCGGTGGTCGCAGAAAAGATTCCTATTCTAGCTCTTCTCAAAACAATAATTCTGGAAAAAGAAGAAGCAAAAGAAGAAATAGTGACTTCTTTTAGTTAATTGTATATTAAAAAAATACGCTTCGGCGTATTTTTTTATTTTGTTTGTACTTTAGATTTTCATTCCAGATTTTATGAAAAAGCACATTATAACATTTTTTTGCCTTATAAATTTTATTGGTTTTGCTCAAGAAACACCAAAACCTCCTGTAGAAAAAGAAATTAGTGCTTTAGTAATTAATGCGCAAACAAGTGCTCCTATGGAGAGTGTTCATATTGTAAACCTGAACAAAATACAGGGTACAATAACCAATCAAAAAGGGGAATTTTCCATTACTGCTTCAGTTAACGACACCCTTTACTTTTCCTATTTAGGTTTCAAGTCTCAAAAAGTAAGGGTAACAAACGATATGTTTAAGTTTAAAGGAACAAAAATCGCATTAACCGAATTGGCATATGCCTTGGAAGAGGTTATTGTTAAACCTTACCAACTCACTGGGTATTTAGAAATAGATGTAAAAAACCTACCTATAAATAATGCTTTTCAATATAGTATTTCCGGACTATCTGTAGGCTATGAAGCAGGTAGTAAAAATCCAAGTGCTGTTACTAAAGTATTGGGTGCAATTTTGAATCCTGCGGACTTATTGCGCAACCTTTTTGGCAAAAAGCCTAAACAAATGCGTAAACTAAAAGAAATGAAGGAGGACGATAATATTAGAGATTTATTAGCTTCCAAATTTGATAGAGAAATACTTACTGAATTACTTCAACTGGAAAAAATTGATTTAGAAGATATTTTAAACAACTGTAACTATTCAAAATCCTTTATTAAAACTGCGAACGACCTTCAAATACTTGATGCCATAAGCGGATGCTATGAAGAGTATAAAGTTTTAAACAGAAAAAAGAGATAAAATTACCCGACACCAAAGCTAATACCCTAAAAAATAGTAACTTTTGTGATACTTAAAACATGAAGTGTCATTTAAAAACAAATACTATGAAATTAGGAGCTTTTTCAGTTAGCCTTGCCGTAAAAGATATTGTTGCTTCAAAAACCTTTTATGAAAGCTTAGGATTTTCCCTGTTTGCGGGAGATATCGAAAAAAACTACATAATAATGAAAAACGAAGACTCACTTGTTGGGTTATTTCAGGGAATGTTCGAAAACAATATTCTAACGTTTAATCCAGGCTGGGATGCCAATGCCAACGCTCTCTCAGAATTTGATGACGTAAGAGAAATTCAAGAACAATTAAAGTCAAAAAACATTCCTTTAACCAGTGAAGCGGATACCTCAACAAAAGGTCCTGCAAGTATAATGGTCACTGACCCTGATGGAAACCTTATACTAATAGATCAACACGTATAAAAAATCAATAGAACTATTTGCCACAAATAATTGTTCGTTAACTAAATTTCACATTTCTTATTACGTACTTTGTAGTTAGACTTATGAGTACGGAAAAAATATATCAAACTACAAATTATAAGGTCTCCGGAATGACCTGTACCGCTTGTGCTTTAAGCTTAGAAAAACACCTTAGTAAGGAATCTGGCGTAAAAAAAGCTCAAGTAAATTATCCTAATAATTCTATCATTTTAGAATACGATTCTTCTAAAACATCCTTGCAACGTATTGGGGAAAAAGCAAAAAACATAGGATATACTATTATCACTGGTGATACTTCTGAAATCACTAATAACTTTGAGGTTTTGGAACAAAAAAGACTCACTTCCTTAAAGCGTAAATTGGTAATTGCGGTAATTTTTTCTACACCTGTTTTCGTTATTTCAATGTTTTTAATGGGTCAGTTTCCTTTTCAAAACTGGTTGTTACTAGTATTATCTATTCCTGTTATTTTGTGGAGTGGTTCTGAGTTTTATGTAAATGCGTTTAAAAAGCTAACATTTTTGAATGCCAACATGGATACCCTTGTAGCCTTAAGTACTGGAGTTGCTTTTTTGTTTAGTGTTTTTAATACAGTTTACCCTGAATACTTTTTAAATAAAGGTATCGCACCGCATGTATATTACGAATCTGCGGTAATTATTATAACTTTTATCCTCTTGGGCAGATTCTTTGAAGAAAAAGCAAAAAGCAAAACCTCTAGTGCTATTCAAAAACTAATGGGGCTAACTCCAAAAGAAATTACAGTTATAAGAAACGGAGAGGAACTGACTATTGCAACTGATGAAATTGTAACAAGTGAGCTAATCATAATTAAACCAGGAGATAAAATTCCAGTAGATGGAAAAGTAAAAAAAGGTATTTCTTTTATTGATGAAAGTATGATTACTGGAGAACCTATTCCAGTTGAAAAAACTAAAGGAAATCTTGTTTACGCTGGTACTATTAATCAGAAAGGCGCATTACGAATAATTGCAACAAAAGTAGGTAAGGATACACTATTATCTCAAATTGTACAATTGGTTAAACAGGCCCAAAATTCAAAGCCCAAAATTCAAAAACTTGCGGATAAAATAGCCGGAATATTTGTCCCTGCTGTTCTTTTAATTGCTCTCATCACTTTTTTCATCTGGTTATTTATTGGTCCTGAACCACCAATAACCCACGCTATAGTATCGGTAATTACGGTGCTGATAATAGCATGTCCATGTGCTCTAGGTCTTGCCACACCAACTGCGCTAATAGTTGGTATTGGAAAAGCTGCAGAAAATGGAATTTTAATTAAAGATGCTCAAGTATTAGAAACAGCTTATAAAATTGACACCTTGGTTTTAGATAAAACAGGAACCATAACTCATGGAAAACCCTTAATAACAGATTTTTTATCTGTTAAAGAAGCCAACATAGTTGCTATTCAAAAAGGAGTTTTAGCAATAGAATCGCAATCAGAACATCCTATTGCGTTATCTATAGTAGAATACTTAAAAGATAAAGGAATTGAAGTAGACAATCCCCAATCATTTCAAAGTATTACTGGAATGGGAACTAACGGAATTTACGACGGCAACCAGTATTTCATTGGCAACAAAACGTTAATGGATAATAATTCTGTAGAAATCCCTGAAGAGCTTAAATCAAATATCAAAAGATTACAGTCTGAAGGAAAAACTTTGGTATTTGTTAGTATAAACAAGCGGGTTAAAGTTATTTATGCAATCTCTGATAGTATTAAGACAAATGCAAAATATGCAATTCAAAAACTTCAAAAATCTGGTATAAACGTTCACATGTTAACTGGAGATATATATGAAGCTGCAAAATCAACGGCCAACCAAGTCGGTATTACAAACTTTAAAGCGCATGTTCTTCCAAATGAAAAAGGAAATTATATCAAAGAATTACAAAACAAAGGGCATTTGGTTGCTATGGCTGGAGATGGAATCAACGACGCTCATGCCCTTGCACAAGCAGATGTTGGCATAGCCATGGGTGATGGAACAGACATAGCCATAGAAAGTTCAGGTATAACTTTAACAAACTCCAATTTAAACCAAATTGTAAAGTCTCTTCAACTTTCGAAAGCTACTTTAAAAACTATTAAGCAAAATCTATTTTGGGCTTTTATTTACAATATAGTGGCAATACCTATAGCTGCTGGAATTTTATATCCCATAAATGGTTTTCTTTTAAACCCTATGATAGCGGGTGCCGCAATGGCACTAAGTTCTATTTCAGTTATTCTAAACAGTTTACGATTAAAAAAGTACACATTTAATTAAAAAATATGATTGTAAAATTTAAAACAAATATCAACTGCGGAAATTGCATAAAATCGGTTACTCCTGCTTTAAATGAATTGGAAAATGTTGATTTATGGAAAGTTGATACGGAAAATCCTGATAAAATTCTAGAGGTAAACTTAGACGATGATGACAAAAATGCCGTGATAAATGCTGTCACAAAGGCGGGGTTTAATATAAAAGAAATAGAGGCCAATTAGCCTCTATTTCTTTTATATTTATTACATATTAAGATTATACGTTAGAATGCAACGCAATACGGTTTCCTTCAGAATCAATACATAAGGCCATAAATCCGTGTCCTCCGCCTATTTCTGTTTTAGACTGAAGAATTCTTCCCCCTGCATCTTCCACCCTACTTAATTCATTTGACAAATCTTTACAAGAAAAGTATATTACAGCTCCATGCGTTTCGCTTGGCACATAACTTTTGTGTTTTACCAATGAGCCTGTTGCTCCGGATTTATTTGGTGCATTTGGAAACCACCCCATAATAACACCATCTAAATCATGAATTCCTATTTCAATTTGAAAAACCGTATCGTAAAACTTTTTAGCACGATCCATATCGGTAACAGGAATTTCAAACCAGCCTACTAAATTATGTTCCATATTTAACTTTCTAAATTTTGTTTTAACGAAGCTAAACCTTCTTCAAAATCTTTCCCTACAGCTTTATCCATATTCATAAACAACATCATAATACTAACGGGGAATTTGTTTTTTCCAGAAAAACCCCAGGTTACTTTTGTCCCCCCTCCTGCATCTTCCACATTTAAATAACAATCAGAAGTAGATTTCCAAGGTTTATAAAAGCGTAATTCACCTTCAATAGTTTCTCCTTCTACAATTTTTTTTATTTCCTGTTCTCCTTCACCAACATCTTTATTTCCGTTCCAATAACTCACTGCGCCAACTGTGCCATCAGTACCAGTAAGTTTTTGTTCCATATTAGGGTCTTTTTTCTGCCAAGGAGACCATTCTCTTTGTTTTTCTAAATACTTTAAATATTCAAAAACAGTAGCTTTGTCCTTATTAACCACCGTACTTCGAGATACATTGTAGTTTTTAGGAGCAATTATTGCCAGTAAAATTACTAATGCCACAATGCCCGCAAGAATGTAAATTAACGTCATCATCTTTTTAAGTTTTAATTGGTTGAGCTTTCAAGATAATAAAAATTACATATGGTTATGATAACGCTCTAATATACCTTCAATACTTTTTATTGATTTTTTTGACCAATCTAATCGCTTTTCCAACTTTTCCTCATCACTTAATTGCCATGAAAAATCTCCTTTTTTTAACTGGTTCGTTAAATTCTGAAGTATTATTGCAGCAGATACAGAAATATTTAAACTCTCCGTAAAACCTACCATAGGTACTTTTAGAAAGCTATCGGCATTTTCCATTACCGTATCACTCAAACCATCTCTTTCTGTTCCAAAAAATAGTGCCGTTTTATCTTCTATTTTAAAATCATCAAGAAAACATGAATCGTTATGAGGTGTGGTGGCTACAATTTTATAACCTTTAGTTTTTAAATTTTTAATACACTCATCTACATTAGTATATTCATGCACATCAACCCATTGCTGTGCTCCCATGGATATATTTTTATCTAGACGCTTTCCGTAACGTTCTTCCACTACATGAGCCTCCTGTATGCCAAAAACCTCGCAACTACGAATTACAGCACTTGTATTATGCATTTGATATACGTCTTCAATTGCAACGGTTAAATACTTTGTTCTCTGGGACAAAATTTCTATAAATCGTTGTTTCCTTTCATCAGATAGAAAACCCTCCAAATACGCTAAAAGATGTTCATTTACCATACATCGAATATAATAAAAGTCTATTTTTATATGAATATTTAGTTCTAATGAAAAAAAACATTGTTGTACTAACTGGAGCTGGTGTAAGCGCTGAAAGTGGTATAAATACCTTTAGAGATGCCGACGGACTGTGGGAAGGTCATGATATTATAGAAGTTGCTTCTCCTCAAGGATTTGCTAAAAACCCTGAATTGGTTTTAGATTTTTATAATCAACGTAGGAAACAATTATTTGAGGTTTCTCCTAACAAAGCGCATGAAGCACTGGCTAAGTTAGAGGAGAACTTTAATGTTAGTATAATTACCCAAAATGTAGATGATTTACATGAGCGTGCAGGAAGCACACAGATATTGCATCTTCACGGTGAGCTTTTGAAAGCTCGAAGTTCTAAAAATGAAAACCTCATAACAGATTGTACGACGGATATTAACCTGGGAGACTTGGCAAGTGACCTTAGTCAATTACGTCCTCATATTGTATGGTTTGGCGAGCAAGTTCCTCTTTTAGAGCTTGCAATTAACATTACCGAAAAAGCTGATATATTAGTTATTATTGGTACTTCTATGCAAGTTTATCCAGCTGCTAGCTTAGTAAATTATGTTGCCTCAAACACTCCCATTTATTTTATAGACCCAAAACCTAGTGTTGGAAAAAATGATTTCAACAATCTTACCATATTAGCCGAAACAGCGGTTTCGGGAGTTCCAAAACTTGTAGGCATATTAAACCAAAATGTATAAATGACGTTTGAAGACCTTTATAAATCTTTAGATTATGTAAACCATTCTCGCGAAAAAAGACAAGAAATGGCAGACTTGGTTATGTGCAACCCTAGCCTTATAGGAACGTTGTTGGTAATTGCTGCGGAAGTAAAAAATCCTATTTCTTCAAAAGCATGTTGGGTCGTTGAATTTGCAGCAAAGAAAAATCTAAATACCATTTTTCCATATTTAAATGAATTTACAGAATTACAACCTAAACTTATTTTAGACTCTTCCATTCGGCCAATTGCAAAAATTAATGAGTTTTTAATTAATGCGTATTTTTCTAAAACAGTAAATGAAGCTCAAGAGCAATTAAGTGAAATACATTTAGAACGTATTGCGACTGCTGCTTTTGACTGGTTAATAAGTGATGTAAAAGTGGCTACAAAAGCATATTCTATGAGCTGTTTGCTTTTATTATCTAAAAAATATGATTGGATTTCACCTGAACTTAGACTTGTTCTGGAACAAAACTACGGTAGTGGTAGTGCTGCTTATAAGGCAAGAGCAAGAATGGTGTTAGCAAAGCTAAAATAGGCTTTTAAACTCCTTAACTTATAAGTATCTTTGCGGCTTCAATAAGAAATAACCAAAAAGATGACATTGAATCCTCTTAACGCCATTTCTCCAATAGATGGGAGATACCGAAGTAAAACACAATCTTTAGCTCCTTTTTTCTCAGAAGAAGCTTTAATAAAATACAGAGTTCAAGTTGAAATAGAATATTTTATTGCACTTTGTGAAATTCCACTTCCACAACTCTCTACTTTTGACAATACTAAATTTGGTGCTTTGAGAGAGCTTTATAAGAATTTTGATGCAGAAGACGCGCAATCTATAAAGGAAATCGAGAAAGTCACTAATCATGATGTAAAGGCGGTAGAATATTTTATTAAAGAAGCTTTTGACAAACTAGGTCTTAGTGAGTTTAAAGAATTTATCCATTTTGGATTAACCTCTCAAGATATTAACAATACGGCTATTCCGCTTTCCATTAAGGAAGCTATGAATGATGTTTATGTTCCATTATATTTTGAAGTGAAAAATAAATTGGAAGAATTGGTTGAAGAGTGGAAAGAAATTCCATTACTTGCTAGAACACATGGTCAACCTGCCTCTCCGACTCGATTGGGTAAAGAAATTGATGTTTTTGTAACCCGATTAAATGAACAATTTAATTTACTAAACGATATTCCAAGCGCAGCCAAATTTGGTGGTGCTACTGGTAATTATAATGCGCACAAGGTTGCTTATCCACAAATAGATTGGAAGGCGTTTGGTCAAAAGTTTGTTCAAGAAAAGTTAGGATTACACCATTCTTTTCCGACCACTCAAATTGAACATTATGATCACATGGCTGCATTGTTTGATACCTTGAAAAGAATAAACACAATAATCTTAGATTTGGATAGAGATTTTTGGACTTATGTTTCAATGGATTATTTCAAACAAAAAATCAAAAAAGGTGAAGTTGGCTCATCGGCAATGCCGCATAAAGTAAATCCAATTGATTTTGAAAATTCTGAAGGAAATTTAGGTATCGCAAATGCTGTTTTTGAGCATCTATCTGCAAAACTTCCAGTTTCTCGTTTACAACGAGATTTAACAGATAGTACGGTTTTAAGAAATGTAGGTGTTCCGTTCGGCCATACCGTAATTGCTTTTCAGTCTACGTTAAAAGGCTTAAATAAATTACTATTAAATTCAGCGAAATTTGAAGAAGATTTAGAAAACAACTGGGCTGTTGTTGCTGAGGCTATTCAAACCATTTTACGTCGTGAAGGATATCCAAATCCATATGAAGCTTTAAAAGGTTTAACTCGTACTAACGAAAAAATAACTAAAGACTCTATGGCTAATTTTATTGAAACTCTAGAGGTATCTGATGCTATAAAAACAGAATTAAAGGTTATAACTCCAAATAACTATACGGGCATTTAGTGTTGTTTAAGTCAACCAAATAAAAAAAGCCGCTAGCAATAAAGCTAGCGGCTTTTTCTTTGATACCACAAATAACAATTATCCTTGTTTTTGAATTTCAACAGCATGTGGGTAAGGAATTTCAATACCAGCCTTATCTAATGCTAATTTGCAATTTTCCAATGTACCAAAATATACATCCCAGTAATCAGCAGGTGCAGCATAAGGACGAACTGCAAAATTCACAGAACTGTCTGCCAATTCTGAAACATTTACTGATGGTGCTGGATCTTTTAATACTTTAGGATCAGAAGTTAAAACTTCCAACAAAACTTCCTTTGCCGTTTTTATATCTTCACCGTAACCAACACCAACGGTTAAATCTACCCTCATTTTTCCTTCAGCAGTGTAATTAATAATATTACCATTAGCCATAGCTCCATTTGGTACAATTGCCAATTTGTTATCAGGTGTAACTAATTTAGTGGTAAAAATTTCTATTTCTTTTACCTCACCTAAGGTACCTTGAGCTTCAATTAAATCTCCAATTCTATAAGGCTTAAATATCATTATAAGCACCCCTCCAGCAAAATTAGAAAGGGAACCTTGTAGAGCTAACCCAATAGCTAAACCAGCGGCAGCTATTACGGCGGCAAGACTCGTTGTTTCAACCCCTAAGGTTGAAATCACTGTAATAATCAAAAATATTTTAAGTGCCCAACTAATTAAGTTTAACAGAAATTTTTGAAGAGACTCATCATAGTTTCTTTTACCCATTAATTTCTTAGCGACCTTAACAATCTTTGAAATAATCCATGAACCTATAATATATATTAAAATTGCACCTATTACTTTAGGTCCATATTCTACTATAAATTCAATTCCTTTGTCAATCCATATACTAGCGTTGTCCATAATAATGTTTTTAAATTTAGTGTTCAGTTTTATGACACGAATATATAGAGAAGGTCACTAATTCAGATAAAAAAAATAGAATTCATAGAAATTTAATGCAAAAAAATCCCGTTGAAAAAAAAGTCAACGGGATTTTTTTATCGCTAAAGCAGATTCACTCTTTAAATAAATCAGTTAACTGACCTAAGCCTTCTCCTTTGTAATCAGATTTTTGTACCGCTTGTAATAATTGAACTAAGTTTGCAGGGTTTATGTTATCTCCTAAAACTCGAATTACAGCAAAACCTTTATCCTTATTACTACCGTAAATAACAACCTCATCTATAGCATCCTCTTTTCCTAAATATTTTACAGTCGCTTTAGCAAAACTTAAGTTCATTTTCATAAGTTGCGTGTACTTATCGTTTTTTAAAATAGCTTTTACGTTTTCGTCTTCTGTCTTGTACTCAACAGCATTATCCATTGTTTTTTTAAAAGCTAAAACATTAAGTTTCTTTAACGAAGAAACAGCTTCTTTTTGCTTTTCCGTTAATTGTACTTCCTCAAGATTTAACAAGCTTGCTGGTAAATCAAAGGATAAAAAATTAGGGTTTTCAGAATTATCTACATAGTACTCCTGTAAACTTTGCGTAGATGAGCACGAGGCTAATGATAACGACATGACTACTACTGCTGCTATTTTAAATATTACTTTTCTCATTTTTATTCTTTTAGGCATTTGCCATTATTCCTCCTTATTTACCTTATTTAATTCCTTTGGTAAATTCATTTTATTGGTAAGGGTACTTATCTTACTCAAATCGATATCTCCAGTGATTGACAGTAAAACAGTTTCAAATTTTCTTCCATCAACATTTATATCTAAATTACCCATGTCCGTTACAAACATTAACAACTCTTTCACGTGATCTGGTGTTTTTCCTTCTCTGATATAAAATTTAACATTAACATCTTTGTCCTTAACACGCATTAACTCTTCCAACTTAGCTGTTCTTAAATACTTTTTAACACTAACACTCATATCTTTAGCAGTGGCCTTATCCTCAGTAATAAAAACTTTTAAGGAATTTAAACTTTTTGCCATTTCAATGAAATCCTCTGTTTCTTTATCCACACCGTCTACGTGAACTGAGGACATGAGGTTAATTAAACTCTTGTTAATGACTACTGAACCAACATTTTCCATGCTTTCATACTTATCAAAAAGCGATTGGGAAAATCCAAAAAACGGTAAAATGGCTAATACTAAAACTAATGTGATTTTTTTCATGATTATTGATTTAATTGATTGATGATGAATTTTGAATAAAAGGTAGCATATAACCTACCTTTTATTCAACTATAATTTATTTTTGTTTCCCTGCCTTATTAAGTTCTTCTGGTAAATTCATTTTGTTAGTAAGCGAACTTATTTTGTTTAAATCAATATCTCCTGTTAAGGACAATAATACGGTTTCAAACTTTCGTCCATCTACTTCTACATTGGCATTTTTCATTCCAGTAACAAACATTAATAACTCGCTTACATGGTCTGCATCTTTACCTTCTTTAATATAAAACTTTATGTTAGCATCTTTATCTTTAATACGCATTAACTCCTCTAGTTTTGCTGATTTTAAATAACTATTCATGGTCTTTAACATATCAGCAGAAACCTTTTTATCCTCTGTAATGAATACCTTTAAGTTTTTAAGGCTTTGTGCGATATCCATAAAATCTTTAGCCTCTGGATCATCTACCTCAACATCTAT
Source organism: uncultured Maribacter sp. (assembly GCA_947498505.1). Classification (GTDB taxonomy): domain Bacteria; phylum Bacteroidota; class Bacteroidia; order Flavobacteriales; family Flavobacteriaceae; genus Maribacter_B. The sequence continues at coordinate 257,624 of CANMKG010000001.1, read as the reverse complement.
TTTAGAAAGTAACCTAAACATACTCTGATTTACTACAACGGCACTTACGTTATCTAAATCTTCATATTTATCAAATATCGACTGTGAAAACCCTGCGAAAGGTAGTAGTACCACTGCGATTAGTATAATTAACTTTTTCATGATTTTTAATTTTAATTATTATTATAAATTTTTTGTTTTGTTTTTTCGAACTCGTTTAAATAAGCTACTTTTTCAGTACCTCGACTAAAATTTTGAGCTAAAAGGTTTAGCGCTTTTTTTGTTTCGCTATAGGCATATTCAGCCTCTTTTTGCTCTTGATAATCTTGATAACCAAAATATAAACCAAATACTAAAACTGCTACTGCTGCAATAGAAAGCCACTTATATGTATTTTTTCTAGGTTTTAGTGGAACTTGCTTTGTAAACTTTTCTTCTTTGGCTATAGAAAAATATTGAAACAATGGCTTGTATTGCTCAAGATGTGGTGCTACACTTTCTTGCGAAAAATACGCTCTTAAAGTTTCCTCCTCTGCAACTGTAGCAGTTGCTTCGAAATACTTTTCTAATATATTTTCAATTTTATCCAATTCCATAATTATGTTGTTGCATTAATTTTTCTCTTACTGTTTTTCTTGCTCTGGATAACGTTACCCTTATTGCAGTTGGCTTCATTCCTAAGAGATTTTCAATTTCATCAAAATTGTATTGCTCAATATCTCTCAATTGCAAAACCAGTTTCTGTTGCTCTGGTAATTCCTCCATGATACGTTCTACTAGACTAACACTGTCCCTTGCCTCTACTTGTTTTTGTAATGAAGTATTTTCATCTCCATAATTACTGTGTACCAACTTTAAGTTCCCAGCTTGCTTTGATTTTAAGCGATCTAAACAAAAGTTTTTTGTCATTGTCATAGCAAAAGCTTCAACATTATTATAGCTCTCCATGACCTGTTTTTTGGTCCACAGTTTTAACAAAATTTCTTGAGTAGCATCTTCTGCTTCTTCTGTAGAAACTAACAAGCGCTTTGCTAACCTGTATAGCTTGTCCTTAAAAGGCATTACCACATTTAAAAATTCTGACTGTTTCATTTTTTGGTTTAGTTGTTTGTAAACCGTTTTTAAGTGTCTACAAAAAGAAGACGAAGTACATCGAATTTTGTTACAAAAAATTTTTTATTCTTTGATATGTAAGTATTTTGCAAAGAAAAGAACTAATTATTTATCCATCACCAAAAGGTTATTTATACTATTTTTCTTACCTTTTGGAATAATTTTTGATTAGACTAATACTATGTTTAGAAATAAAGCTGCTATGAATTTTAAAAAGTATTTACTGTTATTTGTTACATCTGGACTACTATTATATAGTTGTTCTAAAAATGACGATAACGACTTAGAACCTAACCCAATAGAACCAGAACCAACCGCAGATGTAACGGTTCAAGACTTTATGTGGAAAGCAATGAATCTTTGGTATTTTTGGCAAACGGACGTTCCTAACCTCTCAGATACAAAGTTCGCAAATACTGCTGAAGGGCAAAAAGCTTACACGGATTTTTTAGCCTCTGAGGAAGATCCTGAGAAGTTTTTTAATGAAAAATTATTGTTCAACGAAGATAGATTTAGTTTTCTAGCACAGGATTATAAAGAACTAACCGAATCATTAGCTGGGATATCAAAAAGTAACGGGCTCGAATTTGGTCTAATTAGTTTTACCGATAGTGATGATGTTTTTGGGTATGTTAGATATGTAATTCCTGGTTCAGATGCTTCAACTAAAAATATTACACGAGGAGAGTTATTTACAGGAGTAAACGGTCAAACCTTAAATTTCAGCAATTATAGAGATTTATTGTTTGGTGAAGCTGATACTTATACCTTAAATATGGCAGACATTATGGGTAATGTACTTACACCAAACGGTAAAGAAGTTGAACTAACTAAAATAGCTGGTTTAGCTGAAAATCCCGTTTATTTACATAAAACTTTTGAAATTGGAGACAAAAAAATTGGTTACCTGATTTACAATGGGTTTACTAATGAATATGATGAGCAACTTAATAACGCGTTTGGAGAATTTAAAGCAAATAATGTTACCGATTTAATTCTTGACTTAAGATACAACCCGGGTGGATCGGTAAATTCGGCACGTTTATTATCTAGTATGATTTATGATACTAATACAGATGAAGTATTTCTAAAAGCTAGATACAACGAAAAATATCAAACATATTTGGAAAGTAATAACATAGATCTTAACGATTATTTTGGGGATGTAACAAACGACGGCTCTGCAGTGAACACCTTAAATTTAAACAAAGTTTATATTATTACTACCAACAGTTCAGCGTCGTCTAGTGAACTAGTTATTAACGGACTAGAACCCTATATTGATGTTGTTCAAATAGGAGAAGCTACAAGAGGAAAAAATGAATTTTCTGTTACCATGGTTGATGACCCTGATAATGATTTTATTTACAACCCATCTAGAGAAGGTAATATTAATGCGGACAATAAATGGGCTATTCAACCATTAATTGGTAGAAATGAAAATGCTGATGGTTTTTCTGATTACACTAGCGGTCTTCCTGCAGATATTGAGTTGGAAGAAGATTTAGAAAACCTTGGAGTACTTGGTGATGAAAGCGAACCTCTGTTAGCTAGAGCTATTCAAGAAATTACCGGAACTTCTAGTAAAAGAAATTTCACTGTTGGAATGCCGGCAAAATCATTTACGAATTCGAAAATGTTTACACCTACTAAAGATAACATGTATGTAACCAAACTTGTTAAGATGGAATAACAACAAATCTATTTTATCTATATAAATAAGGCTCACTTTAAAAGTGAGCCTTATTTGTTATAACTACAATTGGCTATATTTACTCATTAAAATAAACTCCATTAGGATTTCTACCAACCGTTAGGTCTTTTACTAATGCGTTAGTAGATAAATCGTAAATAGACAAGGTTCCATTACTTGCAAAATCTCCAGCATCCGAAATATATAATCTTCCATTGTTAACATCCATACCGTAAAATCCAGCAGCTGTGTGCGTTAAAATTGACGTAGAAGGTAAACTAGTTGCCGATGTGGTTAGCGTATAAACATCTTGACCTAAATTATAATACAAATCATCTCCTTCTATGTTCAAATAACTTGGATGTTCCGTACTACCAAATTCAAGAGTACTAGATACTTCGTTTGTTGAAACATTAATTATGTCTAATTGTCCCGCAGTTTCTGCCCCTGTCCAAGCAGGTTCCCCCTTAGAAAGCACCCACAGATTATCACTGTCGTCTATTTGTAATGAGTCGGGTCTGTCACCAACTGTAATAGTCGTAGACACTTCCTGAGTGCTTGTATTAATTACCGAAATAATATTGTTAGTTCCCCAAGCTCCTTTGTGCGCCACGTAAATTACTCCATCTTTAACTAGCATTCTTTCAGGACCTAAAGCTACGGGTATAGTTCCTTCAACCTGATTGGTTGTTAAATTAATGATTGCTAAATAATCATCAGTTTCATCACTAGTATCTCCCCAATTAGAAACATAACCTTTTCCATTTGCTTCTACCAAAAATCTTGGGTTTTCTAAACCAGTATCTATTGTTGCTACGTATTCAAAAGAATATCTATTTACAACTTCTATCTTATTAGATACATTGGCTATAATATAGGCCTCATCACCAATAAGTCGCATAGATTGAGCAACATTTCCTAAATCTGCATTATTTTCTTTATTATAAATAGCAGACTCGTTAGTTTCTAAATCTTCAGAAATAAACGAAATTGTTCCAGTACCATCTAAAAAAGGACCTTCATTTACAACCAATATTCCATTGTCATATACTCCCAAAGGAATATTATTCTCATCATCATCATTGTTACAGGATACGTTAAATAATCCTACCGCCATCAAGGCCAAAATTCCATGTTTAATTTTCATTTTTTAAAATTTAATTATAATTTGAGTTTGAATATTTCTATTAGGCATTGGTCTAAATGCCATATTTTGATACGCTTTGTTAAAAAGGTTGTTTATCTTTAATCCAAATGTTATTTGTAACCCTGAAATAAAATCAACCTTCCTTTCAACACCAATATTTGTAACCGTAAAACCAGGAAGAGAACTACTTTTATCTGTGGTTGTAAATACCTTTCCTGCATATAGTGTTTGCATGTACGAATTCCATTTTTTATAGCTATAATTTATATTTGATGTTATCTTATGCTTTGGCACATACATTAGTTGATTACCTGTTGACTGGTCCTCTGAAATTGTATAGGCATACACCCCACTCCAATCAAAAAAGTGCTTACCAAATTTTTGACTAAATATAAATTCAAATTCACCTCCGTATTGACGTGAACTGTCTACATTTCTAGGAGTCCAAACACCATCTAATTTAGGAGTCTCGACATCATCTATTTTAGGTGGTCGCCACTGTATTAAGTTTTTTGAAGAAATATAATAACCTGCAACCTGTAATTGATAATTTGGTTTTTTTAAAATATGCCCCCATTCCCCTTGTATTGAACTTTCGGGTAATAAATTTAAATTACCTCCAGGGTTCCAAAACAAATCATTAAAAGTTGGCATTCGGTAATTTCGAGAAGCATTTAAAGTAGTAGTATAAAACTTTGTTAGATTATATTTACCCGTTGCAGCAAACAAAAAAGGGCTGTCATAGGTTTTCACAAAATCTTGACGTAAACTTACATCGTACGAAATTTTATTTGAGATTTCATGAGAAATTAAAACAGTACCTGAAGTAATAATCCTTTCATCAATCACTATTGAACTGCCTTCTCCTTTGGTATAATTATACTCTACAATTGCGTTTAACTTAATATCACCTAAGTAATACTTAAAATCGTAGTTTAAAATGGTATTTTTAGCTTTCCCAAAGCTAAACTCCGACCTATCTTTATTTATAAAAAACTTATATTTTTCATATAAGTAAGCCACCTTTAATTTTCCAGAAAAACCTGCACTAAAATGGTTCCACTCTAGTAACGACCGTGAAGTTATACTTTTGTAATTGTTATTTGTAATCGCCGTTAACGTTCCCGAAAAATTTCTATCTCCAAAATAGGTATTGTGAAACAATTTGAGCAAATGATTTTCACCTATAAAATGAGCCAGATTTGCATTAACGTTATAGTTACTAAACTCTCCATTTTTATTTTTTTGGTCTGTCCCTAAATATTTGTAGTCATTATCGGATGCATTGTAATTTACCCCTAAACCAAAGGTCCATTTTTTGGTACCATAAGATGATGTATAATTTACTTTTTGGGTATTAAAGCTCCCATAAGAAAGTAACAACTCATTTTTTAAAGATTGATTGAATTTTTGTTCATCATTTAAATGAATACTACCTCCAATAGCTCCACTTCCATACTGAACACTTCCTCCACCACTTCTAACTAAAATCTCATCATAATTTTCAGAGTTAATAGTATTAAAGTCGGTCTGACCATTCAATTGAGAATTTACAGGTATACCGTTCCAAATTACTGCTGTTTGCGATGCAGTAGTTCCCCTGAATGATGGAGACGAAACCATACCGTAACCATTTTCCTTAAAATAAATTGGGGTATTAAAACGCAACGCATCTGTTAACGAAACACTATTTTTTTCAGTTAAAGTATCTTTTACTTTTTTAACTTTTACACCATGAGCAAAAGCTTTTAATTTTGCATCAGTAAGCACTGCCTCATCTAAAACAATAGTAGATTGCTTTTGAGCGAATGTTCCGGCTATTACACAAAATAGCACTAACAAAGAGAATATTTTTTCCTTACGTGTCATAATCTCAAAGACCTTTTACCCGAAAGTCTCAGAATTAATTTACGAACCTGGCAGGTCTCCTGACTTGCGTACTATCATAAACCTTCCCACTTCCAAAAAGAAGCAGTGGCATGCTGAAGAATAATGATAGTCATTCAACTTAAGTTGAACTAAGCTTACAGTTGCGGGAACAGTTCTGGAATTTTCTATTTATAATTTAGAATCACCAGATTCCCTTTTAATCTTACTACTTCTAGAGCAGTAAAAACCAAACTCATGGCAAAATTAGTCTTTATTTTAATACAAATCGCCAATTTTAAATTAACTTTTTTATCGTCCTTTATGAATATTACAAAAAGTAATTATTAATGTTTTACACCAAAATTAAATCAGAACTCCGTTTACAAACATGACAATTACTACCTTGCGCTAAATTATTTTTGTAGCATTCTTCTTTTATATCAATTGATATTATGAAAAAACTATTATTTGTTATCGCATTTTTTTTATGCTTCAGTTGCAAAAAAACTATTGAAAAAAAAGTAGAAAAAGCAGCAACATCTGCAAATGTTTTATATGCTAAAGGATTTGCGATTAATAAGTTAGAATCCGGCATTAGCATTATTAAAGTTACCTCGCCATGGCCAAATGCTGAGGACAGTTTTACCTATGCTTTAATTCCCAAAAACATTCAACATAAAGTAACTATAAACAAAGAAGATTACGATGCTATACTTACCGTTCCAATTGAAAATATTGTAGTAACATCTACAACTCATATACCCGCATTAGAGGCATTAGATATGGAAAACACACTAATTGGATTTCCACAGACGGAATACGTTTCTTCTAAAAAAACAAGAAAAAGAATTTCAGATGGAAAGGTTAAAGAATTAGGAAATAATGAATTTATTAATACCGAAATGGTAATTACTCTTCAACCTGATGCCGTAATTGGTTTTGGTCTTAATCAGAATAAAGCGTACAACACCATTTCAAAATCTAACATTCCAGTACTCTATAATGGAGAATGGACCGAAGAAACACCGCTTGCCAAGGCAGAATGGATTAAGTTTTTTGCAGCATTATATGCGCTAGAAAAAAAAGGGGACAGTATTTTTAATGCTATCAAAACGGATTATTTACAAACGGTAGCCCTGGCCAAAAAAGCTACAAAAAAGCCCACCGTAATGTGTGGTGCCATGTTTAAAGATGTTTGGTATTTACCTGGCGGAAAAAGTTGGGCTGCTCAATTTTTAAAGGACGCCAACACCACTTACCTTTGGTCGGACAATACTGAAAACGGAAGCCTTTCTTTAGGGTGGGAAAATGTTTTAGAAACTGCGCAAAACGCAGATTTTTGGCTGTCACCCTCTAATTTTAAAACATACGGTGAGTTAAAAAGCAGTAGCCCGCACTACGGGCAATTTAAACCCTTTAAAGAGAAAAACATATATTCTTTCACCAGTACCACGGGTGAAACAGGTGGAATACTCTTTTTTGAGCTAGCTGCCACAAGACCAGATTTGGTATTGAAAGACCTTATTCATATTTTTCATCCCGAACTTTTACCAAATTATAAGTCTTTTTTTTACCAGCCTTTGGAATAAATGAATACCAAAAACAAACATATTAAGCTCTTCACAATATTATCGTTTTTGTTAATATTGTTTTTACTGGTTAATATATGTTTTGGTTCAGTTTCAATTCCATTTAAAGACACTTTAAACACCTTACTAGGCACTAAGATTGAAAATGAATCTTGGAAATATATTATTTGGAATTACAGAGTACCTAAAGCTTTAACGGCAATATTAACCGGTAGTGGGTTAGCGTTGAGTGGCTTACTAATGCAAACTCTATTCAGAAATCCGCTTGCAGGACCATTTGTTTTAGGAATAAGTTCTGGGGCTAGCCTTGGTGTAGCTTTGTTAATTATGGGCTCATCATTGTTGAGTAGCTTTTTCGCTTTTACTATAATGAGCAATTTTTCAATTGTTTTAGTAGCAAGTATTGGGAGTTTTGTTGTACTAATGTCTGTAATGATTGTTGCTTCTAAAGTTAAAGACACTATGACACTTTTGATTATTGGACTAATGTTTGGAAGTCTTACTTCGGCAGTTGTAAGTGTTTTATCTTTTTTTTCAAATGCTGAAGAGTTACAACGATATGTTTACTGGTCATTTGGTAGCATTGGAGACCTATCATGGAATCAAGTTTTACTACTTGCATGCTTAGTCACCTTAGGAGTTTTATTAAGTGTTTCAGCAATTAAAACTTTAAACGCAATGCTATTGGGTGAAAATTATGCTCGAAGCTTAGGGGTTGATATCAAAAAAAAACGATACGTAATTATTTCTGCAACGGGAATTTTAGCAGGAACAATTACTGCTTTTGCTGGTCCTATTGCATTTATCGGCTTAGCAGTACCACATTTAACACGGCAAATTTTTAATACAACGGACCATAAAGTTCTGGTTCCAGCCGTTTTAATTTATGGCGCTATTTTAATGCTTATTTGCGATAGTATTGCACAATTACCAACTTCGGCCAATGTTCTACCTATTAACGCAATTACCTCGCTTTTTGGAGCTCCAATTGTGATTTGGTTATTGGTTAGAAAAAGAAAAATGATTTTTTAAAATCTAAGTTATAGAAACTGAAAATTCACATAACGTTTTTAAAGCTCAAAACCTTCGTATTGGTTATGCTGATAAAGGAAAGCAAACTTTTATTGGCGATGTTATTGATTTTCAAGTTCAAAAAGGAGAACTTACTGCTATTGTTGGTATAAATGGTGTTGGAAAATCCACTCTTTTAAGAACATTAGGTAATATTCAAAAAAAACTATCTGGAGAAATCTCTATAAATCAAAAACAGATTGGTAGTTATAGTGCCCAAGAGTTAGCTGTGAATGTAAGTCTGGTACTAACTGACCAGGTTGCATCAAAAAACTTATCCGTAACCGAATTAGTTTCGCTTGGAAGACAACCCTACACCAATTGGTTAGGAACCCTAACCATGAAGGACGAAGCTAAGATTGAATCTGCTATAAACATGGTTGATTTAGTAGATTTAAAAAATCGAAAATGTTATCAACTAAGTGATGGACAATTGCAACGTGCATTAATCGCTAGGGCACTTGCTCAAGACACTCCAATTATGCTATTGGATGAACCTACTACACATTTAGACTTACACCATAAAGCAACGGTAATAAAATTATTAAAGTCCATTGCAAATAAAACCAATAAAACCATTTTATTTACCACTCACGAAATAGAGTTAGCCATTCAAATGTGTGACAAAATGTTGATTCTCAAAAAAAACAACAATCAATTTGGGACACCTGAAAGTCTGATTACCAATGCTCATTTTGATAATTTATTCCCTTCAGAAACTATTGTTTTTGACTCTAAAACCGCTTCATTTAGGGTTAAAAAGTAACCTACCACCTTTTCACAATTAATTCTTAAAACCACTATCTTTACTTCTTCTAAGCAAAGCTTCTAATGAATCCATATATTATATACTTATTAATTGGAATAATCTGTCTTACGATTGGTTACTTTCTTGGCAATTATATTCAAAATCTAAAAACAAAATCAAGCCAAAGCGCTTTAGAAGAGCGTGAGAAACAACTTCAGAATAATCTAACCATAATGGAGTCTAAATTAATGGACGAAGTTGAACACAGAAATCATTTGTCGCAAGAAAAAGAACAAATGAGTAATCAAATTGTACGATATCAAGCTGACATAGAAAATCTTAATCAAAAAAACACAGAGCAAAAACAAGAGGTTGAAAAACTTCAAGAAAAATTCACCAAAGAATTTGAAAACTTAGCAAATAAGATTTTAGATGAAAAAAGCAATAAGTTTACTGAGCAAAATCAAAAAAATATAAAAAACATTCTTCATCCACTTCAAGAAAAAATTCAGCTCTTTGAAAAGAAGGTAGAAGAAAGTCAAAAAGAAAATATTAGCATCCACTCCGCTCTTAAAGAACAATTGCTGAATCTTCAAAATCAAAATTTAAAAATTACCCAAGAAGCCGAGAACCTTACCAAAGCATTAAAGGGTGATAGTAAAATGCAAGGGAATTGGGGAGAGCTTGTTTTAGAAAGAGTTTTAGAAAAATCTGGTTTAGAAAAAGATAGAGAATACGCTGTACAGCAGAGTTTTACCAGAGAAGACGGTAGCCGAGTACTACCCGATGTTATTATTAATTTGCCAGATGGCAAAAAAATGATAGTGGATTCCAAAGTATCGTTAACAGATTATGAACGCTATGTAAATGCTGAAGAGGATTTAAAAGAAAAGTTCTTAAAAGACCATCTCTCATCATTACGTAAACATGTGGACCAACTTTCTGCAAAAAAATACGAGGATTTATATACCATGGAGAGTCCTGATTTTGTTTTAATGTTTGTTCCTATTGAACCTGCTTTTGCTATTGCCATAAATACTGATGTTACACTTTACAATAAAGCTTTTGAACAGAATATAGTAATTGTAACACCTTCCACCCTATTAGCTACGCTTCGTACAATTGATAGTATGTGGAATAACGAGAAACAACAACGAAATGCTATTGAAATTGCCAGGCAAGCAGGAGCTCTTTATGACAAATTTGAAGGTTTTGTAAGTGACCTTACTAAGGTTGGTAAAAAAATGGATGAAGCAAAATCTGAATACAAGGGAGCTATGAATAAGCTGGTTGAAGGAAGAGGAAATATTATAATTAGTATTGAAAAACTTAAAAAAATGGGTGCTAAGGCTAAAAAATCCATTCCAGACCCTATCTTGAAAAGAGCGGAAGATAGCGACCTTGAATCTCTAAACTAAAACAATAATGAAAAAAATAATTGGTAGCGTTGTAATACTGCTAATTGCTATTCTGGCTGGATATTACGCATTTATTTATTATGTTCCTTACAGCGAAGGTGTTCGCTCTGGAGAGCTAATTAAAATAAGTAACAAAGGCGTACTTGTTAAAACTTGGGAAGGTGAAATTAGCCAAGGTATTTCAGGTGCTCAAATTTTTACTTTTTCTGTTTTAGATAAAGATAAAGAAGTCATCGAAAATTTGAAGAAGTATCAGGGTCAATACGTTAAGCTAGATTACGTAGAGCGTTATGACACATTTTTTTGGTTAGGAGACACCAAATATTTCATCACCAAAGTTAACAAAGAAAAGTCTCCCCATTTTAATAAATAAACATGCAAAAATTTAAACACGTATCTGAATCTCAAGTATCTATAACTGAACTAATGCTTCCATCTCACTCCAATTTTAGCGGAAAAGTGCATGGTGGTCATATCTTAAATCTTATGGATCAAATAGCTTTTGCATGTGCCTCTAAACATTCTCAATGCTATTGTGTAACTGCTTCGGTTAATAAAGTAGATTTCTTAAATCCTATCCAAGTAGGCGAACTTGTTACCTTAAAAGCGTCAATAAACTATACAGGAAGAACCTCAATGGTTGTTGGTGTTCGTGTTGAGTCTGAAAATATTACAACCGGAAAAAAAACGCACTGTAATTCTTCTTACTTTACCATGGTTGCTAAAAAAGAAGATGGAAGTAATTCTCTAATACCTGGCTTAATTATTGAAAACGAACAAGGGTTACGGCGCTTTACAAGAAGTATTATTCGTAAAGAACAGTCTATAAAAAGAACTTCAAGATTTAAAGCTTCAGAATTTAAAATTGAAGAACATATTGCTTCCATTTCATCAGAGAATGTTCAATTGAATATAAAATAAATTAAAAGCAATTGTCCTCCAAATAAACAACAAATGCCAAAAACGCAGTATCGCGTATATGTTATAGAACTCTCTAAAAAAGTGTTCTCCGAAAACACCAAATTTAGAAATGCTAATCCTCAATTTAATGGTGTTCTTCAATGTCTCTACGTTGGCATGACCAGTAAATCTCCTAAAGAGCGGTTTGAACAACACAAAACAGGTTATGTCAATAAAAAAGGCTACAAGCTTTCGTCTAATATTGTAAAAAAATATGGTTTGTATTTGCGTGGAAGCCTTTTTAATCACATTTCTCCCGTTAGCACAAGAACTGAAGCCTTAAATTTAGAAGAGCAATTAGCTTTGGAATTACGAAGAAAGGGTTATGCTGTTTGGTTTAACTAAAAGTACTATTCGCGTAAAAAACACGTTATATATAGGCAATTTTAAATTATAATTAGCTATGAAACAGCATTATATAATTTTAGCCTTACTATTTTTCATTACTTCTTGTTCTAAAAACGACTCTGAAACTACACCAGAAAAGGAACAACTCGAAAACGGTTTAAGTTTTACTGATACATTTGATGGTTCTGGTAACTTAATTGACTATGAAACTAACAACGCCTCAGTTTTACCTGATGTAATAATGTCTTCGGGTAGATATCATGCCTCGTTAACAGATAATACAGATAACAAAACGCTGCATTTTAATCAAGAACAAGGCAGAATAGATGCAAAATTGGTCACATTTCCATTTGAATTCATTGCTAGAAACATAGGTATTGGCACAATTGCAGACTCACAAACCGCTCCAGAACCAAACAACAATCCTTATATATTTTCAGGTATTCAAGTACATGTTAAAGATTTTAATTCAATTAACTCATCACATGTTGTGGTTGGACACAGAGGCTCAACAGGATACACTATTGAAGGAAAAAATACAGTAAATGGAAATTCGTCTGTGAATGATATAGGAGCCAATACTGTTCCAAATGGAAGAGCTGATATAAAAGTTGAAGGAGACAACAATAATACTCTTAAAATATATTGGCAAACTCCCAATACATCCGGAAATACTTCCTCCGACAATTGGATTTTATATAATTCAACTGGTGATTTACCAGGAATGGCTCCTGTTTATGATAACGAAGTATATATTGGCCTAATTACTTATGCTTTCGGAAGCAACGGTATTCCTTTTGTAGGAACATGCGATGCTATTGAAATTATAAAATAAAAAAACTCCATTTTCAGTTATCCGAAAATGGAGTTTTTTCTAAATGAATTGTATTTACTTACTCAAGTACATTTTTCTTCTTGAATAAAGGTTGTAAAACTCATCATCCTTTAAACTGTCAACAAACAATATACTTTCTCCTGTACTCTTCATTTCAGGTCCTAAGTTCTTATTCACATTCGGAAACTTATTAAAAGAAAATACTGGTTGTTTAATGGCATAACCATCTAGCTGAGGGTTAAACGTAAAGTCTTTTACCTTTTTCTCTCCCAACATAACTTTAGTTGCGTAATTCACGTAAGGTTCTTTATACGCTTTTGCAATAAAAGGCACTGTTCTAGAAGCTCTAGGATTAGCCTCGATGATATATACCTTGTCATCTTTTATAGCAAACTGAATATTAATTAAACCTACCGTATTTAATGCTAAAGCAATTTTTTTGGTGTGATCCTTAATTTGTTGCATTACAAACTCTCCTAAGTTAAAAGGAGGCAAAGTCGCATTAGAATCTCCAGAATGCACCCCGCAAGGCTCAATATGCTCCATTATTCCAATAATATAAACATCTTCTCCATCACAAATAGCATCTGCTTCTGCTTCAATTGCTCCATCTAAATAATGGTCCAATAAAAGCTTATTATTTGGTATTTTACGTAATAAATCTACAACGTGTTGTTCTAGTTCTTCCTTGTTTATTACAATTTTCATTCCTTGTCCACCTAAAACATATGATGGTCTAACAAGTAATGGAAAATCTAATTCATCCGCTAAGTGCAATGCCTCATCAGCTGTTTCCGCAACACCAAAACGTGGGAACGGAATATCGTTTTTCTCTAACAATTCCGAAAAGTTACCTCTGTCTTCTGCTAAATCAAGTGCTTCAAAACTAGTTCCAATAATTTTTATTCCATATTTAGAAAGTTTTTCCGCTAACTTTAAAGCAGTCTGTCCTCCAAGTTGAACAATAACTCCTTCTGGCTTTTCATGACGAATAATATCATAAATATGCTCCCAAAAAACAGGCTCAAAATAAAGCTTATCTGCTGTATCAAAATCAGTAGAAACCGTTTCTGGATTACAGTTAATCATAACCGTTTCATAGCCACATTCAGCAGCGGCTAAAACCCCATGAACACAACAGTAATCAAACTCAATACCTTGCCCAATTCGGTTTGGACCAGACCCTAAAACAACTATTTTTTTCTTATCCGTAACAACGCTATCATTTGCAACATATCGTTCCCCTTCTGCCGTTTCTATTTCCGCTTCAAAAGTTGAATAATAATACGGAGTCATTGCTTTAAACTCAGCAGCACAAGTATCAACAAGTTTATAAACTCTATTAATATTAAGTTCTTCTCGTTTTTTATAAACCTCACTCTCATAGCAATCAACCATATGAGCTATTTGACGGTCAGCAAAACCTTTTTGCTTTGCCTCCAACAATAAATCTTTGCCTAAACTTGCTATAGTATGTTCTGAAATTTCTTTTTCTAAATGATGAAGTTCCTCATACTGCTTTAAGAACCACATGTCAATTTTAGTAATCTCATGAATTCTGCTTAATGGAATACCCATTTGTATGGCATCATAAATTACAAAAACCCTATCCCAACTCGGTATTGTAAGTTTACTTATAATAGTATCATAATTCTTATACCCCTTACCATCAGCTCCTAAACCGTTTCTCTTAATTTCTAAGGATTGGGTTGCCTTGTGCAATGCTTCTTGAAAAGAGCGTCCAATACCCATTACTTCACCAACAGATTTCATCTGAAGACCTAAAGTACGGTCTGACCCTTCAAATTTATCGAAGTTCCAACGTGGAATCTTAACAATCACATAATCCAAAGTAGGCTCAAATAATGCTGAAGTAGATTTTGTAATTTGGTTATCTAATTCGTCTAAAGAATACCCAATAGCCAACTTCGTTGCTATTTTAGCAATTGGATAACCTGTAGCTTTTGACGCTAACGCAGAAGATCTAGATACTCGAGGGTTAATTTCAATTGCAATAATGTCTTCTTTTTCATCAGGACTAACAGCAAACTGTACATTACAACCTCCTTCAAAATCTCCAATGCTGCGCATCATTTTTATTGCCATGTCGCGCATTTTCTGAAATGTCTTATCAGAAAGGGTCATAGCGGGAGCAACCGTAATAGAATCTCCAGTATGAATCCCCATTGGATCCATGTTTTCAATGGTACAAATAATTACAACGTTATCATTTTTATCACGTAGTAACTCCAATTCATATTCTTTCCAGCCCATTAAGGCTTTATCTATCATCACCTCATGAATAGGAGATATTTCTAAGCCTCGGCTTAATAACTCATCAAAATCTTCTTGTTTGTATACAATTGAAGCTCCTGCTCCACCCAGCGTGTATGATGCCCTTATCACTAAAGGAAAGCCAAATTGTTGAGCAATTTCTTTTCCTTTTAAAAATGATGTCGCCGTTGCCTGAGGAGCCATTCCTACTCCTATTTTCAACATTAGCTCTCTAAACTTCTCACGGTCTTCAGTGATATTTATCGCATCAATATCTACCCCTATGAGCTTTACATTGTGATCTTCCCAAATACCTTTCTCATCAGCTTCTAAACATAAGTTTAAAGCTGTTTGTCCTCCCATAGTAGGCAATACAGCATCAATATTTGGATGCGCCTCTAAAATTTCTACAATGGATTTTGTTGTAAGTGGTTTTAAATAAACATAATCCGCCATAGAAGGATCTGTCATTATTGTTGCAGGGTTACTATTAATAAGAATAGTTTCTATACCATCTTCCCTTAACGAACGCAATGACTGTGAACCTGCATAATCAAACTCACATGCTTGACCTATAATAATTGGACCTGAACCTACTAATAAAATTGACTTTAAATCTTCTCTTTTGGGCATTTTAAAATTGTTTGTAATGTAATAATAGTATAAAAAAAAGGTGCTACTTATAAAAAAAGTAACACCTTAATATTTTTTAAATAATGCAATCATTATTTTTTGTGTCTCGGTTCTGATGATACACTAAGTTTTTTTCTTCCTTTAGCTCTTCTTCTAGCTAATACTTTTCTTCCATTAACTGTTGCCATGCGCTCTCTGAAGCCATGTTTGTTTTTTCTTTTTCTTTTTGATGGTTGAAAAGTTCTCTTGCTCATCTTAATATATCTTTATAATCCTTTAATTCTAAATCTTTTTACACACCAAAATAGGGTTCGTAAAATCTGGGGGCAAATATACAAAGAGTTTTTGCTTTAGCAAATCTAAATAAAAAAATATTTCAGTTAGTTTTTATTACTTTTGCTGCAATCTCTAATAGGTCTCAAATTACAAAATGAAATATATAGCATCTCTATTTCTAATAACCCTTTTATCCTTTAGTGTTTACGGTCAAACCAATCTCCAGTATAACTTAAAAAAGGGTGATGTTTTTTTAGTTAAACAAGTAGCAAAACAAACTATAACGCAAAGCTTAGAAGGTGCCGAACATGTTTTAAATAATAGCATTGAGGGACTTTTGGAGTTTACGGTATTAGAACAAACGGCTGAAAATTATAATGTACAGCTAATTTTTAAGGATCTAAATTTAAACATAACTTCAAGCATTCAAGGAACCATCATGGATGTTAAAGCTAAGGAAGTAAATGAAAGTGACATGCAGTCAAAAATTTTCAATAGTCTTTTAGATAGTCCTGTTCAAATGCTATTGGCTAAAAATGGAGATATTCTAGAAGTTAAAGGAGGAGATAGTTTGGTCACAAAAATGTCCAATGCTTCAGGAATTGATGACGAATTTTCAAAAAATATGATGAAAAAAGGCTTAGAAAAAGAGTTTGGTTCTGAAGCCCTTTCTAATAGTTACAAACAAATGACATTTATTTATCCTGACATCAAAGTTAATGTAGAGGACACCTGGACAAATGAATACACAGGAAAATTAGAAGCTACTAATACTTGGACATTTTTGGGACAAGATGAAGTAAAAACGGAGCTTGGTGCTACGGCGGAGGTAACAATGAATGTTACAGACCCTAATACTTCCATGAAATTATCCGGAAAGCAAGAGACTATGGTAAAAGCTGATGCTACTTCAGGTTTTATTTTAAATATGGAAGTAGAAAGCTCATTGGCAGGAACATCTGTAATTACTATGATGGGGAACCAAGAAATACCCACTACAATACTATCAACAACTACATACGAATTAATTAAAGAGTAACAATGTTTAATAAAAACCTGAAGCTAGTTATAGCTGGTCTTATTATCGCTTATGCGATTTATCAATTTATAGAAGGAAATATTGGAAATGGAATATCTCTAATATTGCTTTCTGGAATATTCATTTTTTTATACTTCAGAAACGAAATTATTTTACTTTCTTTCTTAAGAATGCGAAAACAGGATTTAGAAGGCACTCAAAAATGGCTTTCTAAAATTAAAAATCCAGAAAGTGCTTTAATTACAAAACAACAAGGGTATTACAATTATCTTCATGGTATAATATACTCTCAAACAAATTTAACACAAGCTGAAAAGTATTTTAAAAAAGCTTTAAAACTTGGATTAACTATGGATTATGATATTGCCATGGCAAAACTTAGTCTTGCTGGTATAGCCATGCAAAAACGTAGAAAAAGAGAAGCTACAATGCTTTTGTCTGAAGCTAAAAAATTAGACAAAAACAACATGTTAACAGATCAAATAAAAATGATGCAACAACAAATGAAGAAAATCTAAGTTTTCTTATTTCTTAATATAAAAAATCCCTCTTGTGTAAAGCTCAGGAGGGATTTTTTTATATGCTTATTTTATAACTTTTTTTACTTCACTTTGTAGTACCCTTTATTTGGTATTTCTATTACATACTTTTTACCACTCTTGTTATTCAAATGTGGCTCACGCAACCATGGATTGTGTCGTTTTAATATTTTATAGTTAATCTCATATTTTTGAGCAAAATCAGCAAAACTAGATATTGGCTCCTGTATTTCAACCTTAAATGTTGGTACAGCATTATACAAATCGTCCTTAGATATATCAAAACCATATTTTTCAGGGTTGGAAAGAATTTCTTTAATAGCCATTATTCTAAATACATATCGCCCTGTTTCTTGCCCTAAAAGCAAATCATAATAGTTATCTACCTTTTGTATATTTAAGTACTTATTAATTGCACCTGGGCCTGCATTATATGCAGCAGCAGTAAGTGTCCAACTACCATATTTTTTATACCATTTGTTTAAATAGTCACAAGCCACTTGAGTAGATTTTTCTAAATGATAACGCTCGTCAACATTAGTATTTACCTCCAAGCCATATTCCCTACCTGTACCTTTCATAATTTGCCAAAAACCTGTTGCCCCTGCATGAGATACCACATTGGTTAAAGCACTTTCTGCCACAGCCAAGTATTTAAAATCATCTGGAATACCATTTTTAGCTAAAATTGGCTCTATGATTGGAAAATATTTATGAGCTCGTTTCATCAGCAACAATGCATTAGATTGCCAATACGTATTTACCAAAAATTCACGATCCACGCGCTCCATAATTTCAGGATCTTCAAATGGTACTGGTTCATCTGCAAAATTTAAATTATCTGGAATTTCTATTGCTGAAATTTTATACCCCGAAGAAGTGTCTAAAACAACAGTTTCAAGAATTTCTTTTTGCCCAATACCGTCCTTATTCTGAACTGCAAAAATCAAAGTGCTAATCACAAAAAAAACACCTAAAATCATTAAAACACTCTTTAATAGCTTCATAAAACCTCTTTTAAACTTAAATATATTAATAACAACTAACTTATTCTAAAATAATTGCAGGAAGACGCTCATTAAACCATTTCGCCCGATGTATTATCATAGTATGAGTTCCATTTGGTACTTTGATACAATCTTTAATGTTTTTAATTGGAAAAACAGGATCCTTGTCCCCATGAATATGAACAATATCCTCTAAAACCCCTGACTGCTTCCAATTAACCATAGTATCCAGTGCCCAATCCATATAACGTTTATCTCGTATTGACAAATATTCCTCATACAGTTTTAAGCGTTTATTTACCCTTTCTCCAAACGCATATTTTGCCATTAACTCTACATTATTTACCAAACCTGTGGGTAACAGCTTATGAATCTTTGTGTATCTAGCCACGCGCATTTTTCTTGGAAGTTCGCTCTCAGATTTTATACTAGACACAATAATTACCTTTTTAACTTGTAAATACTTAGCCATTTCTTGCACCAAAACGCCTCCAAACGAAACCCCAATTAGAATGGGAACCTCGTGAGTAATTTTCTTACACATTTCTTTGGCATAATCCTGTAGACTTATCCCCCTTTCCGGAACAAACCACTCGAGTAAATGACATTGAAATTTTTCTTTAGGTAGCAGAATATTTTTAAAAATTGAAGGGTTAGCAGCCATACCTGGCATGAAATAAACATGTATTTTCTCTACCGCCATATTTGTAACTACCTAGTTTTCTAGGTTTTTTGCTTTTTTCTTTTTATCTTTGCCTTCTGTTTTGCAAAATTCAAAACATACTTGCACCTATAGCAAGTGTCCAAAAATACGAATTTAGAACATCGTATTTTCTTACTTAGGAATCAATTTTTAAAACTGCACTATAATGAATGAAGTATTAATTAACGACAATAGCTTTCTGCGTCAATTTGAAGCTAATGTTAACGGACATTTAGCCAAAATTGAATATTCTTCGCAAGAAAGAAAGGTTTTTTTAACTAAACTTGTTGTTCCAGAGGAAATTACTCAGGAAGATTTTAAAGAAGACTTCATAAAATCTGTACTTCACCACATACAAGATCAAAATTTAAGAGTTGTTCCAACAAGCCCTCAAATTGCAGGTTTTTTAAGAAAAAACAGACAATACAAAGAAATGCTACCGGTAGGTATTAGAATTTAAATACAAAAAAACATATATAAAAAGCCTTCTGTTAATTAATCGAAGGCTTTTTATATTCCACTATATTATTAAAATTGATTTTATCTAAACTCAAACCTTACTAAACCGTCTTCATCAATTTCAGTTAACACAACTTCATGAAGTGTGTTTATTAACTCTGGGTTCCATGGAGATTTTACTTTTACATAGTTTTCTGTAAATCCATGAACATAACCTTCTTTATTTTCTCCTTCAAAAAGTACAGTTCTGTTGGTTTTTAGTTGACTTTCGTAAAAAGCTCTTCTTTTTTTAACCGATAATCCTCTGAGCATTTTACTACGCTTGTTCCGTATATTCTTAGGTACAACACCTTCCATTTCGGCAGCTGGGGTATTATCTCGTTCAGAATATGTAAACACATGTAAATAAGAAATATTCAATTCGCTTAAAAAATGATATGTCTCTAAAAAGCGTTCTTCAGTTTCCCCAGGAAAACCAACAATAACATCCACACCAATACATGCGTCAGGCATTACCGACTTAATACTTGATACTCTATCTATATACAAATCGGTTAGATATCTTCGTTTCATTAGTTTTAACAAATCATCGCTCCCACTTTGTAAAGGAATATGAAAATGAGGAACAAATGAGCTGCTTTTCGCAACAAAATCTATTGTCTCATTTTTCAATAAATTTGGTTCAATAGATGAAATTCGGAGTCTATGTATTCCTTCTACTTCATCCAGAGCTTTCACTAAATCTAAAAAAGTATGTTCATGGCGTTTGTTTCCAAACTCTCCTTTTCCATAATCCCCGATATTAACACCAGTGAGTACAATTTCCTTAATTCCTTTTGATGAAATTTCGGCTGCATTTTTTAAAACATTAGATAATGTATCACTTCGAGATATACCTCTTGCCAAGGGAATAGTGCAATAAGTACACTTATAATCACAACCATCCTGAACTTTTAAAAACGCTCTAGTTCTATCACCAATCGCATAACTCCCCACGTAAAAATCCGCATCCTCAATTTCACAGGAATGTACTTCCCCAAAATCATTTTTAGAAAGATCGTTTACGTAATCCGTAATTTTAAACTTCTCTGTTGCTCCTAAAACTAAATCTACTCCGTCAACAGCAGCAAGATCTTTTGGTTTTAATTGTGCATAACAACCAATTGCAGCAACAAAGGCATCAGGATTAACGCTCTGCGCTTGCTTTACAATTGTTTTAAATTTTTTATCCGCATTTTCTGTTACCGAACATGTGTTTATAACATACATATCAGCTTTTTCAGAAAAATCAACCCGTTCAAAACCTTCTTCCGAAAAACTCCTAGCAATCGTAGAGGTTTCCGAAAAATTGAGTTTACAACCCAAAGTATAGAAGGCAACTTTCTTTTTCATAAAGTTTTAGTATTTACGCCACTGCTTTGTCAATTCAAAAACGTGATTTAAAATTTTAGCATCTTCCTCACCAAATTCAATTCCCCTGCGAGCCATTACAACTTTAGCTACTTCAAAAGCCTTTTTGGTTGCATACGATGAGAACCCATTAGCACCTCCCCAACTAAAGCTAGGCACAAAGTTGCGTGGAAAACCAGGAACATATACATTAGAATTAACTCCTACCACAGTTCCCGTGTTAAACATAGTATTTATTGCTGTCTTGCTATGATCTCCCATTATTAATCCACAGAACTGCAAACCAGTTTGCTCAAAACCTTCGGCTTCATAATTCCAAAGTTTTACTTTAGCGTAGTTATTTTTAAGATTAGAGTTATTAGTATCTGCCCCTAAATTACACCACTCTCCTAACACCGAATTTCCTAAAAAGCCATCATGCCCTTTACTGGAGTAACCAAAAAGCACCGAATTACTTATCTCTCCTCCTATTTTACAATAAGGACCCGCTGTGGTACCTCCATATATTTTAGCCCCTAGTTTTACTGTGGCATGTTCGCATAACGCCAAACTTCCGCGTATAATACTTCCTTCCCATATTTCAGCGTCTTTCCCTACGTAAATTGGACCATCTGTAGCATTTAAAATAGCATACTCAACCTTAGCTCCTTCCTCTAAAAAAATATTTTCAGGATTAATTACTTTGTTTGTTGAAGAAATTGGCTGACTTTTTCTTCCCTCGGTAATAAAATTAAAATCCGCTTTAATCGCCTTATCGTTATAAGAAAATATATCCCACGTTTTTTCAATTCTAATAGCCTCACCTTCAAAATCAATATGCTTGTAGGTCGAAAAATCCACTTCTTCCTGAGTCTCCTTCGTAAAAAAAGCAACCACCTCATCATCATAAAAAACAGCTTCATTTTCTTTTAACGCTTCAACAAGCCCCACCAATTCCTTATTTGGTAAAAAAGAAGCATTTATAAGAACATTTTCTTGCATTTCTACCATTGGATACTTTTCTCCTAAATAATCCTCAGTAATTGTAGTTGTAGTATACCCTAAATACTTTTCCCATTTTTCTCTAATGGTTAAAATACCAACGCGTATGTCTGCAACAGGCCTTGTATACGTAAATGGAAGCAGCGCTTCTCTTACATTACCGTCGAAAAGAATATAATTCATAAGCTATTTAGTTTCTGACAAAGTTATAAAAATAAACACCCTCGATATCAGCTATCGAGGGTGTAAAAAATATATTGTTTAAAAGGCTTTTACTCCTCTTTTTTCTCTGCTTTTGAGAACTTCTTATACTTGTTCTTAAACTTGTCTATACGACCTGCTGTATCCAAGAACTTAGCTTTTCCTGTGTAAAAAGGATGTGAAGTTCTAGAAATCTCTAACTTAACTAAAGGATACTCAACACCGTCAACTTCTAAAGTTTCTTTGGTATCTGCTGTAGATTTAGTAATAAAAACTTCTTCATTAGACATGTCTTTAAATGCTACTAATCTATAATTTTCTGGGTGTATTCCTTTTCTCATTACTTTTAACTTTAAATACTTTTCTCTTAAAGAGGTGCAAATTTAGTTATTTTTTACAATCTTACAATAAAAAAATTAATAATTACCTTTCTTTTTTTGTAACAATTTTTTGTTTTCACAAACTAATACCACAAATAACCTAAAAACTAAAATAAAAATGGAACAAAACAAGCCTACCACCGGGAAATTTTCATGGACCTACGGTCTAATAAATGCCGCTATTGGCATAGCTTTTTCGCTAATGATATATATGGCTGGTATGATTTACGACCAAAATGCCTTAATACAGTATATTATTCCTTATACTATATTAACGGTAGTGATTATTTTAGCTATTATTCAATTTAAGAAAGCCAATCAAAACATTTTAAATATATCACAAGGTTTAAAACTAGGAGCAGGTATTGCTTTAGTAGGAGCTATATGTGGATTATTATACTTTTTTATTCTTTCCAACTATATAGAGCCGGAATACATGGATAAAATGTATGAAATTGGAAAGCAAAAAGCCCTTATGGATAATCCTAAATTAACAGAAGAGCAAGTAGATCAAGGTATTGAAATGCAAAAAAAGTTTTCATGGATGGCATATCCTGTAATACTAATTCTTAATACAATTATTGGGCTGGTAATTGGATTAGTAGGAGGATTAATTTTTCAAAAGTCTGAAGCTGCTTATTAAAGTAATTGTAGTATTTTTGAAGGGAATTACTAAGACAAGGAAATGCAGTTATCCGTTGTGATACCTTTACTTAATGAAGAAGATTCCCTAAAAGAACTCCATGATTGGATTGTATCTGTGATGCAATCCAATCATTTTTTATATGAAATACTTTTTATAGACGATGGTAGCACCGATAATTCGTGGCAAATTATCTCTGAACTTTCTGCTACCAACTCCAATGTAAAAGGTATTCGTTTTTTTAAAAATTTTGGTAAATCGCAGGCACTTCATGCTGGTTTTAAAGCCGTTACCGGAGATGTAGTTATTACCATGGATGCTGATTTACAGGACAGTCCAGAAGAGATTCCGGCTCTGTTTAAATTAATTACGGAAGAAGGTTACGATTTAATTTCGGGCTGGAAAAAGAAAAGATACGATTCTGTTCTTGCCAAAAATATTCCTTCAAAATTTTTCAATTGGGCCGCCAGAAAAACTTCTGGGGTTAAACTTCATGACTTTAATTGTGGGTTAAAAGCCTATAAACTTGATGTTGTAAAAAACATAAAAGTTTCAGGTGAAATGCACAGATATATTCCTGTTTTAGCTAAAAATGAAGGTTTCACGAAAATTGGAGAGCAAATAGTGCAACACCAAGCTCGCAAGTATGGGAAAACAAAATTTGGAATTGAGCGGTTTATAAATGGCTTTTTAGACTTAATTACAATATGGTTTGTTTCTAAATTTGGAAAAAGACCTATGCATTTTTTTGGCGCTTTAGGTGTGCTAATGTTCTTTATAGGCTTTAGCTTTGCAATTTATTTAGGAATAGATAAAGTGTTCATTAACCCTATGGGGCGTTTGATAACGGATAGACCTCAATTTTATATTTCATTAACAGCAATGGTTTTAGGAACACAGCTTTTTTTAACTGGATTTTTAGGTGAAATATTAATAAGGTCAAGGCCAAATGAAACGCGATATACGATTTCAGATAAAGTAAATCTCTAGAAATTAAACAATAAAAAATACAGAATTGAGTTTTTGAAGTAAAATTCTTACAAAATAATGGAAGCATATACAGATACGATTAAATCTTGGCAATCAGACTTTTTTGATGCAGAAACTAGAACAGAAATCCAAAGCTTAGAACAAACCGATACGGAAAAATTAAAAGACTGCTTTTATAAAAACCTAGAATTCGGAACAGGCGGTATGCGTGGGGTGATGGGCGTTGGCACTAACCGTATTAATAAATATACGCTAGGTAAAAACACACAAGGATTATCTAACTACTTAAAAAAAGTATACGCTGAAGAAACAGTTAAAGTCGTTATAGCTTACGATTGTAGAAATAACAGTGATACACTAGCAAGAACGGTTGCAGAAGTGTTTTCAGCAAACGGTATTCAAGTATATTTGTTTTCTGAATTAAGAACTACTCCTGCCCTATCTTTTGCGGTAAGAGACTTAGAATGTCATGCTGGTATTGTTTTAACAGCTTCTCATAACCCCCCAGAATACAACGGATACAAAGTATATTGGACTGATGGTGGACAAATTGTTCCTCCTCAAGATGCTGCTATCATAAACGAAATAAATAAGCTTTCTTTTGAAGAAATTAAATTCGAAGCTAACGAAAGTTTAATCGAACTAATTGACAAAGAAGCTGATGAAAGTTTTATTACAGCCTCTGTTGCTAATGGTAATTTTAATGCGAAAGGAAAAGAAGATTTTAAACTTGTATTCACTTCATTACACGGGACATCTATTACTGCAATTCCTGAAGTATTAAAAAGAGCGGGATACAATAATGTTACCATAATAGAAGAACAAGCCAAACCAGATGGAAACTTTCCTACAGTGGTTTCCCCTAATCCAGAAGAGCCCGAAGCTCTTTCTATTGCTATAGCTAAGGCCGAAGAAATTGGTGCAGACATGGTTGTAGGTACTGATCCAGATAGTGATCGTCTTGGTATTGCTGTGAGAAATTTGGAAGGTAACATGGAAATTTTAAACGGAAACCAAACTATGGTTCTCATGACTAAATTTTTGTTAGACCAGCGTAAGGCTAAGGGGCTAAAAGGTGATGAATATATTGCTTCTACTATTGTTTCCACTCCTATGATGGAAAAATTAGCCGAAGCATATAACGTAGAATACAAAGTTGCGTTAACCGGTTTTAAATGGATTGCCAAAATGATTAAAGATTTTCCGCATCAAGATTTTGTTGGTGGAGGCGAAGAAAGTTTTGGTTTTATGGTTGGTGATTTTGTGAGAGATAAAGATGCAGTTACCTCTACCCTGCTCGCATGTGAAATTGCGGCTAATGCTAAAGCCAATGGAAGCTCATTTTACAAAGACCTTATAGATTGTTATGTTGACTTTGGATTTTACAAAGAGAAACTTATATCGTTAACTAAGAAAGGTATTTCAGGTGCTGAAGAAATCAAACAAATGATGATTGATTTTAAAGAAAAACCTGTTGCATCTATTGACGGTTCTAAAGTTGTCACTGTAGAAGATTATAACACAGCTACATCCACCAATTTGGTTACAGGTGAAGTAACCGCTATTGATATTCCTAAATCTAATGTTTTAATTTATATTACTGAAGATGGAACAAAAATGGCTGCCAGACCAAGCGGTACCGAGCCTAAAATAAAATTTTACTTTAGTATTAACAGTAATTTAGATAACAAAGAAAATTATAGTAAAGTTAATGCGGAATTAGATGCTAAAATGAACCGCATCCTTGATGAACTTAAACTTTCTTAATGGAGTATTTTAAGAAAATCCTTCAATTTGCAAAACCATATAGCAAATATGGATACTTAAATATTTTTTTTAATATTCTTTATGCTCTTTTCAGTGCATTATCATTTGCAGTGTTAATGCCAATGTTAAATGTACTTTTTGGTAAAGACAAAGAGCTACATACTTCCCCTGAATACACTGGCGTAGCTAATCTGAAAGATTATTTCATGGATTACATGAATTATCAGATTACCACAAATGCTAGTGATGACAAAATGAAAGGGTTAGTTATTGTTATCGGACTTGTTGTAGTTACATTTCTGCTCAAAAATATTTTTAACTATTTAGCCATGTACTTCATTACTTTTTTGCGTAATGGAGTGCTTAAAGACGTTAGAAATGCTATGTATAAGAAGGTAACAGATTTACCGTTGTCTTTTTACTCTGAAAAAAGAAAAGGTGACGTTATAGCAAGGATTACAACTGATGTTTTAGAAATTCAACATTCTTTTTTATCCGTTTTAGAGCTTATTGTACGAGAACCACTTACCATTGTTTTTACAATAGCAGTAATGTTTTTAATAAGTGGCAAACTAACGTTATTTGTTTTTGTTTTTATTCCAATATCAGGACTAATTATTTCATGGATTGGAAAATCTCTTAAAAAACAGTCCGACAATGTTCAAAAAGAACAAGGACAATTTTTATCTATTATTGAAGAAACATTAGGTGGACTTAGGGTAATTAAAGCTTTTAATTCCGAATCTCGTTTTTTTAAAGTTTTTTCGAATTCTACCAACCGTTTTTTTAAATACTCAAACAGCCTATTAAACCGACAAAATTTAGCCTCTCCATCTGGAGAGTTTTTAGGAATACTTACTATTGGTGTTTTGCTTTGGTTTGGTGGTAAAATGGTATTGATAGATAAAACACTTGACGCCGCTTCTTTTATTAGCTACATGGGGCTTGCTTACGGAGTACTTACTCCGGCAAAATCTATGAGTAAAGCCTCCTTTAATGTAAAAAAGGGAAATGCAGCAGCAGAACGGGTTCTTGAAATTTTAGAAACAAAAAACCCAATCGTTGAGAAAGAAAATGCAATTACCACATCAAACTTTAATAAAAGTATAAAACTGAGTAACATATCATTTAAATATGAAGACGAATATGTTTTAAAAGGCTTTAACCTTGAGGTAAACAAAGGTAATACTGTAGCACTTGTAGGTCAATCTGGCAGTGGAAAAAGTACCATAGCAAATCTGATTACTCGTTTTTATGATGTAAATAACGGGGAAATATTCATTGACCAAAACAACATTAAAGACTTAACTAAAAAATCGCTTCGCGATTTAATGGGCTTGGTAACACAAGATTCTATATTGTTTAATGACACCGTTAAAAACAACATAAGCCTTGGTAAAGAAAATGCCACCGAAGAAGAAATCATTGCTGCTGCTAAAATTGCCAATGCTCATGATTTTATATTAGACCTGCCCAATGGTTATAGTACTAATATTGGGGACAGCGGAAGTAAATTAAGCGGTGGACAAAAACAACGACTGTCTATTGCTAGAGCTGTTTTAAAAAATCCTCCAATTATGATATTGGATGAGGCTACCTCTGCCCTTGATACCGAAAGTGAACGTCTTGTTCAAGATGCACTAAACAAAATGATGCAAAACAGAACATCAATAGTCATCGCTCATAGACTTTCTACGATTCAAAATGCAGACACCATTGTGGTTCTTCAAAAAGGGAAAATTGTTGAGCAAGGTACGCACCAAGAATTGCTAAACAATAACAATGTCTACAAAAAGCTTGTTGATATGCAATCACTTGGATAAAAAAATCGTTTAACTTAGAGTTTACAAGTGCATTTTCCAATAAACGGTTCTCTATATTAAACCTTTAATCGTTTTTATAGTCAAAGCATTGAACTTAAGTTAAAACTATTGATAGCTGAACAAACATTAATAGCTGAACTAAAGCAAACCGAAACGCAAGCAAAAGCTTTCGAAATGCTTGTTAACACCTATAAAGAAAGGCTTTATTGGCATATAAGACGTATTGTACTTAATCATGATGATACGGATGATGTGTTACAAAACACCTTTATTAAAGTATACAAAAACATACATAACTTTAAAGGTGAAAGTAAACTGTATTCCTGGATGTATAGAATAGCTACTAATGAATCTTTGACTTTTTTAAAATCGAAATCAAAAAAATTAGGGATTAATGATGCGGAACTTCAGCAAACAATGGTAAACAACTTAAAAGCGGATGTTTATTTTGAAGGAGATGAAATTCAACTCAACCTTCAAAAAGCAATTGCCAGCTTACCAGAAAAGCAAAAGCTAATTTTTAATATGAAATATTTTGAAGAGCTAAAATATGAGGAAATTTCAAGCATTCTAGATACATCGGTTGGCGGTTTAAAAGCATCGTATCATTTAGCGGTAAAAAAAATTGAGGCTTTTTTAAAAAACGAATAGTGAAAAAGACTAACAAAAATAGCGGGTTTAAGGTTCCAGGAGATTATCTGGACACTTTTAATGACAATCTTTTGAATAAAATTGCTTCAGAAGACCAGTCAAGCATTCCTAAAAATGAAGGTTTTAAAATACCTGAGAGCTATTTTAATTCTCTTCACAAAAACATTACTAGTAAACTTGATGAAAAGCCTACAAAAGTAATTACGCTTAAATCATATAAAAAGTACTATTATAGTGCCATTGCTGTAGCAGCTGTTTTACTTTTGTTTTTTACCATACAACCAAACAAACCTAATAATATCAACATAAGTGATTTAGCTAGTTCAGAAATCGATGCATATTTTGAAGATACCGATTTAGGTCTGTCTACCTACGAAATAGCGGAAGTAATACCAGTTGACGATTTAGAGCTAAATGACGTGTTAGAAACCACAATTAATGACGAGGATATTGTTAACTATTTAGATGACAATACTGATTATATAAACGAGTTAAATATTGAAAGTGATGAATATTAAACATTTTACGATAGTAATATTATTGCTAATAACCGGCAATTTTTATGGGCAACACAAGCCAAATAAAGAAAAAATAAAATCGTTAAAGGTTGCTTACATTACAGAAAAACTAGACTTAACAAGTAAAGAGGCTCAAGATTTTTGGCCCATTTACAACAAGCATGAAGAACAACTTGAAACTCTTCGTTATCGCGAAAGAACAGAGGTTTTTAGTAAACTTAGAAACGTTGAACAGCTTTCTGAAAATGAGGTAAACAAATTACTGGAACTTCATATCTTTTTAAAAGAAGAAAGAAATAAAATTGAAAAGAAGTTTATTTCCGATATAAGAAAGGTAATTTCTGCAAAAAAGACATTTGTTCTCATCCAAACCGAAAATGGTTTTAAAAGAAAACTAATAAAGCAATATCGCCAGAAGCATCCTCCGAGAAATTAAAATATCAAAATCGACAAAATACCTAAAAAAGGAGTCAATTGGCTCCTTTTTGCATTAAACCATACCTAAATTCCATAGTCAAAGAAGTATAATAACCCATAAAACAAATGCTATGAAAAGTTTAAAAATGTTGGTAATCGTTGGAATGTTGTTCGGTGGAATAATCTCCGTAACTGCGCAAAGAAAAGTTGTAAAAATTTACCCAAAACATGGTGTAGTTGTGACCAAAATTAACAAACCCAAACTAATTGTTCATAAAGGAGCTAAATACCATTTTGCTGAAGGTGTTTGGTACAGAACCAGAGGGCGAAAATATGTGGTTTGTGCAGCTCCCTTAGGTATTGCGATTAGAACATTACCAAGAGGAAACAAAGTAGTAAAAGTTAATGGTAGAAAGCTATACAAGTACAAAGGTATTTGGTACCAGAAAAAAGGAAGAGGATATATTGTAGTAAACGTTTAATTTAAAAGAGGTCTTTATTGACCTCTTTTTTTATCTGAAAACAAGTTTGGCAATTTTATTTTTTCCAGCTGCATAGGCAATACTATCATTTAAAAAACGAATCGTATAAAACGAAGATTCGGATAATTTTTTCCAATGCGCTCCTTTATCACTAGAATATGAAATCCCAGTAAAACCTACAGAAACCAAAGCCTTACCTTTCGCATTAGGTACAAATTGCACGCAACTTTTGTATCCCGGATTTGCTCCATTTGCAACAAGATTCCATGTTTTTCCTCCATCTAAGGTAATTGCCTTGTTTTGAGCGTTTTCCTCAGGATTTAAATAATCTCCTCCAATTACAAATCCAATTTTGTCATCATAAAAATCTAGAGAATATATCCCTTGAGTAGGTTCTTTACTTAAAATTGGCGTTTCATAAACTTCCCATGTAACACCTTTATTTTCTGAATAATATACCCGACTGCTTGTAGTAACAATCCATGTTTTATCACCTTGTGCAACTATGTTTGTGTTACTAGCAGCAAAAGCACCTTCTTTATCAGTCGCCATAGGCAAATCATCGCAAACACTTTTACTCCAAGTATTCCCACCATCTCTGGTTATAATTATAGATAAACATCCATTCATGCTATCGCCAACAGCAATTCCTTCATCATTATTCCAAAAAGTCATGGCATCATAAAACACATTATCCGCTTCCTCCTTATACACTAAATCCATTTTTCCGTTTTCCCCTGTTTTATAAAGTAAAGCGGGGTTACCAATGGAAAGCATAAAAAAATCAGTGTCTGTATGTGCGACCGCACGAAAATGTGGAATGCTTGTGTGAAACTTTTCAGTATTTAAAAGCACATCGTTAGTTTCAATATCTACAGAACCATACACTCCTTTATCAGAAGCAAAAGCTAAACTACCGTCCATAATTTCAATGGCTCTAATACTTATAGAATCCATAAACAAAGTTTGCACTTCTACGGTAGTGAAAACTTTTTGTTGCTCGTTTTCTTCGCAAGAAATTAAGAACAAAGTAACTACCGCGACTATTAAAAATTGTTTCATAGTATTAATTTAACTAAAAATAAGCGTATTCGTTTCTAATACAATACCTTTGCAACCTTATTTTTTTAAGTAATGAAGTTACACAGAAATCTAGTATTTGCAGTAGTTGATGGGTTAAATCTAATATTTAACGAAAATGAATATGCAGATAAAGTTGTACAAAAAGTATTAAAATTTGATAAAAGATGGGGAGCAAGGGACCGAGGTTTTATAGCTGAAACAACATATGACATTGTACGCTGGAAACGTCTGTATTCTGAAATTGCGGAGGTTAAAGCACCGTATTCTCGCCCTAATTTATTCCGTCTCTTTGCTGTATGGGCTGTCTTAAAAGGAATTAAGTTACCCGATTGGAAACAAATAGAGCCAACTCCAGAAAGAAGAATAAAAGGAAAATTTGATGAGCTTTCTAAAATTCGAAAATACAAAGAGTCTATACCTGATTGGATGGACGAACTCTGTGCCAAATCGCTTGGAGAAAAACTTTGGAACAAAGAGATTACAGCTTTAAACAAGCAAGCTGATGTAATTTTAAGAGCAAATGAACTTAAGACTTCTAAAGAAAAATTACGTAAAATTCTTTTAGACGCTGGAATTGACACCGAATTTTTAAAAGGATACTCATCTGCCTTAAAACTTGTTGAGCGCGGAAATGTTTTCACCTCTGAAGCATTTAAAAAAGGTTTTTTTGAAGTTCAAGATGCATCATCACAGTTAGTATCTGAATTCCTTGATGTTAAACCAGGTATGCGCGTTGTAGATACCTGCGCCGGTGCAGGTGGAAAAGCACTACATCTAGCGGCCCTAATGGAAAATAAAGGGCAATTAATTGCTTTAGATATCTATGAAAATAAGCTTAAAGAGTTAAAAAGAAGAGCAAAACGAGCTGGGGCACATAATATAGAACCCAGAGTTATTGATACCTCAAAGGTCATTAAAAAGTTGTATGGTAAAGCAGACCGCGTGTTAATTGATGCACCTTGTACTGGATTAGGAATTCTACGTAGAAACCCTGACGCGAAATGGAAACTACAACCAGAATTCGTAGACAAAATTGTAACTACTCAAAAAGAAATCATCAGGAACTATAGTAAAATAGTAAAACCAGGAGGGAAAATGGTTTACGCAACATGCTCTATTTTACCGCAAGAAAATATAGAACAAGTGAAATCCTTTTTATCTTCTGAAGAAGGAGATGATTTTACGTTTGTTGGAGACAAAAAAATATTTGCGTCCTCAAGTGGTTTTGATGGTTTTTACATGGCATTATTAGAGAAAAAAGGACAATAGCCAGTTTGCAGAAAGAAATTAACAATTGTTGATTATTCACACTTTATTTTACCGTTTAATAAACGTAAATTTGCGGTTTCTAAAACCTAACAATTTACGGCTCAATGATTCATTTTTTCGGGGATGCGACGAATAAAGTTTTTGCAGTACAAACTACTGGCGAACTTTCTGATGAAAATATAAACAAATTAGTTTGGTTGTTTGGCAACCAACCAAAAATAAACGCGGCGTCTCTAGACGCCTTTTTTATTGGACCAAGGGCAGCAATGATAACCCCCTGGAGTACTAATGCTACGGAAATTACTCAAAATATGGGTATCACTGGAGTGATAAGAATTGAGGAGTTTTATAGTGTAACAAAAGACTTTTCTGACTTTGACCCTATGCTTTCTCAAAAATTCGAGAGTATAAATCAAAATACGTTCACCATTGATATTAAACCAGAACCAATTTTAGAGATAGAAGATATTGCTGCATATAATGCTAAAGAGGGTCTTGCTCTTAGTGACGAGGAGGTTGAATATTTGAATGGTGTATCTAAAAAAATTGGTAGAAAATTAACTGATTCTGAAGTTTTTGGTTTTAGTCAAGTAAACTCAGAACACTGCCGCCATAAAATATTTAATGGTGATTTTGTTATTGATGGTGAACAAATGCCAACTTCTCTGTTTAAGTTGATTAAAAAAACATCTCAAGAAAATCATAACGATATTGTTTCTGCATATAAGGATAATGTTGCCTTTGTAAAAGGCCCAGAAGTAATACAATTTGCTCCTAAAACAGCTAACAAACCAGATTTTTATCAAGAAGAGAAATTCGATTCTGTTATTTCTTTAAAAGCAGAAACACATAATTTTCCTACTACTGTAGAACCTTTTAACGGGGCTGCTACGGGTTCAGGTGGTGAAATTAGAGACCGTTTAGCTGGTGGACAAGGCTCATTGCCATTAGCAGGAACTGCGGTTTATATGACCGCATATTCTAGATTAGAAAAAGACAGAAAATGGGAAAATGGATTAGCAGAACGTAAATGGCTATACCAAACTCCAATGGATATTTTAATAAAAGCATCTAACGGAGCATCAGACTTTGGTAATAAATTTGGACAGCCTTTAATTAATGGTTCTGTACTTACGTTTGAACATAAAGAAGAAGAGTCTTCTAGTGACAATCCTCGCCGTTTAGGGTTTGACAAAGTTATTATGCAAGCTGGTGGTATTGGTTATGGAAAAGCATCGCAAGCCATAAAAGCAAAACCAGAAGAAGGAGATAAAATTGTTATCCTTGGTGGTGACAATTACCGTATTGGTATGGGGGGCGCAGCTGTTTCTAGTGCAGATACTGGTGAATTTAGTTCTGCCATAGAACTTAATGCCGTACAACGTTCTAATCCAGAAATGCAAAAACGTGCGGCCAATGCAATTCGTGGAATGGTGGAGAGTGATGCTAACCCTATTGTATCTATTCATGATCATGGTGCTGGTGGACATTTAAATTGTTTATCAGAATTAGTAGAAGAAACTGGTGGAAAAATAGATTTAGACAAACTTCCTGTTGGTGACCCTACCCTATCTGCTAAAGAAATTATAGGTAATGAGTCTCAAGAACGTATGGGATTAGTTATTGGTAAAGAAGATACTAGCTTACTTAAAGAGATTGCAGAACGTGAGCGCTCTCCAATGTACGAAGTTGGCGATGTTACTACAGATGACCGTTTTACGTTTGAGTCTAGTACCACAGGGGAAAAACCTATGGATGTAGCTTTATCTGATATTTTTGGAAGCTCTCCTAAAACAATTTTAACAGATAATACAGTAGCTCGTACTTACGACGCGCCAGAATATAAATTAGAAAATTTTCATGATTATTTAGAGCAAGTATTACAGTTAGAGGCTGTTGCCTCTAAAGATTGGCTAACAAACAAAGTAGACCGTTGTGTTGGTGGTCGTGTTGCCAAACAACAATGTGCAGGACCATTACAGTTACCACTAAATAACTGTGGTGTTATGGCACTAGATTTTAAAGGAAAAGAAGGTATTGCTACTTCTATTGGACACTCTCCTATTTCTGCTTTAATAGATCCTGCTGCTGGAAGTAAAAATAGTATTACAGAAGCGTTAACCAATATAATTTGGGCTCCTTTAAAAGACGGATTACAATCTGTTTCCCTATCTGCCAACTGGATGTGGCCTTGTAAAAATGAAGGTGAAGATGCACGTTTATACAAAGCAGTTGAAGCGGTGTCTGACTTTTCTATCGCTTTAGGCATCAACGTACCAACAGGAAAGGATTCGCTTTCTATGAAGCAAAAATATACCGATGGCGATGTTATTTCTCCAGGTACGGTTATTATTTCTGCTGCTGGTAACTGTAATGATATTACTAAAGTAGTAGAGCCTGTTTTACAAAAAGATGGTGGAGACATATACTACATCAACCTATCACAAGACACCTTTAAACTAGGTGGTTCTTCTTTTGCGCAAGTTTTAAATACCATTGGTAATGAAGCGCCAAATGTAAAAGATGCTGGGTATGTAAAAACGGTATTTAATACTATTCAAACTTTAATTAAAGAAGGTCAAATACTTGCAGGTCACGATGTTGCCTCTGGTGGTTTAATTACCACTTTATTAGAATTATGTTTTGCAGATGTTAATCTAGGAGCCAATTTAGACCTTAGTTCTTTAAACGAACAAGACTCTATAAAACTTCTTTTTGCTGAAAACTCTGGTATTGTGTTACAAGCCAAGGATGCTTCCATTGAGACTGTTTTAAGTAATGCTAATATCGACTTCAAAAAAATAGGAACGGTTTCTTCTGAAGCTACACTTACTATTAAAAACGGTGGTATGGAAATAGGCTTAAATGTAAGTTCATTACGAGATACTTGGTTTAAAACATCCTATTTATTAGATGACAAACAAACGGCAAACAACTTAGCAAAAGACCGTTACGACAATTATAAAAATCAACATTTACAATATACATTTCCTGAAAATTTCACTGGAAAATT
The DNA here is from genome assembly GCA_947498505.1 of uncultured Maribacter sp. GTDB lineage: Bacteria > Bacteroidota > Bacteroidia > Flavobacteriales > Flavobacteriaceae > Maribacter_B. The sequence continues at coordinate 222,296 of CANMKG010000001.1, read as the reverse complement.
GAAGGACAGAAACTCATTGAGCGGAGTCGAAATGAGGCCAAAAGCTGCTATTTTAAGAGAAAAAGGAAGTAATTCTGAGCGCGAAATGGCAAATGCAATGTATTTAGCTGGTTTTGATGTAAAGGATGTACATATGACCGATTTAATTTCTGGTCGTGAAACTCTAGAAGATATTCAATTTTTAGGTGCTGTTGGAGGGTTCTCTAATTCGGACGTATTAGGAAGCGCCAAAGGTTGGGCTGGAGCCATAAAATATAATGAAAAAGCAAATGCAGTAATTAAGAATTTCTTTGCAAGACCAGATACACTTTCTGTTGGTATTTGTAACGGTTGTCAGTTATTTATGGAGTTAGATTTAATAAACCCAGACCATGAAACGCATGGTAAAATGGTACATAATGATTCTAACAAACACGAGAGTAACTTTACATCGGTTAAAATTCAGGAAAACAACTCTATTATGCTATCCACCTTAGCTGGAAATACTTTAGGCGTTTGGATATCGCATGGAGAAGGTAAATTTAACTTACCATACGGTGAAGACAAATATCAAATTGTTGCAAAATATGGTTATGAAGGTTACCCTGCAAATCCAAACGGAAGTGATTTTAATACTGCTATGATGTGTGATAGTTCAGGGCGTCACCTAGTAACAATGCCACATCTTGAACGCTCAACGTTTCCATGGAATTGGGCACACTACCCTACGGACAGACAAGATGAAGTTTCGCCCTGGTTAGAAGCCTTTGAAAATGCTTATAATTGGGTAATATCAAAAAAATAAAAACACAGGTGATTTAAAAAAATCACCTGTGTTTTACAATCCTAATTAGTCAAAAATGTTGATTATCTAATAATCATTTTTCCGCTCCATGTTTTACTGTTAGAGCTTTCTATTTTATAGAGATACAACCCTGATGGAAGGTTTTTTCGTGAAAAAATTATTTCGTTTTGACCTTGCTGAATATCTCCTTTTTGCGTGTAAGCTGACAATAAATGGCCTCCAAGAGTAAATAGCTGGAATGTATATTTTCCATTTTTGTCATCAAAGAAATGCAAAGTACTTTTAGACACCACTGGATTAGGTATTAACAACGATTTTTTATTATCATCGGTTATAATATCCTCAGCAGAAGCTTCTGCATTGTTAAAATCTACATTTGATAAACTTAAACTCTTATCCTCTTGACTTCCTCCATTTGCCTTTAAATTAAATGTAAGCACTTTTAAGCTAGTAAAATCTGCTGGAAGCCCATCACTATTTTTAAAGGCCGCTCCAGGTATAGAGAATTCTTTTTTATCAGTTTCCAGCACAACTTCTGTCACAAATTCGTCTCCATTGCCTTTCAAAAGTTTAACCTCCATAATTCCTGTTCCAGAAGCCTCAAAAGATAAATTTTCATATTCTGATAAGTCTACTGCCAAAAATCTAGGACTAAAAGCACGATATACGCCCAAATAGCTACTTGTTTTTCCAGATAACTCTATTCCTCTTTCTACACTGTAACCTTCACCCATATAAGGTCTATCATTTTGTTTTACCTCATAAGAAGTTACTTCTGTTCCAACCGAAGAATCATCTAATCCCCATGGAGCATCTGCAACGAATAAATCATCAGGAGTTCCGCCTGTAGAAGGGTTAATTCTAAATCCAAAATCAAACAACTCACCGGTATCAACAGATATTTTATTTATACGTCCGTCTAACGTTGCCTGAAAATTCAACTTATCTGTTTCACTGGTTTCCGTACGTTTTAAACCACCATCCATGTAAATATCAGAGGTATAGTTGTTATTTACCACTTGCATGTTTATTTTACCACCCTTGTAGCTCGCGGACTTTACAAATACTGGTGGTGGAGTTGAGCCAACGTAATCATCAATTTTAGTATTAGACTCAAGTAATTCCAAAATTTCTTCGCCTAGTTTAATTAGGTTATCAATGGAATTTGACCAAATTTGAAAGTTATAGTACATGGTATTTGGTTCATATGCATCTATATTCCAATGTGACTCAATTACAAATTTTTGTTTTTCATCTAGCCTTGCGGAAAATGTTAGTGCAAATTCAATACTACCGTCCGCCTGCTTAATTCTTGATTTTATAAAATCTTTTTCTCTAATCTGAATATTAGATACCGATAATAGCTCAGCTCCTAAGAAACGATCACAAATAAACTTACTGTGCTCATAAACCTTATCTTCCGTTTTTATTACCATTAACGCTCCAATGGTTTCAGAATCTCTTAAATAATCCACAGAATGAATATCGGAGGCATTGGTTAATTCAAGTAAATCAGCAGGAGAAGATTCTATCACAGTTGATTCTCCTATAATATCGTATGGCACCAAAGTATTCAATGGAATATTAACTGAAGAGTACTTTCCACTTTTTTTGTATCTGGCACTTTTTTCCAGTCTTTTTGCAGAACGCTTGTCAAATACATAATTATTTTTAGCTCGGTTATAATTTCTTCTGCTTATTAAATCAGCTAATCTATCATTACTTTCTAATCCTCCGCTATTTCCACCAGAAGTTGTTGTAATCACCGGGCACGCACTTATTCCAGAACAAGCGGGATCATCGCAATCTACTAATCCATCTCCATCGTCATCTATACCATTAATACAATCTTCTTGTGGTACAGGTGCGGTAGGACAACGAGCCCCGTCGTTTAACGAACTCGAAGGTCCAAAGGCAAAAATATTCGAAGAAATTGAGCTCCCACTAGTTAGCGTATGTACATTGTTAATAACATATACAGATCCTGTTTGATTTGCAGAAACGTAAAAATTTCCGTCTACATCAAAATAGTTAGCACCATATGTGTAATTAAAACCTGATAAAATAGGAACTTCTCCTAAATCTTCAGATACACCAGTCTCAGCTGTAATTCTATACAAATGGTTTGAACCCTTCTCAACAGTATACAACTTGCCATCAGCAGCATTAAATGCCCAATCATGAATGTTTATACTTACATCTAAGGTATGTTCTCCTAAATACTCTAAATGCGTATTAGATTCAGGATTTAAGTCAATGGAATGATAGGTTGTTGCACCAGCTCGGATATAATAAATTCCGTCTATACTAATATCCCCAACATATCTATTTCCCGTATTTGGTAAATTATTTATTTGGTATACATCCGTTGAAAAATCTTTTCCAATACGTACTATTGAAATTTGAGGTGTGGAAAGATATCCCCAGATATATCCATCCGCTGAATTATAGGCAGCTGCATTAATGTTACCGTCTACAATATCTTCAGCTACTAAATAAGAACTTCCAGATGCTAAATCCAATGCGTAAATATCATTACGCTGAAACAGATAGGCATTAAAATCACATTGAAAAGGATCTGACTGCGCCTCTGCAAAAGAAGTACAACATAGTCCTAAAAAAACGGCAAAGAATATTTTAAAGGACAGATTTGTGCTAAAGTATTTTTTTTCCATGCTATAAAGATTTGAGTAATGAAAAGTAAATCTACTATTTAATAATAAAGATTTTTCCTACAAAAAGTTAAGATGGATATATAACCTGATAAGATGTTATTTATTGTAGACGAATGGAGTTTTTCGATATTTTACACTTGTAAGTATCTGGAATATAGATAAAAAGAAACCTCAGAATGAAAATATTTTGGGGATAAAGCTATGTTGTTTTAAGAGAACTACATTGTTTTAAGTTGCTTTTTCTGCTTCTTATAGGCTTTTGATACTTCCATCCTCATTAAAAAAGAAATCACTAATGCCACTACGAATAATCCTGCAAAAACTTCTAAAGTTGCATTTAAAGAACCTGTGGCATTTTTAACAACATCGTAAACGGTAGGACCAACAACTCCAGCTAATCCCCAAGCCGCCAAAACCATTCCATGTATTGCCCCTAATTGTTTTGTACCAAACAAATCTCCTAAAAATGCCGGTAATGTAGCAAAACCTCCACCGTACATAGTAATCACAGTAAATAACACCACTAAAAACACTAATTCCGTAGCTATTTTTGGTAAAAAGAAAAATGCCAATATTTGAAATACAAAGAAAATTATGTAGGTATTTGCTCTTCCTAAATAATCTGATAAACCAGACCATATAATTCTACCTAAACCATTAAAAACACCAATTAGGCCAACAATAGCTGCGGCCTCCATTGGAGTATAATTTAGTTTTTCTTGCATCATTGGACTGGCAGCTGATATAATTGCAATTCCACAAGCAATATTAATAAACATCATAATCCATATATAATAAAAACGTGATGTTTTTAAGGAAGCATCTGCATCAATATTAGCGATGTCGGCTTTTATATTTCCTCCTTCTCCGGGTTTAAAACCTTTTGGAAGGTATCTTTCTGGCGGACTTTCAATATATCTTGCAGAAGATAATATTAAAATCATATATACAATACCCAAAACGTAGAAAGCATTAGCGACTCCAACAGCATCAAAAAGAGATTGCATTACCGGACCAAAAATTAAGGCTGCAAAGCCAAAGCCCATGATAGCCATACCGGTTGCCAATCCTCTCCTATCTGGAAACCATTTCACCAAAGTACTTACAGGAGTAATATATCCAAGTCCCAATCCAATACCTCCTATAACTCCATAACATAAATAAAACAACAATAATGACTCCAATTGTACAGCCAAACCAGAACCCAAAATTCCTATTCCGTAAAATATTCCTGCAGTGGTCCCACTAATTTTAGGCCCCACTTTCTCCACCCATTTTCCTAAAAAAGCAGCAGATAAACCCAATAGTAATATAGCTATTTTAAATGCCCATTTTATTACACTTCCGTCAACATCAAAAATATCTTTAACTGGATTAGTCATAACAGAATATGCATATACAGATCCTATTGAAATGTGAATTCCAACAGCAGAAGCAGCTATTAACCAGCGGTTTTTAAGTTTTTCTGTTTTCATAATATTTTATTTTAGTCAGGAAAAATTTTTAATTTACTTTAACCTTCTTAAAGTAGTTTTTTAGTATCTCCACCGCAGTATTAATCTCGTCATCTGTATTCTCCCTAGTATCTTTTAACTGATAATTCCAGCCCAGTGCTTTCCATTTATGGATTCCTAATTTATGGTACGGTTGCAGTTCTATTTTTTCGATGGTTTTATAATTTTTAAAATAACTTCCCATTTGGTGTAGTAGTTCTGGTATATTGGTAATTCCGGGTATTAAAACATATCGCAACCACATTTTTTTTCCTGATGCCTCTCTGTGTTTGGCAAAAGTGAATGTGGTTTCATTATTTGGTACTCCAGTTATAGCTTTATAACCTTCCTCAGTCATATGTTTTATATCAAGCATTACCAAATCTGTATAATCATCCAACAATGTTTTAGTGAAATGATTTAGAATTCTCCCGTTTGTATCAATATTGGTATGTATACCTTCTTGCTTAAGTCTTTTAAAAAATGATATTAACTCTTTAGATTGCAATAAAGGTTCACCTCCGGAAACAGTAACTCCTCCCTTCTCAGAAAAGTAAGGTTTCATTTTTACCGCTTTTTCAACCAACTCATCAATATGCATTAGACTTCCTCCAGAAGTGTCAATAGTATCTGGATTATGGCAATACAAGCACTTTAATTTACAACCTTGTAAAAAAATCACTAATCGAATTCCCGGACCATCATGAGTTCCAAAGGACTCAATAGAATGCACTCTTAATATGTTATTTTGTGTTTTAATAGATTAATTTTTACAATAAGTATCTGGAAAAAGAAGTTTTTACACCTCTTTTCCAGATACTCTCAAAATATTAATAAACTAACTACATGGATTCATGAAACGAACGTGTTATCACCTCTAATTGCTGTTCTTTAGTTAACCTAACAAAATTAACAGCGTAGCCAGAAACACGAATGGTTAATTGTGGATACTCTTCTGGGTGTTTCATTGCATCCAACAAAGTTTCTTTATTCAACACATTTACATTTACATGTTGTGCTTTTTTAGAAAAGTAACCATCCAAAATCGCTACTAAATTTTCAGTTCGACTACTGTCATCTGCTCCTAACGATTTTGGTACAATCGAAAATGTATTGGATATTCCATCTTGAGAATCTTCATAATTGATTTTCGCAACAGAATTTAAAGATGCTATCGCTCCCTGAGAATCTCTTCCGTGCATTGGATTAGCTCCTGGTGCAAAGGGAATTCCCATTGCTCTTCCATCAGGCGTTGCTCCTGTTTTTTTACCATAAGACACGTTAGATGTTATAGTTAATACAGACATTGTTGGTTCTGCATTTTTGTATACGGACAATTGTTTTAATTCATTATTGAAATCGGCTACTGCTTTTGCCGCCAATTCATCTACTCTATCATCATCATTACCATAACATGGAAATTCTCCTTGGATTTTAAAATCTATAGTTAAGCCATCTTCGTTTCTAATTGGTTTTACCTTTGCGTATTTAATTGCTGAAAGAGAATCTGCTACTATAGATAAACCAGCTATACCATATGCAATGTTTATGCTTGGGTTGGTATCTATTAATGCCATTTGCGCTTTTTCGTAGTAATACTTATCATGCATGTAATGAATAATATTCATGGAGTCGTTATAAACTCGGGCAACATGCTTCATGGCTATTTTAAAATTAGCCATTACTTTATCAAAGTTTAAATATTCACAATTACAAGGCTCAATACCTTCAACAATTTGAGTTCCCGTAATCTCGCATCTACCACCGTTAATTGCCAATAGCAATGTTTTTGCTAAATTGGTTCTGGCTCCAAAAAACTGAATGGATTTTCCTAAATCTTGATGTGAAACACAACAAGCAATACCATAATCATCAGATCCCCTACTTTTTCTCATTAGTTCATCATTTTCAAACTGAATTGATGATGTATCTATAGAAACCTTTGCACAGTAAGATTTAAAATTTTCTGGCAAATCTTTTGCCCAAAGAATAGTCATATTAGGTTCGGGAGACGGACCCAAATTATACAACGTATTTAAAAACCTAAAAGATGTTTTTGTCACCTTTGTTCTACCATCTTCAAACATTCCCCCAATTGCCTCGGTTACCCATGTTGGATCCCCTGCAAATATCTCATCGTACGCACCCATTCGTAAATGACGAACCATACGCAATTTCATTACAAACTGATCAATATACTCCTGAGCTTCTACTTCTGTAATTAAGCCTTCTTGAATATCATTTTGAATATATATATCCAAAAAGGTTGACACGTTACCTAGTGACATGGCAGCACCATCTTGCTCTTTAACAGCTGCCAAATATGCCATATAGGTCCATTGAACAGCTTCTTGCGCATTTTCAGCAGGACGACTTAAATCCAAATTGTACTTGGTCCCTAACTCAACCATTTCGTTCAATGATTTTATTTGCTCAGAAACCTCTTCACGCAGACGAATAACAGCATCGGTCATAGGTCCTTTAATTTTAGCTAAATCATCTTTTTTAGATTCAATCAGAAAATTAATTCCATAAAGAGCTACCCTTCTATAATCTCCAATGATTCTTCCCCGGGCATAGTTATCTGGGAGTCCAGTTAAAAATCCTAGAGATCTGTATTTCTTAATCTCTTTTGTATATGCATCAAAAACACCATCATTATGTGTTTTTACATATTTAGAGAATAACTCTGTTAAAGTTTCATTAGGTACCAAACCATGTTCGGACAATGCTTTTTGAACAACTTTAAAGCCTCCAAAAGGTTTCATCGTGCGTTTTAATAACTCATCAGTCTGTAACCCTATTATTACCTCATTTTTCTTATCTATATAACCTGCATCAAAAGCACTTACGGTAGAAATAGTATTCGTGTCAACGGATCTTACGCCGTTGTTTTGTCTTTCTTCTTTAGTTGCTTTTTTACAAATCTCCCAAAGGTTTTTAGTTCTTGCAGTTGGTCCTACCAAAAATTCGTGAGTTCCATAATATGGAGTGATGTTCTTTATAACAAAATCTCTGACATTGACCTCATCAGTCCAAATCCCATAATTAAATTGTTTTACTTCCATTATTTCTTGTATTAATATTTTGAATAATCCACATTCAGTTTTGATAATACAAAATTAGATACTCTGGTTTCCTACAAGGTGATATTTGTCAGTAACGCGTTTAAAATTGGGATTTTTAGACATGTATTAAGTCTAAAAAGTTAATTAACATTATAGCAGGTTATAAAAAGCTCGTGGATTAACGTTAATGCTTCAATTAATCATCTTAAAATCTATTTAAGCGCTTGCGTCGAATTGTTAACATATTTGAAAATCCTTTTAATTTTCCTATTTTGCAATTACTTATCAGAAACCTAGTATGCAAAAAATAACCCGTCTTTTCGATTTTCCGTATTACCAATTAGAAAAATATAATTTAGAAAAATCGCTTGTTTCTAAACAAAATGGGAAATGGGTTTTTACATCAACTCAAGAATATCTAAATAAGGCAAATGCACTTAGTAGAGGTCTGTTAAAACTTGGTGTTAAGCCTAATGACAAGATTGCCGTTATATCAATGACCAATAGAACGGAGTGGAATGTTGTTGACATTGGAGTTTTGCAATTAGGCGCTCAAAACATTCCAATTTACCCAACAATTTCAGAAGAAGACTATGCGTATGTTCTAAATCATTCTGAAGCAAAGTATTGCTTTGTTTCATGTACTGAGGTCTTTCAAAAAGTAAAAGCAGTAACCAATAAAACACCAAATTTAATAGATGTTTTTTCATTTGATGATTTAGAAGGTTGTAAAAGTTGGAACGAAGTTCTGACACTTGGTGCTGAAACAGACAACCAAAGTGAGGTTGAAAAATTAAAAGATAATGTAAAATCTGAAGATTTAGCAACAATTATTTACACTTCAGGTACAACCGGAAAACCCAAAGGTGTAATGCTATCTCATAACAATTTGGTAAGTAATGCGTTGGCAAGTTTTGAACGAATTCCAATTAGATTTGGAAATTCTGTAGCACTTAGTTTTTTACCGCTGTGTCATGTATATGAGCGTATGCTAATTTATTTGTATCAATATTGCGGAACTAGTGTTTATTATGCCCCTATAGATCAAATAAGTGATTATGCAAAAGAAGCCAAACCTGATGTAATGACTGCGGTCCCAAGGCTTCTTGAAAAAGTATATGATAGTATTATTGCGAAAGGCACAGGACTATCTGGAATAAAAAAAATGCTTTTCTTTTGGGCCGTAAAAGTTGGTTTAAAATACGAACCGTACGGAAAAAATGGTTGGTGGTATGAAAAAAAATTAGCCATAGCACGTAAACTAATTTTTAGTAAATGGAAGGCGGCATTAGGAGGAAACCTTTCTGTTATGGCATCAGGTAGTGCAGCTTTACAACCGAGATTAGCTCGTGTTTTTAATGCAGCTGGTTTTGGTGTTATGGAAGGTTACGGACTTACCGAAACATCTCCAGTAGTTTCCGTTAATGATATGAGAAACGGCGGTTTTAAAATAGGTACGGTTGGTAGACTTTTAAGCCACACTGAGGTTAAAATTGCTGATGATGGAGAAATTTGTGTAAAAGGTCCGCAAGTAATGATGGGATATTATAAAGACCCTGAAAAAACAACAGAAGTAATAATAGATGGATATTTTCATACAGGAGATATTGGGACCATAGATGAAGATGGCTTCTTAAAAATTACGGATCGTAAAAAAGAGATTTTTAAAACCTCTGGTGGTAAATACGTTGCTCCTCAACTTTTAGAAAACAGATTCAAACAATCACGTTTTATAGAACAAATTATTGTAGTTGGTGAAGGTGAAAAAATGCCCGCTGCGTTAATCCAGTTAAATTTTGAATTTATTCGAGAATGGGGAAGATTGCATAACATACAGTTAGGTGAAAATACTGATATTGTTAAAAACGAAAAAGTCATAGAACGCATACAAGAAGAGGTTACACTTGCCAACGAAGATTTTGCAAAATGGGAAAAAATAAAACAATTTAGGCTTACGCCAGATGTTTGGAGCATAGAAGAAGGTCACCTTACGCCTACCTTAAAACTTAAAAGAAAAATTATTAAAGCCAAGTATATAGATATATATAATGATATATATGGTCATTAAATTCTAAAATTTCTGAGGCAATCAATAGCTAAACTTCGCTTTCATTAGCTATTAACAAAAGCTACCAGTACTTATTTTAAGTACGTTATACTTTTTTCATTTTTTTGTCTGTTTTTGCAAAATATATTATGCACGCATAATATATTTTTACTATATTTGGTTGCTTATGAAGGAACAGACAATAGATTATGCGTTACGAGCCACGTGGCAGGCAGTAGCGCGAATGTACAATGAAGAAGCTAAAAATTTTGAAATAACAATGGCCATTGGTTTTACGTTGTTAAGCATAGACCCTAAAACAGGTACTCCATCAACTGCACTTGGTCCAAAAATGGGAATGGAAGCAACCAGCCTTTCCAGAATACTTAAAAGTATGGAGGAAAAAGGGTTAATTGTTAGAAAACCAAATCCAAATGACGGACGAGGAGTACTTATTCACCTTACCGATTCTGGATTAGAAAAAAGAAACGATTCCAAAGGTGTTGTTCTTAAATTTAATGATGTTATTAAAAATCATGTAAGCGAGGAACAGCTTGTAAACTTTTTTGAAGTTACAGACACTATAAATAAGCTAATTGTAGATAAAAAAATCTATACAAAGGAAAAAAATAATAAATAAGGGTTATTCAATGAACAAACACATAAATAAAGTTGCAGTAGTTGGCTCTGGAATAATGGGAAGCGGCATTGCTTGCCATTTCGCCAATATTGGAGTTGAAGTTTTGTTATTAGACATTGTTCCTCGTGAACTCAATGAAAAAGAAAAAGCCAAAGGGCTTACCCTAGAAAACAAAATGGTTAGAAATAGATTGGTGAACGATTCATTGGCAGCCGCCCTAAAATCAAAACCCTCCCCTATTTATAACCAAAAGTTTGCCAGTAGAATAACTACTGGAAATCTTGAAGATGATATTGCTAAAATTTCCAAAGTAGATTGGATAATTGAAGTTGTTGTAGAACGTTTAGATATTAAGAAAATAGTTTTCGAAAATATTGAAAAACATCGCACTCCCGGTACACTTATTTCATCCAACACCTCTGGTATTCCTATAAAATTTATGAGCGAAGGTCGCAGTGAAGACTTTCAAAAACACTTTTGTGGAACCCACTTTTTTAACCCTGCTCGCTATCTGAAGCTTTTTGAAATAATTCCAGGTCCTAAAACTTCTCCTGAAGTACTGGATTTTTTAAATAGTTATGGTGAGCAATTTTTAGGAAAAACGTCTGTAATTGCAAAAGATACTCCTGCGTTTATTGGTAATCGCATTGGTATTTTTAGTATTCAAAGTTTATTTCACTCTATTAAAGAGTTAGAAATGACTGTTGAAGAAGTAGACAAGTTAACTGGACCAGTAATAGGTCGTCCAAAATCTGCTACCTATAGAACGGTTGATGTAGTTGGCTTAGACACTTTAGTTCATGTTGCAAATGGTATACATGATAATTGTAAAAATGATGAAAGATTAGAGTTATTTAAGCTGCCAGACTTCATTACTATCATGATGGAAAACAAATGGCTTGGAAGTAAATCTGGTCAAGGTTTTTATAAAAAAATTAAAAATGATAAAGGAAAGAGTGAAATTTTAACCTTGGATTTAGACACGATGGACTATCGTGCTAAAAAAAGTGCAAAATTCGCCACACTTGAGCTTACTAAAACTATTGACAAAGTAGTTGATAGGTTTCCTGTTCTTACCTCAGGAAAAGATAAAGCAGGTGAATTTTATCGTAAAAGTTTTGGAGCCTTATTTGCATACGTATCACACCGCATTCCTGAAATTTCAGATGAATTATATAAAATAGATGACGCTATGAAAGCTGGGTTTGGTTGGGAACATGGTCCTTTTCAAATCTGGGATGCCGTTGGATTAGACAAAGGGTTGGAATTCATAAAGAACGAAAATCAAGATGCTGCAACATGGGTGACGGATATGAAAGTTGCTGGAATTAATAGTTTTTATACCGTGAAGGAAGGCGCTACCTATTTTTATGATGTTCCTTCAAAAGAAATGAAAAAAGTACCAGGACAAGATGCTTTTATCATATTAGATAACATTAGAAAAACTAAAGAAGTTTTTAAAAATAGCGGTGTTGTAATCGAAGACCTAGGAGATGGAATTTTAAATGTAGAATTCCAATCCAAAATGAATACTATTGGTGGTGATGTACTCGCTGGACTTAATAAAGGTGTAGATTTAGCTGAAAAAGATTTTCAAGGTTTGGTTGTTGGAAATCAAGCAGCAAATTTTTCTGTTGGAGCCAATATTGGAATGATTTTTATGATGGCTGTGGAACAAGAATATGATGAGCTAAATATGGCCATTAAGATGTTTCAAGATACCATGATGCGCATGCGTTATTCCTCAATCCCAACAATCTCTGCCCCTCACGGGATGACTCTTGGAGGAGGTTGCGAATTATCACTCCATGCAGATAAAGTGGTTGCCGCAGCGGAAACCTATATTGGTTTGGTTGAATTTGGAGTTGGTGTTATTCCAGGTGGTGGTGGCTCAAAAGAATTTGCTTTAAGAGCATCTGACTCTTTTAGTAAAGGTGATGTAGAGCTTAATGTACTTCAAGAGTATTTTCTAACCATCGGAATGGCTAAAGTTTCTACCTCAGCGTATGAAGCTTTTGATTTAGGTATTCTACAAAAAGGAAAGGACATTGTTGTCGTTAATAAAGACCGACAAATAGCTACAGCTAAGGCTTATGCCAAATTAATGGCAGAATCGGGTTACACTAAACCTGTTAAGAGAAATGATGTAAAAGTTTTAGGAAAACAGGCTCTCGGAATGTTTTTAGTGGGCACAGATGCCATGGAAGCAAGTCATTACATTAGTGAACACGATAAGAAAATTGCAAACAAACTGGCGTACGTAATGGCGGGTGGAGATTTATCTGAACCAACAAGAGTTAGCGAACAGTATCTTTTAGACATAGAAAGAGAAGCTTTCTTGTCGTTATGTACTGAACGTAAAACATTAGAACGCATTCAACATATGTTAAAAACAGGAAAACCATTAAGAAATTAAAATTTCGCTTTACGCCTTATGCCTCGCGCACAAAGCTTATTGTCTAAAGTATTTAAAAAATGAAACAAGCATATATAGTTAAAGCATACAGAACCGCTGTAGGTAAAGCCCCTAAGGGTGTATTTCGTTTTAAAAGAACAGATGAATTGGCTGCGGAAACCATTGAATATATGATGAAAGAACTTCCTGATTTTGACAAAACTCGAATTGATGATGTCATTGTTGGAAATGCAATGCCAGAAGGTTCTCAAGGACTTAATATGGCACGATTAATTTCATTAATGGGACTTGATATCGTTGATGTTCCAGGAGTTACGGTTAACCGTTTTTGTTCATCAGGAATAGAAACCATTGGTATTGCAACAGCTAAAATTCAGGCCGGAATGGCAGATTGCATTATTGCCGGCGGTGCCGAAAGCATGAGTTCAGTTCCCATGACGGGTAATAAACCCGAATTAAATTATGATTTAGTAAAATCTGGTCATGAAGATTACTACTGGGGAATGGGAAATACTGCCGAAGCGGTGGCGAACCAATTTAAAGTTTCTAGAGAAGACCAAGACGAATTCGCTTACAACTCTCATATGAAGGCATTAAAAGCCCAAGCAGAAGACCGTTTTCAAAATCAAATTGTTCCCATTGATGTAGAGCAAGTGTATATTGATGAAAATGGAAAAAAGGCTACAAAAAAATATACGGTTACTAAAGATGAAGGCCCCAGAAAAGGAACAAACGTAGCGGTGTTAAATAAACTAAGACCTGTTTTTGCTGCCAACGGTAGTGTTACAGCTGGTAACTCTTCTCAAATGAGTGATGGTGCTGCCTTTGTAATGGTTATGAGCGAAGAAATGGTTAAAGAATTAAATCTAGAACCTATAGCTAGGCTTGTTAATTACGCAGCTGCTGGTGTTGAACCTCGCATTATGGGGATTGGACCTGTAAAAGCCATCCCTAAAGCATTAAAACAAGCTGGTTTAAAGCAAGATGATATTGAGTTAATTGAACTGAATGAGGCGTTTGCTTCTCAATCATTAGCAGTAATGAGAGAATTAAATCTTAATCAAGATATTGTTAACGTTAATGGAGGCGCTATAGCTCTTGGCCACCCACTTGGATGCACTGGGGCAAAATTGTCCGTTCAACTATTTGATGAAATGCGTAAAAGAAATATGCAAGGAAAATACGGTATGGTTACCATGTGTGTTGGAACGGGACAAGGCGCAGCTGGAATTTTTGAGTTTTTAAAATAATAAAGAAAAATAGAAAATGATTACAAGTTTCAAGTCTTGATTCTTGACTCATAATCCCTTAAATCGAAATAATATGGCAGCAACAGAAAAAGACATACTAAGAGGAGGTCAGTTCCTTGTTAAAGAAACCAATTGTGAAGATGTTTTTACACTTGAAGATTTAACTGAGGAGCATAAAATGATGCGCGATAGTACTAAGGAATTTGTAGACAGAGAACTTTGGGCTCATTGGGAGCGATTTGAGAAAAACGATTACGCTTTCACAGAAGAAACTATGAGAAAAGCTGGTGAATTAGGCTTACTCAGTATATCTGTTCCCCAAGCTTATGGCGGTATGGGGATGGGGTTTGTTTCTACTATGCTGGTTTGCGATTACATTTCTGGTGCGACCGGTTCTTTTAGTACCGCTTTTGGTGCACACACTGGAATTGGCACTATGCCTATTACACTTTACGGCACCGAAGAACAAAAGCAAAAATATGTGCCAAAACTAGCATCTGGTGAATGGTTTGGAGCCTATTGTTTAACCGAACCTGGTGCAGGCTCTGATGCCAACTCCGGAAAAACAAAAGCTGTATTGTCCGATGACGGTAAAACCTATAGTATAACAGGGCAAAAAATGTGGATTTCAAATGCTGGCTTCTGCAACCTATTTGTGGTATTTGCTAGAATTGAAGATGATAAAAATATTACAGGTTTCATTGTTGAAAATGACCCAAGTAATGGAATTTCGCTCGGCGATGAGGAAAAAAAATTAGGCATTCACTCCTCCTCTACACGTCAAGTATTTTTCAATGAGACAAAAGTTCCTGCTGAAAATATGCTTTCTGAAAGAGGTAATGGTTTTAAAATTGCAATGAATGCTTTAAATATTGGTCGTATAAAACTAGCTGCTGCCTGCCTTGATGCTCAACGAAGAGTAATTACTGAAGCAGTTAAATATGCGAACGAACGTAAACAATTTAAAACTTCAATAATAAACTTTGGTGCCATAAAATCTAAAATAGCCAATATGGCAACCAATTGTTACGCAGATGAATCCGCAAGTTACAGAGCTGCTAAAAATATAGAAGACAGAATCGCTTTAAGAGAAGCTGCTGGTAACTCACACCAAGAAGCCGAGCTTAAAGGTGTAGAAGAATATGCAATTGAATGTTCTATTTTAAAAGTTGCCGTTTCTGAAGATGTTCAGAGTACAACCGATGAGGGTATTCAAATTTTTGGAGGAATGGGATTTTCTGCTGACACTCCAATGGAATCTGCTTGGAGAGATGCTAGAATTGCCCGTATTTATGAAGGCACCAACGAAATTAATAGAATGCTTACCGTAGGAATGCTGGTTAAAAAAGCTATGAAGGGACATGTTGATTTGCTAGGCCCAGCTACTGCGGTTGGAGAAGAGTTAATGGGAATTCCTTCGTTTGACGCTCCAGACTTTTCTGAGTTGTTGTCTGAAGAAAAAGACTTGGTTAAAAGACTTAAAAAAGTATTTTTAATGGTTGCTGGTTCGGCTGTTCAGAAATTTGGACCGGAATTAGAAAATCACCAACAATTAATGCTTGCTGCTTCTGATATATTGATTGAAATATACATGGCAGAATCTACAATTTTAAGAACAGAAAAAAATGCTAAACGTTTTGGAGAAGAAGCTCAGACAACCCAAATAGCAATGTCTAAATTATATCTGTATAATGCTGTTGATACCATTGTTCAAAAAGGTAAAGAGGCTATAGTATCTTTCGCCGAAGGAGATGAACAACGTATGATGCTTATGGGACTTAAACGTTTTACAAAATATACTAATCAACCTAACGTAGTAGCTTTACGCACACAAATTGCTGATAAAGTAGCTGCAGATAATGGTTACACCTTTGACTAATTCAAATGTACTTTGTACTAAACAGAAGGAAAACCGCTCCGTAATGGAGCGGTTTTTTTATGATTTATAAGTGTTAAAAGCAACTATTTCTTTTGAGCCAAAAGCTCATCATGTCTTTTCGAAAAATTAATTGCACACTCAATCATTGCTAAATGAGAATACGCTTGGGGAAAATTACCCAGCAATCTTTTCGTTTTAAAGTCAATATCTTCACTAAACAATCCTAGATGATTGCTATAACCTAATAGTTTATTAAAAAGTGCCAAGGCTTTTTCTTCCTCCCCTATTTTAAACAAACTGTTTATAAACCAAAAGGTACATATGGTAAACGAAGAAGATGGTAATCCAAAGTCATCTTCATTTTTATAACGGTATAGTAACCCATCATTACTTAACTCCTTTTCAATTGCCTTTACGGTGCTTACATATTTAGGGTCTTTAGCTTCAATAAAACCATATGATTCCATCAACAAAACACTTGCATCTAAATCATTAGAACCATACGATTGAACAAACGCGTTTACATCAGCATTCCAAGCATTAGCGTGTATATCTTCTCGAATCTCTTTCTCCAGAAGCTCCCACTGCTTTAATTTATGTTCTTTCTCAAATATTTTAGCAACTTTAATTGCACGGTCTATGGCTACCCAACAAAGTACTTTAGAAAAAGTAAAATGCCTATCTTCTGTTCTAAACTCCCAAATGCCTTTATCGGCTTCTTTCCAGTGCTTATTAACAATCCAAACAATTCCTTTGGTTATACCCCAAAGTTCTTCGTTATTTTCAAGATTGCTACCGAATTTCACAAGTTGTTCATAAATAACATCCATAAGAATGCCATAAATATCGTTTTGTGTTTGTTTATATGCGGCATTTCCTATTCTAACGGGCCTTGAGCCTTTATAACCATCTAAATGGTCTAAAGTTTCCTCTGTTAGCTTCTTTTGCTTATTAATACCATACATTATTTGGAGTTTTTCATCCTTATCTGGCATTAAATCAATAATAAACTGTAAAAACCTTTTTGCTGAATTTTTATGCCCCAGTTCAGAAACTACTTTAATCACCATCGATGCATCTCTAATCCAGCAAAAACGATAATCCCAATTCCTAACTTCACCAATAGTTTCTGGTAATGAAGTTGTAGCTGCCGCTAAAACTGCACCAGTTTTATCATAAGTAAGCATCTTTAAGGTAAGAGCACTTCTAATAATTTGAGTATTAAACTTACTATATTTTGGTGTTCGGTCTACCCAGTTTAACCAATAAATTTTGGTTCTTTCTAGCTCTAAATAAATTTTATGCAAATCGGGAACAAAAAGTTTTTCATTGTATGATATTAAAAAATATCCGTCCCGTTTTAACTGAATTTTATCTCCATTTAATACACTATCCTTATCAAAAGAAGTGTACATAAACATGGTATCAAAATGCTCCTGATTAGTTAAACTAACAATAAAATCTTCTTTAGCATATGAGTTAGTAACACCTTTAGCATACTCCAACTTAGGATTATATTTAACCGAGAACTCGGGTCTACCAAACTTATGCCTAAAGTACCTAATAACCTCAGGAGGAGCATGATAACCGTCTTTATTTTTATAATACCTTGGCATAAAATCATGAACCTCAAAGGCATCTTCACCATTGGTATACGTTGTTACTAAAATACATGTTTGCGACTCATAGCATTGGGATATTGAGTAAGAATCATCCACTAATATCTCAAAGCTGCCCCCATTCTTCTCATCTAGAATTTTCGCAAATACCGATGAAGAATCAAATTCAGGTAAACAACACCAATCTAAAGAGCCCACGTTCGAAACAATTGCTGCACTTCTACAATTTCCAATTATTCCGTAATTTAAATTGTCCATAACCTTATATTAAGTAAGTTTGACAGTACTAACTATCATAGTACTATATCGTTTTTGTAAGAAAAATATTATAAATTGATTTCAAAATATATTTCATGGGTAAAACTATAATAATTTCTAATAGACTACCAGTACAACTTCAAATTTCTGAGGGTGGCATTGTTGCTACTCCCAGCGTTGGAGGATTAGCAACAGGCATGAAATCCATTCACAGTAGTGGTGATAGCCTTTGGATTGGCTGGTCCGGATTAACCGATGAAGACATACCAAAAAAGCTTGATAAAGAGATAGATAAGGCGTTAACCAAACACAATTGTTTAAAGGTTGGACTATCCCAAAAAGAAATGGAAGGCTTCTATTTTGGCTTTAGTAACAGAACAATATGGCCTCTATTTCATTATTTTTTAGAATACACAGAATTTGAACTTAGTTTTTGGAACACCTATAAATCCGTAAATCAAAAATTTGCTGACGCCATAATTGAGAATTCGGATGATAATGATATTATTTGGGTACATGACTATCAATTAATGCTTGTTCCACAAATGGTAAAAGAAAAAAGACCGAATGCCACAATTGGTTTTTTTCTTCATATTCCGTTTCCTTCCTACGAAATATTTAGAACCATGCCTTGGCGTGAAGAAGTACTTTCTGGGCTTTTAGGAGCAGATCTAATTGGGTTTCACACTTATGATTATGAAAGACATTTTTTAAGTTCAGTAAGGAGGCTTTTAGGCTTAGAAGTTAGTTTTAATGATATTACCCTTGGAAATCGGATGATTAAGGTAGACTCTTTTCCGATGGGAATAGACTATCAAAAATTTAAGCAGGCAGCGGAAGCGCATGACGCTTTGCCTGAAGAAAAGCGTTCAATATTGCAAAAACGCTTGGACGACCATAAAAAATCGGCTCCAGACACTAAACTTATTTTATCTATAGACAGGTTAGATTATAGTAAAGGTATTGCAAAACGCATATATGCATTTGAATATTTTTTAAATAAATACCCAGAATATAAAGAAAAAGTACGCCTAGTTATTCTTGCAGTTCCTTCTAGATCCAACGTGCCTCAATATAAACTCTTAAAAAAAGAAATTGATGAGCTTGTTGGTCGTATTAATGGTGAATTGTCAACCGTAAGTTGGACGCCTATTTGGTATTTTTATAGATCAATGCCTTTTAAAAATTTAATAGATTTATATACTTCATGCGATATTGCCTGGTTAACACCTTTACGTGATGGAATGAACCTTGTTGCAAAAGAATATATAGCTACGCGAATAGATAGAACAGGTGTATTAATTTTAAGTGAAATGGCTGGTTCAGCATATGAAATGAACGAAGCTTTATTAATTAACCCTAACAACTTTGAACATCAAGCCGAAACATTAAAAAAAGCAATTACGATGCCTAAAAAAGAGCAAATGGCACGTAATATGTTCCTTCAAACAAGATTGGAACGTTATAATGTTGAAGTTTGGGCACAAGAATTTATGACGGCACTTAACAATCAAATTAAAAACAACGAAGCTTTTGTTTCTAGAAAAATAAATACTGATATTCTTCAAGATATTATTGACGACTATGCTTCAGCGAAAAACAGACTTATCTTTTTAGATTATGATGGTACACTTGCTGATTTTCACAATGATCCACAAAAAGCTTCGCCTGATGAAGAATTATATGATATTTTAGATCACTTACACAATCAAAAAAACACTACCCTATTTTTAATTAGCGGCAGAGATAAACAAACATTTAGCAAATGGTTTCTGCACAAAAAATATAATATGATTGTAGAGCATGGGGTGTGGATTTCAAGAAACGGAAAAGAATTTTCGCTTCTTGAAAAAGTAAAATCTGATTGGATGGCTAAAATTATGCCTGTTTTAGAATCGTTCGTAGATCGTACTCCGGGATCCTTTGTAGAGGAAAAAAACTACTCGTTAGCTTGGCACTATCGAAATACAGATCCAGATTTTGGAGAAAAACGTGCAACAGAACTAAATACAGTGCTCACAAGTTTAACAAGCAACGATAGTCTCAGTGTACTTAACGGTAATAAGGTAATGGAAGTGAAAAGTAGTAACGTCAATAAAGGTAGAGCTGCAGTAAGAGTATTGGGCGAATCTGATTTTGACTTTGTTTTTGCTATGGGAGACGACTGGACAGATGAATATATGTTTGAAGAACTTCCTAAATCTACCATTTCCGTAAAAGTTGGAAGACAAAAAACGCAAGCAAAATATTTCATCGAAAACACAAAAAACGTTAGAGAGTTGCTGAAAAAGTTTATTGATTAATTACTTCTATTTTTTGAAGCAAAAAAAACATATTCTTCCTGTTATAATTCTATCTCAATTTGCATGTACATCGCTATGGTTTGCAGGAAATTCGGTGATAGAATCGCTAACGCTCAAAACAGGTTTGGGTAGCGAAATAATGGGATATGTACTTTCCTCGGTTCAATTTGGATTTATAGTAGGTACATTTTTATTTGCAATGTTAATGATTGCAGACAGGTTTTCTCCCTCTAAAGTTTTTGTAACATGTGCCATTCTAGGGGCTCTTTGCAATGCTTCGCTACTTTTGGAACATCTATCAAAATGGGATTTATTATCCGCTAGATTTGGTACTGGTTTTTTTCTTGCTGGAATTTACCCTGTGGGTATGAAAATTGCCTCCGATTATCACGAAAAGGGCCTAGGAAAGGCATTAGGGTTTCTTGTTGGAGCATTAATATTAGGTACCGCTTTTCCATATTTTATTAAGAGTTTTAACAACACAGTTAGTTATACTGCTGTTATAAAAATCACTTCAATAATGGCCATTTCGGGAGGAATACTAATGTTTTTACTTGTTCCAAATGGACCATATAGAAAACCAAGCACTAAATTGCAACTCGCAGCAGGGTTTTCTCTTTTCAAGCAATCAGGTTTTAAAAAAGCAGCATTTGGCTATTTTGGACATATGTGGGAATTATACGCGTTTTGGGCATTTACGCCTTTTGCAATTAAAACATTTAATCAACTAAATAATACAGAAATAAACGTACCGCTCTGGACGGGAATTATAATTGCTTTTGGAGGTTTATCATGTTTCTTAGGAGGAATACTTTCTATTCGTGTTGGGAGTTATAAAGTTGCTTTTTATGCATTATTTATTTCCGGATTGCTATGCTTGGCTTCCCCTCTTGCATTTAACACTACTCCTATTTTATTTCTATGCATTTGGTGTATATGGGGAATGGCGGTAACTGCAGATTCTCCACAATTTTCAAACCTTGTAGCTAATGCTGTTTCTCCTGAATTAAAAGGAACAGGACTCACCATTGTAAACTCTATTGGTTTTGCCGTAAGTATTTTAAGTATTGAGCTATTGTCCTTCATGAGCCCTAAAGTTCCTTCAACTCTTTTGCATTTAGTTCTTTTTATTGGTCCTGCGTTGGGTATAATTGCTCTTAAAAGAAGGAGTTAACATTTTTTTAAGAAATTAAATGCCAAGATACCGTACTTTAGAAAAGTCTAATTAAAGTGTTAAAATGAAAAATTTGCTAGTGTTAGCAGTACTATTGTCATGTTCAATAAGTATTGCGCAAAGTGATGATGATATTTATGATATCATAGAAACGGTCTCCTCAGAAAGAATTAAAAAAGATATTACCACCTTGGTAAGTTTTGGAACTAGGCATACCTTAAGTGACACCTTGTCTAAAACAA
Source organism: uncultured Maribacter sp. (assembly GCA_947498505.1). Lineage (GTDB taxonomy): Bacteria > Bacteroidota > Bacteroidia > Flavobacteriales > Flavobacteriaceae > Maribacter_B. The sequence continues at coordinate 200,448 of CANMKG010000001.1, read as the reverse complement.
CAGGTATTGGAGCTGCAAGAAGATGGATAAAAAGTGAGTTTGAAACCGTATCAAAAAATTGTAATAACTGTTTAAACGTGTTTTACCAAAGTAATTTGGTAAAAAAAGGTACAGGTGATAGAATTCTAAAAGATGTTAATGTTGTTAATGTTGTTGCCATTCAAAAAGGCACTAAATACCCAAATAGATTTATTATAATGAGTGGTGACATTGACTCAAGGGTTAGTGATCCAAATAATTATACCTCTATATCACCAGGAGCTAACGATAACGCTAGTGGAATGGCAGGTACTATTGAAGCGGCGCGAGTGCTTTCAAAATATAGTTTTGAAAACAGTATTGTTTATGTTGGTTTATCTGGTGAAGAACAAGGATTGTTCGGTGGAAAAGGACTTGCCGAATACGCAAAGAAGAATAACTGGAATATTATTGGAGTCCTCAATAATGATATGATAGGAAATATCACCGGTGTAGACGGGTTTATTAGTAACAGAGATTTTAGAATCTTCTCTGAGCCCGTACCTCCAACGGAAACAGAAGCTGAACGAAAAGCCAGAAGATATTATGGAGGCGAAGTAGATGGTATATCTAGACAGCTGGCTAGGTATATTTACAAAACAACTAAAAAGTATATGCCCGAAATGAACCCTATGATGATTTACAGGTTGGATCGCTTTGGTCGTGGAGGACATCATCGTCCATTTAACGATGTTGGTTTTCCCGGTATTAGAATAATGGAAGCACATGAAAATTATACACAGCAACATCAGGATATTAGAACCGAAAATGGTATTGCCTATGGAGACAAACTAGAATATGTAAACTTTGATTATGCTAAAAAACTTACTGCCGTAAACGCCATAAACCTTGCGTCTTTAGCTTGGGCTGCACCTTCACCTAAAGAAGTAAAAATTGGAGGTATTGTAGAACCTTCTGCAAAATTAGCCTGGAGTGCCGTTAAGGGAGCTAAAGGATATAAAATATATTGGAGAGACACAACTTCTCCAACATGGGATAATAGTAGATATGTTGGTAATGTTACGGAATTTACGTTAAACGGTATTGTTATTGATAATTTCTTTTTTGGAGTTGCAGCAGTTAACGAAAATGGCCACGAAAGCGTTGTAGTATTTCCAAACAAAATCATAAGAGAATAGCATGAACAGAAGTTTATTTTTATCTGCTTTTATAGTAATCAACATTTCTTTTTTTGCACAAGGACAGGAATTTACAAAACTGGACTCGTTAAGAGGTAGTATTACTCCCGAAAGAGCTTGGTGGGATTTAAATTACTATCATTTAAAAGTTGCTGTAGATCCTGAAAAAAAATTCATTTCAGGTAGCAATACAATTCGATATAAAGTTTTGGAAGAAAACCAAACACTTCAGATAGATTTACAGCGGCCGCTAAAAATAAATAAAGTAACACAAGACGGTAAAACCCTTGAGTTTACCTCAACAGGAAATGCTCATTTTATAAAATTAAAAAAGAAACAGCAAAAAAAGCAATATAACGAGGTTATAGTTCATTATTCTGGAAAACCCAGAGAAGCCATTAGGGCCCCATGGGATGGTGGTTTTTCATGGAAGACAGATAGTAATGATAATCCATTTGTTGCAACATCTTGTCAGGGTATTGGCGCCAGTATTTGGTGGCCTAACAAAGACCATATGTATGATGAAGTAGATAGTATGGCTATAAGTGTTACAGTTCCCAAAAAACTAATAAATGTTTCAAACGGAAAACTGTTAAGTGTTGAAAAGAAAGATGATACCGCCACTTACAATTGGCTTGTTACCAACCCCATAAATAACTACGGTGTAAATGTAAATATCGGTGATTATGTTCATTTTGGAGAGAAGTATGACGGTGAAAATGGGGAATTAGATATTAATTACTACGTGCTCAAGGAAAACTTATCAAAAGCAAAAAAACAGTTTAAACAAACTAAACTAATGTTTGAAGCTTTTGAAAATTGGTTTGGCCCTTACCCGTTTTATGAAGATGGCTTTAAACTGGTTGAAGTACCATATTTAGGTATGGAACATCAAAGTTCGGTTACATATGGTAATAAATATAAAAATGGTTATTTAGGACGAGATTTATCGAAAACTGGGTGGGGTTTAAAGTTTGACTTTATAATAATCCATGAATCTGGTCATGAGTGGTTTGCTAACAATATCACCTACAAAGATGCCGCTGACATGTGGATTCATGAAAGCTTTACTGCATATTCGGAAAGCTTATACCTTGATTATCATTTCGGAACAAAAGCTGCAAACGAATATATAATTGGTACACGTTCAAATATTCTAAATGATAAACCAATAATAGGTCACTATAATGTAAATAACACTGGCTCTAATGACATGTACTATAAAGGGGCTAATATGTTACACACCTTGCGTCAACTTATTGAGGATGACGCCCTATGGAAATCAATCTTAAGAGGACTAAATAAAGAGTTTTATCATCAAACTGTTACTACAGAACAAATAGAGAATTACATAAGCAAACAAACCAATAAGGATCTCTCTGCTTTCTTTAATCAATATTTAAGAACTACCAAAATACCTATTTTAGAATATCAACTTACCAATGAAAAATTAACTTACAGGTATACCAATATAGTTGCAGATTTTGATATGCCTGTAAGGATATTTATTGACAAACAACCGCAATGGATATTCCCTTCAAAAGATTGGAAAACGGATAACATCAAATCCTCAAAAATCAAAATAGACGAGAATTTTTACATACAGGCAAAACCAACAAAATAATACTATTATTCGGTATCATCCTTTTGTGATAATGCAACCACCTTGGTACTTGTTAAAGGAATAGCTCCGTCTGAACCATTATCTGTATAGCTTGCTGTTATTACCATAGTATTGCCTTTTTCCACTTTTTCAGGTACAATGATACCCTTTACTGGTAACGAAGGTTTTTTATCTTCACCTGTTAACGAAGCAATATAAGTAGCTATTTGTCGTGATTCACCTGTCGTAATATTGGGGTGCGCTGGCATTACAACTTCTCCCCATACTCCTGCTCCACCTGTTGCTATTTTATTCTGAATATACTTCATAAAATTTGAGTCGTTTTTATACTTCTTAGCCACTTCTATATAGGAAGGTCCTAAGGAAGGTTCTGACTCTTTATGACATGCTTTACAATCCATACTTTGCGTAAGTGACTTTCCAATAACCGTTTCAGAAACTTGTTGATGCCCCATAGACATAGCTACTTTATCCATACCTTCTAAATAATCTACGGATACAAAAATGTTGGATGCATCAATGGTTTCCTCATCGGAATCTGTAACCACAACCTCATAGGAAATTGCTTCTCCCGGAACAAATGATGTTATATCTCCATCTATAATGTTAATAGTAACATTAGGTAAGGTATTACCTGAGACAATATGATGCGTTGTACTTTCAACTGATTCTCCTTTACCATCATTTACTGCTACAGAAACCTTATAGTCCCCTACTTCATCATATGTAAAAGATATTTGAGGTTCGGTAGTCTTTTTAACAACTCCGTTACCCAAGTTCCATTCATAAGTCAACACATCACCTTCTCTATCCATAGCGTCAACCTTGGCAGAAACAACGAGTGGTGTTTTTCCGGAAGTTTTATCAACCTCAAAATTATTAATTATTGGAGCTCTATTGCCTCCATTAAAAGAAACGTAGCTTAAAGCTGCATCTGGATTTTTAGAAAACCAACCTTTCCCGTACTCTAAAAGATAAATTTTTCCATCAGGTCCTACCTCCATATCAATTAAACTATTAACCTGAATATCAGAAGCAAAAGGTTCCATTTTATTAAAATTTCCGTCTTCAAAAAAGGTAACTGCTTTCATCCATCCTCTTATCCAATCATAAACAATTACTTTTCCATCATAATAACTAGGTAGGTTATTTTTTCCATCATACAAATCTGAATAATAAACAGGTCCTGCCATGGCATTTCTACCTCCTGAACCTACTTGAGGAAACTCACCAGAATCAACGTAAGGATAATAAGCATAGGCTGGCATTGCTTTTGGCAACTCTTTTAATCCAGTATTGTTCTTAGAAGTATTCATTGGTTTTTCCGGGTCAAAGGCATCCCCGTGCTCACCAGTTGCATAATTATACTCACGATAGGGCTTATTATCAGCTATAAAAAATGGCCAACCAAAATTACCTGCTTCTTTAGCCTGATTCATTTCATCGTACCCTTTTGGTCCTCTCGTATCAAACTCATCTTTTCTAGAATCTGGTCCAACATCACCCCAATATACATAACCATTTTTTTGATCTACCGAAATACGGTATGGGTTTCTATGACCCATGGTATATATTTCTGGTCGTGTGTTTGCTGTACCTTCTGGAAAAAGATTTCCTTCTGGTATAGTATAAGAACCATCTTTATTTACCTTAATTCTAATTATTTTACCACGTAAATCGTTGGTATTTCCTGAGGAACGTCTGGCATCATATTGTTCACTTCCTTCAACATTATTCAAAGGAGCAAAACCTCTATTTGTATATTTTACCCCTTTTTGATTAAAAGGAGTGGCATTATCACCAGTAGATAAGTACAATAAACCATTTGAGTCAAAAGCTATTGAACCTCCTGTATGACAGCAAATTTCACGCTGACTGTCAACATCTAAGATAATTTGCTCAGAATTTAAATCAAAAACTCCTTCCTTAAACTTAAAACGGGATAGTCTATTTACCCATGTATCACCAGATGGACTATAAAAAACATATACCCAGTTATTTTCAGCATAATTGGGGTCTTTTTGTAATCCCATTAAACCTTCCTCAGCATTAACACCTTTTACGTTAGCTTTAAAATAAACATCTAAAAAGGCCACTTCTTTTATTTCTTTCGACAGATGATTATAATGCAAAATTTCTCCCCGTCGTTGCGCTACCAAAACATCATTATTTGGCAAAATTGTCATTTCTGTAGGTTCAAAAAAAGCGCCAACCTTTAAATTTACTTTAGAAAACCTATCCATATCTGGAGGAATTTGAGATAACGCCTTGGTGTAATCTAAATTTTGGTTTTCTCCTATTGCATACTTTATTCCAGCTAAAACGTGATTCAGAAACTTGGTATCTTCGTAACTTTCGTCAGTATGACCTAATGCAGTGTAAAAAGCTCTTCCCCCATCATACTCATGATACCAACTAATTGGATGATTTTTCCCATTTTCTCCACCAGAATATGAATTTTCATCAACGGTAACTACTACATTTACCCTTTCATTTATACGTTTTAAATTGTATATCTCATCAGCCTTATGCCACTTTCCCTCAGCTAATCCAAAATTACTATCAACAATGCTATAATCAGCTTCGGGAGTACCAGATGGGTGGCTTTTAAATTGTGCTCCGACTAATTTGGTATACCAACCCCAATCGTATTCAGTATCTGTCGCTGCATGTATCCCTACGAATCCTCCTCCTGCTTGTATGTAACGTTCAAAAGCCGCTTCTTGATAATGATTCAAAATATTTCCCGTAGTATTTAAAAAGATAACAGAAGAGTATTTTTTTAAATTGTCATCACTAAAAGAAACTGCGTTTATTGTAGTATCAACTTCAAATCCATTCTCTTTTCCTAATTTTTGTAGCGCTTCAACTCCTTTTGAAATTGATTTATGTTTATACCCCATAGTTTTAGAAAAAACTAAAACTTTTGGAGTTCCTTCTCGTTTGTTATTACATGAAAAACTAAGGATAGATAAAATACTAAGTAAAACTAAAATATTATGCTTCATTGCCGTAAACCATTTATATTAATTAGATTGTAAATGTAGGGGTTAGATTTTGAATAGAGTACAACAAATTAACCAATATATTGTCATTATGTTTAAATTTGGACGAATTTTCCCCTCTTAAGTAAAAAAGTACCATGACCCCAACAAAAGAACTCTATTTTAAAAATGATATGGAATGGCGAGAATGGCTACACGAAAATCATGCAACTAGCAATGGTATTTATCTTATACTTTATAAAGTTAATCACGAGATAGAAAGTATGCGATGGGAAGAAGCCGTAAAAGTTGCCCTATGTTATGGCTGGATAGATAGTACTGTTAAAAGTCTAGGGGATGGAAAAAGAAGACAATATTTCTGTCGCAGAAAAAGCAAAAGCGTTTGGAGTAAATTAAACAAAAGCCATATTAAGGAATTAAAGCAGAAAGGACTTATGCATGAGAGTGGTCTTAAAAGCATTAAGATAGCCAAACAGAATGGTTCATGGATAGCGCTAGACGATGTTGAAAAGGGAATAATCCCAACAATATTACAGAAAGCTTTTGACGAGAACCCTATTGCTTTAAAAAACTTCAATAATTTTAGTCCAAGCTACAGAAAAAACTATTTATACTGGGTAAACCAGGCAAAAAGAGAAGAAACTAAAAATAAAAGAGTCAAAGAAATTGTTCATTTGTGCTCCTTAAATATTAAATCTAGAGACACTAGATAAATTCGATTTTTAGTTAACATAGCTTTAAGAATTCAGCAGGCTTATTTGAGTATATTTATACTGACTAATTAATCATTCCAAATAAACCAAATGAAAAAAATATTTCCTCTGGTGATGCTATTTGCATCCATCTCGCTATTCTCTCAAGATTTTAACATGAAAATGGTTCAAGACTTAAAACCTCGAAACATAGGTCCCGGGGGCATGAGCGGTCGTGTAACAGCAATTGATGTTGTTCATAAAAATACTGATGTTATGTATGTTGGTACCGCCTCTGGTGGAATATGGAAATCTACCTCTGGTGGAATTAAATGGGAGCCAATTTTTGAAAATGAGCTTACAAGCTCCATTGGTGCAATTGCTATTCAACAATCCAATCCTTCAATTGTTTGGGCAGGTACCGGAGAAGGCAACCCTAGAAACAGTCTAAACGGTGGGTTTGGCATATATAAATCTCTAGATGGTGGAAAAACCTGGAAATCTATGGGATTAAAAAAAACACGTCATATTCATAGAATTAAAATAGACCCTATGAATCCAAACATAGTGTATGTTGGAGCAATTGGTGCTCCTTGGGGAGAGCATGCCGAAAGAGGTGTTTACAAAACAACAGATGGGGGTATAACTTGGGAAAAAATTCTTTACGTAAATAATAAAACTGGTGCAGCAGATTTGGTTATGGACCCATCAAATCCGAACAAACTTATTGCAGCTATGTGGGAACATAAAAGAGACCCTTGGTTTTTTAAGTCTGGTGGAAAAGGTAGTGGACTTTATATTACTCATGACGGAGGAGATAATTGGAAGCAAATTTCTGAGGAAGACGGATTACCATCTGGTGATTTAGGAAGAATTGGTATTGCGATTGCATCCGGAAAACCAAATATTGTTTATGCATTGGTTGAAGCTAAAAAAAATGCCTTGTATAAATCGGTTGACGGAGGTGTTAAATGGAAAAAAATTAATGCTAAAACCGATATTGGGAATAGACCTTTTTATTACTCAGAAATATACGTAGATCCGCAAAACGAAAATAGAGTTTATTCTGTTTTCACCTATATTAATGTTTCAGAAGACGGTGGCAAAAATTTTAAACAACTAATGCCAGCATATAATGTTTCTAATGGGGTACATCCGGATCATCACGCCTGGTGGATTCATCCAGAAAATGGTCAGTTTATGCTAGATGGTAATGATGGTGGTTTAAATATTACTAAAGATGGTGGTAAATCATGGCGTTTTATTGGAAATCTACCTGTTGCACAATTTTATCATATAAATGTAGACAATGAATATCCATATAACGTATATGGGGGCATGCAAGATAATGGTTCTTGGAGAGGCCCTGCCTATGTCTGGAGAGCACAGGGCATTAGAAATAGTTATTGGCAAGAAATTGCTTTTGGCGATGGTTTTGATGTGGTTCCAGACAAAGATAACTCGCAATACGGATATGCAATGAGCCAACAAGGCTATGTTTCGCGTTACGATTGGAAAACAGGTAATAATTATCTTGTAAGACCCACTCCACCGGACTCCAAAACGAAATTGCGTTTTAACTGGAACGCAGCAATTGGTCAAGATTCTTTTGATAACAGCACCGTTTATTTTGGTAGTCAGTTTGTACACAAAAGTACCGATAAAGGGCTTACTTGGCAGGTAATTTCACCAGACCTTACTACAAACGACCCAGAAAAACAAAAACAAAGCGAAAGCGGTGGTTTGACCTTAGATGCCACTGGAGCGGAAAATTACTGCACACTATTGGTAATTGAACCATCAGTTATAGAGAAAGATATGCTATGGACAGCTTCAGATGATGGTCGGGTACATTTTACCCAAAATGGAGGTGCTACCTGGACAGAGGTAACTAAAAATATAAAAGGATTGCCGGCGGGTAGTTGGATTCCCCAAATTAAGGCATCAAACAAAAACAAAGGAGAAGCATTATTAATTGCTAACGACTACAGAAGGTTTAACTACACTCCTTATGCATATAGAACTAAAAACTATGGAAAAACCTGGGAGCGTATCGTGGACCAAAATGATGTTCAAAGTTATACCCTTTCAATAGTTGAAGATATAGAAAATCCTAATTTGCTATTTTTGGGAACCGATGATGGTTTGTACGTTTCTTTTAATGCAGGTGAAAAATGGCAAAAATGGACAGAAGGTTACCCTACGGTTTCTACGAAAGATTTGGTAATTCACCCTCGTGAACACGACTTAGTAATAGGCACTTTTGGTCGTGCTGCATGGGTTTTAGATGATATTCGCCCTTTACGTGCAATTGCTAAAACTCCATCAATTCTTGAAAGTGGCATTAAACTTTTTACCCCTCCAACCGGATATCAAGCCGCATATCAACAACCTACTGGAAGTAGATTTGGAGGAGACGCAATGTACAACGCAGAAAATAAAAAAAGTGGAGCTATGATTACTTATTTTCTAAAGCAAGGATATAAAGCAAAACCTAAGAAAGAAGATAAAAAAGAAGAAAACGACGACTCCACTAAAAAAACAACGAAAAGAGATTCTATCACATTTACCTTTTATCAAGCAGATAAATTAATTAGAACCTTAAAATATAAAACTCCCGAAAAAGCAGGATTCCACAGAATATATTGGAGCATGAATGAAAAGGGTCCTGACAAACCTTCGCGAAAAATCAATAAAAATAAAAAAGAACCCAGCGGAATTAAAGTTAAACCAGGTACATACATCATTAAAACCTCTTATGGTGATTTTACTGATGAGACTACAATTGAGATAAAATCTGACCCAAGACTCAACGTTTCTGAATCCTCAATTAATGAAGTCTACACTTTTTCTAGTAAAGTAAATAAACTAACACAAACTGCTGCTGATGCCGTTAAGCAACTAGTTGAAAGCAAAAACACCGCTCAAAAATATCAAAAAGAGCTTAAGGGGTTAGATAAAGAAAAGTTTAAGGAAGAAATAACTGCATCAAAAAAAATAGTCAAAAAAATTGATAGTTTGGTGGCTTTATATATTGGAAAAGAAGATAAAAGACAAGGTATTGTACGTAATCCAGAAATTACCGTAATGAAGCGGATTGGTAGTGCAAGCTATTATGGCGCCACAAGAAAAACAGGAATTACATCTACTGAAGAAAAGTTGTTAAAATTTGCAGAAGATGAATTGCAAAGTGCTTTGGATAATACAAATGCTTTCTTTAACAATGATTGGAATACCTACAAAGAAAGCATTACCAAACTTAATGTTTCGCACTTTAAAGAAACTAAAAAAATTAGTGTAAATTAATATTATTATACAGAACAATTTAAAGCGCCTGTTATACTACTGGCGCTTTTTTATTGAAACATATTTGCATACTCTTGTTTTAATCTATTGCGTGACCAATGTCAGTTTTTAACAATAGTTCTTGCGATAGTTTTGTACTATCAAACAGAAACTAATGCGATTTACTTTACTATTGACTTTTTGCATAGTATGTGCATATTCTACACTTTTTTCCCAAGAAAACAAAGAAGACTACGTTGGCACTTGGATAATTGTTGCTGGTTCAAATAAAATCAGTAATAAACTAAGTATTCCCACAGTAGGTATATTAGCTGAACATAAATTTTTTAACCGCTTTCAATTTGGGTTTTTCAGAACAGGATTAACCTATCATTTTAATCCAAAATTTGAGGCCACCTTGGGGTATGCTTATAATCAATTAGAACCTTTTATTGAAAATCCTAATACCACCAAAGAATATCATCAAAATATAATTTATGCAGAAGCTGTTTTAAAACCAAAACACAAAAGACTTAAACTCTCTCATAGGTATCGGTTAGAAAATAGGTGGCTTGGTAATAAAAACGGCGCTGTTGCCAAACTAAGAATCCGATATCGCTTAAGATTTAGATATCCTATTCAAAAAAAAATACATGCTGATATTTTCAACGAACTATTTGTTAATTTACAAGATGATGCTTTTAATCAAAATAGATTGTATTTAGGCCTGAGTTACAAAATAACTCCATCAATTAGTATGGGAGCCGGTTATTTTAAAATACACTTTCCAAACGCTCATTACAACTATATCCGCCTAGGAATGAGCTTCAAAACTAATTTTAGCAACCCGTCGAATTGAATTTGACTTTTTTCATAAGATTCTGTTGGTTGTTGTAAGCGCAAATAATTTGTACATTAGATTCAAAACTAATCTTAATCTATATGAAAAAACTAACATTTGCATCAGTTTGTTTATTACTAGCCATTGGCATGAGTTGTAAAGAAACAAAAAAAGAAGAAAAAAAAGTTGAAAGTAATGTAAGCGCCCCAATGTACAGCTTGGTTATAGACTCTTCTAAAGTGAGCTTTACGGCCTACAAAACTACTGACAAATTACCTGTTGGCGGTACTTTTACCGAAATTACTATCACCGAAAACTCTGAAGGTCCTACTCCACTTGAAGCTCTTAATGGAACCAAATTTGGTATTCCGGTAAGTAGTTTATTCACTAATGATGGTACAGGTACAAGAGACCCAAAAATTAAAGAATTCTTTTTTGGAGTCATGAAAAATACTGAACTTATTTCTGGTATTTTTAAGTCTACCAATAACACAACTTCTATTGATGTTACTTTAAATGGTGAAACCCAAAATATTCCTCTTAAATACACTATCACAGGAGATAATATTACTTTTGAAGGTGTTATGCAACTTGAAAACTGGAACGCCCTTGATGCTGTAGCATCTTTAAACAAAGTTTGTGAAGCACTACACACAGGAAAAGATGGTATTAGTAAAACGTGGTCTGAAGTTGCAATAAAAGCAGAAGTACAGGTTGTAAAAAAATAACCTTTCCAATATATAAATTAGGTTGAGCCATTAGCATATGCTGGTGGCTCTATTTTTTAGGTATTATATTTCAATTATTTTTTTGGCTATACACCCTAATACTTTCCATAACAACCGTTGAAATTATTATTACTCCCCCAATAATGGTTTGCATTTCCGGATATTCCTTTAAAAAAAGCACCCCTAAAAGCACTCCATATATAGGTTGCAATGAACTTATTATACTAGCCGATGTCGTGGAAAAATATTTTAAACTATAAGTAAAAAGTGTATGACCTATTACTGTTGTCAAAAGGGCTAAAACAAAAGTTGCTGGTAAATAATTAATAATATCAGCATTTCCCAGAAATAAACAAAAAGGTAGGCACATTATTGAAACTACGAATAACTGATTCGCCATTAGTGCAGAGCCATCGTACTTAACCACGCTAGATTTCATTATAATATTACGAATAGAAAAACAAGTGGCGGAAAACACTCCAAAACAAACTGCCTTGGTATTTGCATTTTGAAAACTAAAATCTGGAACCAAAAAGTATATTCCAATTAGAATAAAAAAACCTAAGAGTAAATGAAACTTCAAAACTTTAGTTTTAAAGAAAATAGGTTCTAAAATTGCCGTTATAGCTGGAAATGTGAATAACGATAACATTCCAATAGCTACATTTGATAGCTGAAGCGCATAAAAATAAGTTACCCAATGTACCCCCAAAAACACTCCACCAATTAAAACCGTTTTTTTATCATTTCTAGGTATCTTAAAACTTACTCCTTTCCATTTACAATACATAAACAAAATTAGAGCCGCTATAATAGCCCTAACTCCAATTGTTACAACTGGAGACATATTTATATATCTACCCAAAACCCCAGATGTACTTATAAAAAGTATCGCTAAGTTGAGTTCAAAAATATTTCGAGTAAAAGATTTAATAGGCATTATTATTTATAGGTTTTATACTTGAGTTGGAAGAATGCCTTTATATTTTTTAAGCAAAACTCTAAGTTGGTTGGAGCTTCTTAAACCACATGCATTTGCCACAGCTAGAACCGTATTTTTTTCCGTCAATAATTGGGAAGCACGCTCTACTCTAAGCTTTTCTCGATAAACACCTATGGTTACTCCAGTGGTTTTTTTAAATAAACGAGAAAGGTTTCTATCGCTCATGTTTACTTCCTCAGCAATATCACTGGTGGTAATTGACTTTTCTAAGTTATTTAGAATAAATGATTGCGCTTCATGAATTCTATTTTCCATATGATTTCGATATTCCAAATAGGCACTAATTTGGCTATCTGATTCTCCACGACGAAAATACACAACCATTGATTTTGCTACATCTACTGCAAACCTAGGTCCTAATTCTTTTTCTATAATATGCAGTGACAAATCTATTCCTGACGCTACACCAGCACTGCTATAGACATTTCCGTCTACAACAAATAATCTGTTTTTCAATAATTTAATCTTTGGATACTTTTTTTCAAGCTCATTAGTCCTTTGCCAATGGGTTGTACAATATTTATCATTTAAAATACCTGATTCGCCTAATAAGAAAGCTCCAGTACAGACAGAGCATATATTAACATGCCTAGAATTTTGTGTCTGTAACCACTTTAAAAAGGCTTCACTTTTTTGCATGAAATTATAATCAGAGAATAAATAAAAAGTAATTCCAGGAATAAAGATGTAGTCATTAGGTTCTAACTGAATTTCATTAAAATTGGTAAGTCCAGAAAACTTTAATCCCGCTGCGCTGGTTGTTTCACTTTCATTTTGAAATAGCGAGACATAGTGCAAATTAAATAGAGCACCTAAATCATTAGCTTCGTAAAATACTTGAATTGGCCCATTAATGTCCAATAATTGAACTTCAGGAGGCACTACGAAAACCACTTTACTTTTTTTTAAGCTTTCCTTCATAGTACTTTTAAAACGGAATCAATAATTGTAATTATATGTCCTTTTTTACCTGATGCACCTTCATTGCTTTAACCAACCATCTAGGTAGCGGTTTTTGAGGATTTCTTTTTTTAAGGTTTACGTATATTCCAAGCGATTTTAAAATAGGTACCTTATGCGTTTCCACAAACTCTATTAGCGTGCCATCTGGGTCTTCTACATAGCTAAAATGACCAGCTGCATCTCCCATATCAAAACTGTCTGCACTATCCACAGTAAAGGCATAGTTTAAATCACTAGCATCATTTCTGAGTTTTTCCATTCCATGCACATCAAAACACAAATGAATATACCCCAAATCTCCCCAAAAACGGTCCTTATATATTTTACTCGGTGTTCTGTTTAAAACCTGAATTAATTCAATTTCTGAAGGCCCAAACAATTCTCCAAAACCTCCTTTTTTTACGCACCCTCTTTTTAACAGCACTCTTCTAAACTCATGATAACCTTCTGGAAGGTTTTTAAAATCATCAAATTGTTGTGTTTTATCAAATTCAACTATATCAAAACCCAACAAATCTTTATAAAAAGAAATGGATTTATCCATATTAGACACCCCTATAACGGCACCTAACACACCTCCACAGTCACTCTTAGAATCACTAAAACAGTAGTCATCATTTAAAACCTGAACTAAATTACCCCACGGATCTGTAAAAATAAACTGTTCAAAACCGTATGATAGTATATCTATTTCAGAAACATATTCTAAATTCAGCTCTTTTAACGATTTATGTATATTAACCACCTCTTTAGAACGAAGCTTCATTATATTAATTCCCAAGTCACCAAGTAAAATTGGTTGCACTGGCGCCATTGGTTCTCTATCCTTAAATTGCCAAATTTCAAGACCTCCACCACCAATCATGTTTAAAGCCAAGGCTGCCTTTCTTTTTCTTGGTTCATCCCCGGTGTATTTAGACATTAATGTTGCCGTGGCTTCATCATTGAAAACCATTACATCAAAACCTAAATTTTTTCTGTACCAATTAAATACTTCGTTAACATTCTTTACTCCAATTCCAATCTGTTGGATTCCGTTAATTATCTTACCCATATACAACTACTACAGTGGTTTTAAAACAGTCAAAAACCTTTTCCATTTAATTTTATGTTAACTTCAAAATTGTCAATTACTTTGTTAAAAACAAAAGCCAATTATGTAAATATAGTCTGTTTGCTGAAATATAAAACATTTAACCAATTATTACACATTTTAATTAATACAAAACATCTTTTCAACACAAACCACTTAAAATAAAGTATTAAATTAAAATTTCAAATAAACAATTATAATTAATTAAAAAACAATCAGATATATACAATTACATAAAGCTATAAATTAATACAATGAAAACCAACACAACACACTTATCAAGAGCCATCAACTTTAGAAAAATTGATGAAAAAACAAAATAAATTAAAACTAACCCTAGTAATTCCTAAATTGCATCTAACGTATTAAACCAAAAAAAAAAAAAAAATAACCTATGAACCCATCCACTTCTGGTTGGATTAACAAGTTTGATCACCTCACCAAGCAACATAAAATAAGTTTCCAAAATTTTGGAGACCTCCTAGACGAACTCAAAATAGTAGGGTTCACTTATGGAATTAACATAAGAACGCTCAAAAACATACCTACAGAACATTCTGCCTCTGAAAGCGAGTTAGCCAAAATAAATCTTTTAGCTGCGTTATTTTACACTTACCAAACCCATACCAACAATAAAGGCTTTAAAAGCTTTACAAAGCTTCTTTTGCAATTCTACAAAGACCTAGACCTTCACAACAATTCTCTTTTTAAAAAGATTATTTCTGAAAGTTCAGATTCTGCTCAACTAGAAAAAGTTATTGATGGTAGAGTAATTGTAAGCGACAACCTTATCAAAAAAGTATTTAATAATATTTTTGCCAACTCACTTTTATTCATTGATATTTTAATATTTAAGCGCTACTTAGAAAACTCAAATGACATAAAAAAACACGCTAAGCATTTGGAAATTCTTGCAGTAAGTACCACCTACCAAGCACTTGGAACCAAGGAACACAATAAAGCGGATGAGAAATTATCCCAACTATTTAAGGCTTCACGAACCTTTACAAATGAGCAAGAACAACCTTTTGACCCTGAATACAGAAACACCCTTAAAAAGAATGTTAATATCTGGGAGAATCAATACTTTTTAGAGCTTGCATGCCTAATGATATGGGAAAACAAATCTATTGACTACCGAAAATCAAAATTCATTTTCGACCTCGGAAGGGACCTAAAGAAAACACCTAAAGAAATTAAGAAATCAATAAACGAAATATCATATTTCTTTACACAAAATGCAGAAAATATTTCATTTTTAAAAGACAATAATTTAGCCTCTCAGTTTTATGACAACATGACAAGTATCACCAATAAACTAATTCTAAGAAACAAAAAACGACTGCAAAAAGAATTATCAGAAAGCAAAGAATTAATTGGTTTGCTGTCGCAATCCACAATTAGAGATTTAACTCCTGAAGAAAAAAAGAAAGCTCAAAAACAACTTTTAGATGTTTTTAAGAGCATACCCTCTTTAGCCATTTTTATGCTGCCAGGAGGAGCTATTTTACTCCCTATTTTCATAAAACTAATTCCCAAACTTTTACCATCATCATTTGATGATAATCGTATAGAAGATCGCTAAATTTAACAAAAATATTCACTATAAGAAAAATCTATAACATGTGATTACATGTTGTTTTTCAGAATATTAAAACACTTTACTCCAACCACAACTTGAAGTCTTTAACTTTTTCACGGCTAACAATAATTTCTTGCTCATTAAACTTGTTAACTTTAATTTGAAGCCTAGAATTGGTATAAGAAACGATATCTTTTATGTGATTTACATTTATATAAAACTTACGACTAACTCTAAAAAAAGTCTTGGGCTCTAGCTCTGTTTCCAAATTTTCTAACGTCATATCTAAAAGGTAATTTCTGCCATCTGAAGTAGCTGCATAGGTCCCCTTATTCTCGCTATAAAAACATTCAACTTCGTCTGCATTAATAATTTTTAAATGCTGCCCTACTCTAGCAGTAAACCTTTTTTTATACTCTCTTTCTAAAGGATTAACTAGTAGTTTTTTTATATCATTAAAATCTAAAGCCAATTTATCCGTTTCGGGCTTTAAATTTTTATATTTTTTTAATGCGACTTCAAGTTCTTCATCATCTATTGGTTTTAACAAATAATCAATGCTATTTAGCTTAAATGCCTGAAGTGCGTATTCATCATAAGCTGTTGTAAAAATTATTGCACTTTTAACCTCAATGACTTCAAAAATTTCGAAAGATAAACCATCAGATAACTGAATATCAAGAAATATTAAATCAGGATGATGATTATTTTGAAACCAATTTATTGACTCTTCAACAGAATGCAACATGATTGACACATCCACACCCAAATCACCTAACAAACGTGACAAACGTCTTGCCGCTGGCTTTTCATCTTCAATTATAATTACATTCATTCCATGTTTATTTTAATCTTGAAAATTATCTTCTTTCATTATTTTTTCTATTTGCCGCTCTTCCCATTCCTTTAAATATTTTTTTCTTACCACAAATAGAATTACTCCTTTAATTAGAAAAATAATAACAAAAACCAGAATTAAGAAATAAACATTCCAGTTTACCCAATACAAGATATTAGAATCACCCAATCCCTTATCAATAAACATTTGCAATATGGGTTTTCTACATAAAAGTAGTAGAATTGTAAATATAGCAAGCCTAACTAAACCAGTATAATACTTTTTAACTGCCGTAACTCTTTCCTTAGCTACTAAAAACTTACTGTTTTCTGTTTGGTCTTTCTCCATTACTTATACTTCTGTAATTGTTTTTCATCTTCCTCCAAAAACTTTTTTATTTGGCGTTCTTCCCAATTTTTTAAAAGCTTGGGCAAATATCCATGCAAGTGTAACCCTCTGTAAATAATTATAATCCACCAAATAACAGGCCCTATCATAACCAACCAACGAACAAACCAAGGGGAACCTACATTTATTAAATACTCTCCTAACCATAAAAGAAAAACGGTACCAAATACAGCAAACACCATGAACATATACCAATGCTTAAGAGCCTTTACTTTTTTTCTGGCTAATTCTTCACTTACACTACCCATCATCTATATTTTTCAGATTCTCGTTTATCTTCTTCCATAAATTTTCGAATCTGCCTTTCTTCCCATTTTTTCAAAGGCTTTGGCAACTTATTTTCCATGTTAAATCTTTGAAGCACCGTAATCATTAACCAAATCAATGGAATTAATCTATATATCCAACTCACAAATTCAGGAGTATTTAATCTTTGAATGTAAAACGATAACCAAAACATAGCAATCGACGACACTGAGAAAAGCACTATAAGCATATACCAGTTTTTAAGGTCAGTAAGCTTCTTTCTTGCTATTTTCATCTTAGTATTTTCCATCATCTATATTTTTCAGATCCTCGTTTATCTTCTTCCATAAATTTTCGAATCTGCCTTTCTTCCCAATCTTTGCCAAACAAAGGATTTAAAGAAAATATTTTAACGGTATGAAAAAACAAACCTATTCCCCAAAAAATCCACACGGCAAAGGTTTCAAACTCAAAAAAAGCTTCACTAAAAGATTCCCCGTTGTTCCAATTACCAATAATTTTAGCTACTGAAATAAATGTATTTACTGCGATATAAGCCGTTAAATGGCCATAATACCCTTTTAAATCTGCCAAGCGTTTTTTAGCTCTACGTAACTTTTCCCGTTCTGTTGATGTTTTTACTTCCATCGCTCTGACTTTTTATCTTCATTCATAAACTCTTTAATTTTACGCTCTTCCCAATCCTTACCAAAAAAGGAATTAAAGCCAAAAATTTTCACCCCCTGAACAACAACACCAATTCCCCAACCAAAAGCTGCCCATAAAAACCAAGGATAACTCCACTTGTTTGACCAATAATTAATAAAAGCTAGAAATATTATAAACCCTGCGTACGAAATTAAATTGGTGTAAAACCTTTTTCGCTCTTCTACCTTTTCTTTAGCTTTTAAGTATTTGTTTTCTTTTTCTAGATTTTCCATAAGGTTGGTTTTTTAATTCATTCAAATTTCCAAATAAACTCCTTCTTAGTTAAATAAGATTTTCTGAACTGTCGTGTTAATAGGATGAATTGTTATAACTAGGTTTAATCCTCGCTATCCATGTATTCCCTAAGTTTTCTTTCCTCCCAGTCTTTGCCCCACAACGGATTATAACCAAAAGCTTCCATACCATGCATTACAACACCAAAGCCCCATCCTACTGCAGGGAAAATAATCCAAGGAAATCTTGTTGTATTATAATTTAAATATGCTAACACAGGAATAACAACACAGTAAGCTATTAAGTTGCCATAAAACCCTTTAATAGCTTCTACCTTTTTCTTTGCTTTTTGATACCTTTTATCCTCGATATAAGATTCTTGAACCTCAGTAACGGTAACCTTTTTGGTCAACATTGGTAGCTTAACACTAAAAGTACTTGCCTCAGCATCAATTTCTACAAGTCGGTCAGTTAAAATAGCATAGCGCTCTTGTATATTCACCAATCCCACTCCGCTACTCTTTTTAACCACTCTTTTTTCCTGTATATTATTACTAACACGAAGACAACCATCTTCTTCATAGACCTTAATAGACAAAGGTTTTTCCGAAGTTACCACGTTGTGTTTAACAGCATTTTCTAATAATAATTGAAGTGACAAAGGCACTATTTTCGCCTCTGGATCGGAACAATTTTCAGGAATATCAAGAATAATACTATTCTCAAATCGCATCTTAAGTAGCTTAATATAGATTTTGGCAAATTGCAATTCCTCATCTACAGAAACTAAATCTTTATTTTTTTGCTCTAAAACATACCGATATACTTTTGAAAGCGAAGTTGTAAATTTTTGAGCCTGATAAGGGTCTTCTTCTATTAAACTGGTTAAAACATTTAGACTATTAAATAAAAAATGAGGGTCCAGTTGATTTTTTAACGCATCAAACTTTGCTGACGCCGTACCTGCAATAATTTTTTGCTCTTTAACTTTATTTTCTTGACGGTACTTATAAAACCATATAGCATAAAAAATCAACGCTATAACAACAGAAATTAGCATTGACAACATGTAATCACTAAAAGACTGTCTTTTAATAAAATCAGCAAATGGTATCTGATGTATTACAATTTGCAGTATAAACTTAGCCAAAAAAACACCTACCAATGACAAAAAAACGTTGCCAGAAAAACCAATTAAAAAACCTTTAATAGTAAATAATCCATTACTTCTACTTGCTAATAAGTATTGCAACCAAAATGCATTTACGAAATACAGGATAAGTGCAAAAATCATATTCTGCCAATATAATTTCCATGCTAATTTTGGTCCAAAATTGATCCCTAAATCTCCAGTCCAATAATAAAACCCTATAAAGGCAATATATATTATTGTTCCTATAATTAAGGCTCTGGCAATATGTCTTAAAAATTGATTCATCAATTATTTTTATTTCCCACAGTTCTCAATAACCGCTTGAGCTCTTTCTTTTCCCCAATTCGGATGAAATTCTGACTCTGGTTTAAAGTTAGCAAAAAGTTCTAACGAACGCTCTACCTCTTTACAATATGGTGTTACATCTTGACCAAAAAACCTAGCCGAACCCATATCCCACTCTGCCTTAGACAGAACCACACGAGGATTTTCTGGTGCAAGTTTTGCCGCTTTTTGGTAAAGCGCGACAACCTCTCCCGAAAGCGTCATACCATAAGTAGCGCCATCAAAAGCCACATATGCAGTATGAATCATTGCTTGCTGTACTAATATTTCTGAATTATCTGGAGAAATTGCTTTAGCAATATCAACAAACTCTTGAGCTTTCTCCAATTGTTTTACCAGCGTTTCTTTGTCTTTTTCACCAAAAGAGTCCACTGTATTTACCTGTGAAACATAGTACGCAGGTAACCAATTATCTTTTTCGGCAGTTGCTATGCGTTCAAAAAGATTTGATGCTTCACTAATTTTACCTTCTCCCCATAATTGAAAAGCCTTTTGCATGCCTTTAGTGTATTGATCTTGTGCCATTGCCACTGTTGCAACTAAAAACAAAGCGATTGTAACTACTTTTTTCATTTTTTTAAAGTTTAGATTAACACTTCAAAAGTGAAATATTTGAACCTTGAATAGAAAAAAGAAATACTCAACTGTAGTTATTTAACCCCGAATCGCATTTATGGCTAGATAGGCACATTATATCCATGCTTAATAGTACCTATTACAAATGTACTATGAGCACTCCCAATATTTTCAACCGACCCTAAACTGTTAATTACAAATTCTTGATAATGTTTCATGTCTTTGACCATAACCTTTAGTTTAAAATCATAATCCCCAGAAATATTATAACATTCTGTCACCTCTTTTAACGCCACAATATCTTGTACAAATTGGTTTCCTATTTCTTTGGTGTGTTGTTTCAAGGTAATATTACAAAACACTATAAGCTCTCTATTCAACTTATCAGGATCTAGTAATGCCATATATTTTTTAATATACCCTTCCTTTTCCAATTTTTTAACCCGCTCATAAACTGGTGTGGACGACAAATTCACCAAAGCAGCTAGCTCTTTTGTTGTTAGATTTGAATTTTCTTGAAGGTGATTCAATATCTCTAAATCCGTTACATCTAAATTTTCCATAGATAAATTTTCTCTCAATTACCCTTTATTCGGTTTTACAAAACAATTTATTCTACAAAAATAGATTTAAAAAGTTAAATAATCCTTATTAAATATTATTATCAATTAAAACACCTATTGATTGTAATTTTGAACAAAAAATAATCTAATACGAAATGAAAACTACCAACTTAGGATACCCAAGAATCGGTGATAAAAGAGAATTAAAAAAATCTCTTGAAAAGTATTGGTCGGGAGATGAAAATTATGATTCATTACAAACCACAGCAAAGCACATTAGACAAAATAATTGGCTACTTCAAAAGAACGCTGGAATAGATATTATTCCTTCAAATGATTTTTCATTGTACGATCAAGTTTTAGACATGTGTGTTACCTTAGGTTGTATTCCTGAGAGATATGCGGTTATTGCCAATAATCCTTCAAAAAAGCAAGAAGAACTATACTTTGCAATGGCAAGGGGTATACAGAATAACGATTTTGATATTACCGCAATGGAAATGACAAAATGGTTTGATACAAATTACCATTACATTGTTCCTGAGTTTGTAAAAACTCAAAAATTTACTTTAAACGCTTCCAAAGTAATAAATGAGTACAAAGAAGCTTTAGCCTTAGGCATAAAAACTAAACCTGTATTAATAGGACCCGTTTCATTTTTATTGCTGGGAAAAGAAAAAGAAAGTGGATTCAACCGTATTGACTTGTTAGAGGAAGTACTCGTTGCCTATGATGCACTGCTAGAACAACTTACTCATTTAGAAGTAGAGCACCTTCAATTTGATGAGCCCTATCTAGCTCTGGACTTATCAAAAGATGAACAAAAGTGTATTACTAAAGTGTATAATCATTTTAACTCCAAATTCCCTGAAATTAAAATAACAATAGCCAATTACTTTGATTGTTTTGGAGAGAATTTAGACCTAGCTCTGCAACTTCCTGTTGATACCTTACATTTAGATTTAGTTCGTTGTCACCTACAGTTAGACGATATTTTAAATTCAACAAACCTTAACACTAGCGTTAACCTTTCTTTAGGTGTCGTAGATGGACGAAATGTATGGATAAATGATTTTGAAAAATCGCTTCAACTTATACAAAAAGCAATTGACCGTATTGGTGACAATCGCATTATTATTGCGCCATCCTGTTCTTTATTACATTCCCCTTGTGATTTAGATTCGGAAAACAACACTACTAACCTTCCAGATGAAGTAAAACAGTGGTTAGCCTTTGCAAAGCAAAAACTTAATGAGATTCAAACATTAAGGCAAATAGCTAGTAAAGAAAACCTAAAAAGCAATTTGGAAGCATTAGAAAAAAATGTCAAAGCAAATGAAAATAGAAAAACCTCTACTTTAATTCACAATTCTACTGTGAAAAATAGGGTAACAAATCTTACTAGTAAAGATGATAAGCGTGCGAATCCATTTTCCATTCGTCAAATGTTGCAGAAAGAGGCTTTAAAATTACCTGCTTACCCTACTACAACTATTGGTTCATTTCCCCAAACTAAAGAAGTAAGAAGTTGGCGCGCCAAATTTAAAAAAGGAGCATTAAAACTAGCAGAATATGAGGCTTTGCTTCGAAAAGAGACCCAACAAACTATAGCTTTTCAAGAGGAAGCTGGTTTAGACGTTTTAGTACATGGAGAATTTGAACGTAACGATATGGTGGAATATTTTGGCGAACAACTTGAAGGTTTTGCCTTCACCAGCTTTGGTTGGGTACAAAGTTATGGTAGTCGTTGTGTAAAACCACCTATAATTTATGGTGATGTTTCTAGAAAAAACTCAATGACCGTAAAATGGACATCCTACGCCCAATCATTAACAACAAAACCTGTAAAAGGAATGCTTACAGGCCCGGTAACTATTTTACAATGGTCGTTTGTACGTGACGACCAACCACGATCACAAACCTGTACACAAATTGCATTAGCCATTCGTGATGAAGTAATTGATTTGGAAAAATCTGGGTTAAAAGTTATTCAAATTGATGAACCTGCTATTCGAGAAGGGCTACCATTACGTAAATCGGACTGGAATACCTATTTAAATTGGGCTATTAAAGCTTTTAGAATTTCTGCTAGTGGCGTAAAGGACATCACTCAAATACACACGCACATGTGTTATTCTGAATTTAATGACATCATTCAAAACATAGCAGATATGGACGCTGATGTCATTACCATTGAATGCTCACGTTCACAAATGGAATTGCTAGATGCTTTTTCAGACTTTAAATATCCAAACGAAATAGGACCGGGAGTTTACGATATCCACTCTCCTAGAGTTCCCAAAAAGCAAGAAATGGTTGCTTTAATGCAAAAAGCTAGTGCACTTATTCCAAAAGAACAATTATGGATTAATCCAGATTGTGGATTAAAAACCAGACATTGGGAAGAAACTAAAACGGCATTAACTGAGATGGTTGCGGCAGCAAAAGAATGTAGAGAATTAGCAATAGTATAGTAATATTATGGTAACTGTTCAAAATAAAAACAGAAGTAAAACCATCTCCATTACCGCGAATTTAGGAGCAAAAAACGTTGACAAAACACTGCAATTTTATGAAAGCATTGGTTTTGCTACTTTGCTTAAATTTCCTGAAACTGGAGAAGTGGAATGGGGACTGGTTCAAAAGGACAACACGCAGTTAATGTTTCAAAACATTAATTCATTATCAGAAGAGTTTCCTGAACTTAACTCCAATAAAAAAGGAGGAGTATTGACATTGTGGTTTCAGGTAAACAATATTAAACACTGGTTTGAAGAGATAAAAGACAAATGCAAAGTTATAAGGCCTTTAGGTATTACAACCTATAATGGCGCTACCGAATTTGTAATTAAAGATTTAAACGGATTTATTTTACACTTTTCTGATTTTCAATTTTAGATAGAATTGTAAAAAGAGTGCTTCATAAAACAAAGCACTCTTTTTCTTCTCACACCTTTTCTATAAAGCATTGATTATTAAAAATTTATGCTTATATTTAGTAAAACACATATTACTAATATTTTACCTTTTATTTGCTCTCTATTAAAATTAGAATCCTTCTAGTTCCCTTCACTTAGCTTTCAGCAGATTCTTCTTTTAAAGCTCACTTTCGTTTACAAATATTATTGAATATTAATCAACTAAATATAGTATTATGAGAACAATCAAAACCACAATTGCAATAGTTCTTACACTATTGTTTTTACCAGCAATGTCATTTAGTCAAGGAGACGATGTAACTCTAGATTTTGAAAGCTCAGCGGCTTCTCTAGAAACGGTAAAAAATTACACCACCGCACTTCAAGAAGGAAATGCTGACAGAATGAACAATCAATTTGCTCCAAGTGCCATGATTTACGGTTTAGGCGATGCCGACTCCTTAAACGTAACGCAACACAAAACGTACATGCTAGAAAGCATAAACAACTTTAACCATTCATTTTCCAATCAAACTTTTTTACCTGTAAAAGTTAACACAGCGGATAGTCCTGTTAAGGGAGAATGGGTTTTGTCATGGGGAGTAAATACACTTACGGAAAAAGAAACCGATAAAACAATACGAGTACCTTACCATACTTCATGTCTCATTGAAAACGGCAAAATTACTGAAATGTACTTTTACTACAACCGTTTAAACATTATCAAAAATTTGGGGTATACAGTAACTCCCCCTTCCGAATAAACTAATTAAATAAAATACCTGATGTATAACTTTATGTATCATGTTTGCATCAGGTATTACACATCGCAGAAATTGAGTTAATTTTGCGACATGGTTAGAAACATTCAATTACGTGTGTCTTTAAAAGAAGAAGCGCAGAAAAACATTATACTTAAAAAAGCTGCGAAATATTTAGGAGAAGATGAAGAAGACATTATTGTAAAAGTACAACGTAAATCAATTGATGCTCGAAAGCCTACTATTTACTTTAATTACAAAATTGAAGTTTACATAAAAGAAAAACCATCTAAAATTCCAGATTACTCCTTTGATTATAAAGATGTTTCCAACGCTAACAAAATTCACATTATTGGTTTTGGTCCAGCAGGAATGTGGGCAGCTCTTAGATGTTTAGAACTTGGTTACAAACCTATAGTACTAGAGCGCGGGAAAAATGTTCAAGAACGTAGACGAGATTTAAAAGCTATTAATAGAGACCATATTGTTGGAGAGGATTCTAATTATTGCTTTGGCGAAGGTGGTGCTGGAACATATTCTGATGGAAAATTATATACCCGAAGTCTAAAGCGTGGTGATGTTCGCCGTATTTTTGAAAGTCTTGTATACCACGGAGCTACAGCCCAAATTTTAATAGACGCCCACCCTCATATTGGTACAAACAAACTCCCTAAGGTTGTACAAAATATAAGGGAAACCATATTAAAACATGGAGGAGAAATTCATTTTAACTCTCGTGTTACAGACCTCACCGTTAAAAACAATAAAATTGAAACCATACAACTAAATAATAGTGATGAAATAAAGGTAAGTCGAGTTATTCTAGCTACGGGTCATTCTGCTAGAGACATCTATTATTTATTGAATGATAAAAAAATTAGCCTTAAAGCAAAGTCATTTGCTATGGGAGTTCGTGTTGAGCATCCACAACATATTATAGATAGTATTCAATACCATTGTAAGGGAGAACGAAATGAGTTGTTACCTGCGGCTGCATATAGTCTGGTAGAGCAAGTTAAAAACAGAGGGGTTTATTCTTTTTGCATGTGTCCAGGAGGGTTTATTGTTCCAGCAGCTACTGCTCCTGGTGAAGTTGTGGTAAACGGAATGTCTCCTTCAAAAAGGAATAACACATTCGCAAATTCAGGTATTGTCGTAGAAATCAACGTAAATGAAGATATTGGCAAATATGAAAAGTACGGCGTATTAAAAGGGCTAGAATATCAAAAGGACCTTGAACGACTAGCTTATACATCAGGTGGCAGAACACAGACAGCGCCCGCGCAAAGATTAACCGATTTTGTTGAAGGAAGATTATCAACAGATTTAAATCCTACATCATACCAACCAGGGTTAAAGTCTGCTCCCATGCATTCACTACTCCCAAAACTTATAGGCGCAAGATTAAGAGGAGGCTTCAAAGCTTTTGGTGAAAAAATGAAAGGGTATTATACTTCTGAAGCTAATATTGTTGGTGTTGAGTCTAGAACATCATCTCCTGTTAGCATTCCTAGAAATGAAAATTTAGAACACCCAGAAATTCAGGGACTATTTCCGTGTGGTGAAGGTGGCGGTTACGCTGGCGGAATTGTTTCTGCGGCAATGGATGGTGAACGTTGTGCTGAAGCTGCAATTGTTGGGCTATAGTCAAACATTAGCTGTATCTTCGCAGCTTATCTAACCATACATGACATTTAAAGACCTGGGTATCGCCCCACCTATTCAAAAAGCAATTAGTCAACAAGGATATGTAAATCCAACCCCAATACAACAACAAGCAATCCCAATTTTACTTAAACGAAAAGACCTGTTAGGCGTTGCTCAAACTGGTACAGGTAAAACTGCTGCTTTCAGTATTCCTATTATACACCATTTACATAATGATTCTTTTCAGTCAAAAGGACGAAAAAAAATAAAAGCATTAATTGTAACACCAACTAGAGAACTTGCTATTCAAATAGCAGAAAACTTCACCGCTTACAGCATACATACTTCAATCAAAAATACCGTAATTTTTGGTGGAGTAAAGCAACAACGTCAAGTGAACGCTTTACGAAATGGTGTTGATGCCCTTATTGCCACCCCTGGACGTTTATTAGATTTAATGAACCAAGGAATACTATCGCTTAGAGATATTGAGTATGTTGTTTTAGATGAAGCAGACCAAATGCTGGACATGGGGTTTATTCATGACATTAAAAAAATAATTGCAAAACTCCCTACGCAACGACAATCGCTATTTTTCTCAGCAACAATGCCTAAAGACATTGTTGAGCTGTCAAAAAAAATGCTTGGTGATTTTGAACGAGTAACTATAAAACCTAAACAAGCTACTGCTGAAAAAGTGGAACAGGGTCTTTACTTTGTAAATAAATCAAATAAAGTAAAATTACTTACACATTTACTTCAGGAAAAACCAAATGATTCGGTTCTAGTATTTTCAAGAACAAAACATGGCGCAAATAAAATTGTAAAAAAACTTGCACAAGCAGATATTAAGTCTGCTGCCATACATGGCAATAAATCACAAACAGCTAGGCAAAAAGCCTTGGGCGATTTTAAAGATGGTAATTTAAATGTTTTAGTCGCTACTGATATTGCAGCAAGAGGTATAGATGTGGAAGAACTTTCGCTAGTTATTAATTATGACTTACCAAATGTTCCAGAAACCTATGTGCATAGAATTGGTAGAACAGGTAGAGCTAGTGCAAGTGGCATAGCCATATCTTTTTGTGATGTTGAAGAACGTCCATATTTAAAAGATATAGAAAAGCTTATTAAACAGGAAGTACCAAGAATGCCCGAACATCCTTTCATGGACGACCTAATAACCACACCTCCTCCCAAAGAAAAACAACAACCCAAAAACAACAACTCCAAGCATAAAAATAATCGCAGAAATAAGTCCAACTATAGAGGTAAAAACAATCGTAATTCCAAACCTTCCAGATCAAGAGACAAGGAATAAGCTAAGAAAAAATTACGCTATACAGTTGTATTTCATCTTTTTTTCCACGTAAAGTAAGTTTACCAATTTTGGAGTACGTTATAGGGTCTTTTTTTTGTAATTCTTTTAATAAATCTCCTGAAATAAGAGCCTTGGCATTATAAGTATTACATTCTTCTTGTATTCTGGCCGTAGTATTCAGTACATCACCAGTATATATAAGTTCTTTTTTAATAATGCCAATTTCTCCAATGGTAACTTCTCCAATGTGGTATCCTGCTTTAAATTCTGGTAGTAAACTATATTGTTCTTCATAACGTGCTTTATTCTTTTCTAACACTTTAGATATTTTAGAAAAACATTCAATACAATTATTCCTATATACACCGTCTTTTATAGACCAGGTAATAACAATTTCGTCTCCCACATATTGATAAATTACTCCAGAGGTTTCTAAAATTGCATCAGTCATATCTTCGTAATACGACTTTAACAAATGAAAATATTTTTCATGTCCAATACGTTCCGCAATACTCGTAGAAGATTTCATATCAAGAAACATAAAAATTCGCGTTTCTTTCTTTGGATTATGATATTTCCCAAAGGAATAATTATACAAAACACTATTTCCTAAATATGCTCTTATTTCTGAATAAAATAAAGCTACATCTAAAATTACACTAGCATAAACAACAACACTCCAAAAGGAAAATTTTTGCATGAACAAAAGCAGTCTCTCCCAAACAAATGGAGAAAAAAGAGAGCTATCATAACGCTCTATATTCACAACCGTGATATTTAACGAAAGAAAAACGATAATAAAAAGCATATAAAACATGCTTTTAAAAAATATTTTGGTTTTAAAAGAATTTCGCTCAAACAACCTTCTAAACCACAAAACTTCTATAGCCCCTTGGATAAGACCTGTAATAAAACTCCCTGCACAAATATAAATAAGAGAGGTTTTGTAATCGTATTTATCTCCAGTAGTTGGATAATGCGTAAGGTCGCCAAGCAAACCATATTCAATAAAAACATAGACCAATCCAAATACTAACCATATACCAGCAAAGGTTATAATCTGCTCAAAATGTCTAATATATTTTGGATGAATTTTCACGAAAAACAAAGATACTTATTGAATTCTATACATAAATGATGAAGTTACTATTCTTTGAAAAAAAAGAACTCTTCCTACAATGTTAAACCTAAGTTAATTGTAAAAAAATAGTGACATAGGTGCAACCTTTTATGCTTTCATTTGTCTATAAAGTCGTAAACCTTAACGCAAATAATAAATTATGCCTAAAAAAACTAAATTGGCACATCAAAAAAAACAAATTTTATATGCCTTTCTCTTACTTTTAAGTTGCTTTGTGCACGCGCAGGAGAACTACACCATTAATGGCACAGTCTCTGATGCTGCAAACGGGGAAACGCTCTTTGGAGCATCTGTATTTTTAAAGGGCTCTACAACTGGGGTCATTACAAACGAATACGGTTTCTATTCACTTACTGCTCCAAAAGGTAACTACACATTAATAATTTCATATGTGGGTTTTGAAGAAAAAAGTATTGATATTGTTTTGGACAAAAATCAAAAGCTAAACTTTGAAATTAAAGAATTTGCCACTCAATTAGACGAAGTAGTTTTAACAGCAGATGAAAAAGAACATGTTAATATTAGACAACCCGAAATGAGTGTTAACAAGCTTAACATTAAAACTGTAAAGCAAATGCCGGTGGTACTAGGTGAAGTTGACATTATTAAGTCGCTGCAAATGCTACCAGGAGTTACCAACAATGGTGAAGGTTCTAGTGGTTTTAATGTAAGAGGTGGCGCTGTTGACCAAAATCTGGTACTTTTGGATGAGGCCATTATCTACAACACCTCTCACCTATTAGGCTTCTTTTCGGTTTTTAACGCAGACGCAATTAAGGATATTAAGCTCCATAAAGGTGGAATTCCAGCTAAATTCGGAGGTAGGGTATCTTCAGTACTAGATGTTAGACAAAAAGATGGTAATAATAAAAGATTTGCTGCTACAGGAGGTGTTGGTTTAATATCTAGTAGGCTAGCATTAGAGGGGCCAATGTTCAACAAGAAGGGTTCCTTTTTAGTTGCTGGAAGATCCTCGTATGTTAATTTATTTCTTGCTGCTTCAAATAATAAAAACAGAGTTGGGTTTTATGACTTAAACTTAAAAAGTAATTACAGATTAAGTGAAAATAATAAGCTTTACCTCTCTGGTTATTTTGGAAGAGATATATTTAAACTTGGGAGTTCTTTTGAAACCACATATGGTAATGCTTCAGGAAACCTAAGATGGAATCATATTTTTAATGAAAGACTTTTCTCTAACCTATCTGCTATTTACAGTAGATACGATTATGATATTGGTATTTTAATTGAAGAGTTCGATTGGATTTCCTCCATTGACAATTACAATCTAAAGTATGATTTTAAATACTATGCAAGTGATAAGTTTAAGTTAGATTTTGGTGCTAGTGGTATCTATTATCACTTTAACCCTGGTCAAATAAAACCTACTTCTGAATCATCATCGGTAAACGCTATGAAATTAGACCAGAAAAAAGCGTATGAAACTGGTTTATACATAACTGCGGAACACAAAATAACTGACAAGTTAACGGCACAATATGGTTTACGTCACAGCTATTTTAACAGACTAGGTGGACAACCGATGCAGGACTATACTAATAATCAACCTGTAACATATAACAGTACTTTAGGTATTTATGAAAGAGGTGAAGCCAGTGGAGAAACTAACTATGAAAAAGGAAAATCAATTGCCAATTATGGAAATTTTGAGCCGCGAGTTGCCCTTGCTTACGAATTAAAAAATGAATCCTCTATTAAGCTTGGATATTCCAGATCTGCACAGTATATACACCTACTATCCAATACAACTTCTGTAACTCCATTAGATGTATGGACACCAAGTGGCAAATACATAAAACCTCAACTATCTGACCAATTTGCAGTTGGTTATTTTAAAAACTTTAATGATGAAGATTACTCTTTGGAAGTAGAAACCTACTACAAAACCACAGATAATCGAATTGACTATATAGATGGGTCTGATTTAATTGGTAACAATACTATTGAAACTGAAATTTTAAATGGAGAATCAAGAGCATATGGTCTTGAAGTTTTATTTCGAAAAAATACTGGAAAATTTACAGGTTGGATTTCATATACCCTTTCTAAATCTGAACAAAGAACAAAAGATGAAAACGCTGGTGGACCAGGTATAAGTAATGGAAATTGGTATAGTACACCTTATGACCGATTACATGATTTATCAGCTACTGGATCTTTTCAATTAAACAAAAAATGGTCCTTTAGTGCTAATTTTGCACTACAATCAGGTAGACCTGTAACGTATCCTAACGGACAGTATGAATATGAGGGTCTTTCTATTGCTAGTTATTCGGATAGAAACTCTGATCGGCTACCACTTTATCATAGGTTAGATCTATCAGCAACATACAAACCTAATAAAAAACCAAATAGGCGTTGGAAGGGCGAATGGGTTTTTGGTATCTACAATGCCTATAACCGAAAAAATGCAGCTTCAATATCTTTTGGTCAAAACACAGATACTGGTGTAAACGAAGCCACAAGAACTGCCATTTTTGGAATGGTACCCTCTGCAACCTATAACTTTAAATTTTAAGACATGAAATTATATATAAAAATTACAGTCCTATTAATTATTGCAAGCTTTATCTCTTGTGAAGACGTAATTGATGTTGATTTACAAACAGAAGAACCGCGACTTACCGTTGAAGCTTCTTTAGATTGGGAAAAAGGAACTTCTGGAAACAATCAAACTATAAAGTTATCCACCTCTTCAGAGTATTTTGATAAGGATAGAAACAATGCGGTAACAAATGCAACAGTAATAGTAACCAACACGGACACCAACGAGGAATTTATTTTCTCGAATCAAAACGATGGTAATTATACTATTAACAACTTTGTTCCAATTGTAAATAACACTTATACTTTACAAATTATTTATAACGGAGAAACTTATGAGGCAATGGAAAAGTTAATACCGGTTGTAGATATTAAAGATGTTAGACAATCAACTGAAAAGGGCTTTGATGATGAAGCCTTAGAAGTTAATATTGTGTTTGATGATCCAGAAGATGAAGACAACTTTTATTTATTTAAATATAAAGAAGAAGGTGATTTATTATACGAATTGGAAGATATTGATGATGAATTTGTTAATGGCAATGAAGTAAGTTGGTGGTATGAAAAAGAAGATGAAGATGAAGATGAAGAAAACTTTATAGCTGGAGATAGAGTCTTTGTAGAAATGTATGGTATATCTGAAGGTTATTTTAACTACATCAGAACTTTAATAGAGCAATCAGAAGGTGTTGGATTATTTGGGTCAATACCTGTTGCATTAAAAGGAAACTGTATAAATGTTACCAATAAAGATAACTACGCACATGGTTTTTTCCGACTCACTCAAGTCGTTAAAACTGATTATATTTTTGAGTGATTATTTTTGGTTTTTGGTTGGAAGCGGGATAACACTATTGTTATCCCGCTTTTTATTATAGTTATAAATTATCCAATTGATTACTCTTTTTATCTGCACTAATAGTCCAAAAGAAGCCAACAAAGAAAAAAGAATCCGAGGTTGGCCGAATAGCTCGTCTATCAAAATCACCTACTGCATTAGGTTCGTTTGCATATTGATAACCATTTATATTATTAAAGCTTAAAACATTGTTTACTGAAAAATACAGAATTTTTTGAGGTGATATTAAGTATGCCCAATTAATACTTAGGTTGTTATAACTTTTGGTTTTTTCTGCCATAAATCTCGTAGAATTTGGATTATCATAATACCTCCCTGAAGCAAAATTATAAGAAGCACCAACTTGCGAACGCCAATCTTCTATCCAATATTTAGTTACTAGAGAAAAATTGTGCTTTGGTGCAAAATCAGGAGTAGCTCTTTCTCTAAAACTTAAATAATCACGCTCCGTGTTTAAGTAAGAATAAGACACCCAGTAATCAAGATTTTTAATGTTTTTATTATCCCTCCAAAAAAGGTCTAATCCTGATGAATACCCATCCCCTGCGTTACTATAAACACTATTAAATTGAGGTTCAGGTGTATCATACTTTACGAGATTGTTATACCGCTTATAAAATGCCTCAGCCCTAAAAGTTTTTCCATCATTTAAATATTGGTAGTTTAAAACATAATGCGATGTTTTTTCAGATTTTAGTGAGTTGTCAAATTTCAAATATGCGGTTAAAGGGTTTTGATAAAAATCACCATAGGCCAATGAAAACTGCCCTTTATCGCTACTTTTATATGCCAAAGAAACTCTGGGCGATAATGTAAAATCATCTAAAATTTTAGAATGCTCTCCTCTTAGTCCTAGTTTCACTGCAAAACGATTACTAAAAAATATATCGGCCTCTGTAAAAACACCACTTAAATTGTCATCCAAAGAGCTCGTAAATTCTAAATCCTCCATAGTATTTAATTTATCATCATAACGTGTTGCAAAATGCTCTGCTCCAAAATTTAGCTGAAAACGATTGCTAAAACTCTTTCTTAATTTAAGCTTTAGATGTGATGCGGTTTCCTCTATTTTTATAACATCTGTCTCAAAACCAATATTATTTTTATCCGAAGAAATACTTGCACCACTTGATAATGTCCATTCGTTATCAAAAAAATAGCGGTATGACGTATTAAAATACAAATTGTTGTTTTTCAATGTAAAACCTACAAAATCATCAAAATTAATATCCTCTTGCTCAATATCAAGATTGGTGTAGTTAAAGCTAGTATACAGTTTAAGCATACTTTTTTCTCCCTTGTTACGATATACAGCTTCACCAGAAAGAGATTCATAGGGTTTATTCCACTTTACGTCTTGATTATCAGGTAACAATTTTTGATAAGGTGCTAAATTTATATATGATGTATTAATACTTAATGATTGGTTATCCCATATCTCTGTATGTCCCAAACCTCCCCCAACAGACATTATGGAAACATCTGTTTTTTCCTGTTTTGGCAAATCTGTAGTGTTTAGTAACAAAACACTTGATAAAGCCTGACCATATTCTGCTGAATATCCGCCGGTACTAAAGGTTATTCCTTTAAACAAAAAGGGAGAAAATCTGCCCCTTGTAGGCATATTGTTTGCGGTAGCGCTAAACGGCTGAAAAACACGTAAACCATCAATAAAAACCTGAGTTTCTTCAGCTCTTCCGCCACGAACAAACAACCTACCGTCCTCACTCACAGTACTTGTTCCTGGCAGAGTTTGTAATGCTCCTAAAAAATCTCCTAAAGCACCCGCTGTAGTCACAATATCTAACGGTTTTAAAACAGAAACTTTTGAATTATCTCCCGCCTTAAACGTTCCTGCACTAAGTGTAACTCCAGTAAGTTGGTTTATAGCTTCCCTAAGCGAAATTGTAACACCATTAAGCATCGTAACATCTCCTGATGAATAATACGTTTCGTATGAAATCATAGAAACAACTAAAGTTTGCGTTCCCGTTTCTGAGGTCTCAAATGAAAATTTACCATCGGCCGAGGTTGAAGCTCCATCATATGTTCCTTCTAAATATACATTCGCACCAACCAAAGGAACCCCTTTACCATTAGTAACAATCCCAGATACTGTGGTTTGGCTGGAAACAACTACAGATACTAAACTTATAATTACAGCACAGATACTTTTAAACATTTGTCTACGATTTTAAATTGATGAGACAAAAGTGCAATCCACACGAAACGAATACTAAATTTATATACCCAACTGATGAATTAAACGTCTGAAATGCGTAATTAAACAAACTCACTTTCCAAACCATTAACCTATTTAATCCGTATTTATAGCATAAAAAATTCGCATGTTATAAAGAAAATCTATAGATAATATTGATACCTTTACCGCTCATAATTTATAACATATGACCATTACACAATTACAATATGTAATAGCAGTAGCCGAATATCAAAATTTTACTCTTGCAGCTGAAAAGAGTTTTGTAACGCAACCTACTTTAAGTATGCAAGTGCAAAAACTTGAAGATGAATTAGATGTACAAATTTTTGATCGTGGAAAAAAACCCATTTCAATTACTGAAGTAGGTAAAAAAATTGTAGCTCAAGCAAAAAATATTGTAAATGAGGCTGATAGAATTAAAGACATTGTTGACCAAGAAAAAGGGTTTATAGGTGGCGATTTTGTTTTAGGTATAATTCCTACTATAATGCCAACCTTACTTCCAATGTTTTTAAAGGCTTTTATTAACAGATACCCTAAGGTTAATCTAATTATAAAAGAATTAACCACTGAAAGTATTATTCAAAATATACATGATGGACATATTGATGCCGCAATTGCTGCCACCCCTTTAGAAATTGAATATATTAAAGAACGTCCATTATATTATGAGCCTTTTGTTGGATACGTCCCTAAAAATCATAGACTTGGTAATCAAGAAAAATTATCTCCTGACGATTTAAATATTGAAGACATTTTATTGCTGCAAGACGGACATTGCTTTAGAGATGGTGTGGTAAATTTATGCAAAGCTCCAAAAAATTATAACGATGATCATTTTCAACTGCAAAGCGGAAGTTTTGAGACACTTATAAATTTATCTAACGAAGGATTAGGAATGACGCTTCTGCCCTATTTAAATACTTTAGAGTTAGACCAAACCAAAAAGCAGTATTTAAAATATTTTATGGATCCTTCTCCTGCTCGAGAGGTTAGTCTAATATATCACAAAAGTGAATTAAAAATGCAGATAACCGAAGCTTTGCGAGATGTTATCGCCAGTGTTGTTCGTGGAGCAATAGCTTTTCAAGACGTAAAAATAATTAGTCCTATAAGTTCAAAATAAAAGCAAAATATACAAAAGTAAAAAGCCACCTCATGGGTGGCTTCTTTTTTATGCTTTTAAATAAATTAAACTTTGTTCTAATTCTGGTTTATCTGTTATAAAAGATTTTAACCAAATTTTGAGTTCTTCAATTTCGCCTGGTTGTAGTCTTGAAATTGCCTTTTTTACTTCCTTACAAAATAGTTTGGTATCAAAACTTACTTTTTTTAGTACAGTCTTGGTGTAATCAAGCATTGCTCTCGCCATATTTATAAATATTTTATAATTAGGATGTTGTAGTAAAGTTAACTAAAAAATTAATTTCTTAGTATACCCAATACGTTAAAAATTAGATAATAAGTTGTTAAACATCGATAAAATACAATCTTGTTATTTAGTATTTTTAAAATCATGAAAAAAAACATACTTTTTTATATAACAGTCTGTTTACTAACGGGATGTGTAAGTTCTAAAAAATTGGTGAGTTCCAAAATTAATACTTCACTACAATCTAATGTTTTCAATAACAGTTTTACTGGGTTTTTATTGATTGATGCTAAAACAAAGGATACCTTATATAATTACAATGGCCGTAAATACTTTACTCCTGGCAGTAACGTAAAACTATTTACATTGTTTGCATCGCTACAACTGCTCCCTAAAAATACCCCTGCGCTTAAATACATTACAAAAAATGATACTCTTTATATTGAAGGAACAGGAGACCCATCCTTTTTGAACACTTATTTTAAAGATAACACGACTTTAAACTTCTTAAAAAAACATAAACACATAAAGTTACATCTTAACAATTTTAAGGAACAAAAGTATGCTCCTGGTTGGGCCTGGGAAGATTTTAGTTGGTATTATTCTCCTGAACGAAGTGGCTTACCTTTGTTTGGAAACGTTGTAACCATTTCTAATAATAATATACAAAATGTATATCCCAAATATTTTAAAAACAACGTTTTCGCCCTTGAAAACCACTCATTTAACCGAGCTTATTCTGAAAATAAATTTTATATAAATCTTAACGCTAAAGACACTATAAAAATTCCTTTTATAACTAACCATGCGCTTGCAAAAAAATTACTTGAAGCTACGATTAATCGGAAAATAGATATTATCCCAAAAATGCCCAATGGCGATAAAAAAACAGTTTACAGCGTGCCTACAGATTCACTCTATAAAAGACTGCTCCATGAAAGCGATAATTTTATTGGAGAACAATTATTGTTAGTTGGCGCCTCTACACTATCGGACACCTTAAATAGTAAAACCACCCGAGAATTTGTAATACAAAAACATCTTAGTGGTTTACCTCAAAAACCTAGATGGGTAGATGGTTCCGGGCTGTCTCGTTATAATTTATTTACACCAGAGTCTATGGTTTATGTTTTAGATAAAATATATACGCAGCTACCCGAAAAAAAAATATTTACCCTTTTCCCTGCAGGAGGCGTTAATGGTACTATTAAAAATATGTTTAAAGGAAACGCAAAACCTTACATTCATGCAAAATCGGGTAGTTTAGGCAATAATTATTGTTTAAGCGGATACCTTATAACCAACTCAGGTAAAACGCTTATTTTTAGTTTCATGAATAATCACTTTACGCAGCCCTCCTACAAAATAAAAAAACAAATAGAATTTATATTTGAGGGTATTAAAAATCATTATTAATTTATTGCGGAAACAGTTAACATTTATAATAAGAGTACTCATATCATCCTTGTTAAATAAAATATTCTCTAACATAATGAAGGTAAAATCTCATCAAATTTCTAATAAGAAAATTGCAGAAGTAACTTCTGAAAAAATTATTATCAATTCAGTCAAAGACGGACAAGAATTTCTAGGTAATTTATATTATCAAAACTTTGATAATATAATAATCAACAAGAAACATATCACAGAAGATTTTTTTGAATTAAGAAATGGAATTGCTGGAGAAATTCTACAAAAACTTTCAAATTTACGCGTTCAGTTAATAATTGTTGGCGATTTTTCAGAGTGCAAAAAAATATTCCATGATTTTATTTATGAAAGCAACAAAGGGAAATTAATAAACTTTGTGTCCACAAGTTCTGAAGCACTAAAAATGCTATCGAAATAGTTCAATTTGACAAACCAAATTATTTATGTTTGGTTACAACACAGTAAGTTTTCTTATTTTAAAATAAAGTTTTACTTATTTACATTAAAATATAACCTGAATGACAAAAATAAAAGCGGTAATTTTTGATTTAGATGGAACTATTGGAAATACTCTTCCCCTATGTATTAAAGCTTTTAAACAAGCTATTCAACCCCTTATTGGAAGAACAGTTTCAGATGCTGAGATTGTTGCAACTTTTGGACCTTCTGAGGAAGGCACCATTATGGCCTTAGCTCCCAACCAATATCAAAAAGGAATTGATGCCTATTTAAAATACTATAAGGATTTTCATGAAATGTGCCCCGCTCCTTTTGATGGAGTTGTAGAATTACTAGAGCACCTCAAATCCAACAATATTCGCGTCGCTATGGTAACCGGAAAAGGAGAACACAGTACAGAAATATCTTTGCAAAAATTTAAAATAAAATCCTATTTTGAAAGTGTAGAAACAGGTATGGCAAGTGGTCCTCGAAAACCCCAAGGTATCCTAAACATTATTGATACTTTTAAGAATATAGCAAGAGACGAAATCATATACGTTGGTGATGCTCCGAGTGATATTAGTGCCTGCAGACAAGTTAAAGTCCCCATTATAGCTGCTGCTTGGGCAGAAACAGCTGAAAAAGAAAAGTTGGAAGCCTTACAACCAGATAAAATTTTCAATTCCTTTACCGCTTTTTCCAACTGGTTAAAAACAGTAATTTCTTAATACCAAAATTCTTGATGGAATTAAAACCATATCATACGCTCATTCTAAAGAATATAAATCGTTTTGTTAATCTTACTCAAGAGGAAATCAACATTTTTATCTCATTGTTGCAGTATAAATCAGTTAAAAAAAAGGACTTTCTTTTACAGGCTGGTAAACTGGCTTATTACGAGTATTTTATTGTTAGTGGTTGTATCAAAAATTATACTATTGATGAAAAAGGAGGAGAACATATAACCGCTTTTGCAGGAGAAGATTACTGGACTGGTGATTTACATAGTTTTATTACCAAAAAGCCTTCAAAACATTATCTTCAAGCAACCGAAGATTCTCAGGTTTTACAAATTTCACAAGATAATTTAGAACATTTATATGTTAAGGTTCCAAAATTTGAACGTTTTTTTAGAATCTTGTATCAACGCTCACTGGTAAATCATATTGAAAGGGCTAACGATAACATTTCGTTAAGTACGGAAGAAAAGTATTTAAATTTTAAAGAAAAATATCCACAAATTGAACAGCGGGTTTCTCAAAAAAATATGGCATCGTACCTCGGAGTTACGCCTGAATTTTTGAGTGTTTTAAAAAAGAAAATAAAAGAGAAGTAATTTTTTTGTGTGTATGTGTTTTAAACTTCAATCACTTTCATTTTCTCCATAAACAATGTAATTTCTTTTAGGTTACTGTTTTTTAATTTATACGAATAAAACTGTTTTTGGGTTACATTTTCGGAATTCTGTAATGGCATTTTTATAGTATTGTTCCGTAACTCTTCTTTACAAAAACTCTTTGGAACTACACTAAACCCAGTATTTCTTTTCAGGACAGAAACAATTTCTGAATAAGACGGTAATATATATCTAGGTACAATTTTAGGATTTACGTTAAATTTTGCATTCCAAAACTTTTTTATCTCTTGTTGCCTATTACTATAGCTAAACCAAACTTGTTTTTGCAACCACTTAATAAGTTGCAAATCATCTACTTGAATATCTTTTGGAACATCAATATCATTAGAACATATTAATACTAATTCTTCACTTTTTAAAAACGAAAATTCATGCCCATATGAATCATACATCTTAGTACCAATTAATAATTGAATTTTGTCCGCTTCAAGAGCTTCAATCAATTCATCCTCTCCTGCAAAATAAGAAACAATGTACATATCAAAAGCATAAATCTTGTGCTTCAATTCGTTTTTAAAAAAGTCAGAGGTACAGCCAATTGTTATTGCAGGTTTGGCTTTTTTTGCTCTTCGGTTTGAGTAATATTCAACCTTTTCTAACTGTTGCAAAGGATTGTTTATTTGAGCATATAAAAATTTACCATATTCGGTCGGTACTAATTTTCGAGTAGTTCTGTTGAACAATTTATTACCTATATAACCCTCCAATGCAGATAGGTGCTTACTTACTCCGGGCTGAGTCATGTTTACTTTTTTTGAAGCTTCTGTTATACTACTACACTCGTAAATAGCACTAAACGTTCTAAACCATTCCAAATTAATCATAACTACAGTTATTAATAAGTAAATAAAAATAATTAAAATTATCAATTAGCAAGATTTACATTTGAAAAAAAATATAAATCATGACTAAAACATTAGTAATAAATTACAGTCCACGAAAAGGTTCTTACACAAAAATTTTATTTAATGAATTTGTAAAGTTGAGTAAAAACAAAACAACACTTAGTTTTTTAGATTTAAGTAAAACGCCACCAGATTTACTATTAGAAGAAAATTTGAATCTAATTATGGAATGGAACATGGGGAAAACAAATTTTTCTGAGTCAGAGCTATTAGTGCTCGCCAACCATAACAAACTTATTGATCAAGTAATTGAGGCAGACAATATTGTTTTGGCCTTTCCTATATACAACTTTTCAATGCCAGCAACCATTAAGGCATGGATAGATGCTATTGTAGTTAGCAATAAAACTTTTTCTTTTAATCCTGATACTGGATTTAGTGGTTTATGCAAAAGTAAAAGGGCATTATCTATTATTGTAGCAGGATTTAACTATCAACCTTCAAACGAGGTTAAAGAATATGCTTCTAAAACCATACAACAAAACTTTGATTTTATTGGAATAGCCTCAAGCCTGGTCCTAGCATATGGCGTTGACCAAAACAGAGATCAAATAGATAACATTTTAACGAATGCTAAGTCCGAAATAAAAGGAGTAGTCAACAGCTGGTTCCCAAGTTAAAACCAAAAGGTTTCATAAAAAAAATAATCTTAATGTACATTATTTTTTTTCATTCTGTTCCTCTCAATCTTTGCAGTGTACAATTAATATAAAACATTATGCTAGAAAAAATATTTACAACTAAAAACGATTGGGCTGGGTTTATAACTCGTGTAACACTAGGTATTGTAATGTTTCCTCACGGTGCTCAAAAAATGATTGGCATGTATGGAGGTTATGGTTTTAACGCCACTATGGATTTCTTTACACAAACCATGCAACTACCATGGATTATTGCATTTTTAATAATTATTATTGAGTTTTTTGGAGCAATTAGTTTGCTAATAGGATTTGCAAGTAGATTCTGGGCAATATCATTTATTGGGCTATTTATTGGAATAATTTTCACCACTCATTTAGAGCATGGTTTCTTTATGAATTGGTTTGGAAACCAACAAGGGGAAGGTTATGAATATGCATTGCTTGTTATAGGATTAGCAGCGGCTATATTGGTAAATGGCAGCGGTAAATTTTCAATAGACTCTAAAATTAACGAAAAAATTAAAAAATAAAATCATGAAGAAAATAATAGCACTTGGAGCGAGCAATAACAGAAACTCAATAAACAAAACACTAGCAACTTACACTGCTAATCAAATAGAACAGGCAGAAGTATTAACTTTAGATTTAAATGATTATCCCATGCCCATGTATGGTATAGATGAGGAAAACGAAAAAGGAATTCCTGAAAATGCATTGAAATTAAATAGTATAATTGAAAACGCAGACGGAATTGTTATTTCTTTAGCGGAGCATAATGGCTCATATGCTGCTGTCTTTAAAAACGCCTTTGATTGGTTATCTAGAATTGATAAGGAGGTATGGAAAAACAAACCAATGTTTCTTATGTCAACTTCTCCTGGAGCACGCGGAGGAGCTACAGTTTTAGAAAGTGCAAAAACTTCTTTTCCATTTTTAGGTGGAAATATAATTGCTGACCTTGCATTTCCTTCATTCTACGATAATTTTTCAGATAATCAAGTTATCAACGAATCTTTAAACTCTATTTTAAACGAAAAAGTAACCCTTTTTCAAAATTCCGTGAATACAGTAAGTACTGCATATTAATTATTTACCAAGGCATTTGTTCTTCTATGAATTCGACTAATATTCATATGCATTACAAATGCTTTATTTTTTTGTTCCAGACTAGTTTTCATTCAAAATACCTTTTTAGAATTCATTATATTTCATCATTAAAGACGTCACGTTTTTATCTTTTCAATTGTTATTTAACATAATTCCTTAATGAAACTAAAATTGAAAAACTACCAAGCAAAACTATTTCCATATGCCTATAATATTTTAGGTTCTGTTGAAGATGCAAAAGATACTGTACAAGATGTATTAGTTAAACACCTTTCTGCTGACAAAGCGCATTTAGAAAACGAAATTGGTTATTTAACAAAATCGGTTATCAACACTTCTATAAACCTAAAGAAGAGAAAATCTAAATTCAACACTAATGTTTTATGGCTACCAGAACCCCTGTCAACTGTTAAAACGGATGAAAATATTGATAAAGAAAAAATTATAACCTACTCTTTATTGGTTCTTCTTGAAAAGCTTACTGCAAAGGAAAGAGCTGTTTTTATTTTAAAAGAAGCTTTTAACTATTCGCACAAAGAAATTGCTGAACTTATTATGTTTACAGTGGAAAATTCAAGAAAATTACTAAGTAGAGCAAAAATTAAGCTGGATGCCACACCAAAACACCTAAGTCTAAAAAATGTGGAAATTTCAGAGTCCATGAAAGCTTATATTGAAAGTATTAAAAATGGGGATGTTAAAAGTTTGGAAAAAATGCTTTCTGAAGACATTACACTAAGTGCGGATGGAGGAAAAGATATTCAGGTTGTTCGAGAATTAACCTTAGGAAAAGTAGCTACATTACAACTAATTTTATATGTTTTTGAAACTCATCAAAAAACCTTATCCATTAAGATAACGGAAATTGCTCATCAACCTGCTTTGCTCT
This sequence comes from uncultured Maribacter sp., assembly GCA_947498505.1. Lineage (GTDB taxonomy): Bacteria > Bacteroidota > Bacteroidia > Flavobacteriales > Flavobacteriaceae > Maribacter_B. The sequence goes on along the minus strand of CANMKG010000001.1, from coordinate 157,765 downwards.
TTTACAATAAAGAAACCCTTATTAACTGTCAAGTTTTCGAATGGAATCAAAACAAAATACAAAACATCTATTCCGTTATTGACCCTTTAAAATTAAATCATCTTAAAAAATAAAATGTCACGTTTTTAGTAACTGTTTTGTTATTCTTTTGAATTTATAAAATTAAAGGAATGAAAACATTATTAAGAATTGATTGCAGTTCTAGAACTCATGGCTCACACTCAAGGGCGCTGGCAGATTGTTTTGAACAACAGTGGAAAATTGTTAACCCCAAAGGTGTTGTAATAAAAAGAGATTTAGCATTATTCACCTTACCACATATCCAAAATAATACTATTGAAGGTTTTTATACACCTGCGGAATACGTCACTTCAGAAACCATAAATGCCACAGCATTATCTGATGAACTCATAACCGAGTTGAAATCTGCAGATGAAATCGTTATTAGTAGCCCATTATACAACTTAAATGTTCCATCTAACTTAAAAGCATATTTAGACCAAGTAGTAAGAATTGGTCACACCTTTAACATTAATGAAAATGGGTATTATGGACTGTTAACTGATAAAAAAGCGTATTTGGTAACAACAAAAGGCGGTACATATAGAGGAACACCTATGGAGAATTTTGATTTCCAGGAGCCTTATTTAAATGCAATTCTAAATCATATGGGAATTCAAGTTCAAGAAATGTATTCCCTTGAAAGTACAAGTAATAACGACTTATTAAGCTCCAACAGGCTTGCCGTTGAAAATAGTATTAAACAAACCTTAACTAACAAAAATGAAAACTGAAAACTATTTTGAAGATCAATTAGAAAATAAAGCTGTTATAATTTCACCTGATAAAGGTGAAAAATTAGAGCTCAATACAATTTCCATAACTTTTAAAGTAACCAGCGAACTATCAAATGACCAATTGGGTGTTTACGAAATATCGCTTCCACCTATGGCAATTGGTGCAAAGTTACATTACCACAGGTTTATGGATGAAACTTTTATAGTTAATAAAGGAACGTTAACTATACAAATAGGAGATAAAGAATATCAAGCTAAACCAGAAACGGTAGCATATATACCAAGATTTACACCACATGGATTTAAAAATGATACCAACGAAACAGTAAAACTTACACTAATTTTTAACCCATCGCAGAAACGGGAAGGCTTTTTTAAAGGTTTATACGAAACGTTGAACGAAACTCCAATAAATCCAGAGAAATACTTAAAACTCTACAATAAATATGATAGTTTTCCCGTAGACACCTCCAACATGATTCCTATTAGGGAATAATACTAGATGCCGCTATTTTTGCGGCATCTTTTTCTATTTTATCACGCTCTATCATGTAAAAACCAATCCTTAACTTATATGTTATTAATACATTGCGAATTAAATAATTCACTTTATATTTAAGCTTCAATAGTTTTATTCCTGCTAAATATTTAAAATGAATCTTAAGCCGCATTATTTGGATTTATACAAAAATTCCAAAGCTAAAATTGCTTCAGAAAAATACGATGTTGACACTTTAATAGATTCTGACTTAGACCAAAGGTTTGGTATTACACTATTGATTAGGCCTCCTGAAGAAATTAAAAATGCGATTCAGTTTTTTTTAAGCAAACTTAAGCTGGTAGAACCGCAGCAATATTACTATCCAAATTCCGACATACACATTACCGTAATGTCTATAATTTCGTGCTATAATGGCTTTAAGCTTTCTTCTATTAATTTAGAGGACTATATTGAAATTGTAGAAAAATGCATGATAAAAAACCAAAAAATCGAAATAAATTTTAAAGGCGTTACGGCTTCCAGTTCTTGTGTTATGTTACAGGGACACATGAATAACTCGGTGTTGAATGATACTAGAAATAATTTAAGAACAGCTTTCAAAAATTCTAATCTTGAACAAAGTATTGATGCTCGTTATGCTATTCAAACAGCACACTCAACCGTTGTTCGTTTTAAAGAAAAATTAAAACAAAAAGAGTTGTTTATACAAACGTTGGACGAATATTTACACTACGATTTTGGTACTTTTGAGGTTAACAATTTTGAACTTGTTTTCAACGATTGGTATCAACGGGCAAAGTATGTTAAAACTCTACATCAATTTAAATGCATTTAAGAATGAAAAACCTGCTTTCATTAACTGATGTTGAAAAAGCTTATGAACGTGTTAAACCGTTTATAAATAAAACTCCCATTCTAACATCTACATTGCTAAATAAATGGCTGGGGCATGAAATTTATTTTAAAGCAGAGGGAATGCAAAAAATTGGTGCTTTTAAAGCAAGAGGAGCGCTTAACACAGTTTCATGGCTCATTGAAAATGACCAAAAACCAAAACACATTGTTGCCAATAGTTCTGGTAATCATGCTCAAGCAGTAGCCTGGGCGTCCGCTATGAATAAAATCCCCGCTACAATATACATGCCTAAACATTGTTCTAAGGTAAAAATACAGGCTACACAATCTTATGGAGCAAAAGTTGTTTTGTGCGAATCTCGAGCAATAGCTAACGAAAAAGTTGTTGAAGCATCAAAAGTAGAAGGTACGTATTGGATTCCTCCATATAATCACAACCAAGTGATTTCAGGCCAAGGTACAGCGGCCTATGAAACTTTAATGGAAATTGGGAAAGTCAGTGCTGTTTTTGCCCCCTGTGGTGGTGGTGGGCTATTGTCGGGAACATTTGTTGCAACTAAAGGGCTTTTTCCTGAAACTAAAGTTATTGGAGCTGAACCACTAAATGCCAATGATGCTGCCCAATCAATACGAAAATCATCCATTCAAAAATTAGCTAATACACCAAATACGCTGGCCGATGGAGCAATGACGCTTTCAGTAGGTGAAATTACTTTTGAGTACCTTAAACAACTCGATGCTTTTTATGAAATTACTGAAAACGATATGATTTATTGGACGCAATGGCTTACGCATTTGCTAAAAATTAGAGTAGAGCCTACCAGCGCATTAGGAATGGTAGCTGCACAAAAATGGTTATCCAAACAATCTGAAAAATCAAAAGTGTTAGTTATTCTTTCTGGTGGAAATATTGACCAACAAACGAATCAAAAAATTTGGAAAACCGATTTTCTACAGCAAAGACCATAAGATTTCTATTTTTAAAATCTATTATCTCCATCTAACAAATCTCCAATACCTCCTAATATGCTACCCTCTCCCTTGCTGTTACCTCCTCGTGGTAAAGCAGCAATAACTCTGCCGGCTAATCTACTAAATGGTAACGATTGTATGTAAACCGTTCCAGGACCTCTTAGAGTTGCAAAAAATAAACCTTCCCCTCCAAAAACAGTATTTTTAATTCCACCCACAAATTCTATATCATAATCAACGGTTTGACTAAAACCTACAATACAACCGGTATCTACTTTTAACACTTCTCCCGCCTGCAATTCTTTTCTGGCCAAAGTACCCCCAGCATGTACAAATGCCATACCATCGCCTTCCAGTTTTTGCATAATAAAACCTTCTCCACCAAAAAGACCTCTGCCTATTTTTTTTGAAAATTCAATACCTACGGAAACTCCTTTAGCCGCACATAAAAAAGCATCTTTTTGACAAATAAATTTACCTTGCTTTTCTGACAAATCTATAGCCACAATTTTACCAGGATATGGTGAGGCAAAACTCACCTTCTTTTTACCTTGACCAATATTTAAGAAAGCTGTCATAAATAAACTCTCACCAGTAAGCATGCGTTTACCTGCCGAAAATATTTTACCCAAAACACTAGTATCTTGGTTAGACCCATCTCCAAAAATGGTATCCATTTTAATTTCGGAGTCCATCATCATAAAACTACCAGCTTCAGCCACTACAGCCTCTTGAGGGTCTAGTTCTATTTCTACATATTGCATTTCTTCTCCATAAATGTGGTAATCTATTTCGTGTGCATTCATTTTTATATTGTTTTTTATGATCGATGCTTATTGGTATGTCTTATTGTGGTATTTGTTACAATCAGTTATAGTTTATTTATAAAATTATTAGCGCAACTATTTTACAAATAGCGTATCTAACTAGAAAACTACAAGTTATGAAAATACGCTTTTCTATTTTCTTTTTGATTATATCCTTTTTGCTTTATACAAGTTGTGATGATGACGATAACAATGTATCTGAAGACCCAATAGCTGGAATATGGCATTTAAAAAATGTCACTGGGGGTATAGCAGGAATTAATATTGAGTATAACAGAAATCTGGTAAAATGGACTTTTAAGGAGTCTAATAGTAAACTTACTGTCGAAAATAACATTCTAACTACTGGACCAGAAGATATCTATGCTGGTTTAGATAGTGGGGTTTACGATTATGAAATTCAAGAAATAGAAAAAGTTCGCACATTATATATTAATGACAATAAAAGAGGAATTGTATTAATAATTAACGATAGTTTACAACTAGATGATGGTATAGCAGCTGATGGTTTGTTAACTGTTTTTGAAAGATAACTATACTAGTGCTTTAGTTTAACCGTCCATTCAAAATTAAATGTAGATACCACCACCCCATCTGTATTTGAACCAACAACTTGCATCCACAAGGTTTCACCTTCACCAGTTGCAATGGTTTTATCTAAAGCCTCTTTTATTTTGTGTCCGTCTTCGCAAACAAACGTGATTTTTCCCGTTGCTTTTTTAGAAAAGTTGGCATTATTATTAGCAACTAACATGGAAATTTTTTTTCCACTTTCCTTAATTTGACTTATCATCATAGCTCCTGTGGTTAGCTCTGCTGCCATACCTTGAACAGCCCAAAACATAGATTTAAATGGATTTTGATTTATCCAACGGTGCCGTACGGTTACTATGGCTTTCTTTTGATCTACATACTGTACACGTACTCCGCACCACCATGCAGACGGCAATTTAAAAAAGGTAAACATGTTGAATTTAGGGGCAGATACAGGCATAATACTATTTATTTTTTACTAAATATAAAGGATATAATCCAAACTCCGAAATGTTAAATTATGTTAAATTTTAGTACTATGTTTTGCAAAGTACCTTCTTTTAGACATATATTTGTATAAGAAACTAATATGCCATGACAGAGACTTTATCAAAACACGAGCGAAATTTGTCCGCAATATTACATGCCTCTACCTTTTCTAGATGCATTATTCCGTTTGGGCATTTTATTATTCCCTTAGTACTTTGGACCGCAAATAAAAAGGAATACAATTTTGTAGACTATAATGGAAAACAAGTTTTAAATTTTCAGATAAGTCTACTACTCTATTCCATACTACTTGGTTTAGTAAGCATTCCAATATTTTTTGGTTTTTTTCCTGAATTTTTCAATTTCAACAATTGGGGAACACATCATTTTGACAATTTCAATTTTGATTTTGATTTTGATTTTCACAATATCGGATTACGCAACTGGATGTTTCCACTGGGCATAGCAGGACTTTTACACGCAGGGTTGTTTATTGTTAATATTGTTTACACCATATTGGCCACAATAAAAACTAATGAAGGAGAATATTTTAAATATCCGTTTACCATACAGTTTATTAAATAATAATCAAAAAACGATAAAACTATTCATCAAATCAAAAAGGAGTTTAATCATCAATCAACGTCTACCGTACTTTACCGCAGTCTACTAATCACAGACCCATATGTTGTCAAGTACGGTTTACGAAAAACGAACAGTTAATTTAATAGAATTATGAAATTATGAATGTAGAAAACACAAAAGCACAAATGCGCAAAGGCGTGCTAGAGTATTGCATACTTTCCATTTTAAATGGTCATGATAAATATGCATCAGAAATTCTAAGCACGTTAAAAGACGCAAAAATGCTTGTTGTAGAAGGAACCATATATCCACTATTAACAAGGTTAAAGAACGCTGGCTTACTCAACTACCGTTGGGAAGAGTCAACTTCGGGTCCACCTAGAAAGTATTACACATTAACCGAAACAGGAAAATTGTTTCTTAAAGAATTAGATACTACATGGGATGAATTAAGAAACGCCACTAATGTGGTAACCAACACAAAAACAGCTAAAAAATGAACAAGACAGTAAATATAAATCTCGCTAATACCCTTTTTCATATGGACGAAGAGGCGTATAACAAAATGCGACGATATTTAGAATCCATAAAACGTTCCTTTGCAAATACCTCTGGTAGTGATGAAATCTTAGCCGATATCGAAGCTAGAATTGCCGAGTTATTTTACGAAAAACTAGAAAATGAGCGTCAAGTAATCACCATTAAAGAGGTTGATGAAGTAATTACCATTATGGGCCAACCAGAAGATTATATGGTTGATGAGGATATTTTTGATGATGAACCAAAATCAAAAAAATCCGCTCAGACCACTAGGGTTAAAAAACTCTACAGGGATACTTCTACAAAATATGTTGCAGGTGTATCCGCTGGTTTAGGTCACTATTTAGGTATTGATGCTTTATGGGTTAGACTATTATGGATTTTTCTAACCATATTTTCATGGGGTGGCTTTATTTTAATTTACGGGTTACTATGGCTGCTAATCCCAGAAGCCTTAACAACAGCGCAAAAGCTTGATATGCAAGGCGAAGCTGTAAATATAAGTAATATTGAAAAAAAGGTTAAAGAGGGTTTTGACGACGTTGCCGAAAAAGTAAAAAGCGTAGATTACGAAAAAGTAGGCAACAAGGTTAAAAACGGAGGAAAAACATTTTTCGAAACCCTCGGTGACATTATTATGTTTTTCTTTAAAGTTATTGGTAAGTTTATTGGTGTTATTTTAATTATTGTTGGAGCCGTTGTTGTAATAGGTTTGTTCATTGGACTTCTAATACGTTCATTAAATTTTATTCATATTCCTGGAATGGACGATTTTATCCAAAACCCAGTACACGCACCTGTATGGCTAACTTCGATGATTGTATTTTTTGCAATCGGAATCCCATTTTTCTTTTTACTATATCTTGGATTAAAAATATTAGTAACTAATTTAAAATCCATTGGAAACATTGCTAAATTTTCACTGCTTGGTTTGTGGATAGTTGCGATTATCGGCGGAATAATAATTGGAGTAAAAGAAGCATCAGCTCACGCATATTCAGGAACAGTTACAACCGAAAATGAGTTGATTGTTGATAACCCTATGGATACCTTAAACATCAATTTAGTTTCCTCTAGATATAAAGAAAATAGAGGAATAATGCGAATGAACCACATTATTATGACTCATAATGATGATGGTGAAGAGGTATTGTTATCTGAAGATGTAAGAATTCGTATAAAAAGATCAAAAGATTCTATCATTAAAATGGAAATACGAAAAGAAGCTAATGGTCCATCGTTCAGTGAAGCAAGAGATAATGCGGATGCCATTGAATATACGTATAAGGTAAATGGTAATACCATAACACTTAACGATTTTAGTATTATACCTGACGCCAATAAACTTCAAGATTTAGAAGTTAAAGCTACACTTTACATTCCTATGAATACGGTTTTAAAATACGAATCATTAAGCTCCAGATGTTACACCATTAGAACTAAAAATGACCATAATTTAAATGGATGTGATTTACAAAAGTATAGCTGGAAAATGTCCTCAAATGGGGAGCTAAAATGTCTGGACTGCCCTGAACATGAAGCTGAGTTTAAAAACGATAATGATAAAGTAATTATTAACTCAGAAGGGATAAATATTAATATTAACGAAAACGGAGAAAACAATAAAATTAAAATTGACAAAAACGGCGTTGACATTGATATTAACGAAAACGGCGAGTCCTTTAAAATGAAAATTAATGAAGAAGGAGTTAAGGTAAAAACCGATAACAAATAACAGTCCAGTCACTTAAATTAACAACTGGGTAATAAAAACAATTAAACAAATACAGAAAAATTCATCTTTACATCAACAATAAAAAACAACATCATGACAACCTTAATTAGAATTGCAATCGCATTAGTACTATCACTATTTTTATCTTCCTGCGCTTTTGATTTTAGCACCGGAGAAAAAGGAAATGGTAACATCGTAGAGGAATCTAGGGAAATCACGAGCGAATTCACTCAAATTTCTGCTTCTGAAGGCATTAGAGTTTTTGTCACGCAGGCGAACAATTTTGACATTGCCATTGAAGCCGATGAAAACATTATTGATTTAATTGGCACGGATATTAACAACGGTAAATTACGCATTCATGCTATTCGTAACATTGGTAATGCTACAAAAAAAGTTTACGTTTCAATGCCTAAAATAAATGCTATTTCCAGCTCAAGTGGCGCACATTTAAGTTCCAAAAATGTAATAACTACAAGTCAATTAGATTTGAATGCCAGCAGCGGCTCTATTTTAACCGCTGAAATTGAAACTGAAGATTTGGAAATAGATGCTAGCAGTGGAGCAAACATAAATCTAAGTGGAAAAGCTTCTAACGCTGATATTGATGGCAGTAGTGGAGCAAACATTAGAGCTAAAGATTTATTATCTGAACGTTGCAATGCCCAAGCAAGCAGCGGAGCCAATTTAAACGTAAATGTTTCAAAAAATCTTACAGCTGATGCTTCTAGTGGCGGAAACATATCTTATTCTGGAGATGCTGAAGTTCATAAGAAAAAGTCGGTTTCAGGTAGTGTCCACAAATATTAAAACTAACACATATTAAACAATATAGACCCATTGAAATTTCAATGGGTTTTTGTTTTTTCATATAGTTATATCTTTATATTAGTTCCATGCAAATTCTTCTTAAAAAATACCAACTACAATTAAAACATACCTTTTCCATCTCTAGAGAATCTAGAAATCAACAAGATACATTAATTGTATGTTTAAGTTTAAATGGAAAAACAGGATATGGTGAGGCAACTGCAAGTAAATATTACAATATTACTGTTGAAAGCATGATTCTAGAGATAGAAAAAATTAAGAACGATATTGAAACATTTAATTTTACAACGCCGGGAAACTTTCATTCCTTTCTAACTAATAAGGCACTTTCTAATTTTGCGATTTGTGCATTAGATATTGCCGCCCACGACATGTATGGTAAGTTAAAGAACAAACCTTTACATCAAATATGGAATACCCAAACTAACTCCTACCCCATAACCAATTACACTATCGGAATAGATTCCATTCCAAAAATGATGGAAAAAATTAAAGAAAAACCTTGGCCTATATATAAAATAAAACTGGGCACCGAAAATGATGTTGCCATTGTAAAGGAATTACGAAAACATACCAATGCTATTTTTAGAATTGATGCTAACTGCGCGTGGACAGCTGAAGAAACTATTGATAACGCTGATATGTTAAAAGAACTAGATGTAGAATTCATTGAACAACCTCTAAAAGCAACTGATTGGGAGGGCATGAAAAAAGTAGCGCAAAAAAGTGCTCTACCAACGATAGCTGATGAAAGTTGTATTATAGAGACCGATGTTGAAAAATGTGCTTCACATTTTTCTGGAATAAATATAAAACTTACCAAATGTGGCGGATTAACACCTGCCCTTCGTATGATAGCAAAAGGAAAAGCACTTGGACTCAAAGTTATGACAGGTTGTATGACAGAATCCACCGTTGGTATATCTGCCATCGCACAACTTTTACCGCAACTAGATTATGTTGATATGGATGGCGCTCTTTTACTCAAAAATGATATTGCTAAGGGCGTTGTTGTCAAAGAAAACGGCAAAATAGTATTTCCGAAAACTCCTGGAACCGGTGTAACATTACTGTAATGTATCATCCTTCTCTTCTTCTCCATTTTGCACTTTACCTCCATTTTTAGAAACTGTATTTGCTATTTCGATAGCAGCAGTAGAACCAAAATAAAATGATACAACAACCATTAACAAGTTAGATAATGTTGGTATCATGGTTGAGGCAAAACTGCCAATGGTTAAATCATCCTCACTTTGAGCATCCTTATGAAGATATACAACACTACCAAAATAAACCAGATATACTATAACCAGACTTCCAGTAATAGCAAATCGTATTTTTGCCTCTTCTAAGGTTCCATTAGTTGTTATTCCACCAGGTAAACCAAGTAATCCAAAAAAAGTAATTATTGATGCTCCGATTAGCATAATTGCCCAAAAATTAACTTCAGAATAAAAAAAATTGAGTAAATAAAATAGTATTATCCATGCTATTACAATGAAACAGGTAAAGAATAATCTTTTTATAATTATTGATGTATTTGTCATTATCCGCGTTTTTTAAATCTTACTAAGGGTATTACATTTTAGTCTTTAATACTTATTTAATAAGTCTGCGAACATTACTATTCGCAGACTTAACATTCCATAAACTAGGTATTAACTTCTACATGCAAGTAGAATTAATGAAGTAATATCATTTGCCTTAATAAACGCCGAGATATCATCTCTGTTTATGTTTACCCCACCTCTTAGCGTATATACTAAAGGTCCAGCAACATCTTTACCTCTTCTTATGCCTGTAGATACTATTCCCGTACCCGTTGGCACTTTTTCAAACAAATAGTTGCATTGTTCATCTGTTAATGGGCCAAATTCACCAAAACTTGTAGAACTATATTCTGGGTATGTTTTTGTGCTATCTATATACTCTCTTGCCGCTTTAAAGGTTAAAGGAGTATTAGCTCTCGTGATTGTTTTTGTTTTTGGAATAGAAAATGTTCCTTGCCCACCTTGACCATGGGCAACTAAAATTGCTCTTTTCATAATATTATTTTGTTTTTTCTTACTCTGTTATATTGGCTTTTCAGATTACGCCGGTTATTTATAAAAGGGTTGGTTGCCTTGAATATAATCCTGTGTGCTTTTTGAAATCACCCCTAGTAAATTGGGCAAATGAATATCAATGGGTGTTAAATACATTGTATTTTGCTCCTTAACTTTTTCTATTCTAGTATTTTTATCAACTCCAGAAATATCAAAATTTAGTTTTCCAACAGATATACTTGCTTTGGTTGATTTACTTATTTTACTAATCACATCAGAAAAATTTTTAAAGCTTTCTTCTGTAAGCATTATTTTTACTTCCAAATTATAGCCTAACAGCAGAGAAGTTACTACTGCTGATAAACTCCCATTTATTCCAAAAAAATCTGGTGAATTTGGTAATAAACTATATGCTTTATTTTTAAAAAAAGATGGAAAAAACCAATTTACAGGTGCAACCTTAAAATTTCCAAGCCCTGAAAATTTAGCATGAATTTCATATACCGAAAATTCTAAAGATTCATCATTGGAATTTTCTGTTTTTTTAGTAAGAACGGGACTAGATAGTTTTAACTTAGAATAGTCTTCAATAGCTAACTCAATACCTCCATCTACTTTATTACCATTTTCCAAAACACCCAGTACACTTATATTGTAAGGATACTTGCTTTGATTTTGATTTTCCTCCCAAATTGGTAAAGCTTCTTTCAAACCCATTAATTTATAATATGGTAAATAGCTGTCTTTTCCTGATATGGGAATAGAATTTACAGGCATATTATAATTGTTTTTAACACTTCTATTTCTTGCCCCAGTCAAAAAACTTACCACATTCTTAGCTTCTGAAATTGATATAACTCCATTTGTTTTTGATTGCTTTGATGCTGATGACAAATTGTTTAAAAAGAGTGCATATGAAGTAATTAAGTCTCCATTTGGTACGTATGACGAACTCAATAAAGGCGTATTATTACATAAGTAATATAAGTTTTCATTACTTACAGCCTCATTTACATTTGCCAAATCAGAAAATTGTAAAAAACCTACCTCAGATAAATTATAACCTTCTTGTGTCAAATTTGCTATCCCCAACATTTCAAGAATTTTTTGATATAAAATGTCATATGAATTAGTTGAAACGTTTTCGAAACTCATAGTGTTTTTTAACTAAACTTTAGATGAATAGGCTCCAGGAAATCTCCATGAATACCTTAGAGCCTATTTAAAAGCAGTTATTATTTACTAGTCTGCATTACTTTTTCCTTCACAGCACTTTCTGAAACACCATATTTATTGTTTATAACCCCTAAAAGAAAAGGAATATTGGTGTTTTTTGGTTCAATACTGATAGAGTTAGAATCCGCATCATATGTAAAACTAGAAGTGTTTAAATGTGAGGATTCTGAGCCGCTAAAACTGAAAGGGCCAACCCCAACAGAAACTGAAGCATGTTGTTGAAATGCAGTTTTTAATGAATTGTAACTTGCATTATCTACCTTAATAGTAATTTTTAAACCATACGCAAGAATTACTGAAGAAGGTACTACATATAAACTCCCCCCGTCTCCAAAAAACTTGGGACTGTTTTTATCAAGTTTATCCTTATAATTTTGAATAATTCCGCTCTGAAACCAATTACTATCTGCATTAATAGGAAATGTTTGCAATCCGTTAAAAGAAATTGTACAATCAAAAGAAGATGCATTTAAATCTACTTTTACTGACTCATATGAAGCTTCTTGAGACACTTTAACCGAAAACCATGATCTATACGATGCCTTTGCCTGTTCACTCCAGCCAAAGTCTCTATAGTTACCGTTTGAAAAATCCCCAGATAAACTAAAAGAAACCGGGAAAGTCTCCTCTACGCTAGCTTGCTGCCATGATTTAAGCACACCTGGCAAATTTCCCCCAAGACTAAACGCAGGTCTAAATGTTTTCGTTAAAGTACTAAGTGGTGCAGCTGGGTCTTGTCCGGGTAATACCTGTTTACTTCCAGATGGCGCTACCGTACCCACTTTAACATTCATGTTATACACATTTTTTCCAGATATGCTTCTAGCTCCTGAAATAAAACTTACTGCTGACTCCGCATTTTGTATTGTTGCATATCCAGGACCATAAGCCTTCGTCAAAAGTCCATTATACCTTGTTACGGCAGCTGTTAACGAATTTTTAGCTGCATTAAAAGTAGGATAGTTTGCATTAGCATACTCCGAGAACCCTTGATCAAAATCCGGATTTATAGTTTTATAATCCGTGTAAGCCGCTACGGCTTCTTTCTGAACTTTATCAAAATTATTTTGGTTGGCACTTACTTCCGCGGCCGCACTATTAATTTCTGTTTGTAATGCTGGATTTGTATCCCCACCTAAATCTATATTCTGAAGAAATAAAGCATATGAAGTAATTAAATCCCCCGCAGGTGCATATGTTGGTCCTTGTGCAGGTAGCAAATTACCAATGTTATAAATATTAGCATTGCTAATTTCTGGATCCGCATTTGCCAGGTCTGCACTTAGAGTAGTTCCTGCAATAGATACTGCTTGGGTGTCGCTGTCAAAATTTGGTACTGCCGTTTGTACTAAATCTTCGAAAAACTTTGCCCACACTTGTTCTGATGAAAAAGCCATAATTCATTGTTTTTTTAATGATATAAGATGAAACCAATCATTTACTTACATCCTAATTAATATTTAATTTACTCTTACATTTAAAATTTATTAAGACAAATAAGCTAGTCTGTTATTATACCATTGCTTTTTTTAAGTATTTAAATACAGCAGTGATTAAAACCTTTTACTTGCTTAATAATATGCTATCTCTTCTTGGCCAGGTGAGATGTTCATCAACTCATTAGGAACTCCTATTCTTTAAATTGACTGCCGCTAATATGTAAGTTAAATACTACTTTTAAAAAATAAATGAGTGAACGGGGTTGTTTATTTAGTGGGTGTCAAATAAACACTAGTAAGAAAAAACTTATTTACAATGTTTTATAAACTTTCAATATATTTAAAGTATATTCCAAAATATTTTAAAAACCACAGAAATGTTTATTCAATTTGTATTACAACAAAATAGTCAAGACCCCCTTATCGTTAAATTTCCAATTAATACCAATGGTTTGGTTACTGCAATAAAAACCAGTTATTTAAATTTAGGAACAAGCTATGATCCTATTAGAGCAGATAATTTTATTAATCTAGATAATTATGAATTTCCCAGTATTGATAAAAACACTAAAATATCTATTAGCTTAGAAAACGAAAATATAGAAGAACGCTTTAATTTTATTATTGGGAAATTGATATGTTCTAAAATTAAAAATGTAGGTAAAGAATTTAATAACCTAATTAACCCGCCAAAGAAATATTGGAGTAAAATTTTTAATATAAATAGCGCACACATATATGCTACTCCAGATAATTTTTTATATGTATCTCCTGATAATAATGGCATTTGTACTATTGCTACCAAGAAAAATGCAATTGACTCTTATGTTTCGTATAGTATTATATTCTCCATTGCTTTGGATAATGGAAAGCGCCCCTATTATTACATTTTGGATCCAATAATAAAAGTTAGCGCCACGCGCAAAAAATAAATTTTTGTGCTAAAATTTATAGTTTCATATTTATATAAAACTCTTTTTATTATATACGTTTTTTACCCTACATCGATTTTCTGTCAAGTGGATAGTTTATTAAACCAACTAAAAACTTCCGAAATATCAATAGAAAAAAGAGCCGTATTATATGCTAATATTGCCTATTCCCATACAAACCCAGATACTGCTTTACTCTTTGCTAAAAAGTCTCTTAAAATAGCAAAAGAAATTAAGTCAGATTCTCTAGAGGCTGCTGCCTTAGAAGAAATTAGTCATATCCACCGTGTTTTAGGTAATAATGGATTATCGTTTAACGCGGCGCTAGATGCCATAAAAATATACCAATCTCTTAAAATGACCGAATATAGTGCTGCATCATATAATCAACTCGCAAGTAATTATATGACAGATAATGAATACGTAAAAGCTATCTTTTATCTAAAAAAAGCTATGCAGATTTATAAAAAAAAAGATAGGTTAGGAAATATAATATTTACTACCTCAAATCTAGGGGAAGCCTATCGATTGGCTGGCCACTTGGATAGTGCCAAAGTATGCTTTAAAAGTGTTATTATAAAAAGTGAAAAAAACAACAATTTAATTGCGAAAAGCTATTCTCAGGGCAACTTAGGTATGGTCTATAATACTCAAGATAGTTTATCATTAGCTAAAAATTATTTACAAGATGCGATTACCACTTTAACTAAATTAGAAGATGCATATGCCAGCTCTGTATTCATTGCTGAATTAGGGGATGTAATTCAAAAAAAAGGAAACCCTAAAGTTGCAGAAGCAAAATTTTTAAAAGCTTATAAAATAGCTCAAGATGCTGGATTAAAAGATCAGATTAGAAATTTTAGCCAAAAACTTACAATGTTTTATGAAAATCAAGGTAAGTACTCCAAAGCCTTATACTATCAAAAGCAATTTCAAATTTATCAAGATAGTATAGTCAATAAAGAAAATATACAACAAATTGAACGTTTAAAAGCTAGTTATGAGATTGATAAAAGAGAATCTAAAATTAGCATCTTAAATGCTACAAATAGTAACCAAAGAAATCTTGTAATAATCTTAAGTATCACCGTTCTTACTGTCCTTATATTTTTATACTTACTACACCAAGGAAATAAAAAAATACAAATCGCTAATACCCATTTATCCAAGCAAAAAAAAATAATTAGCCAACGAGAACAAGAGAAAGCATTACTTCTTCAAGAATTAAATCACCGAGTGAAAAATAATTTACAAATAATTGCAAGTCTACTCAATTTACAAAGTAATGAGCTTACTGATTACCCAGCTCAAACTGCCTTATTAGCTAGTAAAAATAGAGTTGAAGCTTTGTCTTTGGTGCACCGTAAACTATACCAAGAAGGTGCGGATACTAGAATAAATTTAAAAGAATATATTAAAGAATTAGTACTAGGTCTTTTACATGGGTACAATGCCACATTTAGTCCCACATTTAAAATGGCAGATATTTTTGTTGCTATTGATAACGCTATTCCATTAGCTCTTATAATTAATGAATTAGTAATAAATGCAATTAAACATGCATATACAGACACAAATAATAATAAACTAGTTATTAAAGTAAATGAGTTAAACTCTACTTTAAAAATTGAGGTTATTGATAATGGTAAAAGCTTTACCCCTAAACAAAAAGAAAAGAAAAATTCTTTTGGATTAAAATTAATTTACTCTCTGGTTAATCAAATAGAAGGTAACATTTATAAGGCAAACACTAGTAATGGTACTCATTGGGTCATAGAACTAAAAAATGATTTGAAAAGAGACACTTCTATACTCTCTGCCATTAAAAAAGAAAGTGTCAAGAAGAACATTTTAAAAAAAATTCGTTACCGGTCTCGTAAAGGTCAATTTTTAAAGAAGAGTATATGATTAAAAAAGTAAAAGTTCTAGTTGTTGAAGATGAGGCTATTTTGGCACAAGATATTGCATATAGATTAAAACTTATGGAATATGAGGTTATAGGTGTGGCAGCAACGGCCGAAAAAGCAATAAAATTAATAGAAACATTCCCAAAAATAGATTTAGTTATACTCGATATTGTTATAAAAGGACAAAGAGATGGTATAGAACTAGCAAGCATAATAAATAAAAAATATAACATACCTTTTATTTTCCTCACGTCACATGCGGACCAATATTTAGTAGAGCGAGCTAAAAATGTTAAGCCCTACGCTTATATTTTAAAACCTTTTAATGACCGTCAAGTAAATATTGCTATAGAACTTGCTTTAATGAATTTTTCTAAAAATACAGTTGAAAGAACTCTTGTACAGTCAAAAGGTTTTTCTTCTTCTGAAAATCAAGTATTAAAAATAGATGATAGTCTCTTTTTAAAAAAAGAAAACCACTTTGAACGTGTGCTACTAAAAGAAATTTTATTCTTAAAAGCAGATAGTAACTATACAACTATTCACACAAAAAATGGTAGTTATGTATATGCCACTGTACTTAAAAAGATAGAAGTATTTCTCCAATCTAAGTACTTTCTTAGAATTCACCGCAGCTATGTTGTAAATATTAATCTAGTAAGCGGATTTGAAGGAAATTTGCTTTTTATTGAAAATCACAAAATTCCTGTTAGTAAAAATCGTAAAGAGGCTGTTTTTAATTTATTTCAAAAAATTTAGTCTTAAAAAAACACTCCCATAATTTATTCTTATCTAAAACAAATCTGTTTTATTTTACTAAAATCTCGAAAAAATAATGTAACTTATTAGTAGTTAACAATTTAAAAACAGACAACCATGAAAAAAATATTAGGATTGGTTTTCTTGATGCTTATTTTGGTTTCTTCAACTAACTTTACATCATCAAAATCGCATGTTAAACCTTCTATGGAAGGTACTTGGGAGCTCGTTAATCGTTTTCATTACGATGGGATAAACGTATCTGACACTTTAAAAAATATTAATGGTTACCGTCAGATAAAAATATACAGTAAAGGTAAAGTCATGTGGACAAGATATTCGCCAGATGACCCTAACGAATGGTATGGCTACGGCACATATACAAATACACAAAACTCACTTGACGAAAGATTAGAATATGGTTCTAAAGCCATGATGACAATTATTGATACTGTTCAGGTGTTTAAATTTGAATTGCATTTAGAAAAAAACTATTACAGCCAAATTACTTTAGATGCCGAGGGGCATCCCACTTTTTCTGAAAATTACAAACGAATTGATTAATAAAAAATCCAGTACATAATTGTACTGGATTTAATTTTTACTTTTCAAAAAGATACTATTTAAGCTACTTCTTCTGGAGTTTCAATAGTAGCCAAATAACGTTCTGCATCCAATGCAGCCATACAACCTGTTCCAGCAGCAGTAACGGCTTGTCTGTATTCCTTATCTTGAGCATCTCCACATGCAAACACACCAGGTAAGTTCGTTTTAGTAGATTTTCCCTCCGTAATTAAATAACCGGTTTCGTCCATATCCAACTGACCTTTAAAAATATCAGTATTTGGTTTATGCCCAATAGCTATAAATAAACCAGTTATCTCAATATCTTCTTTTTCTCCTGTTTGGTTATTAACCATACGTAGGCCTTCAACAACCTGATTACCTAAAACTTCATCAACTTCAGTATTATATTTTACCTCAATATTAGAAATGCTATTAACTCTATGCTGCATAGCTTTTGAAGCTCTCATATGATCTTTACGAACTAACATTGTCACTTTTCTACATATGTTTGCTAAATAAGATGCTTCTTCCGCTGCAGTATCACCTGCTCCAACAATGGCTACATCTTGTCCTTTATAAAAGAATCCATCACAAACTGCACAAGCAGATACTCCGCCACCTCTTAGCTTTTGTTCACTAGGCAATCCTAAATACTTTGCTGTAGCTCCTGTAGAAATAATAATGGTTTCCGCTTCAATTACTTTATCGTTATCGACTGTTACCTTATGAATTCCTCCTACCTTATCACTTAATTCAGTAGCAGTAATCATTCCTATACGAACTTCTGTCCCAAAACGCTCAGCTTGCTGTTGTAACTGAACCATCATTGTAGGGCCATCAATACCTTCTGGATATCCAGGAAAATTATCTACTTCTGTGGTAGTTGTTAACTGTCCTCCTGGTTCCATTCCTGTATATAAAACAGGCTTTAAATCTGCTCTAGAAGCATAAATAGCAGCAGTATAACCCGCAGGACCTGAACCTATAATCAACGTTTTTATTCTTTCAATTTTATCAGACATATTCTTAAAATTATTTCCTAACCATTTTTCAGTAAAGCAAAAATAAGGCTTTGCAAAAAAGCATAAACTTAAAGTTATTAAAAGTTTTACTTGTTCTATTATTTTACACAAATATTGTCGTAATAATTAAAAAAAATTACATCACGATATAGACTTTTACAATATCATTAGAATTTAGAGGTATTACAGAACTATACTTTTACCTGGAACTGGAATGTTATATGTTCCATCAGTATTAGGTTGAACAGGTGCAGGAGAATCCCATGTTAATGTATTTGGCACTAAACTTAGGTTAGATTTCATGGCTTCATCCCATGTAATAACTTTTCCTGAATAAGTAGCCATTCTACCCATAATAGCGCTCATTGTCGCCTTAGCTCCATTTTCTCCATCAGCGATTACTTCTTTGTTGCGAATAGAAGCAAATAAACGATTGTGTTCTATTTGTTGTGAGTTTACATCATTTTCTCCATTGTATTCGAAAAGAGTAGTTCCATTCCAATCCTTTATTTCCGAGTTTTTTCCAGCTGTTGAAACAGTACCTTTTGCTCCTTGGAAAAATTCGGAAACCTTCCGCATTGTATTTGGTTGGTGTCTACATTGACTTGCAATTACCGCTCCACTTGGATAGGTGTATTCCACGAAGTGATGGTCAAAAATCTCTCCATGATCCTTACCATTTCTAACTTGTCTACCCCCCATACCTTGCGCAGATATTGGATACTCACCTACAAACCAATTCGCTATATCAATATTATGAATATGTTGCTCTAATATATGATCTCCGCATAGCCAATTAAAATAATACCAGTTTCTCATTTGGTACTCTAACTCTGACTGTCCCTCTTTTCTATTACGTACCCAAACACCAGCACTATTCCAATAAACTTGACCAGAAACAATTTTTCCAATGTTTCCCTCCTTTAATTTTTTGTACGCTTCCAAATAATTGGTTTGATATCGTCTTTGCAATCCAACTACTACATTTAATTTTTTCTCTTTTGCAAGTTTTGCGGAAGCCAATACTTTTCGTACCCCTGGAACATCAGTCGCCACAGGTTTTTCCATAAAAACATGTTTGTCATTTGCTATTGCGTATTCAAAATGTTGCGGTCTAAAACCAGGAGGTGTAGCCAAAATAACTACATCAGCCAATTCCATCGCCCTTTCAGCTGCGTCAAAACCAACAAATTGGTGTTTAGGTTTCACTTTTACCTTACTGTTTTCAACAGCCTCTGAAATACGTGTTAAACTCTTTTTTAAATTATCTTCAAAAGCATCCGCAATTGCAATCAATTCCACATTTTCGTCTGCTTTTAAAGCCTGTATTGCGGCTCCAGTCCCTCGCCCTCCACAACCTACAACAGCAATCTTTAATTTTTTATCATTCGCTACATTAAACATAGCATTCATTTGGGTTACGGGAAGCATCGTAGCTCCTGTAATCAAAGCTGTGTTTTTGCAAAAATTCCTTCTTGATGTGGGGTTCTTTTTTTCTTTGGTTGCAGAGTTTTTCATTTTGTACGTTTAGATTGAATAAATTATTTACTAGAATTCTAGTGTAAAAGGTACTCAATAATTCAATCTAGAACAATTCAAAAATTATTTAAATAACTCAAAACCAAATAACTAAAAACATATTAAACGAAAAGCCTACCGTTATTAATAACAGTAGGCCTTTACTTAATACTAAATAGTATCTTATAGTTTAGTTTCCTTTATTGTAATCTGCCAAAAATTTAGCCAATCCACTATCTGTTAAAGGGTGCTTTAATAATCCTTTTATTGAACTAAGAGGTCCTGTCATAACATCCGCACCAATTTTAGCACAATCTAACACGTGCATAGTATGACGAACTGACGCTGCTAAAATCTCAGTATCAAAACCATAATTATCGTAAATAAGTCTGATATCAGAAATTAAACCTAAACCATCTGTAGAAATATCATCTAAACGACCTATAAAAGGAGATACATAGGTTGCACCAGCCTTTGCTGCCAAAAGTGCTTGTCCAGCAGAAAACACTAAAGTAACGTTGGTTTTGATGCCTTTATCAGAAAAGTATCTACATGCTTTTACTCCGTCGGCAATCATTGGAAGTTTTACTACAATTTGAGGGTTTAGAGCGGCTAAAGCTTCCCCTTCTTTAACCATTCCCTCAAAATCTGTAGAAATAACCTCAGCACTAACGTGACCATCAACTACGTCACATATTTTTTTGTAGTGATTTAATATATTATCCGCACCAGTAATACCTTCTTTAGCCATTAAAGATGGATTGGTAGTAACACCATCTAAAACACCCAAATCTTGAGCTTCTTTAATTTCTTCTAGGTTTGCTGTATCAATAAAAAATTTCATTAGACCTCGTATTTATTTGGTTATTTTATTTTAAAAAATTCACTACTTGTTCAAATACTTTTTCCCCGGTGAATCCAAACTTATCATCTAAAACTTTTGCAGGAGCTGAATATCCAAAATGCTCTAAGCCAAAAACTTTACCGTTTGGACCTGCTAAAGCTTCTAAGTTTACAGGAAGACCCGCTGTTAAACCAAAAATAGGCTTATCAGAAGGAATTATGCTATTTTGATATTCCTTATCCTGCTGTCTAAAAATGCCTTCAGATGGTATGGACGCAATGTTTACTTTTAATCCTTCTTTCTCTTCTAACAAGGCAGTTGCTTCAATTAAGGTTGCAACCTCTGATCCATTTGCTATTAATACAACGTCTGGGTTTTCCACCTCTTTAACTAAATATCCTCCTTTTTGAGCTGCTAATGCTTGATTGTACCTTTCTGGAGCATCAATATCTTTAATACCTTGTCTTGATAAAATTAAGCCAGTAGGTGTCTTCGTGTTTTCAAGTGCCATTTTCCAAGCAACACTTGTTTCTGAAGAATCCGCAGGACGTAACGCCACAAAACTTTGTTCATGACTATGATTTTTCAACTTTTCCAATAGTCTAATCTGAGCTTCTTGCTCAATTGGCTGGTGTGTAGGTCCATCTTCTCCTACTCTAAACGCATCATGGGTCCAAACAAATTTAACTGGCAACTCTTGAATACAACTTAAACGAATTGCTGGTTTCATATAATCAGAGAAAACAAAGAACGTAGCAACTACAGGAATAACACCTCCATGAAGCGCTATACCATTTGCAATTGAAGCCATTGTTAATTCAGCAACACCTGCCTGTAAAAAGCCTCCTGAAAAATTATTCTTTTGAATAACCGTAGTTTTCTTTAAGAAGCCATCAGTTTTATCACTATTAGATAAATCAGCAGACGAAACAATCATGTTTTCTACATTTTCTGCCAAGTAACCTAAAACATTTGAAGAGGCCGCTCTAGTTGCCAAACCTTGCTTATGCTCAATACCACTAAAATCTAACTCAGGTATTTCTCCAGAGAAAAATTTATCCATTTTAGCTGCTAAATCTTCATTACTAGCTCTCCAAGCACTAATCTCAGCTTTCTTTTTAGCCGCACTTTCTTTTTTCGATGCTAAAATAGTATCATAATATTTCTGAACATCTTCATAAATATCAAATGGGTTTTCTGGATCTGCCTTTAAATTAAGTAATGTTTTAACATAGTCAGCTCCAGTATTTCCAATTGGTTGACCGTGTAACTCACAATAACCTTCAAACATCTCCCCTTCTGCAGTAACACAACCTTTACCCATAATAGTTTTTCCTATTATTAAGGTAGGTTTTTCAGTTTCTGCATTAGCATCTTTTAAAGCTTTTCTTATTTGTTCGTGGTCGTGACCATCAATAGTTACAACTTTCCACCCCCAAGATTCATACTTCATTGCGGTATCTTCTGAAGTAACCTCATCCGTCATTGAAGATAATTGAACATCATTAGCATCATAGAACATAATAAAGTTGTTCAAACCTAAGTGCCCTGCTATTCTACCCGCACCTTGAGATATTTCTTCTTGCACGCCTCCATCAGAGATAAAACCGTATACCTTATGGTTCATCCAGTCACCAAACTTTGCTGCCAAAAACTTTGCTGCAATTGCAGCTCCAACTCCCATAGTATGCCCCTGACCTAGTGGTCCAGACGTATTTTCAACTCCTCTTTTTACATCAACCTCTGGGTGACCGGGTGTTACAGAACCCCATTGTCTAAAACTTGCAACATCATCTTTCTTATAATTACCCAGTAAATAATACTGAGCATACATTAAAGAGGATAAATGCCCCGCATCCATAAAAAAACGGTCTCTAAACGACCATTCCATATCAGAAGGATCAAAATTAAAAAACTCCGAATACAAAATATGCATAAAGTCCGCTCCCCCCATTGGTCCACCTGGATGTCCAGACTGGGCTTTTTCTACCATAGAAATGGCCAACGCTCTGATATTATCCGCAGATAACTGATCTAATTCTTTGTTCATTTGTTTTGAAGTAATTTTAACTTGATAAAAGTTTTATTTTATGTTTGTTTTTATTCAAAATTCATCTACATGAATTTTGCCCCCAAATATACCTGTTTTAAGCTTCTTAAAGTCAATGAAAAAAGAGAATTATTTAACAATTACATCTAGTTCTGAAAATATAACAAAAGAATACCTGTAAAATATTACTTCCAACCCAGTCAGGACTTCACAATACAACCTAAATTAAAAATTTTGTTTTTTCCTGGTAGAAATTACCTCAGGCACAAACTACCGTAAACAATTCATATACAGCACAATAAAATCAAATCCCCAATTAAAAAGAATAGAATAAAATTATTTTAAACCTGCTGTTATTTCAACTGAAGCAGCTGATAAGAGATTTATTTATTTTTAAAAAACTAAGGTGGTTTATTTTCTTAAGCAAAACAATTGTTAATAACCCTCTTATTTAACTCCTCCCAACAAGTTAATTTATGTGAACCATAAAGCCTATACAAACCGTAAAAAACAAGTGCTCATATACCAATTATTATGTAAAAAATAAACATATGTTACGTTATCAAAACCATATATAGTGTAGAGCCATGATATTTACGACTATATTTAAATACCCATATTTTAGAACAAAAGAATTTAAATGAAGTATTTAAAAAGCATTTTACCAATACTACTTGGGTTTACTCAATTTTTAGTTTCGCAAAATAATATTCATTTTGACCATATTTCTACTGAGGATGGATTATCTCAAAGTGATATCAATGGTATTTATCAAGATAATGATGGTTTTATGTGGTTTGCTACCCACGATGGACTGAATAAATATGACGGTTATACTTTTACCACATATACTCCAGAAATTAATAATCAAAGTATTAGCAGCAACCTTGTATACTGTATTGAAGGTGATAAAAATGGTAATATTTGGATTGGAACAACTGGTGGAGGATTAAATTTATTTAATAAAAAAACGGAAAAATTCACACATTTTAAACACGATAAAAAAAACATTAAAAGTCTTAGCGACGATTACGTAACCTCAATTCTTTTGGATAGTAAAAACAGGTTATGGGTTGGAACTTTTAATGGTATTTCTTTATTAGATTTAAACAACCAAAATAGCCTAAAAAACAAAGATTTTCAGCGTTTTGTACCAGAATATGACAATTTCAACTTTGACACTATAGGCAATGCCGTATCCGTAATATATGAAGACAGCCAAGGGCAAATTCTTGTTGGCGCAAGTGGTGGGCTATTTAAATTATCAAGAAACGCATCTGGTGACAACTATTTTAAGAACATTAATAATGTTTTAGAATTAGAAAATGTAGCAGTAAGAACAATTAAAGAACTAAGCCCGGGTCGGTTTTTAATAGGTAATGGTATCCAGTTATATTGTCAGTCAAGAAACCCAAATGACCAAAAAGTTTACAGTTTAAATGCTTACGGACACATGAACAGTCTCTTAATTGATGATAATAACAACATCTGGGCCGGAACAAATACAGGACTATACTTTCTTGAAAACCTTCCAAATCAAGAATTCCCAAAGTTAACAAGGAAATATAATTATAGCCCTAGAAGCTCCAACAGCCTTAGTAAAGATGTAATAAAGTCATTGTACAAGGACAAAACTGGTGTATTGTGGATTGGAACCAATGGTGGAGGACTCAATAAATACGATCCTACCAGAAAACAATTTAAGCATATAAGAAAAACTCTCGAAGAAAATAGTTTAAGTTATGACAAAATAAGATCGTTTTATGAGGATAGCAATGGTTGTTTATGGATTGGTACAGAAGGTGGGGGCC
Organism: uncultured Maribacter sp.; assembly: GCA_947498505.1. Taxonomy (GTDB): domain Bacteria; phylum Bacteroidota; class Bacteroidia; order Flavobacteriales; family Flavobacteriaceae; genus Maribacter_B. Next base: position 132,968 of record CANMKG010000001.1, on the reverse strand, counting down.
TAAATATGTTAGCTAAAGACAATGATGATGGAAGTTATTCAAATTTTCAATCTTTCGGTTTTACACCTATGTCCTTTGCCCTAGAAGAAATTTCATTTAACGATAAAAAAATGCTGTTAATTGGTGGTGAAAATGCCAGCGGATTAAACATGCTAGATATTTCTAACCCTCATGAAATTAATAAATCTAAATTGAGCCCTGTTCGAAGTGTAAGTCGAAGTGTCTTCTCTTTACTTAAAGATTCCGATGATAATTTATGGATAGGGACATATAATGGTGGGGTTCATAGATGGGTAAAAAAAGAAGGAACATCAGAATATCAAAAAGACAATATTAAGCATAACACCAACAATGCTAGTTCTATTTCTAATGATATCATTAGAGATATTTTCGAAGATAGTTATGGAAATATTTGGTTTGCAACTGGTGATGGTTTATGTAAACTTTCTACGGAAGAAAAGGTAAAAAAAACACCACGCTTCGAAATCTACAAGAATAACCCTAACGACGTAAACTCCCTTAGCCACAACTATTCCTTAGCAATATATCAAAGTGAAAATGGTGATTTGTGGGTTGGAACTTTTGGAGGAGGTTTAAACAAATTTGTGCCTGGCAAAGAGGGCTCAAAAGGAAATTTCATCCGATTTTCTGAAAAAGATGGGTTACCAAACAATGTTATAAAAGGAATTCTTGAAGATGATAATAATAACCTCTGGCTTTCCACCAATAAAGGATTATCTAAGTTTAATATTGAGCATGAAAAAATTCAAAACTACGATACAGGAGATGGGTTACAGAGTAATGAATTTCAAGAATTAGCATGCATAAAACGTAAAAGTGGTGAAATGCTTTTTGGTGGAATAAATGGGTTTAACGCCTTTTACCCCAAAGATATTTCGGAAAATGGTTTCAGAGCAGAAACCGTCGTGACCAATTTTTCCATCTTTAATAAAAAGGTTGAAATAGGAAAATCTTTTAAGGGTAGAGTTATTCTTGAAAAGAACATCAACAAAATAGAAGAAATTAAGCTTAAGCACAATGAAAATAGTTTTTCGTTTGAATTTTCGTCCCTTCATTTTGCAGCTCCTGACAAAAATAATTTCGCATACATGCTTGAAGGTTTTGATGAGAATTGGGTTTACACTACCTCTGATAAAAGATTTGCGAACTATACTAATTTAGAGCCTGGAGATTATAAATTAAAGGTAAAGGCTTCGAACAACGATGGATTATGGGATGAATCTCCTTCTGAAATATTAATCACTGTTATTCCGCCTATATGGAAAACCAATTTTGCCTATTTTATTTATCTATTAATGGCTGGTGGAATCCTTTTACTTTTTTGGAGATATACCTTTATACGCACAACTGAAAAACACCAACTAGAATTAGAACATTTAGAAAAAGAACAATCCGAGGAGATGCAACGTATTAAACTTGAATTTTTTACAAACATTTCTCATGAATTTAGAACTCCACTCACACTAATCAAAGGCCCGTTAGAGTATCTTCAAAAAAAAGGGACACAACTAGATCAACAAAAAGTTCAAGAACAATACACCTTAATGCATAAAAACACGAATTATTTAATGCGTTTGGTAAACCAATTGTTAGATTTTAGAAAAATAAATCAAGGAAAAATGCGATTGGTTGTACGCAATAGTAATATTGTAGAGTTCATAAAAGAAATCGCAGAGCCTTTTCAGTTCCTTGCGCTTAAGAAAAGTATCGATTTTAGAATTACTTCAACCAACAACATACTAATGTCTTGGTTTGATCATGATGCACTAGAGAAAATAATGAACAACATTTTATCTAATGCATTTAAATTTACACCCAATGACGGTCTTATAAGTATTGTAGTTAGTGTTAACAACAATTTACCAAGTCCTGATTTTTTAAAAAAGACTAAAAAACACATTGAATGTATCGAAATCCAAATAATAGATAACGGTCCAGGTATTAAAAAAAATAAGATAAACAATATTTTTGAACGCTTCTATATTGAAAAAAATGAATCAAAGTCAAATCGGGAAGGGGTAGGCATTGGTTTATCATTTACTAAAAACCTTATAGAACTACATCAGGGACGCATAGAAGTTACTAGTGAAGAAGGGCTGGGAACAACTTTTAATATTAAGCTCCCCATTGACAAATTCATTTATGAAAACATTGAAGAAATTAGTTGTAAGGAAATATCTGATAATGACTTTTTAGTTCGTTCCTCAGAAACAGAATCATTTGCCATTGGTATTAATGACGAAATATTAGACGAAAGCTTATCCAAACTAAGACCTAACCTACCTGTTTTATTAGTTGTTGACGACAACCCAGACATTCGCAGATATATTCGACAATCACTTGACGAAGATTATTCAATATATGAAGCAGAAAATGGAGTTAAGGCATTAAAAATCGCAAATGATGTAATTCCAAATGTTATTTTAAGTGATGTAATAATGCCAGAAATGGATGGTATAGAATTTTGTCAAAAAGTAAAATCGCAACAAGGCACAAGTCATATTCCCGTAATATTACTAACAGCTAAATCCTCTGAAAAAACTGAAATGGAAGGGCTAAAAATTGGTGCTGACGACTATTTAACCAAGCCATTTAATATGGATTTACTTAAAATAAAATTAAGTAATATAATTTCTCATAGAGATGAAATGAGAAAATTATTCAATAGAAAAATATCCCTTCAGCCATCAGAAGTTACAGTGACTTCAATGGATGAAAAATTCTTAAATAATGCCATTGAAATTGCTGAAAAACACATGATGAACACCGATTTTAATGTTGAAATGTTGGTAAAAGAAATGGGTCTTAGTCGTAGTAATCTGTATTTAAAATTTAAAGAACTCACAGGACTTTCGTCAAGTGAATTTATACGAAATGTACGATTAAAAAGAGCTGTACAACTTCTTGAAAGCAGTGACCTTTCTGTTAAAGAAATCATGTACATGACCGGGTTCAACACGGCCTCTTATTTTTCCAAATGCTTTAAAAAGCAGTTTGGAGTAATACCCCGAGAGTATGTAAAAGAGCTCAAAAAAAAGAAAGTGGTTAACGGGGAAAATTTATAAAGTAACATCTATGAGAATCACAAACGTTCTGTTTATACCTATATTACTCTTATTGTTACCAAGCTGCAATACAAAAGTAACTGGTGATAAAAAACAAAAGCCAAACATTATTGTTATTGTTACAGATGATCAGGGCTATGGAGACTTAGGGCACCATGGAAATCCTTGGATAAAAACTCCAAATTTAGACAAGTTTGCTGCGCAATCTCTGGAGCTTACTAATTTTCATGTTGGTACCACCTGTGCACCCACTAGAGCAGGAATCATGACAGGGCGAAATGCAAATAGAAGTAATGCATGGCATACAATAGCTGGGTGTTCTATTTTAAAACCAGAAGAAGAAACCATGGCTCAAGTTTTTGAAAAAAATGGATATAAAACTGCCATGTTCGGCAAATGGCATCTAGGTGACAATTATCCATATAGACCACATGACAGAGGTTTTCAAAACGCAATATATCATGGAGGTGGTGGTATTGGACAAACCCCAGATTTATGGGACAACAATTATTTTAACGACACTTATTTTAGAAACGGAATACCTGAAAAATTTGAAGGATATTGCACTGATGTTTGGTTCAATGAAGCCAAGGATTTTATTTCTAAAAATAACTCAGCTCCCTTTTTCGTATATCTCGCAACCAACGCTGCTCATCATCCTTTCAATGTTCCTGAGGAATACGCCAAAATGTATGAGAACACTGAACTCATGGATTATCAAAAAAGGTTTTACGGCATGATTACCAATATTGATGATAACTTTGGAAAACTAATAGAGTATCTTAAAAAAAAGGGGGAATACGATAATACTATTATAGTTTTTACAACAGACAATGGTACTGCGGCTGGTATCACCTATGACAAAATCAGAAATCTTGAAATTGGTTACAACGCAGGTTTAAAAGGCACAAAAGGAAGTCATTACGATGGAGGTCATCGTGTACCATTTTTTATAAGCTGGCCAAATGGTGAAATACTGAAAAATAAAAGCCTAAATACGCTAGCCGCACATGTAGATTTGCTACCCACACTTACCAGCTTGTCCAAAATACCCTTTAAACCAAAAAATACATTAGATGGGACAGATATTTCTCAGACATTAACTGGGGAAAAAGATAATATAGAAAGAATGTTAGTTATTGACACTCAGCGCAACCAATGGCCAAAAAAAAATAAAAATAGTTCCGTAATGTCTACTACATATAGATTGGTAAATAACTCCGAACTATACAATACCATAAATGATCCAGGGCAAAAAGTAAACATTGCTAACGAAAACCCAGAAATTGTGGCTAAAATGCAAAAATTTTACAATAACTGGTGGGCATCTATTGAACCTGAATTTACCCATGCCAAAATTCCTATTGGCTATTCTGAACATGAGCCGGTAGACATTACCGTTCATGATATGCATTCAACTGAAAACATTCCTTGGAATCAAGTACAAATTAGAGAAGGAAAATTTTATCCTAAAGGTTATTATAGCATTAAAGTTGTAAAAGACGGAACTTATAGTTTTAAATTAAAAAGATACCCATTTGATTCCTCATTTAAATTAAATCAAGCAGTAACGTCTATGCCCGAAACTCCTTATATTGATGGATCTCCGGAAGGAAATCAAATTTCAGTTTCAACTGGGATTATAAAAATGAATGACTTAACTTTCAATGGATTAAATAATACTAATGATGAGTTTATTCAAATAGAAGCAACATTAAAAAAAGGAAATTACAAAATGGAGAGTTCATTTTTACTATCAGACGGAAATGAGGTTCCTGCCTATTATACTCAAATACAAACTTTAAAATAGACCATACTTTTATGAAAAACCTTTTAAGTGCACTTATAATACTACTATGTATTGGATGCTCTCCTGACAAAAAAGTCCAACCAGTAAAACCTAACGTAGTCTTTATTTTTGCTGATGACATGACCTATTCAGCGATTAATGCTCTAGGAAACAAGCAAATAAAAACTCCAAATCTTGATAAACTAGTAAATCAAGGTACCACTTTTACACATGCGTATAATATGGGTGCCTGGAATGGAGCAGTATGTCAAGCTTCAAGAGCTATGCTACTATCAGGAAGAAGTGTTTGGAATATAGATAATTTCCGAAAGAGTTGGATAGCCAACCAAAACTTTGACAAAACATGGCCTAAATTAATGGAAAAAGAAGGTTATGAAACTTATATGACGGGTAAATGGCATATTGATGCCAAAGCAGATTCTGTTTTTAACAATGTAACTCATGTTCGACCAGGAATGCCTGGTGATGCTTGGAATCATGATGAAATGGTCCAAAAATTTAAAGATATCCAAGGAACTAATGTAGACCCCGCAACACTAATGCCAGTGGGCTACAATAGGCCATTAAGCAAAAATGACACTACATGGAATGCAGCTGACAAAAAATATGGAGGCTTTTGGGAAGGAGGAAAACATTGGAGCGAAGTCTTAAAAAATGACGCTATTACTTATATTAATAAAGCAAAGAAAAGTGAAAACCCTTTCTTTATGTATTTAGCATTCAATGCGCCTCATGATCCTCGGCAGGCTCCTCAAAAATATTTGGACATGTATCCCGTGGATAGCATTCAGTTACCAAAAAGCTGGCTTCCGCAATACCCATTTAAAGATAGTATTGGTAACGGTCAAGATTTACGAGATGAGGCTTTAGGGCCATTTCCGCGAACAGAATACGCAACAAAAACACATGTTCGAGAATACTATGCACTAATCTCCCATTTAGATGAACAGGTAGGAGAAATATTAAATAGTTTAGAAGCCTCAGGAAAAATGGACAATACGTACATAATATTTTCCGCCGATCACGGTTTAGCTGAAGGAAGGCACGGACTTTTAGGAAAACAAACACTGTTTGACCATAGTATAAGAGCTCCTTTCATGATAGTTGGTCCAAATATTCCAAAAGGACAAAAAATAGATACCGATATTTACATTCAAGATGCTATGGCAACAAGTTTAGAAATTGCGGGCTCAAAAAAACCAGATTTCGTTTTTTTCAATAGTGTTTTAGATTTAATTAATGCAGATAGCAACAAAAGTCATTACCAAAGTATTTACGGTGGATACATTAATTATCAAAGAATGATTCGTAAAGATGGTTTTAAACTCTTGTTATATCCTAAATTAAAAAAAGTTCTCCTTTTTGATTTGAAAAACGACCCTGAAGAAATGAATGATTTAGCTTCAAACGAAAATTATAAAGATAAAATTTCTACACTATATAATGATTTAGTGAAACTTCAAAAAGAACTGAATGACCCTCTAGATTTGAGTCAATTTTACGATATTGAATAGGAAAACATTACCAAAATTAATGGTGTTAGTTTGTTTAGTTCTACTAAACATCAATTGCTCCATTAAAAAAGAAAAAGCAACTACCTATACCACTTTTTTAGAAGACTTAAAATTTGTTAAAAAATTTACAAGCCCAATACTTTTAAAAAGTGGTACAAGTAGTATTCTAGTGGCCCCAGATTATGAAGCCATTGTATTAACTAGTACAACATCCGGAGACAATGGGTTTAGTAATGGTTATTTAAACAAAAAACAAATTTCTGAAAATATAATCCACCCTGGAGGTAATCAATATGGTGGTGAAGATCGTCTATGGCTAGCTCCCCTTGGCAGTAAGTTTACATTATTCTATAAACAAAACCCCATTGAAGACAAAAATTGGTTTATTCCTAAAGCCTTTGACGCAACGCCATACACATTAAATTCAAAAACGCCCACCGCTCTAAGTTTTCAAAAAAAAGTTTCAATAACCAATAATATTGGGACTTCATTCGATATCAAAATAGAAAGAGAAATCAATATTTTTTCAAAAACTGAAATAGAGAAAGAACTCAATATAGAAATCAGTTCCGTAATAAATTTTGTTGGTTTTCAATCTAAACATACAATTACTAATCTAGGAACTGATTGGTCTGAAGAAAAAGGACTTATAGCTCCATGGGTATTGGGCATGTTTAAGGGGAATAAAAAATCAACAGCTATTTTTCCATATAAAGAGACGGATTCAACTTCTGTTAAAATTTCTACATATTTAAATGATATAAAAACAGATAGGTTAATTCGTAAAAAGGGAAACATTTTATTTAAAACCGACGGTGCTTACCGAAGTAAAATTGGACTTAAACCAAAAAACGCACTCCCGATTTTCGGAAACTACGATGACATCAATAAAGTGCTTACCGTTATAACGTTTTCCTTCAACAAAAAGGAACGTTTTTTAAGTTCAGATGATAGAGATTTAAAAAGTGGTCTCTGGAATGGAGATGTTACAAATTCATATAATAATGGACTAAATGAACAGGGAAATGCTACTTTTTTTGAATTGGAAAGTGCTGCTCATGGCAAAACACTAAAAAGTAATGAACGAATATCGCATACGCACAAAACATTTCATTTTACCGGAGATAAAAAAGAACTTAATAAACTGTGCTCAAAACTTTTTAATATAGAATTAAAAGATCTCTATTTTGATTGATATTTATTAAGTCCTTGCTTTCGAAAATAAACAGGAGTTTGCCCTGTTATTTTTTTAAATAACTTAGAAAAATAAGAAAAGTTATAGAACCCTACTTTATTAGAAATTTCCTTTAAAGAATCATCCGTAGTCAATAATAAAAGTTGAGCTCTTTCTATGCGTTTTAGCTGGATATATTGATTTGGCCCCAAACCATATTGCTTTTTAAAACTTCTAGAAAAATAATCCTTACTTAAATTACAATATGCCGCCAAAACATCTAACGTAATTGTTTCATGTAAGTGTTCAGAAATATAATTTAAAACCCTAGTTAAATTATGTTCGTTCTTTTTTTTAGGTTTAAACCTGTAGTCTATAAACTTTGACAACAAAAGCTTTATAATAGCTTGAGTTTCTATAAACTTATTGGTTGATAAAAGTTCGTTTTTCTTCTGAAATGAATACAAAGCTGGGTAGTTATCATAACTTTCTGGGTTACTTTGAACTAAATCTCTTCCCGGATTTATTTTAAGAAGTCGCTTAAAACACTTAACGTCCAATTTACTCGCTTTAACCTCATACAAAAAATGCATTAAATTATAAATGGACAAACCATTCTCCATCTCTTCAAAAAAACTTATGTAGTATTGTTCGTGATGTAAATTGCATTTGTAACTGCTATAGGTATAACTTGGTATTAAGTACAAATTTCCTGGCTTAAGAACATACTCTTTGTTATTATGATAAACATTTGCTTCTCCTTTTGTAATTAAATACAATCGTGTAAACGGACTTATAACATTAACATAGTTCCAATTACTATCCAGTTTGGCGTATCCAATATTTAACAAGCTAACCTTTAATGATTCTATAGGTAAAAACATATAAACTAATTGTTTAATTGTTGTTTTCTAAAACCAGCAGGAGTAACTCCCGTTAACTTTTTAAAAGTCTTTGAAAAGTAAGCAACATCATACATACCTACCTCTTCGGCTATTTGTTTTAATGATTTTTTAGTGGTAAGCAATAAAAACTGAGAACGTTCTATTCGTTTTAATTGAATAAATCTAATTGGTCTTATACCATATTTAGCTTTAAAACTTCTTGAGAAATAATCAGTATTTAAATTACAAAAATTCGACAAATCCTCCACGGAAAGATTCCCAGATAAGTTTTCAGCAATGTAAACTAACACTTTATTTAAATCTCCCTTATCCTTTTTTGAAACACTTATGTCTCCTTCAACAACAAACCTAGAAAGCAATATTTCTAAAATTGATTTCGTCTCAAGCTTATTCTTTAAATCACTCTGAGAATTCTCTGTTTTTTTTATTAGTCCGCCGTTAATAAAAACTTTAGGGTCCGAATTTTTAACCATTTTATTGGGGTGTATTTCTAACAAGCGCTTAAAAAGCCTTTTATCCATTTTACTCGCCTTAACCTCATAGGTAAACGCTAACAAATTAAATATGGAAACACCGTAAGTTACCTCTTCAAAAAAACCAGTATAAAATTGCTCGTGATACTCTATACTTCTATAATTGTTATATGTATAGCTAGGTATTAAATACATGCAACCAGGCTTAAAAACATAAGTTTTTCCTGAATGCACCATTTCTCCCGCCCCCTTAGTAATAAAAAACAATCGTACAAAAGTGCTTATGACATTACTGTAATTCCATTTATCGTCCAACTCCGCATATCCTGTATGAAGAAGATTACAATTTATATTCTGTAAAAAATTTGCCATAATTCCCAAATACTTTCGTTAATCATAATATACCAATTACAACAACATTACCCCAAATAAAATAAGGGGCTCAAAAACAAATAGTCGGAAATATACATATTTTTGACTGATTTAGATAGAAATTATCACTTCATTAAATTTATTTTTGTTTTAATGAATGATAAACATCATTTTATGATAAAAAATAGCATAGTTTTTTCTTTTTTAGCAATTTTATTGATTTCCTGCGGAGGTCCAGAATTACCGGACTCTGTAGCGCAAGCCTATACGAGTATTCCCGAAAAAATAGACTTCAATCAACATGTAAAACCTATATTATCAGATAAATGCTACTTATGTCATGGACCTGATAAAGCCAATATAAAAGGTGGCTTACAACTTCACTCCCCAGAGTTAGCTTATGCGGAGCTATCAGAATCTCCTGGTAAATATGCTATTAAACCTGGAAATCTAAATAAAAGTGAGTTTTTTCATCGTATTATTACGGATGACCCAAAATATGTAATGCCCGAACCAGACTCTCATCTATCTCTATCGGATTATGAAAAGGCAATATTAATTAAATGGATAGAAGACGGGGCTGAATATAAAGACCATTGGGCTTTTATTAAACCTATAAAGGAAAAAGTACCAGAGGTCAAAAACACGGATTTAGTAGCAAATGTAATTGATAATTTTGTTCTAGAAGAGCTAGAACTTAACGACCTGAAATTTGCTCCAAAAGCAGACAAAGAATTGTTGTTGCGTAGAGCGTCTTTAGACCTAACTGGCCTACCTCCTACTATTGAAGAACTTGATGCTTTTTTAAACGACAATTCCCCTGACGCATACGAAAAGCAAATTGACCGTCTTTTAGCATCTCCCCACTACGGTGAGCAACGCACACTTGACTGGATGGATTTAGCAAGATATGCAGATACACATGGTTATAGTGTGGATTGGTTTAGAGATGTTTCTCCTTGGAAAGATTGGGTAATAAAATCCTTTAACGAAAACATGCCTTATGATGAATTTGTTTTATGGCAAATGGCAGGTGACATGTTACCTAACGCTACCAGAGAGCAGCGTTTAGCAACAACTTTTAACAGACTTCACCCTCAAAACCTTGAAGGCGGTATAATTGATGAAGAATTTCGTGTTGAATATGTAGCTGATCGAACAGCAACCGTAAGCCAAGCCTTTTTAGGATTAACTGTGGCTTGCGCCAAATGCCATGATCATAAATATGATCCTATTTCACAAAAAGATCATTTTGAATTATTTAGTTTTTTCAATAACGTTAATGAAACAGGTTTAATTCCTTGGGATTTAGCTACACCAGTGCCCAATATGTTACTCCCTACTGAAGAGCAAGAAAAAGTTCTTGCTTATTTGGAGACTCTGGTTGAGGACAAAGAAAAAATTGTAAATGACGTAACAAACAAGGAATCTAAAAATGCTCAAGATTGGATAGCTAATGAAACGTATAAAACAATAAATACAAAAAACTATCCAACAGGTCTAGTATCTCATTTTGATTTTAACGACAAGAAGTTAAAAGACAAACTACCTCAAAGAAAAAAACTTAATATTAGAATGCGTCAACAGTATGCTGATAATCAAAAAACAGTTTATCAAGAAGGTGCTTCTGGATACGGATTAAGTATGGATGGAGACACTTGGTTAGATTTAGATGAAATTGGTATTTATAATAGAAGTGACGCTTTTACCATCGGTATTAAGGCATATATTCCTGAAGACTTAGAAAACGGTGTTATTTTTCATAAAATGCAAGGGCCTGAACTACACAGTTATAGAGGGTATCACTTAAATATTAAAGATAATAAAGTAGAAGCGCTATTAGCTCATGTATGGCCAGACAATGCTGTGGTTACGCAATCTTTAAAAGATGTTCCTAAGAATAAATGGATACAACTAACTATGTCATATGATGGTTCTAGTAAAGCAAGTGGAGTCTCTATTTATTTAGATGGTGAAAAGCTAGAAACAGAAACCAAAGTAGATAACCTTTATAAAGATATTGTTTTTAGAAAACAGGATATAGGGCTTTATAAGGGAAAAACCGAACCCGGTTTAAGAATTGGAGCTATATGGAGAGGAAAAGGTTTAAGAAATGGTGCAGTTGATGATATTATGGTTTTTAACCGTGAGCTAACTCAAATTGAAATAATGCAAATAGCCAATAAAAAAGGACTAGACCAATTACTTTCAAAGTCCAATAATGCTATTTCTCAAAAGGAAAAAAGTTTGCTTACAAAATATTATTTAGTTCATAAATCTTCCAGCTATAAAAAGTCAATGGAAGAATTAGCAAAAACCAGAGCTACTTATGTTGATAGTATAGAACCCGTAAAAGAAATCATGGTGATGAAAGAAATGGAAACACCAAGACAGGCATACGTTTTAGATAGGGGGCAATATGACTCTCCTACTGACTCTGTTTTTCCCAACGTACCTGAAAAAATATTTCCATTTCCTGATAGCTTACCAAAAAACAGAATTGGATTATCTAAATGGATAACCCACAAGGACAACCCGTTAACGGCAAGAGTTACTGTAAATAGATATTGGCAGAACATTTTTGGAAGAGGTTTGGTTAAAACCTCAGAAGACTTTGGTAACCAAGGAGAATTACCGAGTCATCCAAAACTTTTAGACTGGTTAGCTGTTAACTTTGTAGAATCTGGCTGGGACGTAAAAGCACTTCATAAATTAATAATGCTGTCTAACACATATCAACAAAGTAGTAGAGTTAGTGAAGAATTATTAAATATGGATAAAGAAAACAGACTTTTAGCAAGAGGTCCTGCAAAAAGACTATCTGGAGAAATGTTAAGAGATAATGCATTATTTGCCTCTGGATTATTAAGTAAAAAAATTGGAGGCGAAAGTGTTAGTCCGTACCAACCTCCAGGACTTTGGCTTGTAAATGGCGATAGATACAAACCTAGTTCAGGGGAAGATTTATATAGAAGAAGTATGTATACTATCTGGAAAAGAACCGTTCCACATCCAACCATTTCTACCTTTGATGCTCCCACTAGAGATTTGTGTACTACAAGAAGACAAGAAACAAATACTCCTCTTCAGGCATTGGTATTACTAAATGACCCTACCTTTATTGAGGCATCCAGAGTTTTAGGAATAAGTATCAGTTCATATGAGGATGTGGAGAAGGGAATTTCGGATGCGTTTAGAAAACTTACCGGTAGAAAAATAAAGACTAAAGAGTTGGAAGTTTTAGCTGCTTTGCAAAAGTCAGAGCTGGAAAAATTTAGAAAAAACAATATAAAAGCTAAAGGTTGGATTAGTCTTGGCGAACATAAAATCACTTCTGGAGGTGATGAAGCTTTGATAGCGGCTAACGCTGTTGTGGCAAGTACAATTATGAATTCAGATGCTAGTATTACTAAAAGGTAACTGGCTATTCTAAAATATAATATTATGTGTAATAATCACGAACACAGCAAACTAACTTCTAACAATAGAGACCTTCAAGAAATTGAAAAACAAATTGATAGAAGACATTTTCTAAAGAAAACATCTTTGGGGCTTGGAGCTATGGCTTTAGGAAGCCTTTTAGGCTCTGAAAACTTAATGGCCAACTTAGGTGATAAAAATGTCCAGGAGGCTGTGCTAAACAATTACAATAAAAATAGACTTGGTTTACCGCACCACTTACCAAAAGCAAAACGTATAATTTATTTGTTTCAAAGTGGAGGTCCTTCACAAATGGATTTGTTTGATTATAAGCCAAAATTAGTAGATATGTTTGGTAAAGAATTACCAGAATCTGTTATTGGAGGTCAAAGACTTACCGGAATGAGTGGTAGTCAAAGTACACTACCCGTCGCTCCCTCCTCATTTAATTTTAAACAATATGGAGAATCTAGAGCATGGGTTAGTGATGCCATGCCTTATTTATCTGAAGTTGTGGACGATTTGTGTTTTGTAAAAGGAATGCAAACCGACCAAATAAACCACACCCCTGCTATTTCATTTATGCAAACCGGTCATCAACTACCAGGTAGACCTTCAATTGGCTCATGGTTAAGCTATGGTTTAGGCTCTGACAATGAAAATTTACCAACTTTTATTACCCTTATATCCAAAAACGGTAAAGGGCAGCCTTTAACAGCAAGTTTATGGGGAAATGGTTTTTTACCAACTGAACATCAAGGTGTACAATTTAGATCTGGTAAGGACCCAGTGTTGTATTTAAGTGACCCTGAAAATTACGACGGTAATGACCGGAGACATATGTTAGATTATCTAGGTCATTTAAATGAAATTCAGAATGATGCTTATGGAGATCCTGAAATTCAGGCAAGAATGGCGCAATACGAAATGGCATTTAAAATGCAAACATCTGTTCCTGAGGTTGCTGATTTATCGGACGAACCAGAGCATATTTTTGATTTGTACGGAAAAGATAGTAGAGATCCGGGCACATACGCAGCCAATTGTTTAATGGCAAGAAAACTTTTAGAAAAAGGAGTAAAATTTATACAACTGTACCACCAAGGTTGGGATCAACATATTGGATGTCCAGGCGGAGTTAAAAATCAAAGTAAAAATACTGACCAAGCCAATGCCGCCCTTATTAAAGACTTAAAACAACGTGGTATGCTTGACGATACCTTAGTAATTTGGGGAGGAGAATTTGGTCGTACCGTATATTCTCAAGGGCAATTAACCGAAGATAATTATGGTCGTGACCATCACCCAAAAGCTTTTACCATGTGGATGGCTGGTGCAGGTGTAAAACCAGGATTCACCTATGGAGAAACGGATGATTTTAGTTACAATGTTGTAAAAGACCCTGTTCATGTTCATGATTTTCATGCAACTCTACTACATTTATTTGGAGTTGACCACGAACGACTTACGTTTAAGCATCAAGGAAGGCGCTATAGATTGACCGATGTACATGGTAATGTTGTAAAAGATTTATTAACCTAATAGCAATTTAATAAAATGTCAAGTAGACGAAACTTTATAAAAAAAACGGGTTTAGCTGGAGCAGCCCTTACCGCTACTCCTTCTTTTGGATTCAATATTTTGAAAAAAAGTCAACCAGAAGAAACCATATTAGGTCATGGTGATTACCAATACAAATTGGTTAAGGATTGGGGAAAAATTAGTTCTGTTCGTAATCCTCTTCTCAATTGCCATGAAATGCAGATGGATAGTAAAGGGAGACTAATTATGATAGGGGATCATCCAAAAAACAATATCATAATTTTTGACAAATCTGGTAAAGTTATAGATTATTGGGGAACCGCTTATCCTGGTGGACATGGTTTAACTATTTCTAATGAAGGAGGAGAAGATTTTCTTTTTTTAGCGGATTCCGGGTGGTTTTTGAATAAAACGGGAAAATGGACAAAACACAACGGACGTGTATCTAAAACAACTACAGACGGGCGAGTTATTTTTGATATAGGTCATCCGCAAACTATTGGCATTTACGAGCCTGGACAGCATTATTGTCCTACGGAAGTCGCTGTTGGTCCTAACGGTGATATTTATGTTGCCGATGGTTATGGTCAAGATGTAATTATCCAATACGATGCTAATGGGCAATACAAAAGGCATTGGGGAGGACATAACAATGAAGATAAAAACTACAATTTTAACTGCGCTCATGGAATTGCAATAGATTACCGTGAAAAAAACAACCCAATGCTAGTAATCACTTCTAGAGCTGACAAATGCTTTAAATGGTTTACTCTAGACGGTAAATATATAAAAACACTTCACCTGCCTAACATGCAAGTTTGCCGACCTGTTTTTGATGATGTTAATTTATACGCAGGAGTATGTTGGTCTCAACCTAAAGAGGGCAAGACAAGCTGGAAGGAACACACAGGTTTTGTTACCATCCTAGAAGGAGATAAAGTTGTGTCCAATCCCGGAGGAACATCTCCAGAATACAAAAATGGTGAACTTCAAAAGTCCTATCAATTACCAAATAAACCTATTTTACACGGTCATGATGTTTGTGTTGACGAAGACAAAAATCTTTATATCTGTCAATGGAATGCAAATCATTCAGCTCCTTTAAAACTAGAAAGAGTTTAAAAGCTATTAACACCACATTTTAATGAACGAAGTATCAGACATTGTCTTATTTTTTGGAAGATTTCACCCACTTTTAGTGCACCTACCGATAGGATTCTTATTTTTTGCGTTTCTGCTTGAAGTAATCAGCAAGTGGAAAAAGAATCCAAGCCTTACCACAGCCATACCATTAGCATTATTATTAGGTGCGCTAAGTGCTTTGGGTAGTTGTATCTTGGGCTACATGCTTTCGTTAAGTGGAGACTACGACGAAAGTGCTGTTGATATTCATTTTTGGTTTGGTATTGCCACCACTGTAGTTGCATTTGTTGCATGGCTAATTAGAATTGAAAAACTTAATATTCCAAATACAAATACTGTAAAAGCCAATATTTCAACGCTTACTTTAATTGTGGTTTTACTTAGCGTTACTGGACATTATGGAGGTAATTTAACTCATGGAAGTGATTATCTTGTAAAATATTTACCTTTTGGAAAAGAGCCCAAAAAGGAGCTTCCAGCTATATCTAAAATTGAAGATGCAGGGGTATATGATTATTTAGTGGACCCCATTCTTCAAAATAAGTGTACCAGCTGCCACAATCCAAGTAAGAAAAAAGGAGGCCTTTCATTCGTGGACAGTACAGCAATTCTTGCCGGTGGAAAAAATGGAGATGCGCTCATTCCAGGCAACTCTAGTAAATCTGAAATGATAAAAAGAGTTTTATTAGACCCACATCATGATGATTTTATGCCTCCGGAAGGAAAAACACCCTTAACCGAAGAAGAAGTAGCTATTCTAATGTATTGGATAGATAATGCAAATGCCGACTTTTCTTCTCAAATAAAAGGTATTGAAACACCTGAAAATATTACCAAAATTGCTTCTAATTTCTTAGAAATTCCTATTGAAGGCGAAAAAGGAACTACTAAGCTTCCTACAGTAAATCCTATTAATGAGGAAACGTTAATAGCAATAAAAAAGGAAGGTTTTCAAATTAGGGAATTAGTCTTTGAATCTAATATTTATGAGGTTGTGCTGCCTCCTAAAACAATTACAGCTAAAAATTCAAATGAACTAGATAAAAAACTTGCTCTTTTAACTGGTATTAAAGAAAATATTTTATGGTTTTATGCCGAAAATAATAGTATTAACGACTCGCATTTAAAGTTAATATCAGAATTTGTAAACCTCCAAAAACTAAATATAAACAGCAACCCTATAACAGATAACGGTATAGCTGCTTTTGAGAATCATGCTTTTCTAAATAGCGTTAACCTTTATGGAACTAAGGTCACGAAAAAAAGTTTAGTTTCTTTTACTAAAATGAAAAATTTACAAAACGTTTATGCCTGGAAAACAGCAATAAAAAATGACGATATCACGTCAACCTTTAAAGGCAATGAAAACGCACCAAAAATAAGTTTAGGGCTTTAAAACAGTAGTCTTTATTACTTCTGTTTTCTTTACGAAAACCATTTGTGTTATTCTAATGAATGTATCTATCCCTATTATGGGAAAGATATTCCCTATTTTTACAATAACAACATACTTCTATAATCACATAAAAAGAATAACTCATGCTAACGTTGGTTAAAAAGCTCCTATTCTACGTAATTTTTATAATTCTTTTAGTGCTACATTCCTGTGCTGAAAAAACAGAAAAAACCGCACAAAAGCCAAACATAATCTATATTATGGCAGATGACCACACCAGTCAGGCTTTTGGCATTTATGGCAGCCGACTGGCTAGCTTAAACCCTACTCCAACCTTGGATAAATTAGCGAACGATGGAATAATTTTTGACAATTGTTTTGTAAACAACTCCATATGTGTACCCAGTAGAGCGGCAATAATGACGGGTCAACGTGCGCAAACTAATGGTGTCATTGATTTAGAAGGAGTACTACCTCCGGAAAAGCAATATTTACCAAAAGAAATGAAAAAATTAGGTTATGAAACGGCAATGATTGGTAAATGGCATTTACATGAAGAACCTGCTGCTTTTGATTACTACAAAGTATTTCCAGCTCAAGGAAAGTACTTTGACCCTGAGTTCAGAATTCAAGGAGACAAACCTTGGCCTGAAAATATTGAAAAAAGAAAAGGACACTCTTCTGATAACGTTACAGATATAGCTCTTAACTGGCTAAAGAAAGAAAGAAATCCAGATAAACCTTTCTTTTTAATGCATCACTTTAAAGCTCCCCATGACGATTTTGAATATGCTCCGCGATACGAAAATTATCTAGCAAACACTTTTATACCTGAGCCAGAGAGTCTATACGATAACAAAAACAATGGTTCCGTTGCTACTAGAGGAGTAAACGACTCCTTAACACGAATAATTGGATCATCTGTATCTCATAGAAACCATATTCGTAACCAGGCTATGAATATTTATTGGAACGATAGCACTATTTATAAACAATATAGAAATGCTAGGGACATTCAGCCCAATGAATATGCAAAATTTGAATTAACTGCCGATGAAAAAACATATACAAGTAAAGTTTATCAGGATTATTTAAAAAAATATTTGAGATGTGTAAAGGGCGTCGACGATAACGTAAAGCGCCTATTGGATTATTTAGAAGCAGAAAACTTATTAGAAAACACCATTATTGTTTACACCGGTGACCAAGGATTCATGCTTGGTGAACACGATTATATTGATAAGCGTTGGATGTATGAAGAATCCATGCGAATGCCATTTTTTGTGCGCTATCCAAAATCTATTACTCCAGGTTCTAGAACTGATGCTATAATAAACAACACTGATTTTGCTCCGACCCTAATACAACTTGCTGGTGGAGAAAAACCGGCGTATATGCAAGGAAATAGCTTTAAATCCATACTGGAAACTGGAAAAGAGCCTGAAAATTGGCAACAAGCAACCTACTACCGCTATTGGATGCATTTAGCGCACCGACACCAAAACCCTGCCCACTTTGGTATACGCACTAAAGAACATAAGCTCATTTTTTACTACGGAAAATATTGGGTAGATACAGATAACCCTAACGCAGAATATAACAAAGAAAGTTGGGGTAACGATTTTGCTAATCATACACCTGTATCTTGGGAGTTTTATGATTTAAAAAATGACCCAAAAGAAATGAATAACGCTTACAATAATCCAAAGTATAAGGATATTATTGGTAAATTGAAGGCTCAATTAATTACAATGAGAGAAAATCTCAATGAAACAGATGCTAATTATCCGCACATTCAAAAAGTAATTGATGAACACTGGAACGATTAACAAACCATCCTTAATTAATTCTTATGAGACACAATTTACTTTCAGTAGTAGCATTACTACTAGTTATTGGGGTTTCTAGTCAGACTCAAAAAAAAAACGACTGGGAAAATCCTAACGTAAACCAAATTAACAAATTACCTGCTAGAGCTACTTTTTATTCTTACGAGAGTGCAAATGAGGCTTTATACAATACCCCAGAAAAATCTGCTACCTATAAATCTTTAAATGGAGATTGGAAATTTAAATGGGTAGCTACTCCTGAAGAAGCATCAAATGATTTTTATAAAGCTTCGTTTAATGTAAGTAAGTGGAAAACTATTGATGTGCCCTCTAATTGGGAAATGAGAGGATATGGTACACCAATTTACACCAATACCACATATCCTTTTTTTAGTGACTTTCCTTTCATAAATCACTCCGATAATCCTGTGGGTCATTATGTAAAAACTTTTGAGATTGATGATTCTTGGAACAAAAAAGACATCATTCTTCATTTTGGAGGAGTTTCCTCTGCTTTTTATGTATGGATAAATGGTGAATTTGTTGGATACAGCGAAGATACCAGACTTCCTTCTGAATTTGATGTTACTGATAAAGTTAAAAAAGGGAAAAACACCATTGCCGTAAAAGTTTACCGCTGGTCTGATGGAAGCTATTTAGAAGATCAAGATCATTGGCGAATGAGTGGTATAGAACGAAACGTTTACCTTACCGCACTACCTAAAGTTAGATTATCTAACTTCTTTGTTCGTACTGAATTAGATGATAATTATGAAAATGCGTTACTACAAATAAGACCTGATTTTATTGCTAATATCAAAAATAAGTACGTTGAACAAGTTGGCCATTTTGGTGACGCTCCATTAAACACTACTGTAGACGACTGGACTTTTACCACCACCCTAATGGATGCTAATGGAAACACCGTTGGCGAACCAACTAAAATAACACTTGGGGATTACTTTGGAGAAATTTACCCTCAACGCGATAATGTTTATTTTGGAGGTTTGATAGAACAAGAAGTAAAATCTCCAAAAAAATGGTCCGCGGAGAGTCCTTATCTATACACTGTTCTTTTCGCTTTAGAAGACAACAATGGAAATCCAATAGAATTCTCTAGTACAAAAATTGGTTTCAGAGAAGTTGAAATTGATGAAAAAGGTAGGTTTCTTGTAAACGGTAATTCAGTAAAAATGATAGGTGTTAATCGCCACGATCATAGTCAAACCAATGGTAAAGTTGTTACCAAAGCTGACATGGAAGAAGATGTTAAATTAATGAAGAAGTTTAATTTTAACGCTGTTAGAACATCTCACTACCCCAACGACCCCTATTTCTATGATTTATGTGATAAATACGGTCTTTATGTTATGGATGAAGCTAATATTGAAACACATGGTATTCGTGGAAAGTTAACTAATGTTCCAGAATGGGGAAGCGCTTATCTAGAAAGAGCAATTAGAATGGTTGAGCGCGATAAAAACCACCCAAGTATTGTAATGTGGTCATTAGGAAATGAAGCTGGAACTGGAGCAAATCACGCAGGAATGGCGGGGTGGATAAAATCTTTTGACCCAACAAGATATATTCATTATGAAGGAGCTCAAGGCGACCCAACAGATTCTCGCTATAGAAAAAGTTATTTCCCTGGTGGAAAAGGAAATCCAACAGACCCGCCATATGTAGATATGTTAAGTAGAATGTATCCACAACCTGATGAATTACAAGGACTAATAGATGACACCGACTTTGATTCAAGACCAGTTATAATGTGTGAATATGCACATGCAATGGGGAACTCTGTAGGTAATATGAAGGAATATTGGGAAGTCATTTATAAAAATGATAGAGCTATTGGTGGTTACATTTGGGATTGGATTGATCAAGGTTTACTAAAAAAAGATGAAAACGGAGTAGAATTCATTGCCTATGGTGGAGATTATGGTGATAAACCAAACTCTAGTAACTTTTGTATGAATGGTATCATTGCAGCTGACCGTTCTCCTAAACCAGAAATTTTTGAATGTAAAAAGGTTAATCAACCTGTAATAATTTCTGAAGTTGATGCTATGAACGGTAAATTTTCCATTGCAAACAGGCATCATGCTGTTGATTTATCTAATTATGTGGTTTCTTGGGAACTTCTAGAAAATGGTAATGTTATAAGCTCTGGTGATAACCTAACGTTTAACACTAAACCGTTTGCCAGTGAAAGTTTTTCGATTTCCTTTAAAAAACCAAAAGTAAAAGCAAACTATTTATATCATGTAAATTTTTACGGAAGGTTAAAAACAAACACATTATGGGAAAAAGCAGGATATATAGTATTTGAAGAGCAGTTCTCCTTAAATAATACTGCAACGGCAGCGAAAGCAAAGTCTAAAAAACTAACAAACTTAGAAGTTAATGAAACAGATAACGTTGTTAAGGTGAATAATGCACTTTTCAATATTACGATAGATAAAAAGTCTGGTTACATTACTTCTTATAACATGAATAACAAGCCTGTAATTGAAAGTGGCATAAATCTAAATTTCTGGAGACCAGAAACGGACAATGACAGAGCGTATCGTAATGCTAAAAAACTAAATATTGAACGCGATTGGAAAAATGCTGGTGATAGTTTTAGTGTTCAAAATGTTGAAGTAAACACCAAAGACAAAACAAAAGCGATTATTACAGTTTCTGGAAATATAAATAATCCAAAAACCGATATTACTCTGGTATATACTATTTTAGGTAACGGACAAACCAAAGTAGACTATACTTCTTCGATAGCTGCTAATGCACCAAACATTCCAAAAATTGGTATGCAATTTACAACAACTAATAAGCACAATACTGTTAGTTATTTAGGTAAAGGACCTCATGCTAATTATCAAGATCGTAACTGGGCTTCACATACTAATTTATATACAACTAAAGTTGAAAACATGAATTATAGTTATGCCAGACCGCAGGAATTTGGAAATCGCATGGGAACACATTGGTTTTCAATAAAAAGCAATCAAGGGTCTGGATTATTAGTTAAAGGAAAACAACCATTAAACTTTAGCGTGCTACCCTATTCTACCGAAAATATTGATAATGCCGAGCATACCAACGAATTTGAAAAGGAAAATACGTTTACCGTAAATATAGATTTAATCCAAATGGGCGTAGGTGGTGATGACACTTGGACAAGTCATGCTGAACCGCATCAAGAATATCTTGTAAAACCAGGAAATTACAAGTATTCTTTCTATCTAGTTCCCTTTAAATCAGCTATAAAAAATCCAATGAACATTCAATGGTAATAACTTACAAGCGTTACCAAAACAAAAAAGCTAGTGAAAATTCACTAGCTTTTTTGTTTTCTATATCTGCATCGGTGTTTACAACTGAAATACCTTTTCCATTTCAATCCACTTCTCTCCTTTTTTAGCCCAAGGTAGTTCTTGTTGATAGTTCCACATCAATTGTTCCCACTCCTGTACTTTTGGATTATTAGCATCCATTTCCGCCTTTTTATTTGGATCAAAAGTCTCATTCACCTCCATTATCATAAACATGCGATTTCCTGTTAAATAAATCTGCATATCTAATATACCCGCATCTTTTATACTTTTCGTGATTTCAGGCCACGCATTTCCAGCCGCATGATAGTTTTTATACTCTGCTATTAATTTAGGGTCATCTTTTAAATCACATGAAAGACAATATCGCTTTACTACGCTCATATTACTTCTTATTATATACTTTATAAACCTTTCTTCCGTAAAGAGTTACCACAAGTAAACATACTAACGAAAGAAAAAACGAATATCTCATTTCGGTTACTCCTAAAAACAAAGTGTCTTCGTACCCGCTACCTCCAAAATCTAAAATATACCCTTTAAGGTAAGGTAATAAAGCTCCACCAACTATTGCCATTACCAAAAACGCAGCGCCAAATTTAGCATCTTCACCTTGCCCCTCTAATGCAATACCATAAATCGTTGGAAACATAATTGACAAAAAGAAGGATGTTGCTACCAATGAATAAATACCTGTCATTCCTGGTAAAAAGATTGCTCCCAAAACAGTTGTCATTGCTCCTAATCCAAAAAACATAAGTAATTTACCTGAATCCATTTTTGCCATTAAAGCAGTGCCGACCGTTCTACCAACTAGAAAAACAATATACCCTGCCAAACCATATGTAACAGCGGATTTACTATCTATTCCTAGAGTTTCAGCATATTGATATACGTATGTCCAACACATAATTTGAGCCCCTACATAAAATGCCTGAGCAATTACTCCAAAAGAAAACTTTGGTTGTTTCCATAATCTCTGTACCGATTCAGAAAATTTGACCTTTGCCCCTTGAGTTTTATTTTCTGGCATTTTTAAAATACTTATCAGAATAAAAAATACCAAAACTACAATTCCTAAAATAACATATGGATTACGAATAACAGCTAAATCAGAAGTTCGTATTGCCGCCTTAGCTGTTTCAGAAAGGGTATCGTAAATAGCTGTACCGTCTGCGGTAGTATCATCGGATTGTAACGCCCCTAAAACAAAGTTTTGTGCTATAAGTAAACCCGTAATAGATCCCATTGGATTAAACATTTGAGCAAAATTTAAACGTCTAGTAGCAGTTTCCTCCGCTCCCATTGATAATACGTAAGGGTTTGCTGTTGTTTCCAAAAATGCTAGTCCAAAAGTTAAAATGTACAATGCTGCTAAAAAGAATGCATAACTTTCGTTTGCCGCTGCAGGGTAAAATAGTAACGCGCCACAAGCGTATAAAGCTAAACCAACAAGTACTCCCTTTTTATATGAAAACTTGTTTACAAATAATGCTGCAGGAATTGCCATTGTAAAATACCCTCCGTAAAATGCTAGTTGCACTAATGATGCTTGCACATTTGTAAGCTCTAACACCTTCTGAAACCCTCTTACCATAGGATTCGTCATATCATTAGCCAACCCCCACAAGGCAAATAAAGAGGTAATGAGTATAAACGGAATTAAAATAGATTTTGCTACTACAGGGACTTTACTTTCTGCGCTCATAATTATTTTATTATTTTAAGTTGGTTTATAAATGTAATATCTAATTCGTCTAATGAACAGAATACATATTTATTCTGTTAATAATGACCTATCCAAATGCACATAACCTCCATCTACAGTAATAAACTGCCCCGTGGTATGAGATGACTTCTCTGATATTGTAAACAAACATGTGTTCGCAATTTCCTTAGGAGTAGTCATTCTATTTTCTAAAGGAATTTTCTTTACAATTGATTTTAATTTTTCCTCCCCATTTTCAAGTGTTTTTATCCAATTGTCATAAGCGGGAGTCCAACTTTCAGCAATAATAATTGCATTTACACGAATACCTTCTTTAATTAAATCAACTGCCCATTCTCTTGTTAAACCTAAAACACCTCCTTTAGCAGCAGCATATCCAGAGGTTCCTCCCTGACCGGTTAATCCTACTTTTGAGCCTATATTTAAGATATTTCCTTTTGATTTTTTCAGCAGTGGTAACGCATGTTTTACGATAAGAAAATAGCTTACCATATTCAACTTAAGAGAGTTCATAAACTCTTCGTAAGAAGCATCTAATCCCGCACCATCATTAACTCCCACATTGTTGATAACAATATCTATAGTTCCATATTTTTTAGAAATAGCTTCTACCGCATTTTGTATTTGATCTGGTTTAGTTACATCGGTTTGATAAAAGGTCGCGTCTACACCTTTTTCTTGAAGCTCTTTTACATATTCAAAACCTCTTGCATTTCTATCGATAACCGCGGGAATAGCCCCTTCTTCTGCTAGTTTTTGCAAAATAGTTTCTCCGATGCTGCCTTTTATACCTGCTGCCCCACTGATTACTACTACTTTTCCTTTTAAATTTAAATCCATAGCAATTTTTATAAATTATAAAATTCAACCGCGTTACTGCCCATTATAGCATCTTGTTCCGTTTGGCTTAAACTTGCTATAAAATTTGATAAGGTATTTTTCATTCTTGTATAATTGGAAGCAACAAGACATACTGGCCAATCTGAACCAAACAATACTCTATCACTTCCAAAAATATTTAAAACGTGATTCATGTATGGCTCTAATTGAATTTCTGTCCAAGTTTTATAATCGGCTTCAGTAACCATACCTGACAACTTGCAATATACATTTTCATGTTTTGCTATTGCACTCATTAATGTTGCCCATCCTTCAAAAAAACCATCCTTTATATAAGGTTTAGCAATATGATCTATAACAAATTTTTGATTTGGAAATAGCTTAACAAACTCTAAAACCGCTCCTAATTGATGTGGAAACACCAATATATCATAAACAAAGTTGAATTTTTCTAAATTAGAAATACCTCTTAAAAAATTTGGCCTAAGTAAAAAATTATGATCGGGCTCTCCTTGTACCACATGTCTAAACCCCTTTATTTTGACCTGTTGACTATACTCTTCCAATTTTTTTTCAACAGTATTACTTCGTAAATCAACCCAACCAACTATACCTTTTATAAAACTATGTTGTTTGGCTAATTCCAATAAAAAAGTATTCTCTTCAATTGTCTGATCAGCCTGTACGACTACGCATCCATCCACACCATTTTCTTCATATACTTTTTCTAAATCTGAAGGTAAAAAATCACGTCTAATGACAGACATATCATCATCTATCCAACTATGTTTTTCAGCTTCGTATTTCCAAAAATGCTGATGAGAATCTATAATCATAATATTATTGAGAAATAGTTATTTTAATTACCGTGGCCATTTCATCTACTGGATTAGATGGAGCCTTTACTTTTAATCCTTTTTCTTCATCCAAAGCCCATTCTATTTTTTCATTACTTCCTAAAAAAGAAACACTTTCTATAGACGGTTTATCATGAACCTTATCTGTTGCAAAAGAAGTTAGTAACAACTCCTTGTTTGCCGAGATATCTCCTAATACAATGGCATAAATATTATAATCTTTTGTTGTATACCTAATATCTTTATTAGAATACTTAAGCTTCATAAAATCTTTATGATTTTTAAAATGACCTTTAGGTTCTTTCGTTGGTCCTTCTCCAAAAGTATACCAAGCTTCTGTTCCATAAATAGCTTCACCATACTTTTTCAACCAGCTCCCCATGCTCAATAAACTTTCTTTTTGATCTTCTGGAATTGTCCCATCTGCTTTTGGAGAAACATTTAGCAATAACACTCCGTTCTTACTTGTTATGTCTATAAGAATATGTAAAACATCTTTAGCCTCTTTAACACCTAAATCATCAGTATATGACCAGCTACCATCACTAATGGTAGCATCGGTCATCCAAGTTTTTGTACCAATAACATTTTTACGTGATTGTTCTAAATCCTCAACACTCATATTTAACGGTAAATCGTGTTGCTTGCGAACTATAACAACTTCTTTGTCATCTTTTTTTGCCTCGTTTAAGTAATACGCTGCAAATTCTTTCCTATATTTTTCTGGAATATCGCCCAAAACATAATCAAACCAAACAATATCTGGGCTATATTTATCTATCACCTCTTTCAACTTAGGGAACCATATTTCTTTATACCATTTTTCAGGTTCCATATTACCGTACATAAGCTGCAACTCCGGGTCATTAGAACTTGGAGGCATCCCATCAAAATATGGAAAATGGCTATTAGGATTTTCTTTGCCTAACTCCTTACTTAACTGTAAATTTTTAGAGTGATGAAATGTAGTTATGAGTTTCATATCTCGCTTACGAATTTCTTTTTCAATCTCTCCAGTAATGTCTCTCTTTGGTCCCCTGTCCACTACATTCCATGGAGTAACTTCACTATCCCACATGGAAAAACCATCATGATGCTCCGCCACTGGACCTGCAAACTTTGCCCCTGCTTCGTAAAAAAGATCTACCCACTCTTTTGGATTAAAATTTTCCGCTTTAAACATAGGCACAAAATCATGGTAACCAAATTCAGAAGGTTCCCCATATTTTTCAACATGGTGTTTATATACTTTGTGATCTTCAAAGTGCATATTTCGAGGATACCACTCTGAGTGAAATGCAGGAACAGAATATACTCCCCAATGAAAATATATTCCAAGTTTTGCATCTTTAAACCATTCTGGAGACTCATTATGTTTACCAAGAGATTCCCAGTCTTCAGTATAAGGATTTTCGATTACAATTTGTTTTACCTCTTTTTCTATGGCATTTTCTGATTTTTCTTCTCCGCAAGAAACCGCCAACATAGATGCAGAAAGTGCTAAAGTTTTTATATAGGTTAATTTCATAATATTAATTCGTTAGTTTCGGCAATAAAACATTGCCTAAAAAATTATTTATTGCTGCGTTTAATCTTACGGTACGCCAAAGTAGTTTAATTGACCTCCCAAAAACGCAAAAATTGTTCTTAAGAGTATAACATATGGTTAGTACAATAGAACCAATGTTACGCTCATAAAGAATATATTAAGCGAATAATCGCTTATAGAAACACTTTTGATATTAAAAATCAAACAGTTAAGAACAAAAAAACTATACAATAGTTTTAATAGCTACATCTATCCCTTTTGTGATAATTACTTCAAGATGATTTTTAACCAACTCTTCTAATCCGCTTACCTGCGTTAAATCTGTTCCCCAAAAATTAGTATTACTTAACACCGAATTTACGATTTCAGCGTAGTCATTTTTACTCCACTGATTTTTGAAAAAATCCAAGACTTCAACATTATCCTTTAAAGCTATTTTTTCACCATTACGCTCTCCTTTGTAAAATGCAATTAAAGCTGCTAATGAAAACAATAATCTATTTGGCAACTCATTTTTTCGTTTTACATATTCCAAAACAGATGGTAATACCCTTGTTTTGTATTTAGAAATTGAGTTTAACGAAATACTCATTAAAGCATGTTCTAAATAAGGATTTCTAAAGCGATCTAAAACATCATTAGAAAACGTATTTAGCTCTTCTTCTGGCAAATCAAGAGTAGGACAAATTTCCTCAAAAATAGCATTTTTAAGGAATTCACCAACAACATCATCTTCCAGCGACTCTCTTACTTTTTCTATACCATACAAATACCCAACAGGAACCAATGTGGTGTGCGCTCCATTTAAAATTCGAACTTTACGGGTTCTATAGGGCTCCATATCATCTGTAAAAACAACATTGAGTCCACATGCCTCTGAAGGAAATTCTTCTTTTACTTCTTTTGGTCCTTCTATAACCCAAAGGTGAAACTGTTCTCCTTCAACAACCAAATTATCTTGATATCCAAGTTCTTTGGTAATTGCATCCATTTTATCTCTAGGGTACCCCGGTACTATTCTATCTACCAAAGTATTGCAAAAAACATTATCCTCATTAATCCAATTTATAAACGCTTCACCTAACTTCCAATCGTTAGCATACTTTAGAATTATTTTTTTTAGGTTATCTCCATTACGGTCTATCAACTCACAAGGAATAATGATTAAACCTTTATCTGAAGCTCCTTGGAATGTCTGAAACCTTTTATAAAGTAAAGCTGTTAGTTTACCCGGAAAGCTTTTTTGAGGAGCATCTTCTAATCTATCTCCTTCATTATAAGCTATGCCAGCCTCGGTGGTATTAGAAATTACGAAACGTAAATTAGGGTTTGTTGCGTTAGCTAAATAGCCTGTAAAATTCTCATACGGATTAATTGCTCGTTGGATGCAATCAATAACTTCATGCTGACTGATTGCTTTTCCACTTTTTATTCCATTAAGATATAACGTATATAAACCATCTTGGTCATTCAACATTTTAACCAAACCCTGATTTATAGGTTGTACCACCACTATACCAGCATCAAAATTTGCTTTTTTGTTCATTTCATGAATCATCCAATCGGCAAAGGCTCTTAAAAAATTACCCTCTCCAAATTGTAAAATTCTTTCGGTATATGTGTTTACTGATACTGCGTTTCTATTTAATGTTTTCATTTAAAATGTTATAGTGAAATTCCTCTTTTCCAAGGAATAAAATCGTTTTGCCCTTTAATATTTGCCTTGGCAGCAACCTCACCACTAGCAACCTTAATAATATGCTCAAGTACTTTTTCTCCCATACTCTCAATGGTATCTTCGCCAGTAATTACTGTTCCTGCATTAATATCAATAATGTCATTCATTTTTTCATATAAATGCGTATTACTAGACATTTTAAGTACCGGAGCAATTGGATTACCTGTTGGTGTACCTAAACCAGTAGTAAATACAATAACATTACATCCAGATCCAGCAAGTCCTGTGGTACTTTCAACATCGTTTCCAGGCGTACACAGTAAATTTAAACCAGATTTGGTAACAGATTCTGCATAGTCCAGTACTTCAACAACTGGAGAAGTGCCTCCTTTTTTAGCTGCACCAGCAGATTTCATCGCATCAGTAATCAGTCCATCTTTTATATTACCAGGAGAAGGGTTGTTTTCAAATCCAGAACCTACTGCAACAGCAGCAGCAGAATAGGAGCGCATTAAACTAGCAAACTTCTTGGCATCTTCTTCTTTCTCGCACCTTGTTATTAATTCTTGCTCTACTCCATTTAACTCTGGAAACTCTGCTAATACAGGGGCTCCACCTAAAGCTACTAATAAATCTGAAGCATAACCTAAAGCAGGATTAGCTGAAATACCAGAAAAACCATCTGAGCCTCCACATTCTAGTCCTAAAACCAATTTACTTAAAGGAGCAGGTTTACGTTCTATTTTATTTGCTTCAACCAGACCAACAAAAGTATGTTTTACTGCCTCTTCTATAAGTTTACGTTCACTTTCCGATTTTTGCTGTTCTATATAATGAACAGGCTTTGAAAAATTAGAATTTTTATTAGCTATAGCCTTTTGGAGCATTTCTACTTGTGCATTTTGACAACCAAGACTAAACACAGTTGCCCCTGCAACATTCGGATGATTTATATATCCTGCCAATAAATTACAAAGTACTTCGGCGTCTTGTCGAATTCCTCCACATCCACCATCATGTTTTAAAAACTTAATACCATCTACATTTGGAAACACCCTATTTTTAGACATTTCCTCCCTGGTAGTAATAATTGGTGTTGTATATAGTTCTTCACTTGTAGCACCCGCTTTATACTTTTCTATAAGTTTACTGGTATCTACTGCAAAATCTTTTTTTGTTTCGTAACCCAAGACCTCAGCTAATGCACCTTCAAGCACATCTACATTTCTGTTTTCACAAAACACTAACGGAATTACCAACCAATGGTTTTCCGTGCCAACATTACCGTCAGCACGGTGATAACCATTAAAAGTTCTTCCTTTAAATTTTGACGCATCAGGAGCCGTCCAAACAAATTTTTCGGTTTTATCATTAAATTGAGCTGAAGCATGCTTTACATTTTCAATGGTAATTGCACAACCTTTTTTAATTGGTTGTACTGCTTTACCAATGAGTACGCCATACATGTGAATTTCATCTCCAATAACAAAATCATACAAAGCAAATTTGTGTTTCCCTTTGATATCTTCTTGTAAATCAAGACTCTCTCCTGCAATATTCACCCTGGTTCCTTTCTCAAGGTTATGAACTGCTACAATAATATTATCTCTAGGGTCTATTTGAACGTAACTCTTGGACATCTATATTTATGTTATTTTCTAACCGCTTTAACTATTGCAAGTGCTTTTTTAACATCTTGTTCTAGTTTAGCATAGTCTTTATTTGCGATAATTTCTTTTGAAATTAATTTAGAGCCCATACCAACACATGTAACACCTGCATCAAACCAACCTTTTAAATTTTCTTCGGTTGGAGACACACCGCCTGTTGGCATAATAGAGGTCCACGGCTGTGGTCCTTTTATACCTTTTACAAACTGAGGTCCGTATATATCTCCCGGGAATAATTTTACGATTTCGCATCCTAATTCCTCGGCTCTAGCAATTTCTGTTAAGGTACCACAACCTGGTGACCATAACACTTTTTTACGGTTACAAGCTATTGCAATATCTTCTCTTAAAACAGGCGTAACGATAAAATTAGCTCCTAACGCCATATATAATGACGCAGCCGCACCATCAGTAACCGAACCAACTCCCATTATCATACCTGGTAACTCTGCAATAGCATATTTGGTTAACTCTCCAAATACTTCATGAGCAAAATCACCACGAGCAGTAAATTCCATTAATCTTGCTCCACCATCGTAACAAGCTTTTAATACCTTTTTACTTAATTCAATATCGTTATTAAAAAACAAAGGAATCATCCCTGTTTCTTTCATTGCCGCTGCAACTTCTATTCTTGAAAACTGTGCCATAATTTATAGTTAAGTCCTCCCCATAAATGAGGAGGACTTTTTTAAATTGTTTTTTAAATTATCTAGCAACACGTCCAGACGCATCACCTCCCATTAACTTTTCTACTTCGGCAACAGTAACTAAGTTAGCATCACCTTTAATCGTATGCTTTAAACATGATGCAGCTACTGCAAAATCTAATGCATTTTGGTCATCCTCAGGGTATTTTAACAATCCGTAAATCAATCCACCCATAAACGAATCTCCTCCACCTACTCTATCTACGATATCAGTGATTTGATATTGACGCGTTTGATATAATGTAGTACCATCATATAAAACACCCGCCCAAGTATTATGAGAAGCAGAAATTGAACCTCTTAAGGTTGTAATTACCTTTTTAGCTTTAGGGAATTTCTTCATCATTTGCTCACAAACAGATAAGAAAGCCTCTGCCTTTACATTATGGCCTTCAGTTTGAACGCTAATACCTTCTGGCTTAATACCAAAGTGCATTTCTGCATCTTCTTCGTTTCCTAAAACAATATCACAGTATGATGTTAATTCGGTCATTACATCTTCTCTGTGCTTATCACTACAGTACTTCCATAATTTAGCTCTATAATTTAAGTCCGTAGAAATTGTAATTCCTTTAGCACTTGCAGCTTTAACAGCTTCTAAACAAACGTCTGCTGACCCTTGTGAAATTGCAGGAGTTATTCCTGTCCAGTGAAACCACTCTACTCCTTCAAAAACCGCATCCCAATCAATCATACCTGATTCTATCTCAGACATTGCTGAATGTGCTCTATCATAAACAACCTTGCTTCCTCTACTAACAGCGCCTGTTTCTAAGAAATAAATTCCTAAACGATCTCCACCATATACGATTTTGTCAACACCTACTCCACGCTTACGCATTTCCATCATTGCACATTCACCAATATCGTTTTTTGGCAAACGCGTAACAAAATCAACTGGTACACCATAGTTGGCTAAAGATACCGCAACATTAGATTCTCCTCCTCCATAGATAACATCGAAGTTATTGGCCTGTGAAAATCTTAAAAATCCCTGAGGTGCTAATCTTAGCATTATC
Source organism: uncultured Maribacter sp. (assembly GCA_947498505.1). Classification (GTDB taxonomy): domain Bacteria; phylum Bacteroidota; class Bacteroidia; order Flavobacteriales; family Flavobacteriaceae; genus Maribacter_B. Next base: position 100,917 of record CANMKG010000001.1, on the reverse strand, counting down.
TCTCCGAAGGTTACTACTTTTTTCATTTGTTTTACTTTTAAAAATTAGTTTCTTAGTTTTGAGTTTATTTTAATTAAAGTTAACAGTTGCTTTAATCACCCCGGTAGTAGGGTCTAACCAACTGTCAAAATTTTCAATCATTTTTGATGAATCTACATTGTGCGTAATGAATGATTCTGTAGGAAACTGATCCAAAACATTTATAACATGTTCAAAATCTTCTAATGTTGCATTTCTGCTGCACATTACTGTAGTTTCTTTTGCATGGATTGCAGGGTGCGTAAAGGTTAACTCTCCTTTAGATAAACCAACCAAAACATATCTTCCGCCATGTGACATATAATTTGGCCCTGCTTCTAAAGCTCCTTTATGACCAGTAGCATCATATACTGCCGTTGCCATATCGCCATTAGTTATTTCTTCAATTTGATTAACAGCATCTTTTCCTCCCAATACAATATGGTCCACACCTATTTTTTCTTTGGCATAGTCTAATCGTTGCTGATTCATATCTATAGCAATAACCTTAGCTCCCTTTATCTGAGCTAATTTCATTATACCTATTCCAATTGGTCCGCAACCTACAACTACTACAGTTTCTCCTTTAGTTAATTGAGACCTTCTTATTGCATGGGCTCCTATAGCAAGGGGCTCTACAATGGCCATTTGATCATCACTTAAATTATTTGCAGGAATAAGCAAATCTGTTGGTACAGATATAATTTCTTGCATACCTCCATCAGTATGTACTCCTAAAACTTTAATATTTGTACAACAATTTGTTTTGCCGTTTCTGCATGCAATACACTTTTTACAACTGACATATGGCATTACCACAACTTTATCACCTGACTTAATCCCCTGAGGATTTTCTTCAATCTCCATTACTTCTGTAGCCAATTCATGACCCAAAATTCGTGGATATTCAAAAAAAGCTTGATTACCTCCATAGGCATGCAAATCTGTACCGCATATCCCTACTTTTTTAACCTTTAAAAGTGCTTCACCTTTTACTTTCTGAGGTGCTTCTTTTTCTTTCAATAAAAAAGTACCTGGAGTTTCACAAACTATATATATCATATTTATATGATGCTTTTTCTTACGATTTAATAATTATGGCAAATATAAATTGACAAAAATGGAATAGCTACCACAAATTCCACCCATTATGATACTATTTTTGCCGTTACATACTTTTAAATCTTAAATTTGTTTTTATTTGCAATAAAACAGCTGTTTTTTTTAGTCAAACACCTATGAAACTACATTTAATAAGTAGAGATAATTTAGAGAACGACTCTGTTATGATTACACATCATAGAGAGCCCTCTTTTTTAAAGGTTTGGCACTACCATCCCGAGTTAGAACTAGTACTTACCCTAAAAAGTACCGGATCCAGATTTGTTGGAGATAGTATTAAAATATTTCAAGAAGGTGATTTAGTGCTTATTGGAAAAAATTTACCCCATATGTGGGTAAATGATGATTGTTATTTTGAAGCTAACTCTGGTTTAATTGCAGAGGATGTCGTTATTCATTTTAAAGAAGAGTTTTTAGGTAAAGATTTTTTTGAAACCAAAGAAATGAAACCTATTGGCAGACTTATACATAGAGCTAAATTTGGAATTAAATTTCTTTCGGTTAGTGACGATGTTCTTGACAAAATAAAAACAATGACTACCTTAAGTAGCTTTGAAAGAACTATTAACTTATTAACTATTTTAAATACTCTTGCCCTAAACAACGACTATGAAATACTTTCAAGTGAAGGGTACATAAAAACGTTTAATAAAACAAAAAACGTAACGTTGGATAACACCTACGAATATATTTTTGAAAATTTTAATAAGCCCATTTCTTTGGAAGATGTAGCGAATGTAGCAAAGATGAACCCCTCTTCCTTCAGTAGATATTTCAAACGAATAAACAGAAAAACATTTTCAACATATTTAAATGAAGTACGTATTGGATACGCTTGTAATCAGCTCATTGAACAGCGCGGAAATATTGCAACCATATGCTACGAATCTGGTTTTAACAATATTTCTAATTTTAATAGGCAATTCAAAAAAATAACACTCAAATCACCGTCTGAATATTTACGCCATTATACAGAAATTGAATAAACCACGTTTTTAAAGGTTAAACAAACTTGGCAACCATAAACTTAGTTGCGGAAAATATGTTACCAAAAATAATGCTATAATCATTGCAACAAATAGTGGTAAAAGTGGCTTAACTACTTTCTCGATGGTAGTTTTTGCCACACCAACACCAACAAACAAAACCGAACCGACCGGCGGAGTACATAGACCAATGCATAAATTAAGAATCATTATTATTCCAAAATGTACTGGATCTAAGCCTAATTTGGTAACTACAGGTAAAAATATCGGTGTAAATATTAACACCGCCGGTGTCATATCCATAAATATACCCACAACTAGTAATAGTAAGTTTATAATAAGTAATATGGCTATTTTATTTTCACTTAAACTTAACAACCCTGTACTAATATCTTGAGGTATGTTCTCATAAGACAATGCCCAAGACATACTCATTGAAGCTCCTATTAGCAACATTACAATTGCAGTTGTTGCCGAAGAATCTAACAAAATTTTTGGTAAACTTTTAAGTGATATTTCTTTGTAAACAAATCCTAAAATCAAGCTATACAAAACCGCTATTGCAGAAGCTTCTGTGGCTGTAAATACACCCGTAACAATACCACCAATAACAACGACTAGCATAAATAAGCTCGGTAAAGCAACGACGAATGTTTTGAATACATCCTTTAGTTTACTTTTTTCTCCTATTTTGTATTTCTTCTTTTTAGCCCAAATTGAAGCTACTATCATTAAAAACAGTCCGGTAAGAATTCCTGGAATATACCCTGCTAAAAACAATGCAGCAATAGATGCTCCTCCACTTGCTAATGAATAAACAATTAATACATTACTAGGAGGAATTATTAACCCTGTTGTGGCCGATGTTATGTTAACGGCTGCACCAAACTCTTTTGAATATCCTTCTTTTTCCATTTCTGGGCCTAAAATACTCCCCATTGCAGATGCAGATGCCATTGCTGAACCCGCTATTGCCCCCATTAGCATTGCAGATATAACATTAATTAAGGCAAGCCCTCCAGGTAAAGCTCCCACTAAAGTTTTTGCAAAAGCTATTAATCTATGTGCTATACCTCCTTTATTCATTAATTCTCCCGAAAGAATAAAAAATGGGATGGCCAACAAAGCAAAACTATCAAGACCCGTTCCAATACGTTGAGCTACGGTGGTAAAAGCGGGCAAAGAAGGAATACTAACTAGCATTGTTAATAGCGACGATATTGTAATGCTCCACGCAACTGGAGTTCCAATAGCAAGAAGACAAATGAAACTAATGGCTAAAACGAGAATTGGTAAATATTCCATGCTGACTAGTTTTTTAAAATATCAGAGGTTTTGTAATAAATAATTAAAATTCCACTTATTGGTAATACAATATATACAGCTGCCAATGGCACCTGCAACGCGGGAGAGTATTGTTTTAAAACATATGTAATAAATACTAACCTGGCTCCTCCAATTACTAAAGCAAAAAGGCAAAAAAGAATTATTAAAACCTGAACGGTAACTTTTAGTCTTTTCTGTACTTTTTTACTAAACTTTGCAGGCAAAACGTCAATTGCCACATGTTTGTTTTTACCTGAAACATAAGCTGCACCTAAAACTCCAACCCAAATCATAAGATATCTTGCTAGTTCATCGGTAAAAGAACTTGGAGCCCCTAAAAAGTACCTACTAAATACTTGCCATAATACATTTAGTACCATTACCCCCATTATTACAATTAACAGGTTTCCTAAAATTTTATCAATCTTATTTCTTAATTCCATATTACTTCGTTTGCTGAATATCCTGAATTAATTTGTATAACACTTTATCCTCTTTATACTGTTCAAATATGCTTTTCGTCTTTTCTAAAAAAAGTGCTTTGTTAGGCCTAACAATTTTCACCCCAGCTGCTTCTACAGCAGATAATGCCTCTTTTTCCGCGTCAATCCATAATTTTCTTTGATAATCAATGGACCTCTTAACTGCTTCTTTTAACCACCCTTTTTCTTCATCATTAAGTTTTTCCCATAAATGTGTTCCAGCAATCAACACATCGGGTAAAACCGTATGCTCATCTAAACTATAGTATTTACATACTTCATAATGTCTTGACAGATAAAAACTTGGTGGATTATTTTCTGCTCCATCGACAACTCCTTGCTGTAACGATGTATATAGTTCCCCCCACGATATTGGAGTTGGAGCCCCTCCTAACTTATTTACCATATCCATAGCCGTAACACTCTCCATTACTCTAATTTTAAGGCCTATTAAATCTTCAGGAGAGTTTACTGGTTTATCTTTGGTATAAAAACTTCTGCTCCCAGCATCATAATACCCTAAACCTTTTAACCAATATTGCTCTCCATCATTCAGTAATTGTTGACCAATGGGTCCATCTAAAACTTTAAAAGAATGTGCTCTATCTCTAAACAAAAAAGGGAGTCCCAAAACTTTCATTTTAGGTGCAAAATTTTCCAACACTCCTACCGAAACCTTAGTCATATCCAAACTACCAATTTGTAACAACTCCAAACACTGTCTTTCTGTTCCTAACTGCTGACTTGGGTATATTTCAATTGTCATTTTTCCACCAGATAATTTTTCTAAATCTTCGCCCATTTTCACCATTGCTTTATGCACGGAATGTCCAACATCTAAGCCATGAGCTAACTTTAAGGTCTTTTTTTGAACCAACTTATTACAACTGCTAACCCCTATTCCAATTATAAAAAGTATAAGTATTGTTAAACTACGCATGAACTTTAATTTTATCTTTAATTATTTTTTATTAGAAGATTCTCGTGCAATCAATGATGGTTTCAACACAATAGTTTCAGGCGAAATAGAATCTTGTTTGTTATCTACCTGTTTTAGCAATAATTCCATTGCCAATTTCCCCATTTGACTACCGGACTGATCAATTGTAGTTAATGAAGGTTCAATTACTCTAGAAGTGGGTTCATTACTAAAACCCGCGAATGCAATATCTTCAGGAATCAACACCCCTTTACTTTTTAAATATTGCATGGCACCAATTGCAGCAACATCATTCGCTGAAAAAACACCATCTACTTGTATTGGCATGGATAGTATTTTTTTCGCAAGCAAAGCCCCATCCTTCTCCATTAAATGAGAGCTTAACACTAAACTCTCATCAAAAGGAATGTTATTTTCTTCTAAAGCCGTTATATATCCTTGAAATCGATTTTGATACATCTTTAAATTTCTAGGCCCTGAAAAATGTACTATTCTATTGCATCCTTTAGAGATTAAATGACTGGTTCCTAAATACCCTCCTTCAAAATCATCTAACAATACGTTACTGTTCCCAGGAATATCGCAATGCCTATCGAAAAACAAAATTGGGATGTTATTAGTTTTAAGAATATCTAAATGCTTATAATTTAGGGTTTCCATGGAAATGGACATAATCACACCATCTACTCTATTCGCAACTAACGTTTCTATTAAATTTTGTTCCCTATCTAACTGTTCTAAAGATTGGCATATAACAACTCTGTACCCTTTTTCGAAAGCCATTTCCTCAATACCCGCAATTGCAGACGAAAAAAAATGCCTTGATATTCTTGGAACTATAACACCAATAGTAAAGGTTTTGTTCTTTCTTAAATTAGAGGCTAACAAATTTCGTTGATAGCCTAACTCCTTAGCCTTTTCAAGTATTTTATCCTTTGTCTTCTTTGTAACCCGGTCGCTGTCATTTAAAGCTCTAGATACTGTTGAGCTGTCAATGCCCAAAGCTTTTGCTATATCATGTATTGTCATAGAATTATTCTCCATTGAATAATCTCAAATATTATAATTTTCTATAAATATACAAAAATACAATCGATTGTATTTTTTGTATATTTTGATTAAGTTTGTTTTGAAATACAAACCAATTATATACATCTCATAGTTATGAATACATTTTATGAAAACAGGTACGCTTCTAGTCCCGAAGCTGTAAAAAAATACGATACAACTCAATTACGGGACGAATTTTTGGTTGATAACCTAATGCAAGAAGGAAAAATAAACCTTACTTATACACATTACGACCGATATATTGTAGGATCCGCCGTACCAACCAATTCACTTACATTGGAAGCTATTGATCCTTTAAAGGCGAACTTTTTTCTAGAACGAAGGGAGCTTGGTATCATTAATGTTGGAGGCAAAGGCTCTGTTGAAGTTGATGGAGAGGTTATTAAGTTAAATCATAAAGATGCATTATATGTGGGCATGGGAATAAAATCGGTTGTTTTTAAAAGTGATGACTCAAAAGAGCCTGCTAAGTTTTATTTAAACTCAGCCCCTGCTCATACCAACTACCCAACAAAAAAAGTTAGTCTTGAAGAGGCCAACAAACTAGAACTTGGATCCCTTGAAACTGCAAATCATAGAACGGTTAGTCAAATGATTATTGGAGGTGTTATTACTTCTTGTCAACTGCAAATGGGTATGACCGAGCTTAAAACGGGTAGTGTTTGGAATACTATGCCTGCTCATGTTCACGATCGTAGAATGGAAATTTACTTTTACTTAGATATTCCAGAAGAACAGGCTGTATGCCATTTTATGGGGCAACCAAACGAAACAAGACATATCTGGATGCACAATCATCAAGCAGTTATATCACCACCATGGTCTATCCATTGTGGGTCAGGAACATCAAACTATACATTTATATGGGGAATGGCGGGAGAAAATTTAGACTATACCGATATGGATGTAGCCAAAATCAAAGATTTAAAATAATAAGGTTACTGTTAATAGATATCGAAAAAGTCGTTTAGATTAAAAACTTAGCGGCTTTTTCTAACTAAAAGCTCTTTTATACTTCTGCTGATAAACCAAAGGGGAACATCCTATAAATTTGTTAAACTGCCTGTAAAAAAAAGGTAGACTTTCATACCCTGAACGAAAGGCAATTTCCGATACCTGCTTATCAGATTCGATTAACATTTTACATGCCAACTTAATTTTATACTCGTTCAAAAAAGTAAAAAAAGACTTATTGAATGTTTTTTTAAAAAATCTACAAAACGACTCTTCGTTCATAGCTACTAAATTTGCCATTTCGGAAAGAGTAATCTGTCTATTATAATTTTCACTAACAAAATTATGAATGACGTTTATTCTTTCGTTAGTTTTATGATTAAGTTTTGCTGCAAAATTATCTCCAGAAAGTAACACGTTTTCTTTAGATTCGGACAAAATATCTAAAACTTTTAAAAGGGTAATAGTTTTCTCAAAAGGTCGTTGGTTCAACATAGCCCTTAACAAAACAGCAATTTTTTCAACAGTTTCACCTTTAAAATGAATCCCTCTAGATGATCGCTTGAGCATTTTTTTTATGGTCGTAAATTCAACTCCTTCATTCCATCCTTTTCCCATAAAGTCACTTCTCCATTGAACAACTATAGATTTTGCAGTGCTTTTATTTTCTTCGGTATTCTTCCAACAGTGAGGCAAATTAGACCCTAACAGAACCAAATCGTTCTCTTCAAACTCCATAACACTATCACCTACATACCTAATACCGTTACTTTTTTCAATAAAAACCAACTCATATTCAGGATGAAAGTGCCAAGGTGCATCAAAAGATTGATTTTCATATTTAAATACCTTGAATGAGCTTTGCGGAAGGCTTGTTATTTTTTCTAATTGCGCTTTCATTCGCCCAAAATATGAAATTAAAATAACTTATTTAAACGCAAAAAATTCAAAACCAAACTTTATAAGTTAATATAGGGTATTGTTTAGTCTATTTTAGGATATTTGTATCTTCAGTAAAAAAACTAGTTTTAGCCGTATTAAAAAGCAAACAAATATTTAAATGTCTATACAGTGTAATGCAGCAATTGCAGATGGAAAAGGAGGTTTTATTATAGACTCCATTACAATACAAAAGCCAAAGCCAGATGAAGTTTTAGTTCAAATGAAAGCAGCTGGTTTATGCCACACCGATCATGATTCTTTACATTGGGGTAAACCAATAGTTCTAGGTCATGAGGGAGCAGGAATAGTTTCTGCAATTGGCGACAATGTAGAAAACATAAATATTGGAGACTCCGTTATACTTAATTGGGCCACACCATGTGAAAACTGCTTGCAATGTAATTTAGGCAATCAGCATATATGTGAAAATAATTCTCCTGTTGTTGCTGGTGGAAATGGTTATACTGATGGTCATGCGCATATTGACGGTACTACATGGCAAAACAACCCTATTGAACGTTCTTTTAATATTGGTACACTATCTGAATATACTTTGGTTAAAGCATCAGCCGTTGTTAAAAACACCTCAGACAAAATGCCTTTTCCCTCTGCAAGCATAATAAGTTGTGGTGTTATGACGGGGTTTGGTTCCGCAGTAAATTCGGCTAAAGTTACTCCAAATAGTTCGGTAGTTGTATTAGGAACAGGTGGTGTTGGTATTAGTGTTATACAAGGAGCTAAAATTAGTAAAGCAACCAAAATTATTGCTATTGATATTAATGAAAAAAGGTTAGAAATGGCAAAAGAGTTTGGTGCAACTCACCTTATTCTTGCAGATAAAAATGACGTTGGATTATTAAATGCTGCTGAAAAAGTAAAAGCAATGACCGAAGATCGTGGTGCTGATTTTGCTTTTGAATGTACTGCCGTTCCTGCTCTTGGTGCTGCTCCATTAGCTATGGTAAGAAACGCTGGAACTGCTGTACAGGTAAGTGGTATTGAAGAAGAAATTACAATAGATATGAATCTTTTTGAATGGGATAAAATTTATATTAACCCATTATATGGTGGATGTAATCCAAACATTGACTTCCCAAAGCTTGTTAATTTATATGAGCAAGGTAAATTAAAGCTTGATGAAATGATTACTAACACATACGAATTGAAAGACTTACAACAAGCTTTTGACGATATGCTAAGTGGAAAAAATGCAAAAGGTGTAATAGTTTTTAATTCATAATGAGCAAATTTAAAACTACCGAGTTATCCCAGCCTGAGTTTGAAAGTAACAACTTGAGGTTTATAACTGTTAAAACAAAAAACTTAAAAGGTCGAGGAGATATTTGTCTTTTTGTTCCTCCTCTGGATAATTTAAAGGATATTCCCATAGTTATATTGCTTCATGGAGTATACGGTAGTTCTTGGGTTTGGTCACAAAAAGCTGGTGTCCACATTTCTGCTTTAAAAATGATACAGGAAGGCTCGTTATCACCAATGATTATTGCTATGCCTTCTGACGGATTATGGGGAGATGGTTCTGCATATTTACCACATAACAATAGTAATTACGAAAAGTGGATTACCGAAGATGTTCCACAAGCTGTAATTGAAAATATACCTCAGTCAAGTCCGAATTCTAAACTCTTTATTTCTGGTTTGTCTATGGGCGGCTACGGAGCTCTTAGAATAGGGTTAAAATACGCATCCAAATTTTCAGCTGTTTCCGGACATTCTTCTATTACGGCTTTTGACCAAATGGCCTTGTTTGTAGAAGAGCCTCTTGAAGCGTATGATAATCAAAAAGATGAGCCTAACTCTGTGATAGAAACTGTTTTAAATCAAAAAGAAAAACTCCCTAGATTTAGATTTGATTGCGGTTCTACTGATTTATTAATTGAACATAACCGCAAGTTACACCAACAGCTAAAAGAGCATGCTATTGAGCATATTTATGAGGAGTTTCCAGGTGCTCATGAATGGTCTTATTGGGAGGAACACATCAAAAAAACCTTACTTTTTTTTAACGCTAACTTGGGCTAATTGCCCTTATTCTCTGGTAGGTCAGAAGCGGTTATTGATTTTATTTGAATTCTTCTGTAAAAAGCTTCAGCGGCCTCAGATTGTATCTGTAATTTTCCACTTGTAACTGGTTCAAAACCATTGTCTGTTTTGCGTTCAGCATTGTTCAAAATCATAACCACATGTCCATTTACGATATGATATGATTTTCCTTCAAAACAAATTAACTCCAATGTATTCCATTCACCATGTGGTTTTTCATAGTCTACACTACGCACACATCGATACATTTTTTTACCTTCAACAGCAGTTCCTAGTTTGTTTTCCTCACCATCTGGATTGTATACGCAAAAACCATCCTCTCTTTTAGTTGAATTAATATTGTTTACACCTCCAGCCAGTCCAAAGTAATCTCCCATATCACCAACCTGTACTTGAAATTCCTGAGACTCCATCCATACATTCCAAAAAGCTCCGTGATTGCCATTGCAATGGTACAAAAGTCCATTATCTTTTTTATCATTTAACCTCGGCTCCCACTTTTTATCTCCCCATTTAAATTCCATTTTTAAATGGTAGTTTTTGTAAACTTCTTTGGATGTCAATGCACCATAAATTTGTCCGCTAATATGAAGAACAGGTTCACCACCAATCTCAATCATCTTAAAAACATCAAGAGGGTCATTATTAAGACCTAAAGGTTTCGCTCCTTCTTTACCATCTCCTTTTGGAATACTATCTATTCCCTCTACCGAATAATGAGGTACTCCAAGAAATTTATCCCAATTCGTAAAGTTTTTATCCAATAATGGTGTCCATTCTTTCTTTTGAGCGTACGCTCCAAATGATAAAAAAATGCTTAGAGTATAAATTAATAGGTTATGTTTCAAGGTATAAGTTTTAATGTGAGTTCTAATTTACTCTATTTTCTCTAATTTGTAAGATCTTACCCAATCGTAATATGTAGTGTTTTTAGTGTCGTCTGCCAATTCCTTTGGTGTAGGCGGTGTTTCCCAATAATACGTTTCCGTTACCATATGCATATACATTGGTCTATTAAATGGGTTTTCTCTATAAAATGTACTTGGGTTTATGGTATATTGAAATTCTCCATCTAAATAAAAATGAAGCGTTTTAGCATCTACCCACCAACACCCATATACATGATATGCTTCATTTGCTGGAGGCGAAATAACTGCTCCAGGACCCGTAGTTGACTTTACCTCCTTTTCTCCTTTACAATTACGATGGAAAATATGAGCATTTGACCTCATAGTTTCTCTAAAATCTCCTCCTTTTTTTTGCTGCCCTACTACTTCCAAAATATCAAGTTCCAATTGTTCCTGTGGACAATCATCAGAAACCGGTTTATTTTTTAACCAAAAAGTAGATGACATGGAAATACTAGACGCTAGCATTTTAGTTTCGTAATAACCATAAAATGCATCCTTGGCAACAGAAGCTACTGCACCTCCGGCTATATTGTATTTTTCATCTCCTTCTAAAACCGAATTTTTTATTTGAAGAGCACCATCCTTTACTGATACTGAATACGCCCTGAAAGTAGCTGGTGGGCGACCATTTACCCAATAGGGAGAACGGTCATACCATTTTGTTGCATCTAAAATACTATCATTAAATTCATCTGAAAATTTTTCATTCTTCACCCATTTATAACCATTGGGCGCTTCAGGTGTTTGTCCATACCCTACTGCTATTAAAAACATGCTACATAAATATACAAGTGCTTTCATTTTCTAAATGTTTAAATGTAAATGACTCTAAACGAAAAAGCCTGTGATTTTACTCACAGGCTATAAAAATCAATATTAATTTTATGGTCTTGTTTCTACCTCATTAATGTAAAAATCATCAAAATAAGCCACGTAATCAGAATCCCCAGCACCATTTGGTAGTATTCTAAAGTATAACTGGGCCAATTCCCCTCCAGAAGTGAATTGATGTTCTAGAGTAATCCATTCTCCCATTACTTGATCAGGTGAAACCCATTGTTGAGTCCATTCATGTAGCCTCCACCAACTAATTTCGGCTGGTAAAACACTTGAAGACTCTAAATACATAGAAAACCTCATTACATATTGTTTTCCTGCTTCAAAATTAATAACCTCTCCACCTTCTAAGAAAGATGTTACTGCACTCCGTTGCCCCGCCTCTGTTGACAATTTCATACTGTATTCTCCATCAAAAGCCCTATCTGTAGTATACTCTATTTCTCCTTGGTTTTCACCCCATGCAGGAGTAAAAGGCCCCCATCTCAAACCTCCATCTTCAAAACTTGCTACATTTATTGGTAACATATTCACGTCATGCATAACAACCATCTCATCAGTAAAGGCTACAGGAGAGCGCGTATCTGTTGATTGCAACGTACCAGCTCCATTATAAGAAACCGTAATGACATCTGGTCTATATATTGGCTCTATCAATTTAATTTCCAAAATTGTTGCGTCAGTAGCATTAATAGTTACAGATTCAATTTCAAACTCATCTCCATTAACTGTTACCGTAAAAAAGTCCTCTTGTCCAATAAATGGTGCAAATTCTCCATTAAAAGGAACAAAAATCGTTTCGTCCTCCTGTTCTGCTATATCTCCTGTCAAAACAAAAGGTTTTGAAGAAGGAATTACTTTGATTGGTCTTGGTAGAACATATTGATCATTATCTTGAGGTATAAATTGCCCTGTTCTACTTACATTTACCCCCGCTTCGAAAACACCCAATTTCTTAAAAACTAAATTGGCAATTGAATCGGAGCTTGAAGCTACAATATCATCTTCAGTCTGTTCCACACCTTCTCTTTTAGGGTTTCTCGCAAACCACCAACGTCCATTTGGTTCTCCGATCGTAGACAAATCTTTAAACTCTAATTCGTCTCCAGCCTCGACATATATAGTATCCAAACTATTTTGATCTAATAACTCTCCAGCTTGTCTAACCTCTATATTAGGAATAATCGTATCAAAAACCTTAATGGTAAACGTTGTATCAATAACCCATTTATCGCCTTCTTCCACTGCCGGAAATGTATATTCTTCTTCTCCGTTATACCCTACAAACTCAACATATTTTTCGAAAACATTTCTTAACCTGACTTTTTGTAATCCTGATTTTTGAAAAAACACATGAATTGTTTTATCTTCAGTTTCTAACTCCCCGGGATAAATAATATTTTGTTCAAATACTTCTGTAGAATCTTTAAATCCAAAAGGACCCTCTAAAAAAGAATTGCCTTCATCAATAGTCCATAAATGTTCTATTGTTCCTTGAGATAAATCAGAAAAAGACATATAGTCAAATATTCCTATTTGCAACTCGGTTGATCTTCCTGCGCTTGAATAAAACGCAATAGCCGCTAAATCATTTGGTGCATCGTAGTCATCATCTTGACAGCCTAAAATTACACCGGCTAAAACAAGTACTATTATTGCTATTTTATATTTCATATCTATTTTTTTTAATTATATAATTCTGGATTAGTGATAATTTCACTATTTGGTATCGGCCAATAAGCGTGTGAAGCTTCATTGTAATTCACAGATGCCTCCTGAAACTCATTCCAAGCATCGTTAACCAAGGGATCATCTGGAGTTGTTTCGTTTACAATAGACTCCCATCTTGTAACTGTATCTCCATCTTCTTTTGTAACCTCATAATGATCACCGTAATATCTCCGCATAGCTAATTCTCTAAACCTTTCTGCTTTGATTCCCCATCTTCTTAAATCGATGTTTCGGTTTCCGTCACCTTCGGCAGATAACTCTAAAGGATATTCTTTAAACATTAAATGTTCCATTAAACTTTGTGCTGTATAAACAACATTGTCATGGTCATTTCCAGGGAACTCACCTGAACCATTTGGTCCTAGCAATTGAACAGCTGAACGTCTTCTTACTTTATTAATGTACAACATTGCTTCTTCAACTCCACTTTCATCGGTACCTCCTTTAATAACAGCTTCCGCGTACTGTAAATAAATTTCAGCTAAACGAATTAATCTTTCATTTATTCCTGTACGTACTTTACCTGGAGATATAGCTTCTTCTCTATCAAATCCTAAATCCCAATTCGTATGTTTTCTCCAAAAGGCGGTCATTTTAACATTAAAATTCGCAGCTTGACCTGTTCTTGGGCTTCCATAATACTCAGTATCATCATCATCAACCAAAGCAACTGAGGCAGAAGTTCTTAAACTAAATTTTCGAAATCTTTCAGAACCATCATCTTCTCTAATAATATTTCTTGGGTCAGAAAAATCAGGAGTATCATTTCTATATTCTAATATTAGCCAGTTTGCACACACAGCACCAAACCATTGACCAGGTGCTCCAGTAAACAATTTTTGATACCCGCTAGTAGACGCTACATCTCTTGAATCCCAAGGATTTAACTCATTTTTAAAATCAGTAGAATATGTTAGCTCAAGAATAGACTCTTCATTTAACTCATCTCTAGTAGTAAAATTACTTCCAATATCTGGAGTTAATGCATATCCAAAATCATCAATAACACTTTTAAAATATGTGGCTGCTTGATCATAGTTTCCGGCATATAATTCAGATTGCCCTAAAACTGCTACAGCCGCCCCTGCAGTAACTCTTCCCTGCTGAACATCATTCCATGTTGAGGGTAAGTTTTCGGCAGCGAACTCCAAATCCTGTATATAAAAATTTCTAATCTCCTCCGCAGAAGATAGTGGTTGATAAAACTCTGACCCTCCTTTAGAAACTCCAGTAATAAGTGTTACAGAGCCTTGATTAAAAGAGTTATGTAACATAAAATACGAATACCCTCTTATAAATCTTGCTTCAGCCGAAATAACTAGTGCCCTTTCTTCATCCTCTTCATTTCCATGCGTACCCATTAAATTTTCAGCCGCCTCAATTACCTGATTAGCTCTAAAAATTGTTCTATACAAAGCTGCCCATTTGTTTATAGGTGCTCCTGAGGCGTTATTAAATGTTTGTAAATAATATTCATTATTATTATTTGGTCTCTGCCATCCGCTAGACCATGCTAAGTCAGACCTAGACAACTCATTAACCAAATTCACGTTATGCGGACTGGACATTCCTTTATATGCTGCTACTAAACCTTGTTCAAGATCTAAAACATTTTTCCAAAAACTTCCTGTTGATAAATTATTTGGATTTGTCTCTTCTAAAAAATCCTCTTTACACCCTACCAATGTTAAAAACAGTGCAAGCACCAAGGTTATTTTTAAGTTAAATACTTTTTTCATATTCTTTTTTTTTAAAATTCTAACTGTAAACCAACACGTATTTGTGAAGAAATAGGGTAAGTACCTTTATCTATACCTCTAGTACTTAAACCATTATTACCCACTTCTGGATCATATCCGTCATACTTAGTTAATGTAATCAGGTTTTGACCAGTAACATATAATCGCAATTTTGAAACTCCTATTTTTTCTAAACGACTTTTAGGGTAACTATAGCCCAGTGTTATATTTCTGAATCTGACAAAGGTGCCATCTTCTAACCAGTAATCTGAAAATCCTCTTACATTGTTATGTGTAGTACTACCTCTATAAATAGGAATCTCTGATTCTGGATTTGCAGGGGACCAACCATACTTAAGATCTCGATGAGTTCCTACTTGATAAGCAAACGCTTTGTTTCCGTTAATGATTTCAGCGCCAAATGAACCATAAATTTGAGTTGTAAAATCAAAATTTTTGTAATTCGCAGAAAAATTTAGCCCCATTTCAAACTCTGGAGCACCGCTACCTGCATATTGTTGGTCATTTACATCAATTACTCCGTCTCCAGCATCTGCAACACCATCTCCATCAGTATCCTCGGTTAAGGCGTCAAGTAATTTTAAATCTCCTAATTTAGCTCCGCTTGTAGGGTATTCTTCCAAATATTCTGCCAATTCATCTTCGGTTTGGATAACACCATCCGTTTTAACTAACATAAAAGCACCAGCTTCAAGCCCTTCGCGAAGGATGGTCACTTTATCCGTATCGTTATCTGTACCAGAGATTTCGCTATCCTCAAAATAAATAGATTTTACATTATCACTCATTCTCGTAACAACGTTGTCATTTTCAGAATATGTTATTCCCAGATTCCATGAAAATTTGCCGTCGTGTCTATAATTAGCAGCCATTTCAAATCCTTTATTTTCCATATCACCAACATTCACAATTAGTATGGCATCGTTACCATTTACCCCCTGTGATGGTGGAAGTAACACCTGAGACAACATATCCTTCTTTTTTGTAGTATACACATCTGAAGAAAATGTCAATCTGTTATCTAAAAAAGAGATGTCATATCCAAAATTTGTTGAAATTGAAGTTTCCCATTTTAAATCTCCGTTTTTATATGCCTGTTGAACAGCTCCTAACTGAAGGTTTTCATCATTGTCTGATCCAAAAACCACATCATTTTCAAGAGTAATTATTGGTGCAAAACCATAATCAGCAATTGCTGAATTTCCAGTTGTACCTCTACTTGCTCTTAGTTTAAATGAAGAAACTGTATTCTCCAAGTACTTCCAAAACTTTTCATCTGAAACATTCCAACCCATAGACATGGAAGGAAAAACACCCCAAGGTTCTTTTTCAAACCTACTACTTCCATCTCTTCTAACACTAACACTTAATAAGTACTTTTCTTTATAATTATATTGCAACCTTCCTAACATTCCATTAAATGTGGTTACTCTATCTTCCGTCCATCTAGAATTTCCAGACCCTGCATTTGGATCTGAAGTTCCACCATTTAAAACCGTTATATTATTATTAAAAATATTTGCTCTTTGTCCCCAAAACTGAGAATAGGTATACTTTTCTGCCGAATATACGCCTGTAAGGTTTACACTATGATTACCGAATTCCTTATGATAATTTAAAATTTGCTCCCAAGTTGTTTTCTTATCTAAATAACTTTCATTATAAATTAAGGATCGTTGCGTTGCTATTTGCTTTCCTTCATCATCAAAAACTATATACTGAGGATTTATTCTTCGTCTGGTACCATTATCAGCACTTAAGGACCCTCTTGAAGTGAAGTTTAAGTTATCAGTAATGTCATAACTAATCCCTAAATTTCCATCAAAGTATTGATTTTCCGCATTATCTCTTTGAATTAACCTATATCCTAAGTTAGATAAATTTGCAGCTCCACTCCCATCTCCTGCATCACTTCGTTCTGTAACATTAGGATCTATAGCAGGTTGTAAAGGAGAATAACTAATAACTTCTTTAGTTATTCCCCAAGGAGCATGCTCTTGCTCTTCTATTCTAAACGAGATTCCAGTATCTAATTTCCACTTGCCTTTGTTATATTGTGTATTAGCTCGAACATTAAACCTTTCTAGACCCGAGTTAATAATTGACCCTTCTTGATTATAAAAGTTAGCGTTTACACTATAAGCTAAACCTTCTCTACCCCCGGAAACATTTAAACTATGATTTTGAATTACAGCATTATCATTTTCAATTACATCTACTAGACTAGTATTGTTGGTTAACTGGTGCGGAGACCTCTCAATAACGGTCCAAGTGTTTCCGTAAACAGAACCATTTTGAGCATTAGAAGTTAAAAACAGTCTATATAAACCATCTTCTTTATCTAGGGTAGGAATTCCTGATGTAATATTTTGGGTCCCATAATAACTATTTAAGCTAATATTCATTTTCCCTTCCTTTCCCTTTTTAGTGGTTATCAATATAACTCCTGCTGCTCCTCTTGTTCCATATATGGCTGCTGAGGCAGCATCTTTCAAAACATCAATGGTTTCAATTTCAGACATACTTAATCTTGGATCTCCGTTAAAAGGGACACCATCTACTACATATAAGGGACTATTTCCACCAAATACTGAGGTTAATCCACGAATTTGCACATTTGCTTCTGCTCCAGGAGCACCAGAACTTGCAACAACGGTTACTCCCGCAATTTGCCCTTGTAGGGCAGTACCTAAATCAGAGGTAGCAATATTCTCTATGGATTCTGCTTTCACTTGAGCCACAGCACCCGTTACCTCTTTCTTTTTTTGGACACCGTAACCAACTACGACAACCTCTTCTAATGCGGCCACATCTGCTTCAAGAACTACATTGATGGTAGAATTATCACCCTCAATTACAATTTGTTTGTCCTTATAACCTATGTAACTAAAAACAAGGTTATCACCTACGTTGGCTTTAATTTCATAATTACCATCAAAGTCGGTAACCGTTCCGTTAGATGTTCCTTTTACTACAACGCTAGCTCCCGGCAAAGGTTCCCCTTCGGATGTTACAACACCTTTAACCTGCGTTTGCGCCTGGACTACGCCAAAACCAAAGAATAGCAAGCATACTATCCAAGCCTTGAGTTTTAAATTAGCTAATAAATAATTTTTCATTTTGTTAGTTTATAATTATGCCAACAAATGTTGAAATAATTAAAAGCTAACAGTTGTAGAAATGTCTTTTAAAATAGTACATATGATCAAAATCCTAACAAAACGTTAATATTAACAAGGCTTTATTAATGTTCTAAAAACGAACCTAAATAATTATTGAACCGATAATTTTACTTCTAATACTTTATGTTTTAGATAAAATTAACGGGTTGATATTCTTTACCTTTTCAAATAATCAAGTTTTGATAATACCACTTGGAAAGTAAAATTCAATTAATATATAAATGAAAAAAGTGCTGCCTTTTTCAAGACAGCACTTCTTATATAATCTTTAAAACGATTACTAGTTTACTTTTCTTAAGCTAAACTATTACTGTAGGCAATAATTACAATACCAACTACCATACATGTTAAACCTAGATATAAAAAGTTTTTTGCTTTAGAAGACGCCTTTACCCATTCTTTAGTAATTAATCCACTCACAATGGCCGTTACCACGCATGCAGTATTAAAAATGGCATAACCAACACTTCCTCCTAATTCCTTCCCTAGTTTAAAACCAGCGTAAGCAAATACCACCGATGCTGCAAAATTGAATACTCCCATCACAGTTGTAAGCATTATATTTTTGCCTAAATGAGGTGTTTTAAATTTTCCCCATAATTTTTTAGCCGATAACTGCTGAGCAAAATAGATAGCAATTGCTACGCCACCAGCCATATATATAACATACATAACGGCTATTGCACTTTTCCAAGGCTCATTTCCTTGTGCCTGAGAAGCAGCATCAATTATTTCTCCTCCTGCTGCATAGGCATAACTAAAACCAGTTGCTAATAAACCACCAATTATTGCTATTAAAATTCCAGTAATTACGGAACCTCCTTTTTTCTCTTCAATATCCTTATTTACCTCTTCATCCTTTTGACGTATTATTCCCGCTCTTCCGTTCGCCATTACTCCAACAAGAACAACAGCCAAACCTGCTAAAATAGTAAGTAGCACGTTTGTTTTTGGCAAACCTACTTGTATAAAAGGTAAAAGTGACCCCACAAGAATTATTGTACCAATAAAAATTGAAAAACCTAACGATAATCCAATATAATTAATAGCTTTACCCCACATCATTGCTCCTATTCCCCAGAGAACACTACACACAATCATAATCATTAATGGCTTTGTAGGTATGGCCGCTAAAACATCTGAAAATCCATCTATTAACAAAAACGCAGCCACATTAGGAACAACAAATGTGTTAATCGCGAAAAACATACTCCACGTATTTTCAAATTCATAGTCCTTAGTAAACTTTTCCGGCAAAGCATATAACCCAAGCAGAAGACCTGCTAGGATTGCAAATAAAACACCTGTAATCATAATTTTTTGTTTTTTGGTTATTAGTTAATATTTAAAACTACCATTCAAGCTTAAAAATAGTAGTACTCTTAAATTTTTCTCCAGCTTTAGTGATTGTTCCAGGAGAGTTTGCAATATTGGGACCATTCTGATAACGATGTGTTTCGCAACAAAATCCTTTGTACTTTCCATATTGTTCTCCATTTTCCCTTTTAATAGCATCTGAAGTATACTTACCAGTATACAACAACATACAGGGCTCGGTGCTTAAAACGGTTAATTTCCTTCCCGATTCTTCTGACCTAACATTTGCAACCTCTTTTAGCTTGAAATTAGGGTTATCAAAAACATAAAAATTTTCAAATCCGTCTCCCATGCCTAAATGAGCATCCCCTATTTCTTTTCCTTTAGTCAAGTCATCCGGCTTACCAGTTATATCAATAACTTCACCGGTACCAGCCCCAGTATCGTCCATCACTTGCCTATTGTTTGTATTTACCTGTGCAATATGGCTTTCAACTGTTGAAGAAAAAGCATCCAAATTAAAATACGTATGATTAGTCATTGACAAAGGAGTATCTTGATCAGGAAGTCCTGAGTAATCAATTTTCACCTCATTACTCTCTGTTAATGTAAAAACAACTGAAATTTGAACGTTACCTGGGAAACCTTCTTCTAAATCTTTACTTAGCAATGACATTTTTAAAGCATTGTCGCTCACGCTTTCTACATTCCATATTTTTTTGTCAAAACCAGTTGCACCACCATGCAGATTGTTTTCTCCGCAATTTTTTGCTAAATTATATTCTTTTCCATTTAAGGTGAACTTAGAATTTTTAATCTGAGAGCAATACCTACCAATAGTCCCTCCAAAATACGGGGAATTTTCAACATACTCTTTTCCGAAATAACCATCAAGAGTATCAAAACCACAGGCTATGTTTTCTACAATTCCCTTAGAATTGGGAACCTCTAAAGTAGTTATAGTTGCTCCGTAATTGGTTATTTGAACTTGAACCCCATTACTATTACTTAAAGTATATAATTGAACGTTTTCACCGTTAAAAACGCCAAACTCTGTTGTTTTGATACTCATTTTGATTATTTTTTAATATTATTTTACTTGATGTGGCGCTAGTTTTTCCCAATTAAAAATTACTCCAGTACCAGGATAATCAGGAGCTACTGCTCTATGATTTTCAACAACTAATGGTCTAGTAGTATATTGGTCAATAGGAAAGCTATGTACTTCTAACCAACCGGAGTTGGGTTGAGAGGACACCAAACTTACATGAAGTTCTTGCATACCATGAGAGCATACAGGTATTCCGTGTTTATCGGCTAACCTTGCAGCAGCCAACCATCCAGTGATTCCACCACAATTAGATGCATCAGGCTGTATAAAAGATAGTTTAGCTTGATCAAAAGCATATTCAAATTCATGAATGGTATGTAGGTTTTCACCCATAGCCAAAGGGAATCCAGTTTTATCTACTATTTCTCCAAAACCTTTATAGTCATCTGGAATAATGGGTTCTTCGAACCAAGTTATATTTTGGTCTTTAAAACCTTCTATCGCTTTTATTGCCTTTTCCTTACTCATAGAGTAATTAGCATCTACCATAAAAGTAATGTCGGGACCAATAAATTCTCTTACAGCTCTTATTCTTTCTAAATCTTCTTCTAGATTTTCACGGCCGATTTTAATTTTCACGGCATTAAAACCTGCGGCTAAATAACCTTCCATATTCTTTAACAATTTGGGAATTGGAAATTGTAAATCTATACCACCACAATATGCTTTACATGTATTTCCTGCTCCTCCGACCATTTTCCATAATGGTAATTCCGCTTTTTTACTTTTGATATCCCATAAAGCAATATCTATAGTGGAAATAGCAAAAGAAGCTATTCCTCCACGACCAACATAATGAATATGCCATTCCATGAAATCATAAAGGCCGTCAATGTCCGTTCCATCTTGACCAATTAACGCAGGAGTAAAATCATAATCAACCATTGCTTTTATAGCATGACCTCCTTTTCCTCCTGTATAAGTATATCCGGTTCCTTCACTACCATCTTCCAAAGTCACCGTAGTGGTTACTAACTCAAAATGGGTGTGATCACCGTGTTTAGCATCATTTAAAACTTCCGGTAACGGAACTTTAAACAACTTAGATTCTATTTTTGAAATTTTTGTGCTCATCTAATAAAAATAAATTAAAAAAAACAGCCTGCAATATAATACCACAGACTGTTTTTAACTTTATTATGCTTTGTGTCTTACGTAGAAAGTTTTCTTCTCCATGTACTGCTCAAAGCCATATTTACCATCTTCACCTCCTGAACCTGATAATTTATATCCATTATGGAATCCTTGATGTTGCTCACCATGTCCTCTATTCACGTAGATTTCACCGTATTCTAATTCATCATTACATTTCATGATTGTATTCATGTCATTTGTGAAAACCATTGCAGCTAAACCATATTCACAATCGTTAGCATAGCCAATAACTTCTTCAAAAGTTTTAAACTTCAATACAGGCAATATTGGACCAAAAGATTCTTCGTGAACGATTGTCATATCTTGTGTAACACCAGTTAAAACGGTTGGTTCAAACCAGAATCCTTTTTGGAACTCAGCTCCTTCAGGACGTTTACCACCTGCGGCAATTGTAGCTCCTTCTTTTACTGAAACTTCTACTAAATGCTCCATATGTTTTAGCTCAGATCCATTTACTTTAGGACCCATATCTGTTTCCTCTAACATTGGATCGCCAACTTTTATTTCTGCTACTTTTGCAAGGAATTTTTCCATAAAAGTATCATATATACCTTCGTGTATATACATACGCTCGTTACAAGTACAAACTTGTCCACAGTTATCGAAACGAGAATGTAATGCTGCATCTACAGCTGCATCAATATCAGCATCTTCAAAAACAATAAAAGGAGCTTTACCACCTAGTTCTAATTGAACATGTGTTAAATTTTGCGCTGCTGCACGAGCAATAGATTGACCTACAGGTGTGGAACCAGTCATGGTTACCATTTTGCAAATAGGGCTTTCTACTAGTGCATTACCCATAGCTCTACCTGGACCAGTTAAAATATTGATTACTCCAGCAGGGATACCTACTTTCTGAGCTAAATTACCCAGCTCTAAAGTTGCTAATGGAGTTTCTGATGTAGGCTTAATAACGATGGTGTTACCAGCAACTAAAGCAGGTCCTAATTTACGACCAGCTAACGCAAAAGGAAAGTTCCAAGCAGTAATTGCAACAACAACCCCTCTTGGTACTTTTTGAATCCAAATTTGCTCATTAGCATTATCAGAAGGAATAATATCTCCTTCTATTCTTCTTGCTCCTTCACAAGCGTACCTAATAAATGAAGCGCCCACGGCTACTTCAAAACGAGCTACTTTTAAAAGTTTTCCTTGTTCCTTTACCAACAACTGAGCTAACTCTTCATTGTTCGCATCAATTTCATCAGCTAATTTATATAATAAGTCTGCACGTGATCTTGCTGGTAACTTTTTCCATTCTTTTTGAGCCTTGTCAGCCGCTTCTAAAGTTTGTAATGCTTCTTCTGCAGTACCATTTTGTACTCTTGCTACTATCTCTTCCGTAGATGGACTAATAATATCAATAGTTTCTCCTGAAGTAGACTTTACCCATTCCCCATTGATAAATAATTTGTATTCTTTAATATCTGCCATTGCTAATCGTTTTTTTAGTTTGAATTTGTTTTATCGGCCCATCCAACCACCATCTACAAGTGTAATAGAACCATGCATATAATCAGAAGCTTTTGAAGACAAGAAAACTACTGGCCCTGCAAAATCAGTTGGCTCACCCCAACGACCCGCTGGAATACGAGCTAAAATAGAGTCTGCTCTTTCTGGATTGTTGCGTAATGCCTCAGTATTATCAGTTGCGATATAACCTGGAGCTATTCCATTTACGTTTACTCCTTTACCAGCCCATTCGTTAGCAAAAGCCATAATCATTTGACCAATTGCACCTTTACTTGCCGCATAACCAGGAACAGTGATACCCCCTTGGTACGTTAATAAAGAAGCCGTAAACACTATTTTACCAGAACCACGAGCAATCATGTCTTTCCCAATTTCTCTGGTTAAAATAAATTGAGCATTTTGATTTACCTCAATTACCTTATCCCACATTTCATCTGGGTGCTCTGCAGCAGGAGTTCTTAAAATGGTTCCTGCATTATTAATTAAAATATCTATTTGAGCATGATTTGCTTTTACTTCTTTGATAAATGCATAAAGTGATTTTCTATCTGAAAAATCACATTGGTAAGCTGTAAACTTTTTACCTCTTGCAGTAACTTCTTTTTCAATGTCACTTCCTTCTAACTCTAAAGAAGCGGAAACACCAATAATATCAGCACCTGCTTCAGCCAAAGCTATAGCCATACCTTTACCTATACCACGTTTACAACCTGTAACAATGGCTACTTTTCCTTCTAAACTAAAACTATTTAATATACTCATTATCTTATTATTATATCTATTTATATAATGATTTACGGTAACTTATTTTCTGAAATTATAATTGACAATCCATTAAAACTTTTAATCCATCAGGGTTATTATCGATATTTTCGAAAACCTGTTGAATATTAGATAATGGTTGAACATCAGTAATCATTTCTTCAAATGGTAATTCATTTGCTGTAATTAAAGCAATTGACTTTTCATAATCTTCTTTTTCGTATACACGAGCTCCGATTAGTTTTAGCTCCTTCCAGAAAAATTTGAATAAATTAACAGGTTTTGGTTCTCCATGAATTGCAACCATAACGATACGACCTCTAATTCCTGCAACTTCCGTCATAACATCAAGAGCAGGCTGAACTCCAGCAACCTCAAAAACAACATCAGCTAAACGACCTTCAGTTTGCTCCTTTACATAAGCAACTAAATCAGTGTTGATTGGATTTACAGCATCAAAACCTAATTCTTTAGCCTTTGCTATTCTATTTTCATTAACCTCTGAAATAATAACATTTGCACCTGTATCTTTTGCAACCATTGCCACTAATAAACCAATTGGCCCACCACCTAAAACAACTGCAGTTTCGCCAGCTTGAAGTCCACTTAATCGCACATCATGCACAGCTACAGAAAGTGGCTCTATAAGAGCAGCAAGTTTTAAATCGGTTTCTGCTTTTAATTTATGTAGTGTAAAGGCTGGCACATTCCAATACTGCTGCATTGAACCAGGACTATCTATACCAATAAACTTTAAGTCTTCACAAACGTGGTTAAACCCTTTATCAGAAGGCTTAGCTCCACGATCATCTAATGGTCTTACAACCACTTTTTCCCCTTCTGAGTAACCAGACACTCCTTCTCCAACAGCATCAATAACTCCGGACATTTCATGACCAATGGTAACAGGTATGGAAACACGTTTATCCATCATTCCATGATAGATATGCACGTCTGTTCCACAAACACCAGAATAAGCGACTTTAATACGCACTTCTCCTTCTTTAGGTGCTTCTACTTCCTTTTCAATAACACTGAAGGTTTTATTACCTTCATACCTTGTTGCTTTCATTTATTTTAGTTTCAAATAATAAACCAGTTTCTTATTTGAAACAAATATACAATATTTTGCTCGAAATTACAGTGATATTATCTAGATAAAAAAATACATTTTTACACCCTTAACAAGAAGATAATCAACGCTTAGTATATAAAAACAGAAAAGTAATATTATACATCTTAAAAGTAATAAAAAATACTTTTAAAATACACCACAAACATCAGTTTTATTGTGTTAAATAACCCAATTTAACAGATATTTCGGTAGCATATTTAGCTACAATTTTTCCTTTTTCCTCAAATTCTTCGTGAGGCAGTCTACCATGAGGAGCTGTAATCCAAAGAGCCGCAACTGGATAACCATATTCATTATAAATGGGCGCTCCAACGCAATGTATCCCTTGTATATCTTCTCCGTTATCTATAGCATACCCATTTTGCTTTATTTCCTTTAACTGCTCTCGAAACTCTTTTTTAGATACAATAGTATTTTTAGTATACTTGGTTAAGGTTATTTTTTTAAGAATTGCATTAGATTCTTCTTCAGGAAGGTTAGCCAAAATACTTTTACCCCCTACCGAACTGTGCAGATTAAATTGTGTCCCCTGTTCCACAAATAACTTCACCGGATATGATGATGCCACCTGCTCTAGAATAGCTCCTTTTACCCCCAACAAAACACCTAACATTACAGATTCTCTCACTTCATCTCGCAATGCCCTCATAACATCAATAGATACCTCCACAATACTTTGCTCATTCATAGAAGATATACCCAAAGTGAGCATTTTTCTAGAAAGTGTTATTTTCTTGGTGGTTTCGTTTTTTTGCAAGTAATTTTTAAAAATCAAAGTACTTACAACTCTAAAGGCAGTAGTTTTGGTAAACGCAAGTGCCTCAGTTATTTCTGCCAATGTAAGCCCACTCTTTTTAGTTGCCAAAAGCTCAATAACCATAAGACCTTTTTCCAAATTAGGAACATTATATGTGGATTTTAAATCGTTTTTAGCCTTACTCATAACAGAATCTCATATTTCTCAAATTTAGCATTATTTATAAAATTTAATAATAACTAAAAAAAAGAGGGGTAATTAATATCACCCCTCCCGTCACAATTATGTTAGAATCTAAATTATTTCTTTGTTCCTTTAGCTCCTTTAGCAACGTGCTGTTTTTTTCTTTGAGAAGTGAAGCTCATAATACTTTGGTAATTCCAGCTATTATATACATGAGATAATCCCCAACGTAAAATTTCAGTTGGTTCTTTTTCGTTATCTGAAGTTCTGTTAAGACCAATCGCATGAGCATCTACGCCAGGTATAACAGACATAATCTCGAAGTTAATACCATCTGGAGACCATTGAATGGTATTTTTCTCTGGACCATCAGTAGTAATTAAAGCAGCTATACCACCATTATATGGCCAAACACATATCTCATGACCACTATTACTAATAGGATTATAAGGAGACTTTATATAAGGTCCTAATGGATTATCCGCTATTGCAACACCGTGACGAATTTGTCTTCCACCAAATGTAATAGCCTCACCCATTTGTTCTCCTTTGTAATATAGGTAGAATTTTCCTTTGTATGGAATGATGCATGGGTCATGAACTTTATGACTATCAAAATCACCTTTTTTCTTTACCATAAATCTGTTTTGCTCTTCACCTTCCCAAATACCATTATCAGCAGGACTCAAAATAGGCTCTTCACTTTTTGTCCATGGTCCATCAGGAGAATTAGCCCAAGCTAAACCTACTTGATTTTTTACTCTGACAGAGTAAGGAGATTTTACTGTTTGATAACATAAATAATATTTATCCTCATGCTTCATAATCTCTACTGTAAAAACAGAACGATCGTCATAAGAACCTTTTTCGCCTCTTCCGACAGCCATACCTTCTTCTTTCCATGTAATACCGTCTTCAGAAGTTGCATACCAAATATCGCATCTATCCCATGGAAACACTTTATCCTTTTCTACGTCACCACCAAATCCTTGAGAAGGCCCCGTACTTCTAGAGTACCACACATAATACTTTCCATTTTCTTTTATCATCGCACTTGGATCTCTACGAACAACACCTTCCTCATAAGCCAAATCACCTTTTAAAGGTTGTAAAGGACCAAACTGAATAAACCATTCATTTCCTAAATCTCTTGGCCATTTTAGTGCTCTCTTAGTCGCTGCACTTAAAGAATCCACATTGGTAATTCCTAAATGATCAACAACATCCGCAGGTATTTCTGTTTCAACATTAGACTCCTCTTTAGCAACCTCCTCTTTAGGTGCATTCTGCATATTACAAGAAGAAACCGCTAAGGCCAATGCTAGATATAATACATTTTTTGTTTTTAAAATCATGTTTAAATTATTTAGTTGATATAGATATTGTGTTACTTTTAATATTTGTTGCACTAGCAGAAATACTTACATCCCCAGAAAGTCCTTTAATTGATTGAACAACTAAGAGACATCTTCCTTTATCAGTAACTATTTGATTAGTGTTATAATCTTGAACATTGGTAGCCGCTCCGTTATCAACACCAAGTATTTTTATATTTCCTTCTGATTTGAAGCTTAACTTAACATTATCCGTTTTAACTGCA
This sequence comes from uncultured Maribacter sp., assembly GCA_947498505.1. Classification (GTDB taxonomy): domain Bacteria; phylum Bacteroidota; class Bacteroidia; order Flavobacteriales; family Flavobacteriaceae; genus Maribacter_B. Next base: position 73,098 of record CANMKG010000001.1, on the reverse strand, counting down.
TTTCCATTTTTATCTACTAGTTGAGCTATAACATGAGCAACATCATAACCATCCGCATTTAAATCTGTTTTGTCAACGGTTAGCTTTATTTCAGCAACCTCTTCAGGTGTAATCAACGTAGTACTTACTTGTTTTCCGTTTACACTTCCCTTAGCTACCAATTTTCCAGCACTAAATGGTACTGCCCATTTATAAATATGATCTTCGAAATCTGCCAGTTTTTTTACACCTAAACTTTTTTCGTCTAAAAACAATTCAACCTCATCACAGTTAGAATAAACCTCAACTGACACCATTTCATTATCATCATAATCCCAATGATTATTTACATTATGCCAAATCCATAGTGCAGTTTTCCACGCCTCTGGATCTTTAGCTACTAACTCGCCAGTTTTTTCATCAATTTTATTAATAGACCAATCTAACTTCTGAGTTGCAATGTAAACTGAAGGCTCTTCAGACCACAATGATTTATACATGTAGAATGAAGGTTTTTTAAATCCTGCCTGATCTAATAAACCAGAATTTAAAGTTTTTCTAGGCCATTGGCCATTAGATTCCCCCATATAATCAATACCTGTCCATAAGAATGTTCCAGAAACATGATCGCGCTCTTCAATAGCCTTCCACTCATGCCATTGCCCTAAATTTTCAGTTCCCATAAGAGGAAGATCAGGATAATTTTCACGACCATAGTCGTACAAAATTCTTCTATAACTAAATCCAATAATATCTAACGCATCCGCATAACCAGTTTCATAACTAGCAGTTGGAAGTATACAATTAGCTATTACGTACCTAGTAGTATCTAATTCCTTTGTCCACTTAGATAACTTTTTAGCAGTTTCACCAACATCGTACTTACCCTTTGGCAACGTTGCTATCTTTTCCTTTACCTGTTCCACTGAATATGGAGATTTTTCCCAGAAATAATTACCTGTCCACTCCATATTACCAAAGAAACCAGTAGCCTTTTGACTATTTGGATAAGTCCATTCAATTTCATTACCAATACTCCATTGAATTATCGAAGGGTGATTACGATGAGAAAGCATTGTATTAGTTAAATCTTTCTTAGCCCAGTCTTGAAAGTAACGACCATACCCTTGAGTAATAGTATCTACTTTAGTTTCCCATTTATTTAACCTTTTATCTTTTGGATTGTCCCATTCGTCAAAAAACTCGTCTTGAACCAAAATTCCCATCTCGTCGCATAACTCCAAAAACTCTTTTGAAGCTGGATTATGAGAAACTCTAATAGCATTACAACCACCATCTTTTAAATTCTGAAACCTTCTGCGCCACACCCCTTTTGGTACAGCAGAGCCAACAAGACCTCCATCATGGTGTAAACAAACGCCTTTTATTTTCATGTTTTTTCCGTTTAAGAAAAACCCTTTATCCACATCAAAAAGTATTGTTCTAATTCCAAAAGAGGTTTCCTTAACATCCACACTTTCCCCGGCTTCAACAACACTTGAAACAGCACGGTACAAATACGGATTATCAACTCCCCAAAGTTCCGGATTACCAACTATTGTATTGGATTTAAATGTTTTTTCCTCTCCTGCTTGAAGTGAAACTTCATCAATTGACTCTCCTACCTTTGCATCATCTTTGTTAAATATTTCGGTAACAACTTTAAACGATTTTTCTACATTATAATCGTTCTTAACCTTTACATCAATGGCAACTTCAGCTTCAGTATCAGTTACAGATGGCGTTGTTATAAATGTTCCCCATATTGGTATATGAAGTTTATTTTTTACTACAATTTTTACATTTCTATAAATTCCAGAACCCGTATACCATCTACTATCGGCATATCTATTATGATCAACTTCAACTTCAATAGTATTTTCATTACTTTTTAGATGACTTGTTATATCATAAAAAAACGGAGAATAGCCATAAGGGTGAAATCCTAATTCAGTTCCATTTAAATTAACGGTTGCGTTGTTATATACACCATCAAACAAAATAAAAGCTTTTTGATTTTCATCTAAAGGCAATGCGAAGTTTTTCTTGTAAATTCCTAAACCACCCGGCAAATAACCTGTAGCTCCTTCTCCTTTAATAGAATCAAAAGAATATTCTCTACTCCAATCGTGAGGTAAAGTAACATTTTGCCATCCATTAGTGGAAATACCAAAAGCTGTGTCTACTAGTTTAAATTGCCAATCGAAGTTAAAATCTTGTTGGCTTACATGATTCTGTGTCAATTCTTTTTTATTCCCCTCCGTACATGCCGTAACAAAAGTTAATAACAAAAGAACATAAATTAATTTTTTCTTCATTAAGAGTTTTAAGGTTTAAGTTTTTGATAACAACGTGCGCTAAGCACAAGCTTTTAAAATTAACCATATTCCCTTACAAACATATCTAAACATTACTAGACAAAAACTAAACATGACAATTTTCTCTATTTTAAAAACATGACAACCTAATAGACGTTTACTCAAACCAAACACAATTATTAAATCCTTAATATTTTAAGAAAAAACATGAATTAATGAACAATTTTAGCAATCGAGACAAAGCTTGCAGTGTATATATAGCTAAGATTTCGTTAAAATTCAGTTAAAAAAAACCAAATAAATCATTTTCAAAAATCTTAACGTCGAAAAATTTAAATAATTAAACATGACATGTTTTAAAAAAACTTTGATTTAACCGTAAATAATTCTTGACAATCAAAAAAAATGTCCTCTTTTTATCCAAACACCCATAAACTCAATTTTAACATAATTTTAAAAAAAAACACCCCTGTTAAGTTTTTGTCAAGTGGCTTTAACTTAATCTCATTTGTTGACTTCTTAAATTAGCAGCGGATAAAATACGAAATCAATAAAATAGAAAGCCTCTTATTGCGTATTTGTCTAAAAAATCTATTAACTCAAACTAATTTTATGAAAAGAACAATGAAATTATGGAAAAAATCACTTCACATGCTAGTGTTTTTCCTATGCTTAAGTGTTCCGAAAATGTACGCACAAGACGTCGTTACGGGACAAGTATTAGATGACCAAGGTATTCCTCTACCAGGAGTAACTGTAATTGTTTCCGGCACAACAAATGGAGCGGTCGCTGATATTGATGGTAATTATAGTATTACCGCATCTGAAGGTGATGTCCTAGAGTTTTCGTATATTGGATTTAAGACGGAAACAAGAAAAGTTGGAACATCGAATGTTGTAAACATTCAAATGAATGAAGACACACAATACCTTGAAGAGGTAGTTGTTGTTGGTTACGGTACTCAGAAAAAGAAAGAAGTAACCGGTGCTGTTGCTAAAGTGGGAGCTGAAGAATTAGTAAAGGTTGCCGTATCTGATATTGGTGCCGCAATTCAAGGTAAAGTAGCTGGGGTAAACATCCAAGCTGCAAGTGGTCGTCCAGGTGAAGCTGCTAACGTGCAAATTCGTGGATTAGTCTCTTTAAACGGGGGAGAGCCATTATATGTAGTAGATAATATCCCGCAAGAGGGCAATCCTAATTTGGCTCCAGAACAAATTGAATCTATCGATATTCTTAAAGATGGTGCATCAGCTTCTATTTATGGAGTGCGTGGTGCAGGGGGTGTAATTTTGATTACAACAAAACGTGGTAAAAAAGGTAAAATGAAGGTAGACGTAAATATGTTTACAGGTATCCAAAACATTACTTCGGGAACTCCATTATCAAGCACAACCGATTTTCTCTACGTTAGGGAGACTTCTGATGAAGTAAATGGTATTGAGCCACAAACATTTAGAATAAATGCTAACGCCTTAGATTTTGATACAAACTTTGTTGAAGAAGTACAAAACGACAATGCTGTTGTACAAAATTTTAATGTAAACTTATCTGGAGGTTCTGAAAACCTAACTTACAATTATAATACCACCTATTACAAGCAAGAAGGTACTATAATCAATTCAGATTTTGATCGTTTAACAAACCGTATTACTGGGCAGTTTACTAAAGGAAAATTTAAAGCTTTTGCCTCAGCTAGTTTAACAACAGAAAACCGTAAGCAAGAACCTTGGAATATCTTTGGATTTGCTATAGGTAACCCTCCCCACACAGCACCTTTTAGTGCATTTCAACCTGATGGTCAAAATACAGTACAATTAGATGATGTGGATAACGCAATATTTTATGGCTTTTTAGCACGTCAGTTAGATAATATTGATGATAGAGAAACTAAAAGAAATAGTATTTCTTTAAATGCGGAGTACGAAATTTTAGATGGATTAAGTTACAAATTAAATCTTGGTCGTAATGAGGGTCGGCATTTTAGAAAATTCTTTCAGCCCCAGTATATAGCTTTAGACCGTAATGGAGATCCGGTTATATCTGGTTCTACACCACAAGCTAGTTTACAATACAATCAATGGTTTTCTAAAAGAGAGACTATAGAACACATTTTAAATTATAAAAAATCTTTTGGAAAGCATAATTTAGATTTATTAGCAGTAGCTTCTTACGAAAAGTTCCAATTTAGAACCTTGAATACAGGTACTGTTTTTGCTGAGGATGCATCCAATGATGTACAAGTACTGAATGCTGGAGCTGAGCCACAGACTCCAAGTGAAAATATAAATGTCAATACTTTGGCAGGTAAATTAGGTAGAATACAATACAATTATGATGGTAAGTATCTTTTCAGTGCCAGTTTTAGACGTGATGGTTCTTCTAAATTTGCTTCAGAAAACAGATACAATAACTTCTATGGTTTTCAAGCAGGATGGAATGTAAGCGATGAAGAATGGTTTAATGTGGAAGCTATTAGCAATTTAAAAATTCGTGGTAGTTGGGCACAAGTAGGTTTTAATGGTATTGGTGATTACAGTTTCATACCCGTAATTGAATCTGGGGTGAATTATCCTTTTGGTACTGGTGAAAATTTACAGAACGGTTTAGTGCAACGTAGATTTGCAAACCCAGATGTACAATGGGAAACTCAAGTTTCTTCAAATATTGGTTTTGAGTTGGGCATGTTTAACAATAAGTTAAACATTACAGCTGATGTTTATAAAAATGACAAGGAAGACATGTTACTTAATGAGCTAACTGCTCCTTCTGCTGGTTTGTGGCAACCACGAGCAACAAATGTATACGGATCTATACCTGTCAATACCGGTAATATGGTAAATAAGGGTGTTGAGATTGCTGTTAACTATAAAGGTACAATAGCTGAAGATTTTAAATTTGGAATTTCTGGAACTTGGACGCTGAATGATAACAAGATTACCAATTTAAATGGTAAAATACTTGGTGCTAATGGAGGTAGAATTAGAAATTTTGATGGTAGTACTAGTAACCTTTCAACAACTATTTTAAAATTAAACGAACCAGCTGGGGCTTTCTTCTTATATCAACATGATGGTGTTATAAAAACACCGGAAGAATTGGCTGAGTACCAGGCATTGGATACACAAACTATTGGTTCACCTGAATTGGGAGATATAAGGTTTAAAGATATTAATGGTGATGGTGCCATTAATGATCAAGACCGTTTATTCTCTGGTTCAGGTATTCCGCAGTGGGAAGCTGGTTTGAATCTTGATTTTAGCTATAAAAATTGGGATTTAGGCGTTCAAGGTTATTTGGCCTATGGTGCAGAAATATATAATGGTAATAAGGTGTTAGCTTATCAGGGTGGGCGTCATCAAGATCAAGTTTTTCAATGGACCCCTCAGAATTCAAACTCTGATATTCCTACCCATAGAGGTAACCAACACTTTAACGTACAACCATTTTCAGATTGGTTCTTAGAAGATGGTACGTATTTGCGAATTAGAGCCATGTCTTTAGGGTTTACAGTTCCTAACACACAGGATTATGGAGTTGAAAAAATTAGATTATACCTGTCTTCTGTAAATCCATTTACGTTTACCAATTATACGGGTTATGATCCTGAGGTAGGTGGGAATAGTCTATTTGAGAGAGGAGTAGATAATGGAAATTATCCAATCGCTCGTCAATTTATGATGGGAGTTCAATTAAGTTTCTAAAAAAAAAACTATGAAATCAATGAATAAAATAATAATAAAAAGTCTTGCTCTTCTTGCGCTAGTTATTACTGGTTGTAACGAAAGCACATTTTTAGACGAACAAAATCCAAATGCGCTTACAGAAGCTAACTTTTGGAAAACAGAAGGTCATTTTAATTCTGCACTTACTACAGTGTATGGTGCTTTACAGAACCGCGGGGTGAGTGGTTCTGAATTGGTTCAGGAGTTCGTACTAGGAGATATAGCTGGTACTCAACCTTGGTATCGTCCTGCTCCTTTTAGAAATTTAACATATAATAACGCTCAAAATCACGTTACTAACAAGTGGGAAGAGTTGTATCTGGGTGTTTTTAGAGCAAATACCATACTTACGCAGTTAGAAATTGTTGAGGAAGATGTTTTAAATGATGAGGCTAAAGCAAGAATTGAAGGGGAAGTGAGATTTTTGAGAGCGTTCTTTTATTTTCAAATCGTTCATACCTATGGAGGTGCAATGATTCATGATGGTGTGGCGCAGTCTATAGCTGAATTGAGCCAACCCATATCAAGTATTGCTGAGGTTAATACGCAGATTATTATTCCAGATCTTGAATTTGCAATGAACAACTTGCCTGAATCATGGGAAGCAGATCAAGTAGGTAGAGCTACATGGGGAGCCGCAACTTCACTATTAGGTAAAGTGTATTTATATGACAAACAATGGGATCAAGCAGCAACTTTATTCAAAGAAGTAATAGATTCTGATATATACGATTTAACACGTAATATTGAAGATAATTTTACGCATTTTAATGAGTTTAATGAAGAATCTATTTTTGAAGTAAACTTCTCGTTCGATTTAGTCCCAGGAGCTGGTGGTGCTTTTAAAGATGATACTACAACAGGCATTATAGGATCTGAAGCTTCTGCTATGTCCAATGAAATAGGTACCCTTGCACATGGTGCTTTTAACACAGTTCTTACTTCGTATAGTTTGCATGAGTTATTAGTGCATGACGAGGTTGATCCAAACAACCCTATTAACGACGGTAATTTAGAATCTCGTAGAATGAATTATACCATCGCTCCTAGAAATGGAGAAGGTGATTATTATTTAGAACCATTTGCTGAATCTAAAGCTAGCTGGGGTGGTGGAATAAGTGCATACGTAAAAAAACATTCTAACTGGTATCATATGGAGAATGAACCTTTACGTGGACGTAGTGGAATAAACTTTAGACATATTCGCTATGCAGATGTTCTATTAATGTATGCTGAAGCTATAATCAATGATAGTGGTGATTTTATGACTGCCATTCAATACATTGATATGGTACGAAGTCGTGCAGGTGTATATACCTTACAACAGTATATGGATATGAATGGTGGAATGTTTCCAGCTTTTCATGTGAGTCCACAAGTTAATGATGGAAATCTAACTTTTGTTACTCCTAATGCGCAAACGGTTATGGAACATATTCAAAAAGTAGAGCGAAAAATAGAGCTTTGTTTTGAAGGGCATCGTTACAAAGATTTAGTTCGATGGGGCATCGTTAAAGAGGTTTTTGACGAATTACGTGCTGATGAAGTTTGGAGAAATGAGAATTTAGACGTTTCGGGTGAAGGCGTAGCCCCTTTATTTATACCGGGATTTGTTCGACAAGATTTTCTGCTGTCCGCTGATAACTACCAATCGGATCAACACGACTATTACCCAATTCCTACAGGGGAAACGTTAAATAACCCAAATTTTAATAATTAAAATTGCTAGATATGAAACAAAATAAATTTTTAAGCATGCTCTTTGTCATGAGTCTACTATTTGTAGCTTGTGAAGAGCAAGAAGATTTGAATATAAGTGATGTGAACCATCGAGTTATTGTTACCTCCGAAATGAACTTTGAAAACAAAGTAATTGTTGGTGGTGATATAGATTTTGGGGATATTTCACGTGGTGTTGAATCTAGAACATGGACACTTCCAAGCAATGGAAGTATTGTTTCTGGAGGAAATGGACAGACATCGTCCGAAAGTCTTATTAAAGCAAAATTTAATAAAGCAGGTGTTTATAATGTTGTACTTAATCAAAAATTCAAAGGAAATGTTTTTCGAAATGAAAATAGTAGCGAACCTAGCGATACTAGAGAGTTAGATACAACCATTGTAGTAACCGTACTAGATTCAATTACTTCAGTGTTAAAGGTACATCGTGTTAATCCAGATGGTAGTACTGGCACGGAGCTAAATTTAGCAGATAATGCTGAACATGAATTAGAAGCGAGTAATTTCATTCGTTTAAGTTATACAGCAATTGGAGAACCTCAGAATATAAATTGGTCTTCTGAGGGTGGTAAACCCAATAAAATTAATCATGAGCTTACAGATGATTTTGTAGATATGAAATTTAGTAAGTTAGGCTCTTGGGATTTACAATACATAGCTGATAGATTTCGCCCTACCGACGCCGATACCCTTTTCTTTGAAAAATTAATAAAAGTAATTCCATCTTCTGCTCCTGTAACACTAGATAGACTAGAAGAAAAAGACAATAAAATTCTCTTAGAATTTAGTAGAGAAATAGATGATACTACTGTTAATGCTAGTGATTTTACGGTTAGAATAGAAAACAATACGGATGACATGAATCCTATTGTGCTTAATCCTACAGTTACTTCCGCCACGGTAGATAGTAATGAGGCAACAATTATTATTCTAGAATTAGATAACGAACCACTTTATATTGATGATCAAATTTATGTATCTTATACTCCTGGTGGTTTAACAACTACTGACGAAGTTGCTTCTGATGCTATCGTTGATGCGCTGGTAACTGAGTTTACCGAGCCTGAAAACATTTTTGCTCTTAATGGTGTTGATTATGGTTTTGAATCTACAACAGCTAATAGCCCTGAAGATGGTGGAGGTGACTGGCCATATCAAAATTGGGGAGGCAATTGGGGCCAATATGATATAGGCACTAATTTCGATCTTCCATTTGAAGGAGATAAAAGTATGCTTATAAATTTTAGACCAAATGGAGGAATGATTATTGCAGCTCAACCCGAATTCACAATCGAAGGAGGAAAGACTTATGAAATTAGTTATTGGCTGTATTTAGTAGATCCAATTTCTGATGCCCCTACTGGTAATGCTGCATCAGATATTAGATTCTATGATGGACCTTGGTCTTTTGCAGATGTAGTAGGTACAGTTTTTGAACCAGATATGCCAGCTGGTGAATGGATTTACCAAAGTGCAACTTGGCAACAAGGCAACACTTCACAAATAAAATTCTTAATAAGAGGACAAAATGCGAACTATAATGGTCCTATTAAATTTTATATCGATAATATGAAGTTAAGCCAACTTAACTTAAGACCTCAACCGTAATGGTTAAATTTTAACTAGTAGAGTTAGTTAGTTTGTTAATAAGGGGGTGATTAAACGAAAGTTTAATTGCCCTTTTGTTTTTTAGTCATACTCTTGTTAATAATAACCCTAAAGGTAAACTCAGCAGATATTAGCTAAGAGTAGATTCAATTGAATATCATGGTTTTGAAATAGAATCATACAATTACTTTCAGAAACCATACGTAACTATCATTTTTTCATTACTACGTATCTTCCAATAGTATTTATATACACCAATTACTCTATACCATACTCAGCTCAAGGAAGATGAGCAAGACCTCTCTGTAGTAATTTTTATTATTTTGGCAATTTTCGATGTGCCAAGGTTAGAAAAAGAATATATATAATAGCTCTTCTCCTCTCTCTTCACCACAATAAAATTATAAGGAAGCAATAAAGTTTTCCAAATTTGTACTTCTGGGAAGATTCATTTTTTTGCGTAATCTATGTCTTGTGGTATGCACAGATTCTACAGAAATACCTAATAAACGAGACATATCTTTACTAGAAAAGTTAAGCTTAATTAAAGCACATATTTTTTGATCTCCTTGACTTAAATTAGGGAACTCTTTAGTAAGTTTTTTATAAAACTTCTTATTTACAGCAGTAAATCGCAATTTAAATTCTTCCCAACTTTGATCATTGTTCAATGATATTGATTTAATAACTCTGTTGATTTCTTCATCGTTTGGAGAACTTTTTTCCTTAAGGTTATTTTTCAACGATCTTAAAAACTCATCCTTTTCTATCAATTGTAAAGCTGAAGCCGCGAGCTCCTTATTTTTAAGTTCTAATAACTCTTTTGCTTTATTAATTTCAAGTTCCTTATTTTTTCTTATAAGTTGTTTTTCCGCTTCATGTTTAGCTCTTAATTGTCTAACATATATAAATCCAATGATAGCTAAAAACACCAATGAACCTAATAAAATAATACGCTGTAATAATGAAATTTTATCTTCTTGAATTAATTGAGCAACTTTTTGTTTTTGTATTACTTTTTCTTGTCGTTCCTTTTCAATCCTATACTCATCTTTAATTTCAAGAAAGGCCTTATTCTTTTCACTTCTACTATCAAAAAAAATCTCATCTAACTCTTTTGCCTTTTTTAAGTTCTCAAAGGACTTTTTATAATCACCGTTTATTAAATGCGTATTAGAGAGTCTTTCATAAATAAGAGGAGTAAAATCTATATGACTATTGTATTTGTCAGAAATTGCCAAAGCTTTTTCATACATATTTTCACCTTTTGCATAATCATTTAAATCAATATATAAGTCTCCCCAATAGGTATACAATAAAACCAAATAGGCAGGAGCATATCTCAAAAACCAAGGTTCAGTTTCTCTATACGTCACTAAAGCCTCTTCATGTTTATTCTCCTTAAATAAAACATATGCCTTCTCAAAATTTAAATAAGGTAAGCTTACTTTGTCAGGAAAACGTTTATTTAACAGAAAACAACTGTCTAAATATTTTCTTCCCATTACGGTATCATCAATTTCTCTGTATGTAGAACAAATGAAAAAATAATTTTCTACCAAATCTCCTTCATTTAATTCTCCCTTTTCTACCAACCCTTTTTTTATTTCGAGCGCTTTATTTAAATAATAAAAAGCTTTTTCTTTTCTTTTAAAAAAACTGTGTAACCTTCCTAGTCTATTGTATATTGATGCTGTAAGTCCATCATCATTCAATCCATCGGATAAAAAAAGTGCCTGCCACAAAAACTCATAGCAAGTAGCATAATTTCCCTTTTGTCCAAGAATATCTGGCATTTCAAGCAATGCATTTACTGCATTAAGAGTGTCTCCTATTTTTAAATATTCATGGTGTACCTTTTCTAACAAAACCAAAGAGCTATCTGGGTTTTGATGTCTAATATTCCGAGCTTGGAGAAACATGTTATCTACCGAATTATCCTGAGCACTAGTAAAAATCCCTCCGTAAAAAAACAACAAGCAGGTAAAAATCTTAACAAAAAAATACTGTTTTCTTGACCCCATAATTCCTTTTTTTATTAGCATAATCTAAATGTTAAATGTATTCGTAAGATGAAAAAATTTAACATTTAGTTTAACAAATATACTTTCAAAAAGTACTTAAATATAAATTTATCTCTAAATAATAGTCGTTTAAATTAACCTTTCCTTCCTCTAATCAAACATAAAACAACACTGGAACCTGACTTTACCTTACCTTTTTGTCTATCAAAAATTTATTATTATTTCATTCATTCGTAAGGAATTCTGCCTCACAAATAAGCTAATTATTGGGATGAAACAATTCCGTTAATACTATATAAATAGTATTGTATCGCTCTAATCTAAATAAATCATTAACAAACTAAGAAAACCAAGGTATTGGGATTTAAAGTGTAATTGAAGAATTAATTTTTTCGCGTTTTTACAATCTTGGTTTGGTTTTTTTAATCAAAAAGAAATACTTGGATGAAACCAGTGTTATACTTCCGTAAAATCTTAAACACTTTTTTTAACACCATACAGGATGCCTAAATTGGTCTTACTCTAATATTTTTCCACCCCATCTTATACTGTTTTTTACCCTTCATCCCATGTACTTGTAAGCCAATAAATCCTTTTGGGTGTGTCTTATAGACTTCCTCATTAACAACATCATCTATTTTGTGCCCATTCAAAAATGTTTGAATTCGTGGCCCCTTTGCTATAATTCTAATTTTATTCCATCCTTCAGAAATATAATAATCATGACCGTTTTTAACTTTTTCCTCTGAAGACAGAAAACCTATCCCCATTGCTTCTCCATAAATTAAACCTGTTGTAACCGTGCTCTCTTCCATTTTTTGTCTAATTTCTAATTGCGGTCCCCATACACGCCCTGCTCTATAAAGACTATGGTTTTTTATAGTTTTTGGTCTTGCTGATGAACGAAATTGTACCCCTTGGTTAGTAGTACTATCTACCATAACATCGCATTCAAATTCAAAATCATCAAATTCTTGTAAAGAACACAAAAAAGAGTTTTCGCTATTGGGAGTGGTCCTGCCTATAATTGCTCCTTTTTCTACTTTGTATGTATGAGAACCATTCATATGTGTCCAACCTTCTAGTGTTTCTCCATCAAAAAGTGATATCCAACCTTCATCATCTTTTTCTCCTTCTACATCCACTTTTGAGACTTTTAAATAATCATCAGGAAGTGCAAATGCCATTACATAATCACCTGACGGTGTGCCATTTTTACCACCACCGCCTGCAACAATAACAACATATTGTTTACCATCCTTCATATAAATTGTGGGTGTTGCATAACCGCCAACAGGAAGTTGGTATTCCCATAGCAATTTCCCCCTACTTTTTTCAAAAGCTCTAATTTTCTCATCTGCTGTGGCAGCTATAAACACCAATCCTCCAGAAGTTGCTACTGCCCCTCCATAATTCATTGTGCCTGTATTTCTAACACCTTGCTTTACCAACTCAGGATATTCTCCTAATGGTTTTCTCCAAACAAAATTTCCTGTTCCTAAATCAATGCCATTTAAAGTTCCCCATGGTGGCGCAACCGCAGGATGACCTTGGTTATCAAGAAAACTAGCATAACCATCGTGTATATATCTCACTTTTCCTTTTTTACCAATAGTATCTTCCTCAATCACTTCATTACTCAACAAATACATTGATAAAGCATTTAACTCTTTCTTTTTTAACTGTGGAAAAGCAGGCATAATATTGCGTCCATTTTGTATTATTTGGGTAATCTCTGGTTTAGATTTTGTTATATTCTCTAGACCAGGGTACACAGGTAGATTCCCTTTGCGCTCCACTCCATGACAAGAAGCACAATTTTGAACATAAAGTTGTTTTCCTAATTGCAAATTGGTTGCTTTTTTTCCTTTTTGTAAATCCCTCATTTTCTTTAGCTTCAATATAGAAGCCCCATAATTAGAATTTACGTATAAGATGTTGCTGTGGGGGTCAAATGAAGCTCCCTGCCACTCAACGCCTCCCAATGTTCCTGGAGCAGCTATTGTACCCACCTCGGATGGTGGTTCATATAAAACTCCAGGTCTAAGTTTTGAAAATTTTTCAAGCGCAGCTGCTCTTGCTTTGGGTGATATATTTGTTAAATCAGCTTCTGTTATACCCAAAGGGCCCAATGGCAGAGGCTTTGTTGGTATTGGCTGAGTAGGTGAAGCCTCTTCCCCTTCAACTGTAGAAATAGGCACTTTTGTTTCTTCCACAGGAAATATTGGCTCTCCCGTTTCCCTATCCAACACAAACGTAAGTCCCATTTTTGTAAGTTGCACTACAGCGTCTCTTTGTTTGTTTCCATCTTTTATGGTTACTAAAACCGGAGCTGATGGATTATCATAATCCCATAAATCATGATGCACAGTTTGGTAATGCCATATACGCTCACCTGTTTCAGCATTTAAAGCCAATACACAATTACCAAACAAATTTGCTCCTTTTCTATTTCCGCCATAAAAATCAAATGAAGGAGACCCAGTTGCACAGAATACCCAACCTCTTTCTTCATCTACGGTAAATCCTCCCCAAGCATTAGCGCCTCCATAGGTTTCTCCTTCTACAAACTCCCAAGTATCATAACCAAATTCTCCTTTTTTTGGTATGGTATGAAAAATCCATTTAAACTCACCTGTTACAGCATCATAGGCTCTTATGTGACCTGGTGTAGACTTATACCCTTCTGGTACTCTAGATGAAACCATTAAATAATTTTTATAAACTATTCCAGGTGTGGTAACTTCTATAGAGGCTTCTTCCAATGTAATATCCAAATGCTCCCTTAAGTCTATAAAACCTTTACCCTTACCAAAGCTTTCAATAAGGTTTCCTGTTTTTGCATTTAAAGCATAAACTCTATTTTTTACATAATGAAATATACGTGAATCATTACCATCAGCGGATTCCCAGTAGGTAACTCCCCTGCTTCTTCCTCTAAAAACGTTTCCGTTTTCATTATATTTTGAAGACTCAAAAGCCCATGCCTCTTTACCAGTTGTTGCATCTAAAGCAATAGCCTTTAAAGTGGATGTTGAAAAATAAAGCAAACCATTAACCATTATTGGATTGCATTGCATAGAAGAACGCTCTCCTGCATCTCCCGTTCTATACTGCCATGCTAACTCTAATTTATGAACGTTTGCCGCATGTATTTGAGCCAATTCTGAAAACTGGTTTCCTTTTTTATCTCCTCTGTAGGACTTCCAGCCAACATAGTCTGTTTTACTTTTTACCTGCTCTTTAGTTTTAACAATACTTTTACTGCTATTTTCACTTTTACTAGAACATGCTATAGCAACAAGAATAACAATTGCTACAAAGTATTTCCGAAAATTATTAAATATAAATTTTAACATAAAAGCACAGTATGAAGTAAATTAATCAAGAGCTACAATTATACGAATTTAGCCTACTTAAAAAGGACTGTGTTTTAGCTAAAATAGACTTTATTATATCATTTAAATGACTGTTTATTCAATTTACCGATAAATTAGTGTTAATTTACCCGTAATTCAATCCATTTTATAAAATGAAAACTGCAATTCAAAAATCGCCAATACCACAAAATCGTTTTTTTGTTGTAGAAACATTAAAACAACCTTTTTTTGACCCCAATTGGCATTTTCATTCAGAATATCAATTATTCATTGTTTTAAAGGGCTCAGGGACAAGATTTATTGGAGATAATGTTGAAAGGTACGATGAAGGTAGTATTACATTTACTGGCCCTAATTTACCGCATTTGTGGCGTAGTGATTATGATGGTTCTAAAGACTGGTCTGAAGGTATTGTTGTATATTTTCATGAAGATTTTATAAGCCAAAATTTTCTAAATAAAGATGAAGCTATAAAACTAAAACAACTTCTAAAATTGAGTTTACGGGGTATATCCATTAAAGGGAAAACTCTAAATGCTATAAAAGAAATGCTTTTAAAGCTTCCTAAACTAAAAGGTTTTGATGGCGTCTTGCAACTACTAAGTATACTAAACTATTTATCGAAAAGTAATGATATTGAATTACTAACTAGCCCTAGTTATACCAATTCTCTTAAAGAAGGTGATACCAATAGAATGAACAAAGTGTATTCTTATGTTATGCAAAACTTTAAACAAAAAATTAGTATTACAGAGTTAGCAGAATTAACTAACATGACACCAACATCTTTTAGTCGCTATTTTAAAATGCATGCAAATAAAACATTTTCAGATTTTATTAGCGAAATACGTATTGGTTATGCCTGCAAACTACTTATAGAAAAAAACATGAACGCCTCGCAAGCTTGTTATTCTAGTGGTTTTAGGACATTATCCAATTTTAATAAACAGTTTAGAACTATCACTAAAAAATCACCTTTAGAATATAAAAAGGAATATAACGTATAACCTATATTTTGTCATTTTTAAAGTTAAAATCAACTAAATAATTAATACAAATGACAAAATACAGTCACTCCTTGACAATATAAAGATAGGTATTTGTTGCTACGATTACTTAATTTGTAGCACGCTATAATTCGTATAAAATTTAGACTATACGCATTTAAAATATTAAATATAAACCATGAACATTTTCTGTCATAAAAATATAAATACACTTATCCTTTTTTTAGTATGCAATGTGATTTTTGGACAAAACCTTATTAAAAATGGGTCGTTCGAGAACAAAAAGATTAAATCAGCAAGTAAGGTTGTAAAAAAACTTAACGGTTGGAAAGTAACTAACGGAAATGTGGAATTAATAAGCAATACAGCATTTTCTTCAGCAGATGAAAACCTAGTGTTAGATTTAAATGGAAATCAACCTGGAACAATTAGCCAAACTATTAAAGGATTAAAAAAGAACAGCAACTACACTTTAAAATTTGCTTACGCAGACCAGAAAAACAGAAATCGTGATACATCAGGAACTCTAGCTACTGCAGAAGTTTTTGTAAATGATAAAAAACTAACAACACTACGTAACCTATCCCCTGCTCCAAATTATATTAATGGAATTGGTTTTGCATTTAAATCTTCTTCTAAAGGCGTAGCCAAAATTGAATTTGTTTCAACAACCAAAGGAAAAATGGGGCTTGTAATAGACAACGTTAGCATAGAAGAAGGTTTCCCGTTAGAGCCTCCTGTAAATAACCATTTGGTTAACGGAAGTTTTGAAATGAAAGTTGATAGTAAAGACAGTAACCCTCATCTTTTTGGAGAACAGCTTCCTGGATGGTTAATTATGAAAGAGAATGTTGATATTATAGCAATTGATAATTATGGTACACCTCATGGAAAATGGATGATTGACCTTGGTGGTCATGGACCAGGTGGTATTGCTCAAACAATTAACAATTTAATCCCTAGAGCTAATTATAGATTGTCTTTTTTATACTCTAGGCATAGATACTGGAATCAAGAAGACCCTTTAACTGGCAAGGTCTTTTTAAATGATAACTTAGTTTTAAATCTGAGTAGAAATAAAAATTACAAAGCTCCACGATGGGAAAAAATTACATATGATTTTATAGTTCCTCCAAATGGCCAAGTAACCCTCTCCATGTTTTCAACTGCTCTAAAAGTTGGAGGCGGAATTTTATATGACAATATTCAAATTGAAAAAGTAACAAATATTGTTAAACCAAAAAAAATACCCGTTTTAATTATTGATGGTTTTAGTAACCATCATTGGCAATTAAACACAAAATACCTTCAAAAAATACTGGAATCTAGTGGAAAGTTTGCCGTTTCTGTAAGTACCTGTCCTAACAAAGAAAAAAATAACGCTGCTTGGGAGGATTGGAATCCTAACTTTTCTAACTACCCCGTAGTTATTCAAACTTGTAATAATATTAATAAGGAAAGTAGTTTACAATGGCCAGATGACGTAAAAAAATCATTTGAAGAATATGTAAAAAAAGGAGGCGGTGTTTATATGTATCATGGTGCAACCAATGCATTTAAAAGCTGGGATGCATATAATGAAATGATTGGTTTAGGATGGAGAAAAAAAGATTTTGGAATTGCGCTAACCATTGATAAAAATGAAAAAATCACTGTAATACCAAAAGGAGAAGGCGAAAATACTGGTCATGGTCCTCGTAGAAATGCCTTAATTACACGAATTGGTCAACACCCTATTCATATAGGCATGCCAAAAAAATGGATTGCAGCCGATATAGAGGTTTACAGATACGGAAGAGGAACAGAAAAAAACCTTGAGATATTATCTTATGCCAAAGATGAAAAAACTGGTTTGAATTTCCCTATGGAATGGACGGTAAAATACAGGAAAGGAAAAGTTTATAGCTCTACTTACGGACATTTATGGCATAATCAAAAACAACCTCCTAGTATGGAATGTGTTGCTTTTCATCAAAGTATGATACGTGCTTTGCAATGGCTAAGCAACAATAAGATAGAAAATTACGTTCCTCAAAATTTTCCTATAGAAGAAAGCTTTTCTTTAAAAAAAGTAATCATTCAAGAATAATTTCAACTACACTTTTAAAACAATATTAAAATATCTAAACGTTTAGTTCTTTTGTCTTAAATGAAATGATTAAAATTATTGCTAAAAACCCAGTCACAAAAAAACTTATAAACAAAGGCAGTACTGTTGTTGTAACGAAACCTCCTATTCCTAGTGAGATAATCACGCCAAATATCATAGACACAAAACTAAAAATAGCAGCACCAACACCCGCTATATGACCAATTGGCTGCATTGCTAAAGCACTTAAATTTCCAAAAATAAAACCTAAAAGTAAAAATTGAATTATTAAAAAAAATAATACTATTTCTATGTCAGGGTTCTCAGTATTATAAAAAAGTAAGATATAGATTAATGAACATATTAAAAACAAGTTTAGTGACCATGCCACCAATTTCTTCATCCCATATTTAACAACCAATTTGCCATTTAAAAATGTGGCAATTCCAAAAGTAAGCGATAATCCTGCAAAAATGTATGGGAACTCCTCATGAAGCCCATATTGTTTTTGAAAAACTTGTTGGGATATACTTAAATATAGAATAAAGACACCTTCCATTAAACCAGCAATTAAAGTATAAATAACAGTAGTCTTAATCTTTAAAAATTCTGTTAATCCATTAATAAAAAGTTTACTTGTAAACTCAATTCTTAATGTTTTAGTTAAGGTCTCTTCCTGTCTAAACCAAAACCATGCTATAGTCACCAATACAAAAAGTAATTGGAAATAGAATATATAATGCCAATTAAAACTATCTAAAATTACTTGCCCTAAAATAGGAGCCACCATAGGTACTAAAACAAAAATAGCCGAAATGAAAGACATAATTCTTGCCATATTATCGCCGCTATAAGAATCTCTAATTATAGCCATGCTTACTGTTCTAGGAGCAGAAAGCCCTATTCCTTGTAGCACTCTTCCTAAAAGCATAACTTCTAAATTTGGTGCTATCACACAAATAATACTAGCAATTATAAAAATACCTACTCCCACCAATACAATAGGTTTTCTACCAAAGCTATCAGATAAAGTTCCAAAAACTAACTCTCCGCAAGCTAGCCCTAAAAATATTAGTGTTACTATTAACTGTAAACTAGCATCTAAATGAATATTGAACGATGTCCCGATATCTGGTAAACCTGGTAAAATGGCATCAATAGATAATGCTACATTTGCC
The DNA here is from genome assembly GCA_947498505.1 of uncultured Maribacter sp. Lineage (GTDB taxonomy): Bacteria > Bacteroidota > Bacteroidia > Flavobacteriales > Flavobacteriaceae > Maribacter_B. The sequence goes on along the minus strand of CANMKG010000001.1, from coordinate 54,052 downwards.
ATTAAAAAAGCCATTAAAGCTATAAATTCGTATTCTGAAATTCCTCTTCTTTTAGAAAAAGTATATGTCTCCCCCATAGTTAATAATAAAAAACTAGATTAAAAAAACAGTGTTCGTACAAAAACTCCCAAATTGCTGGTTGTTATTTCGTTGGAATTAAACTGGTCAAAATTTCCAGCTAATCCAAACTGAATATTTTCATGCTGTAAACCAAACCTAAATTGTTGATAGCCTCTATCGTAATTACTAAAATCGGTAGTCACTAGAAATTGCATTTTAAGATATGCATTAAGTTTTTCGTTTATTTTAGGGCGATACTCGAGCAGCATAAATTGGGAATATTGGGTAATACCATTTAAGTTTACCGATGGAAATAGTACCAATAAAAAATTATTAGTGCTGTAAGCATATTGAGCACCTGCTATTACAAAAGCTCCAGGTCTCTGTATTTCTCCTCCTATGCCAGCAGAAAAACCTTTTCCAATATTATAAGAGAAGAGACTGGAAATTAGAAAAACGTTTCTAGGATCTTCTTTATATTCTGCATCAAAAGATGTGATATTAAAAAAATTGAATGTATCATCAAATACATTTTTATTAATCACATGCTGATAAGATAATGCTCTATGTCCCCCAAAAACTTCTACTGGAATTGGAGGTTGCTGTGAACTCGCAATATTCCAAATAAAACTTAAAATTATTAGTGTAAATACTTTTTTCATTTTTTATAACGTTTTAACAATATTCGTTTAAACAAATATTTTCATAAATTTTTTTACTCTAATTTATCTAGTAACTTGTTTAAAACAGCAACCTCTTCATCAGACCACACATCAGTCTTAGCAACTATTTGGTTTACTACATTTTTGGTTTCTTCTACCTTTTTTAAACCTTGTTCGGTTAACGAAACTAGTATCATTCTACGATTTTCCTCTGGTATTTCTCGTTTAACCAAATCCTTTTTAATCATGCGGTCAATAATTCTAGTAACATCAGATGCTTGGCTAATTAATAATTTAGATATTTCACCAGATGGAATAGGTTTTGGATGTTTATTACTCAATATTTTAAGTACATTAAACTGTACTTCACTAATACAATAAGGTTTCAGCTGTTTGTTAAATAATGAGAAAAAACGACTACCCCTAACTTGAATATTGGCTACAACCTTTTCTCTTTGAGTTAAATCGTTTTTTATTTTAAGTATATCCAAAATTTTCTCTAATTCCATTTCTCAGCTTAAACAACATTCGTTCTGACAAATATATATAATTGGTTCTGAAATTCAATTATATTGGTAAGCTTAAAAAACAAAAAGCCTCAAATATCTATATTATAAAGTATTTGAAGCTCTGCCGGGATGACAGAGCTAAATTAATAATCCACCATATATTGTAAACACGAATAACTACATAAAGTTATACTTGGTTGTTCACCTAATTGCACACTATTTCATAAAAGAACTATTAAAGAATAAAATTTGTTTGTCTTTAGTCTGATATAGATACAAATTGATTAATTCTCTACCAATTCTAACATTGATTACTATTTACATAAATCCATCACAAACTATTAATAATCCATCACTTTTTGCTATATAATAATGAGTAAAAATATACCTTGTTGGTGATACTTGTGCTTTTAAAACAAACCTGACATGGACATTTTAATAAGACCTTTAATAACGGTTCTATCTTTTTTAAATACTGCGATTTCGTTTTTTTCTAAGGAAGCATTCTTAGTTATAAAAAACAACTTCCAAGATAGTAATCCTCTTCAAGAAAAGGTTGTTTTTTCAACTAGCTTAATCAATATAGGTGCTACTATAGCTATTGGGCTTACATTCTTTCTATTGATTGTTTTTTTGGCTTTAAAACTCATTACAAAACATTACAAGCCTATAATTAAATTTAATTATGCGATTTGGGTTAAATATATCTTTCTATTAAGTATAGTCATAGCATCAGTCATTTATATTTTTAAAACTTTTGATACTTATAAATTTTGGTCGGTTTGGTTTGTCTTATTAATGGTTATATTATTTACTATACACACATACATTCTTATACCTAAACTTATTTATAGAAAACGACTCGTTTTGTATGGAGCAATTTTACTTCCCTTATTGGTTACTTATACTTTCACTCAAACACGAATAATTAGTGCTAAAATTAAATTATCTCCTTTCTTTTACGGGGACAATCAAGGAAATATAGATGGTGACGTTCTTGCTTTTCTTGTTGGGTCATCTATTTTTTTAGTGCTATTTTCATTCCTGTTTTATTATATAAATCTTTTAGTCAAAAACAGAAAAGACGTTTTATATTTATTTGACAGTAAACTTGTCAATGGTGAAGCTTTGGTTAATGTTATAGTTTCAACCTTAATAAGTGTTCCTATTATTATGAATGTTGGACGACGTTCTGGAATTTTCTTTTTATCCTTATTTGTAATTGCTCTTGCTGTTTTTTATGTTCAAACTTTTATTCTATTCCCAAATTATGCGCTAAAAAAGAAGATGTCCAATTATTTGTTTTATAACATCATTGTTACTTCTATTGTTATAATCATATTGTTTCTAGCCGAAGGTTTACAATCTTATCTTAACACAAAACATATTGATTTAGCAATATCTGCTTCAAAAGTATTCGGGGGGCAAAAATCAGTGAATATAGCTTTGTCCCTAACATCACTTTGGTTAATTATTCCTGCTGGTATTTATGCTGTTTCTAGGAAAAAAATAATACAAGAAAAAGCAATTGGCTACCATTTATTCAGGAGAAAAGAAGCCGAATTAAATCATTTAAAATCACAAATAAATCCACATTTTCTATTTAATGCATTAAATACAGTTTATGCATCTGCACTCAAGGAAGAGAGTAACGAAACGGCCAAATATATTGGCAAATTATCTAACCTAATGCGTTTCTTGATTAATGACATGGATAAAGACAGAATACCCATTCAAACAGAATTAGATTACATTAATGATTTTATAGAACTTCAATCTATTCGAAATGCAGAAAAGCATAATATCAATATTCAGATATCTATTTATGAAGATTTTGAATATAAAATTGCACCAATGTTATTAATTCCATTTATAGAAAATGCCTTTAAACATGGATTACATCCAAACAAAACATCTGAATTAAAATTTGAAGTAAAAGCCAAGAATCAAAAAATGGAATTTATCATAGAAAATTCTATGGATAAAAATTTTAAAGCATTTCATAAAGAAAAAGGATATGGTATAGGTATAAAAAATGTGCGTAGACGATTGGAATTAATATATCCCCAAAAACATGATTTATCGATAATCGAAAATCAAGAAAGGTTTTATGTTTCGTTAAAAATTTATTTGTGAAAAACATCAGAAATATTGATATAATTCATATACTTTTAGTTTTATGATAAAAGGAATAGCTATAGATGATGAACCAAGTGCATTAGATGTTATAAAAATTCACGCTAATAAAATACCTAAATTAGATTTGGTAGCTTGCTATTCCAATCCAAAACACGGTCTTGAATATTTAAAGAACAACATTATAGATTTAGTTTTTTTAGACATAAATATGCCCGAAATATCGGGAATCGAACTAATCAAAAAACTAAAAAACAGACCTCTTATTATTTTCACAACGGCCTACTCTGAGTTTGCACTTGAAAGCTATGATTTTGATGCGGTTGATTACCTTATGAAACCTATAGAATTTGACAGGTTTTACAAAGGAGTGAATAAAGCAATTAAATTACTAAATACCGATACCAATAAACAAGACTCCTTTTTTGTTAAAGATGGATATAAGCAGGTGAAAATTATTTTTAACGAAATAGAATATGTGAAAAGCAATGGAAACTATTTAGACATCTATTTTAGCAATCATAAGAAAACCATGGCAAGAATGACCTTTGCACAACTTGTTGAAATAGTACCAGAAAAATTACTTTTAAGAGTACACAATTCCTTTATGCTCAATCCTGAGCATATTAAAAAGATAGAAAATAATCATGTTTTTTTAGACACTATTAGTATCCCTATCGGAATTCGTTATAAGGATTTGGTGTTCGAGTTACTCAATATCAGCTAATATCTTTTTTAAAATTTATAACATCCAGTATCTATAACACCTTGGGCTACATGTATCACTTCTTTTTCTAGATAGTACCAATGCCATATACTTTCGTTGGAAATAACTGTTTAATCAAAAAAATAAAATCATGTTTATTAATAATTCATTATATCCAACAAAAATAATTACCATTATTTTATGTGTCACCGTATCTCTGGTAAGTGCTCAAAATCACAAATCTCAGATTGTGATTTTGACACCTTCCGAAGAAAAAATTGAAACACCCATCAAAAACTCAACTAGAGACGAAGAACCTGAGTGGTCTCCTAATGGGAAACAAATATTATTTGATTCGAAATTAAAAGGAAATCGTGACTTGTATGTTATGGATGCAAACGGGTTAAATATTAAGCGGTTAACTGCTAATTCTGCAAAAGAAGACCATGGAAGCTGGTCTCCAGATGGAAGTAAGATTGTTTATCAATATGAAAGCAAGGGAAATACAGATGTTTATATCATGAACGCTGATGGAACAAACCAACAAAGATTAACAACACATTCTGCACGTGATGGATGGCCAGCTTGGTCTCCCAATGGACAAGAAATTGTGTTTTCTTCAGAACGCGATGGACATAGAGAAATATATATAATGAATTCAGATGGGACTAACCAACGTAGACTTACCAATAATGCATACGAAAGTACTGACCCTGTGTTTTCACCAAACGGTAAATGGATAGCTTTTAATTCAGAAATAGAAGGAAATAGCGCTATATATATAATGAAAGTTAATAATTCTAAAATTAGAAAAATAACTAATGATAATAAGCATTATGATGAGCGTCCATCTTGGTCTTCTGATGGTAAGCGTATTTTATTTACTCGTGGCAATGCACGTACTATGAAATATGCATTATTAAGCATAAGTAGAAAAGGAAAAGATTTACAGTTTATCTCTCCCAAGAATCAGTCTATTTCCCGCGGTAATTGGTCTCCAGATGGAAAAAGAATAGTTGCGCAAAAAATTATTTCTAAAAGGAAAGCGCTTAAAAAAGAAGTCTTTACCATGTTTAAACCTGAGCAATTTGATAATTATGTTGGTAGTTTTGTTGTTAAGGGAAAACCCAACTTAACATTTTCCTTTAGAAGAGAAGGCAATCGTTTTTTTGGTGATGGCGCTGGAAAGAAAAACATAGAATTACTACCTAGTTCAGAAGTATCCTTTTTTCCTAGAAATTTCCCTGGAGAAATCACTTTTCATCGTAATGAAATAGGAGACTTTAATGAGGTTATCATTAATATTGGAAAAAAGATGAAAGGATATAGAATAAAATAGCGTTCCCGGAATTTCACACTAGCTTTATCCCTTTAATTGCTTTCATTTGGGATCAAATAAAATGTTTAAAAACAAAAAACACTGATAATTGTATGATTATCAGTGTTTTTATTTTTGTCTATTTCTAGATTTGTCGGGATGACAGGATTTTGATAATCCTTATAAACCCTCATTGCAAATAAAGCATTGCTTTATTTAAAAATAAAAGCTCCAGTTTTCTTAAGAAAGCACACTTTCTACAAAAACCAAAGCTTTTATTTAGTCGGGATGACAGGATTTGAACCTGCGACCACTCGACCCCCAGCCGAGTGCGCTACCGGACTGCGCTACATCCCGGAAAATAATATGCAAAAATAAAGAAGTCTCTTAGATTATCAACTCTCTTTTTAGAGAAAATATCCTTTTAAACACAACATGATTTTATGCTATGCGTTGTTGTTATTCTTTCAAACCCAAAATATCTATGAAATATTACCTAAAAAAATTGAGTTACGTCTGTTTGTTATTGTTTTTTGTTTCGTGTAGCAAAGATGAAATAAACACTATTGTTGATAATTCTAGCCCTACTATTTTAAGTGAAACTATAAAAATATGCGAAGCTAAAGGAAACGGTAAACTCTACGAAGTTGGTCCTGGAAAAGAATATGAAAAAATAATTGATGTCCCCACCGAAAATTTAGGTCCCGGAGATGCTGTAAGAATTTATGCTAAAAACGAACCCTATTATGAGCGTTTAATTATTAGTACTAAAGGTACTAAGGATGAACCAATTTGTGTTTGTGGAGTTCCAGATGAAAAGGGGAAACTACCAATACTAGATGGCAAAAATTCTAGAGTTAGACCTGTTAATTTACACCCCTATTTTAACTCAACCACAGCTTATACCGGTATGATTATTATAAACGGCACCTCTGATAACCACCCTGAATACATCACTATTAGTAACTTACAATTACAAGGTGCTAACCAATATAAAGAAGACGACACCCAGCAAACGTACGAAATGGGGACTGAAAATTTAAAGCCTTTTTCAAGAGCTGCTTCCGGAATATATATGAGAGGTGCTCATTTAGAAGTTAACAATTGTATAATTATACATAATGGTAATGGAATTTTCGGAGCATACAATAGCCCTAAAGACCCTTTAATAGATGTTAGGTTAAATAATAATATAATTAAAGAAAATGGTACGTTTAAAGTAGATCGCCAGCATAATATTTATATAGAAGCAGAGGGCTTTGTTTCTACAGGAAATCAATTTGGCCCTATTAGAGAAGGGTCTACTGGAGGAAATTACAAAAGTAGATCTTCCGGAGATGTTATTATGTATAATCGTTTTGTTGGTCCTGCTGGAAGACAAATTAACCTTGCTGAAACAGAAAATGCAGTAGACTATTTTCCGCAATTACCGTCCTTTAAAACAACCTATTTTGCTGGTAACATTATAGAAGGTAGTGCTACTGGTGCTGGAACTATTTTACATTACGGAAATGATGTAGATTCTGCAACACCAGATGGTAAAGGCAATAGAAAAGGTACATTATACTGCTATAATAATACTTTTGTTTTAAAAGGAAATAATAAATTAAGTTATCGAAAAATGTTTTTTGACCTTACTTTTTGTGAAGGAAAATTAAAAGCTTTTAACAACATTTTATATTATCAAAATGATAGTACCGATCCAGACATACACGTGAGTATATTAAGAAATTCAGGAACGGCCGAAGTGTTTTCTAATAATTTAATTACAACAGCAACCCGAGCTTCTTATAGTACTAGATATACTGGTGAAGATCAAAAAAGATGTGGAAATAGCAGCCTATTATTCGAAAAGGTAGAAGGAATGATGATTTCTGATCAAGATTTCTTACTGGACTCTTCTAACGCTTACTTACTTCAAAATAATTCTAAGGCAATTGATGCTGGTATAGAAATTCCGGCTGACGCAAAAAAATTAGAATACCAATTTAAACTTCCAAATGGTGTAGAGCCAAGAAAAATTAATGGCGAATCTATAGATATAGGTGCCTACGAGTTTTAGGTATTTATTTTAAAGTCCATACTAAAAAGGCAGTATATAGTATTATATACTGCTTTTTTTTTATAGGAATATTTTACTCTAAACTTTCCAACCATTCCAATAAACGGTCGGTCCATACTCGTAAATGAACATCTTTTTCTCCTAATGAAAACCCGTGTCCGCCTTTTTCGTAAAGATGCAGAATAGACTTCCCTTCCCCTTTTGCTGATAACATCGCATGAAAAAACTCACTATTTTCTCTTGGTACAGCTTTATCATCTATGGCATGGACAAGAAATGTTGTGGGTGTATTTTCATTAACATGAAGATGACTAGAATACGTGTTAACCAAGGCTTCGGATGGATTTTCTCCTAACAGATTTTTTTTAGACCCTTTATGCGTTTTTTCTCCCATAGTTATTACAGGATAAATTAAAGCCATGAAATCTGGTTTTGCACTTAAATTATCCACACTGTCCATTGGATTATAAACTTTTTTGTTATACTGGGTTCCTAAAGTAGATGCTAAATGGCCTCCAGCAGAAAAACCAATAATACCAAGTTCATTTTCGTTAATATTCCATTTTTTGGCTTTACTACGAACCAATCTAATTGCTCGTTGTGCATCTATTAAAGGTACGGTATGTTTTTTGGTTTGTGTTTTATCTGATGGTAACCTGTACTTAACTACAATACCTGCAATGCCATGTTTATTCAAAAATTTAGCAATATCAGTTCCTTCCCAATCGTAAGCAAGTAAACCGTAACCGCCTCCAGGAAAAATTAATAAGGCTTTACCTGTGGCAATAGATTCATCTGGTAAAAATACTTCTATAGTAGGTTTTTGAACGTTTTTTATTCTGAGAATATTAGTTTGTTCATGTACTTCTTCTATATTAATTTCTATATGATTTGGAATTTTATCGTCTGGCCATAACGCTATTATATTTTTATTTGATTCGCAACCAAAAAATCCAAACAATATAAGCACCATTAAATATTTTTGAAGTTTAATTAACATCATTACATTCCCATTTAAAATTTGCTACTTTATCATTGCTCGCAGCAGATAAATTATAATGCCACCATTCTGTTCTTATAGACCAAAAACCAAACTTTTCCATAGTTTGTTTTAATAATTTTCTGTTTTTTAAAACTGTATCCGGCAAATCGGTATTATCATGATATGCTTTTCTTCCAAAAAAATCAAAGTCTGTCCCCATATCTAATTCTTCTCCATCTAGGGTAACTAGTGTAATATCAACAGCTCCTCCTTTATTGTGGATTGACCCCTTCACAGGGTTTGCTACATACTGTGGATTTGGAACAATTTCCCACATTTTATATTGAACAGAATTAGGTCTATAGCAATCAAAGAATTTTATCTTATAACCCTTTTCTATAAACGCTTTATTTGCTTTTAACAATGCCTTGGCGGTTTTCACACGAGTATAACATTCTGCACAATCATACACTTTCGCTTTTAAAAAATTATTCTCAGTTGCGTAACGTAAGTCGTAAATAAAGTCTTTGCTAAAATCGGCTAAGCGAATAAACAGAGTATCTGGAATACCTTCGAAGGACTTGAGTTTTTTTTCTGATTTTTCCTCTTTCCGAGGTAAAACTATGGTAGTATCTAGTTCCTCTTGACTTTCAAATGTTTTTCTCTCCTTATCAACCTGCTTGCAACAAATTAGGCAAAAGCCTACCAATCCTACATATTTAAAGTATTTCATAATAACAAAATTAAACTAAAACACTTTTAAAACTTTCAATTCAGATAATCTTAGGAATCAGTTAGTTTCAAATATATAAGAAAAAGTTAATTTTCATTCGAATGAGTGCACTCATGATGTAATAAAAACTATTCATCCACCTCAATAACTATCCTCCTATAATCACTAAGACAACAATACTATTCTTGTCTTTAACTTCCAGAATAAGATGAATTGCTGTTCATTTTGAGTCTTTAGGTATTTTTAAATTAGCTCTAGGTTGAGACTGTCCAAGAATATTAATTTCCTTTTTATAGGTTCCAGCTTCTGGGTATACCCACCAATAATAAGTTAGAGTATCGCCATTGGGTTCATTTCCCATATATACCAGAACTACCAAACGCGGTTTTTCTTGAGCACTCAGGAACAAATTCAGACAAAAAAGTAATAAAAGAACAATAAATCTCATTTGAAATTAACCTGCTTAATATCCTGTAATTTCTTTTAACTTATTGAAAAAGCTCTTTTTTCGTTCCGAATTGATTCCCCAACTAACAGGTACGGTTTGAAATCCGTTCTCGAATGCTTCGCCTTCTTTTCGAAAATCAAAATACCCCCAAGATGCATAAGCTTTAACTGCATTGACCATATTATTACTTTTGGCATCAAAGTTAAAGTGGTCGTCTTCATTAAAAAGTATGGGCTGATTTGAATACCCTTTCATGCTTCTAACTTTTTCAACCAAAGTAGTTATATCATCAGGGTCTTCGACTTTGTTTCCATGAATCAAAATAAAATCGGCTACGTCTACAACTTTTTCAGATGGTGGCCTTCCTCCCCTAAAACTTGTACTTACTAAAAGTCTATTCCCATTCTTTTCGGTATTTTTCACACGTGCCACCAACTCATGAACACGCGCAACATCGAGTATAGGGTGGTCATATCGAGGATAATCAACTTCGTTTGCAACCTCTACAAGAATATTTTTATAACCTTTCTCTAAAATCCAGTTTGTTATGTTATCAACGCCTTTAATTACTGCAGCTTCATCTTTTAAAACATGATCTTGTCCGAAATAAAAATATCCCAGGATGACAACCATTTCCAATTCATCTGCTTTCTCAAGAACTTTCTCAAGCCGTTCCATATATGCAGGTCTTAAACCACCATCAGGTTTAAATGTAGAATTGATGCTGTTTTTATTCCCATATCCCATGGGGCTGCCTCCTTGTAAGTTTAATGTAAACGCTATCATACCATGATTTTTCCACGCTTCCATGGCAGCTATAAATTCGTTGGTATTTCTATTAGGGTCCCATTCGCCTGTATCTGGATATTTGAATCGGTCTACAGATTCAGGGTTTAAATCATCATAAATACCTTGAACCATTCTTGAATTCATCAATAAACCTTCCACTTTATGTCCGTTCCAGTAGCGGTCTTTATAGGTGAGATCTCCATTAATATAAAACTGATTTTCCTTGATTTCCAAATGGGTACGCTTCTCTTTTTCCGTACAAGAAAACATTGTTACCACACCAATTACGAGTACTAAATTTTTTAATTTAATCATAAATCAGATTTATTTTATTTAAGTCTTACTCTTTTACCAATTGCACCTCATTAGTAAGTCCGTCTTTACAAACAAACTCTATAACTGTAACACCATTAGCTTGCTGTACAACCGTTCCATTACCTTTTACAATGGTATCTATGTCCCACTCGCCATCTAAAAACACTTTAATTTTAGAAGGGATACTATTTGCTGCATGCCAATAATTGCTATATCCTGGTAATTCCTTCCGATTCAGAGCTAAATCTACATCGTTACTGTGTCCTTCATAAAAACGTAAATCAGGGTCACTTACTGCCAATGTTATTTTGTTATTTTCTTCTTTCAACATATAAATACCAGAATGAGACACTCCTTTAAATTTACCTAGTTTTAACTGATATTGAGGCTCAAAAACTATGGCTGCTGTGGTATTTGATGCTAGGTGTTTAACTATATGCGCCGTGTTATTTTTTACAAGCACTTTATATTCCTGCTGTTCATCTTGATTTTTAGCGAAAACCTTCATGGTTTCTTTTGAAGTTTTCACTTTTACGGCATACTCATACGCTTCTCCATCTGGTGCTTTTCCATGAGATAACCAAGCCTTTTCATAAGTACCAGTAGTCATCGCTTTTCCTTGATAATCTGGCGATGTATTTTCCCCATACCACAGATTTAGTTTTTGACCTGATGGAATGTAGTATCCCACATTTCTGCTATCTAGCATCCAATGTGAGGTTTCATCATATTGCTTGTTAAAAGGCGATGGTTTTAATACTTTGGTTTTATCTATTTTTAGATTAAAATCTGTTTGCGATAAATCATTCTGAAAAATGGACGTATGCGTAGTATATTCAGGTAAATCGTTTTGAATATCAGACCCTAAACAAACAATTAAATCACCGAAACTAAACCAGCTTTTGGTCGCATAAAACGATTCTAATTTATACTTGTCATGCCCACGTATTTTAGCAACAAAAACACCATTACCGTCTGAAAAATCTAAACCTCCAACAAAAGCTTGGTCGCTTCGTAAATGTTCTTGATAAGCATCATCACCCAATTTAAGTGGTTTATTTTCAATATTTTTTAAAGGTGCATTTACACTGGTAACACCAGGTATCATTGTCCAATCCCATCCTTTTAAACCTCTGCCATTATCAATTTGCTTAAGTCCTGGCTTATCTGGATAAATAATTTCCAGACTTCCCCAATTTTCGAACATGCCATATTTCATATTGCCTCTTGAGGAATGCCATCCCCAAATTTCCTTTTGAAAAATATAACGACTGTGAGCGCCTATTACGGTCATCCAATCGTCTTTTCTATGAATGCCCTTTGCATGATAGGATAATGTATGATGGCCTTGTGGGAAAGTAGCCGTTTCAATGTTTTTATCTAAAAGCGATGCTGCTAATTCAGGCATTTCACGACCTTCCATTTGATAGAAATACATTTCGGCTATTTCTTTATCAATGTCTTGTTTTCCATCTGGTGTACCCGCCAATGCCATGTATAAAAATTCATAATTATCTCCTGGAGTTAATGATTTAATTCGGTTATGTGAATAGCTCCACGGAAAGTAATTACGAGAACTGTAAAAATTACGCATGTACAAATTGTGTTTCATGCGTTCATGAGCAGCTTCATAAATACGAAATTCGGTTCCTGAAAGTATATAAATCACCTCAGCTACTTTTGGCATGGTATAACTACCGTAACGCGTTAATGCGGCGTTTGCGTGGTGGTAGTGGGAACCATCTGGTTTAAACGAATCTGTAAGACCATTAGCGTAGCCTAATCCTAAATTACTGTAATAGGATACTAAGTGTTGCATATCGCGTACTTTTTCAGGACCATCTAACAGCATTATACACATTAAGTAGCCAATGCTATTGGTGTATAAAGCATCAGACGACATACCAATTACATTATGCCTGCCTTTATTTACATCTTCATTATAAAATCTATTAAACTCGTATTTACGTCTTATAAATGCATTTGCTTCTTCTAATTTTCCGATTGCTTTTAACTCATCTTTCATTAAAAAACACATATCTGCAAACCCACGTCCGTGGTACCAATCTAAATTGACATCACAATCTATTCCGTGTGCTATCATGTTAAGCGCCATGTCTTTTAATACTACTTTCTGAGAGGTATTTGATGTCGTTCGATAAGCAATGGCAATGGCTTTTCCTAATTGGTTAAACTTTGACCTTTTTCCACCTGCTTCAAGATGTAACCCGTTTATAACTTCTCCGTTTCGGATAATATTATAATCGGCATATCGCTTTTTTAAATCTTCAAAATCTTTAGTCGGCAGTGATTCTTTGGGTTTTCCTCCTCCCCATTCTAGTTGCCAAAGGCGCTCTTCAATAGTTTTAAAAGATTGCTGTTGCTCTGGCGTTACTCTATCCTGAAGTGCAAACCAAGGTTGGTACAAATGCCATTCTTGTTCAATCTCGTCTCCCAAAGCACGCCGTTGCGGATGTAACTTCAATCCTGGCACTAAATGGGTAGGTTTAATTCCTTTTGGACTTTCTCGTTTCAGCAATACAATATCATCTAGAAAAATTTCACCTTCTTGGTTTCCTAAAATAGAAAGCTTCATAAAGTCCATATCCTCATGAGGTTTCCCTCTCATATGTCCACGAGCATAAGGAATGGTAAATTTTCTCCAACCTTTGTAAGCTAAATGAATATCTATAAAACAGTCTATTTCTTCCCCTCTACCAAAACTTACCCTAACAATGGCATCTTGTTTTTTTTCTGAATAGATAGGGAGTGTAAATACTGCTGGTTCATTGGTAATGGCATAATCTACATGATTTACAGTTACTATGGTATCCACACTTTGTGGTGCGTAGCCAATTTTAGTCTTTATTCGTAATTCATCATCAGGAGTAAATTTCCAATGCAACCCATAGTTTCCTGAAACTCTGTGTAAACCCGATAGATAAATCTCTCCCTTTTTGAATTGTATATTTTTTGGTAGTCCTTCTTCAAAGGAAATAGTCTGAGCTTGTATGCTATTAACAATTACTAATAACATAAGAGATAATAACCCTAACTTTAATTTTACCATGATAACTCTATTGTTTTTGCTTCTCCAGCTTCAAAATTTGTAAAAAAAGTATCTCCTTCCAAACTCACTTTTTCTCCATTCACTTTTGCTTCTGTAATTGCTTTACGTAATTGAAAGGTTATGTTTTGTTTTTTTCCACTCGATACTTTGGCAGTCATGATTTTATTAACCATATTCCACTCCAAGTTTTCCACTTTAGCTTGTGTTCTGCATAAAACACCAGAGACATTTCCTTTTGGAAGTTTTTTAGATAATGCTGGTAAAAACTCAATAACTCCAGGTTTTGAAAACACTAACATCTCCAATATCACTGCTGGTATTGAATGCAGTGCATCGGTATTATAAATTACGCCTGGGTTGTGCGATGTTACCAAACTATTATACAGATAATCATTTTTCATAAGAAACAACAAATTACCATATACTAAATCACTCTTTTTTAAACGAGCCGCTATAAGTGCTGTATGTGCCAAACCATGGGCACTACCGTTTCCTCGTCCACGTTTTTCAATAGCGATATTTGACGCTTCAAACAGTGTTTTTTCTTCTGGCGAAATTTCTAACCCAGGCCACACAGGATAAAGATGAGAGATGTGTCTGTGGTTATAATTATCCTTTAAATTAGGATGTGCCCATTCTTTTAAAGCACCGTCTTCGTTGATTAAATAAGGAGGTAACTTTTGCAACATATCTTGCCAAAGTACTACTTTCTCTTCTTTTAAATTCAACTCCTTATTTATGGTAATTAAATTGGTGAGTAATTCTCTAATGACTGCAACATCCATAGTAGCATTTGCAACGGCTCCCATTCGTTCTCCATTTGGTAATATGGCTTTATTTTCAGGTGAATAAGAAGGTCCTATTAAATACTTTCCGTTATCATCATACATATCCAAAAAATCTTCATAGAATAACGCTGTTTTCTTCATCATGGGATACAGCCTTTTTTGCATAAACTGTTTATCTCCTGTACACTGATAGTATTCATAACAGGGCAGTAATAACCATTCAACGCCTGCAGTCCAATAATTCCCAGGCCATTTGCCAAAATGTGTATGATAATTATGCCTCCCCGAAGTTCGTGTTCCTGATACGTAACCTCTGCATCCAAACAAATTTTTAGCATTCACTTCCCAATCTGGTGCAATACGTTCTAACAATGTCATATAACTATCTATAGCTTCTTTTTGATTGGCTAGATTAACGGCGGCCACTTGTAAATTCACATTAGCATCTAATGTAAAATCACCTGACCAACGTGGTCTCCAGCTTCCGTTCCATATGCCCATTAAGTTAGGTGGATTTTTTCCACTACTAGAAATTAAACCATACACCCCCATATTGAATACTTTTTCAAGTAAATACGGATTGATAACTTCTATTCCTTTTTGGTTAGCTATGAGTGTTTCGTTAGAACCATCTGTAAACCCTGTTTTATCAAGATTTAAGGTAACGCGGTTAAACATTTCACCATGTATTGCTTCATGTTTTTTTAAAACCTCATCATAAGATGCTAAACTGTTAATAGTTGTTTTTACTTCTGAAATAACAGACTCTGAAAACGGTTCAATAGGAATCACCTTTGCGTAAACTTCAACGTTATCAGCTTCCTTAACAATTATTTTATCGTTTTTAGTCGTTAGAAGACCGCCTTCATTTTTAATATTCACAACTACCTCATAACCTCTATCGACTAATTGATATTTACTCCTAAACGTTATCCAGTGGTTATCTGTAATAGTTTCAGGTTGCTCAACCAAGGGTGTATTTAGTTGTTCCCATTTATCAGGAAATAGCATTATTATATTTTGCTGAATACCCGATTCTTTATCTTCTTCAGATTGGTTTCCATCAATTTGATGGGCTAAAGAAAATGCAATGTTGATGTTTTTTTCTTTGCTACTTTTAATCTTTGTAGCAATTACATTATCGGGTCGAGATACAAAAGATGTTCGTTGAAATTGCGTTTCATCTACATTCCATGTTACGGTAATCTCTCCACTTTCATAGTTTAAGCTTCGTTCGTAACCCGAAACATCTCCTTGAAATTCTTGATTTAAGTTTAGTACACAAGCAGGGTGATAAGGGTCGGTCCATAAAATATCTTGATATCCTCTGGTTTTAGCATGCTTTAATATTTCGCTTTTGGCTTCTGCATATTTTTCAGCTTTAATTAACTGTTTTGCCTTTGGCATTATATCACCTATATCAGGAGGTTTTACGCCTTCCGTCCCTATGTATTCGTATAAAAACTCATGGTTGAAAATGATTTTCTCATCACGCGGATTTCCATAAACCATAATACCCATTTCTCCGTTTCCACTAATTAACGCATCTTGCCAACGGGAAGCTGACGCTTCACTAACATTCGTTTTTTGCTGCTCTATAGTTTCCGTTTTACGGTTGTTACATGCTATTAGTGACAAAAGAGCTATTACAGAGAAAAAAGTGTTTTTAAAATTAGAAGTCATTTAGGTTACCGTTTTTTTTCTACCCAGTCAAAATCTGTATAAGCGCCTTTATCAGATTCAGCAAACAATCCAATATATACCCCTGTAAATCCACCTGCTGTTTCAGAACTTAAATATCTGGTATCTAATTTTCCAAAGGCTTTAAAATCCAGATGACCCAGTTTAGCATGAAGCACTAGTTTTTGTTGTCCTTTTGAACGTTTTATCATTTCTTTAGTGACTATTTTACTGGGTCTATTATTAGTGAAAACTCCATTTCTTCAACAGGCACTACATGCTCTGGTCTTTTATGCCTTGGCATATTGCCTACTCCACTGTGTTTATAATCTATATGTAAATGAACGTTTCCGTCCTTTTTAAGGTCAATAGTATGTTCGGCATTGTCTAAATCGGTTTCTGAATATGGACTTGCTGTAAAATTGTATAACTCTTTCATCTCTTTTTCCAAAGTAAAGCGTAAGCCATTCCCTTTGTTGGTTCTTGTTTCCATCCAACGCGTATGGGTATGGTTACCATTAGCCTGCGGGAAAATGTATGGGGTATGCAATTCATCTATAGTTGCATTGTATTCTGCGACCAAAGTAGAAGAATTTCTATCAATGTAATTTTCATGTGGTCCACGGCCATACCATGTTACATTATTATAAGGATTGGTAAGTGTTACATCCCATCCAAAACGAGGAATATCTGTCATGTTAAATGATAATAAACGTTTCGTTGGAATTGCTTTAGTTGAAATTTTTAAGCCAGAATTGGCTGTGAATTCATAGGTGATTTCCAACTCAAAAAGTGCTCTTGATTTTGCAGTCAGTTCACTTTTTACAACAATAGTATTTTTATCAACATTGATTTCTTTAAGTGTATTGGTGGTGGTATTTAAACCTGCTTTGTTCCATTTATCAAAATATTCTACATAACTACCACCCCATCCAGAAATATCGTTATCGGTCACAGAACGCCATGTATTGATTATTGGTGCTTCTGCCAATACTTCAGTGCCATTTGCTATCCAAGAGGTAAGTACTCCTGTTTTTTTGTTAAAGGTGAAAGTAGATTTTTTGTTTTTAACTACCACTATTTCACCTTTTTCTGAAACCTTTATTTTATTTGTTAGTGCCGCTTTTTCAGACTTGAATGCGGATAACGGAATTTGTTCCCAAGCTATTTCATGATTTGCTGGGATGCCCAATTGCGCTTCTTTTGTAAAGGCTCTAAAATTGATTAATTTCTCACCTTTGACTTGTAAGGCACTTGCGGCAATGTTTAGGGTAATTTCTTTGTCACTTTGCGGTGCTAGAGAAACATCAAAATTGCCTTCTGATGTTTTTTTACCATCTACCAATAATTCCCACTTAAAATTATAGACATCTAGATTGGTAAAATAGGCATAATTGGTCACCTTGAATTTGAGGTTTTCTGTATTTAAAGCTTCAAATTTTATATCGGCATATACTTTTTTAACCTGAATTAGTTTTGGTGTTGGTTTTCTATCGGGTTGAACAATTCCATTAATACAAAAATGCTCCTGCATAGTTTTTCCTGACAGCTTTCCGTAATCATAAAACGTTTTGCCATCTTTTTCCATTTCCCATCCTTGGTCAACAAAATCCCAAATAAAACCACCTTGTAATTTCTTATACTTTGGGTCACGCATAATGTCCCATAACTGGTCTAGTTGCCCTATTGCGTTCCCCATAGAATGGGCATACTCTTTAACAATAACCGACTTCCCTTTGGTACCAAAATGACGCATTAATTTTTCGTAGTTCACATAGCCATGTCCTAAAATATCTGAGGAAACTTCTAATTGATGTGTTTTGTCCTCTGCATCATTGTAAACCAGTCGCGAAGGGTCACGTTGTTTTAACCAGTGATATGTTGCTTCGGTATTGTCGCCCACCAAAGTCTCATTACCGCAGGACCAAATAATGACTGAAGGATGGTTTTTATCGCGCTCTAACATGCGCTGTACTCTATCTAAATGAGTACCTTTCCATTCAGGTAAGTTGTGATAATCACCTTGATAATGGGTCTCAATTCCTGCTTCGTCCATCGCGTAAATACCATACGTATCACATAATTCTAAAAAATAGGGATGTGCTGGGTAAAAACAGGCGCGCACTGCATTGATATTGTTTTGCTTCATTAAAATCACCTCTTTTTCTAAGGTTTCATAACTAGAAGCTTGTGCATTTTTACCGTCCCACCCGTAAGCGTTAACGCCTTTAATTCTTACAGATTGTCCGTTTACCAATAGCAGTTCGTTTTCAAGAGCGACCGTTCTAAAACCAGTATTACACGCCATAGCTTCAAGAGTATTTCCGTTTTGGGTAAGTTCTAAAACTGTGCGATATAAGTTTGGTTTTTCTGCACTCCAGAGTTTTATATCTTCTACTTTGGTAGTCATTTCTACTTCATCTGAGGCATTTTTCAAAAGGTCAGAAACTGGGACAGATTGTGTAGCTATTTCATTTTCTTCGGCATCATAAAGGCGAGCAGTGAGTTGTAATCCTCGATACGGATTGTCTTGTTTATTTATGATACGCGCTTTCACCTTCCAATTACCATTCATATCTCCATTTACCTCAAAATCTTCTACATAGGTTGGTGAACGGAATACGAGATATACATCTCTAAAAATGCCGCTTAAACGCCAATAATCTTCATTTTCTAAGATAACGCTGGTCGCTTTACGATACACTTTTACAGCAATAGTATTCTCCCCAGATTGCAATTGTTTGGTGATATCAAATTCTATAGGAAGCGCTACACCTTCGGAATACCCCATTTCTTCACCATTTACATAGGTATGCATTGCAGTACGCACTCCTGTAAAATACAAGAAGACGCGTTTATTGATTAAATCGGTTCTTGGAATGTTAACATTGAATCGGTAGCACCCCACATCGTCGGGCTCTATATCCATATTGGTATTGGCATAAATTGGAATACCAAACCCTTGTCTTTCCCAATTGGAAGGCACTTTTATATCGTCCCAACTGCTTACATTATAAGTTGGTTTTTCAAATCCTTGTGGAATATTTTCTTTGCCTTCTACAAACTTAAATTTCCAATCGCCGTTGAGAGATTTTATTTGGTCAGACTCCAAATACTTAGCAGTTAAAGCATCAAATGCATTCCAATGCGGAACTATAGTTGCATGATTTGGTTCTAAACCCACACGAAAAATTTCTGGATTCTCGTAAGGTTTCTTCTGAGCTACAATTACACCTAATTGAAAAAATACGAGTGTTACGAAAATTAGTTTTTTTAATTGTATTGTCATTGATTTTTTCTTTTTTACGCTAGAGCTATCGAGGTTTTTACTAAAATTATTTATACGTCTTTAGCGCTCTTTATTCCTTTTAATATTTAAATTTTTTTTCTATTTAAACGATTATACAAGTTCGCCGTATTTTAATCGTTTTAGGGGTATTTTTTAGGGTGGTTAGGTTCTGTAGAATCTGGAATTATATTATCATAATGAAAGTGACCAAATCAAATACTATTGAATAAGTCTTTTCTAAATTTAAAAATAGTCTTGTCCCTAAAATAGAAGGCATTCTATCCTTATTACCTAAACTAAGTAACAAAACGCAATCTTATAGCTTTGGTTTATTTTTAATATTTACTATCCATTGTGGAAGCTTTCCTAACCTAAGCTCTAATTGTTTTTCAAATAATGATTCTGGAGTTACAGGCTTACCTAAACTCTCCAAAACTTCTACTTCATCTTTTTTGAATGTTGTGCCAGCTCCATGAAACCCAACAATTATTGGAGGTACAATTCGCCAGTACCAAGTATCATTTGCTACAAATCTAAAATTCTCTTCAGGTTCATCCGTTTCCTTAAAATTCCATAAAACAAGATGTTTTCCATGGTTTGGTAAATTAAATCTTGCCCCTCCTGCCCTACCTTGAAAAAAACCTCCTTCAACGTTATCTAAAAGAGTACAACGAGGCTGCGAAGCATGGGATTCAAAACTCGTATGAGAAGCATACTTAGACCTCCAAATTACAGTTCCTGAAGAATTTCCATCAACACCAAAAGAATGGTGCATCCCTGCAATATCATTACTATTTGCAATTAAAATATTTGTTGAACGAGAAGAATGAATAGCACTATGCCCCAAATTTCCTTCAATTGTTACGTTTAACACTGTAGAAGCCGCGGAATGAGAAAAACTAGCTGCATTATTCACGTTTTTAAAAGTACAATTCTTAACCCATGAATTAACGGCATTAGAAATTTTTAAAATACTCCAACCACCATCATCTTGGGCAGACCGATGATGAATAAATTTCTTAGTCCAATTCCCTTCAAACGTTATGTTTTCAAATCCAATACTTTCTACATGAGCAAAGCTATAAACCTCCCAGTTATGTTTTGCTCTTATTTTATAATGAATTGATGACGTAAATTCAATTTCATTACCATTTACAGATGCTACTTGATGAACCTCATTAACTTTTACACCTTTTTCTAAAATAGATGTCCATTCTTTATCTGGTTTTAAAGTGCCTAAATCTTCCTTTACCAAATCTTTATCGTTATTAAGAACCTGAATTACCAGCCAATCTCCTATTTTTACTCTTGAAGCATCCTCAACTTTAATACGATGCGTTTCCCTATTAGCATCAGCTATTACTTTGGTAATATATTCATTTTCATCTAAGCTTTGAACCTTAATCGCTGAAGGACATGTCCAAAATTTTTCCGGGTCCGCCGGTGGTAAATCCTTATCAAAAAATAAAATGGTTTTTTTTTCTTCCTCTCCTCTAAATACAATTTTCGACGATTTTACAGTAATCAAGCTTTGGTCGTCCTTTGGGGTATTAATCCAATATTTCCCTTTTGGAAAAAAAATAACCCCTTCACCATTTTCTTCTGCAGCTTTAATAGCCTTTTTTATCGAACTCTTATCAGATATTTTGTCATTGGGAACTGCGCCAAAATCAAGAACATTAAAAACTTTATAATTAACCTTTGGTATTGCCTCTTCACTAAATTTATACCCAGCGTACGAAAAATCAGGTAAAACAGCTTCTTTTGCTGTATTTTTTGCTGAAACAAAATCATTCCAAATTGCACTTTTTTGCCCGAAAGCAACTCCAATATTAAGCAACAAAATAGCTAGAATAATACCTTTTGATTTCATTTACATTAATTATTCTAGTTTATACTTTTTATATCGCATTAAGGCCTCTAGGTAATAATAATCCGCATAATTTAGAGGAACATCTATTTCGTTATTATGCGGTATGCTACCCACACTATGCATTAAAATAAAATTATGATTTTTACCCAATTCTGCGGTGTATTTAGCAGTTGCAAGAGTATTTAAAACTTTATCAATAAATGGTAAATATGATTCAGAAGTATAACCATCTAACTCAATTAATGCTGATGCCGTAATAGCTGCTGCTGATACATCTCTAGGCTCATTGGGCACATTTGGAGCATTATAATCCCAATAGGGAATACCATCATCTGGCAAACCTTCATATTTCATTATAAACTTAGCTATTTTATTCGCCTGTTCTAAATATCTAATATCTTTTGTATACCTATAGCAAACAGTATATCCGTATAAACCCCATGCTTGCCCTCTTGCCCATGAACTTTCATCTGCAAATCCCTGTGCTGTTTGTTTGCTTCTTACAGCACCTGTTTCTGGATCGTAGTCCAATACATGATAGGAACTGTTATTTGGACGGAAATGATTTTTCAATGTAGTATTCGCATGTGTTATAGCTACCTCTTCATATTTTTTGTCACCTGTTAATCTAGTAAGTTCAAACAACAACTCTAAATTCATCATATTATCAATAATCACAGGAAACATCCAGTTTTTTTTAGATTGCCAGCCATTTACAACATCCCAACTTTGTATACAACCTACGACTGGGTTATATCTTGATAACAAAGAATCTCCTGCGGTTGTTAAGACATTCACATATTCTTTATTTCCTGTTAGGCGGTAACCATTACCAAAAGAGCAATTAAAAACAAAGCCTAAATCATGATTTGTAGTTAAATATTTATGATTTTCAAACAAAGACTGAAACTTTTCTGCTGCATTTTTCCATTTATCATCTTTAGTATATTCATACAAGTACCAACAACTACCTGGAAAAAAACCCTCTGTCCAATCAAAATTATTATGCGTCCAGTGTATTTCTCCTTTTGAATTTACAGTTCTAGGAATTCTTTCTGCTTTTTCCGCAACTTTTAACTGAAGGCTTAATTGTTTTTCTGCCTTTTCTAAAGCCAGATTTTCAACTACTTTAGTTTTCTGAGATTTAACTTCGTTGCACGAATATGCTGCACAAGTTATAGCGACAAAAAATAGACCTTTTAAAAAATTCATTCAATAAATGTTTTTAAGATTATCTTGAAAATATAGCATGAAGGTTAGCTCATTTCTATACTTTTTTAACTATCAATATTAGCGGGATAAAGATCCGAGTATTTAACACTAAACAGGGTGGATTTAAGTTCCGATACAGGGTGTAAATCATTCTTTTAGTTTAAAAAACCATATGTATCAGGGCTTCATGAGATTTTCGTTTTGTTCTACAACAATATATTACGCAGATGACTTTGTATTTGCCTTTCGATATTCAGACGGCGTACAATCAAAGATTTTTTTAAAACACCTTCTAAAATACTTTAAATCATTAAACCCAATATCATAGGCAATATCAGAAACGCCCATTTCTGTTTGAACCAATAATTGACTAGCTCTTTTAAGCCGAATAGTTCTTATAAATTCTGATATTGACTGTCCTGTCAACACTTTTATTTTTCTATAAAGTACAGATTGACTCATGTGAATTTTACTGGTAAACGAATTAACATTGAATTCTGAATCTGAAATATTTTCTTCAATGATATCCATAGCATTTTTAAGAAAAATCTCATCAGTTGATACTACTGTAAGTTCTTTAGGTTCTAAAAGAATATCTTTTTTAAATTTTGATACTAAATTTTCTCTGGATTTTAATAAATTTTTAACCTGTAACTTTAACAATTCTGCATCAAAAGGTTTGGTAACATAAGCATCGGCCCCAGTTTCGTAGCCAATTTTCTGAATTTTTGATGAAGTTCTTGCTGTTAACAATATGATTGGAATATGGCATGTTTTAATATTAGATTTTAAAGCTTTACTCATTTCAACCCCATCCATTTTAGGCATCATTACATCACTAATAATAAGGTCTATTGGATTAGATTCTGCCAATTGAAGGCCTATTTTACCGTTTTTCGCTTCAAAAACATTGAAATTCGTTTCAAAAATACTTTTTATAAAATATCGCACCTCTTGATTATCTTCTACCACCAAAAGCGATTGAAAAGATTTGTTGAACTCCATTTTAGCAATACTGGTTTCTCCTTTGACCCATCCAACTTTTACATGGGCTGGTTCATAATGACTCAAAAGTTCCAAGCTATCTTCGTCATAGGAGTCTTCTATGATTTCTTCTGGTTCTAAATGATTTTTACCCATTGGAAGTAAAATGGTGAAAACAGTACCTTCGTCTTTTGAGCTTTCTACATGAATATTACCTTTATGAAGCGTAACGATATCTTTTGCTAATGCAAGCCCCACACCAGTTCCAGACCTTAACTCATTTTTTTGACCCAACTGAAAATAACGATCAAACACAAACTCTAAGTTCTCCTTTGGAATTCCTTTACCATTATCTTTTACTAAAATCTCTATATATTTAGTGTCAAATGCTTTTATTTCTTCTTCCGACACTCTAACGCTTAATGTTATTTTTCCTTTCGGAGGTGTGAATTTAAATGCGTTAGATAGTACATTTAGCACCACTTTTTTCATTTCGATTTTAGAAAACCATAATTCTAAATTCTCTTCTTTAGATTCAAATAGATATGTGATTTGACGTTCATTTGCTAACTCTTCGAACGCTAGTTTTATATTTTCTAAAAATGGCACTATGTTAGCTTTTGAAGCTGCCAATTTTAGCTTTCCTGCCTCACTTTTTCTAAAATCCAATAACTGATTTATTAGTTGTAACAAAATGCTTGCATTCCGATACATACCACCCAACTGTTTTTTAATATTTGGATCATGTTGGTCATTTTTTAACATACGTTTTAATGGCCCTACAATAAGCGTCAATGGAGTTCTAAAATCATGAGAAATATTCGTAAACAACTGCAATTTAAACCTGTTTTCCTGTTCTATTTTCTCCTTAGCTAAACGTTCTTGTCTTAATTGATTTTTGTCATTGATATGTATTAAACTATACCTTCTTATTGTAAGGATTATTGCCAATGAAGCTATGAAATATATAATATATGCCCACCATGTAGCCCATAGCGGGGGGGAAATTTTTAGTTTAATCACAGCAGGTGTTTCATTCCATACTTCATCACTATTAGATGCCTTTACTTTAAATTCATAACTCCCTGGATTTAGATTTGTATATGCAGCGGTTTTACTATTACCTACATATTTCCAATCTTGATCAAAACCCACTAACTTATAGGCGTATTTATTTTTATTTGGTTGAGAGTATCCTAGCGCAACAAAATCAATACTAAAATCATTTTGATTATGTTTCAGGGTTATTTCCTCCGTCGTATTGGATATATTTATATTAGGTTGATTCCAAAAATTGAATGAGGTAATTTTAATGGGCGGTACAAATTTATCCATGGTTATCTCGTTAGGATTTAAAATTGTTAAACCTTCTGTTCCTCCAAAAATTAGCTCGCCTTTGTTCGTCCTTAAATAGGCTCCATAATTAAATTCGTTCCCCTGAATTCCATCCGATATATCAAAATTTTTAAACTCTTCTTTCTCTATATTAAACCTAAATAGTCCACTGTTTGTACTTAACCATAAATTACCACTATCATCCGGCAGTATGCCATAAACAACCTCATTAAATAAGCCTTTAGATATATCATATTTACGAATTTCCTTAGTATCTAATTTATAATTAAAAAGCCCTTTTCCTTCTGTTCCAATCCATAAACTAGAGGATGACTCTTCATGAATACTTATAACCTCATTCGTAGCATCTTTATTTTCTATCCCGCCATCTAAGTTTATGTTATACAACTTTTTGGTAAGAACGTCAATTAAGGTAAGACCATGGTTACTTCCAACATATAGGGTATTACTATATCTAGATTTTAAGATTACATATATAAAATCACCTAAAGCACCTTCCGAATCTTTTACTCTCTTAAGTACACCAGATTTCTTATCTAACAGACACAACCCTCCTGTATTAGTTCCCACCCATATTTGGTTCTTATTATCTTCTACTAGGGAGGTTATTCGGTTATTAGAAACCTGAACACTATCAACAGAGGAACTTTCGAACTTTTGAAATTTAAAGATTTTTCCATTGGTTTTTCGCAAATTAAGACCTCCATCATGAGTACCAATCCACAGATTGTTTTCATTATCCAACAACATGGCCTTAACATTATTAGCGCTAAGACTATTTTCATTATCTGGGTTATGAGTTAAATATTTAAAATCTCCATTTTTCGTACGATAATTTACTCCTCCACCTTCGGTCCCTATTAAAAGATTACCAGCTTGATCTTCAATTATAGAACTTACCACCTTGTAATTTAAATTGTTAGACCCCACTTTGAAATTAACAAATTTATTTGCGCTTTTATCTAAATAATTTATTCCGCCTGCCCAAGTGCCAATCCATAAATCTCCTCTTGAATCTTTTACAATTTTATATACGGAATTTTGGCTGAGACTATGAACATCTGCTTCATCGTGCACATATTTATTTACTTGCTGATTTTTAATATCTAAATAGAACAATCCTACATAAGTTCCAATCCATAGATTGCCTTTGTCGTCTTCGAAAATATCTCTAACTTCCTCATTTACTACAACATTTTCTTGAGAGCCGCTAAACGTATAGTCTTTAAAAGAGTTTGTATTTTCATCATAAATAGCCAAACCATTATCATAACCTAGCCAAATATTTCCTTTACTATCTTGTAATAACTTTGTTGTTTTGGTTCTTGTCCTATTTGGAGATAGATTGTTAGGATAACCGTAATGTGTAAACGTATTGGTATCTTGGTTAAACACATCTACTCCTGAAGAATTGCTTATCCATAAATTATTCTTATCATCCAACAAAAGAGATAATATATTATTAGAACTAATACAGTTAGCTTTATTAGGGTTATGCGTATAACTTAAAAATGTATTTGTTTTTATGTTTAGTTTATCTAATCCTTTGTCGGTAGCTACCCATAAATAAATAGAATCTTGAACCTTAATGTCTCTTACTCCCTTATTATAATATTGTTCTTTATTATGAGGTTTTTTTACTCTTTTAAAATTGTCTTTTTTGGCATTATATGTATTTAGTCCGTTACCTGTTCCCACCCACATTGTTCCATAATAATCTTTTGCTAGGGCAGTAATTTTATTGTGACTTAAACTATTAGTATTTTTAGAGTCATATGTATAATTCTTAAAGGTATTCCCATCATACTTGTTTAACCCGTAACGCGTGCCAAACCATAAAAAACCATCACTATCTTGTAAAATACATATAACTGAGCTCTGAGACAGTCCTTCGCTTGTAGAAAAGTGTTTGAATTTTATACTATTATGTAATTCGTTTTTTTTCTGAGCATATAAGGATAGAGAGCCAATAAATATTACTAAAAACAAAAACGCCTTTTTTAATCTCATTTTTTTCTCTTCATATTCATCATAGCTCAATAATCAGTTTTATACTTTTAACAACCATTTCATCCATTAGATATAGAAGACACCGTAAATCCTGTACGAAGGTAAATTTACTTAAGAGTAAAAAGTATTTACTTTAAAGGTAATACAAATTGATTACTATCAAAGTTACATGTCATACCAAACTTAAAAGGGGGGCATATAACCGATATAAAGGGGGTATATTATGCAAGAAACAATTAACATAAAAAGATTGCAGCCATCAAAGAAGTTATTTTAAATTACTTACAATTTTAAACATACGATGCCTATCGTCATTATTAATTACCATGATGCTTTTTCTCGAAGACGAACTTAAGTTAACCATGTGTCTAACATCATTTTGAACATAAAATCCAGTTTTTACATTTGAAATATATTCGAATTTTCCATTACCCATACCTTTCAAAAATGCCCCTGTTCCTCCATCTAATCGTGTGGTTTCTATTTCAGATAAATAATTATTGCCTGCAAGTAAAAGGTCATTAACTCCGTCTCCATCATAATCATCATATAGTATACTATTTACTACAGATTTTTGAACATTATTAGAAAAGGGAGAAAACGAAAACCCTCCATTTCCATCGTTAAAAAATATTCCAGATTTAAATTCATTAACCGAGTATTGTAGCGCCGTTTCTATTCCAGAGCCCAATATTCCTTTTAAATCTCTACTTGCAAAATCTTGATACGTTTTAATTTTACTTCCTAGAACAGGTACCTGCTGAGTTGCACAACTTTTTCCTCTTACTGGAACTTCTTTATTTTTATATTGTTTGGCGAGAAAAATATCTTGTGTGCCATTGTAGTCAAAATCCTTTGTATATATTTTAAACGGATTAGAGCTTGAAGCATGATGTTTATAATTAAGTCCTAAATTTCCAGAAACTATATCCATATCTCCATCCTGATCTATATCTATAGCCAATAGTTTATTCCACCATCCTTTGGTCTCATTTAGAGTTGTATATGCCTCTGATTTTACCAAGTCGCCACTTTCGTTTAAAAACACCTCAATGCCCATCCACTCTCCGGTAACTATTAAATCTGAATCGTTATCACCATCAATATCCACCCATTGTGCATCAGTAACCATCCCTATTTTTTCTAAGTCAGCTGCATATTTTTTAGTTTCAACCTGAAATCTTCCACCCTTATTAACTAACAAATAACTAGATGGAGCATACGGGTATTTACCAGGAATTAACCTTCCTCCCACAAAAAGATCTATATCACCATCAGAGTCGTAATCATTTGGAACAACAACGGAACCCGAAGTATAAAATTGCGGTAGACATTCTAAGCACCTTTTAAACTGATTTTTTCCATTATTTACATATACTCTATCCTGATATTCCTTTGCTCCTTCGTAAAACTCATAGCTTCCACTTACAACATATAAATCTTGGTCACCATCATTATCTATATCAAAAAAAACAGACCCTATGTCTTCATGCACCTTATCTTTAACAAAGTCAAGCACTTCCACTTCTTTAAACTCTCCATTAGATTGCCCCAAAAGTAATTTTCCAGCTTGCATATATCCTCCTCCTAAATATAAATCATCATTTCCATCAGCATTTATATCCGATGTTGCTACCGCAGGTCCTAACTGAGATAATTTATGTGGTAACAAAAGTTGTATTCCAAAATCATCAAAAACACTATCCTTATGAGAATAATTGAGTGAAATTTCACTAAACATTTTTGATGTGTTGGTATTTGGAACACTCCTGTTAAGCAGAGCGCTTTTACTATGTACCACTATTGTTTGATTTACATCAATATTTTTTAATTCCTGCTTCTTTCCATCTGGCCAAATTATTTGAACCTTTTTTATAATACTTGAATCTTTTAAACCAAAATGAATTTTGTTGGTTACGGAAGATAAATACCCTCTTGATGTTATTAATTGTCTTGTTTGTTTTGTACCATCTGCAAATGACAAATTCACAATTACTCCGTTGCCAAAACGATTATTCTCTGGGCCCTTTAAAAGAAACTGAACATATTGTCCTTTTTTTTGCTCAACTGCATTATTCTTAAGTATTGTAGCCTCTTCGTTTATATTATTCACCACAACATCTAAATCACCATCATTATCTAAATCAGAATAAACAGCGCCATTGGAAAAAGTTGGGTTAGCAGAAACCCATTCCTCGGAGGTATCAGAAAAAGTAAGATTGCTATTATTTTTAAAAAAGTAATTTTTAATTTTTTGTTGAGGGAGCATCTGAGTATACTTTAAAAATTCTTCAGGTGTGGGCTTTTTTCCTTTCTCTCTAATTATTTGCATTATATTGTTAATAGCGTCTTTATCCATTACATCTCTATAAACACCATTGGTAATGTATAAATCTTGATATCCGTCCAAATCAAAATCAGCAAACAACGGCGCCCAGCTCCAATCAGTATTAGAAATCCCTGATAAGCCAGCAATTTCACTAAATGTTCCGTTTCCGTTATTTAATTGCAAGGTATTATGCATGTATTGATGTTGATACCCTTTTTTAACCATTTCGTGAAACTTACTTATTGAGGTCATTGCCATTGTTGTTTTTGACCTTACGTAATCTTCAGGGCTCATGTCCAATGAAATCATATCATTCAGTCCATCATTATTAATATCGGCAATATCTCCCCCCATACTATAAAAGGACATATGTTTAAACATAGTCTCCTTTTTATCCGTAAAAGTGCCATCTCCATTATTAATGTATGCGAAATCTGGCATATTAAAATCATTATTTACATAAATATCTAACCAACCGTCATTATTAAGGTCTCCGATTTGCGGATTAAGACCAAAAGCCATTTCTGGTAATATTCCTGCTTTTAATGAAATATCTTTAAAATTTCCTTTACCGTCATTACTATACAGCTTATCACTGCCCTTTAATTGTAATGTTTGAGGATTCTCTTGTATTTCCTTTAAATCTCTTATGCTTTTATAATTTTTAGATACTTTTGGACTATTTGCTATATACACATCTATATCACCGTCTTTATCGTAATCGAAAAAAGTTGCTGCGATTGATCTATTTTTATCATCCAAACCAAACTTTTTTCCCTTTTCTGTAAACGTTAAATCCCCATTGTTAACATAAAGCATATTCGCATATTTCTCATCATTAGTAAACCAACCCGCACGACATATATAAATATCAAGAAAACCATCATTATTTATGTCTACAATGGAAACTCCAGTATCAAATCCTTTTCTTTTTTTAATACCAGATTGAGCTGTGATATCTTCAAAAGAAAAGTTTCCTTTATTTAAATATAATTTGTTTTCCGCTGTATTTGATGTGAAAAATAAGTCCTCTAGTCCGTCATTATTAAAATCCGCAGCCGCAACTCCTCCACCATTATAGGAATATATATATTGGTAGTAATGAAAGTCTTTACTTTCTTTTAAAACGTTTTTAAAAGAAACATTAGAAATCTCACTTGAAACTTTGGTAAAAAGTTTATCTGATTTAACCTCTTCTTTAAAATCTTTGCAACAAGCAAAAAAACATATAAAAACGAGAGGCATCACAACCTTATGGTTAACCTTTCCTAAAATCCATTTTTTTAAACAACTATACACTACTTCAGGAATCCTCATATGGTTAATAATAAACTTTTAGCTACAAATTAATAAAATTACCAATCTAGAAATAAAAAAATCCCTCATATCATAAATATGACTGAGGGATAATTTATTAACCAAACTAACTCAAAAAACTCAATTTTAATTTCCTAATTGTGGGGAAAGATCTATTTCTGATTGTGGTATGGGTGTAAAATAAGCCGCTGGACCAGTTGCTGATGGTGTTCTATTGTTTACAACATCTGCTCTTTCTTCTGGAGATCTATTTGCAAATGCTTCTGCAATTCTATCCATTCTTACTAAATCGTGCCATCTTTCATATTCTCCCGCCAACTCCCATTTACGTTCCGTAAAAGCCAACTCACCTAAATCACCCGAAGTTAAATCTATTGCGGCATCTGGTGTATTTGGATCCAAACCTGCAGCTCTTCTCCTAACCTGATTTAAAGCTTCCCAAGCTTCAGGAGCATCACCTCCAGAACGACCAGTTGCTTCTGCATATGTTAGTAGGACATCAGCATACCTCATGAAGTAACGGTTTAAAGGAGTGTTGGTACTGTTCACCACTAGACTTACCTCTTCCATATCTCCCCCACCTACTTTTCTTAAGATAGGGTGAGGTTCGTTTTGAAAATTTCTCCAATCTGCACCATTAGGGTTATCTCTTCTGGGTATTACTTCAAGAATATAAGTATCTTCAAAACGTGCCATTGTACCCTCAGCCATAGCTGCTGCTTCCATATCCTCAAAAAAGGCTATTTCTCCAAATGTTTCATTCCAACCACCAGCATCCACAGGAAACCCAAGCCGACCTGTGGTTCTATTACCTATATCACATAGTTCATCACAGAACACCATGGTAAACACACCTTCGTTATGGTTAAACCTATTTGCCACTGTCCACATTTCTCTCATGCTTGGAGCCAAACCATACCCATAGCCTCCATCAATTACCTCTTTTGCTTTTGCCGCAGCCATAGCATATTTACTAGAGTCATTTATTGGAAATCCTGCCCAATGCATATATAATCTAGCCAAAAAACCTTTAGCCGCTCCTTTACTAGGTCTAGCTCCAATCGCTACAATTCCCGGATATACATCTGGTAAAAGAGTTTCTGCCTGTTGCAAATCTGATTCAATCTGCTGATAAACTTGTTCAACGGAAGATAACTCTCTATCCTCTAAACTATTTACCTCTAAGTTAATTACAACTTCTCCAAAAGTTCTTGTAAGGTGCATGTAAGCAAATGCTCTCATAAAATAGGCTTCACCTATAATTGTATTAAACGATTCTTGATCTTCTTCTGATACCGTTATATCCGGTGCAGCGTTAATTGCAGTGTTTGCAATAGCAATCATGCTGTATGGCGCACTCCATGCTCTGTTAGTTCTTTCAGAAAGGCTTGTTTGAATTCTCCAATCCGCTTCTCTAAAACCCTGCTTATTTCCCGCACTAAAGGTGGTAATATCATCTCCTCCAAAACCAGCAATATAAAAGTCGGTCCATCTAGCATCATTTTGTACTGTTCTATACATTCCTGTAACTAAAACCCCTAATGTTTCTACAGAATTTAATGTAGATGGTGATAGTTGTGTTTTACCAGGGTCTTCGTCCAAATCTGCACAAGAATATACAGAAACCATGAGAAAAAAGACACTCAGAAGTCTCCCTAAATTTGTTGTTTTTATTTCAGCTATTTTCATGTTATTTTTTTTATAATTAAAATTGAATCCTTGCCCCAATGGTATATGATCTAGGATTTGGAATCGCACCAAAATCAAATGAAGGAGCTCCATCATTATTTGAAACACCCGTTGAAGAAACTTCTGGATCAAAACCACGGTAATCAGAAATAGTAAATAAGTTTTGTCCACTTACGTACAGTTTAAAAGAGCTTATGAACTTAATATCTTTAAAAGTGTACCCCAATGATAAATTACTAAGTCTAATAAAATCACCATCTTCTACAAACCTAGAGGAATTTAATAAATCCCCTCCTGTTGGAATATCTGTTTCATTTTCTGGTGTCCATCTGTTTATATAATCAGAGTGCCTTCCTAAACCAGCACCTGTAGGAGCCATTAACTGAGCATAAATGACATTGTAAACCTGATAATCATGTACTCCACGTAATACAAAATTTAAATCTATATTTTTATAGGTAATGGTATTATTAAGTCCCCATGTTAATGACGGTGTACCATTTCCGATATCGGAAAGTAAAATTTCCCCTTCTTCATCTAGTAAATATCTTGGTGTACCAGCAACAATATCACCATTTGCCGCTGCATCAGCTGTTTTCCATGTTCCTAAAAAAGTAGCCCCATGAAATTGACCTAAAGATTCTCCAACTCGTAAAGAGTAAAAGCTTGATGTACTCCCTCCAGGGTTAACACCTCCAGCGCCAGTAAGTATTTGTTCTGGGCCTCCTAAGTCAACAATCTCATTTGCAACTGTAGATAAGTTAAAGTTAGCATTCCATGAAAAGTCTTCCGTAGTAATAGGGTAAGTGTTTAACGTAAAATCGAAGCCTGTATTTTGAACTTCACCAATATTTTTAAGTACTGTACCTCCTCCATTATAATCTGGAACTGGCTGTCTTAACAATAAATCTGTAGTATTCTTTTTGTACCAATCTACTGTAAATTGCACGCTATTGTTTAAAAACGAAAAGTCCAACCCTGCATTAATTTGCTTTGTAGTTTCCCATTTTAAGTTTTCATCCTTCAATGTTGGATTACCAATTCCTATTTCTGGAGTACTACCATCAAAAGCAAAATCCCTTCCAGTGGGCAAATCTGGATAAGTTGCTAGGGCTCCAACATTTTGATTTCCTACCTCACCGTAACCAGCTCTTAACTTAATACTATTAAAAAAACCTTCCTCAGGGAGCAGTTTACTAATGTTATATGCTGCAGAAACGGATGGAAAATATCCGGTTCTATTGTCTTTTCTAAAATTAGAAGATTGATCTACCCGCATAGTCCCAGTAAGGTAAAAATCTTCTCCATAATTAAACTCAGCTCTCCCTACATATGATTGTATTGTACCTTCAGTTTGGTTGGCTCTTACACCTTGATCAACACCTAGCTCTAATAAATAAAATGCGTCTCTAAGCCCACCAATTCCAAATTCTCCAGAGCTCCCGCTGGACGTCTTTGTTTGGTTTCCTTGCAGTTCGTAAACTCCTGTTAATTTCACATTTGTTTTTCCAAAGGTTTTATTCCATGATAAAATGTTACTTAATTGATAAGTTGTTAAGCGACTAGAGCTAAAGCCTGCTTGTGCTTCAAGAACAGTAGTACCTGCTGGTATTCCTGCAAAATTTTCATCATTGGTATGTCTAAACAAACTACCCCCTAATATTGTAAAGTTTAAAGTTTTCGAAATATCATATGAAATGTTCAAATTTGCATTAAACCTGTCTTGAATACGATTATTATTCCTTTCTGACTGTACCGCTATAGGATTAACTAATATATTACCAAAAGAAGACTGTAACTGATAATATGTTCCATCAGGATTTCTAATTGGAATTGTAGGATCCCAAGTTAAAATACCAGCTACTCCACCTCTTGCATCTGATGAAGATCGTGCTCCTCCATTAAACAAATTATGATTTAACTCTCTTGATCCAAATAAATTTAAGCCTACATTTAGTTTTTCTCCAAACTTGGCATTCAAATTAGCTCTTAAAGAAAACCTATTATAATCACTATTAAAAACAACCCCTTCTTGATCTACATAGTTTCCTGATATAAAGTAAGAAAGATTTCCTTCTTTACCACTTGCTGTTAACTGAATATTGTTTAAAAGAGCCGTTTTAAAATATTCATCCTGATAATCTGTACCTCCATTAACTACCTCCGTACCTGATAATTCCGCGTATTGTTCAGGAGACAAAAGTGATATTTTTTTAGGTATATTAGAAATAGTAGTAAAATACTCTACACCAATTTTAGGTTTTCCCGAACCCTTTTTTGTTGTAATAACTACTACTCCATTTGCTCCTCGAGAACCATAAATAGCCGATGCAGAAGCATCCTTTAGGATATCCATGGTAGCAATATCATTAGGATTAAGGCTTTCTAAGGTTCCCCCTAGAATACCGTCTATAACAATTAAAGGTTGATTACTAAAAGAGATAGAATTTGACCCTCTAATTCTAATTTTAACTTGTCCGCCTGGAGCACCTGTAGTCTTAGAAACAGATACACCAGCTGCTCTAGATTGCAATGCATCTTCAACTCTTATTAACGGCTGTTTTTCAAAATCTTTGGAAGATACGGAAGATATTGCACCAGTTAAATCACTTTTTTTCTGAGTCCCGTAACCAATTACAACAACTTCATCAAGTTGCTCATTATCTACTTGCATTACAATATCTATAACCGATTGTCCTCCAACACTTCTCTCAATAGTTTTGAAGCCTAAATAGCTAAAAACCAAAACGTCATTGGAAGAAGCATTTATTGCATAGTTTCCATCAAAATCTGTTGAAGTTCCGTTTGATGTACCCTTTACTACGACATTTACACCAGGAACAGGTGTGCCGTCGTCGGAAGAAGTTATGGTTCCTGTAATCGTTGATTGCCCATACGAGTTCATACTCATAAATACAACTAATAGAAATACAGGAACTACGTGCCTCTTGAATAATTTGAGAATAGTTCTTTTCATAATTGTTAAGTTATTTAGTTTAAAGAATGTTACTTCCACAAAACAATTGAAAACAAACTTCTTCCAAGGAAAATATTAGACTTATCATGGGGGGTAAATTATTCAATTCGTAATTTATATAGTAATTTTGTGAAGAAACAACTAATAGACAGACATATCATTGGAGATACTTTAAAATGTTATGCGTTTTTACCAAATAAGAAAAGAATCTAACTTACTTATTTTTCAATGGTAATGCTTGTAAAGTAAAGAGCGTTGTTTTAACAAAAAATACAGGCTTATATGTACCCCTATTATGAAGTTATAGCCCCCTAAACATCAACTTAGTATTTATAACTTTAATTTTAAGCATGAACTTATGCTTACAACTAACAAACTGTATTAAAATATTATGGGAATATCATTATTCAATTTGGATGGAAAAATTGCCCTTATTACTGGAAGTACTCATGGACTTGGCATGGCAATGGCAATGGGATTGGGAAAAGCAGGAGCAACTATTATTGTAAACGGTAACTCGTCGCAAAAAAAAATAGATGACGCTGTTTTAGAATATCAAAGGGCAGGAATAAAAGCTTTTGGTTTTAAATTTAATGTCACCAAAGAATTAGAAGTCATTGAAGCAATTCAAGAGATACAACAAAATCATGGTGCTATTGATATTTTGGTCAACAACGCGGGTATAATTAAGCGTACTCCTTTGGAAGAAATGGAAGTCCACGATTTTAAAGAAGTTATAGATGTAGACCTTGTAAGTCCCTTTATTGTATCTAAACATGTAGTAAAAAATATGATAGATCGAAAACAAGGGAAGATAATTAATATTTGCTCCATGATGAGCGAACTTGGAAGAAATACTGTTGGAGCGTATGCAGCTGCAAAAGGTGGATTAAAAATGCTTACTCAAAATATGGCCACTGAATGGGCCAAACATAATATTCAAATAAATGGTATTGGACCTGGATATTTTGCCACCTCGCAAACTGCCCCAATACGTATTAAAGGACATCCATTTAATGATTTTATTGTTAACAGAACTCCTTCTGGAAAATGGGGTGACCCTAACGATTTGGCTGGAGCTGCTATTTTTTTAGCCTCAGATGCTAGTAACTTTGTCAATGGACATATTATTTATGTTGACGGAGGAATTTTGGCTACAATTGGTAAACCTTCTAACGAAAATTAAAACATAAATAACCATGACAAATTCATTTAAAAAATACTCTACTATAATATTTACACTGGCTATTCTAGCTTGTTCTAGTAAAAAAGAATCTACTTTTATAATACTTAAAAATCCGATTGCAACAGATAGATCTTTTGAAACTATTACATTGGATAAAAACTTTTTACAAATAGATAGTCTAGAAAACGTTGGAATTTTAAATATTGAAACTAATACTCTAGAAATAACTCAACTTGTGGATAACAATTATGATAACATTCCGGATGTGTTATTATTCCAACCAGAAATAGCTAAGAATTCAGAAAAAAGATACGAAATTGTAAAAGTTTCTGATTATGAAAAAACAAAATCTACCGATAATTGTTACTCTCGATTTGTTCCGGAGCGAACAGATGATTACACCTGGGAAAACAATAAAGTTGCTTTCAGGATTTTTGGACCAACTGCACAAAAAATGAAAGAAGATGGGGTCGCTGGAGGAACATTATCCAGCGGAGTAGATGCTTGGTTAAAGAAGGTTAACTATCCTATAATTAACAAATGGTATAAAAAAGAGCTTGAGACCGATGGAAGCTACCACGAAGATACTGGAGAAGGACTTGATAATTTTCATGTTGGTGTTAGTAGAGGCGTTGGTGGGATTGCCATAAAAAAAGATACTTCTTTTTTCTTTTCTAAAAATTATACAAATTGGAAAACTATAACAACAGGCCCCATACGTACTAGCTTTTCTGTGGACTATGCAGATTGGCATGCAGACGGTACTAAAATTGAAGAATCTAGAATAATAAGTCTTGATTACGGGCAAAATCTATCCAAATTTCAAATTTCACTAAAAGGAAGTGACACCATCTCCGCCGGATTAACATTACACGAAAAAGACGGAATTGTAAGTGGTAATAACAAACAAGGTTGGTTAAGCTATTGGCAACCCCATGAAGATTCCGAATTGGGTACAGCTATACTGGCCAAACCAGCTTCTTTTATAGGTTATGAAAAATATGATGTATCAACTCCAGATTTAAGTAACGCTTATGCTCATTTGAAAGTAACGAATAACATAGTTAACTACTATGCTGGATTTGGTTGGAAAAAAAGTGGACAGTTCAATACTAAACAAGAATGGGAACAATATCTAAGCAGTTTTAGTGAAAAACTTAATAATCCAATTCAAATTGAATTAATTAGAGAAAAGTAAACTTTTTAATTATTATTACTACCGTAAAAATTACGTTTTAAGCTTTTTAAAACGTAATTTTTTATTTTAAGGCTTTTGTTGAATCTCTTACCACCAAACTAGTTTTAACCGTAGTGGTTTCGTAAGCGTCAAAGGGAATTTTTCTTTCAATTTTATCAATTAAAATCTTAGCTGTGGTTTCTCCAATGTGTGTTCCATGCTGACTAATAGTGGTCAATGAGGGAGATACATATCTTGACAATTGACCATTGGTAAATCCAATAATAGAAATATCTTCAGGAATTTTATAACCGCGTTTTTGAACTATTTTCATAACCTTAACGGCTGTGATTTCGTCTAAAATTATAATACCGTCAATTTTCTTATAATTTAATAGAAAAGACATGGTGAGCTCTATATCTTCTTTGTTACTTATGGGAACAATGAGTTTTTTATCTAAAGAAATATTATACTCCTTTAGTGCTTTTTTGTAGCCTTCAATTCGCAATCTGCTAATTTTAGATTGATTTATTGGGGTTGCAATAGCCAATGCTTTACAACCCGTTTTAATTAGATATTTAGCTGCTTTATAACCTGCTTCAAAATCATCGACAACAACTTTATCACAAGAATCAAAATCTGTTGCTCTATCAAACATTACTATTGGCAAGTTACTTTCGGTTAGTTCCTCTAAATACTTAGAGTGGTTTTCAAATTGAGACTCTTCAGCGGCGGTAGAAAATATAACGCCATCCACTACACCAGTATTAAGATACTCTAGCGTTTTCGTTTCTTTTTCAAATGATTGATTGGTAATACAAGTAACTATGCTGTATCCTCTTTCATCAGCAATTTTTTCAATACCATACAGCACTTTTACAAAAAAATAATTCAGGATATTTGGAATAACCACACCAATTGTTTTGGTACTTCGCTGTCTTAAATTAAGAGCAACCATATTTGGTCTATAATGATGCTTGTTAGCGTAAGACTGAATTTTCTTCTTTAGACTTAAGCTAACTTCATGACTATCATTAATAGCTTTTGAAACGGTAGATACCGATACATCAAAATGTTTTGCAATATCTTTTAATTTAAGCTTGGACATGGTTATCCAAAGTTAACATAAAAAGTAAATACTATTTAACAATGCAAAAAACCTACTTTTAATAGATAAAAGCAGGTTTCCAATTTAAAAACAACATTATTTACTTTTTCCATATATGCTCCATTTCTTCAAGTGTTTTCCCTTTTGTTTCTGGAACCATTTTCCATACAAACATTGCTGAGATAATACTCATAATTCCATAAAACAAATATGTACCTCCGCTACTTAACTCCATCATTGGAGGATAGGTTGATGATATAAAAAAGTTCGCAGCCCATTGAGCTGCAACTGCAATTGCAATGGCTTGACTTCTAATCTTATTTGGATAAATCTCAGCTATTAAAACCCAACATATTGGTCCCCAACTCATCATGAATGAAGCCGTATATATAATTATAAAAACCAATGTAGCTATACCAATAACATTTTGAAAAGATAGTATTGAAATTGCTATCATTCCAATAGCCATACCAATAGAACCAATAATTAACAATGGTT
This sequence comes from uncultured Maribacter sp., assembly GCA_947498505.1. GTDB lineage: Bacteria > Bacteroidota > Bacteroidia > Flavobacteriales > Flavobacteriaceae > Maribacter_B. The sequence continues at coordinate 14,789 of CANMKG010000001.1, read as the reverse complement.
TTCTGCCCCATTTATCAACTGTTAAAATAGCTACAATCGTAAATATTACATTCACGAGTCCCATTATGATGGTTTGAAGCATGGATGCATCTTTAGCGGCTCCCATACTTTCAAAAATTCGCGGAGCATAGTAGAGGGCTACATTTATACCAACAAATTGCTGAAAAACAGATAACAATATACCTACTATTATCACAACTTTACCATAAGAAAACAGCTTTCCTTTGGATGTTTGTACTGTATTTTTAATATCAACAAGAATCTGTTTTGCTTTATCCACTCCATTTATTCGCGTTAAAATAGATAAGGCCTTTTCGTCTTGTTTATTTAATGCCAAATATCGAGGGGTTTCAGGCATGAAAAACATTAAAACAGCAAACAAAGAAGCAGGTATTGCTTCAGAAGTAAACATTCTTCTCCATCCAATGGTGTTTATCCAATCCATTGTTTGCCCTTCCGCAATACCCCAATTCACAAAATATACCACTAGCATTCCAAAAATAATGGCGAATTGATTTAAGGATACTAATTTTCCTCGAATATTAGCTGGCGCAATTTCTCCAATATACATAGGGCATACCGCGGATGCTAAGCCAACACCAATACCGCCAATAACACGATAAATATTAAATGTCCAAAGCAATCCTATTGATGGAACTCCTCTTTCAAAAAATAAAAACTCGGGATTGCCTGACCCCATAGCTGATAATAAAAATAAAACACCTGCAATAATTAGTGCTTTTTTTCTTCCGTATTTTGATGATACAATTCCTGAAATTGCACCTCCAATAATACAACCAATTAAAGCTGATGAAACAGTTATACCATGTAAAAAGGAACTCAACCCAAGGCTATCTATCAAAAAAGTTTGAATAGATTTTTCCGCTCCAGATATTACAGCAGTATCATACCCAAATAACAATCCACCTAATGTAGCGACTAGTGTTACAACATATACAAAAGCTTTATTTTGGCTCATAATCAAATGTATTGATTAATGATATTTTCAAAAAGTTCTTGCTTTCCGCTTTTTAAAGCTAATTCACCATTTTCGTGCGCTATTTCATATAAATCTTGAAGGTTTAATTTCCCATTTTCAAAATCGTTGCCTTTACCTTGGTCAAAAGAACTATATCTTTTTTCTCTAAGACTAGTGTACGCCGAAGATGCTATAATTTTGTCTGCTGTTAATAGCGCTCTTGCAAAAGTATCTGCTCCTCCAATATGTGCTAAAAACACATCTTCTAAATCGGTTGAATTTCTTCTGATTTTTGCATCAAAATTAATTCCACCTCCTTGTAATCCTCCAGCTTGTAAAAACACCAGCATAGCCTCTGTAGCTTCTTGAATATTATTTGGAAACTGGTCAGTATCCCACCCATTTTGATAATCTCCACGGTTAGCATCAATACTACCTAACATTCCTGCTTTTGCAGAAACTTCCAATTCATGCTGAAAAGTATGTTGAGCCAGCGTCGCATGGTTCACCTCAATATTCATCTTAAAGTCCTTTTCTAAACCATATTCTTTTAAAAATCCTATGGCAGTAGCAGCATCAAAATCGTATTGATGTTTCATTGGCTCCATAGGTTTTGGTTCTATAAAAAAGGTTCCTTTAAATCCTTGACCCCTAGCATAATCTCGGGCCATTGTTAAAAACTGCCCCATATGATCTAATTCGCGACCCATGTCTGTATTTAGCAAAGACATATAACCTTCACGTCCTCCCCAGAAAACATAGTTTTCTCCGTCTAAAGCTATTGTTGCATCAAGGGCAAGTTTTATTTGTCCTCCAGCACGAGCTACCACACTAAATTCTGGATTTGTGGCTGCTCCATTCATATATCTGGGGTTAGAAAAGCAATTTGCTGTCCCCCAAAGTAACTTAACTCCAGAAGCCGCTTTTTTTTCTTTTAAATATTCCGTTATGGAAACTAATCTTTTTTCAGACTCTGTAAATGTTGCTCCTTCTTGAATTAAGTCATAATCATGAAAACAAAAATAATCGAATCCCATTTTTGTAATAAACTCAAAAGCAGCATCTGCTTTATCTTTTGCAGCTTGTAGTGGATCTGTAGACTTATCCCATTCAAAATTTTGTGTTCCTGGTCCAAATGGATCAGCACCCTGTCCACAGAACGTATGCCAATACGCAACTGCAAACTTAAAATGTTCACGCATTGTTTTTCCTGCAACAACCTGTTCTGGATTATAATATTTAAACGCTAACGGGTTATCAGATTCTTTTCCCTCAAATTTAATGTCTTGTATTTCCTTAAAATATTCCTTTTCTCCTATTAAGGCCATAATCTAAATTATTTATTGATAATTAATTCTAGTTCTTTTTTCCAAGCTTGATACGCTTTTACGTAAACCGTTTTATCCTGTAAAGGCTTAAAAGTCTTTACGTAATCGTTGTCCGTAATATATTTTCCAAATTTTTCAAAACCTCCTTCATGTAAGCCTGCTGCGCGAGCTGCACCAATAGCTCCTGTGGTATTGTAAATTTCAATATCATGTTCTATTAAAGTGGCAATGGTATTTGCAAAAATTTCAGAACGAAACAAATTGTCATTACCAGCACGTATTACATTAACTGTAATACCATCTGACTTTAAAATTTCTATACCATATACAAATGAAAAAGCAATGCCTTCTAATGCAGCCCTACAGAGATGAGCTTTATCATGCCTATTTAAGTTTACATTTACAAGTCGTGTTCCAATGTCCTGATTGTTAAGCATTCGCTCAGCTCCATTACCAAAAGGAATCATGATTGCTCCATCGGCTCCAACTTCTACATTTGCTGCTAATGCATTCATTTCACTGTATGACTTTACCTCAAGATTATTCAACAACCAACGGTATTGAATTCCAGCACCATTTATACATAATAACTTTCCTATTCGTGCCTCCTTATCCTTAGTATAGTTAACATGTGCAAAATTGTTTACTCTTGAACTTTCTTCAACAGAAAGACTATTAGTCACTGCATAAACAACTCCAGAAGTTCCACCTGTTGCTGCTATTTCACCAGGCTCAAAAACATTCAATGAAAGTGCATTGTTAGGTTGGTCACCCGCTCTATAAAAAATTGGAGTTCCTGCAGCGATAGCACTTTCCGCCTCACCTATACCGTTAACCTTAGATTGTAAACCAAATGTGTCAACAATATCAGGAATCATATTTTCTTCTATGCCGTAATGCTCCATTAAAAAGGATGCAATATTGTTTTTTTTGAAATCCCAAAATATTCCTTCTGACAAACCAGATATTGTGGTATTCATTACATTGCTAAACTTATAAGCTATGTAATCTCCAGGAAGCATAAACTTATAAATAGATTTATATATTTCAGGTTCGTTTTCTTTAACCCATTTTAGTTTAGATGCTGTAAAATTGGCAGGAGAGTTTAATAAATGTGTTTTACATTTTACTTCTCCGATGGCTTCATAAGCGTTTTCACCTGTGGTCACTGCTCTACTATCACACCATATAATTGATTTACGTAACGGTTTTCCCTTCTTATCTAACAATACTAACCCATGCATTTGATACGAAATACCTATACCTTTAATCTGCGTTCTAGAAATTTTATACTTTGTTTTTAACTTTACAATAGCATCACAACAATACTTCCACCAATCTTCAGGAGCTTGCTCCGCCCATCCTTTTTGAGAAGCATGAATACTCATTTCTTTTTCTGGTTCTTGTACAACACCAATACTTTTCCCACTAGAAATTTCTACTAAAGCTGCCTTTATGGACGAGCTTCCAATATCTAACCCTAAGTAATACATAAATAACTTTTGAATTTGTAATACTACAATGTCCTGTCTCTCTCAAATTTATTACAAAGCCTTCTACATACAGTAATTTTAACCCAAACCTAAATCAGAAAATGACTCATGCGTCTTTAGTAAACTTCAAATAAAAACATTTAAACTATTGAAAATAAGATAGTTAATCCCACATTAAGATGACTCAAAAAATTACGAAAACGCTTTCGTAATTTTTAACATCCAAACTAATGGACTGCTTATCGTCTATGAATTTCGTTTCGTCTATACCAAATGCTGAATGAACCGTAAAAACAAAATACAACAAAATTATTCATGGATATTTGAACTATAGAAATTACAGAAAAACGACTTAAATGAAATTAGTAATACTTACGGAATATCCTAAAAACAATGACACCTTGTTGCCGTATTCTTACTTATTACTCAAACATTTAAGGTTGGAAAAAGATATTACAGAAATAACCCTACTAACCAACAAACCAATAAGTAGTAAAGAATTAAATTTTAAAAATGAAGGATGTAAAATAACTGTAAAGCCCATTTTAAACTTAAACTACTTTTGGGACATTTACAGGATAAGAAATGTTATTTTGCAAATTGCTCCAGACCTTGTTTTAATTAATTATCAATTTTTACATTCTGCAGCAAGAATTAAAGCTTCTATTTACACAGTTCTACCTACGCTTTTAAAGACGAAAAAAATTGCTGTCGTAAGTTTACTGCATAACATCTTAGAGGAAGAATTAAATGACGACAAAAAGTATTCTTTGTTTAACATTCAAAAAAATCTAAATTTCGTTTTTACCAAACTATTACTGTTTTCAGACCTTATAGCAGTAACTAAGCAAAGTCACCTATCTGTTTTAGAAGAAAAATACAAAGCTCGTAATGCCGCTGTTATACCTTACGATGCTTTTCAAAAAATGGTTCCTCCAAACTTTAACATTCCCCGTGGGTCAAGAAAAATTTTGGCGTTTGGAAAGTTTGACCCGAGTTATAATTTGGACATTTTAATTGAAAGTGTAGAATTTTTAAGAGAGCGAACAAACGAAAACATAGAAATTATAATTGCTGGGGAAGATAGTAAACAAACACCTGGGTATTTAAGTAAAATTAAGCAGCAATATTTTCATACACCACAGGTGCATTTTATAGAACATATAGCTTCTCAGGATGTTTCAAAATTATTTGAACAATGTTCTATAGTTGTTTTCTCCAATACCATAAAAACAAGTATTTTAAAAGAAGTGCATTTAGCTGGTAGTTACGGAAAAGCAATGGTAATGCCTTATCATAACATATATAACTCGATCATTAAAAAAAGAAAATTTATGGCTGAGTTTTATTCCCCTAAAAATGTAGAATCGTTAGGAAACGCTATTCACGTAATTCTGGCTCATGATAAATATCAAAAGTTTTTGGGTAAAGCTAATTACAAAGCTGCGTACTCTTTATCGATGTACAATATTACAGAAAAGTATATGGCATTTTTTAAGGCTATACTGTTTCAAAACTCAAACAAAACAGCAATGGATGCAATACTCCAAAAATATTTATCAAAAAGTACACAAAAACTTAATAGTAATAGTGGTTAGGTTAAATATGTTTAGAGGGATAGTTGTGGTTACTATCCCTCTTTTTTTTTAGAGCTCTCGTAACTTTATTAAAGCCTCAGATTTTGAATTTACATTAAGTTTTAAGTAAATATTTTGGATATGAAAGTTAATGGTACTTGTCGTAACAAAAAGCTTATCCGCTATCATTTTATAGGTAGCTCCTTTACACAAGTAATCAATGATTTGATTTTCACGCTCTGAAAAAAACTTGTACGATTTTCTATGAAAATTAGAAATCACTTTTTTCACAATGTCATTACTCATAGCAGCACCTTCGTATTTTATAGCATTTAACGCATTGTATAAGCGATCTTTATCTACGGGTCTTGTTAAGTAACCATTTGCACCACTTTTAAACGCTTTTTTCACAAGTTCAAAATCTGGTCGATTGCTTATCATGATTATTTTTACATTTCTATTTTTTGCTCTAAATAATCTAATACTCTCTATACCTCCTATTACAGGAAGATGAACTTCAGAAATAATAATATCAGGTTTTGTATTATGGTACTCTTTTTCCGCATCTTCAGTGGATGTATATAATCCAACCAATGCATAGTCAGTATAATTTGCAAAAAACCATTTATAAGATTCGTGTAAGCGTAAATCTGTATCTATAATAATAATTTTTAAAATATTTGAATTCATAACATATTCTATTTAGCCAATTAGTTTAAAAAAACAAAGCGGTTTTGAATTAAGTAGGTTAAGTTTAAACACCTCAAAAAAGGCATCAGAATTTCTTCCCAATTATTTGAACAATAATTGAGTACAGTCATAGGGTTATTACACATACTTAGTACAAATGCAGTGTTGTAGACACACAGCAACTAAGAATATATATTCCTTTTTATAATTAAATTATAAGCCTGTTTGGGGCAAACTATAATTTAAGGTTTCAAATGTGAGATGAGTGGGTGACTCCTTCCTTTTTTAATACCGAAGCCTGAATGGTGATGTGTGGTTCTTTTTGAGTAAAGTCTTTTTTCCATATTCATTGGGGGGATTAGGATGTTTGACAATTAATTTTTTAATAAGCTCTAGAACTATCTAAATATAAAGAAAAATAAGGTACGCTCGTTGAATTGATATATTTTTTCGTTAAAATGCACAATAGTGACTATTTTTTGGAACCTATAATAAAACACAGAACTCCCATAAGTATTTACAAAAAAGAGGGAGATATTTGTCCCCCCGGATTCTCCCCCTCTTTCTTCAACGTAAATATTTAAACTGTAACATAATCCCTAATCTTACAGCAGGGAGACTACTAATTTATTCTGAATACATATTTAAAGCTGTGGCCGCTGAATTATCTACTTGCATAATCCATTTTTCATCGTGATACTTTCCATCTAAATGTGATACAAAGGCTGTCTCAGCATCTTGTTTAAAGTTAAAATCAGCTAAATACACATAATACAAACCATTTTCTTTATTATAGAATTGTTTAGCTTCAATGCCTTGATTTTTTAATGTTTTCATAAAAGCATCTTTGTATCTCTTGTTTTTATATACGTTAGCAATAACATAATAACCAGACTTTACACCTATTATATTAGACTGATTTAAAACTTTAATTGGAAGCTCTTTATAATTATCTCTATTAATTTTAGTATGCTGCTGATTAGATGCTAAACTTCCTTTAGATGATGCCCTTCTAATTTCTTTTTTACCTTTAGTATTGGTTTTAATCTCGCTACGTAATGTTCTAACTATGAATTCAAACCTTTTTTCAAAAGCTCTTGTACGGGCTTCCTCAATAGAATCTTGTCTTAACATAAGCTCATCTAAAATCAAACGATTTTGATATGCTAAGTCATTTGTATTTTCACTCTGATTATAGGTTACCTCTGTGTTAGCAATATCTTTATCCGTCTTATTTTTCTCAGCGGTTAATTGTAAAATTTGCTCTTCGTAGTTTCTTACAATTTCATCAATCTTGGCATCATTTGATCTTTCTGCAAAACCAATCCCATTATTTTTAGTATTCTTCATGGTGTACGCCATTGAAATTTCATGATTCCAACCTAAATCTTGAGCTTCTTTTTCTATACCTTTTTCAACCAAATATCCAAGTGATATTTTTTTACTTACATTAAATCCAAAGCCCAATGATATTCCATACTCATCATCAACAGTACTTTGCAACCAACCATATTTTGGCAACTCTAATAGTACGGCTCCCAAGTAACCTAAATTGCCCTCTTCATTTTTATTGACTTGCAACAAAGGCATTAAACGCGCATCAGCAAATAGACCTCTTGTTGTATTAAACATATGGGTATATTGAAGTGATGCTTTAATACTTTTTTCATTAAAGTTTGTTACAAACTCATTACTTGTTTGATTATATTTAAGTATATCGTGGGCATACAAACCAAAATCAAAACTACCCAGAGATAATGTTATTCCCGGTTGTACTGCAATTTTACTTTCTTTTTGAGCTTCATTAATTGTAGTATCATCATCAGATACTACTACCCTATTTTTATTAAGTCCTTCATTAAAATAGCTGACGTTTGCTCCAAAAGTTAACCTACTATTTGTTCCTAAACGTACAGATCTTGCGTAATTGGCATTAAATCCAAATTCTTGAACTACGCCTGCCCATTGACTATATACACTTAAACCTAATGCTGTATTTTCATTTAACTTATTACTAAATCCTAAAAAATAGTTTTGGCTGTTATCCTCGAACGTAGCATATTGGTTTCTATGTAAAACATTCAAATAGGTTTTGTTTTCTCTTACTAACGAAAATGTAGGGTTAATCAAAAATCTATTAAAAAATAATTGATTGTGATATGTTGTTTTTGACCCAACATTTGGTTGTATTTCTGTTTCTTGGGCCACCGAAGTCTGCACACTAAAAAAAGCGAACAGAACTATCAGTAATCCATATATAAAAGAAGTTGTGGTCTTATGTTTCATCTTACTAAAATTTACTGTTATACAACCCTATTAAAATGAATAGGGAAAATGACACCCAATTAATCTGTATTTTAATACAGGTTATTTTGGTAAACGAGCAACTATCATTAAGGGAACTTTTACTCTAAATCATCTTCATATACTGATGATGAATAGTTCACTTTTGAGTTATCGTTTAAAATTTCTAAGATGTTATAATTTCTTTTATTACTAGCTAATTCCTTTTCATTAGTATCATAGGTAAAAGCTACTTGTTGAATGGTCTTTTTGTTTTTTCCTCTATTGGAAATTACGTACCCCATTCCTTTTTGATTCACAAATTCTATCGAAAAATCATCTCCTGTACTATTTATAGGGCTTCCTAAATTAACCGCCAAACCAATCTTTTTTTGGTCAACTTCAACCATATAAACGTCTAAACCTCCTTGACCATTTCGCCCTTCTGAAGCAAAAAACAATGTATTATCTCCTAACATTCTTGGGAAAACGTCATTTTGTTTAGTGTTTACTTTTTCTCCTAAGTTTTTAGCTTCTCCATATGTTCCGTTGCTATTAATATTAGCAACATAAATATCATATGCCCCAAAACTTCCTGGCATATCAGAAGCAAAAAATAACCGAGTACCATCTAACGATATTGTGGGGTGTTTTGCTGAAGCATATTTTGGGCATACGGCAACTTGTTTGATATTTGTCCATTCGCCATCCATTTTATCTGCACGGTAAATTTTACTAATTGTCTGTTTTTTAGAAAAAATTCCATACAACGGCTTTATCTGAACTTCCTTACTAAAGTATGCTGTATTTCCATCTGGTGTTATAGCCATTGGAGCTTTGTAGTTTTTTTGGTCTTCTACGCTAACCATTTCGCTTTTATTTACCATGTGTAAATCTTTAAGCTGCGCATCAATAGCTCTATAAGCACTTGCTAATTGTTTGTTTTTAGTAGGTTTACCTTTTACTTCATAGTCTGACTTAATCATTGCAAGCCAATCTCTGTTTTCCTGCTGTTCTGTATTAAACAGAACGCCATTTTTCTGAATGGCATAATGATACCTCTGGTTATAAGTATTACTAAGTTCTTTGTTTTTACTTATTTCTTTTAGTCTTTCATACCAAAACAAAGCAGTTTCATAGTCTTCTAGTAAGAAGTTTGCATTTCCCAAATCTTCAAAAATGGCTTTGTCTTTATATCCGAGTTTTTTTAACTCGAGATAGTTTTCCATTCTTTTTTGTGTTTCTGTTTGGGCTGAAACTGTATAACTAAAAAGAAAAATAATACATGTAAAAGCCAGTGTGTAGGTTATAGCATTTTTCATAATTATAAGATATTAGGGTTATGTTACCAAAGTTCAAAAATTACTTTGATAGTTGTACTGGTAAAATTTCATAGGTTTTAGTTTTACCCTATATTACATAACCTTTAAATGGGTAAACCCTATAAGAAGTCCCCCATTTTTTGTTCTACCTAATAACTTACAAACAAAGTTTTTATTGGTAATACTGTTTCCTTCTCCTTTAAATACGAGAATTAAGTCATTACCCTTTTTCTTTGTTTTCATAAGCTTACTTCCTCCTCCAAAATTTACCGCTTCAGAGCCTCCAAATCGCAAGCTTTCTAAATCAATATCCGTTTGAGCATTAAAACCCTCTTCTGACTTGATAAGAACTTTTATTTTTTTAGTTTCTGATTCAACTTTTTTCCTGTTAAGCATTTTTAGGAGTTTGTGCTTAACTAAGGGAAGAATTATATTTTTAGAGCTATGTTTATCACGTGCTAGATCATCTCTTTTGGGAACGTCAATCACAGCCAGAGAAAGGTGTGTTGCTCTTAAATGTTCATCTTGTAGTATATGTGGACGTTCTAACTTATACCAATGCGTCTGCGTTCCGTCCTCATAAAAAGTATTATTTGGTGTATATGCAGTACCTGGATTAAACTTCCAATGAATACCATCTTTTGATCTAAGGTAAATTGCTCTGTAATCCCAAAAGGCATTGATAATCATATGAAACTGTAAATCATCTTTCCATATTACTGGATCTTCGTAATTTGAGTTTCTGTATTTTTCTGGAATAATACTATTTCCTTGAATTGGTTTGGTTAACACATTATACGGACCCAATGGGTTTGTTCCTTCACTAAGCATAATGGCACCAGCTTTTGTAACAAACAAATAACGACCATCATCTAAATGAACTCCAGAAAGATTTCGATAAAACCTGTAATACAAATTTGGTTTTTCACCCGATTCTTCTTCATTAACTGTAATGACTCCTAGCCTTTTCCACGGACCTTTCATTGTTTTAGATGTAAACAAGGTTGCCTCCCAATTTATTAATGAATATAAAAGGTACGTACCATCATTACACAAAACAACATCTGGATTATGGCCATACCCTTCATTAAAGGTGTATGCAACATCTTTTTGAACAATATAAGGCCCTGTAGGTTTGTCGGCCACGGTATAAGCTACCGTAGAATTTGGCCATTCCCAATGTCCCTTTGTAGCATTTGCAGGCCATCTGGTAACATTCATATGGTATTTTCCGTCCATATCTTTAACTGGACGCCCACCCCAATAACTCCATTCAGGATGCTCAATTCCATTATCTGAATCTCTGGGTAGTACATCTTGAGTTCCCCAAAGGGTAGAATTTAACTTTTCATGAATAGGCATTGGTAAAATTAAATCACTAAATGAAGCTCCTTTAAAAGCCCTAACCTTAGCTTTAGTTACCTCAGAAGCCACGCTTTTGTTACCACTGAAATCATGAGCATAAACTATATATGTATTAATTTTTTCTTTTTCAGGTGTAAAGTCTACAAAACTATTTCCCGAAATATCATGAGCAATTTGTTGGAAATTGTCACCAGCATCATTGCCTCTATAAATAGAATAATTTTTTATATCATTATTTTTACTACTCTCCCATGATATTTTCACTTCAGTTTCAAATACCTCTGTACTTAATTGGGTTGGCGGTACTGGAGGCTCCTCATCTATTTTTGCAATTACTACTTTATTTGAGCCAGATGATTCACTCTCATCTCGTCTAGTTATTACATATGTATATGCCAAACCATTAGTAAAATTGCTATCCAAAAACATATATTTAGAGGTTTCTCCTATTTTCTTAAATGGAGCTCTTTCTGTCTGACGACGATATATGTTAAACATTGTTTTTTCACTTGCTAGTTCATCTTCCCAGCTTAAGACTATCCCCTTTTCTTTTGCTTCAGCAAACAGTTTTGGACCTCGTTTTTCCTCTTTTTCAACACTTATATTTACATAATGCAAATACACTTTTACATCTTCTCCTGAATAAAAAGTAGCTCTTATAAAAGGGAGCCCAGCTTGCTGATCTTCCTTATTAATAACATATTGACCATTAAAATGTTCAATTATTTTATCTGAACCTTTTAACCTAACCTTTTCTGCCAGAACTCTTTCTTGGGTTCCAAAAACTAAGCTAATTGAAATGGTTCCGTTACTTATGTATTCTAAGTCGGCACCAAAACTCCAATTTAACACATCTCCACTTTTGGGATGTTGATATTCCGAATTAGCATTTAATATTCTGGACTCGGCAACACCAACTTTATTCATACTAAACAAAGCTCCATGATGTAATCCCATAGGCTCTTTGCCTTCACCAATTTTAGTTATCCAAAAAGGCGACTGTTTAGCCTCTCGCCAATATGCCCATACAGCATTAAAATCTCCATCTAAAACATTATCATATGGGGCATTGTCTCCTAGTAGTGTTATTTGACTTACACCAAGTTGTACACTGAATAAAAAAATGAAAATGAATGAGAATCTTAAATAACTTTTATGCATTATGTAAATCTTGTCTTTTGAATAAACCGTAGCCCTAAATTTAGGCTTTCTTTGCTATTGTAGTTTTAAAAAAGTAAAAAATGATTTTAAATTCTAAAGTTAGATACATTACAGTTTTTAATACAAAAAAAGCAACCACATTTGTGATTGCCTTTTTTGCATACATAACTAAATAATAGTTATGCGCCCCAAAAAATACTTAAACTACTTCTTTTTATAATTTGATGTTTAACATTATTTCATGTGTCCCGTTATCTAAATCTCTAACTGGACTTTCAAATGCAGCTTCATATGCATACCCTATCTGAAACCACTGGTTGGCTTTAAAAATTAAAAGTCCGCTCATACTTTCATCTAATCGATAAGCTGCTCCTATTTCAAAACGTTTACTCAATTCAAGTAACGCAGTAGCGTCAACTGACAATGGTGATGCGTTTACGTGTCTGAATAAAACTGATGGCTTTAAAACAACATTATCACTCAATCTAAAGTCATATCCAGCTGCTAGATACATGTGCATTCTGTCCACTCCTAAACGGGCAATACCATCATCATGTTCTAACCTTTCGGGAGTTAGGATTTTAGGTATGGAAAAAGCAATAAAGTACTTCTCGTTTTTAAGGAGAACACCAGCTCCAAAGTTTACGTTATACCTTCCGTCAATATTCATTAATGAAGGGTCTTGAGATATACCATATGTCATTAATCCAGAAGTATTTGCATCATAAGAATTAAAGCCTGCCTTAAACCCAAAATAAACCCTGTTTTTCTCATTTAATTTAAGTTTATACGAAAAGTCCAGTGCCACTGAAGTTTGATTTTCAATAAACGTTCTATCGTTTATTATAGACACTCCTATTCCAAGGTTTTTTCCCATTGGAGTTCCAAAGATTACACTCTGGGTTTCGGGGGCTCCCTCTACACTAGCCCATTGGCTTCGAACATTTAAACCTATATCCGTACCGTCATTTGCTCCAGCATAGGCTGGATTAATTAAATTCATATTATACCTATAGAATGTATAATTAGGGTCTTGTTGTGCTGAGACTACCAAAGTGCATAGCAACAAAACTAAAGTGATGTATATATTTAAAATTTTCATGTTTATCTATTTTAATAATTGATGAATAACCAACCTTTAATTAATGGACTTCCAATACCTAAATCAATAATATACATGTATGACCCTGGTGGTAATTTCTCAGAATTGGAGTTGTAATTACCTTCCCAATCATTTCGATAATTGAAGGCGGAAAAGACTTCATGACCCCATCTATTATAGACTCTAACATTAGAGTTTGGATAATTATCTATACCTGGTACAATCCATGCATCATTATTACCATCTCCATTTGGAGTAAAAGCTTCTGCTGGTATTAATGTAGGTTCTGCAGTTTTTGGAAAAGCATCATCACTATCTATTACACCATCATTGTCATCATCTGGATCTATACTATCTGATATGCCATCACCATCAGTATCCTCTGGTGTACTTTCAAAGTTCTTGGAGTCTGTTCCTTCTCTTTCTTCCTCAACATCAGAGAATCCGTCGTTATCATCATCTTCATCGGCATTGTCACCTACTCCATCATTATCCGTATCAATGTCTTCGGTTGGATCAGTAGGGAATGCATCTTCAAAATCTAATGAACCATCATTATCATCGTCTAAATCGATATTGTTTCCTAGACCATCGCCATCACTATCGGTATCAATATTACCATCGCCATCATCATCATCATCCGTATAATCGCCAATACCATCGTTATCACTGTCAGTATCTTCTGTTGGGTCTAATGGAAATGCGTCTTCAGAGTCTGGTGTACCATCATCATCATCGTCGTCATCTGAATTGTCTCCAATTCCATCATTATCGGTATCAGTATCCTCATTTGGATCTAATGGAAAGTCATCATCTGAATCTGGGGTCCCGTCATCATCATCATCGTTATCGGCATTATCACCAGTACCATCATTATCGGTATCAGTATCTTCATTTGGATCTAATGGGAAAGCATCGTCTCCGTCTGGTGTTCCGTCTCCATCATCATCGTCATCGGCATTATCGCCTGTACCATCATTATCAGTATCCGTATCTTCATTTGGATCTAATGGGAAAGCATCGTCTCCATCTGGAGTACCATCTCCGTCATCATCGTCATCGGCATTATCGCCCGTACCATCATTATCAGTATCAGTATCTTCATTTGGATCTAATGGAAAAGCATCGTCTCCGTCTGGGGTACCGTCTCCATCATCATCGTCATCGGCATTATCTCCTGTACCATCATTATCGGTATCAGTATCTTCATTTGGATCTAATGGAAAAGCATCATCTCCGTCTGGGGTACCATCTCCGTCATCATCGTCATCGGCATTATCGCCTGTACCATCATTATCAGTATCCGTATCTTCATTTGGATCTAATGGAAAAGCATCATCAACATCTGGGGTACCGTCTCCGTCATCATCATCATCAGCATTATCGCCTGTACCATCATTATCCGTATCAGCATCTTCATTTGGATCTAATGGAAAAGCATCATCAACATCTGGGGTACCGTCTCCGTCATCATCATCATCAGCATTAT